>NZ_WSEN01000005.1 GCF_009758255.1 Microbacterium sp. MAH-37
GCCCGACAACAACCACCCTACGAGACACCCTCGAAAACAGTCGATGGGGACAACTACCCATCAGCTGCCCGATCAGCGGTTCAGCGGCCACTCATCTCCCGGGCGTGTGACTGCGGAGACCAGCTCGTCGAGCCGGGCGGGATCGGGCCGGGGCACGAATCCGCTGAGCGCCGCCGACGACAGCGCGGCCTCGGCGAACGGTTCGACGAACGCCATCCCGTACGGTACGACGGGGCCGAGCATCGCGCACACAGTCGCGCCCGTCCCGAAGAAGATCCAGCGACGAGTCGCGAAATCCAGACCGTTCTCCCGCTGCGCCAGCGTGGCCGAGAACCCTGTGCCCAGCGCCTCGGTCTCCGTGAGACGCGGAGTCACCGGCAGGATGGCCGTGTTCGACCACAGGAAGTCCGCCTGCTCCGCGCGAGACAGCTCATGCGCGATCACCGAGATCATCAGTGGCGCGACGACTCCTCCGTCAGCGCCGACGATGAGCATGAACTTTCGATCGTCGTCCGCCTGTGCCCGCACCGCGAGCAGGGCTGACTCGATCCGCGTCCCGACCTCGTCGTCCGATCCGAGATCCCGGGCGAAGCCGGCCGCGGTCTCGCGAGCCCACGCCGCCGACTCGGCCGAGGACAGGCGTTCGGTGGGCACCGGGATCACACCGTCCGGGGCGTACTCGAGGGCGATCTCCATCAGCGCACCGTCCAGGTGAACGTGCTGATGTGAGTGTCGAAGAGCGCGGTCCAAAGGGTGAGATTGGGGTGATCCGCCGGGAGGTCCACTTCGTGGGTCACCGTAGCCGTCCACTGCACGGCCTCAGTGAGCCGTGTCCCCGGAATGGGAATCAGGTAGTTGACCAGCAACGACGCGACGTCCTCACCGTCGACCGACACTTCGCGCCGTTCGGTCCAGCGCACGATCTGCTGGCCTTCGCCGATGGGTACGCCTCCATGATGGCGGACAGCGCTCTCGACGATCTGCTCGAGAGTCGCCTCAGGCGATGAGGTGCGCTTGAGCCCCACCAGTGTGGCTGCCCCGATGGCCCACGTCGGTGCGGCATCGCCCGCGAACGCGTAGGCGAAGCCGTGGCGAGCGCGCAGGCCCTCGAGCACCTCATGCACCTTGTCCGCCAGGATCGGCCCGAATGCAGAGTTCTGCGCCCCGTGCAGTCGCGCTTCGGCACGGCGCATCAGGTCCCGCTCCGTCGCCTCGCTGAGGTCGAACGCCTCCCATCCCGGAGGAAGGAGCATCCGATAAGGAGGGATGACCGTTCCGGTCTTCCCCATCAGTTCTGCGCGCAGGCTGCTCATCGTCTCAGTCTTCCATGAGGCGGCTTTCACCGCGGTCGGTCAGGAGAACGGGTTCTGGTCCGGGTCGAACGTCCCCGCCCAGGCACCGCCCGCAGAATCCTTGATGCCACCGGCGATCGCGAAGTGCGACGCGAAGATGTTGCCGACCATGTCGAGCGTCTCCACGCCAGACATCTCCACCGCGAACCTGGAGACACCGTCACCGGTGAACAGACGCGCCGAGAATTCTGCGAAGCCCGTCGTGAAGCCGCCTCGGATCTGGCTGAGCGAGCTCAGCGGAGCGCGCCCGGCGAAGACGTTCAAGTAGCGCGCGCCGTCGGCTCCGAACTCCGCGCCTCTGATCATCGCCATCGGGCCACGGGCGAACTTGATGGCCGGGCCGATCAGCGGGATCACTCCGATCACTCCGAACACCACATCGAGGACGCTTCCGTTCCCCCTCGCGAGCCTCGCGACGGCGACGATCAGCGTGGCGACCGCCACGATGGCGGCAAGAGCCGCGATGATCGGGCCACCGATGATGATCGCGAGCACGGCGAGCACGATGCCGGCCACTGCGAGGAAGTCCGACATGAACTGCAGGAAGCCATCGACGTTGTCCCAGAAGCCGTCCTCGATCTTGTCGGACATGTCTTCGCGGATGTTGCTCGCAGCGTTCGTGAACGCGGTGTGCCAGGTGTTCCACTCGCGGTCGTAGTCAGCGGCGCGAGCGTCCCAATCGCCCCGTGCACCTGTCGCGGCGCCCGCGGCGTCCTGGGCGGCCTCGTCACGCGCGTCGATCGCGTCCTGACGTGCTTGCTCGTCATCCGCATCGGCACCGGTCGGGTAATTCGGCATCTGAGATGCCGCCGACGCTGCCTCTTCCTTCTTCTGCTGATACGTGATCCACAGCGAGTCGAGGTCCTGGAGGATCGGATCGATCGCGGCCTTCGAGGTCTCCAGGTCGGAGGCGTACTGCACGATGTGCGGAGCGACGACGTCGTACAGATCCGCTGCTCGACCGAGCTCCGCATGCATCTCGCCCGCGATCTCGGCGAGCTTGTCGACTGCCTGCCCCTCCATGTCAGCGCCGTTCTCGACCAGGCGCTTCAGCAACGTCGATGAGTCGCTCATCGCATCAGCGAGGTTCTGAAGAGAGGTCCCCCGAGCGCGGATGTCTCCGACATCACCCGTGAGCTCTCCGATCGGATGCCCAGCGGGCGAGGTCATCGGCATGTATTCGTACACGGTCAGCCTTCCGAGTTCTCGGACTTGGATGCAGCATCACGATCGAAGTCCTGGAACCCCTTGATCACGCTGGCGACGTACTCCTGGACGGTCTTGCAGCTGTCCATGAGCTTCTTGCGGCGGTCGTCCCAGCGACCCTCGAAGTCGGACGCGGCATCGCGCAGATCGCGCTCGCCGTAAGGCGAACCGACTGCGCCTTCCAGGTCGTTGCTGCGGGAACCTGCGTGTTCGAACTCGTCGATGATGCTCGTCAGCGCGGTCTGCAACGGCTCGAGATCGCCGTATTTCAGTTTGACCCCGTCACCCATGTCTGCCCTCCGTGGAAACTCCGGCGAGAGGGGACCGGCTGCAGCGCCGGTCCCCTCGATTCGAATCTTCGGTCAGTTGCCGGCGAGCTGCTGATCCAGATCCTGGATCGCACGCATCATGCCCAGCAGCGAC
>NZ_WSEN01000006.1 GCF_009758255.1 Microbacterium sp. MAH-37
CCCACATCGTCCCGGAGGTCTTCGCTCACCTCAGACGTTCACAACGTGTCGGGGAAGAACAGTTAGGCCGCGGCTGTGTGCACCTCATTCCGAAGCCGGCATGAACCCTTCGATAATCTGTGCTGATGACCTCTGAGCAGTCGCCGGAATCCGAATCGGCACCTGAGCAGATGAACGCACCCCGACGGGCGGGCTTCGCCTACGCCTTCGGCCGCATGCTGATCACCCCGCTCGCGCGCATGGTCTACCGCCCCCGGGTGGAGGGCCGCGAGAACGTCCCGAAGGACGGACCGGTGATCTTCGCCAGCAACCACCTGTCCTTCATCGACTCGATCGCCATCCCGGTGGCGGCTCCGCGCCCTGTGCACTTCCTCGCCAAGTCGAGTTACTTCGAGGGCACCGGCATCAAGGGCGCGATGTCCCGGATCTTCTTCACGTCGATCGGGGCGATCCCGGTCCGCCGCGGCGCAGGACAGGCCGCCCTCGACGCCCTGGACCAGCAGAAGCAGCTGCTCGACGACGGTCTGACGGTGGCGCTGTACCCGGAGGGGACGCGCTCCGACGACGGCCGTCTGTACAAGGGGCGCACCGGCGTCGCGTTCCTGGCGCTGGAGACCGGCGCCCCGGTCGTCCCAGTCGGGCTCATCGGCACCGACATCGTGATGCCGCGCGGCGCGAAGATGCCGTCCCTACGGGAGCGGATCACCGTCAAGTTCGGCGAGCCGCTCGATCTGAGCACACACGGCGCGGCGTCCAGCGGCAGGGCCAGGCGCCTCGCCACGGACGAGATCATGGCTGCCATCCACGCCCTGTCGGGCCAGGAGCTCGCCGGCGTCTACAACGAGCCGCCCGCACACACCCCGATCGAGAAGATCAAACAGGCGCTGCCGCACGAGCGCCGCTGATCCCCACGGCCATTCCAGACGAACTCTGCGGTCAGTCTGCGACTGTGACAAGTGCCTCATGGCGCACGGGGAAGTTCACCGAGTTGGCGATGAAGCACCATTCGTGCGCCTGATGGTGCGCCTGCTGCGCCGCCTCGATCATGGATGCATCGGCGACGGTCACCTGAGGGCGCAGGACGACCTCGGTGAAGGCGCCGCCGCCCCGCCCGTCCTCGCGCATCACGCCGCTCGCGTCGTCGCGGTACGAGGTGACGACGACGCCCACCGTGACGCAGGCGTGCAGATACGACAGCAGATGGCATTCGGAGAGGGATGCAACCAGCAGATCCTCGGGGTTCCACCGTGACGTGTCGCCGCGGAACGGCTTGTCAGAGGAAGCGAGCAGCTCGGGCTTGCCGTCGACCTGCAGCGTGACGTCCCTGCGGTAGTCGCGGTAGCCGCTGGTGCCGGTGCCCAGGTTGCCCGTCCACGTGGTCGTGAGCGCGTAATGGTGTTCTCCGAGTGGCATGCGGCCAGTCTGGCACGGTGCCCGACACGTCATAAGCTGGAAGACGTGCTCGAGACTCTCACTGTTGCGGATTCCGTGGAACTGGCCGTCGTCGAACGCAGCGGATTCGTCGAATCCCGCCATGCCGGTGCGGCGGTCGTGCTCTCCCCCGACGGCGAAGTGGTCGCGCAGCACGGCAATGCCGACGCGCTGATCCTGCCGCGGTCGAGCATGAAGCCCCTGCAGGCGGTCGCCTGCGTCACGGCGGGCGCCGCGCTGGAGGGCGAGCAGCTCGCGATGAGCACTGCCAGCCACACGGGCACCGACCGGCACGTGGAGGTCGTGCGGGAGATGCTCGTCGCCGGCGGCCTCACCGAAGACGACCTGGCCTGCCCGCTGTCCTGGCCGAGCGACTCCGACACCCGACGCGAGATGACCCGGGACCACGCCGAGCCGAGCCGCATCCGGATGAACTGCTCCGGAAAGCACGCGGCGATGTTGCGTGCCTGTGTGGCGACCGGCTGGCCGACGGAGGGCTACCTCGATCCGGCGCATCCTCTGCAGGTGCACATCCGCGAGACGGTGGAGCGCCTGACCGGTTCGAAGGTCGCACACACCGCGATCGACGGATGCGGCGCCCCGGTGCACGCGATGACGCTCGTGGGGCTGGGCCGCAGCATCCACCGCATAGGCACCGCATCGGATCGCTCGCCGTTCGCGCTGCATCGCGTCGCGGGTGCGCTCGTGCGCGCCGTGCGGGAGAACCCGTGGACGATCGCCGGCCCCGGGCACCAGGACACTATCGCGATCGAGCGGCTCGGCGTCTTCGCCAAGCACGGCGCGGAGGGCGTGATGGCCATGGTGGCCCCCGACGGTACGACGGTGGTGCTGAAGATGCTGGACGGCAACGGCCGTGCGGCCACGATCGTCGCCGCCACGCTGCTGGCACGCGCGGGCGCCGTGACCGATTCGGATGTCGCGGCGCTGGCCGCCGACCTGCCGCTCGTCGTGCACGGCGGAGGGACGCCGGTGGGCACCGTCCGCCCCGGCGCGGGGATCTGACAGTTCGGCCCGGCGCGCTGCTCAGCAGAGCGGGCGCCCCGTCGTCGCCCTGATCAGGCCAGAGCACCGGGCAGCAGCACCCGCCGCGGCACGCCGCCCTGCAGCGTGACCCACGCTCTTCCGGCGTGCACGCGTGCGAACGGCGGCAGTGTGCGCACTCCGGCGAGCTGACGCAGGTCCCCGGGACACTCCGCGGCGATCAGCAGCTCGCCCTCTGCGCGGAGGCGCTGCGTGACAGCCCAGTTCATCCGCCACTCCTCCGGGTCGGCGACCAGGATCACCGGCGTCTCGGACGGCTGGAGACCCGATGCCGCGTCGTTCATCCCGATCACGCGATGCCGAGGGTGCTCGATGCGCAGCAGGTCGGCCGTCTGCCGCGCCGCCGGCGTCACCACGCCGCAGAGCGTGCGCTGCGGTCGCCAGCGCGGGGTGTCGGACACGGCGGCCGCGAGTGCCTGTCCGTCGTCCACCCAGCACAGCTGCACCTCACGTCCGTCGATCCGTGCCCGTCCTGCGGGCCGGTCCCTGCGGAAGCCCTCCGGGTCTCCCCCGGCCGCGAGATGCTCGGCACGGCCTGGCAGCCGCAGCGTCGCGCGCCGTGGCAGCGCGTCGACGACACGGGCCACGGCACCGGACGTCCGGGAGACGGTGACGGCCACAGGGACGGCGCGCACCAGCTGCTCCCAGGCGGACACGAACTCCAGGGCGTACTCGGGCGGATACGAGGCGGCCAAAAGGTCGAGATCGTCGCAGAGCACCAGCGGCGGACGCGCGGCCCCTGACAGGAGGTCCTGGACGACGTCCCAGGCGCCCTCGGTGTCGGCGGGTATCACCGTCGCCGCCGGCTGCTGCGCCGCGAGCAGGCGCAGCGCCGTCGTCTTGCCCGCTCCTGGCCCGCCGATGATGGCCAGTCCCCGCCCCGCTTCCAGGATCGCCACCGGCTGGCGCTGACGATCGGGTTCGTCCGCCACCCCGAGCACGAGGCCCTGACGATGTCGCAGGCCGCCCTCTCGCGTCGGAGCCACCTCGTTCAGAGCGAGCACTTCGGGGAGCGCGGGCAGCCACGGACTGCGCGGGCGCTGATCAGCGGGCCAGCGCAGGGAGGCCGCCCGCACGTCGGCGGCGCCCGTCAACGCGATGCGCGCACAGACCGCCTCCGCATCCTGCGGGCGACGTACGAAGGCCAGTCCGCGCGACTCGGGCCCGCCGGGCACTGCCGACGCCGCGTCTGAGCCGATCACGAGCCGGCTGTCGGCCGCGTCGGCCACGCGCAGGCTGACGCGCAGCGGGCAGTTCGCGGCGAGAGCGTCGCGGATGACGCCGGCGGCACGCTGCGTGCCGAGCACGAGATGCATGCCGAGCGCGCGCCCGCGCGCCGCGACATCCGTGAACACGGCACCCAGATCCGCGTGCTCCTGCAGCAGCGCGGCGAACTCGTCGACCACGATCACGAGACGCGGCAGAGAGGGCAGCTGGTGGATGTCGCGCACCCCGGCTTCGGCCAGCGCCCGCTCCCTGCGGCGCAGTTCGGCGGTCAGGCTCTCCACGCCGCGACGGGCGCCCTCGTCGTCGAGGTCGGTAATCACCGCAGCGACCTGGGGCAGCTCGCGGAGCGGATCGAACGCCGTGCCTCCCTTGAAATCGGCCAGGACGAAGTTGACCCGATCCGGACCGTGCGCGCCGGCGATCGCCGTCACCCACGAGACCAGGAGCTCGCTCTTGCCCGTGCCCGTCATCCCGGTGACGATGGCGTGCGGCCCGTCTTCGACCAGATCCACGACGACATCGCCGCGCTCGCCACGCCCGAGTGCGGCAGCGAGGCCGGCACCGCCGTCCGGCACGGCATCGAGTTCGTGCAGTGCCACCCGCTCCGGCAGTTCCGCCACGTCCTCACCGCGGGCGGCGCTGTCTGCGGCGATCGCGCGTGCCTGTGCGAGCGAGATCCCCTCCACGACCAGATCCTGCACTCCGTCGGGGGTGCGCAGGCGCGCCCGAAGCGGATCCGTGCAGTCCAGGACGGCGGTGACTCCGTCCGGCGGCTCCGTACCCGGCGCGCAGAGTGAGAGCCGGGCATCGCCGGTGACGTCCGCGGCGGCACCGATGACGAGGCGGAAGGCCGAGCGCCGGGAACTGCTCGCGTGCGGCAGCTCGGCGAGGCCGAGCCCGTCGAGTCCGTCCCCGAGAAGAGCCAGCTGCGAGGGCGTGAACCGGAGGCAGAGCTGCACGATCAGCGCACGGAGCACCGCCGCGCCGATCGGCTGCGGAGCCCGCACGCTGACGCCGCGACCGATCGGGACCGTCACCGGGGCGTCGTCCAGTCGCGACGCGCGCTCCCGGAACGCGCGAGCACGATCGTCGTCTCCCCCGCTCGCCCGAACCGCGCTCATGCGCACGCCGCGGCCGAGGACCAATGCGGTCTCCGCCGTGGGAGGCTCCGGCCCGCGCAGCGGCTGTTCGCTCAGGCAGGCGGCGGCATCAGGGTGCCTGCGCCACATCCCCGCACGCTCCTCGGCGTGCAGCTCGATCAGCTCGGCATCCGCGCGCTGCCAGGCCGCATCCGCCTCGGCCTCGCCACGCCGTCGATCGCGTCGCCTGGTGCGGATGCCGTCGAGGAACGACGCCAGCAGCATGAGCGGGCCGAGCGCCGCGAAGCAGAGCGCGAACAGCGATCCGGTTACGGCCCACAGCACCACGCCGGCGACGACGGGGACGATCGCCGCCAGCAACGGCAACGACGGGCGGCTCGGCGACGCTGGCGAGGGCGGCAGCACGATCGTGGTGGATTCCATGCCCCCATCACAGCGCACGGTTCAGCCCGGAACCGGGCTGTCCACAGCTCTGGGCCGTCAGTCGGCGGAAATCTCTTCTGGGGAGGAGGAGTCGTCGACCTGCAGCACGATCAGCGTGACGTTGTCCCGCCCGCCGTTTTCCAGCGCTGCCTCGAGCATCGCGTCGACGGCCGCGCCCGGATCGGCGTTCTCGCGCAGGAAATGCAGGATGCCGTAATCGGTGAGTTCTTTGGTCAGCCCGTCGGAGCACACGACGAAGCGGTCGCCCGCCTGCACCTCGACGGCGATGTAGTCCGGCGGCAGCAGTTCGCTGGCGCCGACCGCGCGGGTGATCACGTTGCTGTACGGGTGCCCCTCAGCCTCCTCAGGACTGAGCTTCCCGGACGAGATGAGCTCCTGCACCACGGAGTGATCGGTCGTGACCTGGGCGAGCTTGCCCTCGCGCGCGAGGTAGACCCGGGAGTCGCCGATGTTCAGCACGATCCAGCGGGGCTCGTCCTCGCTTCGGTCGAGGAACAACCCGGTCAGCGTGGTACCTGTCCCCTCGTCCGTCGTGTCGGGGTGAGCGGCGATGTCGGCGACGGCCTGGCCGAGCGCCTTCTCGATGGCCTCGGTGCCCACGTCGCCGCTCTCGACGATCGCATCCAACCGGGCGATCGTGCGGCTGCTGGCGATCTCCCCGCCCGCGTGACCGCCCATGCCGTCCGCCACGACGAAGAGCGGATAGCGCGCCAGGAACGCGTCCTGATTGGTGTCGCGGCGGTGCCCCTGGTCGGTCGCCCCGGCCCAGGAGAGCTGCACTGCGTCGTCGACGCGGTACGTCTGCGTTGTCGTCTCAGGCACGAGGACTCTCCGAGGTGCGTGCGGTGCTCCGGGTTACCCCGGAATCTGTTGCCATCGTAGTGGACCCCCGGGTCACAGCCCGACTGCCGGATCCTCGGGAAGCGGGAAGTATGCGTCGATCGCCGCGAGTTCCGCGGCATCCGGCTCCCAGGCCACGGCGGCTCGCACGTTCGACTCGACCTGTGAGGCCGTCGTCGCGCCGGCGATGACGCTGGAGACGCCCGGCTGCGCCAGAAGCCAGCCGTAGGTCGCCTCGAGCATGGTGATGCCGCGCTCGGCGCAGAACTGCGCATACGCCTCGAGGGCGTCCCATGGCGCGTTCTCCCAGATGAAGCGGCGCTCGCTCATGATGCGGCTGCCGGCGGGTCCCCCGTCACGGGTGAACTTGCCGGTGAGCAGGCCGTTGTGCAGGGGGAAGTACGGGAAGAAGCCGAGGCCGTACCGGTTCACCGCGGGCAGCACCTCCCGCTCGGCTCCTCGTGCCAGCAGCGAGTACTGGTTCTGCGATGAGACGAAGCGGCCGGTGGAGCGAGCTCGCGCGGTGAACTCCGCCTCGGCGATCTGCCATCCGGTGAAGTTCGAGTGTCCGTAGTAGCGGATCTTGCCCTCGTCGACGAGCTCGTCCAGAGCGTCGATCGTCTCCGCGATCGGAGTCTGCACATCGGGTAGATGCAGTTGGTAGAGGTCGATCCAGTCGGTGCGGAGCCGGCGCAGCGACTGCTCCACCGCGTGCCTCACGTAGCGGCGCGATCCGCGCCCGCCCGGGAAGTCATAACCCATGTCGTACTCGTGCCCGAACTTCGTCGCGAGCACGACGCGATCCCGGCGCCCCTCGATCGCCTCGCCGATGAAGCTCTCGCTGGTCCCGCCTCTGCCGTACATGTCGGCGGTGTCGAAGAAGAACATCCCCTGGTCGATCGCCGCGTCGATCACGACGCGGCTGCCCTGGATGGTCTCGGTCACCGTCCCCGGCCGCCCGAAGTTGTTGCATCCGAGTCCTGCGGCGGAGACGACGAGTCCGGAGCCCCCGACGCGGCGCTGAGCGTTCACCATGCCCTCCACACTATCGGTGCGATACGGCACCGGGGACGACGACGGGCTCCCGATCCGAAGATCGGGAGCCCGTCGCGGTGCACTCAGGCCGGGGGCTGTTCGCCCTTGCCGTCGGCCGTGGGAGGGGCATCCGGAGCATCCGACTGCGGCTCGGTCGCCGGAGCGCCGAAGTCGATCGCCGGAGCGTCGGCCTGCGGAGCCGCCTCCGGAGCGGCTGCGGGTGCAGCATCCGTCGGAGGCACCGGCGGAGCCGGCGGGACCGGGGGTGCCGGCGGCGCGGGAGGCGTCGTCGGCGGTGCGGGAGGCGTCGTCGGCGCTGCAGGAGTGTCAGGAGTGGTGAACACCGGCGGAACCGGGACGCCGGGAGCCGGCGCGGCCGGCGGAGCGTAGCCCTGCGGCGGGACCGGGGCACCCGGAGCGCCGGGGGCCGGCGGTGCGTAGCCCTGCGGTGCACCGTAGGCGGGCGCCTGCGGCGCTGCAGCGACCTGCACCGGCACACCGTCCCACACCGTGCGATCGGCGAGGAAGCCATTGGAGGCCCAGCCGGCCGGCGCGATCGCCGGGTTCCAGCGCGACTTGTCGAACGCGACGATGCCGAGCCAGACGAGGTCCAGGAAGAAGTACAGGATGACCCAGACGGCCTCCTTCTGCGTCTTCAGGCCCACGCGCCACGCGGCCAGAAGTCCGAGTACGCGCGCGGCCAGGGCGACCAGCGGCAGGATGATGAACCAGCCGAGGATCGGGATGATCGCACCGAGGATGCCCGCACCGACCAGGTACAGCACCAGCCACGGGCTCAGGTCACCGAGCTTCAGGAAGATCATGTAGTTGTAGACCGGCACCCAGGCCCGCCACTTGCCCTGCACGCCGGCCTTCTCGAAGATCTTCATGTAGAAGAGCGAGTAGAGGATGTAGCCGCCGAAGGCGAAGATGAGGCCGATCAGAGTGGAGACGAGCGTCGCCGCCGCGTCCACCACCCCGTAATCGTCGTAGCCCATGAGGATCGAATCTCCTTGGTCGTCTGGGGCGAATATCACCCGCCACGAAGCGCCTGCTTCGCACAGGTCATGCTATCGGCGTGTCGCGCGCGCGGGCAATGACCGCGACGGCGGGTCACGCCGGCCGCTCACTCGTCGACGACGAGCTCCAGGATCCCCGCTTCGGCGCGCCGGAGGACGATTCCGTTCTCCTGGGCCCAGCGCATCAGCGCTGGAGCGCCTCCGATACGCGGGCGCGACCGCGCGAGTCGGCGCACCAGTTCGCCCTTCGACTTCTTGTTGAAGTGGTTCAGTGCTCGCCCCGTCGGGGTCACGACGCGCACGTACTCCGACTTCACGGATGCCGGGACGGGACCGAGTGCGACATAGGCCTCGCTGCGCAGGTCGAGCACGAAGCGCTCCTCCCCCAGCGCCTCGCTCGTCGCGGCCGCCCAGTGACGGCGCATCGGCGGGATGCCGGGCAGCGCAGTGCCCGCCGCCAGACGGTACGACGGGATCGGGTCCAGCGCGCCGACCGGGCCGAAGGGAGCGGAGTGCACGAGCACGTGCGTCCCCAACCATCGCCTCGAACGCGCATCCAGCGATGCCGCATCCAGTGCGTCGTACAGCACGCCGGTGTACCGGTCGATCGCCGGCATCGTCGCGGCGGTGCGCAGGGCGCGGTTGTGCTCGACGTCACCGGCCTGGCGAGCGCTGAGCTTGAGCACGCGCTGTGCGTCAGCGGCATCCGCGGACAGCGCGACGAGCGCATCGACGGTCGCCTCGCGAACGGGTCGGAGCGACGGCAGCGCCAGGGCGTCGAGATCGAGCGCCGCGCCCGAACCACCGGGCCGCTTCGTCTCGGACGGCGGCAGCAGGATCCTCATGACCGACCCCTTTCCGGACAGGTCTGCAGACGGCTCCGCCCCGGAACCCTGAGCGGGAACCGGGGCGGAGGCGTGGATACGGGTGTCAGGCGATCAGTGCGGCGTTACCGGCCACGATGGTGACCACGTCGCCCTCCATCGACAGGAACCCGTCCTGCGCGTTGGCGAGCACCTTCGAACCGTCGAGCTCGGTGATGCGCACCTCGCCCTTGGCGAGGATCGCGAGCACGGGCTCGTGGCCGGTCATGATGCCCATCTCGCCTTCGACGGTCTTCGCGACGACGAGGCTCGCCTCGCCCGACCAGATCTCCGCCTCGGCGGAGACGAGATTGACCTTGAGAGCCATGATCAGGCGTTCTCCTTCTGGATCTTCGCCCACTGCTCCTCGACGTCGGAGATACCACCGACGTTGAAGAAGGCCTGCTCGGCGACGTGGTCGAAGTCACCGCGAGCGATCGCGTCGAACGACTCGATGGTCTCCTTCAGCGGCACCGTCGATCCCTCGACGCCGGTGAACTTCTTCGCCATGTAGGTGTTCTGCGAGAGGAACTGCTGGATCCGGCGCGCGCGGGCGACGATGATCTTGTCCTCTTCGGAGAGCTCGTCGACACCGAGGATCGCGATGATCTCCTGCAGCTCCTTGTTCTTCTGCAGGATCTGCTTGACCGTGGTGGCCACGCGGTAGTGGTCCTCGCCCAGGTAGCGGGGGTCCATGATGCGCGAGGTCGAGGTCAGCGGGTCGATCGCGGGGTACAGACCCTTCGACGCGATCTCACGCGAGAGCTCGGTTGTGGCGTCGAGGTGCGCGAACGTGGTCGCCGGAGCCGGGTCGGTGTAGTCATCGGCCGGCACGTAGATCGCCTGCAGCGAGGTGATCGAGTGACCGCGCGTCGAGGTGATGCGCTCCTGGAGCACACCCATCTCGTCGGCGAGGTTCGGCTGGTATCCCACGGCCGAGGGCATGCGGCCCAGCAGCGTCGACACCTCGGAACCCGCCTGGGTGAAGCGGAAGATGTTGTCGATGAACAGCAGCACGTCCTGCTTCTGCACGTCGCGGAAGTACTCCGCCATCGTCAGTGCGGACAGGGCCACGCGCAGACGCGTCCCCGGCGGCTCGTCCATCTGGCCGAAGACGAGGGCGGTCTTGTCGAAGACGCCCGCCTCCTCCATCTCAGCGATCAGGTCGTTGCCCTCACGCGTGCGCTCGCCGACACCGGCGAACACCGACACACCACCGTGGTCCTGCGCGACGCGCTGGATCATCTCCTGGATGAGGACGGTCTTGCCCACGCCCGCGCCGCCGAACAGGCCGATCTTTCCACCCTGCACGTACGGGGTGAGGAGGTCGATCGACTTGATGCCGGTCTCGAACATCGTGGTCTTCGACTCGAGCTGATCGAAGTTCGGAGCCTTGCGGTGGATCGGCCAGCGCTCGGTGATCTCCACCTGCTCGCCGGGCTCGGCGTTGAGGACCTCGCCGATGACGTTGAAGACCTTGCCCTTGGTGACGTCGCCGACCGGGACCGAGATGGCCTCACCGGTGTCGCGCACCTCCTGGCCGCGGACCATGCCGTCGGTGGGCTTCAGCGAGATGGCGCGCACGAGGTCGTCGCCGAGGTGCTGAGCGACCTCGAGCGTGATCTCGGTGGACTCCTCGCCGATCGTGATCGTGGTCTTGAGCGCGTTGTAGATGTCGGGGATCGAGTCGTGCGGGAACTCGATGTCGACGACCGGGCCCGTGACGCGTGCGACGCGCCCGACGACCGCGGTCGCGGCGTTGTCAGCCGTTGCGGTGGGGGTCATATCTTCGTCTCTCTCTTGAGGCTTACTTGCTCGACGCCAGAGCGTCGGCGCCGCCGACGATCTCGGCGATCTGCTGCGTGATCTCCGCCTGGCGCGCGTTGTTGCGCAGGCGGGTGTAGTCGGTGATGAGCTTGTCGGCGTTGTCGCTGGCCGACTTCATCGCCTTCTGCGTCGCGGCCTGCTTGGCGGCCGAGGACTGCAGAAGCGCGTTGAAGACGCGGCTCTGGATGTACACCGGCAGGATCGCGTCCAGCACGGTCCCGGCATCCGGCTCGAACTCGTACAGCGGGTAGACGGTGCTGCCCGCATCCGAGGCGTCCGCCTCGGCGATCTCGAGCGGAAGCAGACGTCGTGCCGTCGGCTCCTGCGTCATCATGCTGACGAAGCGGTTGAACACCAGGACGATCTCGTCCACGCCGTTCTCGCCGCCGCCGCGCAGGAAGGACTCCTGCAGGACGTTCGCGATCTCCTCGGCGGTCTTGAACGAGGGCGTGTCGGTGTCACCGATCCACTCCGCTGCCGAGGCGATGCCCCGGAACTGGAAGTAGCCGACGGCCTTGCGGCCGATCAGGTAGTACACCGGCTCGCTGCCCTTGGCACGGATCTGCTCGCCCTGTTCCAGGGCCTCGCGGATCACCTGCGAGTTGAACGCACCTGCCAGGCCTCGGTCGCTCGAGAAGATCACGACCGCGGAGCGGCGGATCTTCTCGGACTCCCGGGTGAGCGGGTGGTCGACGCTGGAGTGCGTCGCGACGGCGGACACGGCCCTCGTCACGGCCTGCGCGAAGGGTGAGGACGCCTTGACGCGTGCCATCGCCTTCTGGATGCGCGAAGCCGCGATGAGTTCCATCGCCTTCGTGATCTTCTTGGTCGTCTGAGCAGAAGAGATCTTCTGCTTGTAGACCCGGAGTTGAGCGCCCATGAGTGCCTATCTCCCGCGCGTTACGCGCGACGACCCTTGACGATCTTCTCCTGGTCGACGTCACCGGCATCCTCTGCCGAGACCTGCTCGTTGCCCGGCGTGCCGAGGGACTGCCCCGTGCCGCCTGCGAACTCCAGGATGAAGGCGTCGGTCTGCTTCTCGAGCTCTGCCACGGTGTCGTCGTCGAGGACGTTGGTCTCGCGCAGCGTGTCGAGGACCTTCGTGTTGCGACGCAGGTAGTCGAGCAGCTCGCGCTCGAAGCGCAGCACGTCGGAAACCTCGATGCTGTCGAGCTTGCCGTTGGTGCCGGCCCAGATCGAGACGACCTGCTCCTCCACCGGGTACGGCGAGTACTGCGGCTGCTTCAGCAGCTCGGTCAGACGCGCGCCGCGGGCCAGCTGACGACGCGAGGCGGCGTCGAGGTCGGAGGCGAACATCGCGAAGGCCTCGAGCGAGCGGTACTGCGCCAGCTCGAGCTTCAGCGTTCCGGAGACCTTCTTGATCGACTTGACCTGCGCGTCACCGCCGACTCGCGAGACCGAGATGCCGACGTCGACAGCGGGGCGCTGGTTGGCGTTGAACAGGTCGGACTGCAGGAAGATCTGGCCGTCGGTGATCGAGATCACGTTGGTCGGGATGTACGCCGAGACGTCGTTCGCCTTGGTCTCGATGATCGGGAGACCCGTCATCGAACCGGCGCCGAGCTCGTCGGACAGCTTCGCGCAGCGCTCGAGCAGACGCGAGTGCAGGTAGAAGACGTCGCCCGGGTAGGCCTCGCGCCCCGGCGGGCGGCGCAGCAGCAGAGAAACGGCGCGGTAGGCCTCGGCCTGCTTCGACAGGTCGTCGAAGATGATCAGGACGTGCTTGCCGCCGTACATCCAGTGCTGGCCGATGGCGGAACCGGTGTAGGGGGCGAGGTACTTGAAGCCCGCGGGGTCGGACGCCGGAGCGGCGACGATCGTGGTGTACTCCAGGGCACCGGCCTCTTCCAGCGCGCCCTTCACGGAGGCGATGGTCGAGCCCTTCTGGCCGATCGCGACGTAGATGCAGCGCACCTGCTTGTTCACGTCGCCGGATTCCCAGTTGGACTTCTGGTTGATGATCGTGTCGATCGCCAGCGCCGTCTTGCCGGTCTGGCGGTCGCCGATGATCAGCTGACGCTGACCGCGGCCGACCGGGATCATCGCGTCGATGGCCTTGACGCCGGTCTGCAGGGGCTCGTGCACGCTCTTGCGCTGCATGACGCCGGGCGCCTGCAGCTCGAGCTCGCGGACACCCTCGGAGGCGATGTCGCCGAGGCCGTCGATCGGGTTGCCCAGCGGATCGACCACGCGGCCGAGGTAGCCGTCGCCGACCGGGACCGAGAGCACCTCACCGGTGCGGGTGACCTCCTGGCCGGCCTCGATGCCGGTGAAGTCGCCGAGGACGACCACACCGATCTCGTGCTCGTCCAGGTTCAGTGCGAGGCCCTTGGTGCCGTCCGCGAAGGTGACGAGCTCATTCGCCATCACACCGGGCAGTCCCTCGACGTGAGCGATGCCGTCGGCGGCGTCGATGACGGTGCCGACCTCGGTCGCAGCGGCCGACGTGGGCTCGTAGGCGGCGGCGAAGTCCTTCAGCGCGTCACGGATGACGTCGGGGCTGATCGATAGTTCTGCCATTGTCTTCCCTTTGTATCTGGTGGCGCGGTCAGCCCGCGCAAAGTCTTGAGTCAGCCCGCGAGCTTCTGTCGGAGGTCGGCGAGCCGCGCGGAGATGCTGCCGTCGATCACATCGTCGGCGACCTGCACGCGCAGGCCCCCCACCACGGTGGGGTCGACGACCACGTTCAGCGACACGTTAGAGCCGTACCGCCGGGTCAGCGCCTCGCTGAGGCGCGTGTGCTGCTCGGCCGAGAGCGGGGTCGCGGTCTGCACCGTCGCCACCACCGAGCCGCGCTGTGCGGACACGATGTTCATGGCGCGGTTCAGCAGCTGACGCACACGGCGCTCGCGCGGCTGGCGCACCAGCGACGAGACGATCAGCTCCGTCGCGCGGCTGGTGCCGCCGCCGAGGACACGCTCGACCAGACCGGCCTTCGCCGCACTGTCGCCCAGGCGGCTGCCCAGCGCCAGTTCGAGCTCGGGGTTGTCGGCGATGACTCGCGTCACCGCGAACAGCTCGCCGGACAGGTCTGCGGTCGGCTCGCCGATCGCGGCGGCGCGGACTGCCAGCTCCTCGATGCCGTCCACCAGGTCGGAGGCCGATGACCAGCGCTGCGAGACAGCCACTCGGAGCACCTCTCGCGTCGGCTCAGAGGCCTGCGCGAAGACGTCCGAGGCGACCTTCGCACGAGCCTCGGCCGGCACCGACGGGTCGGCGAGCGCGCCGCTCAGCTGAACGGACTCATCGACCAGGCGCGCGACGGCGAACAGTTCGCCGGCGACGTCTACCGTGATCCCCTTCGTCGAGGCCAGAGCATTCGCGGTGGTCTCGAGCGCCTGAGTGGTCGCGCTGCCCATTACTTGGCCGCCGTCTCAGAAGCCTCGAGGTCGGCCAGGAAGCGGTCGACCACCGCTGCGGCGCGCTTGTCGTCGGACAGCGACTCGCCGACCACGCCACCGGCGAGGTCGATCGCGAGCGTGCCGACCTCGCTGCGCAGCGAGACGAAAGCAGACTGGCGCTCCGCCTCGATCTGCGAGTGCGCAGCGGCGGTGATGCGTGCGGCCTCGGCAGTGGCGGTGTCCTTGGCCTCGGACACGATCTTCTTGCCGTCCTCACGGGCGGCCTCACGGATCGTGCCGGCCTCGACGCGCGCCTCGGCGAGCTGGCGGGTGTACTCCTCCAGCGCCTCCTCGGCCTGCTTCTGAGCCTCGTCTGCCTTGGCGATGTTGCCCTCGATCGCTGCGGAGCGCTCGTCGAGCATCGCGGTGAACCGCGGAAGTGCGACCTTCCACACCACGACGAGGATGATGAGGAACCACAGACCCGACCAGATGATGTCGTACCACGCGGGAATCAGCGGGTTAGGCGCTTCCTCCGCGGCGAGGTTCGTGACAAGAGCGTTCAGCATCCTGTCTCCTTCAGAACTCGGTGCGGATTACGGGAAGGGGATGAATCCGACGGCGATGCCGACGAATGCAAGCGCCTCGGTGAAGGCGATACCGATCCACATGAGGACCTGCAGGCGACCGGCCAGCTCGGGCTGACGGGCGACACCCTCGATCGTCTTGCCGACGACGATGCCGACGCCGATGGCCGGACCGATTGCTGCGAGGCCGTAGCCGACAGCTGCGAGGTGACCGTTGACTTCAGCGAGAACCGTAGTTGCGTCCACGGGGTTGTTTCCTTTCGGTTTTGAACAGCGTAGGGCTGCTCAGATCAGTGCTCTTCTGCCACCGCGAGCTGGATGTAGACCGCGGTGAGGACGGTGAAGACGTAGGACTGCAGGACGACGACGAGGATCTCGAAGATCGTGAACGCGCCGCCGAAGGCGAGGGTTCCGACGCCGAGCAGAGCCCAGCCGCCGCCTGCGGTGAAGAAGAAGAACTGGGTGGCCGCGAAGCACAGCACCAGGATCATGTGACCGACGACGAGGTTCATCATCAGTCGGAGGGTGAGTGTCACGGGCCGGATGATGAAGGTCGAGATGAGCTCGATCGGCGTGACGATGAAGTACACCGGCCACGGCACGCCGGACGGGAAGAGCGAGTTCTTGAAGAAGTTCTTCGGGCTCTTCTTGACACCGGCGTAGATGAACGTCACATAGCTGACCACGGCGAGCGTGAGCGGCACGGCGATGATCGCCGTACCAGGCATGTTCAGGAACGGGATGATGCCCGTGATGTTCATGAACAGGATCATGAAGAACATCGCGGTGAGGATCGGCAGGAAGCGGTCGCCGTCCTTGCGGCCCAGCAGGTCGTGAGCGATGTTGTTGCGCACGAAGCCGAGACCCATCTCGGTCACGCTCTGGAAACGACCGGGGACCAGGCGCATGCGACGGGTTCCGAGCCAGAGGATCAGCACCACGGCGATCACCGAGAGCATCTGGATGAGGTGGATACGGTTCATCGGAACGCCGAGCACCTCGAAGAGGGTGGGCGGGAAGAACTCGTCCATCGACGGGCCGTGGAACTCACCGTCTCCGGCGAACGGGCGGGGGATCATGGTCGCAGCGAGATTCAACAGCGCGGGCTCCAGCTTCGGGTCACCGGTCTGAACCGGGGCGACGAGGGACGGTGTGCATCACGGCGCATGCGCTCGCAGGACGAGCGGCGGGCACCCGTAAAACACTACCAGACTCAGTTCCCGTCCGATGCCGCGGGGGTCGTCCCCTCGGCGTCGCCGGGGGCGTCGTCCTCGGGATTCGTGGTGGGGAGGGAGATGTCGCTGACGTTCGGCAGGCGCATCTTCATCAGCACGATGACGTCCACAGTGAGCGACAGCACCACGCCCGCGACGATCGACAGGAAGAACACCATCGGCTGGATCCAGGGCTGCCCGCTGAGCACGATCATCACGACGACGAAGATGCCGAGCTTGAGCAGCCACCCCCCGAGGACGATCGCGAAGAAGAGCTGGACGTACAGCGGGTCGCCGTACCAGCGATTGGCGATCAGGATGCTCGCGCCGGTGATCGCGAGGAACACGACGGCGAGCAGCACGCCGAGCAGGCCGCTCCACATGCCGTCCCAGCCGGCGACGAGATAGCCCACGACGCCCGCCACGAGCCCGACGACGAGTGCGCCCGCGACGGACCAGGTCAGGGTGCGCCGCAGGATGGGCGTGCTCGATACGGGACTGTTCATGACTTCTCCGGGGTTCGGTGCTTCGGGCGGGACGGATTGAACGTGACCGCGAGGCAGGCGACGATGCCGACCACGCCGAAGACGACGCCGACCAGGTAACCGCCCGGCCAGTCCTCGCGCGTGGCGATGTACATCAGCAGCACCGCGATCGAGATCACCGCGGTCCATGCGTAGAAGATCAGTACGGCATCGCGGTCGCGGTGGCCGAGATCGAGCATCCTGTGGTGCAGGTGCAGGCGATCGGGCGAGAACGGCGACTTTCCGGCACGCATGCGCCGGAAGACCGCCAGACCGAAGTCCAGCAGCGGCAGCATCACGATCACCACCGGCAGCAGGATGGGGATGAACGCGCCGAGCAGCTGCGAGCGGCCGAACTGATCGGGGTCGAAGGCGTTGGACGGCATCTGCCCGGTGAGGGCGACCGCCGAGGTGGCCATCAGCAGTCCGATCACGAGCGCGCCGGAGTCGCCCATGAACAGCTTCGCAGGGCTCCAGTTCAGCGGAAGGAACCCCAGGCAGGCGCCGATCAGCACCGCGGCGAGGAAGGTCGCGAGGTTGAAGTAGCTCGATGCCCCGGAGTCGCGGGTGAGCGTGTAGGCGTAGATGAAGAAGACGCCATTCGCGATCAGGCAGACGCCGGCGACCAGGCCGTCGAGACCGTCGATGAAGTTCACGGCGTTCATGACCACGACCAGCGCGAGCATCGTCACCCCGATGCTGACCCAGCTGGAGACGAGGATCATCTCGTCGAACGGGAGCGACAGGATCTGCAGTCCTCCGCCGACCGTGATGATGCCTGCGGCGAGGAACTGCACGCCGAGCTTGATGAACCAGTCCAGGTCCCACAGGTCGTCGAGCACGCCGACGAGCGCGATCAGCGCCGTCGCGCCCAGCACCGACCACATGGTGCTCGGCGGCACCCACATGATGTCGAAGAACGGGTTGGCCGCCGAGGCGGCGATCGCCGCCACGATGCCGAAGAAGATCGCGACACCGCCCAGGCGCGGCGTCGGGGTGGTGTGCACGTCCCGTTCCCGGATGCCCGGATAGAGCTTGTACTTCAGGCTCAGCTTCCAGACCGCCCAGGACAGCGCGAATGTGACCGCCGCTGTCAGGATGACCGTGAAGAGGTACTGCTTCACGCGGCGCCGTCCGGAGCAGCGGATCTGTCCTCGGCGTCCTCCTCCTGCGCTCCCCCGTCCTGTTCGGGAGTCTCATCAGCGGGCAGAGTCTCCTCCGCCGGCGTCTCCGGCTCGAGCAGATCGCCGAGCACCGCCTCCAGCCGCTTCCTGCTGACCGCGCCGTCGCGCAGGATCCGCACGCGCGGCTCCTCGACGGTCGGGTCGGCGAGCGAGGTGCAGTCGATGATCGTGGAAGCGATGCCGTCCGCGCTGAGGCCGCCGTCGAGATACACCGACACGCTGTCGCCGAGCATGTCCTCGGCATCGGCCGCGGAGATGGCGACGCCCTGACCGGTGAGGTTCGCGCTCGACACGGCCAGCGGACCGGTCTCCTCAAGCAGCTCCAGGGCGATCCGACGATCCGGCATCCGCACGGCGACTGTACCGAGCGTGTCACCGAGATCCCAGGCCAGCGACGGCTGCGCCGGCAGGATGATCGTCAGTCCGCCCGGCCAGAACTCGTCGACCAGCTGCTGGACGGGCGCGGGGATGCTCTCCACCAGCGCCGCGAGGGCCGCCTGACCGGAGACGAGCACGGGCGGCGGCATGTCGCGCCCGCGGCCCTTCGCCTCGAGTAGACGGCGGACGGCAGCAGGCGAGAACGCGTCTGCGGCGACGCCGTACACGGTGTCGGTGGGGAGGACGACGAGCTCGCCCCTGGCGATGGCCTGACGGGCGTGGCGCATACCGGCGAGGAGGTCGGCCTCATCGCTGCAATCGAAGACTGAAGACATGGCGGCCTCAGTCTACGCGGGCGACGGCTGTCGAACCTGTCGAATCCGTCGAACCCGTGCTGATCCGCGTCGCGCGCGTCACGGCCGCAGCGCGGTGGTCGCGCGGTCGCGGCGGGTGAGGTCGGGATGCGTCACCGCTGCGCGCCAGCCGTCAGCGGTGAGGATGCCGCGGATCGCCTCGCCCTGCAGTTCGCCGTGCTCGAGCACCAGGACGCCGCCCGGGCGCAGCAGCTCGAGGGCGCGGCGGCTGATCACCCGCACCACGTCGAGTCCGTCGGGACCGCCGTAGAGTGCCTGTGCCGGGTCGAACAGTCGCACCTCGGGGTCGCGCGGGATCGCGTCGTCCGGCACGTAGGGAGGATTCGAGATAACGACGGCGACCGTGCCGCGGAGCTCGTCGAAGGCGGTCGAGAGATCGCCGTGCACGAGCGTCAGGTTCGTGGCGTCCGCCGTGTTCCGAGCCGCCCAGGGGTACGCGGCGTCGGAGAGTTCGACCGCGAAGATCCTGGCGTGCGGCACCTCGGTCGCCATGGCCATGGCGATCGCGCCGCTGCCCGTGCCGAGGTCGATGCCGATCGGCTCAGGATCCGGCACTCCGATCAGCGCGTCGATCGCGAACTGCACGACCTGTTCCGTCTCCGGACGCGGCACGAACACCCCGGGTCCGACCGCGAGTTCGAGCTGGCGGAACGGCGCGGTACCCGTGAGATGCTGCAGCGGCTCGCGGGCCGCGCGGCGCTGCGCCAGCGCGGCCAGCTGCGCGGCATCCGGGCCGGCGATCGCGTCGCCGCGCAGCGCGGCGGCCTGCACTCCCCCGCGCGACAGGCCGAGCACGTGGCCGGCGAGCAGTTCGGCGTCGACCTGAGGGTCGCTCACACCCGCTTCCGAGAGCTGCTGGGCGACCGCGCGCAGCTGCGCGGAGAGAGTGTCTGGCATGCGTCCAAGTCTAGGAGCGGACACATTCCGTCATCGTCCGAAGGGCGAGAAGTAGGCTGGTGCCGCTCTCGCCCCTTTATCCGAAAGGTCGCTTCATGTCCGGTATCCATTCCGAGATCACCTCCACGTTCGGCAACACCCCGCTCGTGCGGCTGAACCGGCTCACCGAGGGCCTGGGCGCCACCGTCCTGGTCAAGCTCGAATCGTTCAACCCGGGTGCGAGCGTGAAGGACCGCATCGGCATCGCGATCATCGACGCCGCAGAGGCGTCCGGCGAGCTGAAGCCCGGCGGCACGATCGTCGAGGCCACCAGCGGCAACACCGGCATCGCCCTGGCCATGGTCGGCGCGGCGCGGGGCTACCGCGTGATCCTCACCATGCCGGCGTCGATGTCGAAGGAGCGCCGGGTGCTGCTCAAGGCGTACGGCGCCGAGCTCGTGCTCAGCGACCCGACGCTCGGCATGAAGGGCGCGATCGAGAAGCTCCAGGAGATCATCGAGACGACTCCCGGTGCCGTGTGGGCACGTCAGTTCGAGAACGCCGCGAACCCGAAGATCCACTTCGACACGACCGCCCAGGAGATCCTGCGCGACACCGCCGGCGACGTCGACATCTTCATCGCCGGCGTGGGCACCGGCGGCACCGTCACGGGTGCCGGCAAGGGACTGAAGGCCGCGAAGCCCGACGTGCAGGTCATCGCCGTCGAGCCGAAGGACTCCCCGCTGCTCTCCGAGGGACGCGTCGGCCCCGCGAAGATCCAGGGCATCGGCCCGAACTTCGTCCCCGACGTCCTTGACCGCGACGTGATCGACGAGATCCTCACCGCCGAGTTCGACGAGTCGCTGGCGACCGCTCGCGCCCTCGCCGCCAAGGAGGGTCTCCTGGTCGGCATCTCCAGCGGCGCCGCGGTCGCGCAGGCACTGAAGGTCGCCGCGCGCCCTGAGAACGCGGGCAAGACGATCGTCGTGATCGCTCCCGACACCGGTGAGCGCTACATCTCCACCGCGCTGTTCGAGGACCTGCGCGAGGACTGATGCCGGTCCCTGAGCCCGACGAAGGGCCCGGCATGTCATGGGCCGGGCGGATGCGCGAAGACATCGCGTCCGCCCGGCTTCGTGATCCCGCCGCGCGCAGCGCGTTCGAGATCGCCCTCCTCTACCCCGGTCTGCACGCCATCTGGGCGCACCGCGTGAACCATGCCCTGTGGCGACGCGGTCTGCGCTTCCCCGCCCGCCTGGGCTCTCAGCTCACCCGCTGGCTCACGGGTGTCGAGATCCATCCCGCCGCTGTGATCGGCCGGCGGTTCTTCATCGACCACGGCATGGGCGTCGTGATCGGCGAGACCGCGGAGATCGGCGATGACGTCATGCTCTACCACGGGGTCACGCTCGGCGGCAGGACCAGAGACGCCGGCAAGCGGCATCCCACGCTCGAGGACGGCGTCCTCGTCGGCGCCGGCGCGAAGATCCTCGGTCCCATCGTGATCGGCGCCGGAACCGCGATCGGGGCCAACGCGGTGGTCACGAAGGACGCCCCCGCGGACTCGGTGCTCACCGGCGTGCCGGCGAAGATCCGCTCCCGCGCCCCCGGTGAGAACCTCGCGCACCTGCTCTCCGCTCCCGAATACCTGATCTGATCCCACGCAGCCCCCGCCCCGCGTACCCTCGGGGACATGCACTGGGTGCTGCACGTCGACCTCGACCAGTTCATCGCTGCCGTCGAGGTGCTGCGGCGCCCGGAGCTCGCCGGCCTGCCGGTGATCGTGGGCGGACGCGGAGATCCCACCGAACGAGCGGTGGTCTCCACCGCGTCGTACGAGGCGCGCGCGTTCGGAGTCGGATCAGGGATGCCGCTGCGCATCGCGGCCCGTAAGGTACCGGACGCCGTGATCCTCCCCGTCGACGCGCCGGCGTACCTCGCCGCCTCCGAAGAGGTGATGGCGGAGCTGCGGGCGCGACCGGGCGCCGTCGTACAGGTGCTGGGCTGGGACGAGGCGTTCGTCGGCGTCGACACCGACGACCCCGAGGCGTACGCCGTCGGTATCCAGCGGGCAGTACTCGACAGGACCGCGCTGCACTGCAGCGTCGGCATCGGCGACACCCTGGTGCGGGCGAAGATCGCGACCGGCTTCGGCAAGCCGCGCGGAGTGTTCCGGCTCACTGCGGAGAACTGGGGCGAGGTCATGGGAGAACGCGCGGTGATCGAGTTGTGGGGTGTCGGCTCGAAGGTGTCGAAGCGGCTGCTCGGTCTCGGCATCCGCACTGTCGCCGAGCTCGCCGCGGCACCGGAGGACGATCTCACGGCGGAGTTCGGCCCGCGGATGGGGCTCTGGTACCAGGAGCTCGGCCGCGGCGGGACCTCTGCGGTCGTCGACGACACACCATGGGTGCCGCGCGGCCACAGCAGGGAGACGACATATCAGACCGACCTCGCGGACCGAACCGAGATCGAACAGGCGGCGCTCGCGCTGCTGGACCAGGTGCTCGCGGATGTCGGCGAGGACGGGCGCCCGGTGGTGGGCCTCGGCCTGAAGGTGCGCTACGCGCCGTTCACCACGAAGACCTTCACGAAGCGCGTGCCATCGACCACCGATCGCGACGCCGTGATCGAGAAGGCGCGCGAGATGATCGCGAGGATCGACCCCGGGCGGCCGGTGCGGCTGCTCGGCATGCGCGCCGAGATGGCGATGCCGGACGACGCCAGGGACGGCCACACACCGACGCGCGGCGGCTGGTGAGGGCTCAGGAGGCCACGACCATGCCTCCGCTGTGGACCGGTCGGATCTCCACCGCCCCGCCGGCGAGCACCGCGGGGTTGTTCCGCGCCAGACGCGCGGCCTCGTCGATGTCGGCCGCCTCGATGACGTAGAAGCCCGCGACGATGTCACCGTCCGGCCGATGCACGCCCTCGACGGAACCCGACCTCCTGACCGTCTTCGCGAACTCCTTCGGAGTCAGCGCATAAGCGAGGCTCATCCTGCCGCTGGCGACGAGCGCCTCGTAGTCGTCATCGCACTCCTTGAGCTCCTCCGGCGTCGCGTCCGGTGCATGGGCGGAATCGGAGACATGGATGAGGACGGCGAACTGGGGCATGGCATCTCCTGAGGTCGACGGGCAGGCCGAGCCTAGCGCTGCCCTCCGACGAAGCGGTAGGACCCGCCGTCAGGAGCCGACGGCGCCGAGGCGCTCCGCCTCGTCCGCCTCGATGCAGGAGGCGATCACGGGGGCGAGCGCGCCGTCCATCACCTGGTCGAGGTTGTACGCCTTGTACCCGGTGCGGTGATCCGCGATCCGGTTCTCCGGGAAGTTGTACGTGCGGATCCGCTCGGAGCGGTCCATACCGCGGATCTGGCTCTTCCTCGCATCCGAGGCCGCGGCGGCGAGCTCCTCCTGCTGCTTGGCGAGCAGCCGCGCGCGCAGCACGCGCATGCCCGCCTCGCGGTTCTGCAGCTGGGACTTCTCGTTCTGCATCGACACCACGATGCCGGTGGGCACGTGCGTGATGCGCACCGCGGAGTCCGTGGTGTTCACGGACTGGCCGCCTGGTCCAGACGAACGGAACACGTCGATCTTCAGATCGTTCTGATCGATCTGGATCTCCTCGGGCTCGTCCACCTCGGGGAACACCAGTACACCGGTGGTCGACGTGTGGATGCGGCCCTGCGACTCCGTCGCCGGCACGCGCTGCACGCGGTGCACACCGCCCTCGTACTTCAGGTGCGCCCAGACGCCCTGGGCGGGGTCGGTCGAGGTCCCCTTGATCGCGACCTGGACGTCCTTGTAACCGCCGAGGTCGGACTCGTTGCGCTCCAGCAGCTCGGTCTTCCAGCCCATGGATGCCGCGTACTGGATGTACATCCGCAGCAGGTCGGCGGCGAACAGCGCCGACTCGGCACCGCCCTCCCCCGCCTTGATCTCCATGATCACGTCACGGGCGTCATCCGGGTCGCGCGGGATCAGCAGCCGGCGCAGCCGCTCCTGCGCGGCCTGCAGCCCCTCCTCCAGCGCGGGCACCTCATCGGCGAACGCGCTGTCCTCGCGAGCGAGTTCGCGCGCGGCATCCAGATCATCGGATGCCGCCGACCAGGCGTCGTACGCCGCGACGATGCGCGACAGCTCGGCGTAGCGCCGGTTCACGCGCTTGGCGCGCGCGGCATCGGCGTGCACCGCCGGGTCGGAGAGCTCCTCCTGCACCCGGCGGTGCTCGTCGATCAGCCCCTGGACGGACTCGAACACGATGTCAGCGGATGCTGTTCTCGTGCCCGTGGCTGTGGCCGGTCGCCGGCGGAGCGGGGATCGACTTCTGCATCTGAACGAGGAACTCCACGTTCGAGCTGGTCTCCTTGAGCTTGCCGAGCACGACCTCGAGGGCCTGCTGCGGGTCGAGGCCGGCCAGGGCGCGACGCAGCTTCCAGGTGATCTTGACCTCGTCGGGCGAGAGCAGCATCTCCTCGCGGCGGGTGCTCGACGCGTTGACGTCGACCGCAGGGAAGATGCGCTTGTCGGCCAGCGCGCGCGACAGACGCAGCTCGCTGTTGCCGGTGCCCTTGAACTCCTCGAAGATGACCTCGTCCATCTTGGATCCGGTCTCCACCAGCGCGGTGGCGAGGATGGTCAGCGAACCGCCGTTCTCGATGTTGCGCGCGGCTCCGAAGAAGCGCTTCGGGGGGTACAGCGCCGAAGCGTCGACACCACCGGTGAGCACGCGGCCCGAGGTCGGGGTCGACACGTTGTAGGCCCGGCCCAGACGGGTGATCGAGTCGAGCAGCACCACGACGTCGCGACCCAGCTCGACCAGGCGCTTGGCGCGCTCGATCGCGAGCTCCGCGACCGTGGTGTGATCCTCGGCGGGGCGGTCGAAGGTCGAGGCGATGACCTCGCCCTTCACCGAACGCTGCATGTCGGTGACCTCTTCCGGTCGCTCGTCCACCAGGACGACCATGAGGTGCACCTCGGGGTTGTTGTGCGCGATCGCGTTCGCGATCTGCTGCAGCACGATCGTCTTGCCGGCCTTCGGAGGCGCGACGATCAGGCCGCGCTGACCCTTGCCGATCGGGGCGACGAGGTCGATGATCCGCTGGGTCAGCTTCTCGGGCGCCGTCTCCAGGCGCAGACGCTCCTGCGGGTACAGCGGGGTGAGCTTGCCGAACTCCACGCGGGTGCCGGCGTCGTCGGTGGACAGGCCGTTGATCGAGTCGACCTTCACCAGGGCGTTGTACTTCTGGCGGCCCTGCTGCTCGCCCTCCCGCGGCTGCTTGATGGCACCGACCACGGCGTCGCCCTTGCGCAGGTTGTACTTCTTCACCTGGCCGAGCGACACATACACGTCGGTCGGGCCGGGCAGGTAGCCGCTGGTGCGGACGAAGGCGTAGTTGTCGAGCACGTCGAGGATGCCGGCGACGGGGATGAGCACGTCATCCTCACCGATCTCGGTCTCGAACTCGTCGGTGGTCTGGTTGCTGCCGCCGCGGCGCTTGTTGCGCTGGCGGGAGCGGCCGCCTGCCTGCTCGTCATCGGCGGAGGAGGACTGCTGCTGCTCCTGCTGACCGCCCTGGGTGCTCTGACCGCCACGGCCGCGGTTGCGGCTGCGGTTGCGGGTACGGCCACGGCCGGAGCCCTCCTCGCCGTCGCCGGAGTCCTTGTTCTCGGCGTTCTGCTCAGCGGGCTTCTCGCCCTGCGCGGGGCCGGAGTCGGACGACTCGGCTGCCGCGGTCTCACCATCGGCGGACTGCTGCTCGGCCTTCTTGCCGCGGCGGCGGGCCGGCTTCGCGGTCTCACCCTCGGCACTCTCACCCTCGGCGGCGGGCTTCTCCGCAGCCGGCTCGGTCTTCTGCTCTGCCGCCTCGGCCGCAGGAGCGGCCTTCGACGAGGCGCGGCGCGACGAGGCGCGCTTCGCAGGTGCCTCGGCAGCGGGCGCGTCGGCAGCGGATGCCTCGGCAGCCGGCTCGACCACGGCGGTGGACGCGATGTCGAGGGTGTCGCCCTCGGGCGCGGCATCCGCCTTCTTGGCTCGGCTGCGCGTCGGGCGCTTCGCCTTCGGCGCCTCGGCCGGGGCCTCGGCGTTCGCCTCAGCGGCCGGAGCGGCGGCCTCGGCCGGCGCAGACGCTGTGGCCTCGGCCTTCTCGGCGGCCTTCGCCGCGGCGGTCGCCGTGGTGGCGCGGCGCGGGGCCCGCTTGCGCGGTGCCTCGGTGGCCGGAGCGTCGGCAGCGGCCGGGGTGGATGCGGGGGCGTCGTTCACCGGCGCCGTCTGGTCGTTCTGGGTCTCGGAGAAGTTCTCCACGAGTACTCCCTCATATGTCGTGGGAAATGAGCAATCCTGAGCGCACAGCGATGCTGAGCGCGTTGCACGCACAGGCGACGAACGCCAGCCAGCCGGAACCACGAAGGAACGGATTCCTTCTCAGACCGGGGAACACGTGCGGATCTCGCAGATGTGCGATGGGGCCAGATTCACGAAGTTACGTGGAGCCCTCCGCTCGGTTCCTTACTGTACCACCCCGCACGTCGACCGCGAGCATGTGTGCGGTCCACGGGGTGTCCGTGACGGAATCCGCCAGTTCGACGGCGTCCTGGCGGTTGCCCGGACCGTCGGCGAGCACGAGCACGCTCGGGCCCGCGCCCGAAACGACGGCCGCGAAGCCCGCCTGGCGGAGCGACTGCACCAGGCGCAGCGTCTCCGGCATCGCAGGTCCGCGATAGTCCTGGTGCAGCCGGTCTGCCGTGGCGTCCAGGAGCAGCTCAGGGCTCTGCGTCAGCGCCGCGACCAGGAGGGCCGAGCGCGACACGTTGAAGACGGCGTCCTCGCGCGGGACCTGCGGCGGCTGCAGCGACCTGGCCAGCGACGTCGACATCGTGAACCCCGGGACGAACACCACCGGTGCGACACCGCGGTGCACGAGCAGCTTCTTGTGCGCGGGGCCGCGGTCGCCGATCCACGCGATCGTGAGCCCGCCGAACAGCGCAGGGGCCACGTTGTCGGGGTGTCCCTCGAGCTCGGTCGCCAGCCGCAGCAGGGTCTCGTCGTCGAGTTCGACGTCACCGGCGAGCAGGCCCTTCGCCGCGAGGATACCCGCGGTCACCGCCGCGCCGGAGGAGCCGAGACCGCGGCCGTGCGGCACGCCGTTGTCGGCGACGACACGCAGCCCGGGCAACGACCGTCCGGCATCCGCGAAGACGTGCGCGATCGAGCGCACGACGAGATTCGTGGCATCCGTCGGGATCTCGTCCGCGCCGGAGCCGGACACCTCGATCTCGAGGCGGTCGTCGGCGAACGACGACACCTGCAGGTGGTCGTAGATGCTCAGAGCCAGGCCGAGGGTGTCGAAACCAGGGCCGAGGTTCGCGCTGGTCGCCGGCACGGTGACGTCGACCGTGCGCAGCGCTCCCGCAACGGGTTCGCCGGCGGACGGTTCGGTCGGCTCCGCGCCGGGGACAGCGGTGACGCCCACGGTCACTCGCCCTCGACGCGCAGCACGGACACCACGCGCTCGACGACGTCACTGGCGGCGAGGCTGTCGACTGTCGCGCTGAGCGCCTGCTCCGCCGCGCGGTGCGTGCCGATGATCAGGCGGGCGGTGCCGCCTTCCTCGCCGTTGGGCTCTGCCACCGTCTGCAGCACCGTCGCGACCGAGACGCCGCCCTCGCTGAGCAGGCCGGCGACCGTGGCCAGCACGCCCGGGGCGTCCGAGACCTCGAGCGTGATCTGATAGCGCGTGGTCACGTGCCCGATCGGCACGATCGGCAGGTTCGCCCTGGTGGACTCCCCCACTCCCGTGCCCCCGGCGATGTGCCGGCGAGCGGCGGAGACGACGTCGCCGAGCACGGCAGACGCGGTCTGCACGCCGCCGGCGCCGGCGCCGTAGAACATCAGGGGTCCGGCGGCCTCCGCCTCGACGAACACGGCGTTGTTGGCGCCGTGCACCGAGGCGAGCGGGTGCGAGCGCGGCACCAGTGCCGGATAGACGCGCACCGAGATCGACTCTGCGCCCTCGTCGACCAGGCGCTCGCAGACGGCGAGCAGCTTGATCACGAAGCCGGCGTCGCGCGCCTCCTCGATCATGTCCGCAGTGATGGCCGTGATGCCCTCGCGGTGCACGGTCTCGAGCGGCACCGCGGTGTGGAAGGCGAGGGATGCCAGGATCGCCGCCTTCTGCGCGGCGTCGTAGCCCTCCACGTCGGCCGTGGGGTCGGCTTCGGCGTAGCCCAGACGCTGTGCGTCGGCGAGCACGTCGGCGAAGTCGGCGCCCTCGGAATCCATCCGGTCGAGGATGTAGTTCGTGGTGCCGTTGACGATGCCCATGATCCGCACCACGCGGTCGCCGGCGAGGGAGTCTCGCAGCGGCCGGATGATCGGGATCGCCCCGGCGGCGGCGGCCTCGTAGTAGACCGAGGCGCCGACGCGATCGGCGGCCTCGAAGACCTCCGGACCGTGCGTCGCGAGCAGCGCCTTGTTCGCCGTGACGACGTCGGCCCCTGAACCGAGGGCGAGCAGCGTGTGCGCACGGGCCGGCTCGATGCCGCCCATCAGCTCGACGACGATGTCCGCACCGGTGATCAGCGCCTCGGCGTCTGTCGTGAACAGCTCGCGCGGGAGGGCGACGTCACGGGGTGCGTCCAGGTTGCGCACGGCGATGCCCGCCAGTTCGAGCTCGGCGCCCGCCCGGTCGGCGAGCTCGTCGCCGTGCCGCAGCAGGAGTCCTGCCACCTGGGATCCCACGGCTCCGGCGCCCAGCAGCGCCACTCGAAGTCGTCGGTACTCTGTCATCTCTCTCCTTCGGAACTGTGCGGCTGTTCTCCTGCGGAGGCGGGCGAGCGCTCGGCACCGGATTCGACATCCGGGATGCCGGCATCGCGGGAAAGCAGGTCGGCCACGGTCTCACCGCGCACGATCACCCGTGCCGCTCCGTCGCGCACGGCGACGATCGGCGGACGCGGGACGTGGTTGTAGTTGCTCGACAGCGGGGCGCAGTAGGCGCCGGTCGCGGGGACCGCGAGCAGATCACCGGGTGCCGCGTCGGACGGCAGGTACTCGTGGTCCACCACGATGTCGCCGGACTCGCAGTGCTTGCCGACGACGCGTGACAGCACGGGCTCTCCGTCGCCGTCGCGGGAGGCCAGTCGTGCCGAGAACTGTGCGCCGTACAGTGCGGTGCGGGCGTTGTCGCTCATGCCGCCGTCGACGCTGAGGTAGCGACGGCTGCCGTTCTCGAGGACGACGTCCTTGATGGTGCCGATCTCGTAGAGCGTGACGCCGGCATTGCCGATGATCGCGCGACCGGGCTCGAAAGACAGCGCTGGCACGTCGATGCCGCGCGCCGCGCAGCCTTCGGCGACGGCGGCGACGATCCCCTCGGCGAGCTCGGCGACCGGGGCGGGATCGTCCACACGCGTGTACGCGATGCCGAAGCCGCCGCCGAGGTTCAGCTGAGGGACGGGTCCACCCTCGAGCAGCTCGGCGTGCAGATCCAGCACGCGCGACGCCGACTCGCGGAAGCCGGCCACGCCGAAGATCTGCGAGCCGATGTGGCAGTGCAGTCCGACGAACTCCAGACCGGGCAGGTCGCGGATGCGGGCGACCACGGCTGCGGCATCCGACAGCGGCAGGCCGAACTTCTGGTCCTCGTGCGCGGTGGCGAGGAAGTCGTGCGTCTCGGCGTGCACGCCGCTGTTCACCCGCAGCATCACGCGCTGCACGGTGCCGGTGCGCGCGGTGATCGCCGCGAGGCGCTCGATCTCGATCGCGCTGTCGATGATGATCGTGCCGACACCGGCCTCGACGGCGCTCTCGAGCTCGGCGACCGACTTGTTGTTGCCGTGGAATCCGATGTGCGACGGCTCGACGGAGGCGGCGAGCGCGACCTGCAGCTCACCGCCGGTGCAGACGTCGACGTTCAGCCGCTCCTCGACCATCCACCGCGCGACCGCGGTGGAGAGGAACGCCTTGCCTGCGTAGTAGATGCGCACGCTCGTGCCGTGCGCGGCGGCGGCGCTCTCGAACGCGTCGCGCAGCGCTGTGGCGCGACGGCGCACCTCGCCCTCGTCGATCACCAGCACCGGCGTGCCGTACGAGCGGACCAGATCACCGACGGCCACCCCGCCGATCACGAGGGCTCCGTCCGCGTCGCGGTGCGCGGATGCCGGCCACACCCCCGCCGCGAGATCATCGGGATCGTCGGGCACTGCCAGCCAATCGGGGGCGAGCGCGGTAGGGGCGGAATGCACGGGGCAGGACACCAATCGTGGGAGGGATCCTCGGACGGAACAGTGCACGCCGCGAGGTTCCCCCGATTCTAGGGCACCCCCGAGTCCACCCCTGTCAAGCCCTCCGCTTCATGACAGACCCTTGGGTAAGGTGGCGCCGATGGAAGACGAAGCGTCCGCGACACCCTCGCCTCCTGCCTCCGGCGGACTGACCGGGCTGCGGGACAGGCTGATCCGCTCCGCGCTGCGGCTGCGCCTGGTCAGGGCCGTGCTGCTGCACCTCGCACGCCGCGGCCCGATGCTCGCGGACGCGGTCACCTATCGCGCGCTGTTCGCCGTGTTCGCCGCCGTGCTGCTGGGCTTCTCGGTGGCCGCCCTGTGGCTGGCCGGCGACGACGCGGCGTGGAACGCGGTCGTCTCGGCGGTGGACGCCGCGCTGCCGGGGCTGATCGCGCAGGAGGGCGAGGGGGGCATCGTCGATCCGTCCAGCATCCGCGCTCCCGCGGGCCTCACCGTCGCCGGCATACTCTCCGCGATCGGCCTCATAGGAGCGGCGATGGGCGGCATCAACTCGCTGCGCGCCGCCATCCGCACCATCTCCGGCACCGCATCCGAGGACGCCCCCTGGCTGCGCGCGACCGCACGCAACCTGCTGCTGGCGATCGTGATCGGCGCGACGTTCCTCGCGGCGGCAGCGCTGACCTTCGCCGGCCGCCTCGCCGTGCGCTGGTCGGCCGATGCCGTGGGCCTGCCCGAGGACTCGGATGCCGTGTTCTGGTCTGTGCGCGTGCTCTCGCTGCTCGTCGTCCTCGCGCTGAACGCCGTCCTGATCGTCGCGGCCTTCCGCACGCTCTCCGGCGTGACCCCTCCGCGGCGTGCGCTCTGGGGCGGTGCGCTGGGCGGAGCGCTCGGACTGCTGGTCCTGCAGGAGCTCTCCGGGCTGTTCGTCAGCGGCGCGAAGGCGAATCCGCTGCTGGCCTCGTTCGCATCACTGCTGGCTCTGCTGATCTGGCTCAACCTGTCCACGCAGGTGATCCTGCTCGCGACGGCCTACATCGCGATCGCCGCGGAGGAGAGCACCGATCGGGTGCGCAGCAGGCACGGCGCGCAGACGCTCGCGCAGTACCGGCTGCGCCGCGCCGAGCAGGAGGTCGCTGCCGCAACCTCGACGCTGCGGCAGGCGCAGCGCGCGGTATCCAGCGAGCGCGGAGAATCCTGACCGGACTCCGCTCAGGGGCAGGTGCCGTTCTCCTGCAGCGCAGGATCGACGGCGATCCGGCCGTCCACGTCGACGTCGGCCACGGCGGTGTCACCGACGATCTTCAGACCGGTGAGCGTGAGCCCCGCCGGCAACTGGTCGGCGATGCAGATCCGGTGCGTCTCGGCGAGGCCGGAGCCGATCCCTCCGAGCCGGTCGGCCAGCTGCGCCAGGTCGATGTCGATGCCGCCCAGTGTCGCCGACACCGGCGTGAGCAGCAGTTCGCCGGCATCCGCACCCGGGGTGATCGTGAGCGAGACCGGGATCGAGAGTCCGAGCACCGGCACGCCGCCGCTGACCGTGACGTCCGGCGCGTCGAAGGCGATCTCGTCGACCGGCAGGTCGGACTTCTTCACCAGCGCGGCGAACTGATCCTCCGGGATCGTCACCGTGCCCTCGGCGTGACCGATCGCACCGCCGCCGAGGGGGATCCCCGTGGCCATGACGTCGACCGCCCCGGTGATTCCGCCGAGTTCGACGTTGTCGCTGGAGATGTCGAGCCGGCCGAGGCGTCCGGAGACCAGCTGCGGCACCAGCAGGCCGTACGTCTGGACATCCAGCTGCTGATCTGCGGGCAGGTCCATGTTCTCGATGACGAGACTGCGGACCACGTTCGGCACGACGGCGCGCGCCACGAGCTCGGCGGTCACCGCGAGCGCCGCGAGCACGACGACGATGATCAGCAGCACCCACGGCCAGCGCGCGCGGCGCTTGGGCCGCGGAGCCGGCTGCACGAGGTCGTCGGGCAGGGGCAGGGTGGGGTACGCGGAGGTGTCGCTCACCCGGTCATCCTCTCAGGCCGGTCACATGCGCTCGGGCGCGGTGACGCCGAGCAGATCGAGACCGTTGCGCAGCACGACGCCGGTGGCGTCGTTCAGCCACAGCCTGGTGCGGTGCACCGACTCGATCGGATCGTCGCCCTGTGGGATGACCCGGCAGTTGTCGTACCAGCGGTGGTACAGGCCCGCGAGCTCCTCGAGGTAGCGCGCGATGCGGTGCGGCTCGCGCACCTCGGCCGCGAACGCGACGAGGCGGGGGAACTCCTGCAGTGCGCCCAGCAGCGCCGACTCGGTCTCGTGGGTCAGCGTCTCCGGCACGAACTCCGAGCGGTCCACGCCCGAGTCGCCCGCGTTGCGGGCCACGTTGTGCGTGCGGGCGTGCGCGTACTGCACGTAGAACACCGGGTTGTCGTTGGTGCGCTTCTGCAGCTGCTCGGGGTCGAGGTCGAGCGGCGAGTCAGCGGGTGAGCGCTCCAGCGAATAGCGCAGCGCATCGCTGCCCAGCCAGTTCAGCAGGTCGTCCATCTCGATGATGTTGCCCGCGCGCTTGCTGAGGCGGGCGCCGTTGATCGACACCATCTGGCCGATCAGCACCTGGATGTTCTTCTCCGGGTCCTCACCCGCGGCGCCGGCGACGGCCTTGAGCCTGTTGACGTAACCGTGGTGGTCGGCGCCGAGCAGGTAGATCTTGTTCTGGAAGCCGCGGTCACCCTTGTTCAGGTAGTACGCGGCGTCGGCGGCGAAGTAGGTGTACTCGCCGTTCGAGCGGCGGATGACGCGGTCCTTGTCATCCGTGAAGTCGGTGGTGCGCACCCAGACCGCACCGTCCTCGTCGAAGACGTGCCCCTGCTCGCGCAGCCGGTCAACGGCCTGGTCGATGAGGCTGGGACCGCCGCCGTCGGATGCCGCGTGCAGGGTCCGCTCCGAGAACCAGACGTCGAAGGGCACGTTGAACCTTGCCAGCGAGTTCTTGATCTCGGCGAGCTGGTACTCGTAGGCGAGGTCGCGCGCGACGACGAGCTGCTCGTCGTCCGGCAGGCCGAGCAGGTCGGGGCGAGCGTCGAGCACGCGACCGGCGAGCGTCGTGATGTACTCGCCCGGGTAGCCGCCCTCCGGCGTGGGCTCTCCCTTGGCCGCGGCGACGATCGAGACCCCGAAGCGCTCCATCTGCACACCGGCGTCGTTGATGTAGTACTCGCGCACCGCGTTCGCGCCGCTCGCCAGCAGCAGGCGCACGATCGAGTCGCCCAGTGCCGCCCAGCGCGTGTGCGCGATGTGCAGCGGACCCGTCGGGTTCGCGGAGACGAACTCGACGTTCACGGATACGCCCGCCTGGGAGTCGTTCGTGCCATAGGCCTCGCCCGCATCGACGATCGTCTTCGCCAGTGCGCCGGCGGCGGCGGCATCCAGCCGGATGTTCAGGAACCCGGGCCCGGCGACCTCGGCCGTGGCGATACCGTCGGACTGCACGAGCCCGTCGGCGATCTGCTGCGCGAGGTCGCGTGGATTGGTGCCGAGTCGCTTGGCCAGGCGCATGGCGATGTTCGACGCCCAGTCGCCGTGGTCGCGGTTGCGCGGACGCTCCAGCACGATGTCGGATGCCGTGATGCCGGCCTCTTCCCCGGGTCGCAGCGCCGCCGCGATCGGGGTGATGACGGCGAGGATTTCCTGGGCGAGCGTTTCCGGGTTCATAGACCTTCTAGTCTACGCGGTGCTCCTGGGCGTCACCGGGCGCGCGCTGCGGTGACCGACGCCGCCAGCCGTGCGTGCCCGGCCGCGTCGATCTCGGCACCGGCGTGCCGCAGGGCGAGCGCCGCCGCGCCCACGACTCCGTCAGCGACCGGGATGAAGCGCACCTCCGGTTCACGTTCGCGGACCAGGCGCCGGAAGGTCTCGGAGAGCAGCCCCTCCTGCGCGAGCACGCTGCCGCCGACGACCAGCGGCCCCGGACCCCGGTGCACCGCACCGAACGACTGCGCGAGCAGCTCACCAGCCCTGACCAGGATGCCGCGAGCGATCTCGTCGTCCCCGGCGACGCCGAACACGAGTGGCGCCAGCCGTGCGAGCTCGACCGGGCGGCCGAGGTAGATCGTGCGGATGAGCGCCTCGAGCTGCGCGTGGCGACCGTAGGCGAGCGGGAACTCGGACGGGACGAGCTGCATCGCGTCGACCACCGCCGCGGTAAGCGCGGTCGCGGGGCCGCGTCCGTCCAGGTCTTCGACCGCGGCGAGCGCCGCCTGGTGGCCGAGCCAGAAGCCGCTCCCCCGGTCGCCGAGCAACCAGCCGACGCCGTCGGCGGTCGCCTCCAGACGTCCGTCGACGACACGGATGACGGCTGCGCCGGTGCCGGAGACGATCGCGTAGCCGTCCTTCTCGGCCGTACCGGAGAAGTACAGGGCCAGCAGGTCGGACTCGAAGTCCAGTGCACCCTCGTACCCGGCGGAGGCGAGCGCGTCGGCCAGCCAGCCCACTTCGCCACTCGCGCCGTGGCCCGCCATCGCCGCGACCACGTGATCGATCGCACCGATCTCGCGGCCCGCGGCGGCGAGCGCCTGCCCGACGGCGTCGACGATGCTCTCGCCGGCGAGGCCGGCTCCTGCCGAGGTCGGGTTCCCGCTCCCGGATCTCCCGTATCCCACGCAGTCGCCGGCCCTCGTCAGAAGGGTCGCCCTGGTGGACGTGCCGCCGGCGTCGATGCCGACGATCAGCCGGTCGCTATCGGATTGTGACGTGATCATCGTTGACCTCAGAACGGAATGAGAATAGATTTCGGAAAGACGCTTACCAAACGTATGCAATTTTCACTGGAGGCAATGGTGCCACGGACAGTCTCACCCGGCAACGATGTCAGCATCGCGCGCCGGATCGACGCCGGGCGCTGGCGCATGCCTGCCGCCATGGCCAGGGTCGCGGACGTCGTGGAGCAGGATCCCGCTGCGCCCCTGGAGTGGACGATCAGTGAACTCGCCTCGCGCGCGCACACGTCCGCGGCGACCGTGACCAGGTTCTGCCGCCTGATCGGGTTCGACGGCTACACGGAGTTCCGGGTCCGCGTGGCCTCCGAGATCGGGCGAGCGAGCGCGACGGACGAGGCACCGCGTCGCGCACGGCGGGTCCTGGGTGAGAACGATCCGCCCGAGGTCCTCATGCAGACCCTTCTGGAGACGCACGGCCGCGCCATCCAGGCGACGGTCGACCGTCTGGACCTGGCTGCGGTCGAGCGCGCCGCGAAGGCGATCGCCGAGTGCGACCATCTCGACATCTACGCGGTCGGCGCCAGCGGGACGATCGCCGCGTTCCTCCGCGACCGCCTGTACCGGATCGGTGTGAACGCGCACCTGTGGACCTCCGCCCACGACGGCCTCACCTCGGCGGCGCTGCAGGGCAGCACCAGCGCCGCGATCGGCATGTCCACCACGGGCAGCACCATCGACACCGTTCAGATGCTCTCCCGCGCCGCAGCCTCCGGCGCCTTCACCGTGGCGATCACGCAGGACGCCCATTCGGCACTCGCCGATGCGGCGGACGAGGTCATCACCACGGCCGCGCAGTCGCCCTCCGCACGCCCGGATGACCTGTCAGCGCCCCATGCGCAGCTCTTCGCCATCGACCTGCTCTACTTCCTGATCGCCCAGCAGGACTTTCCCGCGTCGAAGGCCCGACTCGAAGACACCGCTCGTGCGGTCGCCGGACTGCGGCGTCCGCGCTGGCGCTCCACAGCCCACCTGCCCCGAGGAATCCAGGAGACCCGATGACCGCCACCGCCACCGACCTGCTGCGCGAGGCCACCAGCCGCCTCGAGCGCATCACTGCGCTCGCCGAGGACGGAGGTCTGGACGGCGCGATCTCACTGCTCACCCGTGCCATCGATGACGGCGGCGTGATCCACGCGTTCGGCACCGGGCACTCCGAGGCGTTCGCGATGGAGATCGCGGGGCGCGCCGGCGGGCTGATCCCGACGAACAAGATCGCGCTGCGCGACCTGGTGCTGCACGGCGAGCGGGACGCCGGCATCCTGAACGCCGCGCTGGAGCGGGAGCCCTGGCTCGTGGACGAGCTCATGGCGATCACCCCGGTCGGTGAGCACGACGTGTTCGTGATCGCGTCGAACTCCGGCGTGAACGGCTCGATCGTCGGCGTCGCCCTGTGGGCGAAGGAGCACGGCCATCCCGTCATCGCCGTGACCAGCCTGGATCACACCTCGAAGGTCGAGCCGAAACATCCGAGCGGGAAGCGCCTCAGCGAGGTCGCCGACGTCGTGATCGACAATCTGGCGCCCTACGGCGATTCCACGCTGGAGGTCGCCGACGGCATCGGCGCAGGGGCGATCTCCTCGATCACCGCCGCGTTCATCGCGCAGCTCCTGACCCTCGGCGTCGCACGTCGGATCGCCGAGACCGGCCACGTGCCGCCCATGTACATCTCTGCCAACATCCCGGGAGGAGACGAACACAACCACGCACTGGAAGAGCTCTACGCGGAGCGCATCCGACGCGGCAACTGACGCCGCCGGATCGTTATCCACGAAGAGCAGAGTTACGAATACCCTGGGCCGCAAGGCCACCACAAACCACACATCCCCAACACCAGGGAAGGTAGTCACAAGATGGAAATCGAGAACACCTCCATCAGCCGCCGCAACCTGCTGCGCGGAGCCATCGCCACGGCGGCGCTGGTCCCGTTCGGCATGACGCTCGCCTCGTGCGCGGCGCCCGGCGGCAGCACCGGCGGCGGCGAGAAGGGCGAGGTCACTGCTGACAACCCCTTCGGCGTGGCCGCGAACTCCAAGGTCGATGCCGTCATCTTCGACGGCGGCTACGGCGTGGACTACGTCGAGAACTCCGGCAAGATCATGGACGCCAACAAGAAGCTCGACGGCGTGTCCGTCAAGGTTTCTTCGTCCACCAAGATCGCGCAGGAGCTGCAGCCGCGCTTCGTCGGCGGCAACCCGCCGGACCTCATCGACAACTCGGGTGCGAACTCGATCGGCTGGAACACGATCCTCGACCAGCTCGAGGAGCTCGACTCGGTTCTGGACGCGAACAACCTCGAAGGCGAGAAGATCAGCGACACGCTCTACGGCGGTGTCAAGGATCCCGGCACCTTCGACGGCAAGTTCAAGGCTCTGAACTACGTCATGACGGTGTACGGCCTCTGGTACTCGTCGTCGCTGTTCGAAGAGAACGGCTTCAAGGTCCCGACCAGCTGGCAGGACCTGCCCGACCTCGGCGCTGCCGCCAAGGCCAAGGGCAAGTACCTCTTCCTCTGGGGCAAGGAGGCGGCGACGTACTACCAGACGCTCGTCATCGACTCCGCGGTCATCCAGTCCGGCGACGACGTCCGCCTGCCGCTGGAGAACCTCGACCCGAAGGCCTGGTCGCACCCGACGCTGCAGAGCATCCTGACGATCCTGTACGACCTCATCCAGGCCGGCTACATGAAGCCGGGCGGCGCGGGCACGCAGTTCACCCAGGCCCAGTCGCAGTGGAGCCTCGATGAGGCCGCGCTGCTCTACCCCTCGGGCTCGTGGATCGAGAACGAGATGAAGAAGCAGACGGCGCCCGACTTCAAGATGATGGGTATCCCGGAGCTCCCGCTGGACGGCAACCAGACCACCCCGGCGGGCTTCATGCGCGCCGAGGCAGGTGAGCCGTTCATCGTCCCGTCGAAGGCCAAGAACCCGGCCGGCGGTAAGGAGCTCCTGCGCACCATGCTGTCGAAGGAATCGGCCACCTGGTTCGCGAAGAACAAGCTGGCGCCGACCATCGTCAAGGGCACCGTCCCCGAGGACGGCTTCGGCTCGACCGCTCTGCAGTCGCAGTCGAAGATGCTGGACGCCGCCGGTGACAACGTCTTCACGATCAAGTCGACCAACCTGTACGGCATGAACTCCGACCAGCTCCCGATCTGGAACACGTTCCTGGCCGGTGGCATGACGGTCGCCGAGATCACCAAGCAGCTGCAGGCGCTGGTGGACAAGGTCGCGAACGACAGCTCCATCACGAAGATCGAGATCAAGTGAGCACCATCCCACCTCTCGAGGTCGCGGACACCGTCACGGTGACCGCGCCCCGCACGGGGCGCCGCAAGGCGCCCCGTGCGGGGCTTCCTCGCAAGCTGACCTGGGACTACGCCTCGTTCCTGCTGGTGTTCCTGGTCCTCCCCCTCGTGATCTTCCTGGTCTTCGTGATCTCGCCGTTCATCCAGGCGCTGTACTACTCGATGACCAACTGGACCGGGTTCTCGCCGAACATGCAGTTCGTCGGTCTGCAGAACTTCGTCAAGCTGTTCCAGGACCCGACCTTCCTGCAGGCGATGGGGAACAACATCCTGCTCGCCGTGGTCGTCCCGCTGATCACCATCGTGATCGCCCTCATCTTCGCGAGCATGATCACCGTCGGCGGCCCGAGCCACGGCAACGTCAGGGGCCTGCGCGGCTCGAGCTTCTACCGGGTGGTGTCGTTCTTCCCGTACGTCATCCCCGCCATCGTCATCGCGATCCTGTGGAGCATGATCTACGCGCCCACCGGTCTGCTCAACGGCGTTCTCGGCGTCTTCGGCATCGACAACGGCCAGTGGGCGTGGCTCGGCGAGCAGAGCACCGCCATGGGGGCGACGATCTTCGTGATCGTCTGGAGCATGGTCGGGTTCTACATGATCCTGTTCATCGCCGCCATCAAGGGCATCCCCGGGGAGACCCTCGAGGCCGCCCGCATCGACGGCGCAGGGCGGTTCCGCACCGTCACCTCGATCCTGCTCCCGCAGATGCGCGACAACGTGCAGACCGCGTACATCTACCTGGGGATCATGGCGCTGGACGCGTTCGTGTACATGGCCGGCCTGAACTCCACCGGCGGCCCCTCGAACAGCACGCTGGTGATGAGCCAGTACCTGTTCCGCACGGCGTTCGAGAAGGGCCAGTTCGGCCTCGCCACCGCCATGGGTGTCGTTCTCGCCGTGATCACACTGCTGTTCGCCGCTCTCGTGATCGGCGTCTTCCGCCTGATCGGCGGCAAGGATGAAGGAGGACGCGCATGAGCACCGACACGCGCGCCGCTGTCACCGTCGAGAAGAAGAGCAGGCGCTCCGCACCCGAGACGCATGTGACGAAGTCGACCGCCGGCGACAAGGTGGTGGGCGGCACCTCGCACGTGATCCTCGCGATCTGGTCGCTCATCGTCATCCTGCCGATGGTGTGGACCCTGATCGGCTCGTTCAAGACGACCGAGGAGATCTTCAAGTCTCCGTTCGGCCTGCCGGCCCAGTGGAACTTCAACAACTACGTCAGCGCCTGGGTCGACAACAACTTCGGCGGCATGTTCGTGAACACCGTCATCGTCGTCGGCTGCGCGCTGGTGCTGGTGATGGTGCTGGGCGCCATGTGCGCCTATGTGCTGGCCAGGTTCCAGATCCCCGGAAGCCGCGTGATCTACTACCTGATGCTCGCCGGCCTCACGTTCCCGGTGTTCCTCGCCATCGTTCCCCTGTTCTTCATCCTGCAGGGCATGGGCCTGCTGAACACGCTGCCTGGTCTGATCATCACCTATGTGGCGTTCGCTCTGCCGTTCACCGTGTTCTTCCTGTTCTCGTTCTTCAAGTCACTGCCCTACGAGATCCAGGAGGCCGCCTACGTGGACGGCGCCAGCGAGTGGCGCACCTTCTTCCAGGTGATGCTGCCCATGGCGAAGCCCGGCATGGCGGCGGTCGCGATCATGAACTTCCTCGGCCTGTGGAACCAGTTCCTGCTCCCGATCTCGCTGAACACGAACCGCGACAACTACGTGCTGTCGCAGGGCATGGCGTCCTACGCGTCGTCCGCGGGCTACGCACTGGACTTCGGCCAGATGTTCGCCGCCGTGATGATCACGATCATTCCGGTGCTGATCGTCTACATCCTGTTCCAGCGCCAGCTGCAGGGGTCCGTGTCCCAGGGCACGTCCAAGTAGTCGGCGGAGCGCTTATCCTCGGATCATGACCCCGCCTTCCCGTCGTCCACGCATGCCCCTGCGTGGCGCGATCCTCATCGGCGCCGCCGTCCTCGTGACGGCGGCGTCGATCGGGTTCGGGATGCTGCGCCTGCATCCCGCCGACCCGGTGGCGCTGTCCGCGTCCTCCGGCGTGGCGAACGCCGAGGCGCCCGCTCCCCTGGTGCTGCCCGACCATCCCCGCATCCTGGTGTTCGGCGACTCGTGGACCTACGGGTCGGCGGCGACGCCGCCGACCGACGGCTACGCCTACCGGCTCGCCGACCTCCTGGACGGGACGACCGTCGTCGACGGCGTGCGCGGCAGCGGCTATCTGAAGCCCGGACTCGACGGCCCCGCCTACGGCCCGCGCATCGATCAGCTCGATCCGCTGCTGCGGCCGGACCTCGTCGTCATCGAGGGATCGATCAACGACCGCCGGCTGCCGGCCGCGGGGTACCGCCCGGCGGTGGATGCTGCCTGGGATCGCCTCGCGAACATCTATCCGGATGCCCGGATCGTCGTGCTCGGGCCCGCTCCGCAGGTGCTGCCCGTGGAGAGGACGACTGCGCGCATCGATCGCGATCTGCAGGAGCTCGCCGCCCAGCGCGGCTGGTGGTACATCTCCCCCGTGCAGCAGAACTGGATCACCCCGCAGAACTACGCCGGGATCATCGACACCGGCATCGGCAGGGATCACCCCTCGAACGACGGGCACCGCTATCTGGCGGAGAAGGTGGCCGCCGCGCTGAAGGAGATGGAGGCCGCGCCGGTCACCGTCGCGGTGGAGCCCGCCGAGACCGTGCAGCCGGTGGCACCGGGCAAGTAGGCGTCGCCTGGACTGACGGGCGCGTTCCGTACCGCGTCAGTCCATTACCCAAGAGTGGTTGCACGAGTAGCGTTCTCGTCGCGTGTTTCGCACGCAACCGGGGTGATAGTTCGCGATATCTGGACGCTTGGTGAGCGTCAAGCCCGCAGAGTTATCTGTGATTCCCATTGCTTGCGACGCCTGGCTACATGTGCACTCAGGCGGTTCGCACGACGACTGCGCTGTCCGCGGTGGGCAAACTCAAGTCTCCCTGCATCCAGATTCGAAAGTCAGCCGCCAGACGCGCGCGCTCGCTCTGATCGTCCGCCCTCAATGTTGCAAGTGCACTGACAATTCTGTTGTGCGTTTCGGCGTAGGAGTGGGAGACGGCTAGACGATCCAATCTCCGGAGCTGCCGCACGAGAGTCAGGTCACCGGCAAGGAGCTTTGAGCCGAACACGCCTACCGCAGCTCGCAAGTCGGACTCGCTGAGTGCAGATTTTCCGCGCAGCGTGCAAGCCGCTCGAAACTCCACTCCCGCGACAACGATGTCTTCGACAGACGCGTCAATCACGGCGGATTCATATGTCTCCCATGCCGTCAGACTGACGCGAAGCGTGGACTCGGCTCCCGCTCGGCTGACAGTTACCGACCGAACATCGGCATTTGTAGTCATGAGAGCTACAGCCTTAGCGACCGCGTCAGCTTCTCCGGAAGGAAGTGCGAAATGCCAATCACCGTCATCGTCTCGGCACTCGAGAGCTCCGAAGCTCATCTTTGCGAACATGTCAGCCATCGCGAACGACGTCAGCCCAAGATAGGCCTTGTCCGCCTCGGAAAAGGGAATGTCGATGTCTCGGCGTTCCAGTTCGTTGAAAAGTGCCCAGGAGGTCGCCATCACCGACTCAAGAAAGGTGTATGCGCGGTCCACAAACCAACCAATTGATTGAGAGATCTTCTCGCTTCCCAGTGTGACGTGGACTAAGTCTTTTTCGATCCAGTATCCGCCGACGTGAGAGGGCGCATTGCGAAGGAGCCTCTCGTTACCCTGGAACCACGACGCTAGAGATTTTTCCGCGTTGACCGCCTTCGCGAGAGCCGTCGCGCCCTCTTCAATGAGTTTCTCATATGGTCTGGTCTTGGCCCCAGAGAGAAGCAAGTACCAAGCGAAGATTGGACCACCTACCTCTTCGTACACCTCGGCGTGATACTTCAGGAGGCGTCGGAAGATTGTCTCCTCGTCCGTTTCGACGGAGAGGATGGCTTCGAACCCGAGGACCGCTTCTGCGAGGCGGCGCTGGCTCGCCGCGAGTCCGAGAAGCGGCAGATCAGAACGAAGCACAGCGTCGACGTCGGCAAATCTGCAGAAATCCGATGCTTCAACCACGGTGCGTTCGAACCTCTCGTTGTCGAGCCACACTGACGCGACATGACTCTGCACGAGAAATTGAGTGCCGGCGCCTGGCGACACACTCCGTCCTGTCAGGCGCTCAGCCCGCTCGACACCGAGCGATGCTATGTCGAGAAGCGTACCTTCATGCGCGTCCGTCAAGAAACCTAGTGTGCGTTCGATCAGCGTCTGGCCAGCTTCTCCACTTTGAGAGATGCTCCTCCGAAGCTTCTCTTCGTACTCGTCGATCGGAGCGCGCCAAGAGCGAAGGCTGTCCGAGGCGCGGACGTTGAGCCGCTGAACCTCCCTGACGGTCGGGGCCGTCAAGGTCTCGCGGTACATTCCCCACAAGGCTGCTACCCGCCCGGACGACTCGAGCATTGCCGCACGTAGAGCGACGTAGGGTCTGAGCACTGCAGCGCGCTCGCTCCTTGAGTGCAAGTCGTTGATCAGGCAGATCGCCAACGCGAGATCCTGCGTTGCCTGCGGCGAGCTCTCCTCCGCGAAATGAGTAACAGCAGATGTAAACACTTTCACCGCTGTTTCGATCTCGGGCAAGTCTGGGAGATCGCCTTCTTTAGCAGAGTGCTCACCTACGATGACGTCGATTTGACGCACGGCGCTACGACGACGCACAACATGTGAGTTGACTTCGTTCTTTGGGGCTGCGGCTCCGCAATCGTCGCAGGCCGCACCAAGAATGCGATCACTTCCGCAGCGGCCGCAGGGCGACTTCTGAAAGCTCATCCAACCGCGTGATGCCATTCGATTTCCCTACGAAGACTGAACTTACCCTCAGCATGTCATTGAAACTACGCGAGACTGAGAAACTGGATACCAGTATCCATGTCCGATGCTGGCAGGGTCCAAGCAGGAGCGGCATGTCCCACCCGAGAACATACCTGCGTTCCATCGGCGGCCAGCGCGCCTCTGAGCAGGTGGTATCTCGCGAGCGCACCGCGACGCGCCTCTCAGCCGACTAGACCTAACTGACGGACGGTGAGAACGCCGAATGGGCCACCCAGGGGGCGGCCCATTCGGCGTTCGTGCCCCCGACAGGAATCGAACCTGCGACCTACGGTACCGGAAACCGGCGCTCTATCCGCTGAGCTACGGAGGCGAACCTAACGAGCCTATCAGCTACCAGAGTCCCCTTATGCCCAGGCGACGGCCAGTGCCACGACCGCGAGCAGCGGCAACCCGCCCTGCATCGCCGCGGCGCGCAGCTTGCTGCGATCGGAGAGCACCAGCACCAGCGCGGCGGCGAGCATCATCCCGGTACCGGCAAGCGCGAGCGTCAGGCCCGCGGTCCGCTGACCGGCGATCACCAGGATCACGCCGATCAGCGCCGTGAGCGCGAGGAACAGGTTGTAGAAGCCCTGATTGAAGGCGAGCTGCTTCATCGTCTCGGCATCCTCCGCGGAATGCACCCCGAAGACCCGGCGCGTGGCCGGCTCGGTCCAGCGCACCGACTCCAGCACGAAGATGAACACGTGGAACGCGGCGGCGGCCGCGGCGAGGATCAGTCCGGCGATCAGCATGACCCGATTCTGGCGGGCCGATGCCGGCGCGGCAAGCTTCCCAATACCCTCATAGGGTATCTCGCTATGGTCGCGTCATGAGAGTTCGCCGCTTCCTTCCCGCCGCCGTCTCCGCCGCCCTCGCGGCCCTGGTCCTCGTCGGATGCGCTGCCCCCGCCGCGGAGCAGAAGGTCGCGCCGGATGCCTCGTCGACGTCCACCGATCTGCTCGCCACCCACGACCTGGACGGTCTCGACGCCCGCGCCGTCGTCGACCGTCTCGATGCGCTGCCGGTGGCCGAACGTCCGACGGACCTCATCGCCTCGGTGCGACCCGACCGTGTCGAGCTCTCGGACGAAGCCGGACGCACAGCATCCCTGCCGCTGCCCACTGACATCTTCTACACTTCGGTCGCACCGTACGTCGATCGCACCCATGACTGCTTCTTCCACAGTCTGACGACATGTCTCGGCGAGCTTCGGAACACCGACGTACGGGTGCTCGTCACGGATGCCGACGGCTCCGTCGTGATGGACGAGATGCGCACCACCAACGACAACGGATTCGTCGGGCTGTGGCTGCCGCGCGGCATCCAGGGCACGATCACCGTCGAGCACGACGGCCGCCGGGCCGGCCAGCCGTTCTCGACCGACGCGGACTCCCCCACCTGCCTGACGACGCTGCAGCTGACCTGACCGCCGCGGGCGAGTCCACCGCACCCGGTAGCGTGGGCTGAGCCCGCCGACCGAGAGGACCCCCATGACGTACGCTCCGCCCACACCTCCCGGCTGGTACCCGGACGGCACCCCGGGCACGCTGCGCTGGTGGGACGGCGCCGTCTGGACGGCGAGCACGATGCCCGCGTCTCCCCCGGCGCCTGCCGCGCCTCAGCCGTACCCGCAGGTCCCCGCGGGCACCCGCACGAACACGCCGTGGATCTGGGCGGTCGTCGCCGTACCCCTGGCCGCGCTCGCGCTCACGATCGTGCAGCTCGTGCTCATGCAGCAGATGATGCAGCAGTACCTGTGGTCGTTCAGTCGGATGATGACCGACCCGTACGCCACCGACGCGGCCAACGTGTCCGGGCTGGTCGCCTGGTCGAACGGGATGATGCTGGGGACGATGCTGCTCTCGCTCGTCAGCCTGCTGCTGTACGGAGCCGGTGTGCTCTTCGCCTACCTCGATCACCGCGATCTCGGAGCGCTGGGCTATCAGCGCCGCTTCCACTGGGCGTGGAACTTCCTCAGCCCGGTGTACCCGATCGGCCGCTCCGTGGTGGTCCGCAGGCAGGCTGGCACCGGGCAGGCGCCGATGTGGGCGGCGATCGCGATCATGGTCGCCGCGTTCCTCACACCGATCGTGTGGATGCTGGCGGTGTTCCCGTCGTTCTACGAGCAGATGTTCCAGACGGTCTCGCAGTACTCCTGAGCCGTATCAGCCGAGCTTGTGCAGGGCGTCCTCCGCGGCGACCCAGGCGAGCATCGCGCACTTCACCCGGGCGACGTACTTCGATACGCCGCCCAGCGCAGCGGCGTCGCCGAGCAGCTCCGGGTCCGGCTCGATCTTCCCGCGCGAACGCATCGCCTCACGGAAGACCTCGATCCGGTGCTCGGCCTCGGCCACCGGCATCCCCTCGACGAGCTCGGCGAACAGCGACGCCGAGGCCTGCGAGATCGCGCAGCCGTGCCCCTCCCAGGCAATCGCATCGATCGTGCCGTCAGGGGCGGCGTGCACCTGCAGCGTGATCTCGTCACCGCAGGTCGGGTTCAGCTGGTGCGACTGCGCGGCCACGGCCGGGCGCAGACCGAAGCCGTGGGGCGCGCGGGAGTGGTCCATGATGAGCTCCTGGTAGAGCCCCTGCAGGTCGGACGAGGCCATCATGCCCTCCGGAAGAAGTCGATCGTGCGGGCGACGGCGTCGATGACGGCATCGACCTCGTCCCCCGTCGTGTACAGGTAGGTGCTGGCACGCGTCGAAGACGTCACTCCCAGACGGCGGTGCAGCGGCTGGGCGCAGTGGTGACCGACGCGCACGGCGATGCCGGCGTCGTCGAGGACCTGTCCGACGTCGTGCGCGTGGATGCCCGGGATGTCGAAGCTCGCGAGTCCGACGCGGGGCAGGTCGATCCCTGCACCCAGCACGCGGACGCCGTCGATCGCGGACAGTCCCGCCACCAGGCGGGCGCCGAGCTCCGCCTCGTGCGCGGCGATCCGCGGCATCCCGACGTCCTGCAGGTACCGCACGGCCGCGGCGAGCGCGACCGCCTGCGAGACTCGCTGGGTGCCGGCCTCGAAGCGCTGCGGCGGCGGCAGGTACTCGGCCTCGGTCGTGGTCACAGTGGTGATCATCGAACCGCCGGTCAGGAACGGCGGCATGCTCTCGAGCAGTTCGCGGCGGCCGTACAGGGCCCCGATGCCGGTCGGGCCGAGCATCTTGTGCCCGGAGAGCACGGCGAAGTCGACGCCCAGCGCGTGCACGTCCAGCGGCAGGTGCGGCGCCGACTGGCAGGCGTCGAGCAGCACGAGGGCGCCGACCGCGTGCGCCGCGGCGATCAGCTGCTCCACCGGATTGATCACGCCGAGCACGTTGGAGACGTGCGTGACCGCGACCAGGCGGGTGCGTTCGCCGATCAGCTCGGCGGCGACATCGAGGCGCAGCGCTCCGTCGTCGTCGAGCGGCACGACGCGCAGGGTCGCTCCGGTTCGCGCCGCGAGCTCCTGCCACGGGATGAGATTGGCGTGGTGCTCCATCTCGGTGGTGACGATCTCGTCGCCAGGCCCGAGGCGCAGACGGTCGGCCTCCGGGCCGCCGCGGCCGGCTGAGGCGTTCGAGAGCGAATAAGCGACGAGGTTCACGGCCTCGGTGGCGTTCGAGGTCCAGACGACCTCGTCCTCGTCGGCGCCGATGAACTCCGCCAGGGCGGCCCTGGCATCCTCGAAGGCGACGGTCGCCTCGGCGGCGAGCGTGTGCGCGCCGCGGTGCACGGCGGCGTTCAGCGTCGTCGCGAACTCGCGCTCCGCGTCGAGCACCGCGAAGGGCCGTTGCGAAGTCGCTCCGGAATCGAGGTAGACGAGCGGATGCCCGTTCACCTCGCTCTGCAGGATCGGGAAGTCCTCGCGCAGGCGGAGGACCTCCTGATCGGTCAGCGCGGCAGCGGTCGCGGTGCGGATGTCCATGCATCAATCCTCTCAGCCGCCGGAGGGCGGTGGCTCCGTCAGAGCAGGAAGATCGGCAGCATCCCCGGGTTGTGCGCGTGCACGAGCACCGCGAAGACGACCGCGTCGAACAGCAGGTGCACGGTGACGACGTATGCGAGCGAGTGGGTGCGCAGGAAGATCCAGCCCTGCAGCAGCGCGAACGGGATGGTCAGCGCGGGTCCCCATGCGCGGTAGCCCAGCTCCCACAGGAACGACACGAACACCACCGCCTGCAGCACGTTCGCCGGAGCAACCGGCAGGTGCCGGCGCAGCAGGGCGAACACCGTGCAGATGAAGAACAGCTCGTCCCAGATGCCGACCGCACCCACCCCGAGGAACAGCCGCCCGATGAGCTCGGGGCTGTCCACGACCGGCCAGTTCAGGTACACGCCGCTGGTGATGAAGTAGAACGGCAGGATCAGCCAGCCCAGCACCAGCACCGCGACCAGCCAGATCCACTGCCACGATGCCCAGCGTCGTCCAGTTCGCCACGGGAACGAGATCGCGCGGTCACGGAACACGAAACGCGAGATCAGGTAGGGGACGACGACCGCTCCGCCGAGCGCCAGGGTGAAGCGCAGCATCGCGCCGTCGTCCAGCTCCGCCGCCAGCGGGATCGAGTGCACGATCAGCATGCCGACGCCGATCAGCGCGAGGTCACGGGTCAGCGACGGCTCCGCACCGGCGACGCGGCCGCGCTCGATGAGTGCCGCGATGCCCACGCCTGCCACGAGGAGCACCCAGCCGACGACGGTCCAGCCCAGCACGAAGAACGCCGGTGCCGCCGCGCAGACGAGCGCCGCCGGTCCGAGGCTCTGCCAGGCGCTGCGGCTCACTGCACTCGTCGGTAAGTGAGGTCGCGGATGTCGCGGCCTTTCGCGATGCCCTTGCGCTCGAACGCGGTCATGACGCGACCGTCGAAGCGCTCGGCCCACTCCCCCTCGAAGGCGCGCTCGAACTCCGGCGCCTCGTCGAGCACATCGCGCATCTGCAGCGCGTAGTCCTCCCAGTCGGTCGCGAGGCGAAGCATCCCGCCCACGGCGAGCGCACGGGCGGCGGTCTGCGGGAAGCCGGGGCGCACCAGGCGCCGCTTGGTGTGCCGCTTCTTGTGCCACGGGTCGGGGAAGAAGATCCACACCTCGGATGCTGCGCCGGCCGGCAGGTACGAGGACAGCACTTCGGGCGCGTTCGCCTCGACCAGGCGCAGGTTGCGCGCGCCGGCCTTGTCGGCGTCGAGCATCGTGCGGGCGAGCCCGGCGCGGAACACCTCGACGGCGAGGAAGTCGTCGTCGAGGCGGGTGGATGCCGCGTGCACGATCGCGTGCCCCTGGCCGGAGCCGACCTCGACGATCAGCGACGCGTCGCGGCCGTACTCGGATGCAGGGTCGAACCTGGCGTCCGGGTGCACCGACGTCCATGCCACGTCGCGGGGCACCTCGAGCAGGTAACGCGGGGCGAGTTCTTCGAACGCCCGCTCCTGGGCCTCCGACATGCGACCGGAGCGGCGGACGAACGAGACCGGTTCGTCACGGAAGGTGCGGGGTTCTGACATCCCTCCAGGGTACCGGGGTCCTTCAGCGGCCCGAGGGCTCCGTCACGAAGTCGATGAGCTCCTCGACCCGGCCCAGCAGCGAGGGCTCCAGGTCGCGGTACGACGACACCCGCGACAGGATCCGCTTCCACGCGTGGGCGATGTCGGCCTGAGATTCGGCAGGCCAGCCGAAGGCGCGGCAGATGCCGGTCTTCCAGTCGGTGCCCTTCGGGATCACCGGCCAGGCGCGGATGCCGAGCGCGGCGGGCGTCACGCACTGCCACACGTCGATGTACGGATGCCCGACGATCTTCAGGTGCGGGCCGTGCGGGCCGCGCAGGATCTGCTCCACCATGCGGGTCTCCTTCGAGCCCGGCACGAGGTGGTCGACGAGCACGCCGTAGCGGCGCTGCGCTGTCGGCGGCGCCTCGGCCAGCAGCTCGTCGAGCAGGTCGATGCCCTGCAGGTACTCCACGACGACGCCCTCGACGCGGAGGTCGTCACCCCACACCTTCTCGACCAGTTCGGCGTCGTGACGTCCCTCGACGAGGATGCGGCTGGGCTGGGCCGTCCGTGCCCTGCTGTCCTGTACGGCGAACGAACCGGAGGCCGTGCGACGCGGACCCGACGACTTCGCCGACGGATGCACCAGCCGCACCGGCTCGCCGTCGATGAGGAACCCGGCGCCGAGCGGGAACATCCGCCGGCGGCCCTTCCAGTCCTCCAGCTCGACCATGCCGGCCTCGATCCGGACCACCGCCCCGCAGTAGCCGTCATCGGCGACCTCGACCACCAGATCGGCCTCTGCGGCGACATCCGCCGACTTCTTGAATCCCTGCTCGCGCCAGCCCGCGGCGAGCACATCCGATCCGTACCGGTCTTCCATGCCCTCAAGGGTATGGGTCGTGCGGCGCCGCTCCGCGCAGGGCGAACGGCGATTGCATCGCAGGCGCTGTGCCAGGTCGGTGCCAGTGCATAGACTCGTGCCGTGGGGCGTGCTCATCGGGGTGGAGGGAGCGGGATGCGGACTCGCTGGACGGTCGTGGTGGGTCTGCTGGTCGCGCTCCTGGGCTCGGGCCTCGCGGCCGGATCGGCGTCGGCGACGGATCCGGGGCCGCTCGATCCCGGCGTGTACGTCACCGACGCCAGCGATGTGCTCACCTCCGCGGAGGAGGCCGCGGCCGAGGCCCGCCTCACCGAGCTCGACGCGCAGACCGGCGTCGGACTGTTCTTCGTCTTCGTGCCGGAGTTCACGAACCCGGACGTCGACACCGAGTGGGTCACCGCGGCCGCTGAGACCAACGGCCTGAGCGATCAGCAGTATCTGATCGCCGTCGCGACAGACGCCCGCACGTTCGCAATCGCGGGCAGGACGGATGGCGGCCCGATCTCGGTCGCCGACCGCGCCCGTGTCACCCAGGCGATGGTTCCCTCGCTGAAGCAGAACGACTGGGCGGGCGCGATCGACGCGGCCGCCGACGAGGTGCAGGACATCGTCGTCGACGGCCCGGCACGCTCCGCACGCACCGGCATGATCATCGGCCTGGTGGTGCTGGCGGCCGTCGTGATCCTCGTCGTCGTCCTGCTCGTGCGCCGGAACCGCAAGCGCGCCGCAGAGCACGCCGCACGGGAGGCCCAGCTCGCGGAACTCGCCCAGCAGGCGTCGATCGCGCTGGTGCGCACCGACGACGTCGTGAAGTCCAGCGAGCAGGAGCTGGAGTACGCCAGAGCGCAGTTCGGCGACGACGCCATCGGCGAGTTCGTCGCGGCGCTGAAGACAGCGCGCACGAACCTCGACGAGGCGTTCACACTGCAGCAGAAGCTCGACGACGAGATCCCCGACTCCGACCAGGAGCGGATCGCCTGGAATCAGACGATCATCCAGCTGTGCTCCGCGTCGACGCAGTCGCTCGAGGAGCGCAAGGCGGCGTTCGATGAGCTGCGTGAGCTCGAGCAGAACGCACCTGCCGCCCTCGAGAACGTGCGCAGGCTGCGCGCCGCAGCCGGCGCGGAGATCGACCGTGCCGATCGGATCTTCTCGGCGCTGGGCGCGACCTATGCCGCGGCGGCGATCTCGGCCGTGGCGGACAACACCGCCCAGGCCCGCTCGCGCATGGCCTTCACCGACGAGCAGATCGCGGCCGCCGATCAGCAGATCGCCGCAGGGAGGACCGGCGACGCCGCGATCTCGATCCGTGCCGCGGAGGGCGCCGTCCAGCAGGCCACCCAGCTGGAGGACGCCGTCGAGCAGCTCGCGAACGATCTGAAGGCGGCCGATGAGCGCGGCTCGGCGCTGGTCGCCGAGCTGCAGGGCGACCTGCAGACCGCGCAGGCGCTGCCGGATGCCCAGGGCTACGTCGCCCAAGCGATGGCGTCGACCACACAGCATCTCGCCGACGCGCGGCGACTGCTCGGCGGCACCGGGCGGAACCCGATCGACGCGCTGCGCGTGCTGGATGCCGCGAACACGGCCATCGACCGGGTCGTGCAGCAGGTCCGCGACGAGCAGGCCAGGATCGCCCACGCCCGCAGCATGCTGGCAGGCGCACTGGAGCGGGCTGATGTGCAGATCTCCGCTGCGGAGAGCTTCATCCTGAACCGGCGCGGGGCGATCAGCTCCACCGCCCGCACCCGGCTCGCCGAGGCCCAGTCCAGTCGGGACCAGGCGCGCCGTCTGGCCGACTCCGACCCCGAGCAGGCGCTCGCCCTCGCTCAGCGGGCAGATCGCATGGCGGGCGAAGCCCTGCGCCTCGCGCAGAACGACACCGGCTCCTGGGGCGGCGGCGCGGGCAGCGGCGGCAATGACACGCTCGGCGCGGTGCTCGGCGGCGTGCTGATCGGCCAGCTCCTCGGCGGCGGCAACCACGGCGGGGGAGGCTGGGGCGGAGGCGGCGGCTTCGGCGGAGGCGGGGGCTTCGGCGGCGGCGGGGGAGGCGGCCTTTCGGCCGGCGGCTTCGGCGGAGGCTTCTCCGGCTCGAGCGGAGGCCGATTCTGACCTCGGCCGGTGGCCGATCTCAGCCCGCTGACAGGCGATCCGACGACGATCGAAACACGACGACCCAGACCCACACAGACCCTTCCGTATCGAAAGGAAACACACCATGGCCAAGGAATCCATCTTCGGGCGCATCTCCACGCTGGTGAAGGCGAACATCAACTCGCTCCTCGACTCCGCCGAGGACCCGCAGAAGATGCTCGACCAGCTGGTGCGCGACTACACCAACAACATCGCCGACGCCGAGTCCGCGATCGCCGAGACCATCGGCAACCTGCGTCTGCTCGAGCGCGACCACGAAGAGGACGTGCGCGCCGCCCAGGAGTGGGGCAACAAGGCCCTCGCGGCCAGCCGCAAGGCCGACGAGCTCCGCGGGGCCGGCAGCACCGCCGACGCGGACAAGTTCGACAGCCTCGCCAAGATCGCCCTGCAGCGCCAGATCAGCGAGGAGCGCGACGCGCGCGCCGCCGAGCCGCAGATCGCCGCACAGACCGAGATCGTCGACAAGCTGAAGAACGGCTTGAACGGGATGAAGGACAAGCTCGAGCAGCTCAAGAACAAGCGCAGCGAGCTGCTCGCGCGCGCCAAGGTCGCCGAGGCGCAGAACAAGGTGCAGGACGCCGTCAAGCAGATCAACGTGCTCGACCCCACCAGCGAGCTGGGTCGGTTCGAGGACAAGATCCGCCGGCAGGAGGCGCTCGCCCAGGGCAAGGCCGAGATCGCGGCGTCCACGCTCGACGCGCAGTTCGAGAGCCTCGAGGACCTCGGGGAGCTCACCGAGGTCGAGGCGCGGCTGGCCGAACTGAAGGCCGGCGGCGCGCCGAAGCCGCAGGCGGCTCTCGAAGCCGAGTGACACCAGGGGTGGGTGCCGCGCAGCGGCACCCACCCGCCCTCCTCAGACCCGATCCCCCGACTGACATGACCGATTTCCTGATCGTCCCGCAATGGCAGGGCTCCCCCTCCGCGCGGGCAATGCTCCTCACCGACGGTGCCGCCGCCATCGCCGGTGATCTCCCCCGTGCCTCGACCACGACGCTGGACGTCCCGCTCGAGGCGGGCGAATCGCTCGGAAGCGGCGTGCGCAGACTCAGCTCGCTGCTGCGGGTGCGCTCCGCGCTGCAGGACGCCTGGACGGACGGCGCCGTCGTCATCGGCGGTGACTGCAGTGTGACCGTCGCGGCTCTCGCCGTCGCCGACACCTCGGATGTCGCGGTGCTGTGGTGCGACGCGCATCCCGACCTGCACTCCCCCGATACCTCGCCGTCCGGCGCGTTCTCCGGCATGGCGCTGCGCGCCGTGCTCGGCGAGGGCGAGGAGCAGCTGGCGCTCTCCCCCGGCATTCCCCGCGACCGCGTCGTCACCGTCGGCGTCCGCGCGGTCGACGACGAGGAAGCAGGCGAGCTCGACCGGCTCACCACGATCACCCCGGAGGACCTGCTCCGCGCGGATGCCGTGCTCGAGGCTGTCAGGGCCACCGGCGCGTCCCGGGTGTGGGTGCACATCGACGTCGATGTCATCGACCCGGCCGAGTTCGCGGGCGTCTCCGAGGCTGCTCCGTTCGGCGCCTCGGCCTCCGACCTGGCCGCGGCCATCCGACGCCTCCGTGAGGAGATCCCGCTCGCCGGCGCCACCGTCGCCGGATTCGCCCCGCGCACCCCCGTTGCCGCGGTCGACGACCTCGGCGCGATCCTGCGGCTGATCGGCGCGCTGGCGTGACGGAAGACTGGCGCCCCGCCGCCGACGAGGCGCTGGCACGGGGGCGGCGCTTCGACCGTCGCATTCCGTCGTTCCTGCTGCGTTCGCCGATCAGCAGGATCGGATACTGGTGGGGTACGACGGTCGGCTGGGTGTGGGGCTCGCTGTGGAGCACCGGACCGGTCGAGCGTCGGAACGGCCTGTGGGTGTTCCGCGGCATGCCGGAGTGGACGTTCGCCCGGGGCGGCGTGTGCGTGGGCGGCTGCTACCTCACCGGGGACCGCACTCCCGGCGAGGCCGTGCTGCGGCACGAGGCCGTGCACAAGGCGCAGTGGCTGCGCTACGGCTTCCTGATGCCCGTGCTGTATCTGCTCGCGGGCCGGGACGCGCTGCGCAACCGCTTCGAGATCGAGGCGGGACTCGAGGACGGCGGGTATGTGCGCCGTCAGCGCGTCAGCAGGCCGTAGCTCTCCGGAACGCTGATCGCGGCGGCATCCATGCCGAGCGACTCGGTCAGGTGGTCGACGATGTCGGCCGTGCCGAGGAAGCCGCCGAGCAGGGTGACGCGCGTCTCGATCTGGTCGTCGCAGAGCATCTCATCCGCCCACGCGCACGTCGCACGCGCGAGCGCCTCTCCCGGCGCGCAGAGACGGCCCGTGCCAGTGGCGCCGGTGCGGCTGCTGCGGGCGAGCCACGTGACCGTCATCCGTCCCGGGGCCTCGATCACGCCGATGTCGGATGCGTCGGGCACCTCGATGAAGATGCGGCCAGAGGCGCACAGCGGCAGCGTCGCGATGAACAGCTCGAGATCGGCCAGCGAGTTCTCATCGGCCGTGACCAGGTGATGCGAACGACGACGGGCCTCGCGGCGCTGGGACCGCGAAGTGGCGGTGTCGAGGGAGGTTCGCATGATTCCTCCATCCTAGCACCCAGCCAAGGCTTACCTAACCTGAGAGTCGGATGCCGCTAACCGACGAGCGCGCGACCGAGTCCCTCGAGCTCCGCATCCGTCAGCCCGCCCGCCCGCAGATACCCGGCGACGGAGCCGTACCGACCTTCGATCCCGGCGAGCAGCTCGCGCATCACCGGCGCGGGCGACGCCGTGGCCAGATCGATCGCGTTCCGGGCATCCGGATGCCGCGCCCGCAGGTACTGCACGACCGCGCGTGTCCGGGCCTCGGGCAGTTGGGACGCCGTGAGCGCGTAGTCGGCGACGACCTCCTCACGGTCGGCACCGATCGCCGAGAGAGCGAGGGCGACCGTGACGCCGGTGCGGTCCTTGCCCACCGTGCAGTGCACGAGAGTCGGCTCCCCCGCAGCGATCACGCGGATCGCGGCGATCAGGCGCGGCGTCGCGTCGTCGACGAGGTGCCGGTACATGCCGGCGAGACTGACGTCCTCGGTGAAGAAGGACGCGACGGAGCCGATGAACAGCGGAACCCGCGTCGTCGGCACATCCCGCAGCGCCGAGGGCTCTGCGGACACCTCACTGTCATCACGCAGATCGATCACCCGGCGCACCCGCGAGCGCAGCATCCCGTCTCCTTCGGGGGTGAGATGTGCGAGGTTCCCCGAGCGGAACAGCACGCCCTCGCGCACTCGGGCGGTCCCCACCGCGATGCCGCCGACGTCGCGGATGTTCGCGACGCCGGGGATCTGGAGGACACTCATGGTTCCATCCTATGAACGCTCGGCCCGCGCGAGCGCGGTGACAGATCGACAATCAGATGCACGACGCGCTCATCATTGCGACCAGCATTTCCCGGCAAACGCTTGTCGATCTGCATCCGCATTTCCGCGAGACCCGCTCCAGGAAGGAGAATACAGCCGTGGAGAATGACACCAGCGAGTTCCGCTATCTTCCCGGCCAGGCTGCGGCCCTCGGGGTCACCGCGCCGAGAGCGGAACGACTCGCACTCCCCCTGCCCGACGGACGCACCCTCAGCGCCATCCGCTACGGCGACGGCAGCCCCGAGGTGACGCTGCTGCACGGCGCCGGCCTGAACGCGCACACCTGGGACACCACCGTCCTCCTCCTGCAGCGCCCAGCACTCGCGATCGACCTCGCCGGTCACGGCGACTCCTCCTGGCGCGATGACCTGGACTACAGCCCGCAGACGCTCGCCGCCGACGTCGCGATCGCCCTGGACGCCTGGACCGAGAGTCCCCAGGTGCTGGTGGGGCAGTCCCTCGGCGGGCTGACCGCCGTCGCCGTGGCGGCCGGCCGCCCTGCTTCCGTGCGCGACCTGATCATCGTCGACATCACCGCCGGAGTCCGCGGCGACGCCGCACCGTCGGTGCTCGGCGAGTTCTACCAGCAGACGGACTTCGCCACGCTGGACGAAGCTGTCGACCGCGCCATGTCATTCGGCTTCGGCAGCACAAGACCCGAGACCGAGCGCGGCGTGTTCCTGAACACGCGCGGCCGCGACGACGGCCGTGTGGAGTGGAAGCACCACTTCGCGCACCTCGCGGGCAGCGCGCTCGCCACCGCTCCGGATGCCGGCGCCGCGATCCTGGCGTCCGACCGCAGCTGGGCCGACCTGGCGTCCGTGACCGCGCCGATCACGCTGGTGCGCGCCACCAGGGGATTCGTCGCCGACGACGACGTGGCGGAGTTCCAGACCCGCCGGCCGGATGCCGCTGTCCGCACCGTCGACGCGACCCACAACATCCAGGAGACCGCACCCGCGGCGCTCGCCTCCCTCATCGCGGAATCCGCCGACGCCGTCCGGCGTTGACCCTTCCGCACGCACACAGCACTGCCGTCTGAAAGGACCGCACATGTTCCGACGCCCCACCCGCCTCGCGCTGCTCGGCGCCTTGACCGCCGTCGCGCTCGCGCTCAGCGCCTGCACCGGCAGCGCGGAGCCGAAGCCGACCTCGGACGGCAAGCCCGACCCGGACGCCAGCCTGTCTGTGGGCCTCGTGCTCGAGCCGACCAACCTCGACATCCGGCACACCAGCGGTGCCGCCCTCGAGCAGATCCTGTTCGACAACATCTACGAGGGCCTCGTCACCCGCACCCAGGACAACAAGATCGAGAACCGACTCGCCAGCGACTACGAGGTATCGTCCGACGGGCTGACGTACACGTTCACCCTGAACGAGGGCGTGACGTTCCACGACGGCACTGCGCTGACCTCGGCTGACGTGGTCTCGTCGTACGAGGCTGTGCGCACCGATGAGAGCGTGCAGGGGCACGCCGACTTCGCCGGTGTCGCCTCGATCACGGCGACCGACCCGCAGACCGTGCAGATCGTGCTCACCGAGCCGAACCAGAACTTCCTGTTCGCGCTCACCGGGCGTGCCGGCCTCGTGTTCAAGACCGGTGACACCACCGACCTGAAGACCGCCGAGAACGGCACCGGCCCGTTCACCCTGGGCAGCTGGTCCAAGGGCGCCAGTATCACCTTCGAGCGCTCCGACGCGTACTGGGGCGACAAGGCCGGTGTGAAGCAGGTCGTGTTCCACTACATCCCCGACTTCACCGCCGGCGTCAACGCCGCCATGGACGGCACGCTCGACGTGCTCACCGCCGTGGATCCCAACCTCGTCGACCAGCTCGAGGAGACCGGTGACTTCACCGTCACCACGGGCCGCACGACGGACAAGGGCACGCTGGCGTTCAACAATGCGAAGGCTCCGCTGGACGACGAGAAGGTGCGGGAGGCTCTGCGCCTGGCGATCGACCACGAGGCGCTCGTCGAGGCCGTCGGCGCCGGGCAGACGATGTTCGGCCCGATCCCCGAGCTCGACCCGGGCTACCAGGATCTCTCCGAGCTGGTCCCCTACGACCCCGCGAAGGCGAAGAAGCTGCTCGAGGAGGCCGGCCAGAAGGACCTCACCCTGACGCTGACGATCCCGAGCTTCTACGGCACCACCGTGCCGCAGGTGCTGATCTCCGACTTCGCGAAGGTCGGCGTCACCCTCAAGGTGAACCGGGTCGAGTTCCCGACCTGGCTCGAGGACGTCTACACGAACCACGACTACGAGCTGAGCTTCGTGCTGCACGTCGAGCCGCGCGACTTCGGCAACTGGGCGAACCCGGACTACTACTTCGACTACGACAACGCCGAGGTCCAGCAGCTGTACGCCGAGGCCATGGCCGAGCTCGACCCCGACAAGTCGGCCGACCTGCTCGCGCAGGCGGCGAAGATCGTGTCCGAGGACAACGCGGCCGACTGGCTGTACAACGGCGCCACCCTCACCGCGCTGCTTCCTGTCGTGAAGGGCTTCCCGAAGGACTCGATCAACTCCCGGATCGACCTGCTCGGCGTCACCCGCGCCAAGGACTGACGACACCCGTGCTCCGCTACACGCTCACACGAGGAGCCCTGCTGATCGCAGGGCTCCTCGTGTCGAGCGTGCTGATCTTCCTCACCCTTCGGGTGTTCCCCGGCGATGTCGCACAGCTGATCGCGGGCACGCAGGCGAGCCCGGCGCAGGTCGCCGCCATTCGCGAGTCGCTCGGCCTCGACCGCCCGCTGCCCGTCCAATACGCGGAGTGGATCGGCGGCATCCTGCGCGGGGATCTCGGCACCTCGCAGTTGAGCGGGGCGTCGGTGGGCGCGGAACTGGCGCAGAAGGCGCAGGTGACCGTGCCACTCGGGCTGATGTCGCTGACGATCGCCCTGCTCATCGCCGTGCCGTTCGGCATCGTGTCGGCCATGCTGCGCGGCAGGGCCGGCGGCACCGCGATGAACTTCAGCGCGCAGGCCGTCGCCGCCGTGCCGGTGATCTGGGCCGGGATGCTGCTGGTGCTGGTCTTCGCTCACGGGCTGCACTGGCTGCCCGCCCAGGGCTTCCCCGTGGCCGGGTGGGCGAGGCCGGACAAGGCGTTCGAGTCGCTCATCCTGCCCGCTCTCACCATCGGCGTCGTCGAGGGTGCGATGCTCATGCGCTTCGTTCGCAGCGCCACCCTGCAGGCCGCCGGGCAGGACTTCGTGCGCACCGCGGCGGCCAAGGGACTCACTCGGCGCCGAGCGCTCGTGCAGCACGGCATCCCTGCGGTGGGCCTGTCCATCGTCACCGCCCTCGGCCTGCAGGTCGCCGGCATCATCGTCGGCTCCGTCGTCATCGAGCAGCTGTTCACCCTGCCGGGCATCGGACGGATGCTGGTCACGGACGTCGGCACGCGAGATCTGGTCAAGGTGCAGAGCGAACTGCTCGTGCTGACCGGCTTCGTGCTCGTCATCGGATTCCTGGTGGACCTCGTGCACCACGCGATCGACCCTCGGCAGCGGGAGGCGGAATGAACTGGCGCTCCCGCCTCTGGGCCTCCCGCACCGGCCGGTTCGCCGTGATCGTCGTCGCCGTCGTCGCCCTGACCGCCCTCGTCTCGCTGTTCTGGACACCGTTCGATCCGCTGATCGGCGACGTCCGGAACCGGTGGGCGGCGCCGAGCTGGCCGCACCTGCTCGGAACCGACGGGACCGGCCGCGACATCCTCAGCCTGATCATGGCGGGCGCGAGGACGACGGTGTTCGTCAGCGTCGGCGCCGGATTCGTGGCGACGCTCGTCGGCATCGCGCTCGCCGCTCTCGGCGCGCTCACCGCCCGCTGGATGCGGGAGACCGTCGCCGTCCTGGTCGACATCCTCATCGCCTTCCCGGTGCTGCTGATCGCGATGATGATCTCGGCGGTCTGGGGCGGCTCGCTGTGGGTCGTGGTCTTCTCGGTCGGCATCGGATTCGGCGTGAACATCGCGCGCGTCACGAGGCCGGAGCTGCGCCGCGTGCAGCAGAGCGACTTCGTGCTCGCGGGACGGGCGAACGGGCTCACTCCGGCGGAGAACCTCGTGCAGCACCTGCTGCCCAACGTCGCGCCGGTGTTCATCGTGCAGCTGTCCTGGTCGATGGCGGTCGCCGTGCTCGCCGAGGCCGGTCTGTCGTACCTGGGCTTCGGCGCCTCCGTCTCGCAGCCGTCCTGGGGGCTGCTGCTGGCCGACCTGCAGCGCTACATCGGCGTGCATCCGCTCTCGGTGCTCTGGCCCGGCCTCGCCATCACGCTGACCGTGCTCGCGCTCAACCTTCTCGGCGACGCGCTGCGCGAGGCCACCGATCCGACGCTCTCGGCCCGCGGGTCGAAGCGACGCGCCGCCGAGGCGCATGTTCCCGGGGTGGTGTCATGAGTCTGGTCGTGCAGGATCTGGTCATCGAGATCGACGGCCGCCGGGTCGTCGACGGCGTCTCGTTCGAGGTGACCGACGGCGAGCGCCTCGGTCTCATCGGGGAATCCGGCTCCGGCAAGTCGCTGACGGCGCTCGCGGTGATGGGTCTGCTGCCCGAGGCCGCGTCGGCGAGCGGCAGCATCCGCTGGGACGACACCGAGCTGATCGGCCTGCCGGACCGGAGGATGGCCGAGCTGCGCGGTGATCAGATCGGCATGGTCTTCCAGGAACCGCGCACAGCGCTGAACCCGATCCGCACGGTGGGCCGGCAGATCGCCGAGACCGTGCGCATCCACGAGCGCCTCTCGAAGGCCGCCGCGCACGAGCGCGCGGTCCAGGCGGCTGCGCAGGTGCGCCTCCCCGATCCGGAGACCATCGTGGACAGGTATCCGCACCAGCTCTCGGGCGGGCAGCGGCAGCGCGTCGCGATCGCGATGGCGCTGGCCGCGAACCCCCGCCTGCTCATCGCCGATGAGCCGACCACGGCGCTCGACGTGACGATCCAGGCCGAGATCCTGAACCTGCTGCTCTCCCTGGTCTCCGAGCGCGGGATGTCATTGGTGTTCATCACGCACGACCTCGCGGTGCTCGCCCAGGTGGCGAGCTGCGGCGTCGTGCTCGAGGACGGCCGCGTCGTCGAGCGCGCCGCGGTCGGCACGCTGCTCAGCGCTCCCCAGTCCCCTGTCACGCAGGGGCTGCTGCGCGACGCCACCGCCACGCTGTGGCGCCCGGAAGGCGGTGCGTCATGAGCCCTTCGTCAAGCTCAGGACGACGCCTGATCGAGGCGCATGGCCTGAGCCGCGAGTTCCGGCTGCCGAAGAAGTCGATGTTCGAACGCACCCGGATGAACACCGCGCTGCATCCGACCGATCTGTCGATCGCCGAGGGCGAGTCGCTCGGTGTGATCGGGGAATCCGGCTCCGGCAAGTCGACCCTGGTGCGCCTGCTGCTGGGTCTCGACCGGCCCACGAGCGGCCGCGTGACGGTCGACGGACGCGAGGTGGACGCCACGGCGAGTGCACGCTCGCTGCACTGGCTGCGACGGCAGACCGGTCTGGTCTTCCAGGATCCGTACGCCTCGCTGGATCCGCGCATGTCTGCGGGGCGGATCATCTCCGAGCCGCTGCGCGCTCTCGACATCGACGGCGACCACCGCGCACGGGTCCGGGAGGTGCTCGAGCAGGTCGGCCTGGACGCGGAGATGGCCGACCGGCATCCGCACGAGTTCTCCGGCGGCCAGCGGCAGCGCATCGCGCTGGCGCGGGCGATCGCGCACCGTCCGCGCATCCTCGTCGGCGACGAGCCGCTCTCCGCGCTCGACGTGACGGTGCGCGCCCAGATCCTCGAGCTGCTCGAGGAGCTGCAGAAGACCGAGAACCTCACGCTCGTCCTGGTGTCGCACGACATCGGCGTGGTGCAGAACCTCAGCGACACCGTGGCGGTCATGAAGGACGGCCGCATCGTCGAGCACGGACCTGTCGATGCCGTGCTGCGGCATCCGCAGCAGGACTACACGAAGACGCTGCTCGCCGCGATCCCCGTCATCCCGGAGAACCCGGGCTCCTGAGCGAGAGCTGCAGGAACTGCACGCCGAGGTCGCGCCCGAACTTCTCGCCGACGTTGCGCAGCGCACCGGCATCCGCGAATCCGGCCTTGCGGTGCAGGGCGAGCGAAGCCTCCGCGCCCTCCACGATCACTGCGATCACCTCGCGAAGGCCGGCGGCACGGCAGGCGTCGAGGAACTGCGCCATCAGCGCCCAGCCGTACCCCTGGCCGCCGGTGCCCGGTGCGAGGTAGATCGAGTTCTCGACCGTGTACCGGTACGCCGACTTCGGCGACCACGGCTGCGCGAGCGCGTAGCCGATCAGCTCTCCGTCGTCGCTTTCGGCGACGAGGAACGGCAGCCCGGCGCCGCGAATCCGTGCCGCCTTCGCCACCCAGTCCTCGTCCGTCGACTCGGTCTCGTCGAAGGTGACCACCGATTCACGCACGTAGTGGTTGTAGATCGCGCGGATGCCGGGGAGGTCGCGCTCCTCGACCGGCCGGACCCTCACGCCTCTCCCCCGACCCGCCAGTCGACCGGATCCGCGCCCTGCTGCGCGAGCAGCTCGTTCGCGCGGGAGAACGGACGGGAACCGAAGAAGCCTCGGCTCGCCGACAGCGGCGAGGGGTGCGCGGACTCGATGATGGGCGTCTCGCCGAGCAGAGGCTTGAGGTTCCGGGCATCCGCGCCCCACAGGATCGCGACCAGCGGCCGGTCCCGGGCGACCAGCGCGCGGATCGCCAGTTCGGTGACCTGCTCCCAGCCCCAGCCGCGGTGGGATGCCGGTGCGCCCGGCCGCACGGTCAGCACCCTGTTCAGCAGCAGCACGCCCTGGTCGCTCCAGGCGGTGAGGTCGCCGTGCGGAGCGGGAGGGAGGCCGAGGTCCTCCTGGCGCTCCTTGTAGATGTTCCCGAGGCTGCGCGGCAGCGGCCGCACGTCGGGATCGACGGCGAAGGACAGGCCGATCGGATGTCCCGGCGTCGGGTACGGATCCTGACCGGTGATGAGCACCTTGACGTCGTCGAGCGGTCGCTGGAAGGCCCGGAGCACGTTAGCACCTGCGGGCAGGTAGCCGCGCCCCTCGGCCTGCTCGGCGCGCAACCTGTCACCGAGCTGCGTGATCACGGGCTGCACCGGCGCGAGCACCTCCGCCCACCCCGGATCGAGTTGCCCGTCGGCGGCGAGCTCGGCGAGCGTCTTGGGCATCAGAGCGCACCCCTGCCGCTGGACACGATCACGCCGCCCTCGGCGGGAGAGACCCGCCAGACGCTGCCCTCACCGGCGATACGCAGCCCGTCGGCACCGGCGATCAGGGTCGTGCTCTCGTCCAGGCCGACGCCGCCGTCCGTCGCTCCGGACTCGGTGGCCGCGATCAGACGCGCCAGGGTGCCCCACTGTGCCACGTGCACGTCGACCGAGACGTCCACCAGGCCGATGCCGGGCACCACGGTGATCTCGTCGAGATCCTCCGCTGTCTCGTCCGGAACGACCGGGACGCCGCCGATCAGCCAGCCGCCGAGGATAGCCCGCTCGGCGGCGATCATGGCACCGGCGGAGAAGCCCAGATAGGGGGTGCCGCTCCCGACAGCTTTGCGGATGCGCTCGTAGCTCGGCTCGAGAGCGGAGTGGTAGGCCGGGGTCAGGCCGCCGCCGATCACGATGGCGTGCACACCGTCGAACACGGCGGGATCGACCACGTCGGTCTCGGCCAGCGCCACGAGGCGGATGTCCAGAGCTGCGGCTCCGTCGGCACTGATCGCGTCGATGAGGTCGTGGGCGTGCCCGGTGCCGCCGCCCTCGCGGACGGTGACGACCGCGACGACCGGAGGCTGCCCCTCCGGTGCAGCGGCGACCGCCTCCGCGGTGAACGGTGCGAAGGCGGCGCGGCCGAAGCCGCCGCCGACAAGGTGCACGCTCACCGTCAGTCCTCGACGCGCGGGCGCAGCGGACCGCGCGCGAGCAGGTGCGACGCGGCCTGGGCCACGGGGCGGATCACGATCAGGTCGAGGTTCACGTGCGCGGGGGCGTTCAGCGCGTAGGCGGCGACGTCGGCGACGTCCTCCGCGACCAGGGGCGCCTCGACGCCGGAGTACACGGCCTCGGCGGCGACGGCGTCTCCGCCGAGGCGACGCAGCGTGAACTCCTCGGTGTGCACCATGCCAGGCGCGATCTCGGTGATGCGGATCGGCTCGCCGTTCAACTCGAGACGCAGCACCTGCGGGATCATCGACTCCGCAGCCTTGGCGGCGTTGTATCCGCCGCCACCGGGGTAGGCGCCGCGGGCCGCCACCGAGGTGACGAACAGCACGTCCGCGTGCCCGTCCACCGCGGCCTCCCGCAGCTGTGGCAGCAGCGCAGCGGTGAGCTGCTGGGCGGCGACCACGTTCGACTCGTACATCCAGCGCCACTGCTCGGCGGATCCGTCCTCGACGCGGTCGGTGCCGCGGGCTCCGCCTGCGACATGCACGAGGGCGTGCACGGGGCCGGTCTCGGCGAGATGCGCCCTGAGGGCATCGATCTGCGCAGCATCCGTCAGGTCGGCGGCGAACGCCGTCGAGCCGGTCTCCGCGGCGAGCGCCTCCAGCCGCTCCGCCCGCCGGGCGACGCCGACGACATCCCAACCGGAGTCGCGGAGCGCCCGCACCGTCGCCTCACCGATACCGGTGCTCGCACCGGTCACCACCGCACGTCTGTTCACCATGACTCCACCGTACGTGGTTCCGGCAGTTCGGTTGTTACGTCACATTTCCCGTCCCTTGTTGACAGCGCCCGTTCTTCCGTACTGTCGCTGGAAGGCATCCGCCGCAGCCACCCGCTTCCATCCCTGGGGGAACTCATGTCCGCAGCAGACAACTGGCGTTTCGAGACCAAGCAGATCCACTCCGGCGCCGCGCCCGACCCCGTCACCAAGGCCCGGGCGACGCCGATCTACCAGACCACGTCGTACGTCTTCGACAACGCCGACCACGCCGCGAACCTGTTCGCCCTGGCCGAGTTCGGCAACATCTACACCCGCATCCAGAACCCCACCCAGGATGTGCTCGAGCAGCGCCTCGCCGCGCTCGAGGGCGGCACCGGCGCGCTGGTGCTCTCCAGCGGCCAGGCAGCGTCCACGTTCGCCATCCTGAACATCGCGCAGGCCGGCGACCACTTCGTCGCGTCGAGCTCGATCTACGGCGGCACGTACAACCTGTTCAAGTACACCCTCGCCAAGCTCGGCATCGAGGTCACGTTCGTCGAGAATCAGGACGACATCGAGGAGTGGCGTCGCGCGGTGCGCCCGAACACCAAGCTGCTGTTCGCCGAGACCATCGGCAACCCGCAGATCAACGTGCTCGACATCCGCGCCGTCGCCGATGTCGCCCACGACAACGGCGTGCCCCTGATCGTCGACAACACGATCGCCACGCCGTACCTGATCCGGCCGTTCGAGCACGGCGCCGACATCGTCGTGCACTCGGTGACCAAGTTCCTCGGCGGTCACGGCACCACGATCGGCGGCGTCGTCATCGACGGCGGCAAGTTCGAGTGGTCGAAGAACGTGGACAAGTTCCCGGGGCTCACGGTGCCGGACCCGTCCTACCACGGCGCGTCCTACACCGCCGCGGTCGGAGACCCGCTCGCGTACATCATCAAGGCCCGCGTGCAGCTGCTGCGCGACCTCGGCTCGGCGATCGCCCCGCAGAGCGCCTGGAACCTCATCCAGGGCGTCGAGACCCTGTCACTGCGCGTCGAGCGCCACGTGCAGAACGCGCAGGAGATCGCCGAGTGGCTCGAGAACCACGACGACGTCGCCAGCGTGAACTACTCGGGTCTGCCGTCCTCGCCGTGGTACGCCAAGGCGAACCAGTACGCGCCCAAGGGCGTCGGCGCCGTGCTCTCGTTCGAGCTCAAGGGGGGCGTGGAGGCCGGCCGGGAGTTCGTGAACAGCCTCACGCTCTTCAGCCACCTCGCCAACATCGGTGACGTGCGCTCGCTCGTCATCCACCCGGCATCGACGACCCACGCGCAGCTCACCCCCGAGCAGCAGCTCACCGCCGGCGTCACGCCCGGTCTGGTGCGCCTCTCGGTGGGCCTGGAGAACCTCGAGGACCTCAGGGCCGATCTCGATCAGGCTCTCGCCGCCGCGCGTCGCGTGACCGAGGCCGCACGCGCCTGATTCCTTCCTCCGAAGGCCGCGGACGCCCCGGACCGTCAGGTCCGGGGCGTCCGCGCGTCCCGGGACACCGCGCCACACGCAGGCGGTGCGTAACGTGCCACCGGCGCACTCCAGGGCACGGGAGAATGGATGCATGGACTGGCAGACGATCTCGGCAGACACGGTGCCCTCGCGGCGCGTGACCGAAGCGCAGTCCAGCATGATGCGCGCGCGCCCGCCCGCCACCGGTGCCTGGCGCGACGGCGACCCGGCCGGAGGCCGGCGGTTCACCGACCTGGGCGCCTTCCGCACGGAGAACGGCGCGGAGCTGCCCGGTATCCGGCTCGCGTGGGAGTCGTGGGGCGAGCTGAACGCGGCTCGGGACAACGCGATCCTCGTCCTGCATGCGCTCACCGGCGACAGCCACGTGCGCGGCGACGCGGGTCCGGGGCATCCCACCGGCGGCTGGTGGGGTGACATCGTCGATGCCGGCGGACCGGTGGACACCGACGAGTGGTTCGTCATCGCCCCGAACATCCTGGGCGGATGCCAGGGATCGACCGGCCCCGCGAGCATCGCACCGAGCGGACGCGAGTGGGCGTCGCGATTCCCCTATCTGACGATCCGCGACCAGGTCGCCGCGCAGGTCATGCTCGCCGACGCGCTCGGCATCGAGAGCTGGGCGGCCGTCATCGGCGGCTCGATGGGCGGCATGCACGCCCTGGAGTGGGCGGTGACGCATCCGTCCCGCGTCGAGCGACTGGCCGTGCTGTCTTCTCCCCCCGTGACGACCGCCGATCAGCTCGCGCTGAACTTCGTGCAGCTCGAGACGGTGCGGATGGATCCGCGCTTCGACGGCGGCGAGTACTACGACGCCGTGCTCGGCGACGGCCCGCACCGCGGTCTGGCACTCGCCCGCCGGATGGCGCTGCTGAACTATCGCAGTCCGATCGAGCTGAACCAGCGCTTCCAGCGCTCGTGGCAGTCCGACCTGTCGCCGCTCGGCCGCGGCGGACGGTTCGCCGTGGAGTCGTACCTCGACTTCCACGGCAACAAGTTCACCCGCCGCTTCGACGCGAACAGCTACCTGACGCTGGTCGAGGCGATGAACTCGCACGACATCGGCCGTGATCGCGGCGGCGTCGAGGAGGCTCTGCATCGCGTCACCGCGAAGACGCTGGTGCTCGGCATCGACAGCGACCGGCTGTTCCCCGTCGACGGGCAGCAGCGCATCGCGCGCAGCATCCCGAACACGATCGACGACGGTGCCGTGGTGCTGACCAGCGACTTCGGCCACGACGGCTTCCTCATCGAGACCGACGACGTGGGTCGCCACCTGCGCCGCCTGCTCGAGGACTAGGCTGGTCCCGTGCTCGAACAGCAGCAGCGATTTCCGCGCCCCCGGCCTCATGGCCGCGGGGCCGTCGACGCGCGCTCGTAGCGCACCGGGTCTCCGTGGGTAGGCCGGGGGGAAGCTCCCATCCTTCGCCAGCCCGCTTCGTTCTTGGAGACCCTCTCATGTCGCACGCCGACCATCTCACCCCTGCCCAGCTCTGCCGCGCCCTGGACCTGCGCGACCTCACCGATCCTGCTCAGGGCGCTCACGCGCTGCAGGAGCTTCTCGACTCCGTCGTCACCACGTTGACGTCCGAATGGGGAAGCGCCGTGCGCTACGTGCGCAGCTCCCCCGTCGTACCCGTCCGCGAGAACTACGACCGCCTCGGCTACGGCCGCGGCGACGTCACCCGCGCCCGCCGCTACACCCGCTACGTCAGTCCCACCGTGATGCTCCGCAGCCACATGAGCGCCGAGCTCCCGACGGCCCTGGAGGACTACGCCGGTCGAGACGAAGTCGACGAGCTGATCGTCGCACCGGGCCTCGTCTACCGTCGAGACGCCGTGGACCGCACCCACGTGGGAGAGCCGCACCAGGTCGACCTCTGGCGCATCCGCAGCGCTGCGGACATCGACGACCACGACATGCTCACGATGATCGGCCGCCTGGTCGACGCCGTGCTCCCCGGCGCGGAGTGGAAGACGACCGACGTGGTGCACCCGTACACGGAGGGCGGACGCCAGATCGACGTGCTCCACGACGGCGAGTGGCTGGAACTCGCGGAGTGCGGGCGCATCCATCCCGACGTGCTGCGGGGTTCGGGGCTGGACCCGGAGCGGTGGTCCGGGCTCGCCCTCGGGATGGGGCTGGAGCGCGCACTGATGCTGCGGAAGGGCATCCCCGACATCCGCTACCTCCGTGCCTCTGACCCGCGGATCGCCACCCAGATGCTGGATCTCGAGCCGTGGCAGCACGTGTCGCCTCTGCCGGCCGCCCGACGAGACATCTCGGTGGTCGTGGGTGCGGGTCACGATGAGGAGACGCTCGGAGACCGTGTCCGGACGGCGCTCGGAGACGATGCGGACGTCGTCGAGTCCGTCGAGGTGCTCAGCCGCACCGCGCACGATCAGCTGCCCGATGGGGCGCGCTCTCGCCTCGGCACCGAGGACGGCCAGGTGAACCTGCTGCTGCGGATCATCCTGCGCCCCATCGATCGCACGCTCACCGCCGAGGAGGCGAACACGATCCGCAACACGATCTATCGCGCGGTGCACGAGGGGCCGGTGCTGGAGCTGATCTGAACGCCTTCGGTCAGTCGCGCTGGTAGGTCCAGGGCAGGCGCTCTGTCGCGATGCGGTTGCGCGCGCCCGGGGCGCCCGGACGCTCGGGATGATGCTCGTCGCCCTCCCAGAGGAACACCCGGCCGTCGGCGGTCTCGAGGATCCTCGTGCGCCGCACCTCAGGGGCGCGCACGGCGGCTCGGGCGTCGGCGACCGTGCGATGAGGCAGCAGTCCGTGCAGCGTCACCCAGGTCGGCGGCCAGAGCAGCAGCCGGTCCTCGGCCTGCAGGCGGAGGGCGTCGGCGGGCGCGATCCACAGCGCCCGCTCGATCTCACCGGGGTTCACGCGGACCTCGTCGCCGTCCTCCTCGGCGAGGAAGAACCACGTGCGGATGCGCTTCGGCACCTCGCGCGGCGGCTCCCAGCACGAGATCGTGACGAGATCGCGGATCCGGATGCCGGCCTCCTCTGCGGTCTCGCGCATGGCTGCTGCCCTGGCCTGCTCGACCTCGTCGTCGCCGAGGTCCCCGGCCTCGACCCTGCCGCCCGGGAACACCCAGGAGCCGGCGAAGGATCCCCGGTCCGGCCGGAGCAGCAGCAGCACCTGCAGGCCCTCCGGCGCATCCCTCAGGACGACCGCGGTGCCCGCGACCGGGAGGTCGCCCTCGAACTCGGAGCCCTCGATCTCAGCGCTGCCGGGCATCCTCGATCGCCGCCTCGAGACGCTCGATCTTGCCGTCGATCTCGCCGCTGTGGCCGGGCCGGATGTCGGCCTTCAGCACCAGAGACACCCGCGACCCGAACGGCATGACGGCCTCCGTCGCGCGCTTGACGACGTCCATCACGGTGTCCCAGTCCGGGCCCTCGATCTCGGTGAACATCGACGTCGTGCGATGGGCCAGACCGGAGTCGCGGACCACCTGCACGGCGGCGGCGACGGCGTCGTGGACGGATGCGTCCGGGTTCTCGGCCCCGTCACGGGGTGCGCCGCTCGGTGCGACGGAGAAGGCGATGAGCATGGAATACCTCCGGGTGATTTCAGCGGGGACGGTCTGGGTTCAGCGGGGACGGCCCTCGGCCGGCACGCGCAGCAGCGCGGCGACGCCGACCACGGCCAGGACGACGAGCAGGACGTTGCGGATGCTGAGCAGCAGCACGGGCAGCGCCTCCGCGCGCAGCAGCGCGTCGTAGGTGAGCGGGTAGACAAGGAAGGTGAGGGCGCACAGGCCGAGCACCAGCAGTGCCGGGGTGGCCGCGCGGGTGCGGTCCAGGACCAGCCAGAGGATGATCGGGGCGATCAGCCAGGTCTGGAACTGCGGCGACCCGACCTTGTTCGTGACGATCAGCACGGTCACCAGTGTCAGCGTGAGCGCCGGGAACAGGCGCTGCCAGGTCGCTCCGCGCGCCGCCTTCACCGCGCCGAGCACGGCCACTGCGGCCACGACGAGCACCATCAGCGGAGTGAGCACGGCCGAGACCACGGCGGCGCCCGGTGCCTCGATCTGGAACGTCAGGATGTCGTAGCTGTACGCGATCGTGGCCTCACCCGCGAGCGCCAGCCACAGGAACGGCGTCGCAGCGACAGCCTCGATCTGCAGCCCGCGACCGGTCTGCTGGCCGAGGAAGCCGAACAGCTCGCGGTCGGCGCCGAGCAGCAGCAGGACGACGATGATCCCGGCGGTCACTGCGGCGGCCGTGAGGAGGATCCGGACGCGCTGCTTCACGGCGATGACGGCCGCAAGGACGAGAGCGGCCGGCCAGATCTTGATCCAGGCCCCCACGGTCAGCAGGGCGGCTCCGACCGCAGGGCGCGTGGCCAGCCACAGCCCGCCGATCACGGCGAGCGGCACGGTCACGGCGTCCAGCCGGTACATCGCGATCGGTCCGAGCAGCAGCAGCGCGCCGCACCAGAACCATCCGGCGGCACGACGCCGATGCGTGCGTCCTCGTCCCACGAGCACGGCGAAGCCGATGAGGTCGAGCACGGTGACCAGCACCGCCCAGGCGATGAGATAGGCGCCGAGCGCGCCCATCGTCCCCACCAGGGGCGTCGCCAGCAGGTGCGCGATGATCATCGGGACGAGCGCGAGCTGCGGATACACCCACGGTTCGGTGATGCCCACGATCGCACCGCCGGTGAGCGCCGAGTGCGACCAGGGCTGGTAGACCAGCACGACGTCGCCCATCGGCTGGCTGGGCAGCACCCAGCCGAACCACGCGACGACCACATGCACGAGGACGAAGACCGACCAGAGCGCGATGGTGCCGGGCCGGATGCGCGCCCGCGTCATGCGAGCAGCTCCGCCACCGCGAACGGCAGCGCTTCGGCGACCTCCAGCGCGACGATCGGATGCCCGACCTCGCCGCCCTCGGCGCCCGCGGCGATCGTCGCCGCGCGGCCGTGCAGCCACACCGCCGACGCCGCGACCTCGGCGGGCGTCGCAGCGGGGTTGGCCGCGAGCAGTGCGCCCAGCGCGCCGCCCAGCACGTCTCCCGCACCGGCCGTCGCCAGCCAGCCGGGCGCGTTCGCGACCACGATCGTCTCGCCGTCCGGCGAGCAGATCAGGGTGCGCGCCCCCTTCAGGAGCACCGTGCAGGACAGCAGTTCGGCGACCTCCGCCGCCTGGGCGGCGCGGTCCGTGTCATCGGCCGGGACATCGCTCTGAAGCCCGAGTCGATCACGCAGCCGGGCGAACTCACCCGCATGCGGCGTGATGACCATCGGCGCGGTTCCGCCACCGACGAGGTCGAGCGCCCCGGCATCCACCACGACGGGCTCTTCCCCTTCAAGGATGCCGCGCAGCGCCCGCTCCTCGTCGTACCCGCGCGCCGACACCGCGGACGGGCCGGCATCCGCGCGCGGTGCACCCGGCAGCGGCACGGCGGCGGTGACGGTCGGGACGCCACGCCCTGAGCCTCCGACACGAGCGCCGCCGTCAGTGCCGGAGCCGATCACCCAGGCGTCCACATGCGCACCGGCATCCGCGCCGATCACCGTCTCGGGACGGCGCGCCAGCACGATGTCGGTCGCCGGTCCTGCGTAGCGCACGAACCCGCACCCGATCCGCCAGGCGCCTTCCACGCCGAGCACCGCGGCGCCGGGATATCTGGCCGACCCGGTGCGCAGGGCGACGACGCCCCGTGAGCGCTTGTCGTCGTCGGCGCCGGGGGCGCGCACGAAGCGCGCCGCATCCGCACCGATCCACTCACGCATGACTCCACGTTAGCGCGCGGTCCCGTCAGCGATAGGTTCAGAAGGTGAGCCTCCTGTTCTCCCCTCTGACCCTCCGTTCCGTCACCCTGCGCAATCGGCTGTGGGTGTCGCCGATGTGCATGTACTCCGCCGTGGACGGCGTGCCGGGCGACTGGCATCACGTGCATCTGCCGCAGTTCGCGGACGGCGGTGCCGGACTCATCGTCGCCGAGGCGACAGCGGTCGTGCCTGAAGGCAGGATCTCGCCGCACGACACCGGCCTATGGAACGACGCGCAGCGCGACGCCTGGGCGCCGATCGTGCGCAGCATCCGGGATCGCGGCGCGCACGCCGGCATCCAGCTCGCACACGCGGGCCGCAAGGCGTCGACCTGGTGGCCGTGGGCCGAGGAACGCGGCTCGGTGCCGGCTTCCGAGGGCGGCTGGCCGACCGTCGCCCCCTCCGCGATCGCCTTCGAAGGGTTCGCCGAGCCCGTGGCGCTCGACTCGGCGGGCATCGACGCCGTCGTCACCGGGTTCGCCGACGCGGCGCGCCGCGCACTGGACGCCGGGTTCGAGGTGCTCGAGGTGCACAGTGCGCACGGCTACCTGCTGCATCAGTTCCTCTCGCCCCTGTCCAATCACCGTGACGACGAGTACGGCGGCAGCCTGGAGAACCGGTCCCGGCTGCTGCTGCGCGTCATCGACGGGGTGCGCGCCGTCGCAGGTGAGGACATCCCGCTGCTGGTGCGCATCTCGGCCACCGATCACGCCGAGGGCGGATTCGTCCCCGAGGAGGCCGCGGTCGTCGGCGGCTGGGCGATCGAGCACGGCGCCGACCTCATCGATGTGTCCAGCGGCGGACTGGTGCTGCATCAGCAGATCGACCTGCACCCGGGGTATCAGGTGCCGCTGGCTGAGACAGTGCGACAGGGCGGACGCGTCGCCACCACTGCGGTCGGGCTCATCACTGTGGCCTATCAGGCCGAGCAGGTCCTCGCCACGGGCGCGGCCGACGCCGTGTTCGCCGGCCGTGAGTGGCTGCGCGATCCGCACTTCGGCCTGCGGGCCGCACACGAACTGGGCGCCGAGATCACCTGGCCGCCGCAGTATCAGCGCGCCCGCTGGCGCTGATCGCGCCGCTTGCGCTGATCGCGCCGCTTGCGCTGATCGCGGGAGACGCGGCGCCCACCAGCGAGACGCAGGCGGGCACCGCGGCCTCAGCGGCCGTAGCCGCGACGCGTGGCGTCCTGCACCTCGCCGACCAGCTCCTCGATGATGTCCTCCAGGAACAGCACCGCCGTCGTGTCGCCGTTGCGGTCGCGCACCCGAGCGAGGTGCCGCCCTGCGCGGCGCATCGCCGTCAGTGCGTCCTCGAGGTCGGTGTCCTCCTGCACGGGCACCATGTGGTGGATCCGCTTCGCCGGCACCGCCACGGTGGCGCGCTCCGCGGCATCCGGCCCCTCCGCGGCACGCAGGATGTCCTTCAGGTGCACGTAGCCGGCCGGCAGGCCCTCGTCGTCGACGATCACGTAGCGCGAGAAGCCGTAACGGGCCACCGCGCGCTCGATCTCGTCGGGCGTCGTGTCCTGCGGCAGCGTGACGAGGTCGCCCAGCGCCACCGCGACGTCGCGCGCCTTCTTGTCGGTGAACTCGACGACTGCGGCCACTGTGCCCGCGGTGTCGGACAGAACGCCCTCACGACGCGACTGGTCCACGATCGTGGCCACCTCGTCGAGGGTGAACGTCGAGGCCGCCTCGTTCTTCGGCTCCACGCGGAACACCCGCAGCACGGCGTTGGCCGCGGCGTTGAGGAACCAGATCACCGGCATGAAGATCTTCGACACCCACACCAGCGGCGTCGCGAGCAGCAGGACGGCGCGGTCCGGCAGCGAGAACGCGAGGTTCTTCGGCACCATCTCGCCGAACACGACGTGCAGGAACGACACCAGCACCAGCGTGATGACGAACGCCGTGACGTCGACGACCGTGGTCGTCCAGCCCAGCGCCTCCATCGGCACGGCGAGCAGGTGGTGGATCGCCGGCTCCGAGACGTTCAGGATCAGCAGCGAGCAGATCGTGATGCCCAGCTGGGAGGTCGCGAGCATGAGCGTCGCGTGCTCCATCGCAAACAGGGCCGTCTTCGCCGGCCGCGAGCCCTTCTCGGCGAGCGGCTCGATCTGCGAACGGCGCGCGGAGATCACGGCGAACTCGGCGCCGACGAAGAAGGCGTTGCCGAGCAGCAGTACGACCAGCCAGACCAGTCCAGCCCAATCGCTCATCGGTCGTCCTCCTGCTCATCGGACGCAGGGTCGGGCGTGAAACGGAGGCGATCGATGCGGCGGCCGTCCATGCGCACCACGTGCAGCACGCCGTCCTCGGTGCGCACCTCGTCGCCGACAGCGGGCACGCGCTCGAGCAGGCTCATCACGTAGCCGGCGACCGTGTCGTACACATCGCCCTCGGGGACGGCGATCCCGGTCTGAGCGAGCAGCTCGTCCGGACGCAGCTCGCCGGGGAAGGTCACGGTGTCCTGGCGGCGGACCACGCCGGCACGGGTGCGGTCGTGCTCGTCCGACACCTCGCCGACGATCTCCTCCACGAGGTCCTCCAGGGTCACGAGGCCCGCCGTGCCGCCGTACTCGTCGACGACGATCGCCAGTTGGTAGCCCTTGGCGCGCAGCTCGGCGATCAGGGCGTCCAGGTGCACGGTCTCGGGCACGCGCAGCGGCTCGGTGCAGAGGGCGCCGACGGGCACCTCGGCTCGCCGCTCGCGCGGCACCGCCACGGCGGCCTTCAGGTGCACGACGCCGGTGATGTCGTCGAGGTCGTCGCCGTGCACCGGGAAGCGGCTGTGCCCGGTGCGGCGGGCGAGCTGGATCACGTCGTCGGCGCTGTCCGATGCCGCGAGGGCGTGCATGCTCGGCCGCGCGGTCATGATGTCGGCCGCGGTGAGGCGGGCGAACGTCAGGCTGCGGTCGAGCAGGGTCGCGGTGTCCTTCTCGAGGACGCCGGCGCTCGCGGAGCGACGCACCAGGGAGGACAGCTCCTCCGCGCTGCGCGCGCCGGAGAGCTCCTCCTTGGGCTCGACGCCCATCGAGCGCAGCACCGCGTTCGCGCTGCCGTTGAGCACCACGATGGCGGGCTTGAACACCGCCGTGAAGGCGGTCTGGAACGGGATCACGAGCTTCGCGGTCGCGATCGGCAGCGCCAGCGCGAAGTTCTTCGGCACCAGCTCGCCGAGGATCATCGACAGCAGCGTGGCGACGACCATCGCCACCACGACAGCGATCGGAGCCACCGCACCCTCGGGCACGCCCCAGGAGATGAGCACAGGAGCGAGGAGGTTGGAGATCGCCGGCTCCATCGTGTATCCGGTCAGCAGCGTGGTCAGCGTGATGCCGAGCTGCGCCGACGACAGGTGCGTAGAGGTGATCTTCAGCGCCCGGATGGTGAGTCCGAGTCGTGTTTCGCCGCGGGCCTGACGTGCTTCGAGATCCGCGCGGTCGAGGTTGACCAGGGCGAACTCGCTGGCCACGAACAGGCCGGTTCCGACGGTGAGGAGGAGCCCCACGCCCAACAGGATGTAATCCATCAGCTGATCCCCTCCGAGAGAAGGAGGAGCGGGCGGTGGGGCGAGGGACTGCAAGAAGGAGGGTCGTCCATTGTGCGCTCGATTCTACATAATCGCGCTGTGCTCCCGCCTGCTGCGTCCGTGTTCTTCGGTGCGCGCTGCAGATCCTCGTGCACGCGGCAGTTCTTCGCATTCGCTGCTGTCCGCGTTCTGTCCGCGCTGCGCTTCCTTCGCTGCGCGGCAGTTCCCTGCTTGCGCGGCAGTTCCCTGCCTGCGCGGCAGTTCCCTGCTTGCGCGGCAGTTCCCTGCTTCCGTTCCTGTTCCCGCGGCTCCCTCTTGCACGCGCTGCGCGTTTTCACGCCGCGCGTGCCGAGAAAGACCGCGCAAGCCCCCACGCACCCGCAGACGGATGCCGCTACCGGCTGTTCCGCGGTTGCGGCGCCGCCCGCCCCAGCGGGCGCGGGAGCCGTGAGGGCAGTCCGTCGCCGGTCAGGATGTCGTAGAGCTGCTGAGGGTCTCGATGGGCATCCGTGCGCCAGCGTGACATGCCCTTCACACGCCGACGCAGCTGGTCGCCGCGGTCCTTCTCGTCCAGCAGTGCCTGCTCCGGTGTCCGTCCCTGGAGGAGGTCGGGGTCGAAGTACTTGCCCGTCCCGTCGAACTCGCCGACGTGGTCGAAGTCCTCCCAGTAGAAGTCCGACCGCGCGCACCCGCCCTTGTCGAGGCGGAACTCCTTCTGGAGGACGGGCGCGGGGAAACCGAGCCGGTCGATCAGCACGCGGGCCTCGGATTCGCGCACGGAGTCGGCGAGAGGCGTGCTGAACTCGAGCGCCGCGCGTGCCCGTCCGAGCCCTCGCCTCGTCTGCTGGTCGACGAGCGTCAGGATCTCATCGGCGGTCGTGAGCGGTCCGTTCTCGCGACGAGCCCACAGAGCCTGATCCATCGCGACGACGCCGGCCATGAAGCCGGCATCGGCCGCGAGGTCGATCGCCGTCTGCGCGGGCGAGGTCACCAGATGACCGCGCCATTCGACGAGTTCCACTCCGTCGAAGCCGAGCGCCCGACGAATGACGTTCCCGGTCGACCGACCGCCGGTGGCGCGAGCGACGCGGACGGCGACGCCTCTCGGCCATGCCTCGACTCGATCTATGCCCCACACGGCGGCGGCCGCCGAACCCATGTACACCTGAGGCGAGCGCGCATGCTCCGCGACCTCGGCGACCGTCACGAGATGTCGCTGCAGCGGGGTGAGCTTCTTCCACGCGCCGCCGGGCACGAAGCTGCCGGCGACCACCCTGTGCACGTCACCCCGTCTGACGAGCGTCCGTAGTCTGCGGTCCGTCACGCCGACGCCGCCACGGTCACGGCGTCGGCGGATGTCGATCTCGGGCGCGGTCTGCTGAGTCATTCCGGAAGGCTGTCATGAGCAGCATCCGTTCTCTCCGCCACATGCCCCTCGCTGCGGAGAACTCGTCGGACATCCGCGCTTGGGGAGGAGCGGTCTTCCGCAGAGGCGACCCCGCCATCGGCGCAGAATCCGTGTTCGTCCGCGCGGCACTCTTCGGCTCGCGCTACGCGAATACGCGCCGCGCGAGCGCGGAACAGCAGCGCGAACCGATTCGGACGTAAGGATCAGTAGCGCGAGCGCAGACCAGCAGCGCGAACGGGAAGCAGCGGCGCGAATGAACGAACCCGGCGCCCGACCGCGTCCGCGCGGCACTCTTCTGCTCGCGCTACGCGAATACGCGCCGCGCGAGCGCGGAACAGCAGCGCGAACCGATTCGGACGCAGGGATCAGTAGCGTGAGCGCAGACCAGCAGCGCGAACGCGGAACGCCCCCGCCGCTCACCAGCTGACCGGAAGCGCCTTGCCCTCCTCGTAGCCGGCGGCCGACTGCAGACCGACCAGCGCGCGCTCGTGGAACTCGGGCACGGTGGCGGCGCCGGCGTAGGTGAACGACGAGCGGATGCCGGAGGTGATCATGTCGAGCAGGTCCTCGATGCCGGGGCGCAGCGGGTCGAGGTAGATCCTCGACGAGGAGATGCCCTCGGCGAACAGCTCCTTGCGCGCCCGTTCATAGGAGTCGAGGCGGCCGAACCTGGCCTGCACTGCCTTCGTCGAGGCCATGCCCCAGGACTCCTTGAACACGCGCCCCTCGGCGTCGTGCTGCAGCTCGCCCGGCGCCTCGATCGTGCCGGCGAACCAGGAGCCGACCATGACGGATGCCGCACCGGCGGCGAGCGCGAGCGCGACGTCACGCGGGTAGCGCACTCCCCCGTCGGCCCAGACGTGCGCACCGACCTGGCGGGCCGCCTCTGCGGTCTCGAGCACAGCGGAGAACTGCGGGCGACCGACCGCGGTCATCATGCGGGTGGTGCACATCGCACCGGGCCCGACGCCCACCTTGAGGATCGAGGCACCGGCCGACACGAGATCCGAGACCCCGTCCGCGGTCACGATGTTGCCCGCGACGATCGGGATGTCGAGGCCCAGACCAGCCACCACGGAGAGCGCGCGCAGCATCCCCTCCTGGTGCCCGTGCGCGGTGTCGACCACCAGCACGTCGACGCCGGCGGCGGCGAGCGCCCTGGCCTTCTCGGCGACGTCGCCGTTGATGCCGACAGCGGCGGCGACGGCGAGGCGGCCCGAGCCGTCGACGGCCGGGCGGTACAGGTTCGAGCGCAGCGCGGTGCGGCGGCTGAGCGTGCCCACCAGGTGTCCGTGGTCGATCACGAGCGCCATCTCGGCGTCCAGCGCGTCCACGGCGTCGAAGGCCGCGCGCCCCTCGCCCACGGTCTCGGCGTCGATCGCCGGAGCGTGCGCATGCACCAGGTCGCCGAGCGCGGCATCAGGCAGCGCAGTCGCGAGCCGCGTCGCCGGAAGGATGCCGGAGATCTGCTCGATCTGCAGACGATCATCCCCCGACGGCGGGGCGACGACGATGCCGTGCCCCTCGGTCGGCGGAAGCAGTCGCAGCGCATCGGCGACGGTCGCCGACGGCGGCAGCACCAGCGGGGTGTCCCAGCGCACCGGCTGGCGCTTGACCCAGCGAATCGCAGCGTCGAGCTCCTGCAGCGGCAGGTCCTGAGGCAGCACGCCCAGGCCGCCGCGCCTGGCGAGAGCCGCAGCCAGCCGCGGACCGGTCACCGAGTTCATGTTCGAGGCCACCAGCGGGATGGTCGCCGGGGTGCCGTCCGCAGGTGCCAGATCGACCTGCAGCCGGCTGGTGATGTCCGATCGCCGCGGCACCAGGAACACGTCCGAATACGTGAGGTCGACCATGGGCCGTTCGCCTGCAAACTCCATGGGTTCCACGGTACCGGCTGAGGCGGCGTGGCGGAGGTCCGGCATCATGCGCTCATGCAGGGAATGGCATTAGGCTTGAACCCCGTAACGTGTGCGGGTCTGCCCTGATCCGCGCATCAGACATTCAGCGATGAAAGAGGGCGATCAAGCGTGGCGAACCAGGTGACCGGCGTCGGCGGCGACGGGGGGTTCGGAGCCAATTCCTGGCTCGTGGACGAGCTCTATGAGCAGTTCAAGAAGGATCGCAACTCCGTCGACAAGGAGTGGTGGCCGATCCTGGAGAACTACCAGCCGGATGCCGCGGCCGCGGCGCCCGTGCCGACCACGACGGCTCCGGTGACAGCGCCCATCCCCGTCATCGGCTCGCAGCCCGTGGCGCGCACCACGGCGAAGCCGGCCAGGCAGGCTCCGGTGCCCGCACAGGCGCCCAAGCCGCAGGCGAAGGCCGCGGAGGACGCGCCGGCCGTCGACGAGGACAAGGTCACACCGCTGCGCGGCATGCCGAAGACCCTCGCCGCGAACATGGACCAGTCGCTCACGGTCCCGACCGCGACCAGCGTGCGCACCGTCCCGGCCAAGCTGATGATCGACAACCGCATCGTCGTCAACAACCACATGGCCCGCACCCGCGGCGGCAAGATCAGCTTCACTCACCTGATCGGCTGGGCGCTCATCCAGACGCTCAAGGAGTTCCCCAGCCAGAACGTGTTCTACGCCGAGGTCGACGGCAAGCCGTCTGTCGTGGCGCCTGCGCACGTCAACCTCGGCATCGCGATCGACGTCCCGAAGCCGGACGGCACCCGCGCTCTGCTCGTGCCGAGCATCAAGCGCGCGGACACGATGAGCTTCCACGAGTACCTCTCCGCCTACGAGGACCTCATCTCACGTGCCCGAGGCAACAAGCTCACCGCGGCCGACTTCGCCGGCACGACCGTCTCGCTGACCAACCCCGGCGGCATCGGCACCGTGCACTCGGTGCCGCGTCTGATGAAGGGCCAGGGCTGCATCATCGGCGCCGGCGCCCTCGAGTACCCGGCCGAGTTCCAGGGGTCCAGCGAGAAGACACTGGCCGAGCTCGGCATCGGCAAGACCATCACGCTGACCAGCACCTACGACCACCGCGTCATCCAGGGTGCGGGCTCCGGCGAGTTCCTGAAGAAGGTGCACGAGCTGCTCATCGGCCAGCGCGGCTTCTACGACGACATCTTCGCCGCGCTGCGCATCCCGTACGCACCGATCCGCTGGAACTCCGACATCGCGATCGACCTCGCCGAGCGCGTCGACAAGCAGTCCCGCGTGCAGGAGCTCATCAACTCGTTCCGCGTGCGCGGCCACCTCATGGCCGACATCGACCCGCTGGAGTACGTGCAGCGCACGCACCCCGATCTCGAGATCGAGAACCACGGTCTGACGTTCTGGGATCTGGACCGCGAGTTCATCACAGGCGGCTTCGGCGGCAAGCGGCAGATGAAGCTGCGCGACATCCTCGGCGTGCTGCGCGACTCGTACTGCCGCACGGTCGGCATCGAGTACATGCACATCCAGGATCCGGAGCAGCGCCGCTGGTTCCAGGAGAAGCTCGAGGTCAAGTACGTCAAGCCCGGCCACGACGAGCAGCTCCGGGTGCTCCGCAAGCTGAACGAGGGTGAGGCGTTCGAGACCTTCCTGCAGACGAAGTTCGTCGGTCAGAAGCGGTTCTCGCTGGAGGGTGCCGAGTCGCTCATCCCGCTGCTGGACGAGATCCTGCAGGGCGCGGCAGCCGCCGGTCTCGACGGCGCCGCGATCGGCATGGCCCACCGTGGTCGACTGAACGTGCTCACCAACATCGCCGGCAAGACCTACGGCCAGGTGTTCCGCGAGTTCGAGGGGTCGCTCACCCCGGGCAACCAGCGAGGCTCCGGCGACGTGAAGTACCACCTCGGCACCGAGGGCACCTTCGTCTCCGAGGACGGCGAGGAGCTGCCGGTCTACCTGGCCGCCAACCCGTCGCACCTGGAGACCGTCGACGGCGTGCTCGAGGGCATCGTGCGCGCCAAGCAGGACCGCAAGCCGATCGGCACCTTCGCCTGGCTGCCGATCCTCGTGCACGGCGATGCCGCGTTCGCCGGCCAGGGCGTGGTCGTGGAGACCCTGCAGATGTCGCAGCTGCGCGGCTACCGCACCGGCGGCACCGTGCACGTCGTGGTCAACAACCAGGTCGGGTTCACCACCCTGCCGAACGACTCGCGCACCTCGGTCTACGCGACGGACGTCGCCAAGACCATCCAGGCGCCGATCTTCCACGTGAACGGCGACGACCCCGAGGCCGTCATCCACGTCGCGCAGCTGGCGTTCGAGTACCGCGAGCGGTTCCACCGAGACGTCGTGGTCGACCTGGTCTGCTACCGCCGTCGCGGTCACAACGAGGGCGACGACCCGTCGATGACCCAGCCGCTGATGACCGACCTCATCCAGGCCAAGCGCTCTGTGCGCAAGCTGTACACCGAGGCCCTGGTCGGACGAGGCGACATCACCGAGGAGGAGTACGACGAGGCGAAGGCCGACTTCCAGAACCGCCTGGAGATCGCGTTCGCCGAGACGCACGCCGCCGAGACCGGCGCCACGCCGATCGCACCGGAGCTCACTCCGGTCGACGACCGGGTCGGCGCCCCCGAGGTCACCGGAGTCTCCGACGAGATCATCCGCCTGATCGGCGACGCGCACGCGAACAAGCCCGAGGGCTTCACCGTGCACCCGAAGCTGCAGCAGGCGCTCGACAAGCGCGTCGAGATGAGCCGCTCCGGCTCCATCGACTGGGGCTTCGGCGAGCTGCTCGCGTTCGGCTCGCTGCTGCTCGAGGGCACCCCGGTGCGCCTGGCCGGTCAGGACTCGCGTCGCGGCACGTTCGTGCAGCGCCACGCCGTGCTGCACGACCGCAAGAACGGCCAGGAGTGGCTGCCGCTGACGAACCTGTCCGACAGCCAGGGCCGCTTCTTCGTGTACGACTCGCTGCTCAGCGAGTACGCCGCGCTCGGCTTCGAATACGGCTACTCGGTCGAGGACACCCAGGCGCTCGTGCTCTGGGAGGCGCAGTTCGGCGACTTCGTCAACGGCGCGCAGTCCGTCATCGACGAGTACATCTCGGCGGCGGAGCAGAAGTGGGGTCAGCAGTCGAGCGTGACCCTGCTGCTGCCGCACGGCTACGAGGGTCAGGGACCCGACCACTCCTCGGCACGCATGGAGCGCTTCCTGCAGCTGTGCGCACAGGAGAACATGATCGTGGCGCGCCCCTCGACACCCGCGTCGTACTTCCACCTGCTGCGCCGTCAGGCCTACGCCCGTCCCCGCAAGCCGCTGATCGTCTTCACGCCGAAGGCCATGCTGCGCCTGCGCGGCGCGACCAGCGCGGTGGAGGACTTCACCCAGGGCCGCTTCGAGCCGGTGATCGACGACGCGCGTCAGCTCGATCGTGCCGCGGTCAAGCGCGTGCTGGTGCACTCGGGCAAGGTGCACTGGGATCTGCGCACCGAGCTCGACAAGAACCCGAACCCCGAGGTCGCACTGGTCCGGCTCGAGCAGCTGTACCCGACCCCGATCGACGAGCTCAAGGCGATCACCGACAGCTATCCGAACGCCGAGCTGGTGTGGGTACAGGAGGAGCCGGAGAACCAGGGCGCCTGGCCGTTCCTGGCCCTCGCGTTCGCCGAGGTCCCCGGTCCGCGTCAGTTCCGTGCGGTGAGCCGTCCGGCTTCCGCGTCGCCGGCGACCGGCTCCTCGAAGGTGCACGCCGTCGAGCAGGCCGAACTGCTGAAGGCGGCGCTCACCGTGAGCTGATCCGCCTGTCGAGACGACGGATGCCGCCCCTCCTCGGGAGGGGCGGCATCCGTCGTCTCAGGCGCTGCGTCGTCTGCGCACGAGCGTGACGACGAGGGCGGCGGCCGCGAGCAGCAGCGGCATCACCAGCGCGATGCCCGCCAGCGGCAGCAGCAGGATCGTGAGCACCACAGCGACCACGGCGAATCGATGCCCCGCTGTGCCCCGCGGGAGCAGCCGGACGGCCGAGATCATCCCGATCACGTAGATCGCGACCATGCTCGCAGTGTGGATCAGGATGAACGGCTGCAGCTCTCCCCCTGCGACCAGCGCGGCGCAGAAGTACAGCATGACGACGCCGCCGGTGAGCAGCAGAGCGCGGCGCGGGACCTGCCCGTTCTCGACTCCCTTCGCGAACCAGCCGGGCAGGTCGCCGGCGGATGCCAGAGAGGCGCCGAGCTTCGCGAACGCGGCGAGATACACGTTCATCACGCCCAGGGCGACGATGCCCGCCGCCGCTCCGATCAGCATCGGCGCACCCGGCAGGTCGCCGACACGGGCGAGGTCGAGGAGCACCACGTCGCCCTCCCCGGCTCGGCCGCCGAGCGTTCCCACTGTGACGATCTGAAGCACCAGGTAACCGGCCCCGGAGAGCACCAGAGTCACGGCAGTGGCGATCGGGATGGTGCTGCGCGGCCGGCGGAACTCACCGGAGATGTGGGTGCCGACCTCCCAGCCGGCGAACGCCCACACGTACATCACGATCGCCGTGCCCACCCCGCCCCAGCCGTGCGGCAGGAACGGCCGGAAGTTCCCCGGCTCCACCGCCGGCGCAGCCACGGCGATCACGGTGATCACGACCGCCATGAGCAGCGCCGTCAGGGCGAGCTGCGCCCAACCCGCGATCCGCACGCCGAAGAGGTTCGCGATGAACGGGACGGCGAGGAACGCGAGGGCGATCACGGGGACGGCCGTCTCGTCGATGCCGAGGACGGCGGCGACGTACCGGGCCCCGAGCAGTGCGACGACGCATCCGCCGGCGGCGACGCCGAACATGAACCAGTAGCCGGCCGCTCTGGCCGCGGTGGGACCGAGCGTGCGGCGGGCGTAGGCCGCGACACCGCCGGGGTCGGGATGACGTGCGGCCAGCGCGGCGAAGGCTCCCGCGAGCGGGATCGCGAGCAGCGTCACCGCCGCGACCGACAGGATGCTCGCCGGCCCCGCTGTCTGCGCGGCAAGGCCGGGCAGCACGAGCAGGCCGGTGCCGAGCACGGAGGCGAGGTACAGCGCGATCCCCGGCAGCAGGCCGAGACGACCGCCGACGAGTTCTGCAGGATGCGTCGCGATCGGCGCGGGTTCCCGGATGCTCACCCGCTCACGCTAGCGCCGGGATCCGACCTCGGGACTCGCTCGGCAGCCCGCGGACGAGGATTGTCCGGATTGCTCCGCAGAGCGGCCGGATCACTCCGTCGGTCGGCCCTCGGATCAGTACCAGATGCCCAGAGTCGGCGCCTCGGCCGTGCGGAACGCGTCGTCGAGGGAGGCGACCTCGTCGAGGTCTCCGCGGATGCGGCCCGCAGCGGCGAGCTGGGTCGCGCGCACTCCCCCGGCGTAGATCGCGGAGAGCTCCACCACGGTCATCGTGACGTCAGCGGCAGCATCCGTCGCATCGGCCGTCACCTCGCCGGACGCGCCGATGCGAAGCCGCCACGTACCGTCGGCGAAGCCCAGCGCGTCGTCCACGCGCAGCACGATGTCGAGCGGCGCACGATAGGTGCGCGCCGTGAGTGCGGCGGGGACGTCGAGGACGCGCAGCCAGCCGTGGTCGTGCACGGTGAACTCGACGGCCCGCTGGTCGGCCACCAGGTGCAGGATCGGGTCGTCGACAGGACGCAGATCGCCCTCGATCCCGGTCACGAGGTCATGATGGACGGCGAAGCTCCACAGCGCGCGCAGCGCCTCGTCGGTCTCGGTCACGAGATGGTTGATGGCCAGCGTGAATCGGAAGGTCCCTGATTGCTCCTTCAGCGAGTACGCGAGCACTCCCCTGGTTTCGCCGTCGGCGTCGAGGTAGCGCACTCCGCGCACGCCGGAGCCCTTCGCGTCGTCGGCGGCGAGTCCGGCCTTGCGCAGCCAGCGCAGCTTCCAGCCCGGGATCTGCCCCGTCCGCCGGATGCGGGACCGCTCGAACACGCTCCCCAGCTCGGCGGCGGTGGTCTCCCGGTCGATGTACTCCAGCCGGCCCTCCGTCGCACCCCCGATCCATCCGGCCCTGCGGGTGTCGATCGCCACGCGCGCGACCGGGATCGCCGGCGCGAACCCGTACCGCGAGTAGATCGTCGCCTCCGACACCGTCAGCCCGGCGATCGGTACGCCGGCGGATGCCGCGGAGCGGAGTTCGCCCTCCAGCAGGTTCCTGGCGATGCCGCGACGGCGGTGCGTGGCGGCGACGGTGACGGAGCTGATCGCCCACATCGGGACCTCACCGCCGGGAACGCTCAGCGGTGTCACCCAGGAGTTCACCGTGGCGACGGGGAACTCCTCCGGTGCGGCGCCGGGCTCGTAGACGCCGATGTTCCGGCGGTCCTCCCACCCCTCCCGCATCCGCCCGATCTGCTCCTCGCCCGGATCGGCGTCGAGGAAGCCGCGGGCGTCGGCCCGTGCGAACGCGCCTGCCGGGACGGCATCCGCCATGTCGACGACGCGGTACTCGAGACCGTCGTCACGCAGACGTGCGGTGGACTGGGGATCAGTGGCCACGGAGCGGGCGTCGATGAGGTTCACCCGCCCACCCTATCCAGGGGCGCCGACGGAAGTCAGTGCGCCGCGGCGGTGCGCAGCCGTGCGAGGACCTGGTCGCGCAGCTCCTCGGGAGCCGCCTCCTTGCAGGCGCGCGCGACGACCTCGGTCAGGGTCTTGGCCACGAGTGCCTCGTCCTGGCAGGACGGGCAGTTGTCCAGGTGCTCGCGGATCTCGCCCTCGGACGTCTTGCAGACCTCCGAGCGCAGGTACTCCTCCAGGTCGCGACGCGCCTTCTCACAGCCGCAGTCCGTCATTTCGTGCTCCTTGTTCCGGCCGCCGCGATTCCTCGCTCGGCGGCATAGTCAGCCAGCAGCTCCCGCAGCATGCGCCTGCCACGGTGCAGGCGACTCATCACGGTGCCGATGGGCGTCTTCATGATGTCGGCGATCTCCTGGTAGGAGAATCCCTCGACATCGGCCAGGTACACGGCGAGGCGGAAGTCCTCCGGCACCTGCTGCAGCGCATCCTTGACAACGGATGCCGGCATCCGGTCGATCGCCTCGGCCTCGGCCGAGCGACTGCGGGACGCCGTCGTGGACTCCGCGCCGCCGAGCTGCCAGTCCTCGAGCTCGTCGATCGTGCCCTGGAAAGGCTCGCGCTGCTTCTTGCGGTAGATGTTGATGTACGTGTTCGTCAGGATCCGGTACAGCCACGCCTTCAGGTTGGTGCCCTGCGAGAACGTCGCCCACGAGCCGTACGCCTTCACGAAGGTCTCCTGCACGAGATCGGCGGCGTCCGCCGGGTTGCGCGTCATGCGCATGGCAGCGGCATACAGCTGATCCATGTACGGGATCGCCTGCTCCTCGAAATCGCGTCGAGGGTCGCGCGCGGCAGCGTCGTCAGAAGAGGTGTCATCCATCACCGGCCAGTCTAGGCCGGTGGCCCAAGGGTCCACGATGGCGATGTCATCGCGCTCCAGAGTGGCGAGCATGCCGCCCCTCCTCTCGGTTCACGTACGGGCCGTTCACTAAGGTTGGAACCGATGAGCGCTGCAAGGTATTCCACCTCTCCCGCGAAGGGCCGGTATTCCGCGCCCGTGGCCGACGGGCCGGTCGTCGCGACCCTGACGATCCCCGGCTCCAAGTCGCTGACGAACCGCGAGCTGATCATCGCCGCGATCGCCGACGGCCCCGGCCGGCTGCTGCGTCCGCTGCACTCCGACGACTCCCGCCGCATGGTCGAGGCTCTGCGCGCACTCGGCGTCGGCATCGAGGAGGTCGAGGGCGACGGCGAGTTCGGCCCCGACCTCGAGGTGACCCCCGCGCCACTGTCCGGGGGGAACGAGATCGACTGCGGGCAGGCCGGCACGGTGATGCGCTTCATCGCTCCGCTGGCCGGCCTCGCCACGGCTGACGTGCCGCTCACCGCGGACGAGAACGCCCTGCACCGCCCGATGGGCGCCATGATCCACGCGCTCCGCGACCTGGGCGTGGACGTCGACGACGAGGGCACCTGGTCGCTGCCGTTCACCGTCCGCGGCCACGGGCACATCCGCGGTGGCAGGGTCGAGATCGACGCCTCGGAGTCCAGTCAGTTCGTCTCCGGGCTGCTCCTGGCCGCTCCGAGATTCGACGTCGGGCTGCACCTGGTGCACATCGGGGAGCACCTGCCGAGCCTGCCGCACATCGACATGACCATCGAGGCGCTCAGCACCCGCGGCATCCGCATCGAACGGCCCGCCGCCGGCGAGTGGCTTGTCGAGGCGGGCGTGCCACGCGCGAAGCAGATCGCGATCGAGCCCGATCTGTCCAACGCGGCGCCGTTCCTCGCCGCGGCGCTCGTGACCGGCGGCGAGGTGTCCGTCACCGGCTGGCCGCTGCACTCCACCCAACCGGGCGCACTGCTGCCCGACATCCTGCGCGCGATGGGCGCCCACGTGGTGCGTCACTCCGGCGTGCTCAGCGTCCGCGCCGGAGAGGGCATCCGCGGTCTCGATCTCGATCTGTCGGCGGCCAGTGAGCTGACACCGACGATCGTGGGGATCGCAGCCTTCGCCGACGGTCCCACCACGATCCGCGGCGTCGCCCACATCCGCGGCCACGAGACCGATCGCATCGCGGCGCTCGTCGGCAACCTGCGCGCCCTCGGCGGCGACATCGAGGAGCTGCCGGACGGCATGCGCATCACGCCGGTACCACTGCACGGCGGCGAGTGGCCCGCCCACCACGATCACCGTATGGCGACCACCGGCGCGCTGATCGGGCTGCGGGTCCCCGGGGTCGAGATCGACGAGATCGGCACCACCGCCAAGACCCTGCCCGAGTTCACGCAGCTCTGGGAGCGGATGCACGAGGGCACCGGCGCGCGGGAGGGCGCAGACGCGTGAGCTGGCTGGGCGCTGACGACGACGAGGACGAGTTTGACGAATTCGACGAGTCCGACGTCCGGGTGCGCCCGAATCCGAAGGCGAACCGGCCTCGCACCAAGCGCCGCCCCGCTCACGAGGACGCCTCGATCGGCCGCGTGCTCGGCGTCGACCGCGGCCGGTACAGCGTGCTGGTCGACGAGGACACCGATGACGAGCACCTGATCACCGCCGCGCGCGCCAGAGAGCTGCGGAAGAAGCCGATCGTCACCGGCGACCGCGCCCGCGTCGTGGGCGACCGTTCGGGCGAGGAGGGCACGCTCGGCCGCATCGTCGGTATCGAGGAGCGCACCTCGCTGCTGCGCCGCAGTGCGGACGACACCGACCAGGTCGAGCGCGTCATCGTCGCGAACGCCGACCAGATGCTGGTCGTGGTCGCGTCCGCCGATCCCGAGCCCCGCGAGCGCCTGGTCGATCGCTATCTCGTGGCAGCACTGGATGCCGGCATTCGCCCCCTCCTGGTCGTGACGAAGACCGACCTCGCGGATCCGGCGCCGTTCCTGGCGCACTTCGACGGGCTGGACGACCTGCGCGTGTTCACCAGCGCACGCGGGCAGATGCCGGTCGAGGAGATCGGGGCGGCCCTCGTGGGGCACTCCACGGTCTTCGTCGGGCACTCAGGAGTCGGCAAGTCCACGCTCGTCAACGCGCTGGTCCCCACAGCCGGGCGGGCCACCGGCCACGTCAACGAGGTCACCGGCCGCGGCCGGCACACCTCGTCGTCCACCGTGTCGCTGCGCTATCAGGGCGAAGGCGGACGCGGCTGGGTCATCGACACCCCCGGCGTGCGCTCCTTCGGCCTTGGCCACGTCGATCCGGTCAACATCCTCGCCGCCTTCACCGAGCTCGCGGCCATCGCCGAGGACTGCCCCCGCGGGTGCACCCACCTGCCGGATGCACCGGACTGCGCGCTGAACGAGGCCGCGGCATCTGGGCAACTGGGCGAGGCGGGACGGGCGCGCCTGGACTCGCTGCAGAGGCTGCTGCTGACCTTCGGCTGACCGGCCGGCCCTCCCGCGGCCGCCGCCGATAGGCTGGGAACATGACTGCGACGCGCCTCGAGCCGGGCACCCTGGCCCCCGACTTCTCCCTGCTCGACCAGGACGGGAAGACCGTCTCCCTGGCGGATCTGCGCGGCCGGAAGGTCGTGCTGTACTTCTACCCCGCCGCGATGACCCCGGGCTGCACCACGCAGGCATGCGACTTCCGAGACAGCATCTCGTCGCTGCAGGGCGCCGGCTACACCGTCGTCGGCGTCTCCCGCGACGAGCCGGCGAAACTGAAGAAGTTCCAGGAGCGCGACGGGCTCACCTTCGAGCTGCTCAGCGACCCGGACCACACCGTGCATGCCGCCTACGGCACCTGGGGCGAGAAGATGAACTACGGCAAGGTCGTCGAGGGCGTCATCCGCTCGACCTTCGTCCTGGACGAGGACGGCGTCATCTCGCTCGCACAGTACAACGTGAAGGCCACCGGCCACGTCGCTCGGCTTCGCAAGACGCTCGGCATCGACGCCTGATCAGCCCCGGCCCTGCAGCCGCGGGTCCCCCGGTCCGCCGTTGCGCGACGCGAGGATCAGCAGGACGAGGCACACCGCCCCCGGGATGCCCACGGCGACGGTGAAGGGCCACGGGATGGGCCTCAGCGTGAGCGAGGACAGCGCCAGCGCGATCGCCAGCACCTGGAACACGACCGCGCCGGAACGGGCCCACGAGACGCCGCGCACCACGCCGACCGCGAACAGCACCAGACCCGCCGCGACCAGCAGCGTGAGTACGATCAGGCCGATGCCGGCGGGGGTCGAGGCGACGTTTCCCGCACCGAGCTGGACGAGCTCGATGATCGAGACGATGCCGAGGGCGAGCCCCTCCGCGACCAGCAGGATCGCGGCGAGGACGGCGGGACGGGATGCGCGCACGAGCACTCCTGAGGAATCGGATGTCAGAAAACCCTTGATTTCACGGTTTCCATGTAACAGAATAGACAAAGCCATGTGCTCCCACAGCGGCGTGGGGCGAGCATTCGCTCGCATCTCACCAGGGTAGCGGACCCCCGAACCGCCGCCCGCATCGAGTGTCGCAAACCGCGTGCTCGAACCAGATCCCATACCGAGGAGCCCCCATGGATTGGCGCGACAAAGCCGCCTGCCTGACCGTCGACCCCGAGCTGTTCTTCCCCGTCGGGAACACCGGTCCCGCCGTCGACCAGATCGAGAAGGCGAAGGCCGTCTGCGCCACCTGCACCGTCACCGAGATCTGCCTGCAGTACGCCCTCGAGACCGGACAGGACTCGGGCGTGTGGGGTGGCCTCTCCGAGGACGAGCGCCGCGCTCTGAAGCGCCGCGCCGCCCGCGCGCGCCGCGCCGGCTGAGTCCGGCCCCCAGAAGCACGACGCCGCCGGCCCGGATCCCGGGCGGCGGCGTCTTCGTGTGCGTCCTGCCGATCAGGCCTTGATCCAGCGCAGCGGGACGTCGATGGTCACCTCGGTGCCTTCGCCGTCCACGCCCTTCCACTCGATCGTGCCACCCAGTTCGCCCTGGATGAGCGTGCGCACGATCTGGGTGCCGAGTCCCTGACCGACCCGGCCCTCCGGCAGTCCGTGTCCGGTGTCGCGCACGATGACGCGCAGGTTCTCGGTGGTGCGGTGCGCCTCGATCGTCACCACGCCCTCCTGACCGGCGAGACCGTGCTCGACGGCGTTGGTGACCACCTCGGTGAGTGCGAGCGCCAGCGGCGTCGCGTACTCGCTGGGCAGCACGCCGAACCGCCCGGTGTGCTGCGTGCGTGCCCGGGTGTTCGGTGCCGCCGCGACCTCGGCGACCAGCTTCAGCACGCGCGCGAACACCTCGTCGAAGTCCACGGTCTGGGACAGGCCGCTGGCGAGCGTGTCGTGCACGACCGCGATCGACTCCACCCGGCGCATGGCCTGGGTCAGCGCGTCCCTGGCGTCCTCGGAGTGCGTCCGGCGCGCCTGGATGCGCAGCAGCGATGCAACGGTCTGCAGGTTGTTCTTCACGCGGTGGTGGATCTCACGGATCGTCGCATCCTTGGTGATGAGCTCCTGCTCCTGGTGACGCAGCTCCGTGACGTCGCGGCACAGCACTATCGCGCCGATCCGCGTGCCGTGGTCCTTGAGCGGGATCGCCCGCAGCGAGACCGTCACTCCGCGCGCCTCGATGTCGGTGCGCCACGGCGCGCGACCTGTGACCACGACGGGCAGGGACTCGTCGACCTGCCGCGACGGCGGCACCAGGCGCGTGGTGACCTCGGCGAGGGACTCCCCCTCGAGCTCGTCGTCGAAGCCCATCCTGTTGAAGGCCGACAGCGCGTTCGGGCTGGCGAAGGTCGTGACGCCGTCGACGTCGATCCGGATCAGGCCGTCCGAGGCGCGTGGCGCACCACGGCGCGGGGAGGTCGGAGCGGCGAGGTCGGGGAACTCCCCCGTGGCGATCATGCGGAACAGGTCGTTCGCGCACTCGTCGAAGCTGATCTGCTGGCGAGAGGGCATCCGCGCCTCGCCGAGGTTCGTGTGCCGCGTGATCACACCGAGCACGACGCCCTGCTGCCCGCGTCGTTCGATCGGCACCGCGCGCACGCGGGTCGGGATCTCCTCGAACCAGTCCGGCGAGGACGAGTCGATGATCTCGCCGGTGTCGAACGCCGACTGCACCTGGGTGCGCCACTGCGGCCGCACCCGCTCGCTGACGATGTCGCGGTAGAACAGGGTCGCGGCGCCGCTGGGGCGCGAGTGCGCTATCGCGATGAACGAGCCGTCGGCGGTCTGCACCCAGATGACGATGTCTGCCGAGGAGAGGTCGGCGAGCAGCTGGCCGTCGCCGGCGAGCCGGTGCAGCCATTCGACGTCGGCGTCGCTGAGGAGCCCCTGGGCGTGGACGAGATCACTGAGCGTGGACACCCTCCCAAGAATAGGGGGGAGCGCCTCGCGATTCAGAGCACGGCGAGGGATGTCGCGCGCCAGCGCCCGTCCAGCCCCTCCAGGCGCACCGCCACCGCCCTGGCCCTGCCGGGGCCCTCTACGACGAGCGTCGCCTCGAGCACGCACTCGGCCGGCGAGGAGTGCCGCAGGGAGAGGATGCGGAAGACCGGTCGCGTCGCAGGCGTTCCCCGCGCGCTGCGCGCACGGGCGGCGAGGTTCGAGCGGACCAGCAGCTTGCGGAACGCGTCCTCGCTGAGCCACCGTGCCAGTTGCTCGGCCTCTCTGACGCCTGCGAGCACCTCGAGCACGCCCTGAGCGAGGCCGCGCAGCAGCGGGACCGGATCGGGCAGGGCCTCGGCCGGTGTGGGCTGGGGCGCGAAATACTCCTGCGCGGTCATCTATCGTCCTCGATCCATGATGCGTGGTGTCCTCCGCCCCAGCGCTGAACCCCAGGAAAGTAGAACACGGATGCCGCGGATCGGGAAGCACCTGACACGACTTCTGTGGATAACCCGTAGTCCCCCTACCCCGCTCGCCTACTCTCGGAGTGTGGAATGGGATCACCTCTTCGACGACCTCGAAGGACAGCTCGCCTCGGAGTGGGAGGCCGAGCGCGCCGCACTGGACGCCGAGTCTGAGCGGCTCCGCATCTCGAAGCTCACCCTGCACGACCGGCTGCGCGCGCTCTGCGCCCAGGCATCCGTCGTCGTCCTCGATCTCGGTGACGACCACCGGCTGCACGCCACGATGCGCACGATGGGCGCGGACTGGATCGCGGTGACGGCCCAGGACGACCCGCGACCGCTCATCGTGCCGGTGCCGGCGGTCGCCGAGGTCGGCACCGACCACGGCAGCCTTCTCGGCAGCCTGGACGAGACAGCCGGACTCACTCCGCTGCGTGCGCGGATGGACCTGGGCTTCGTGCTGCGGGATCTCGCGCGCCGACGCGCCCCGGTCACGCTCTCGCTGCATGACGGGCGCCTGCGGCGTGGAACGCTCGACAGGGCAGGTGCGGATCACCTCGACATCGCCCTGCACGACGCCGGAGAGCCGCGCCGGACGTCGACCGTCCAGGGCTTCCGCGTCGTGCCGTTCTCGTCGCTGCGCTGGGTGCGCGTCGAGCAGCCGGGTGCCCGGCTGCCCTGAGCGGCACACGGAGCGTGCGCAGCACCGCACGCGGCGCAGGGACGCCGCGGATCAGCGCTGGATGCGCGGTGCCGGCCCCCAGACCTCGGGGAAGCTGGCGTTCTCGGACTGGTGCCAGAGCGCCGCGCGTCGCGCGATCTCGGTCTGGTCCTCGAGGTAGTCGTTCACGCTGGCCTCTTCGACCCTCCAGCGCGCCGGGGATCCGAGCTGCGCACCGCGCAGCCGCCCCTCGTGGACGAGCGCGACGACCTCCTCGACCGGGACGGCGAGGAGTTCGGCGACCTGACCGGGCGTCAGGTAGCGCGGGGCGGACGGGGGGAGTTCGGGCATTGCTCCATTGTGGCGCGAACGGCACCCGGGAGGACAGTCCCTACGCGCCTGTGGATAACTTTCGGAGCCTTCTCCCGGGATCTGTGACGATGTCCTCATGACGACGCACTCCCGCACCCGTCGCCCGTTCTTCGGCGACATGCGGTTCCTCATCGGCATCGCCCTGGTGATCGCCTCGATCGCCGGCGTGTGGCTGCTGGTCGGCGCGGCGAGGCAGACCACGCCGGTCCTGCAGGCATCGCGGACCATCGTCCTCGGCGAGCCACTCGGATCCGCGGACTTCCAGGTGGTCGAGGTCGGCCTCGGGGCCCTCACCGACGACTACCTCGCGCCGCAGGACCTCGAGTCGGGCACGATCGCCGCGCGCACGATAGCGGAGGGCGAGCTCGTGCCCCGCTCCGGCACGATGGATGCCGACGCCGGCCGCACCACGACGATCGTGATCACGAGCACCGGCGCCGTGCCCGACGACGTGCGGGCCGGGAGCACCGTGGAACTCTGGCAGGCACCTCCCAGCGAGGACGGTCGCTCCTTCGGCGCCCCGCGGATCCTCGTGGCCGACGCCGTCGTGTCCTCGGTGGCAGAGCCGGAGGGCATGCTCAACGACGCACGCACCGACGTCGAGGTCGTCATCGACCGGACGGATGTCGCGGACGTGCTGTCCGCGATCACCGGCGGCGCTGCCGTGTCCGTCATCCCGGCAGGACCGGCCGAATGACCGCCGTCGTCGTCGCCCTCGCCGACGAGGAGCGCGGCGGGGCGCTGGCGGCCGAACTCGACCTCGAGGAGGTCACGGTCCTCGCCGTCTGCGCCCCTGATGCGATCGATCCCGCAGATCTGCAGGCGGCCGACGCGCTCGTCATCACGCCGTCGCGTCGCTGGATCACCCGCGAACTCGTGACGGCGTGCGACCGCGCCGCTGTGCGGATCGTCCCGTTCGGCGACGGCGAGGAGCGCCTGCTGGCCAAGCTCGGGCTCGCGCCCTCACTACCGGACGACACCCCGGGCTGGCGCATCGCGGACGCCCTCGCCGCCGACCGCCCGACAGCGGGAACGGAGGCCGCAGACGCCGCCCCGTCCCGTCTGATCGCCGTCTGGGGTCCGCACGGCGCGCCGGGGCGGACGACGCTGGCGATCCAGCTCGCCGTCGAGCTCGCGCGGACGGGGCGCCGCACCGCCCTGCTCGACGCCGACACCACGGCCCCGTCGATCGCGCTGCTGCTCGGGCTGGGCGACGAGGCGCCCGGCCTGGCCGCCGCGTGCCGCCGCGCGGAGCTGGGCAGCCTGGACTCGGCCGAGCTGTCCCGGCTCGCGGTGTCGCTGGAGACCTCTGCGGGGCCCGTCGACGTCCTCGGCGGTCTCAACCGCCCCTCGCGCTGGCCGGAGCTGGGTGCGGCCCGCATGCGCGGCGCACTGACCGCCTGCCGCGCCTGGGCAGAGGAGATCGTGGTCGACGTGTCCGCCTCCTTCGAGGAGGAGGACGACGACTACGACCTCGCTGCCCCGTCGCGACATGCCGCGACCGCGACAGCGCTGCGCGAGGCGGATGCCGTGATCGCGCTGACGTCCGCCGACCCGGTCGGGGTCAGCCGATTCGTGCGGGGGTACGCCGAGCTGCGGCACCTGGTCGGGCCGACACCGATCACGGTGGTGGCGAACTCCGTGCGCCCCGGCCCGCTCGGCATCGACGCCCGCGGGCAGATCCGCCGGACACTCGACCGGTTCGCAGGCATCGACGACGTGCAGTTCCTCCCGCACGACCAGCGTGCCGCGGATGCCGCGCTTCTGCACGCGCGCCCGATTGCGGACGTGCTGCCGCGCTCCCCGCTGGTCGCCGCGGTCCGCCGGCTCGCCGCGGGTCTGAGCCCGCGCGAGACCGGCGTCCGCGAACCCGCTACTGCCGGTAGCTCGCGAGGAAGTTCCCGAGGCGCTCTACGGCCTCGGTGAGGACCCGGGGCTCCGGCAGCGTCACGATCCGGAGGTGGTCCGGCGTCGCCCAGTTGAATCCGGTGCCCTGCACCAGCAGGATGTGCTCGGAGACGAGCAGGTCGTAGACCAGGCGTGCGTCATCGCGGATCTCGTGCACGTTCGGATCGAGCCGCGGGAACGCGTAGAGCGCACCCTGCGGCTTCACGCAGCTGACGCCGGGGATCGCCTCCAACCCCTGCCAGGCGATGTCACGCTGCTCGTGCAGGCGGCCGGTGGGGGCGATGAGCGCGTCGATGGACTGCACGCCGGACAGCGCTGCCTGCATCGCGTGCTGCGCCGGCACGTTCGGGCACAGCCGGGTGGAGGCGAGCAGCGTGATGCCCTCCAGGAAGCCCCGCGCGTGGTCCTTCGGCCCGGTGACGACGAGCCAGCCGGAGCGGTATCCGGCCACGCGGTAGGTCTTGGACAGACCGTTGAACGTCAGGCAGAGCAGGTCGGGCGCGAGGGTCGCCGTCGGGATGTGCACCGCATCGTCGAACAGGATGCGGTCGTAGATCTCGTCGGAGAGCAGCAGCAGCTGGTTCTCGCGGGCGATCTGCACCAGCCCCTCGAGCACCTCGCGGGAGTACACGGCTCCGGTCGGGTTGTTCGGGTTGATGATGACGATGGCCTTGGTCTGCGGGGTGATCCGCGAGCGGATGTCCTCCAGATCGGGGTTCCAGCCGTTGTCCTCGTCGCAGAGGTAGTGCACCGGCGTGCCGCCGGCGAGCGAGGTCATGGCGGTCCACAGGGGGTAGTCGGGCGCCGGGATCAGCACCTCGTCCCCTTCGTCGAGCAGCGCCTGCATCACCATGGTGATCAGCTCGGAGACGCCGTTGCCGAGGTAGACGTCATCGGGGTCGAAACGCGGGAAGCCGGGGATCTGCTCGTAGCGGCTGACGACGGCACGACGGGCGGAGATGATGCCCTTGCTGTCGCTGTAACCGTGTGCAGTGGGCACGGCCGCGAGCATGTCGTGCACGATCTGGTGCGGTGCCTCGAAGCCGAAGATCGCCGGGTTCCCGGTGTTCAGCTTCAGGATCTGATGTCCCTCGGCCTCAAGCCTTGCCGCCTCCACCAATGCCTTGCCGCGGATCTCGTAGAGAACGTTCTTGAGCTTGGACGACTGGTCGAAATGGCGAGGAGGGGTCATCGCAGAATCCTAGCGCTATGAGGAGGCTGCCTCCGCCGCGGGGCTCCCCGGCTGCAGCGCCTGCACGTGCGCGGTGCGCTGCACCCGGCTGCTCTCGATGTGCGCCGCCGCGAGGGTCGCCGCGCGGTCTCCGTCACGATCGCGGATCGCCTCGTAGAGCGCGACGTGCTCCTCGGCGATGTGCTGCAGATCGTCGTGCTGGGATAGCGCCCAGCGGAGCCGGCTGCGGATGCTCTGCATGAGGTCGGAGAGCAGCATGTTGTCCGCGAGGTCGGTGACGATCTCGTGGAAGTCCGCGGCCGCGCGCCGTGAGACGACGCGGTCCTCGACCTCGGCACTGGCCTGCTCGGCCTCGAGCGCACGGCGCAGGCGCTCCAGCCCCTCCCGCCGATGCCGCTGCGCGGCGAGACGGAACGCGAGTGGCTCGACCACCTCGCGCACCTCGTCGAGGTCGGCGAGGTCATGATCGGTGAACGCCCGGACGACCGCCCAGGTTCGGGGACGGAGCTCCACGAGCCCCTCCCCCTCGAGCACCTTCAGGGCGTCGCGCACCGGAACCCGGCTCACGCCGAACTCGGCCGCGAGGTCGCGCTCGATCAGCCGGCTCCCCGGCTCCCGGACGCCGTCCAGGATCGCGTCGCGCAACCACGATGCGACCCTGGTCGACTCCAGCACGCGTTCGTCTGCTCTGCTGCTCACAGCCTCATTCTTCCATCGTGTCCGGCCTTTTCCCCGTCACTCGGGCAGAACGGCCGACGCGGGGACCGACCGGAGCAGAGGATTCAGGCCTTCTTCGCCGCCTTCTTCTCGACCCACACGATGCCCTCGTCCAGGGAGGGGACGATCTCGGTGCCGATGCGGCGGGCCAGGAGGTCGTCCAGGCGGTCCAGCGGTCCGATGAGGGTACGGCCACCGGCGCGCGCGACGCGGATGGCCGCGTCGATCTTGGGCTGCATCGACCCCTCGGCGAACTTCATCGCCGCGACGGCGTCGGCCGACGCGGTGAGGATGTCGCGCTGCTCCGGAGTGCCCCAGTTCTCGCTGACGTAGTCGCCGTCCGTGAGCATGATCAGGGTGTCCGCGCCGATGTCGGCGGCGAGCGCAGCGCTGGCGAGATCCTTGTCGACGACGGCCTGCACGCCGATGTGGCGCCCCTTGGAGTCCTCGCGGACCGGCACGCCGCCACCGCCGACGCAGACGGCGAGGCTGCCGGCCTCGAGCAGCCGGCGGATCAGCGGAGCCTGCACGATCGAGAGCGGGTTCGGCGAGGGCACGACGCGGCGGAACGCGCTGCCGTCCTTCGCGATGGTCCAGCGGTACTCGGCGGCCGCCTCGGCGGCGTCGTGCGCGGAGTAGGTCGGGCCGATCAGCTTGGTGGGGCGAGCGAAGGCCGGGTCGCTCTCGTCGACGACGGTGGTCGTGATGATGCCGGCCACCTCGCGCTCACCGTTCAGCGCGTTCGAGAGCTCCTGCTGCACCACGTAGCCGATCATGCCCTGGGTCTCGGCGCCGAGGATGTCGAGCGGGTAGGCGGCGACGTCCTGGTAGGCGAGGTTCTGCAGGGCGAGCAGACCGACCTGGGGGCCGTTGCCGTGCGTGATGACCATCTCGTTGTCACGCGCGAGGTTCGCCAGCGCCTCCATCGTGGACTTGACGTTGGCCCGCAGGTACTCCGCGGTCATCGGCTCTCCGCGGCGGGCGAGGGCGTTGCCTCCGAGTGCCACTACGACGCGCATGCTGTTCTCCCTTGTCGAGGTCTTCTGGTATCCCGAAACTCGAGATGGTATTCCATTTGAGTAAATGGTATACCTGAAGGAATACAACGTAAAGATGCTCTGCGCCGCACATCCACGGAGCGGGGCATCCCGGAGAGAAGACGATGACCCCCGTCGCAATCCCGGTCGCGGTGAGCGCGACCAGCTGGGATGCTGCGCTTGCGGAGACGCTCTCAGGAGCCGCCGAGCGCGCGTTCGCCGATGGCACGCACGGCACCGTGCACTCGGTGCACCACCGCGTCGTCAACGTGCTGTTCTGCGACGCGCTGGTGGCCATCGCGGACGACGGGATCGACGACGCACCCGCCACGATCCGCGTTCCGTTGAGCGGCTGGGATGCCCGCGGCATCCGTCAGGGAGCGCCCGTCGTCGGCGGCCGCGATCGGATCGAACTCCCCGGCACCGACCGGATGCTGGTCGTCTCACTGTCCGGAGCGCCGCCCTGGGACGCGCCCCGCACCGATCTCTCGGAACTCACCTCCGGCGACCTCGCCAGGGCGCTCGCCCTGCTCGACGCCCTTCCCTCCCCCGCGCCCGTCACACCGTTCGGACGCGCCGCCGCCGAGCTGCTGCGCAGCAGGATCAGGATGCTGCGCGCCGCACTGCGCACCGGCGACGACGAAGGCACCCGCACTGCGGCGTCCGCTCTCATCGGCCTCGGTGAGGGACTCACCCCCTCCGGGGACGACGTGCTCACCGGGCTCGGCCTCCTCGCCGCCCAGGACGGGATGCTGCTGAGCAGCTCGCTCCCCGCCCTGACCGACGCCATCCGCGGCGGCGGCGTGCGCACCGGGCTGCTCAGCGCGACGACCATGGCGCATGCCGTCGCCGGCCGCGGCCGGCAGAGCCTGCACGATCTCATCGCCGCCATTCGCGACCGAGACGGCGACGCCCTGCGTCGCGCTGCGGACCGCATTCTCCAGATCGGCCACACCTCGGGGGCCGACATCCTCTCCGGCATCCGTCTCGCGCTCGATGTCGAGCGCGCGGCGCGCCGCGGCGGACCGGCGTGTCTACGGGACGACAACAAGAAGAAGAAGAAGGAGCAGTCATGAACGACAGCACCACGACCGTCGAGGCGACGGCTTCCGCCGAGTTCGAGCACGAGCCGGTGCCACTGAGCCACCGCAAGTCGCTCTACACGGTCTCCGCGGTGTGGTTCGGATTCCCGATGATCCTGACCAACGCCGTGCCCGGCGGGCTGGTGGTCGCCATGCTCGGGTTCTGGCCCGGCGTCGGCGCGATCCTGACAGCCAACGCCATCATGTTCGTCTACGTGAGCTTGCTCAGCTGGCGCGCCGGACGCACCGGCAAGAGCTTCTCGCTGCAGGCCATCGAGACCTTCGGCACCGCGGGCTACGCCATCGCGTCCGGGTTCCTCTCCACCGTGGTGGTCGGCTGGTTCGCCTTCAACACGGGTGCGACCGGCGCCACCCTGAGCGAGGCCTTCGGGTGGAACGAGATGCTCGTGGCCGCGATCGCCGGCATCGTCTTCATCGCCGTCACCTACCTCGGCATCCGCGCGCTCTCCGTCCTCGGCACCGTCGCCGCACCGCTGTTCATCATCGCAGTGGTCATCGCCATGGTCATCGCCGCGCAGACCAACGACTTCTCGGCCGTGTTCAGCTACGCGGGAGAGGATGTGCCCGACCCGATGACCTTCGGCGTCGCGGTCACCGCGATCATGGCGACCTTCGCGGACTCGGGCACGATGACGGCGGACTTCACCCGCTGGGCCAAGAACGGCAGGCAGGCCGTGCTCGCCACCGTCACCGCCTTCCCGATCGCGAGCCTGGTCGCCCAGCTCAGCGGCGCCGTTTTCGTCGCCGCCGGCGCGATCGCGCTGCCCGCCGTGAACGGGGGCAACTTCGCCCCGATCCTCACCGGCACCGGCAATCCATGGCTGAACGTGTTCCTCGTGCTGTTCGTGGTGATCAACCTGGGCTCGGTGTGCACGCACTGCCTCTACAACGGCGCCCTCGGCTGGTCGCACCTGACGCACTCCACGATGCGCCTGCTGACGCTCATCCTCGGCGTCATCGGCGTCATCGTCGCCGTGGCCGGCGCCTGGCAGTACTTCGCCAACTGGCTCGCCCTGCTCGGCGTCCTGGTGCCGCCTCTGGGCGCCGTGCTCATCGCCGACCAGATCATCCTCGCGAAGCGCAACGCCGGCCGTCCGGAGAAGAGGTTCCGCGGGACCGCGCTGCTGGCCTGGGCCGTCGGCGCCGCCGCCGCGCTCGTCTCGCACCTCTTCGTGCCCGCGCTCTCGGACGCCGTCGTCGGCCTCGTGGTCGGATGCGTCGCCTATCTCGCCCTCGAACAGTTCTCAGCAAAGAAGGAGATCCACTGATGACCAGCACTCAGACGGCCGACGAGCAGTACCTCGCGGCAGCCGCATCCGGCGATCTGGACCGCGTGCGCGCCGCCCTCGCCGCCGGCGCCGACAAGGACGCCCTGGACCGCGAGGAGGCGAGTGCGATCCTGCACGCCGCTCGCGGCGGGCACCTCGAAGTCGTGCGCGCGCTCATCTCGGAGGGCGTCGACATCGACGCGCAGGATCAGACCTGCTCGAACCCTTTCCTGTTCGGCTGCATCAACGACCAGCTCGAGCTCGTGAAGGTCATGGCCGAGGCGGGTGCCGACCTGAAGCGACTCACGCGCATGGGCGGCAACGGGCTCACCCCGGCCGCTGAGAAGGGCCACCTCGAGGTCGTCCGGTACCTCCTCGAGAACACCCGCATCAACGTCAACCTCACCAACAACCTGGGCTGGACGGCGCTTATCGAGACCATCATCCTCGGCGACGGCGGCCCGGTGCGTCAGCAGATCGTCGAACTGCTGCTCGCGCACGGCGCGAAACCCGGCATGCCCGACCCGTGGGGCACCTCGCCCGCAGAACTGGCCCGTGAGCGCGGATTCGGCGAGATCGTCGCGATCCTCGAGCGCGCCGCCGCCTAAGACTCCCCCGAAAGGACAACGATGACCAGGCACATCGAAATCAGGAAGAACACCTACCTCGACTCGGTCTCGCTCATGTCGATGAGCACCAAGGCGAACGCCGTCGAGGGCGTCACCCAGGCCCTGCTGGGCATGGCGACCCCGATGAACAAGGAGGTGCTCGCGAACGTCGGCGTCGAGGACGCCGCGGTCGACGCGGCGAAGCCCAGCGATCTGATGATCGTGATCGACGCGTCCGAGGACACCATCGAGGCGGCGATCGCGGCCGTCAACGACATCCTCGCCCGCAAGGACAAGAAGGCCGGCGAGGCTCACGAGGTGCGCTACCGCACCCTCGACGGCGCGTTCGAGGAGGCCCCGGAATCCAACCTCGTGCTGATCTCGGTCAACGGCGCGTTCGCCGCCCGTGAGGCGCGCAAGGCGCTGAACGCGGGCAAGAGCGTCATGATCTTCTCGGACAACGTGTCGGTCGAGGACGAGCTCTCGCTGAAGAACCTCGCGCACGAGAAGGGTCTCATCGTGATGGGCCCGGACTGCGGCACCGCGATCATCAACGGAACCGGCCTCGCGTTCGCGAACGCCGTCCGCCGAGGGTCCATCGGCGTCGTGGGCGCCTCCGGCACCGGCAGCCAGGAGGTCTCCGTGCGCGTGCACGACTTCGGTGGCGGCATCTCGCAGCTGATCGGCACCGGCGGACGCGACCTGTCCACCGACATCGGCGGCATCTCGATGATCGACGGCATCAAGGCGCTCGACGCCGATCCCGAGACCAAGGTCATCGTGCTCATCTCCAAGCCGCCGGCAGAGGAGGTCGCCGAGAAGGTGCTCGCCGTCGCCGGCGCCGCCTCCAAGCCGGTCTTCGTGACCTTCCTGGGCTCGGACCGCGCCGAGTCGGGTCACGACAACGTGACCATGGTCACCGAGGGCACCAAGCCCCTCGCGATCGCCGCCGTCGTGGCCTCCGGCATCGACGAATCGACGCTCGACAAGCACCCCTTGAACATCCCGCTCATCGAGGAGGTGCGCGCGAAGCTCGCCCCCGAGCAGAAGTACGTCCGCGGGCTGTTCTGCGGCGGCACGCTCTGCGACGAGTCGATGTTCGCGGCTCTCGGCAAGTACGACAACGTGTACTCCAACATCCAGAAGAACCCCGCATACAGGATCGGCGCGATGGATGCCTCCAAGGAGCACACCTTCCTCGACATGGGCGACGACGACTTCACCAACGGCCGTCCGCACCCGATGATCGACCCCTCGCTGCGTCTGCAGCGCATCGTCCAGGAGGCGGACGACCCCGAGGTCGGCGTCATCGCGATGGACTTCGTGCTCGGCTTCGGCTCGCACGAGGATCCGGTGGGCGTGACGATCCCCGCGATCACCGAGGCCAAGGAGAAGGCCGCCGCACGCGGCCAGCACCTCGAGATCCTCGGCTACGTCCTCGGCACCGACCTGGACACCCCGGCGATCGCCGAGCAGGTGGCCAAGCTCGAGGCCGCCGGCGTGACCATCGCCTCCTCCTCCACCAACCTCGGCCTGCTGGCCCGTGAATTCGTCGCGAAGGGTGACAACTGATGAGCGTCAACGACCTGTTCTCCACTGACCTGAAGCCGGTCAACCTCGGCCTCGACATGTTCGCCGACGACCTGAAGGCCCAGGGCGTCGAGCCGGTCCTGATGGACTGGACCCCGCCTGGTGGCGGCGACCCCGAGGTCATCGCCGCGCTGAGCAGGCTCGAGGACCCGGCCGTGGCCGAGAAGATCGATGCCGCCAACCAGGTCGCGCTCGAGCGCATCCTCGGCTCGCAGCCCTTCCTGGAGGGCTTCGGACAGGCGATCGACACCGTCCCCGGCATGACGAAGAAGACGATCCTGCACGCGGGGCCGCCGATCGAGTTCACCCGGATGTCCGGCCCGATGAAGGGCGCCGTGACCGGCGCTCTGGTGTTCGAGGGCCTGGCGAAGGACGTCGACGAGGCGTTCGAGCTCGCCGCGTCCGGTGAGATCACCTTCTCGCCGTGCCACGAGCACCAGTCGGTCGGCTCGATGGCCGGCGTCACGAGCGCCAGCATGTGGGTGCACAAGGTCACCAACCGCACCTACGGCAACACCGCCTACACCAACCTGTCGGAGCAGCTGTCGAAGATCCTGCGCTTCGGCGCGAACGACCAGTCGGTCATCGACCGCCTGAACTGGATGCGCGACGTGTTCGGCCCGGTGCTCGCCGGTGCCATGGAGCTGAACTCCGAGGGCATCGACCTGCGTCTGATGCTCTCGCAGGCGCTGCACATGGGTGACGAGGCGCACAACCGCAACGTCGCCGGCACCACGCTGCTGATCCAGGCGCTCGCGCCGTACATCCTGGAGACCGACTTCACCACGAAGGAGAAGCGCGAGGTCTTCGACTTCGTCGCCTCGTCGGACTACTTCTCCGGCCCGACCTGGATGGTCGCCGCCAAGGCCTCGATGGATGCCGCGAACGGCATCGAGAACTCGACCATCGTCACCACCATGGCCCGCAACGGCGTCGACTTCGGCATCCGCGTGTCCGGCACCGGCGGCCAGTGGTTCACCGGTCCCGCCCAGGAGGTCATCGGTCCGATGTTCGCCGGCTACACCCCGGCGGACTCCGGTCTGGACATGGGCGACTCCGCGATCACCGAGACCTTCGGCATCGGCGGCTTCGCGATGGCGGCCGCCCCCGCGATCGTCGCCCTCGTCGGCGGCACCGTCGACGAGGCGATGGGCTATTCGCGCACGATGAACGCGATCACCACCGGCAACAACCCGAACGTCACGATCCCCGCTCTCGACTTCATGGGCGTGCCCTCGGGCATCGATGTGCGCAAGGTCATGGAGACCGGCATCCTGCCGATCATCAACACCGCCATCGCGCACAAGGAGCCGGGCATCGGCATGATCGGCGCCGGCATCACCCACCCGCCGGTGGAGGCCTTCCAGAAGGCGCTCCGCGCCCTCGCGGACACGGTCAAGCCATGACGTCGCTCGCTCCCGCCCCGGTCGCTGTCCGCCTGAAGTGGTGGAAGAAGGGTGACATCGCGGCGTTCTTCGCACTGTTCACCAACAACCTCACGAACATCATCACCTTCACGGCTCTGCTCACCATGGCGGGCCTGCCGGTGGGGATGGTCGTGGGACGGATCGCGCCGGCCTTCGGCCTCGCGATCCTGATCACCTCATCGATGTACGTGTGGTTCGCCCGTCGGCTGGCACGGAAGGAGGGTCGCGACGACGTCGTGGCCCTGCCCTCCGGGCCGAGCGCTCCGTCGATCTTCACGGTCACCTTCCTGGTCATCCTGCCGGTCTACTCGAGCACCCAGGACGCGGAGCTCGCCGTCGGCATCGGCCTTGTGTGGGGCTTCCTGGAAGGTCTGATCCTGTTCGTCGGATCGTTCTTCGGCGACCTGCTCCGCCGCGCGGTGCCCCGCTCGGTGCTGCTCGCCTGCCTCGCGGGCCTCGGTCTGCTGCTGCTGGCCATGAACCCGATGCTGCAGACCTTCCAGTTCCCGGTGGTCGCGTTCATCGTGCTGGTGATCGTGTTCATCAACTGGTTCGGCCGCTCGCCGTTCCTGGGCAAGGTCCCCACCGGTCTGCTGCTGCTGATCGCGGGAACCGCCGCCGCCTGGGCGTTCGGGCTGCAGACGCCGGAGGCTGTCCAGGCCGCGCTGGTGCACGCCGGATGGCACCCGCCTCAGGTGTCGATCGGCAACTTCTTCGAGGGGCTGCAGCACGCCGGTCCGTTCCTCGCATCGGCCGTGCCGCTCGCCCTGGCGAACTACGTGTTCGACCTGGAGAACATCGAGGCCGCGGAGGCGGCGGGCGACCACTACAGCGCCCGCCCCGTCATGCTGGTCAACGGCGGCGCGACGATGATCGGCGCGCTGATGGGCAACCCCTACCCGGTCACCGTGTACATCGGCCACACCGCCTACAAGGAGATGGGCGCCGGCATCGGCTACACGATGCTCAACGGCATCACCATGTTCGCGGTGGGCCTGTTCGGCATGAGCGCCCTGCTGCTGTCGGTGGTCCCGATGGCGGCGATCGCCCCGATCCTGATCTACATCGGCATCGTCACCGCCGCGCAGTCGGTGCGCGAGACGCCGAAGGTGGAGCTGCCGGTGATCTTCATCGCGCTGTTCCCCTGGATCGCGAACTGGGCGAACAGTCTGATCGGCAACACGCTGAAGGCGGCCGGCACGAACGTCGCCGAGGTGGGAGCGGACGCCCTGAACGGCGCCGGCACCTATTTCGCCGGCATCTCGACGCTCGGCAACGGCGCACCGCTGTCGTCGCTGCTGTGGGGGATGATCGCGATCTTCGCCATCCGGAACAAGCCGGCGCTCGGAGCGGTCGTGGCCGTGCTCGCCGCGATCCTGTCGTTCTTCGGCATCATCCATTCCCCGGTCCCCAGCCTGCCGGCCGAGTTCGCCCTGTCGGACACCCACGTGATGTTCCTGGTGGCGTATCTCATGGTCGCCGCGCTGTTCCTGGCCAAGTGGATCCAGGATCGCGTCACGAAGGAGACGGTGACGTTCACGGCGACGGACGAGCTCACCCTGAGCAGCGCCGTCGCGCCGAGCCTGATCCAGTCCACCAGGGACTGATCCCGAACAGCGGGGCCGGGAGTGCACCGCTCCCGGACCCGCTGCAAGACCCGGAATCCGGTGCAGAAGAGAACGGATGGCCATGTCCACCCCCGCTATCGACCCCACCCTGGTCGACCCCGGCGCCGAGAAGGTCGCGGAGTACGCGGCTCGCGGCTACGCGCAAGAAGTCCTGCCGATCCGCCCGAAGGATCGCACCTGGAGGACGCCCCAGTTCATCACCGTGTGGATGGGGCCGATCCACAACATCCTGTCGTACTTCACGGTCATGACCTTCTTCGCCCTCGGCCTGAACGCCTGGCAGGTCGTGGCCGCCATCATGACCTCGGCCGTGATCGTCTCGATCGGCTACATCCTCAACGGGCAGGCCGCGGCGAAGTACGGCATCCCGTTCGCAATGCAGCTGCGTGAGGCGTTCGGTCACAAGGGCGCCCTGGTCCCGACGTGGGTGCGCGGCATCATCGCCGGCTTCATGTTCTTCGGCATCACCAGCGTCTCGTCCGCTCAGGCCTTCGACGTCGTCTTCGAGACGATCTGGCCGGGCTTCGCGAACCTCGGGAACGGCGCCGAGATCCTCGGCCTGCCCGTACCGACCGCGATCTCGTACCTGATCACCTGGGTCATCACCGTCGGCCTGTTCCTCGGCGGTCAGGCGTTCCTCGGGAAGTTCAGCAACTGGGCCAACCCCGCCGTGTTCATCCTCGTGGTGATCGCCGTGGTGCTGGCCGTCATCAACGCCGGCGGCATGGACGTGGTCATGTCCACTCGGGTCGTCGACTCCCCCGTCACCCCGCTGATCTTCATCACCTGCGTGTCCATGCTGGTCTCGAACTGGGCCGGACCGATCGTCAACACCGGCGACTACACCCGCAACGCCACCAGCATGAGGGCGCCGGCCGTCGGCTTCCCGATCGGCGTCATCGGCTCGTACATCCTGTTCGCCATCGTGACGGTCTCATTCATCGGCGCACTGCAGGTCGTCTCGGGCGGCAAGTTCGACATCAACCAGCCGTTCGTCTTCATCCAGGCGGTGGGCGAGGGCGTCGGCAATCCGTTCGTCGTGGTGCTGCTGATCCTCGCGATGAACGTCGGCGCGGTCGCGTTCGTGGTGTTCGGCAACATGCTCCCCGCCGGCCTGCAGCTGACCGCTCAGCTGCCCAAGCTGTTCACGCTCAAGCGCGGCGCGATCCTCGCGGCGGTCATCGGCACGCTGATCCTGCCGTGGCAGTTCGTGGAGAACACCGACGCACTGTTCCTGTTCTACTCGCTGATCGGCTCGATGTTCGGCCCGATCGTCGGCATCATGCTCGCCTCCTACTTCGTGGAGCGCAAGCGGACACTCGACGTCGAAGGCATCTACGCCGACTACAAGGGCGGCCAGAAGGGCTCGCTGCCCGCGTACAACTGGCGCGCGATCGGCGTGCTGATCGCGAGCTTCGCGATCACGATGATCGGCCGCATCCCGGGCATCGCGAACGTGCCGTTCCTGACCGAGGTCAACAACCTCGCGTTCTTCTCCGGCCTGGTCATCGGGTTCGCGGGATACACCCTGCTGACTCTCGGCGCCCGCCGGCGCAACTGACAACCCCACCACGAAGGAGACAGACGATGACTCACCCCACTCCCTCCCCCGAGGTCTTGGACTCGTACTTCGCCCCGGCCGTCGAGGTCACCCTCGAGGGAATGCGCGCCGGTAACGGCGGCCCGTTCGGCGCGACGCTGGTGAACGGCGACGGCGAGATCGTGGTCGCGGTGGGCAACACCGTGATCAAGGACACCGACATCTCGGGTCACGCCGAGATGGTCGCCGTGCGCGAGGCGTGCAGGAAGCTGGACACGCTCGACCTCTCCGGTCACGTCATGTACGCGACCTGCGAGCCCTGCCCGATGTGCGTGGCGGTCATGATGTGGGCGGGCATCACGACCTGCTACTACGCGTCGACGCACGTGGACGCCGGCGAGAACGGCTTCAGCGACGTGCACCTGCGCAGGTACCTGGACGGCAGCGACACCTCGACGCTCGAGATGATCCACCTGGACTCCGGACGCGAGGACTGCGCGTCGATCTGGACGGAGTTCCGGGCGCTGAACGCCTGAGCTCCGCAGACGACGGAAGGCCGGTTCCCCGAGGGGAACCGGCCTTCCGTCGTCTGCGACTACTTCTTCTTCTGAGCCCGGCGCTGCGCGCGGTTCGCCGGCTGCTGAGCCTGCGCGTCCACGGCCTGGCCGAAGGCACCGCGCTCGGCGGGCTGCTCAGGCTGCTGCGCCGATTCCCGGGCGGCTGCGGCCTGCCGCATCCGCGCCGTCTGGGCCTGCTGCACCTGCCCGCGCTCGTTGCGCACCTCGACCTCGCCGGCGTCGTTGGACGCGGAGTACTCCAGACGCTGCTCCGGCTGGCCGCTGGTGAGGCCCTTCGCCTCGACCTCGGCGACCTCGGCGGTGCCGTCCTCGCCGGCCCGGCGCACCTCGACCTCGAGGTTGTAGAGGTAGCCGACCGACTCCTCCTTGATCTGGCCCATCATCGACTGGAACATCGCGTAGCCCTCACGCTGGTACTCGACGAGCGGGTCACGCTGCGCCATGGCACGCAGGCCGATGCCGTCCTTGAGGTAGTCCATCTCGTAGAGGTGGTCGCGCCAGCGGCGGTCGAGCACCTGCAGCACCACGCGGCGCTCCAGCTCGCGCGTGGCGGGCGAGCCGAGGGCCTCCTCGCGCTTCTCGTAGGCGATCATCGCGTCCGAGAGCAGCTCGCGCTTGAGGCCCTCAGCGGTGATGCCGCCCTTGCGCTCCGCCGCCTCGGCGACGACCTCGTCGATCGTCACGCCCACCGGGTACAGCGTCTTCAGCTCGGTCCAGAGGGCGTCGAAGTCCCAGCTCTCGTTGTGCCCCTCGCCGGTGTGGTCGTCGACCACGCCGCTGATGGCGTCCTCGATGAAGTGTCCGACGCGGTCGGCGATGTCGTCGCCCTGCAGGATGTGACGGCGGTCGGCGTAGATCGCCTCGCGCTGACGGTTCAGGACGTCGTCGTACTTCAGCACGTTCTTGCGCATCTCGGCGTTGCGCGCCTCGACCTGCGACTGGGCGCTGCGGATCGCGCGCGAGACCATGCCGGACTCGATCGGCACGTCGTCCGGGAAGTTGGTGCGCGACAGGATCGCCTCCGCGGCGCCCGACTGGAACAGACGCATCAGATCATCGGTGAGGCTCAGGTAGAACCGGCTCTCACCGGGGTCGCCCTGACGACCGGAACGACCGCGCAGCTGGTTGTCGATGCGGCGCGACTCGTGCCGCTCCGTGCCGAGCACGTACAGACCGCCGGCCTCGGTGACCTTCTTGCCGTCCTCGGCGACCTTGGCCTTCATCGCCTCGTAGGTCTCGTCCCACGCGGCCTCATACTCCTCCGGAGTCTCCTCCGGGTCGAGGCCCTTGGCCTTGAGCTCCTGCACGGCGAGGAACTCGGCGTTGCCGCCGAGCATGATGTCGGTGCCTCGTCCGGCCATGTTCGTGGCGACGGTCACCGCGCCGAGGCGTCCGGCGAGGGCGACGATCTCCGCCTCGCGAGCGTGGTTCTTCGCGTTCAGGACCTCATGCTTGATGCCCTTCTTGGCGAGCAGGCGCGAGAGGTACTCGCTCTTCTCGACGCTGACAGTTCCAACCAGGACGGGCTGGCCGGCGGCATGCCGCTCGGCGATGTCCTCGACGACCTGAGCGAACTTCGCCTGCTCGTTCTTGTAGACCAGATCGGGCTGATCCTTGCGGATCAGCGGCCGGTTGGTCGGGATGGGCACGACGCCGAGCTTGTAGGTCGACATGAACTCGGCCGCCTCGGTCTCGGCGGTACCGGTCATGCCGGCGAGCTTGTCGTACATGCGGAAGTAGTTCTGCAGCGTGACGGTCGCGAGCGTCTGGTTCTCGGCCTTGACCGGCACGTTCTCCTTGGCCTCGATGGCCTGGTGGATGCCCTCGTTGTAACGGCGTCCGACCAGGATGCGGCCGGTGTGCTCGTCGACGATCATGACCTCGTCGTTCATCACGACGTAGTCCGTGTCGCGCTTGAACAGCGCGATCGCCTTGATCGAGTTGTTCAGGAACGAGATCAGCGGCGTGTTCGCGGACTCGTAGAGGTTGTCGATGCCGAGGTAGTCCTCGACCTTCTCGATGCCCGGCTCGAGCACGCCGACGGTGCGCTTCTTCTCATCGACCTCGTAGTCGACGCCGACCTCGAGGGTGCGTGCGATCTTCGCGAACTCGGTGAACCAGCGGTTCGCCTCGCCCGACGACGGGCCGGAGATGATCAGCGGGGTGCGCGCCTCGTCGATGAGGATCGAGTCGACCTCGTCGACGATCACGAAGAAGTGCTCGCGCTGGACGAGGTCCTCCTTGCGCCACGCCATGTTGTCGCGCAGGTAGTCGAAGCCGAACTCGTTGTTCGTGCCGTAGGTGATGTCCGCCGCGTACTGCTGACGGCGCACCTCGGGGGTCTGCCCGGCCACGATGACACCGGTGGTCATGCCGAGGGCGCGGTAGACACGGCCCATCAGCTCGGCCTGGTAGCTGGCGAGGAAGTCGTTCACGGTGACGAGGTGCGTGCCCTTGCCGGCGATCGCGTTCAGGTACATCGCGAACACGGCGGTGAGCGTCTTGCCCTCACCGGTCTTCATCTCGGCGATGTTGCCCAGGTGCAGGGCGGCGCCGCCCATGAGCTGCACGTCGTAGGCGCGCATGCCGAGCGTGCGGCGCGCTGCCTCGCGGACCGCTGCGAACGCCTCGGGCATCAGCTGGTCGAGGGTCTCGCCCTTGTCGTAGCGCTCGCGCAGCACGGTGGTCTCGTTGCGCAGATCGTCATCACTGAGCTTCTCGAAGTCCTCTTCGAGCTCGTTCACGGCCTTGGCGACCTGCTTGAGGCGGCGAAGGATGCGGCCTTCACCGGCGCGGAGCAGCTTCTCCAGAGGATTCGCCACGGATTTCTCCCTTGGGTCTCGGGTGCCGACGATGTTCAGCGCCGGGCATACCGTGTCATGTTACCGGCCTGTGACTTGCGCTACCTGTGCATGGGAACGCTGACGGCGAACGGCATCACCGATGCGTCGGATGCACTGGCCGAGGTTTCCACGTATGCATATACTCAGAAATGCAATACCGGGAAACGATCGGAGCACCATGTCGGTCCGCCAGAGCCTTCTCGCGATCCTCGACCAGGGGCCGTGCTACGGCTATCAGCTGCGGGCGGAGTTCGACCGGCGCACCGGTTCGACCTGGCCGCTGAACGTCGGCCAGATCTACAACACGCTGGAGCGACTGGAGCGGGACGGGCTCGTCGCCAAGGACGACGTCGACGAGCAGGGGCACGTCTACTACGCCATCACGGATGCCGGGCACGCCGCCGTGCAGGAGTGGCTGAGCTCCCCCGTGCCCAGGCAGTCCGGCACCCGGGACGAGCTGCCGATCAAACTCGCCCTCGCCGCCACTCTGCCCGGCGTGGACGTGGAGGCCGTCGTGCAGAGACAGCGCACGGCCTCCCTGGCCGCGCTGCAGGAGCTCCGCCACGTCCAGTACTCCGGAGCGACATCCGTGGCCGACGGCGAGGAACTCGCCTGGCGACTGGTCGCCGACGCCATGATCTTCCAGGCGGAGGCGGAGGTGCGCTGGCTCGACCACGTCGAATCCCGGCTGCAAGAGCACACGCCGCAGGCGCTGAGGCTGGAGATCAGCGCCGAGAAACCCCGCCGCGGCCGGCCACCGCGCGACACCGCAGATGCCTCGCCCGCCGCCCATCCGTTCTCGCAGGGCGAAGCGGATCCACAGCCCATGCAAGGCTGGAGATCATAGGATCGGGGAATGGCCGGATTCTGGGGCAGACGTAGACGTGAGCAGGAAGAACTGACGGCGCAGGACGCCGACCTGGCTCGGCACGCCGAGCAGTCGCTGGTAGCCGCAGATGAGCGGATCCGCACCACGGCCGATGAGCTCGTGTTCGCGCAGGCTGAGCTCGGCGAGTCGATGACCGCCGACCTCAAGGCGGCGCTCGACGCGGTGCGTACTCACATGCGCGAGGCCTTCCAGCTGCACCAGCTCAATCACGACGAGATCCCGGACACCGCAGAGGAGCTGCGCACCCGCAACGCACGGATCGTGCAGCTGTGCGAGTGGGCAGAGGACCTGCTCGACGAGAAGACGTCCGCCATCGCGGAGCAGGTCGCGCTGGTGCGTCGCTCCCCCGAGATCGTCGCTCAGCTGCGCAAGGATGCCGAGTCGCTCGCCGCGCGCATCCCGCAGGCCCGCCAGACCGTGGAGCGTCTGTCGCTGCGCTACTCGGATGCGGCGATGCGCCGCGTGTCCTCCTCGCCCGCCGAGGCCGAGCAGCTCGTGACCTTCGCGACCCACGGTGCCGAGGTCTCGGAGCGCCGCCGTGCGGCGAAGCAGAACGAGGAGGCGAACCTCGCCCTCGAGACGGCCACCGAGGCCATCCGGCGCGCATCCGCGGTGCTCGACGGCGTCGAGGACTTCGAGATCCAGGCGCTGCGCGCCGAATCCACCCTCGCCGCCGTGATCGACGACTCCCGCGGCGACCTGATCGCCTACCGCTCGGCACCGCAGACGCCGGAGGTGCAGACCGCGGCTTCCGCTCTCGAGGCGGCGCTCGCAGCCCTGCCGCCGTCCGGCACGCGCAACGACCCGTTCACCGAGCTCACCGCGCTGCGCGAGGCGAACACCGGCCTGGACCAGGCCGTCGCCACCGCGCAGTACCGCGCGGAGCATCCGCTCCCCTCGCTCGAGCAGGTGCAGCACGCGCTCGACGACGCCGATCGTCAGCTCGGCATCGCCCGCCCGCTGATCTCGGGCCACCGCGGATGGATCGGGGCGGATGCCCGCACCCGCTTCGCCGAGGCCGAGCGGCTGCGCATCGACGTGGCCGGGCTGCTGCCCGCCGAGGAGACCCGTGAGCAGGCGCTCTCGACGGCGCGCCGCGTGGGGCAGCTCGCCGCCGAGGCCCTGCAGCTCGCGCAGCGCGACATCGAGTCCGCGCGACCGCAGGACTACGCCGGATGGGGTGGGCCGAACCAGCAGGGCGGCTGGGGCGGGGGTCGACGCGGCGGAGGCGGCGGCGACATCGTCAGCGGTGTCCTCGGCGGCCTCGTGATCGGCAGCATCCTGGACGGCATCTTCGACTGATCAGGCACGCACGCACGGAAGAGGCGGCCCTCCCGTTCGGGAGGGCCGCCTCTCTTCAGTTCAGGACGCGAGTTCCTCCTCGGGAGCCGCCTGCGTGGTCAGCGAGATCACACCGTAGTCCCAGCCCTTGCGGCGGTACACGACGCTCGGGTGATCGGTGCTCGCGTCGACGAACAGGAAGAAGTCGTGTCCGACCAGTTCCATGCGGTCGACGGCCTCCTCGACCGTCATCCATTCCGCATCGAAGTTCTTGGTGCGGATGACGACCGGCGAGTAGACCTCGTCCTCCTCCGCCTGGATCGGAACCGCCCCGGTCGCGACGGCCTTGAGCACGTCCGCGGACGCCGGCTGCACGTCGATGCCGGTGAGCGAGCCGCTCCCCTTCTCGAAGTGCGCGCCGCGGGGGTGCTGACGCCCATCGATGCGCTTCTCCTTCGCGCGGCGCAGCTGCTCTGCGAGCTTGTCGATCGCGAGATCGAGGGCGACGAACTTGTCGCCGTCGACGGCTTCGGCCCTGACCACGGGACCCTTGCTCACCAGCGTGAGCTCCACGGTCTCGTCCGGAACGCGACCGTTGCGGTAGGCGCGGTGCGTGACCTTGACGTCGATGCGCTGGGCCTTGGCAGCGAATTGTTGGAGGCGACCCACCTTCTCCTCGACAACCGTACGGAACCGGTCGGAGATGCTCACTCCGACGCCGACGATGCTCGTTTCCATTCCTGCCTCCTTGTCCCGGTCCTCCCGGCCAAGGGCGGACCGTGGTCGCCTTGTGTGCCCTACCGTAGTGCCGAGATCGACGGATGTCACTACCCGTTCACCCCGTGTCTCAGCCGCTCGGGCGTGGCGGCGAGTGCGACCGCTCCGACGACCCGGTACCTGGCGCGACGGAGCACCCGTGCCGCCTCGTCGATCGTCGCTCCGGTGGTGATCACGTCGTCCATGATGACGACGTCCGCTCCGCGTTCCACGGGCGCGAGGAGCGGAGGCCGCACCCGCATGCTCCCTCGCACGTTCTGCGCCCGCGCGGCCCGCCCGAGGCCCCGCTGGTCGGTGCGCGAGCCCGTGCTCACCAGCATCCGTCGTGGCGCGCGACCCGCGGCACGCAGCAGCAGCTCGGGCACCCGATAGCCGCGTCGGCGGAAGGCGGCTCTGCTCGTGGGGACGGGCACGAAGAGCGCTCCGTTCCAGTCCTGCGGGACGGCGGTGCGCAGCGCGGCCCCCAACGGGGGCACGAGGAGCGTCTGGCCATCTTCCTTGACCCGTCGGATGCACCGTGCGACCACACCATCGAACTCGTGCGCCGCATGCACCGCCACACCCCCGGGAGTCACGCGCAGCACGGGCCGCGCGATCAGCATCCGGGAGCAGTCGGGGCACAGCACTGCACCGGGGCGCCCGCAGCCGGGGCAGTCCGCCGCGAGAAGGAACGCGAGCACCTCGGAGCCGAGAGCACGGGCATGTGCGGTCCAGGTGGCGGCCATGGGTCGATGGTGCCGCACGACGAGACAGCGGCGGCCGGCGATCCGCACGTCTGTGCAGGATCCGCAGCGATCTGCGCACTGGGGAGGGTCACTCGCCGGAGCGCGTACCGAGCACCAGCACGTCGCTGAGAGACGCCTGCCAGGTCGAACCGCGCTGCGCGAACACCACGCCCTCCGCGGAGAGGATCCGCACCCCTGCGGCGGTGCGAGCGCCTGCGATCCCCCGCGGTTCGGCCGGTGCGGCCGACGCGGCGACCGGACCCCCGATGGGCTGGGTGAGCATGCGATCGTCATCGGACGAGGTCAGGATGCCGACCGCATCCGCCCCGATCCACGCCAGACCCTGCGGCGTCCCGGTGAACCGGCCGATCTCGTGCATCTCCCCCAGGCCGATCGGCGTGCCCTTGTCGTCCCTGACCACCGCGGCCACGACCGATCGGCGCTGCCCTCCCACGGTCACGAGCGCGGCGACTCTGACGCCGTCGGCGGCGACGCGCAGCGCGCTGATCTCGGAGGCCCCCGGCCAGGCGCGAGCGACCTTGTTCTGCGTGGCGTCGGCGCCGGTGGCCAGCAGCTCGCCCGGTGAGCCGCGCGGGACCGACCAGGTGTACCCACGGTTGTCCAGACTCGGCGCGAGCAGCCCTGCCCGGCTGTCCAGTTCCACGACGTTGTCGGACGTGGCGAGATAGACGTGTCCGTCGTCGAGCAGCATCGCCGCCGCGGCGTCGTCGGCGGCGACGTCGATCGAGCGCACGCGTGCGGCGTTCTTGTCCACCTGCGCGCTCAGCTCGCCGAGCGGAGCGATCTCATCGCCCACAGCGATGCCGAAGCCGTCCTTCGTGAGCACGAGGGTGCCCGCGTCGGGCGCCGGCTGCTGCACCTGCACCTCGCTGACATCCAACGGCTGCTGATCCACGGTGAACCGCACCTCCACGACGCCCAGCGGCGCGAGCGTGGCCTCCAGCTGCGTGCGCATCCTGGCCAGCGTCGTGGCATCCGTCGTCAGCGCCGAGCGCGTGAGCGGCACCTCAGCGACCTGCGACTGGTCGACGACGACCGCTCCGCGGGCGAGTCCGACCTCGTCGGTGAACGCGCTGCGCACCCCCGGGGCGAGCCACGGCACCGGATCGCCGGACACCAGTTGCTGCGTCAGCGTCGTCGCCGTCGACGGCCGGCGCGGGAACCAGCGCAGATCCGGGACGAGGCGCGACCACGTCGGGTCGAAGTACTGCAGCGCGTACGAGCGGAAGACCAGCGGGAAGTTCACGGCGTCGAGCACGATGCCGTTCGGAGCCTCGGAGATGCGCCACTCCTCGCCCTTCTCGCGCTCCAGGTGGAACCTCAGCGGCTCGGCGTCTCCGGTCCCCGCGGCATACGCGCCGGTGCTGTCCACGCTGGCGACCTGCGAGAGCTGCACTGTGACGTCGGCGGTGGTCGCATCCTCGTCGTCGCTGTCGCCCACGGAGGTGATCGACCGCGAAACGCTCGAGGTGTCGATGGTGACTGCGGCGGACGGGGCCCAGGTGTCGCTCATCTCGGGAGTGAGGAATTCCCTGGCGATGCTCCAGTTGTCGATCGGGGTGATACCGGCGTCCAGGAATCCCTCGACGATCTCCTGGGGACCTGCGCCCTCAGCCGGTCCTGCGGCGTACTCCGTGAAGTTCGCGCCGTCGGGCTTCTCGCCGACCGCGAGACCGACCGACACCGGACCGCTGGTCGGCAGGCCGGTGCAGCCGGCGAGGAACAGCATCGCCGCGGCGAGGGCTCCGCCGACCAGTCCGCGCGTGCGCTTCATCGGTCTCCCCCTTCGGCATCCGCTGTCGGAATCGGCTGAGTGAGCGCGCCGAGGTCGGCGATGCTGTCCTGCGGCTCCAGCTGCACGGGACTGGGACCGGCCGGATCGCCGGCATGCCGGGGAATCGTGAGCACGAAGTTCGTCCCGACGCCGAGCTCGGACCACACCTCGAGGGTCCCGCCGTGCAGACGCGCATCGCCCAGCGCGATCGACAGCCCGAGCCCTGTGCCGCCGATCGTGCGCTTGCGCGAGGGATCGGCCCGCCAGAAGCGGTCGAACACGCGCTGCGCGTCCTCCGGACGCATCCCGAGCCCGAAGTCGCGCACGCCGGCGGCGACGGCGTGCTGATTGCTGTCCACCGTCACCACGATCGGCCTGCCCTCGCCATGCTCGATCGCATTGCCCACCAGGTTGCGCAGCACCCTGCGCACCCGGCGCGGATCCATGTCGACCGGCGAGTATCCGCCCGGTGCCACCAGCCGGAGCTCGACGCCGTGCTGCTCGGCGAGCGGACGCATCTGGTCCACGATCTCCTCGGCGACCTGCGCGAGGCCCGTCGCCTCCACCTCGAGCTGCACCGAACCGGCGTCGTACCTGCTGATCTCGAGCAGGTCGGCGAGCAGCGTGTCGAACCGCTGCACCTGGGTGTGCAGCAGTTCGGCGGTGCGGGCGGTGGTCGGCTCGAAGCCGTCCTTCTGGTCGTTGATCATGTCGGCGGCCAGCCGGATGGTGGTCAGCGGTGTCCTGAGCTCGTGCGAGACGTCCGACACGAACCGCTGCTGCACCAGGGAGAGCTCGCCGAGCTCCTTGATCTGCGCCTCGATGCTGTCGGCCATCGCGTTGAACGAGCGCGCCAGCACCGCCAGCTCGTCCTCGCCGCGCACGGGCAGGCGCACGCCGAGATCACCCGCGGCCAGCCGCGCACTGGTCTCTGAGGCCTCGACGATCGGCGCGGACACCGCTCGCAGCACCAGCCACGAGATCGCGGCGACGATCGCCACCAGCGAGATCCCCGCCAGCCACAGGGTGCGCTGCACGAAGAGCAGGGTCTCGTCGGAGTCGCTCAGGTCGTAGGCGATGTACAGCTCGTAGACCGCCTTGCCCGGCACGAGCAGCTGCTGCCCGACGACGATGCCCGGAGGGGAACTGCCCTCGTCGGCCGGCACGGCGATCGACTGCCACGACTGCTGACGGTCGCCCTTCTCGGCGACCCTGGCGCGCAGCTGCTCGCTGATCATGTCGACCGACAGCCCGCCGGCGCGGAACTCCGGCGGGATGAACACCCCGCCGCCGAGGCTCTCGATCGGCGACGCCGTGATGAGGTCGGATGCCGCGGCCCTGGCCAGGTCCGTCTGGACCGAGCGCCACAGCGCCTGCAGCGCGGCGCGGTCGTCGGCGACGTTGCTGTTGTCCAGCGTGGTCTGCGCCTCGGCGACCGCGCGCTGCGCCTTCTCGAGAGCATCTCCCTTGCGCGACTCGAACAGGTCGTTCTGGATCACCAGCGCCATCGCGACGCAGGTGATGAAGATCGCGAGCGACGTGAGCAGCAGGGTGACGGCGATCGTGCGGAACCGCATCGAATGATGCCAGAGCCCCGCGATGGAGCGCGGCCAGCCCCTCCAGTCGCGCCACGACGCGACCGGAGCGGGCGTCACGCTCGTCGCCGTCATCGCAGAGACCTCAGCCGGCGCTCCCGGCCCGGTAGCCGACGCCCCGCACCGTCATCACGATCTTCGGATTGTCGGGGTCGAGCTCGACCTTTGCGCGCAGCCGCTGCACGTGCACGTTCACCAGCCTGGTGTCGGCCTTGTAGTGGTAGCCCCAGACCTGCTCGAGCAGCATCTCGCGGGAGAACACCTGCTGCGGCTTCGAGGCCAGCGCGACGAGGAGCTGGAACTCGAGCGGAGTGAGCGAGATCGGAGTCGCGCCGCGGCGCACCTCGTGCCCGTCGACGTCGACCACGAGGTCGCCGACGCGGAGCACCTCGGTCGTCGCCTGAGGAGTCGGCCGGAGCCGGGTGCGGATACGCGCCACCAGCTCCTTCGGATTGAACGGCTTCACCATGTAGTCGTCCGCGCCGACCTCGAGTCCCCGCACCACGTCGGCGGTGTCACTGCGGGCGGTCAGCATGATGATCGGGACACCGGATTCGGCGCGGATGCGACTGCAGATCTCGATGCCGTCCATGCCCGGCAGCATGAGGTCGAGAAGCACGAGATCCGGGCGCTGCGTGCGCCACTGCTCGACAGCCTTGGCGCCGTCTGCGCAGAACAGCGGCTCGAAGCCCTCCGTGCGCAGGACGATGCCGATCATCTCGGCGAGCGCCGTGTCATCGTCGACCACGAGGATGCGTGACGTCATATCCGCCCAGCCTCAACAATCTTTGTCCGCTACATGCGCGTGCCGGGATCCCCTGCCCCGGCGCGACCGCACCTCCGCACAGCTTACTGAATCCGGCCCTGCACGTCCTGGAAGCGCTTCCGCGACGCGTCGTTTCGCCCTGCGGGCGCCACGACCCGCGTATGACACGATGGGACGGCACGCTGTCATGCTGCGCGGGAGGGGAAGCGAGTGAGCGGTCAGGGCTGGACACCGGCACCGAGGCGCGGGGCGATCCCGCTGCATCCGATGACCTTCGGGATGCTGCTCGGGCGGTCCTTCGCGGCGCTCCGGCACAACCCGAAGGTGCTGTTCGGCTTCGCCGTCGTCATCCAGCTGCTGACCATGCTGGTCGTGATGATCGTGCTCGGCGCGATCATCGCCGCGAGCGTCCTGCGGCTGCAGACCGTGCAGCCCGGTTCGGAGGACTTCGCCACGATCCAGGCCGGCACGGCCGGCCTCACTGTCGTGTTCGCGATCGGCGCCGCGCTCCTGTCGGCCGCGGTGGCCGTCGTCCTGCAGGGGATCGTCGCCGCAGACGTCGCGCTCGCCGCGCTCTCCCGCAAGGGCACCCTGCGCGCGCTCTGGGCACGGATGGCCCCGTCGTTCTGGCGCCTGATGCTGTACGCCCTGCTGCAGGGTCTGGTCGTCGGCGGTGCGTTCGCACTGATCGGGTTCGCCGTGTTCGCCATCGCCGCCGGCGCGGGACTCGCCGGCACAGATGCCACAGGTCTCGCGGTCGCGCTGACCGTCGTGCTCGGCATGGGCAGCATCCCGCTGTTCGTCTGGCTGTACACGAAGCTGCTCCTCGTGCCCAGCGTGCTGGTGCTGGAGCGGGCCCCTCTGCGCACCGCGCTGGTGCGCTCCTGGCGGCTCACCCGCGGCCGCTTCTGGGTGGCGTTCGGCGTGATGTTCCTGATCTCGCTGATCATGGGAGTCGCCGCCAACGTCGTGTCGGTGCCCGGTGTGCTCATCACGTCGATCGTCGTCGGCATCGTGGCTCCGACGGGTGACCCGAGCGTCGGTCAGATCGTGTCGATGGTGCTCGCCTTCCTGCTGCCGCAGCTGCTGGTGTTCGCGGTGCAGGCGATCGGCCAGGTCGTGCAGTGCACGGGCGCCACGCTGGTGTACGTCGACTCGCGGATGCGGTACGAGGGGCTGGATCAGACGCTGATCGCCTATCAGGAGCGCAGCGCGGCCGGCTGGTCGGAGGAGCAGCTCGGCGATCCCTACGCCGTCGATCCCGCCAGGGCGGTCACCAAGGAGAAGCCGCAGGCCGCCGCGACCGTGCCTGGGTACGGCGCCGCGCCGGGGTACGCACAGCCCGGGTACGCACAGCCGGCTCCCTATGGTTACGGTCAGCCGCCCCAGGCTGCCGCACCCGCGCAGCCGCCCCACCACCAGCCGGCGCCCGGCGCCCCCGGTTCTCCGGCACCCGCACCGGCGCATCCGCCGTACTACCGGCCGGCACCACCGGCACCCGCTCCTTCGGCACCGGCTCCCCCGGCATCCGCACCGGCACCCCCCGGCATCCGCACCGAGCCAGCAGCCCGTGCCGCCTGCGGCCGTGCCGCCGCCCCCGCCGACCGACAGCCCCTGGGCGCCCCCGAGCGGCGGCGCATGACCTTTCCGCTCGCGTACGCCGACGTCTTCGTCCCCGACGGGGACGAAGCTCGACGCTGGGCGCAGGAGGAGCTGTCCAAACAGATCTACGAGGCGGCGAAGCCGACGTGGTTCGACCGGATGTCGCGCGCGATCATGGAGTTCCTCACCGGCCTGTTCAGCGTCGACGGCTCCGGCGCGATCGCGCCGTTCGCCGGCGTGCTGGTCGCCGCGGTGATCGTCGCGGCGCTGATCGTCGCGCTGGTCGTGTGGGGCCGCCCCCGGGCGTCCCGCACCGTGCGCCGCGGCGCACGCCTGCTCGGGGAGGCCGACGACCGCACAGCCGCTCAGCTGCGCGCCGACGCCGAGCGCGCCGCGCGCGAGGGCGACTGGGATGCCGCGGTGACGCTGCGCTTCCGCGGCCTCGCCCGCGGCCTCATCGAGCGCGACCTGATCGATCCGGCGCCCGGCGCCACCGCCCAGGCGATCTCGCGGGATGCCGGTGCCGTGCTCCCCGTCGAGCATGCTGCGCTGCATGACGCGGCGTCGTCGTTCGACCGGGTGCGCTACCTGCGCATCCCCGCCGACGAGGGCGGGTACCGCGCGATCGCCGCGACCGACGACCGTCTGGCCGCCCTTCGTCCGGAGGCGGTGCCGGCATGACCCTCATCGAGGACCGCCCTCTGGCGGCGGCCGCCGAGCCCGGCGCATCCACCGCCGCCGAGCGCCCTCGTCGACGGTGGCGGCGGCTGGTCGCCTGGCTCATCGTGCTGCTGATGCTGATCGGCGGCACCGCGATCGCCGCGCGTCTGGTCACCTCGCCCCCCGTGTCCGGCGGCATGCTCGACCCGGAGGGACCGGGTGAGAACGGGGCGCGGGCGCTGGCCGAGATCCTGCGGCAGCAGGGCGTGGAGGTCACCGTGGTGCGCTCGCACGCCGATGTGCGCGATGAGCTCGACGACGGCGCGACGCTCGCGATGGCGGATCCGGTGTATCTCACCGACGAGGCCGTGCAGGCGATGGTCGCCGACGCCCCGCGCACGGTGCTGCTCTCCGGCAGCGCGCGGATGCTGCGGCTGTTCCATCTGGGCGAGTACGCGCCCGGCCTGTCCTCGGAGGTCGGTGCGGACTGCGACGTCCCCGAGTTCGCCCGCGTGGGAACGATCCTCCCCGGCGGCATGTTCGCCCCGGCCGACAGCGTCGACGGCTGCTTCACCGGCGAGGACGGCGGTGCGGCGGTGCTGTCGGACGACTTCTCGTCTCAGCGGATCTCGCTCGTGGACGGCACCGTGTTGTTCACGAATGGCCACCTCGCGGAGAACGGCAACGCCGCCCTCGGCCTCGCGCTGCTCGGTCAGACCGGGCGCGTGGTCTGGTACGTGCCCTCCGCCGCGGACAGCGACATCAGCGGCGAGACGCCGGACACGCTCGGCTCGCTGACGCCCGGCTGGGTCACGCCCGCCATCCTCACCCTGCTGCTCGCGGGACTGGCCGCGGCGTTCTGGCGCGGACGACGCTTCGGGCCACTCGTCGCCGAGACGCTGCCGGTGACCGTGCGCGCCTCCGAGACCATGCACGGCCGTGCCCGGCTCACGGCGAAGGCGGCGGACGCCCCGCACGCCGCCGAGGCCATCAGAGAGGGCACCGTCAGGCGACTGGCCCAGCGGCTCGCCCTGGGCGATCGCACCGCTGCCCACGAGGTCGCGGATGCAGCATCCGACCGGCTGCGCATCCCGCGCGGCACGCTGCAGGAGCTGCTGGCCGGTCCTCCGCCCGCCGACGATCAGCAGCTCGTCGACCTGGCCCGTCGCCTCGCAGAGCTGGAGGACGCGGTGGATGCCGCGCTGCATCCCGACCTCCGTACCCCGAACCCCGACGACCCATCGCGATCCGGAAGGACGACCCTGTGACCGAGGAGAACACCGTGCCCGACCAGAACACCGCGTCTGAGCAGAACACCGCGTCTGTCCAGAACACCGTGACGCCGGACGACGCCGCCCTTCGTCAGGCCATGCACCGTGTGCGACTCGAGGTCGACAAGGCCGTGATCGGCCAGGCCGGCACCGTGACGGGCCTGCTGGTCGCGCTGCTCGCCCGCGGCCATGTGCTGCTGGAGGGCGTGCCCGGCGTGGCGAAGACGCTCGTGGTGCGCTCGTTCGCCCGCGCGCTGGGGCTGGACACCAAACGAGTGCAGTTCACCCCCGACCTGATGCCCGGCGACGTCACCGGCTCGCTCGTCTACGACGCCCGCACCGGGGAGTTCGAGTTCCGAGCCGGCCCGGTGTTCACCAGCATCCTGCTTGCGGACGAGATCAACCGCACGCCCCCGAAGACGCAAGCCGCCCTGCTGGAGGCGATGGAGGAGCGCCAGGTGTCGGCGGACGGCGTCAGCCGACCGCTCCCGGATCCGTTCCTGGTCGCCGCGACGCAGAACCCGGTCGAGCACGAGGGCACCTACACGCTTCCCGAGGCGCAACTGGACCGGTTCCTGATGAAGCTGGTCGTCGGGATGCCCGAGCGCGACGCCGAGGTCTCGGTGCTGCGCCTTCACGCCGAGGGCTTCTCACCCCGGCTGCTGAGCGGGGTCGAGGCCGTGATCACCGCCGAGGAGATCCGCGCCGCGCAGGAGGCCGCCGCCAGGGTTCAGGTCACCGACGAGGTGCTCGGCTACGTCGTCGACCTCGCCCGCGCCACCCGCCAGTCCCCCTCGGTCGAGCTCGGCGCCAGCCCGCGTGCCGCGACCGCCCTGCTCGCGGCGGCGAAGGCCTGGGCCTGGCTGAACGCCTCCACCGCGGTCACCCCCGACCACGTGCAGACCATGCTCATGCCGGTCTGGCGGCACCGCCTGCAGCTGCGTCCTGACGCGCAGATGGAGGGCGTCACCGCGGACGCGGTGCTCGGCTCCGTGGTGCAGCAGACCCGCGTCCCGATCTGATCGGCTGAGGAGAGTTCGTGTTCGTCACCGGACGGTTCGCCCTGCTGGTCGGGGTCGGCGTCATCCCGATCGCGCTGCTGAGCGCGGCGGGCGCCTCGGCCTGGCTGGTGTTCGGCGCCTGGATCGCGCTGTGCGCGGTGCTGCTCGCACTGGACGTGCTGCTGGCGGCGAGTGCCCGGCGCGTCGTCGTCACCCGGCGCGTGCCGGAGCGCGCACGGATGGGCGAGCCTGTCATGGCGAGCGTAGCCCTGCAGAACACCGGCCGGCGCACCCTGCACGCCCTGGTGCGTGATGCCTGGCAGCCGACGGCCGGGGCGCCGTCCGCACGCGCACGCCTCGTCGTGCCGCCGGGCGAGCGTCGGCGCGCGGAGGTGCCGCTGCTGCCGCGACGTCGCGGCGAGCTGGTCAGCGAATTCGTCGTGGTCCGCTCGCGCGGGCCGTTCGGCCTCGGGGGACGTCAGGTGCGGCACGTCGTGCGCGGTGCCATCCGTGTGCTCCCGGCGTTCGCCTCCCGCAAGCACCTTCCCTCGCGACTCGCCCGGCTGCGCGAACTGGACGGCAACACGTCGATCCAGGTGCGCGGTCAGGGTACCGAGTTCGACTCGCTGCGCGAGTACGTGCGCGGCGACGACGTGCGCTCGATCGACTGGCGCGCCACCGCACGCGCCGGGACGACGATGCTGCGCACGTGGCGTCCGGAGCGAGACCGTCACGTGGTCATCCTGATCGACACCGGTCGCACCGCGGCCGCCCGCGTCGGCGACGGCACCCGCCTGGACGCCTCGCTCGAGGCCGCACTGCTGCTCGCCGCGCTCGCGAACCGCGCCGGCGACCACGTGCACCTGCTGATGTACGACCGGATCGCCAGGGCGCGGGTCACCGGCGTCGACGGGGCCCCGCTGCTGCCCGCCCTCAGCGACGCGATGGCCCCGGTGCACGCGCAGCTGATCGACACCGACTGGCCGAGCGCGTTCGCCGCAATCCGCTCGATGACCACGCGCCCCTCGCTGATCGTCGTGCTCACGGCACAGGATGCCGCTGAGTCGGCCCGCGGGTTCCTCGGCGCATTCCCGCAGGCGTCCCGTGCGACGACGGTCCTGGTCGGCTCGACCACGGACGACGGCATCCCGCTGCTCGCGCGGAAGCGCGACTCCCGCGCGGACGTGTATCTCGCGGCGGCCGCAGAGCGCACCATGCGCGATGCGGAGAACGTCGCGGACGCCGTCCGCCGCGCCGGCGGCGAGGCGATCGCGGCCGACCCCGAGTCGCTGCCGCCGCGGATCGCGGACCGGTACCTCGAGCTCAAGGCGGCCGGCCGGCTCTGACCACCGGCATCCGGCCCCCGGCATCCGCCATGCCTTGCAGATGGCGGACGAAACAACGGATGACGGACGACACACCGCCATTCCATCCGCCGACCGCAGATCCATCCGCCATCCGCAAACCCGCACATCGCCCCCGACCCCCGGCATCCGGATCCCCGCACCCGGCCCGCCTTGCAGATGGCGAACGAAACAACGGATGGCGGACGACACACCGCCATTCCATCCGCCGACCGCAGATCCATCCGCCATCCGCAGGTGCGAACGCGCAGAACGGCCCCGCACCGGAGGGTGCGGGGCCGTTCGCGACAGAGACTCAGACCAGGTCGAAGCGGTCCAGCTCGGTGACCTTGCCCCAGGCTGCGGCGAAGTCGCGGACGAACTTCGCGTTCGCGTCATCCGAGGCGTACACCTCGGCCAGCGCGCGCAGCTCGGAGTTCGAGCCGAACAGCAGGTCGACGCGGGTGCCGCGCCCGACCAACTCGCCCGAGCCGTCCTTGCGGCCCTCGAAGGCGTGCGAGCCCGGGTCCAGCGGCGTCCAGGTGGTGCCGAGGTCGAGCAGGTTCACGAACACGTCGTTCGACAGCACGCCGGGACGCGAGGTGAACACGCCGTACTCCGAACCGTCCCAGTTCGCACCGAGGGCGCGCAGGCCTCCGACGAGCACGGTCGTCTCAGGCGCGGTCAGCGTGAGCAGGCTGGCCCTGTCCAGCAGGTGGAACTCGGCGGGCTGCTCGGCGAGCGGACCCTGGTAGTTGCGGAAACCGTCGGCGACCGGCTCCAGGTAGCTGAACGACTCGACGTCGGTCTGCTCCTGGGTGGCGTCCGTGCGTCCGGGGTGGAACGGCACGGTGACCTCGACGCCGCCCTGGCGCGCGGCCTGCTCGACGGCCGCGTTTCCGGCGAGAACGATCAGGTCGGCCAGCGAGACCTTCTTGCCGCCGGTCTGCGCCGCGTTGAAGGATGCCTGGATGCCCTCGAGCACGCCGAGAACCTTCTGCAGGCGGGCCGGGTTGTTGGCCTCCCAGTCCTTCTGCGGGGCGAGGCGGATGCGGGCGCCGTTGACACCACCGCGCTTGTCGCTGCCGCGGAAGGTCGATGCCGCGGCCCAGGTGGTCGCGACCAGCTCGGAGACGGTCAGCTCGCTGTCGAGCACCTGCTGCTTCAGCGCCGCGGCATCCGCGTCGTCGATCAGCTCGTGGTCGACCGCCGGGACGACGTCCTGCCAGATCAGCTTCTCCTCGGGCACCTCGGCGCCGAGGTAGCGGGCCACCGGGCCCATATCGCGGTGCGTGAGCTTGAACCAGGCCCGGGCGAACGCGTCGGCGAACGCGTCGGGGTCGTCACGGAACCTCTGCGAGATCGGACCGTAGATCGGGTCGTAGCGCAGCGACAGGTCGGTCGTCAGCATGCGAGGCTCGCGACGTCCCTCGGAGTGCGCGAGCGGCACCATGTCGGCGCCGGCGCCGTTCTTCGGACGCCACTGCTGCGCACCGGCCGGGCTCTCGAACTTCTCCCACTCGTAGGCGTAGAGGATGTGGAAGAACTCGTTGTCCCAGCGGGTGGGGTGGTAGGTCCAGGTGACCTCGAGGCCGGAACCGATCTGGTCGTCGCCCTTGCCCGTGCCGAAGGAGCCCTTCCAGCCCAGGCCCTGCTGCTCGATCGGCGAGTCCTCGGGGTCGGCGCCGACGTGGGTGTCGGGGGCCGCGCCGTGCGTCTTGCCGAAGGTGTGGCCACCAGCGATCAGAGCGACGGTCTCCTCGTCGTTCATCGCCATGCGAGCGAACGTCTCGCGGATGTCGATGGCGGCGAGCAGCGGGTCGGCATTGCCGTCCGGGCCCTCGGGGTTGACGTAGATGAGACCCATCTGCGTGGCGGCGAGCGGCTTGTCCAGCTCGCGCTCACCGGTGTAGCGCTTGTTGGCGAGCCACTCGGCCTCCGGGCCCCAGAAGATCTCCTCGTCGGGCTCCCACACGTCGGCGCGGCCGCCGGCGAAGCCGAAGGTGGTGAAGCCCATCTCCTCGAGCGCGACGTTGCCGGCGAGGATCATCAGGTCGCCCCACGAGATCGACTGGCCGTACTTCTTCTTGACAGGCCAGAGCAGACGACGGGCCTTGTCGAGGTTGACGTTGTCGGGCCAGCTGTTCAGCGGGGCGAAGCGCTGCTGGCCGGTTCCGCCACCGCCGCGGCCGTCGGTCACACGGTAGGTGCCCGCGCTGTGCCACGCCATGCGGATGATGAGCGGGCCGTAGTTGCCGAAGTCCGCCGGCCACCAGTCCTGCGAGGTGGTGAGCGTCGTGGCGATGTCGGCCTTCACCGCGGCGAGGTCCAGGGCCTCGAAGGCGGCCTTGTAGTCGAAGTCGTCGCCGAGCGGGTTGCGCTTCTCGTTGTTCTTCGCCAGCACCTTGATGTTCAGCTGGTTCGGCCACCACTGGCGGTTGCCTGCGCTGCTCGCGGCTCCCTGCGGCTGGTGGATCACCGGGCAGCCGCCGGTGGCGGCCTCGGTCTGAGTCACGTCAGTCATTGCTTTCCTTCTTCGTGTGCGGTCGTGGGTGGTTCAGGCGCGGTCCGTGGCGCACTGGGAGCACAGCCCCCAGTACGTCACTTCCGCCGCGGAGATGGAGAATCCGCGATCATCCGATGGAGTGAGGCAGGGGGCGTGGCCGACAGCGCAGTCGACGTCCTCGACGGCACCACAGCCCGTGCACACCAGGTGGTGGTGGTTGTCGTCCACGCGCAGCTCGAACAGCATCGGGTGCCCGGCCGGTTCGATGCGGCGGACCAGGCCCGCCGCGGCGAAGTCGCCGAGGGCGTTGTACACGGACTGCATGCTGGTGGAGTCGACGCGCAGACGCACGCTCTCATGCACCTCGTCGGCGCTGGCATGCGGGTGATCGCGGAGTGCGTCGTACACCGCACGCCGCGAGTCGGTGATCCGCAGACCGGCGCCGCGAATGGCGATGTCGGCAGCGGTGGCGTGGGTGACGGGCATGCGCCCAGCCTAGCTGTTTTGATTGATTCAAGAAAGGGCGTCATCCGCGGGCGTGTCGCGGGGCGGCGTGTCCCGGCTGTGCATCTGCTGAGAGTGCGGAATCATGTGAAAGTCCGGCAACCGCCGTGGCTTCCACAAGGTAAGGACAGAGAAAATGACTGATTCCCCGTCCCCGGCGACTCCCACGCTCGGCGCGAAACTCGCCGCAGAGGGCTTCGGCACGTTCCTCCTGGTCTTCGGCGGCGTCGGCACCGCGCTCTTCGCCTCGAACCTGTACGTCGACCCCTCACCCAACGCCGGGGTGTACTTCCCGGTCGCGCTGGCGTTCGGTCTCACGGTCGTCGTCGGCGCCTACGCCTTCGGACCGCTCTCCGGCGGCCACTTCAACCCCGCCGTCACGCTCGGCGTCGCCGCGGCGGGCCGCATCCCGTGGCGCGACGTCGTGCCGTACATCGTCGCTCAGGTCGTCGGCGGTGCGATCGCCTCGACGCTGCTGGTACTGATCGGCATGTTCGGTCCGGACGGCTGGCTCGCCGGAGCCCAGGATGCCGGCTTCGCCAGCAACGGCTGGGGCGAGCACTCCCCCGGCGGCTTCGGCATGCTGGCCGCGATCATCATCGAGGTCATCCTGACCGGTTTCTTCCTGCTGGTGATCCTCGGCACGACTCATCCGGAGCGCGGCACGAAGTTCGCCGGGCTCGCGATCGGACTCACGCTCACGCTGATCCACCTGATCTCGATCCCGGTCGACAACACCTCGGTCAACCCGGCCCGCTCGATCGCCGCGGCGATCTACGGCGGAGTCGGCCCGCTCTCGCAGCTCTGGGTGTTCCTGGTGTTCCCGATCGTCGGTGCGCTGCTCGCAGGCTTCGCCTACAAGGCGCTGTTCGACAGCACGCAGAAGATCTGATCCGCACGGATCGTGAAGAGGGCCGGCGCAGCGCGCGCCGGCCCTCTTTCGCGTTTCGGGCGCGGTCAGCCGGCGACGAGACGGGGCGTCCCTGCCTCGTACTCCAACAGGTCGCCCGTCTCGCCGCGCCGTGCGGCGCGTCCGCCCACCACCAGCATGTAGATGAGGAAGACCGCCAGCGCCGCAGCGCCGATGCCGAGCTTGACCGGCCACGGGAGCCCCCAGCCGGTGACGAACCCCTCGACGAGTCCGGAGAGGAACAGGGCGAAGATCAGTCCGATGGCCACCGTGGCGAGCGCCCGGCCCTCGGTCGCGAGCGCTTCGGACCTCGTGCGCCGGCCAGGTGCGACCCAGGCCCAGAAGATGTGCAGCCCGGCCGCGCCCGCCACGAAGATGCAGGTCATCTCCAGCATCCCGTGCGGAAGGATGTACAGCACCATCACGTCGAGCCGGTCGTGCGCGGCCATGACGGCCGCCGCCACGCCGATGCCCATCGCGTTCTGCACCATCATGTACAGCGGCCAGATGCCGGTGATGCCGAACAGCACGCACTGCAGTGCGATCCAGGCGTTGTTGGTCCACACCATGCCGGCGAACTCCGCCGCCGGATTCTCGGTGTAGTAGCCGGTGAAGTCCTCTTCCGCATACTGCTTCAGCAGGTCGGGCGGGCCCAGCGTCGCCACGAGCGCCGGATCGGATGCCACCCATGCGGCCACCCCGGCTGCCACGAGCACGAACCCGACCGCGATGACCAGGGTGGTCCAGCGCACCCGATACAGCGCGGCGGGCAGCTGCGATCCGAAGAAGCGGCCGACCTGCGCGAGCACACCGTCGGATGCCCCGGTCAGCCGCAGTCGTGCGGCACCGAGGATCGTGGAGAGGTGGATGCTCTGCGGGGACTCCCCCACCGAGGTCTTCAGCTCGGCGAGATCGGCCGAGGCCGCGCGGTAGCGCACGATCAGCTCGTCGACTTCCGCGCCGTCGAGATGACGGGTGCGACTCAGCCTGTCGAGGGACTCCCACTCCTGGCGGCGCGCATCGGCGAGGGCATCGGCATCCACCTGATTTACTGTACTCATGTCCCTGCCGATCGACGCCTCCGAGGAGATCCTCTCGGGCGAGGCGGTCGCCATCGACGCGCAGCCGATCGGCTTCCTGCTGCGGGCCGCCGGCGCGATGATCGACATGGTGCTCGGTTTCGCGGTGTACCTGGCCTTCGTCTTCCTCAGCATCTGGCTGCTGGAGCTCGGTCTGCTCGACGAGGCCACGATGCGCATCTTCCAGGTCACCGCCATCGTGGTGAGCTTCCTGGTGCTGCCGGTGACCGTCGAGGTCGCCCTGCGCGGGCGGAGCCTGGGCAAGCTCGCCGTCGGCGGACGCATCGTGCGGGTCGACGGCGGAGCGATCGGATTCCGGCACTCGTTCATCCGAGGGCTGCTGGGCGTGCTCGAGGTCTACATGACCCTCGGCAGCGTCGCGATCATCGCCGGCGCCCTCTCGCCCCGGTCGCAGCGGCTCGGCGACCTGGTCGCCGGCACGTACAGCCAGCGGGTGCGCGTGCCCGCGCTGGTGTCCGCACCGCCGATGCTGCCGCCCGGCATGTCCGATTGGGCCCGCATCGCGGATGTCGCGAAGCTGCCGGATCGACTGGCGCGGCGCATCTCGCAGTTCCTGGCGAGCGCGGCGATGCTCAGCCACGCAGCTCGCGCCCGCCTGGCCGATGAGCTGGTCGCGGAGGCGGCCCCGTTCGTGTCGCCGATACCGCCTGTCCCGGCGGAGACCCTGCTGGTCGCGGTCACCGTGCTGCGCCGCTCGCGGGAGACCCGCGCTCTGGCGCTGGCCGATGACCGTGCCGAGCGATTGACCGGCCGGCGCGTGCGGGTCTGACCGCACACTCCGGCCGGCGCCGTCAGAACCGGATCGCGTCGATCACCTTGACTCGCAGCGCGACCAGCGCCGGGATGAAGCCGGACAGCGCGCCCACCACCACTGCGGCGACGAGCCCGGTCAGGGCAGCGCGCATCGGGAACGGCGGCACGTCCTGGAGATTCATCTGCATGACATCCGCCGCCATGATCCAGCGCAGCACGGCCACGGTGAGTGCGATGCCGATGACCCCTGCGACGGTGGTCGCCACGAGGCTCTCCAGGAAGACGGTGCTGAACACCCGGCCCGCCGTCGCGCCGAAGGCACGCCGCACGCCGATCTCGCGCACCCGCTGACGCATGGCGACGAGCTGGATGTTGATCAGTCCGAGGGCGCCGAGAGCGAGGATGAGCCCCGCGATACCGCCCATGATGAGCTCCTGCAGCCGCATGTTCTCGGCATAGCCGTTCTGGGCGGCGTAGTCGGTGCGGTCGACCATCACGACCTGGCCTTTCGGCAGCCCCGCGCGCAGATCCATCGCGAGCACCGGCCCGATGGCGCCGGCCTGCTCGTCGCCGACCCAGACGTCCCAGCGGGGCTGCGCACCCTCCGGCAGACGATCGACCCGCGCCGTGTAGGCCTCGTAGAGCAGATCCATCCGCACCTCGGTGTCGTTCGGATACTGTCCTGGACGCACGCCGACCACCTGGTACGTGCCGGCGGCATCTCCGACCAGCGAGATCGTCGGATGCTGGTCCAGCGGCACCCTGCCCAGTCGGTCCCACATCGGCTCGCTGATGATCACCGGGGGCGACAGCGCCTCCGCGTCGTCGGCGCGGAACTCCCGCCCCTCCATCAGCTGCTCGCGGTGGATGACGGTGAAGGCGGGATCGATGAGCCGCACCGGCGTCGCGCGGACGCCGTCCGGAGACTGCACCTGCACCTGGACCCCTTCGACGGCGCGCGCCACGTGCGAGAAGTCGTAGCGTTCGGCCACGCGGTCGAACCGGGCCTGGAACGCCGCTGCGTCGACCGGAGCGCCGCTCTCGTCCATCGGCGTGACCGCGATGGTCGCCGCCCGGCCGCCATAGCGATCGGACTGCTCGATCTGGCTCTGCATCGAGTATTCCGAGAAGGCGATCACGGCGGTCAGCGCTGCCACGGAGACGGCGATGCCGATCAGGCTGAGCAGCACGCGCATCTTGTGCACGCGGATCTCGGCCCAGGCGTCGGCCAGGGCGCCGAGCACGCCCGTCATCGGGCGGCCTCCGCCGCTTCGACGGATGCCGCGTCGACGGATGCCGCGTCGACGGATGCCTCGCCCGACTCCTCGACAAGCACGGGCCCTTCATCCAACGGCGCTTCGTCCACAGGCTCCTCGGCCACCGCGGCCTGCAGCGTCGACGCCTCGAACGCGCGCTGCAGGTCGGCCTCGGCCAGCACACCGGCATCCAGCCGGTAGTGCCGCCGCGCCCGCGCGGCGACGTGCAGGTCGTGCGTGATCGTCACCAGCGCGGCATCCGTCTCGGTGGCGACCTCGTCGAGCAGCGCCATCACCGTCGCGCCGGTGTCGATGTCGAGGGCGCCGGTGGGCTCGTCGGCCAGGATCAGCAGGGGGCGGCGCACCAGCGCCCTGGCGATCGCGACACGCTGCTGCTCGCCGCCGGAGAGGCGGTCGGCCACCTGGTCGACGCGGTGCCCGAGCCCGACGCGCTCCAGCATGTCGGCGGCGATGCGGCGACGGTTCCAGAACATCCGTCCGCGGGCGTGGCCCAGCGGCATCATGACGTTGTCGAGCGCGGTGCGCCCCGGCAGCAGATTGAACTGCTGGAACACGAAGCCCACGTTCGCGCCGCGCAGCCGGTCGAGTCTTCCTGGCCGCATCCTGCGCACCTCGCGCCCCTCGAAGGAGACCGAGCCGGAGGTGGGCATGTCCAGCATCCCGAGGATGTTCAGCAGTGTGGACTTGCCCGAGCCGGAGCGCCCCACGATCGAGACGTGATCGCCCGCGCCGACCTCGAGGCTCACGCTGCGCAGGATCTGCAGCAGGGAGTCGTCGGGAAGCCGCACACTCTTGGCGACGTCGTGCAGTGCGACCAGGCTCACCAGCTCGTCCCCGACTCGCAGTACTGCACGCCCGTGCCGTCGTCCCAGCAGTTCTCCTCGACCGGTGCGGCGAATCCGGGCACGTACTGCCGGACCTGATCGCCCTCGGCCAGCCCCTCGACGACCTCGACCTGCTCGCCGTCGTTCACGCCGAGCTTCACGGTGCGCTCCTCAGGCTCGGTGCCGTCGCCGGCGTCGAGCCAGACCACGCCGTCGCCGGCGCCGCCCTTGACCGCCGTCACCGGGATCACGAGGGCGTCGTCCACCTTGCCGAGGGCGAGGTCGAGCTTCGCGGGGAGTCCGGCGAACACGGTCTGCCCTGATGGCACCGCGCAGCGCACGCTCGCCGTGCCGTCCTCCGCCACCTGCACGCCGACCCCCGTGCACACGAACGGCGCCGGTCCGTCGGTGATCGTCACCTGCCCCTCTGCGGGAGCGTTCACCAGCCGGTACAGCTGCGCGGGCTGGACGGTCGCGAGCACGTGGTACCGGCTGGGCGTGAGGGTGAGGATCTCCCCACCGACGCTCGTCGCCTGTCCCTTCACGACGCCGATCTCGGAGACCTCGCCGGCCTCGGGGGCGACGATGTCGACCTTCTTCGCCGGTTCGGTCTGCTTCACGGTGAACAGGACCTGGCCCTTCTGCACCGTTGCGCCGTCGGCCACGCGCACGTCGGTGACGACACCGTCCACCTCGCTGCGCACCGGATAGGAGTCGTCCCTCGCGATGTTCCCGTCCAGGGTGAGCGCGTTCGTCAGCGAACCGCGTTCGACGGCGACGACCGGGTCGGCGATGCTCGCCTGCGGCTCGGCCGCAGCGACCGGCTGGCCGTCCGGGAAGAAGGCCAGCTTCACCAGTGCTGCTGCGGCTGCGCCGAGCACGATCACCAGGATGACGGGGAGAACCACACGACGCCAGACGAGCACGGCTGCCCTTTCCGGAGGCGCCGCCCTGGCGCATCCGGCATCAGCCTAGCGAATAGTGTTTTCCGGGTATGTAAGGGTTTCCCCTGATTCTTCCCGAGGTGTCGTCAAGCGCGCAGCGCCTCGTGTCGCACGACCAGCCATCCGGAGGGCACGGACAGCCGGTCCGCGTGCTGCACGCACAGGTCGTGTGCATGCGGGTGCCCTGCGGGACCCAGCGGTCCGAGCGCGGCCATCTGGTCGCCGTAGTCGTACGTCAGGGTAGCGACCGCTTCACGCGCGCAGCCCACCTTCGAGCACAGTCGTCCGTCCATCCCCCACAGGCTACGCGCGCACGGCGCGCACCCGCGGATGCCGCGCGGAGAGCCCCGGATGCCGCCCGGATAGACTCTCCCCATGCCCCGCCGTCGCTCATCGCACGCCCCTGCCGCTCGTGGCGCCAGGCACGGCAGGCACGGGCGGCTCGGACGCAGCGAAGTCGTGCGCCCGCCGCTGCCGCCTCTGGACGGCCGCATCGACCGTTTCGACCTCACCGTCGGCACCGCGGTGGAGTTCCTCCGCGGCACCTGGCCGGAACTGCGCGATGTCAGGTTCGAGATCGCCGCAATGCCGCTGCACGATCGTCCCGACCGCGTTCCCCGCTGGCGCATCGACCACCAGCAGCAGAGGATCTCGCTGTATCGCGTGCCCATCGAGCGGCTGCTTCCCAAGGGCCACGACGACGCCTACCACCGGCGCTACGCCATCGAGAGCGCTGTGTTCCACGCCGCGGCGGAGTACATCGGCCGCGAGCCCTGGGAACTCGGCCCCGAGAGCTGAGCAGACGCGTCAGGGGTAGACGGTGATCGCAGGCTGCCGCTGGGCATCCGGCGAGAGCGGCCACCCCGCGATGCCGACGGACTCGCCCTCGCTCGGGGGTGCGGTCGGCGGCGCATCCGGTCCAGCCCCGACATCCGGAGTGGTGTCTGGAGCGGTTCCCCCGGCGGCTTCCTCGAGCATCGTGATCGACGCGTGCACCGGGCCATCCGGCGAGAGGACCGGCGTCGAGCCGCCCCACAGCCGCACCGAGACGGACTCCCCCGGCGGCACCGCGACGGTGCTCTCATCGTCACCGTCACGGATCATCACCGAGACCTGGGCGTCGCCGGGGTTGACGAGGTGCAGCAGCGGCGAGGGGCCTCGAGGCACAGCGAACATCAGGTCGGAGGAGATCTCCGGCGCCGGGGTCATCCACGCGAAGTCGGCGCTGCGGCCCGCGGCGATCGACTGACGCACCGCGGCGACCAGGGGCTGATCCGCCGTGATCTCGACGTCGTACGTGCCCACCGGCATCTCACCGAGCGAGAGTTCGCTCGGCACACCCCCGAGCAGGTTCATGCGGTACTCGGTGGACTCGTCGGTGTTCTCGCGGCGGACGGTGATCACCGCCTCGCCGTCAGCGGACGGTGACAGCATCCGCAGCACGGTTCCCGCGTCGCCGTCGCCTGCGAGCGCGGTCACCTGCACGCCGGTGAGGACGAGGGAGCGCTGCGCATCCGCCATGCCGTCCTGCACGTCGCTGCCGATGGGCTGCAGCACCTGCGTGAACGATGACTGCAGGCTGGCGCGCACCGGCGCCCCCTCCGCAGCGGCCTGCACGACCGGGGTCGCCTCCCCGGGCGCGATGGACGAGAGCGGCACGGCGACCTGGGTCATCGCCGGCACGACCTGACTGCTGGTCGCCGTCTGCACGCCGTACACGGTGAGCGTCACCGTCGAGGGGACCTCGGAGGCGTTCGACAGCACGATCACGTCGGCGGCGCCGGTGGACGCGTCCCCACCGACCAGCCAGGTCCGCATCTGCGGGGCTCTGCAGGCCGAGGCCGACAGCCCGACGAGATCGTCCGTCCTCAGCGTGAGCGACTCGGCGCCGGCGATGAGCGGCGCCTCTCGATCCTGCACCGCGCCGGTCAGGCTGCGCGCGCCGGAGCCGCCCGCGAGATCCGGCATCGCCAGCGCGGCCGATGCCGGGTCGCCCTCGGAGCCGCCGATGACCGTGCGCGGCTCGCCTGCGGAGATCATGAGCTCGGCCTGTGTCGTGTCGCGCCCGAGTGCGCGGAAGGATCCGTTGCACACCAGCACACTGTCGCCGGGCACAGGCGTGATGCTGACCTTCGCCGGCTGATGCTCGACGCCGGGCCAGGGAGCCGCGATGCCGGCGATCACGCCCAGGACGCACCCGGCCGCGACGATCGTCCCGGTGAGGACGCGGGCGCTCGTCGCCGCCACGCGCAGCGCACGGTTCGCGGTCATGAACGGTCCTCCTCGTCATCGGATGCCGGCGATGCCGTCGCTCCGTGCTCCTCCGCCGATGCAGTCTCTTCGGCCGGTGTCTCGGCGGCGGCCGAAGCGGGCACGACCACCCCGGTCCCCTCGCCGGCGATGCTCGCCAGCTCCCGCGCCTCGGCATCGGCCTGGGCGAGGGCGTCGCGACGGCGTGAGATCACCGCCGGCTCCTCGGGAGCCCGCCCCACGATCCGGGACTGCGCGCGAGCGGCGCGGCGGGAGGCACGGGTCGGGATGGACAGCAGAAGCGCGGCGATCACAGCGATCAGCTGCAGCAGCACCACCAGGCGCGACGCGGCCTGCTGCCCGTCGTCGAGTCCCGGACGGGCAGCGATGGAACCCTCGATGCGCCAGAGCACCCCGCGTGCCGTGCTGCCGGCCTTGACGAAACCGGTGCGCTGCTCGATCGACGTCTGGGCGGCGTTGTGCAGGGCCTCGCCCTTGTCCGAGCCGCCGGGCGCCAGAAGCACGAAGGAGATGCCCCGGTCGGCGAGCGACTTCGCCGCGTCGTAGTCGCGGGCCGAGAGCAGGTCGACCGCGAGCAAGCTGAGACCGTCATCGCGTGGTTCCGTCGCCGTCGAGAGCAGCGTGGTCTGCGCGCCCAGCGTGCGCCCCGGGCCCCAGACCACGTCGGTCGCCAGGGCGCCGTCGTCGCGCGGCGTCAGCACGAGGGTTCCGGCCTCGAGGTCGGCTTCGGCTGCCACCAGCGCCGGCAGTGTCTGCGCGGCAGCGGCACTCATCACGGCGCGCTCCTGATGCTCCGCCGTCAGCGCGGGCAGCGCGCACACCGCGAGTGCGAGGCCCGCCAGCGTCGCCGCGACCGAGCGCACCCAGGTCAGCGTCAGGGCGGTGTCGAGAGCGACCAGCGCCGCGCCGACGAGACCGATCCAGGCGAGGCTCAGGCCCGACCCGGGCCAGATCGCCGCGCTGTCGCCGTGGAAGAAGCTCACCACGACACCGGCCGCGAGGAACGACGTGCCGATTCCGGTCACGGTGACCGCGAGTAGGACGATCCCGGCACGCCAGCGCGGGGCGACGGATGCGATCAGCGCCAGCACCGCGAGCGGCGCGAGCAGCAGCGGCACCAGCGCCAGAGGCGCACCCGTCACGGACGCCCAGCCGGCGAGATCCAGCGACGGGAATCCCGTCGCCAGCACGGCTCGTCCGGCAGCATCCGCCGTGGCCTGCGGCCCTTCCGGCCAGATCGAGCCGGGGTCGGCGAGCAGGGCGACGGCGGAGCCGTGCCGCAACTGAGCCCAGACGAGGGGTGCGAACATCGCGACCGCGGGGATCATCGTCCAGATCAGGCGCGCAGCGCCGTGGATCCGGCCGCGGACGAGGATGAGGATCAGGGCGACGGCCCACAGCGCCACGACGGCGGGGGCGATCGACGGCGCGCAGGCCAGGGATGCGGCGATCAGCAGCGAGGCCGCACCCGCCGCGCCCCAGGAGCGATGCGCGACGACAGCCGCATGCACGGCCCAGGGCAGGAGCAGATGCAGGATGACGGCGGCAGGGCGTCCCTGCACGAGCGCCGTCAGGAAGGTCGGCGCGAGTGCCCAGGCGACGCCGCCCAGGATCCGGAGGCCGGACCGGTCCGTGACGCGCGTGGCAGCGAACCATCCGCCCAGCACGGCCAGCGGCAGTGCGAGCAGCCAGAGCAGCACCATCGCACGCGACGGCCACCCGGGCCAGAGCGATCCGAGCACGGCGATCACGCCCGCGAAGGGATCTGCGGGGCCGACCGTGTGCGGCCCAAGACCGCGCAGGCCCCACGCGGCATCCGCCCAGAGAGCCGACACGGTCTCGTGCAGCGGCAGCAGCGCGCCGCCGCCCATGCCCGGCCATGCCAGCAGAGTCGTGAAGCTCGCGATACTCACGACCAGCGCGGCGAGCACCGCCCAGGCGCCGCCTCCTGAGAAGAAGCGCAGCTCGCTGACTGCCCCGCCCTCACTGCCGTAGCCGTCGTCGAGACTCCGATGCAGTTCTGCCCGCGTGATGCGCAGCGGAGCGATGGCCGCCCAGCTCGCACTGCGCGTCGCGGCGATCGCCGCGCGTGATCGCGCGACGGCACCGAAGCGGAGCATCTCGGTGAACGCGGCTGCCCACTCCGGAGCCACCGACGAGGGCCGCTTGCCGATCAGGTGCCCCGCGGAGCGCCACAGTGCGAGCGGGAGGAGCGTGAGCCAGTGCAGTGGCACGACCGCCAGCGGCGCATAGCTGAGACGGCGGTGCAGCTGGGCGAGGCGCGTGGCCCACGCACGCTGCGACTCGCGCTGCGGGAGGGCGGCCGGTCCGTCCTGGCGGACCGACACCTGTGCGGGCGGCACGAGCACGACCCTGCCGCCGGCGAGGCGGGCACGGACGCCCAGGTCGAGTCCCTCGTCGGCACCGGCCAGTGCAGGATCGGGACGCAGCGACGGGGCGACCTCCGCCCGGATGAGCATTCCGCGGATGTCCGCGCTGAGAGCGTCGTCGGCACCGTCGTGCTGTCCCTGGTCCAGCTCGCCGGCGGCGAGTTCGACGGTCCGGCCGAGCGAGGTCATGCTCACGCCGAGCGAGACGATCTCGCGACGGCCCTCGTCGGTGAGCTTGGGAGCGGCGATCGCCGCAGAAGGCGAGCGCTCCAGCGCCCCTGCGAGGAGTTCGAGCGCATCGGGCTCGGGGACGGTGTCCTGCGCGAGAAGCCACACCGCCCGTCCCTCCGGGACGCGCGGGTACGCGGCCTGCAGCGCGTCGGCGTAGGAGAGCCCTGCGCGGGTCTCGACGACGCCCTCGACGATCGAGGGGAAACCGTCGCCGCGGATGGCGGCGATGCTACCCGTCACGACGATCGTGACCGCCTCGGGCACGAGGGTCTGGGTGCGCACCGCGTCGAGGGTGCGGGTCAGCTGGGTGCGCGCGGACTCACCGGAGCGCGTGACGACAAGGGCGTGAACTCGGGCTGGCATGACCTGGCCAGCCTAGGCAGACCGGAGTCCGTGCGCGGTGAGCCCACCCGGCGCGCCCCGAGAAGCGGGGTCGCAGGGAGCGGGCTCAGCCGGCGCGACGCTTGAGCTTGCGCCGTTCGCGCTCGGACAGACCGCCCCAGATACCGAAGCGCTCGTCATTGTTCAGCGCGTACTCCAGGCATTCGCCGCGCACATCGCAGGAACTGCAGATGCGCTTGGCGTCGCGAGTGGAGCCGCCCTTCTCGGGGAAGAACGCCTCGGGATCGACCTGCGCGCAGAGCGCGTCGGCCTGCCATGCGAGTGCGTTGTCATGCTCTTCCGGTTGCCTGACCCCCGGAACGCCGAGATCGACCGGATCGACGTACCAGTTGTCGGGAACGTCCGAACGGTAACCCGTCATCTCGATCTCCCAACCCTTTGCTTTGCCCCCCTCGGGCCGTGCACTAGTAATTACACCCGTGTCATTCGGTCGGGTCAAGTCGCGGATCGTAAACCCTCAACTCGCTCTTTAAGGTTCATTGACGATCGTTCGGCGTGTCGCACGGGCGTGTCGCGTCGCCGTTCGCGGTCTCAGTCCGTCGCGCCGGGCTCGGCCACGAACGCCTCGCCGCTGCCGCTGAGCACCAGCCGGCGCTCCTCCGCCGAGGCGAAGACCGCGGTGCCCACCGGCACCGTGACCGCCTCGCCGTCGGCGCCGCGCACGAGGATATCGCCGGCGGTCGCGAGCACCATCGCCGATCCCCGCACCTCGACGGGGACCTCGACGCCCTCCAGTTCCACCCGGCGCAGCGCGAAGTCCGGGACCGGGACCTCATAGGTCGTGACAGGGCCCTCCTCGGGGCGGAGCACGGGGACATCACCGGGAGTGGTGTCCAGGATCGAGAGCAGCTCCGCCACGTCGATGTGCTTGGGCGTGAGGCCGCCGCGCAGCACGTTGTCGCTCGCGGCCATGATCTCCACGCCGAGCCCCGAGACGTACGCGTGCAGCAGGCCCGCGCGGAGGAACACGCCCTCGCCGCGCGAGAGCACCACCACGTTCATGAGCAGGGCGACGACCACGCCGGGATCTCCCGGATAGCGCTCAGCGACGGAGCGCACGACGCGCAGCTCGGTGGCGAACTCCTCGGACTCGGCAGCGGCGAGCGCGGCGATCACGTCGTCGACCTCGGTCTGCGCATCGCCGGACAGCAGCCAGCCGATCGTGTCGCGCAGCACGTCGCCGTCACCCGACAGCCGCGCGCGGAGCGTCTGCACGCCCGCCGCGTCGTCGAGCGCCGCGAGCAGGCGCAGCGTGGCATCCGCCGGCCGCAGGCCCGCGAGCGCCTCGAACCGCTCGCTCAGCACGGCGATGAGTTCCGGCTTGTGGTTGTCGTCTCGGTAGTTGCGCTGCGGGTCGTCGGCGGACAGCCCCGCTTCGAGGGCGAAGCCGGCCCTCGCCTGCTCCTTGGTGGGGTGCACCTGGATGGACAGCGGGTCGGCGGCGGCGAGGAGCTTGAGCAGATAGGGCAGCGATCCTCCGGTCACGGCGTCCAGCGTGCGTCCGTCCGCGAGGTCCGCGGGGTCTCCGGGGTGGTCTCCGAACCACACCTCGGCCTCGGGGCCGGCCGCGGGCGCCTGCCCTTCGAGCTCGGCCAGCAGCGAGGTGGATCCCCAGGCGTAGTCACGCGGCACGTTCGTCAGTCGCATCAGCATGATCACCAGGGTAGGACGATGTCGGGCGGATGCCGCGCCGAACCGCTTCCACAGGGGTTCCCGGGCCTCTGCGCGGTAGCCTGAAACGCGATGGCCCAGTTGAGCAAGCACCCCGCCTCCCCCGCGCCGACGGCTCCCGAGCGGGAGACCACCGGTCACCTCATGCTGCGCGGGTACATCGTCCTCACGCTCTTCGCGACCCTCGCGCACACCGCGGTGTTCAATCTGCTCGGGTCGACAGGCGCCGTCGTGGCGATGGCGGTGCTCACCGCCGGGATCCTGGGCATCTGGATCCCGGCGATCGTGCACCAGCGCCCGACGAGGTTTCCGTGGCGGCGGCTCCCCTGGGTCGCGCTGGGGTACGGCGGGTTCGCGCTGCTCTCCGTCATCTGGTCGGAGTGGCCGAGCGCCACGCTGATGACCTGGGCGCTGTGGGCCGCTGTCACCGTGAACGCCCTGTTCACCGCGACGATGCTCACCTGGCAGGAACTGGTGCGCGCGCTGTCCAGTGCGCTGAAGTGGATCCTCGGACTCTCGCTGGCGATCGAGCTGTGGGTGGCTCTCGTGCTGCGGCATCCGATCCTGCCGAACTTCGCGGACGTCCCCGAGGGGAAGATCGACCCGCACATCTACTGGGTGCGCGGCAACCTCTTCAACGACGGACGCATCCAGGGCATCGTCGGCAATGCGCACACGCTCTCGATCATGTGTCTGCTCGCGCTGATGGTCTTCGGCGTGCTGTACGCGGCCGGGGTGCGACGACGCGGTGCACTCATCGGGTGGGCGGTCGTGGCCCTGATCCTGCTCTACAAGGCCGCGTCGGCGACGAGCGTGCTCTGCGGCGTCGCGGCGGGCGTGGTGCTGGTGATCGCCCTGTTGATGCGCAGCGCACGGCGCCCCTCGCAGCGCACGGCGATCTACGCGGGCTCGGCTCTCGTCGTCGTGGTCGGCGTCGCCGGCGGCCTCGTGCTGCGCGACCAGGTGCTGGCCGCGTTCGGCAAGGACTCCGACATGACCGGGCGGTTCGAGATCTGGGCGAAGGTGTGGGAGCGCGCGATCACGCATCCGGTGATCGGGAACGGCTACTCCTCCCCCTGGGTCCCCTGGGATCCGGGTTTCTCGGGCTGGATCGTCGACCACAAGCTCACCGTCTTCCACGCGCATAACATGTGGCTGGACGTGTTCTTCCAGCTCGGCATCGTCGGGGTGCTGCTGATGGCCACCGCCTGGGCGGCGCTCGCCTGGCGCGCCTGGTTCTTCGCGGTGGATCGTCCGCGTTGGGACCTCGACGCGAGGCGCCCGTACTCGCCGTTGTCGCTGCTGCCCACGATGGTCGTCGCCGCGCTGCTGGTGGAGGGGCTGGCGGAATCCGCGCCGATCATGCTGTGGGGCTGGATGCTGCTCGTGATGTTCTCGTTCAAGATCAAGTCCGTGCCCCTCGTCGGCGTCGGGCTCGACGAACGGTCCTCCGTGCTCGCGCACGGTGAGCAGGCACGACAGGTGCCATGACAGATCTCCGGCATCCGTTGCGCCTGCTCGCCTCGGCCGAGTTCGCGAGGGCGTACACGATCGCGGTGCTCATCGCCGTGTTCGGCTCGTTCGCGATCGAACGGCTCTCGTCCCCGCTGACGCTCGCCACGGTCATCGTCTCGCTGGCGGTGGTCGGCGTCGCCGTGCTGTTCGCCCGCCGAGACGAGCTGAGCCTGCTGCGCCTGGCGCCGACGTCTCTGCTGGGCTTCCTGGCGCTGGCCCTCCTCAGCGTGGTGTGGAGCACCGACCGCTCCGACACACTGGCCGGCTGGGCGTCGCTGCTGGGCTACGCGGTCCTCGCCATCGCCGTGGGGCACGTGCGGGACACCCTGCAGACCGTTCGCGCCATCGGCGACACGCTGCGCTGGCTGCTCGTCGTCTCGCTGTCGCTCGAGGTGCTCTCCGGCATCCTGCTCGACGTGCCGTTCGAGCGTCTGGGCATCGAGGGCGCCCTCGCCTCCGGCGGGCCGATCCAGGGCATCTTCGGCACGCGCAACATGCTCGGGTTCGTCGCGGTGATCGCGCTCATCACCTTCGTGATCGAGTGGCGCACGAGGTCGGTCTCGACGCCCGTCGCCGTGGGGTCCGTGGCGCTGGGCGCGTTCCTCGCGCTGCTCTCGGCCTCGCCGACCGTCGTCGTCCTCGCCGCGGGCGTCGGCGTCGCCAGCCTCGCGCTGATGATCGTCCGGCATACCCCGGCTGCACGGCGGAACATGGCGCAGTGGGCGCTGGGCGGAGTCGTGATCGTCGGGCTGGTCGCCGCCTTCCTGCGCCGGCATCAGATCATCCAGCTCCTGGACGCCGGGTCGGACTTCTCGATGCGCGCGGACCTGTGGAACACCATCCTGGACTTCGTGCCGGACAGCTCGATCCTCGGTTACGGCTGGGTCGGCGCATGGCGCGAGACTGAGTTCCCGTACATCTACATCAACATCCTGCTCGACCAGCACCACCAGAGCGCCCTGAACGCGTACTTCGACGTGCTGCTGCAGCTGGGCTGGGTGGGCCTGCTGCTGTTCGTCGTGCTCGGCGGCGTCGCGATCGTCCGCTCCTGGCTGGTGGCCAGCGTGCGGCGGTCCGTCGTGTACGCGTGGACGCCGCTGGTGCTGGTGACGCTCGCGATCGACTCGATGTTCGAGAGCTTCACGCTGGTCGGCGCCGGATGGTTCATGCTCGTACTGTGCGCCCTGCGCGCCGGGCAGTCGCGGTCGTGGCGCGAGAACATCGACGCCGCGCACACCGGGACGATGCCGACGCTGCCGGTGCGGTGAGCGGGTCTGACGTCCTGTCGCCCGGCGTTCACAGGGCACGCCCGGTAGGCTTGTCCCCCGTGACCCATGTGCTGCAGAACGTCGTGTTCCCCCTTGACCGCGATCCCGACCTGCTGCCGCTCTACGCCGACCCCGAGACGTGGTCCGTCATCGATGACGAGCCTGTACGCGTCTCCAACCGCGCACACCTGGGCAACATCCTGGGCCGCACGAGGGCGCGCATCGTCGCCGGCCGACGCGTGTCGCTGGGCACTTACTTCAATGCCTTCCCCGCCTCGTACTGGCAGCACTGGACGGGCGTCCGCGAGGTGCGGCTCACGGTGCGCACCACGGGGCCTGCGACCATCCTCGTCTATCGATCCAATGGATCGGGTGTCCGACAGCGCGTCGACGATCGTGAAGTCACCGGCAGCGCGGTCTCGCACTTCGACCTGCCACTGACCGAGTACTCCGACGGCGGATGGCTCTGGTTCGACGTCGTGGCCGACGAGAAGCATGCCGTACTGGAGGGCGCGGAGTGGACGACCGAGCAAGAGCCGGCGCGCGCCGGCAAGGCGTCGCTCGGCATCACGACATACAACAAGCCCGATTATTGCGTCGAGACGCTGCGCGCTCTGGCTGATGCCCCGGATGCGCTGGAAGTCGTCGACCGTATCTTCCTCATCGACCAGGGCACCCAGCTGGTCGCCGAACAGGAGGGCTTCGACGACGTCGCCGGCCGGCTCGGCGAGACGCTGTCGGTGATCCGGCAGCCGAACCTCGGCGGATCCGGCGGCTTCGCCCGATCGATGCACGAGACGCTGCAGCGGCCGGAGAGCGACTTCGTGCAACTGCTCGACGACGACGTACGTCTCGAGCCCGAGTCGCTGCGCCGTTCGATCGTGTTCGGTCGGTACGCGACCACGCCCGTGCTCGTCGGCGGCCACATGTTCGATCTGCTGGACCGGCCCAAGCTGCACGGCTGGGCCGAGGTCGTCGATGAGTCGCCCTTCATGTGGCGCAACCTCTATCAGGAGCGCATGCCACACGACTTCGGCGTCGCGAACCTACGACAGTCTCCGCTGCTGCACATGCGCATGGACGCGGACTACAACGGCTGGTGGATGTGCCTGATCCCCCTCGCGGCTATCCGCGAAGTGGGACTCTCGCTCCCGGCATTCATCAAGTGGGATGATGCTGAGTTCTGCCTGCGGGCGGGAAAAGCCGGATTCCCGACGGTCTCGCTTCCGGGCGTCGCGCTGTGGCATGTGTCCTGGGTGAACAAAGACGACACGATCGACTGGCAGGCGTACTTCCATGCACGCAACCGCATCGTGGCGGGCCTGTTGCATTCGAACGCTCCGCGTGGCGGACGCCTACTGGTGCATAGCCGCCGGGTCGACCTGAAGCACCTGATGATGATGCAGTACTATCCCACGGCACTGCGGGCGAAGGCGCTGCGCGACGTACTCTCCGGCCCTGCGCACATGCGCCGGAACCTGGCCACGGCGATGCCGGCCGCGCGGGCTCTCGCCGCCGATTTCCCCGAGACCGTGGTGCACCGCGACCCTTCGGTGGTGCTGCACTCCCGACGGGGCCGCCAGGTCTACACGCCGCGCAAGCAGAACGACCTCGACAACCCCACAGGGTTCCGCTTGCGCTGGTTCACGCTGAGCACGCTGATCTCGCACTGGATCCGGCAGCCCGCACCGGAGAACGTCGCACAGCCCGAGGCTGAGTTCGGCAAGGACGACGCGCAGTGGTGGCGTCTGCCCGCCTTCGACAGCGCCCTGGTCAGCTCAGCCGACGGCTCGGGAAAGAACATCTACACCCGCGATCGCGCCAAGTACCGGCGGATGCTGGTGGACAGCGTGCGCCTGCATCGGCAACTGAAGCGCCGCTGGCCGCAGCTGCAGAAGGAGTACCGCGAGGCGCTCCCCGATCTCGTCGCCGACGCCGCCTGGCAGCACACCTTTGAGGAGCAGTCTTGACCGCCGACCTGTTCGACCCCGCCTCCGCGGCCATCGTCATCGTCACCTACAACCGTTCGCACCTGCTGCAGGGGCTGCTCACGAGCATCCGCACGATGGATCCGAAGCCGGGTCGCGTGGTGATCATCGACAATGCCTCGTCCGACGACACCACCGAGGTCGTGGAGTCGTTCCGTGCCGACCTCGGCACCGAGATCGTGTACCGCAGGCTGGAGACCAACACCGGCGGCTCCGGCGGGTTCAGCGAGGGCATGCGCACCGCGTACGAGCTCGGATCCGAGTGGATCTGGATGATGGACGACGACGTCGAGGTGCTCCCTGACGGGTTGGCCCGCATGGGCCACTGGTCCGAGCGGTTCAAGAGCATCCAGGGCCGCCGATACGACTACGACGGCAGCGAGTTCTACTGGCAGTACCGCATCGCGGAGCGCATGGGCATCCCGATCCCGTTCGCCCCGTCCGGCTTCGACGGCACCGGGTTCAAGGAGATGAACAGCGGATGCTTCGAGGGCATGTTCATCCACCGGTCGATCGTCAAGGAGATCGGCCTTCCCGATCCCCGCTTCTTCATCTATTGGGACGATCAGCTGTACGGCTGGCTGGCGTCGCGGAAGACCACGGCCGTCATCGTGGACGAGTTCGTGCTGCGACGCACCCGCGAGATCGTGCAGTGGGACCTCGGCATCCGCCATCTGAACGCGTCGAGCAACGCGTACCGGTACTACATCATGCGCAACCGTGCGTTCATCAAGCACTACTACCGCGCGAACGGGGTCTACAACCCGGTGCTGTTCGGCGCCGGCACGACGCTGACGTTCTTCAAGGAGCTGATCCGGCTCGTGTTCGTCGAGCGCACCGTGCGCGGCACGAGCAACCTGTTCCGCGGACTACGCGACGGCGGGAAGATCGGCCGCGACCGCAGCTGGCGCCCGATGGCACCGCTGGAGGGCTGAGATGTCGCAGCAGCAGCCTGAGTACGTCTGGTCGTTCCCGCCGGAGAAGAAGCGGCATCCCGGCCGCGTCTGGCTGATCGTCGGGCTGTCCGTCGCCGCGGTGGTGATCGCGGTCGTGCTGTTTCTGCTCTTTCTGCCGAAGACGACGCCGGATGCCGGGCCGACGGAGTCGCCGACAGCAACGGCGAGCACGACACCGACACCGACACCGACACCGACACCGACATCTACGCCGACGAGCACCCCCACCGCCGCACCCACGCAGACCTCGGCGCCGGTCACTCCCCCGCCGCCGGCCGATCCCAGCCTTGCGGTGTTCCGCGACAAGGTCCGCCCCGTGTTGACCGACGCCGACACCGGCCTCGGCATGCTCTCCGGCATGACCGGGCAGGATGCCGTACAAGTCGTCGACCAGCTGCGACAGGATGCGGAGAGGCTGTCCGACAGCGTCGCGCCCTCGTCGATCGCGGACGAGTGGCGGACGCGAACCGACGCCTATCTGAAAGCGCTCTCAGGCCTGCAGACCGCATACGCGAACGGCTCGTCGACGTCGGAGGCGATGAAGTCGGCCACCTCGGCCGAGCAGTCGCTCAAGCAGATCGTCGGTCTCTGAACCCTCAGCGCGCGGTACTGTCGGCGTTGTAGCGGTCCAGCACGTCACCGATCGGCCCGTCCAGCACCAGGACGCCCTTGTTCAGGTACAGGCCGCGCCGGCAGAACCGGCGCAGGTCGCGCTCGTTGTGGCTGACGAAGAACAGCGTGCGGCCCTCGGCGAGCAGTTCGTCGATGCGGGTGTAGCACTTGTCGCGGAAGGCCTTGTCGCCCACGGCCAGCACCTCATCGACGAGCAGGATCGGCTCCTCGAGCTGTGACACGACCGAGAACGCGAGGCGCACCTTCATCCCGTTGGACAGGTGCTTGTATGGCGTCTCCTGGAAGTCCTCCAGCTCGGCGAAGGCGATCATCTCGTCGTAGCGGCGTGCGATCTCGTCCTTGGCCATGCCGTGCAGTCCCGCCGTGAGTCGCACGTTCTCGCGAACGGTGAGGTCGCCGACGAATCCGCCGGTCAGCTCGATCAGCGGCGCCACTCCCCCGTTGACCGTCACGGTGCCCTCGTCGGGCAGCAGCACCCCTGCGACCAGGCGCAGCAGTGTCGACTTGCCCTGGCCGTTGCGGCCCACGACGCCGATCGCCTCACCGGGCGCGACGGTGAATGACACGTCGCGCAAGGCCCAGAACTCCCCAGGCCGGGAGCGCCGGCTGGCGCCGGCGAACAGATCCTTCAGCGAGCGGCGTCCCCGCCGGTTACGTCGGAACCGGACGCCGAGCCCGTCGACCTCGATGGCGGCGGTCATCACAGCTCCTTCAGGACGGGGCGCTCGAGCGTGCGGAACGTCCAGACGCCCAGGACGAGGATCACCAGCGTGACGGCAGCGCCGATCAGGATCACCTTGAGGTCCCACTGATCGGGGAAGAACGCCATCCGGTACAGCGTCATGATCCCCGCGAGCGGGTTGAAGGCACCGATCGTCTCGAACGCGCCCGGCAGGTCGCGGACGCTGTAGATGATCGGCGTCGCGTAGAACAGCGCACGGAGGATGAGCGCCGTGGTGCGCTCGAGATCGGTGTACAGCGCGCACAGCGGCGCGACGAGCAGTCCCAGACCGACCAGCAGTACCGTCTGCCAGACGACTGCCACCGGGAACCAGAGAATGCCCCACCCGATGTCCGCGATGTACTGGGGATCCTTCTCCACCAGGAGGTTCACGACTACGAAGATCACCAGCACAGGAAGCGAGAACAGGAACTCGATTCCCTTGCTGAGCACGATGCGGTTGACCCAGATGGATCGCGGAATGGCCGTCGACCGCACCAGACGCGAGTCCTTCTTGAACGCCCGGGTGAAGTCGCCGACCGAGGTGTTGAACCAGACCCACGGCAGCAGCGCGCTGATCAGGAAGATGATGTAAGGCTGCTCACCGGCGCTGCGATGGAAGACCTGCGTGAACACGAACCAGTAGATCGCGCTCATCACCAGCGGGTCGAGGACCGACCACAGGTAGCCGAGCGCACTGGTCGAGTAGCGCACCTTCAGGTCGCGGGCCGAGAGCAGCCACAGCGAGTGGAAGTAGCGCCGGGGCGTGCCCGGCGCCCCCACCGTCGTCGACATGTCAGCCGTGCAGGTCGGTCAGGTCGTTGCGCCACATCGACAGCGCCGATCCGATGGCCATGTGCATGTCGAGATACTGATAGGTGCCGAGGCGGCCGCCGAAATGCACGTCCTGCTCGCCCTTGGCGAGTTCACGGTACGCCAGCAGGCCGGTGCGGTCGGCCGGCGTGTTCACCGGGTAGTACGGCTCGTCGTCCCGGTTCGCAAACCGCGAGAACTCCCGCATGATGACGGTCTTGTCCTGCTCGAAGAGCTCCTTGCGCTCCGGGTGGAAGTGCTTGAACTCGTGGATGCGGGTGTACGGAACGTCCAGATCCGGGTAGTTCATCACCGGAGTGCCCTGGAAGTCGGAGGTTCCCAGCACCTCCTGCTCGAAGTCCAGCGTGCGCCACGACAGTGCGCCCTCGGTGTACTCGAAGTAGCGGTCCACTGGTCCGGTGTAGACCACCGGCATCTGACCGACGACGGCCTTCTTGTTCAGCGGCTGCGACTCGTCGAAGAAGTCGACGCCCAGCTTCACCTCGATGTTCGGGTGGTCGGCCATCCGCTCGATCCAGGCCGTGTAGCCGTCGGTCGGCAGACCTTCCCAGGTGTCGTTGAAGTAGCGGTTGTCATAGGTGTACCGCACGGGCAGTCGGCTGACGATGTCGCCGGAGAGCTTGTGCGGGTCGGTCTGCCACTGCTTGGCGGTGTAGTCCCGGAAGAACGCCTCGAACAGCGGGCGCCCGACCAGGGCGATGCCCTTCTCCTCGAAGTTGGCCGCCGTCTTGACGTCGAACTCACCGGCCTGCTCGCGCACGAGCGCGCGGGCCTGGTCCGGCGTGTAGGCCGACTGGAAGAACTGGTTGATCGTCCCCAGGTTCACCGGCATCGGGAAGACGACGCCCTTGTGAGTGGTGTACACGCGATGCACGTAGTTCGTGAATGTCGTGAACCGGTTGACGTACTCCCAGACCGTCGGGTTGGACGTGTGGAACAGGTGCGCACCGTACTGGTGCACCTCGATCCCCGTCTCGGGCTCTGGTGCACTGTACGCGTTGCCGCCGATGTGCGAGCGACGGTCGATGACGACCACCTTGCGGCCGGCGTCTGCAGCGCGCTCGGCGATGGTGAGGCCGAAGAAACCCGACCCTACGACAAGAAGATCCATGGGATCAATCGTATCTGCGAGACCGCCACGCCTCCGCCCGGCACATCCAGCGGAATTCTTCTAGGCTGGATCCGACATGACACACCAGATCTTCGTGCCGTTCTGGGGCGATCCAGAATTGCTCTACCAGACCGTCGACTCCGTCCGCGCCCAGACCCTCACCGACTGGCAGCTGGTGATCATCGACGACCAGTACCCCGACGAGTCCGTGGCCGCGCGTTTCGCCGACGAGTCCGACCCGCGGATCATCTACACCAGAAACGAGACCAACCTCGGGATCACGGAGAACTACCGCGAGGCGATCCGGCGCGCGGAGAGCGCGTACATCACCATCCTGGGCTGCGATGACCTGATGCATCCGAACTACCTCGAGGTGATGAGCCGTGTGATCGACTCGGCGCCCTCGGTCGACGTCATCCAGCCCGGCGTGATCGTGATCGACGAGCACGGCGCGACCGTGCGTCCGCTCGTGGACCGTGTGAAGCAGCGACTGCTCGCGCCGCGCTCGAAGGACGAGACCGTGGTCCTACGCGGCGAGGAGATGGCGACGAGCCTCATCCGCGGCGACTGGCTGTACTGGCCGTCGCTCACCTTCCGAACCGAGACGATGAAGCGCATCGACTTCCGGGACGGTCTGCCGATCATCCAGGACCTCGCACTGCTGATGGACATCGCCTTCGACGGCGGATCGCTCGCGTTCACCCCGGAGATCGCGTTCTCCTACCGACGGCACGGGTCGAGCGCCTCCCAGAAGACGCTCATGGACGGGCGTCGCTTTCGAGACGAGCGGACGTACTACCGGTTGGCCCGAGAGCTCGCACACTCCAAGGGCTGGAAGCGCACGGTCAGAGTCGCGACAGTGCGCCTGATGTCGCGCCTGCATGCGGTCACCGAACTTCCGGGCGTCATCAGGCATGGGAACGGCACTGCGCTAAAATCGACGCTGGCGCACATCGTCGCGAACTGAGGCGCAGCCAGACGCGTCGAACACCACCGAGGACCGCCCGACCACCGAGGAGAGCATCGATGTCCGAACACGTCCTGATCACCGGAGGGGCCGGGTTCATCGGAACACGTCTCGCCGCCCGCTTCGTCGCTGACGGACACCGAGTCACCGTTCTGGACTCACTCATCCCGCAGGTGCACGGCGACGACCCGGCGACCACCTCCCCGCTGCTGCGCTCGCTGGACGGCGTCGCCGACGTGATCCACGGCACCGTGACTTCGAAGGACGACCTCCGCCGCGCCCTCGAGGGGGCGACCGTGGTCATCCATCTGGCGGCCGAGACCGGTACCGGCCAGTCGATGTACGAGATCGACCGTTATGTGGACGCAAACGTCGGCGGCACGGCGAAGCTGCTCGACATCCTCGCCAACGAGGACAATGCGGTCAGCCGGGTGGTCATCGCCTCGTCGCGGTCGATCTACGGTGAGGGCGCCTACGAGACCGAGGACGGCCGTCGCGTCTATCCCGGCCACCGCGCCGACGCCGACATGGCCGCGGGGGACTTCGACGTCCATATCCCCGGCGAAGGCCCGCTGCGACTGATCCCGACGGACGAGACCGCGAAGCTGCACCCGTCGTCGGTCTACGGGATCACCAAGCAGATGCAGGAATCGATGATCATGACGGTCGCTCCGACGATCGGCATCGAGGGTGTGTCCGTGCGCTACCAGAACGTGTACGGTCCCGGTCAGTCCCTGAAGAACCCCTACACCGGCATCCTCTCGATCTTCTCGACGCTGATCCGACAGGGCAAGGACATCAACATCTTCGAGGACGGCGAGGAGAGCCGGGACTTCGTCTACATCGACGATGTCGTGGAGGCCACGTTCCTCGCCGCCACCGCTCCGGCCGCAGCCGGGAAGACCTTCAATGTCGGTTCAGGCGTCGCCACGACCGTGAAGGACGTCGTGTCGGCTCTCTTCGACGCCTACGGCACCGAGGTGCCCACGCATATCTCCGGGAACTACCGCCTCGGCGACATCCGGCACAACGTCGCCGATACGACTGCACTGCGCGAGGTGCTCGGCTTCGCTCCCGCGGTGCCGTTCGACGAGGGCGTGCGCCGCTTCGCCGAGTGGGTCCTCACCGAGCCTGTCGAGGCCGACGGCTACGAGCGCTCCCTCAAGGAGATGGCGGACCGGAAGCTGCTCAAGTGAGGGCAGCCGCACCCACCTGGCTCGATCCGCGCAACAATTCGCTGAATCTGCTGCGCCTCGTCATGGCGGCGATGGTGCTCGTACACCACGTCTTCCCGGTCACAGGGCGCGGGGAGGGAATCGAGCTCACACCCGGCGAGTCCGTCGGCGGGTGGGCAGTCTTCGGCTTCTTCATGATCTCGGGCTATCTGATCACCGGCGCCCGGTTCCGCAGCGACGGCGGACGGTACCTCATCAACAGGATCGCCCGTCTGTTCCCCGCCTTCTTCTTCGTGAACATCATCACGGCCTTCGTGCTGGCGCCGATCTCGTATGTGATGCAGCGCGGCACGCTGGACGGCTTCCTCTCCACTCCGAACACCCCGTTCAGCTACATCCTGGCCAACGCCTGGCTGCGGATGGAGAACTACACCGTCGCGGGGACGCTGGCGAACGTGCCCTATCCCGGCGTGTGGAACGGCTCACTGTGGAGCCTCTACTACGAGTTCTGCGCCTATCTGCTGGTCGGCTTCTTCTGCGTGCTCCCGATCGTGCGCAAGAGCATCTGGCCGATGCTGATCGCCTTCCTGGCGACGTGTGCCCTCAAGATCTGGAACGAAGCGGTGGCCGTGTACGTCAGCGGCCTCGCTGCGGACGTCGTGCAGTTCGGGCGCCTGCTTCCGTTCTTCTTCGGCGGCGCGCTGGTCTTCATTCTCAAGGAGCGGTTCGGCGATCGTTTCAGGCTCAGCACCTGGGGTCTTGTGGTCAGCGCCGTGGCGACGGTCGGACTTGTCCTGCTGTTCCCTCGGTTCGGCGCGCAGTTGACTGCTCCGTTCCTCACGTACATCCTGATCTGGATCGGCGCGGTACTGCCATCGCCGAAGGTGTTCCAGGTGCACGACTTCTCGTACGGCGTGTACGTCTGGGGCTTCCCCCTCACTCAGATGCTCTGCCTGTTCGGACTCGCCGGTGCGCCATTGCCGGTGATCCTCACCCTCCTGGTCATCCTCACATCGATCATGGCGGCGATCTCGTGGTTCCTCGTGGAGCGTCCGACGATCAGGTGGTCGCGGGGAAAGGCGCGCGCGTTCGGCGACATCCGCGCCGAAGCGCGTTGACCTCGCTGCAGAAGCAGGTCACCCCAGCGCGTACTGGCGCCTGACGTAGACGGTGAAAAGCCGGCGATAGACGCCTGGTGCCAGCTTCAGCAGCAGCGCCCCGGCGCCGACCACGGGTGATCTGCGCAGCGATGCGGCGAGCATGCCCGCAGTGATGCGCACGCGGCACTCCCGCAGCACGGCCGCACGAGCCGCCGAGTCGGTCGAGCGCATCGCCGACTGCGCGGTCAGCATCAGGAACAGGGTCCGACAGGTGTCGAACGCAGACCGGCGGTCCGCACGGTCGAGCCAGTCCCCGAGTTCGGTCTCGGCGAAGGCGAGTGCCTTCTCCGCCTCGGCCACATCAGGGACGCGACCCCAGGTGAGTGAGCCGGCAGCCACGTGGTACCGCACGAGCGCGTCCGGCACGGATACGACCTGCTCCACACGGGACAGCACGACCATCCCGACGGCCTGGTCCTCGAAGCGGTGGATGTCTGCCGGGTATGCGACACCGGCGAACGCTGCCCGGATGATGATCTTGTCCCACGGGAACGGCGTCACAGCGCCGGTCATCATGTCAGTCGCCGCTTCGCTGCCGCTGAGCACGCCCAGGCGCCGCGAATGCGCGGTCCGCTCGGTGCCGTCCGGCAGGAGGACCGTGCGACCGCAGATCGCGCCGCCCGCGTCTCCGCGGACCTCATGCATCCGCGCGAGGAAGTGCGGCTCCCACTCGTCGTCGGCGTCCAGGAAGGCGATGAAATCGCCGGATGCCGCACGCAGGCCGGTGTTGCGCGCCTCGGAGATGCCCCGGTTCTGCTCGTGGGCGACCACCCGAAGCCGTGGATCGCTGAGGCCCTCGAGCACCGCAGAGGTCCCGTCGGAGGAGCCGTCGTCGACGGCGATGATCTCCAGGTCGGGATCCGTCTGCGCGAGCACGGATCCGATCGCCCTTGCAGCGGTCGACTCCGCGTTGTAGCACGGCACGATCACGCTCGTCCTGGTCATGATGCCCCCTCCGCTGCCGTCCGGCTCAACGCTCGCAGGACGTAGCCCAGATGTATCGCCGAACCGACGAGGGGACCCAGCACAAGCGCGAGGATCGTGCGGGTCTCCAGCCCGAGCGGAGTCAGCATGATCGCGGTCGAGACGAAAAGTGCGGTGTACCAGCCGACGGTGTTGACGGTGTGAGCGTCGAGGGCCAGCGCGATCGAGCCACCCAGCACGAGAAGGGCGAGGAAGGACGCACCTACGACCAGCATGCCGAGCACGAGCGGTGAGTTGCCATAATCCGGGCCGAAAACGAGACTCATCGCCCACGGGCCGATCAGCGCCGCGAGGAGCCCACCGACGACGGCGACGAGCAGGACCATGCCGATCAGCCGGAACAGCGAGGAGCGTGCGCGCTCCGGGTGCTCGACGAAGGCGGCGATCACCATCGATTGGAACGCGGTGATCGGCATCAGCAGCGGGGCACGGGTCATCGAGACGGCGACGACGAGCGGTGCCGCTCCCGCGTATGCGACGGGATCAGTGGTCAGGCTCATCAAGAGCGGGAAACCCGTGACGAGCAGTGCGTTCGCACCGGATGCCGCCATCGCATTGATCATCCTGCGGATAAGCGCCCCACGCCCGAGTGCAATGCGCACCGACCACAGCCCGCGGAAGCCGGGCAGGAATGCGCCGGCGGCGAGCCAGGTCAGCGTCCCTCCTGCTGCGGCGATCTCGAAACCGGCGATCCCCCAGCCCAGCAGCGCTGCCCCAGCAGTGAACACGAACCTCGCGATCGACTCGCCGGCGGTCAGCCCGGCGAAGGCCCGCCACCGTGCGAGCCCGGCGAGCGTCCCGACGGAGGCGACGTGGCCCGAGTAGAGCAGAGCTGCGCAGGCGATCAGGAGTACCGGCAGGGTGATGTCGGGCAGCGCGGCGAACGCGTTCCACCACATAGGGAACAGCAGAAGCACGATCACGGCGGCGCCGACGCCGACGAGCAGCCCCATGCCCAGTGGCGAGGTGCGTCGCGCAGAGCTCACGGTCGTGGTCAGGTCCGCACGCACCGCCCTGGTCACTTCATTCTGCAGGCCGGAGAGCACCGCGAACACGGCGAACAGGGCCGCCCAGTAGGTGAGAAATCCGGAGTTCTGCTCGGTGCTGAGCGTCCGGGCCGAGATCACCAGCACAAGAACGCCGGAAAGCGCGGCCACACCTGCGCCACCCCCGACGTAGAGCGCCGAACGGCGCGTCCCGTCAGCCATCGGCTTCGTCGTCGCCGCGGAAGCCGGAGCCCTCCCCCTCGTGTTCCTGCACGGCGAGCCGGCGCCCGAGGGCGTCGACGTCTGCACGGAGGATCGCGATCTCCTCCGCCGAGCGGCGGGTCTCCTCCTCGAGCTGGGAGAGTTCCCAGGACAGATGCAGGGCCACGACGAGAAGCAGGCCGATCGCCAGGGCGAAGATCAGGTTGGCTGGCAGTTCGACACCCAGCGCGTGCGTGAGTGAGGTGAGGATCGCGGGAAACGCGCCGAGCAGGATCATCACGATGGCGACGAGGATCCAGATGATGGCGTACTTCTCACGCAGCCGACGGGTGAGGAGCATCCACATCACGATGAGGAGCCCGAGGATCGCCACTCCGAGGCCGATCCAGGTGATCATGCGGTCTCCTCCTTGCGTGTCGCACGTGGTCGGCGCAGCAGTGCGAGCGTGAGGGCGAACACCGACCGGCCCAGATAGACCGCGGATCCGATCGGGCCCTGACTCGGCTGCCCGTGTGCTCTCGGCCTCATCGCGACCGGCACCTGAGTCACCGTGAGCCCCGCGTGGACAGAGGCGACAAGCGAATCGAGCGTGTCCCCGAGGTACTCGGCGGGATAGTAGGAGACGTACTGCGCGATCGCGCGTTCATTTGCCGCGCGGAAACCACTCGTCACGTCGGTCAGCCGCGTTCCGGCGATACCTCCGACCACCTTGGCGAGCACGATCATCGCCCACCGCCGCGGTCCGCGGACGGAGTAGTCGCCGACATCGGCGAACCGCGCTCCGATCGAGATGTCGGCCTGCTCGAGACCCGCAAGTACACGGCTGATGTCGGCAGGATCATGCTGCCCGTCGGCGTCCACCTGGATGGCGCGTCGGTAGCCCTTCCGCTGTGCGTACGTGAAACCGGCGCGCATCGCGCCGCCGACGCCGAGATTGTAAGGCAGCGTCAGAACGATCGCTCCGGCAGCCCTCGCGACCTCTGCAGTGTCGTCGGTGGAACCGTCGTCCACGACGGCGACGTGGTACTCGCCGTCCGCGGCCAGAACCTCGCGAACGGTGTTGCCGACGTTGGCCGATTCGTTCCACGCCGGCATGATGACCAGCACCGGGTCGGTCACGTTCGTCATGTCATCAACTCTAGCCGCGGCCGACAGCGCGCCGTGTTCATCGGCATCCGATCACCTCGTAGAGCCGTGCCGCCCCTTCCTGGTCCACGAGTCGGACGCTGTCGCTCTCTGCGAGATGGTCGAACCCGGGCATCGGATGGTGCTCCCCGTGCACCTCGCGGTCCCCGAAGTCGAGGACGTATCCGACGCCGAGCCGGTGCACCGCCGCGCACACCGGGCTCCCCGGGACGGCCTCATCCAGCGAGTCGTCGACGAGTGCGGTGTCCTCATCGATGTGCATCAGGGTGTGCGGCTGAAGCACCGGGCGATCGGCGATCGCCGAGGCCAGCGAGGCCCCCGTCCAGGCGCTGCCCGCCACGGTCACGCCCGCGGGGACGTGCTCGTCCAGTCGCGACAGCAGCCGCGCCTCATCGGTACTCAGCAGCCGGGAGCGCTCGGTCAGCGCATAGGTGCCCGCAGCACTGGACACAGCCTGGTCCATCTGTGGGCCGGCGACGAGCACGCCGAAGAGCCCGACGACGGCGACGATGGCGAGCGCGCCCGCCATGCGCGGGGCTCGTGCGACAACACGACGCGACATCGGCAGTCGGCCCACCGCCAGCAGCGTGCGCCACACCCCGTAGACCGCCAGAGGCATCATGGCGATGGCGAGGATCGCCGCGAGGCGGGGGAAGTTGTTGTACCAGGATCCGGTGAGCGCATCTCGCAGGTCGCCCACAGGCAGCGCCGCGACCGCGACGAACAGCACCGCGCCGACCGCGAACATGCCGAGCAGCGCCCAGGAGACGCTGTCACGATCGACCAGCGCCCACACGATCCCGGCAGCGAGCGCCACAGCGAGAAGGACTGCTGGCACCCCGTACCACATCGACACGGTCATAACCTGCGTCAGGGCCTCGCGGAAACCGAGTTGCGGCGGCCAGAGCCGGGCCTCCAGCGGCGGCCGAAGGATCTTCAGCGCGAGCACGCCCGCGACGAGGTAACCGACGCATCCTGCCACGAGCGCTGTCCGCGCCCTCAGCCCGGTCTTCGTCCGCCACATCCGGATCACGAACAGCGCCACGAACGGGGTGGTGAGCGCGAGCAGGGCGACAAACGCCCCAGGGTGTGCCAGCGACACCCCGGGGATGACGCCGACCAGCACCAGCACCCAGGTCAAGGCGTCACCCTCATCACGATCTGCAGTGATGCCGCACAGGCGCGCGACCGCTGTGATGCCCACGGGGACCAGTGCCAGCCCCAGTTGGTACGGGTACAGCACGCCGTACTGCATGAGCAGCAGGGGGAACGCCGGCACCGCCGTCGAGATCGCGGCGCCGACAGCGGCGACGACCGGCGAAGAGCCGAGCAGGGTGCGAACCAGCAGGACGAGGCCGGCCGGCCAGATGATGGCGCAGGTCGCCAGCACCACGGCGTTGACCGCGAGCGGGATCGACGTGCCGGTCAGCTGCACGACCAGCGACACCCATGCATGCCAGACGGCCGGATAGAAGGGAAGCGATCCATCGCCACTCGTCATCCCACCCAGCGTCAGCGACGATGCGGATCCGGTCGTCAGGATGTAACGGATGCCGTTCAAGTGGAAGATGTTGTCGAACGTCTGCGAAAGCGCGTCCGCGGCGCCGAGCACCGTCATCACGCGCACCGCCATCACGATGGCTGCGGCGGTCAGGGCGCCGACGACCCACCATCCGCCGCGCCCCCAGGACCGGGTCGCAGGTGCCAGGAGACGCCGGCGCAGAAGCAGGATCGCGAGACCGACCAGTGCGGCGACAGCCAAGACCGGGAGGATCGACCACGTCACGGTCAGCCAGGAGGCGAGCACGGCGCTGACGCCGACGATCGTCAGGGCGAACGGAGCCGATGCCGCCCAGAGCCGGAGACCGCGCAGCCCCATAGCCAGGCCGAGAGGGATGCCGACGACGGCAAGCACCGCGACCGCAGCGAAGGAGCACAGCACAAGTTCGAGCACGGGCGTGGACTCCGTTCGAGGGTGCTGTCAGTACTGCAGCATCCTACTTGCAGAGTCTGCCGGCATCCTGCACGTCCCCTCCCAGCTTCCAGCGGGACGATGTGCCACGATAGACGAGTGAAGGGCATCATTCTCGCCGGCGGCTCCGGAACTCGTCTTCATCCGATCACGCTGGGCGTCTCGAAGCAGCTCGTACCCGTGTACGACAAGCCGATGATCTACTATCCGCTGTCGACGTTGATCCTGGCCGGGATCCGCGACATCCTGGTGATCACGACTCCTCATGATGCCGCTCACTTCGAGCGGCTGCTGGGCGACGGATCGCAGTTCGGCATCTCTCTCACCTTCGCGCAGCAGCCGTCCCCGGACGGACTCGCGCAGGCGTTCACGATCGGCGCCGACTTCATCGGCGACGACAGTGTCGCCCTGGTGCTCGGTGACAACCTGCTCTATGGTCCGGGGCTCGGTACACAACTCAAGCGCTACGAGGACATCGACGGCGGAGCGGTGTTCGCGTACTGGGTCGCGGAGCCCTCCGCTTACGGCGTGGTCGAGTTCGACGAGTCCGGTGCGGCGGTGTCGCTCGAAGAGAAGCCCGCAGAGCCGAAGAGCAACTACGCCGTGCCCGGGCTCTACTTCTACGACAATGACGTCGTCGAGATCGCCCGCGGGCTGAAGCCGAGCGCGCGCGGCGAATACGAGATCACCGATGTGAACCGCGCGTATCTGGACCGCGGAAAGCTGCAGGTCGAAGTACTGCCGCGCGGAACCGCCTGGCTGGACACCGGCACGTTCGACCAGATGACGGATGCTGCCGATTACGTGCGCACCATGGAGCGTCGCACCGGTATGAAGATCGGAGCGCCGGAGGAGGTCGCCTGGCGGCAGGGCTTCCTCTCCGACGACGAACTGCGCGAGCGCGCGGGCGCACTGGCGAAATCCGGCTACGGCGCGTACCTGCTGGAGCTGCTGGAGAGGGGCGATCGATGAAGCTGCTGGTCACCGGAGGAGCCGGATTCATCGGTTCGAACTTCGTGCACCATGTCGTGGAGCACACCGACCACCACGTGACAGTGCTGGACAAACTCACCTATGCGGGCAACCGCGAGTCCCTGGTCGGCCTGCCGGCCGAGCGGGTCATGTTCGTGCAGGGCGACATCGCCGATGCCCCACTCGTCGACTCCCTGGTTGCGGACGCCGACGCGGTCGTGCACTACGCGGCAGAATCGCACAACGACAACAGCCTGCACGATCCGCGGCCGTTCCTGGACACGAACATCATCGGCACCTACACGCTGCTCGAGGCGGTACGCCGACACGACGTGCGATTCCATCACATCTCCACCGACGAGGTCTACGGCGACCTGGAGCTCGACGACCCGGAGCGGTTCACCGAGCAGACCCCGTACAATCCGTCCTCGCCGTATTCGTCCACCAAGGCGGGCTCCGACCTGCTCGTGCGCGCGTGGGTGCGGTCCTTCGGAGTGCGGGCGACCATCTCGAACTGCTCCAACAACTACGGCCCGTATCAGCACGTGGAGAAGTTCATCCCTCGCCAGATCACGAACGTGATCCGCGGCATCCGCCCCAAGCTGTACGGGGCCGGGTTGAACGTGCGCGACTGGATCCACGCCGATGACCACTCCTCCGCTGTGCTCACGATCCTCGAGAAGGGGCGAATCGGCGAAACGTACCTGATCGGCGCAGACGGCGAGAAGGACAACAAGACCGTCGTCGAGTTGATCTTGACCCAGATGGGGCAGCCGGCCGACGCGTACGACCACGTCACCGACCGCGCCGGGCACGATCTGCGGTACGCGATCGACTCGACCAAACTGCGCACCGAGCTCGGCTGGATGCCGCAGTACGGCGACTTCGACGCCGGAATGGCGGCGACCATCGACTGGTACCGCGAGAACGAGGCGTGGTGGGCGCCCGCCAAGGACGCGACCGAAGCCTTCTACGCGGAGAAGGGCCAGTGAGTATCGAATTCGGCAAGGCTCTGACGGCGACCGAGACGTCGATTCCCGGTCTGGTCGTGTTCGACCTCCCGGTGCACGGCGACAGTCGCGGCTGGTTCAAGGAGAACTGGCAGCGCGAGAAGATGGTCGCGGCCGGCTTACCGGATTTCGGCCCCGTACAGAACAACATCTCGTTCAACGACGCCGTCGGCACCACTCGAGGTATCCACGCGGAACCCTGGGACAAGTTCATCTCCGTAGCGACCGGTCGCATCTTCGGCGCCTGGGTCGACCTGCGCGAGGGGCCGACGTTCGGCGCCGTCTTCACCACCGAGCTCGATCCGTCACGCGCGATCTTCGTGCCGCGCGGTGTGGGGAACGCTTACCAGACGCTCGAGCCCGACACGGCGTACGTGTACCTCGTCAACGATCACTGGTCGGCGGAGAACACCGAGTACGCCTTCCTCAACCTCGCCGATGAGACAGCCGGCATCGAGTGGCCCATCCCGCTCGACCGGGTAGAGGTCTCGGAGAAGGATCGCAACCACCCGCGACTCGCTGCCGTCGCACCCATCCCGCCGCGGAAGGTCCTCGTGCTCGGCGCCAACGGCCAGCTCGGGCGAGCGCTTCGGGCCGAGTTCGGCGACGCCGCACATGTCGAGTACGCCGGCCGCGCCGAACTCGACCTCACCGCGCCGGCTCTGGGAACGGCCCGACGATGGCGGGACTACGGCGTGATCATCAACGCCGCTGCGTACACCGCCGTCGATCAGGCAGAGACCGGCGACGGCCGGCCGGCCGCCTGGGCCGCGAATGCTGCCGCACCCGCTGCGCTCGCCCGCATCGCCACCGAGCACGGGATCGTGCTCGTACACGTCTCGAGCGACTACGTCTTCGACGGCGCCTCGGAGCGTCCGTACGGTGAAGACGATCCGTTCAGCCCCCTCGGCGTCTACGGACAGTCCAAGGCAGCAGGAGACCTCGCCGTCCAGACGGCACCGCGGCATTATATCGTGCGCACCAGCTGGGTGATCGGTGACGGCGGGAACTTCGTGCGCACCATGGCGTCACTGGCGGAACGCGGCATCGATCCGAACGTCGTCGACGATCAGGTCGGGCGCCTCACGTTCACGTCGGACATCGCCCGCGGCATCCGGCACCTCCTCGATGCGGAGGCACCCTACGGTACCTACAACCTCACCGGAGGCGGCGAGGCGATGACCTGGGCCGACATCGCACGCGAGGTGTACCGGCTCACCGGCAACGATCCGGGGCGGGTGACCGGGGTCTCTACAGCCGAGTACTTCGCCGCAGCCGCAGCTCCTGTTTCGCCGCGACCGCACAACAGTGTGCTCGATCTGTCGAAGATCCGCGCAGCCGGCTTCGCTCCCCCGCCCCTCACCGACTCCGTGCTGGCCGAAGCGCTGGCCGGGGATCGTTCATGAGGGCCTCCGCCCTGCGAACGTTCTGGATCCCGTTCCTCCTGTTCTTCGCGGCTTCGGCCGCATGGGCGATGACAACGCCTCTGGCCGGTTCTCCGGACGAGTCCTCGCACATCATCCGCGCTGCCGCCGTGGCTCACGGGCAGATCATGCCCGACGACTACGACGCCGACGGCAACGGCCGTTTCACCGTGCCGTCGGCTCTCGCCGACGCGCAGAGCTGGGATGACTGCTTCGCACACGAGCCGGAGATCTCAGCGGTGTGCCAGAGCGGGCTCGTGCCGAAGACAGGAACCGGAGTGGCGAGCTCCACAGCCTGGAACTACAACCCCCTCTATTACGCAGTGGTGGGCTGGCCCTCACAGCTGACAGATGATCCCCACGTGATCGTCTATTCGATGCGGCTGCTCTCCGCACTCGTGAGCAGCGCTCTGCTGGCGCTCGCCTATCACTTCCTCACGATCATCATGGGTGTCAGGCGGGCCGCATTCGTGACGGCGGCGATCGCGACGCCGATGGTCTTCTTCCTGAATGCGGCGGTGAATCCCAACTCCTGGGAGATCACCGGCGGTATCGCCCTCCTCACAGCCGCCCTCTCCCTGGGCTTCGGACCCGAGCCGTCGAGATCTGCTGCTCCTGCTCTGCTGACCGTCGCTGTCACAGGAGCCCTCGTCTCGAACCTGCGGAGCGTGTCGCCGCTCTGGGTCGCGCTACTGGGCGGTCTCGCACTGATCGGCATCGCGGGTCCCCGGCTGACCCGTCTCACGCGCCGTCCGGGGATGTGGCTCGCCATCGGCTTCGCCGCTGCCGGCATGCTGCTCGCCGTCTTCTGGACCGTCGTCGTCGGCTCTTACGCGCTCCACGGGGAGTACACGGGCAAGGCCTGGTCGACCATGCGGATCGTCGACTTCATGCTTCGCCGGACCGTGTTCGAACACGCCTACGTCGGGCACTTCGGATGGACCGACGCCCCAGCGCCGCTGATCTCCGTGGTGCTGATCGGCGGGCTGGGCATCTTCTGCATGATCGCCTCATTCTGGCTGGCCAGCGGCCGAATGATCCTCATCACTCTCCTGTCAGTGATCATCTGGCTCGCCACTCCCGCTGCGATCCAGCTCGCGGTTGCCCCTGCCGCGGGAATGATCTGGCAGGGGCGCTACTCGCTCATCCTCTACGCGATGGTCGTGGTGATCTCCGCGGTCAGCGCCGACGCTGCTCGCCGGGATGTTCGACTGCCGCGAACCGTGCGCCTGACCGTCATCCTGGGCTCGCTCGTCACGTTCGCGCACTCCTATGCGTTCCTGACCGCGCAGACTCGATTCAGCGACGGAGCCGAAGCTGCTCTCGCCCGGTCTCTGTTCGCTCCCGCGTGGGCTCCGCCCGCGGGCGCGTTGCCGTGGCTGCTGCTCACGATTGCGGCCGGAATCGGATTCGTCGCGCTCGTCTCCCGGGATTCGGCCTCCCGCTCCACTGACCCGCACTCTTCAACGCCTAGGATCGCATGATGACTTCGCTTCTCCACCGCCGTGCGGGGGACATCGCATGAGCTCTGCAGGGACTGCTCGCACGACGCGCGTACTGCACTGGCTCCGCACGAATGATCGGTGGGCCCATGTGCTGTTGGTGCTCGTCTTCGCGACGCTGATCCTGACAGGGACGACGACGGCGAACATCACGCAGGACTATCTCCAGCACGCGGTCGGCGGACGAGACGGGATCCTCTTCGGCACCCCGCAGGAGATCCGCTGGGACGAGTACCTCTCGGGAAGCCCTCTGTATCTCTCGATCATGGCGACCCACGGGCTTCCGTCGCTCTCGCCGCTGGCCGAGCAGGCCGGGCTGGCGATGCGCTACAGCGAGGGCGGCATCTTCGGCTCGATCGTGTTCTTCGACGGGACTCTGCTGCGTCTTGCCGGCGTCGTGCCCGAGCAGATCCTGTTCAGCCTGCACTGGTGGCTTCCCACGCTCCTCTTACTGTGGTCGATGCCGATCTGGTTCCGTCAGCTCGGATTCAGCAGCCGCTCCGGCTGGCTCGCCGCACTTCTGATCACGGCGTCCCCATCCGTGGCATGGTGGTCCCAGCAGCCCGTCAACATCCTGGGGTTCGCGGTCGCGGGCTGCGCGCTCCTGTTGGCCGGGTTCCGGCGCGTCGCCGACGGCCGCTTCCTCAGTGCGGTTCCCTTCGGTGTGTTCGCTGCGATCCTGCTGGCGAGCATGCCCTCGGCCTACCTGATCTGGGCGCTCATTCTGGGCCTACCGCTCCTTGTCATGAGCGCGGTGCGGATTCTCCTGGATCAGGATGCGTCGCCGCGCAGAAGGTGGGCGTATCTGCTCACAGTGGGAGCGGGAACTCTGGCACTGGCGCTCGGCGCCCTCGCGGATGTGCGGGCGGGCCTGACCGCGATGTCGGGCACGGTCTATCCTGGAGACCGGCGAGCCGCAGCGAGTCCGACCCCCTTTGAAGCGCTGTTCGGCGCTCCCGCCTCACACGCCGCGACCAATGCCGCGATCGCGAAGCCATGGGCCGACGTCGCCGCCATCGGAAACCACAGCGAGCTCGCCATGTCGTGGACGATCTCCTTCGTCGTGCTCGCGCTGATCCTCGTGCGTATCTGGCCCCAGCTCACTCGCACAGCATGGCGGAAGTGGCTGCCGGTCAGCCTCCTCATCGCCTGGGGCGCGATCTGGCTGGCCTGGGCGACCCTGTCGTTCGGCGACTTCAGTGCTCATCTGCCGGTGTTCTCGCAGGTCCCCTCGCTCCGAGCCGCACAGGTGGTCGGTATCCTCGGCGTTCTGGCCGTCTGTCTGATGGTCGCTGAGATCCGTTTCCCGCAGCGGCAGCTGATGTTGACCGCCGTTGTCTCCGGAACCGTGTCCCTGTACGCGGCCTCGCTGCTGCAGCGGTTCGCCGTTCCCGACATGTCCACGCTGTGGGTCTGGGCTGCGGGCGTGGGCACCGCCGCCGTCGCATACATCGTCCTACGGTGGTCACAGCGCGTCTGGGCGATCGCGGTGGTCGCGCTCCTGGCTTTCGTGCAGGTGGCCGGAGCCGGTGTCATCTCAGTCGGCGTCGGGGCGTACCGTGGATCCGCTCCCGCGGACTACATCGCAGCCGCGGCGCCCGGCGTGCGTGCGGACGGCCAGGTCTGGGCCAGCGACTTCCGGGCGATGGACGCCATGATGCTCGCGAACGGCGTGCCTTCACTGACCGGACAGCAGCTGTCCGGTCCGGTGCGGTCGGAGTGGCTGCGTCTCGACCCCTCCGGGAAGGCAGAGGAGGCATGGAACCGTGGCGGCAGCCGCATTCGGGCGACCTGGCGCACCGAGCCGGGGATCGACATCACGAGCAACGGCTACAACGTGGTCACCATCGACGCGAACCCCTGCAGCCTTCATGAGGCCTACCCCGAATTGACCACTCTCCTCTCCAAGCAGCAGCTCGATCTGCCCTGCTTGGAGGAGATAGAAACGCTCCCCTGGAAGGATGTCACCGTGCACGTCTACGAATTCCGGAACGCAGGCTGACATGACCACCGCGCTTCTCGGCTACACCGGGTTCGTCGGGTCGAATCTACTCGACGCCCATGCATTCGACGACCTGTACAACACTTCGAACATCGCGGACATCGCAGGAAAGGAGTACGACCTCGTCGTCACCACGGCGAACAGGGCGGACTCCTTCCGAATCAACACACACGGCGCGGACGATCGCGCCGAGATCGACGCGCTCGTCGACACCGTCCTGACCGCGAAGATCCGCAGACTCGTGCTCATCTCCACGGTCTGCGTCTATCCCGCGGGTGGCGCCCCCGATGAGTCCACCGCCCTGAGCGAGGCCGGACTGACCCCGTATGGCGCGAACCGGCTCCATCAGGAGCGCCGCTTCCAGCATGCCGTGGACACCACGGTCATCCGACTCCCCCAGCTCTACGGGTCGCGGCTCCGGAAGGGCGTCGTCTACGACCTGGCGAACGACTACCGCGTCGAGTACATCCGTCCGCAGACGAGCTACCAGCACTACGACGTGCGCCGCCTGTGGCAGGACATCTCCACAGCGCTCGAGGCCGGGTTACCGGCGCTCAACGTCGCGACTCCTCCGGTATCGAACACGGAGCTGGCGCAGGAGGTGTTCGACCGGGACATCGCTGCGCAGATCCCCAGAGAGCCCGAGTCACCCTTCGCTCAGCTGTACACACGGAACATGACCACTGAGCACGCCGCTGTCTTCGGCGCCGAGGGCGACTACCTGTGCTCCAGGAGGTCCGAGATCGAACAGCTGCGCGCCTTCGTGCGCGATCTGCGACAGAACGAAGGGAATCGCTGATGCACCGCGATCACATCGTGTCCGCCATCGTCACCTGCTCGGGCAAGGGCACGAGGTTCGGCAGCAACAAGCTGCTCGTCGACCTCGACGGCATGACGATCCTCGAGCGCACCGTGCGTGCCATGCTGGTTCCCGCCATCGACGAGCTGATCGTGACGATCAGTGCCGAGAACGAGGAGACGTACCGCAGGATCCTCATCGACGACGCCGGCCTGCCCGTGCGTCTCGTCCTCGGCGGCGAGGAACGTCATCTGAGCGCGATGAACGGCTTGGATGCCACCAAGGGTGACATCGTCCTGGTGCACGACGGGGTACGCCCCTTCGTCACGGAGGACCTCATCATGAGCGTTCTGGACGCCGCGATCGATCACGGGGCGGCAATGATCGGCACGCCGAGCACCGTCCAGGTCAAGCTCGTCAGCGACGAGGGCTTCATCGAGGGCTCTCTCGATCGAGCCCACTCCTGGTTGGGACAGACACCGCAGGGTTTCCGCCGCGAGCTGCTGCAGACGGCATATGAGGCAGCCGTGCGTGACGTCTATCAGCGTGTGAGCGACGATGCAGACCTCGTGCACGAATACACCGGAACCCCGGCCCGCATCCTGCCCGGCCACGTCAACAACATCAAGATCACCACCCCACAGGATCTCGGCACAGCACGGCTGATCGCAGATCATCTCATCGAGGAGACGGATCGCGCATGAGCGCGTCCTCGGCTCTCAAGGTCAGCGTCGTCGTCGCGACCTACCGTTCCGGCGACGGCCTGGAACGGCTCGTCGCCTCCCTGGACGCGCAATCACTGCCTTCAGATGAATGGGAGGTGATCTTCGTGGACGACGGTTCTCCGGACGACACCTGGGAACGTCTCCAGAGCATCCGTTCGACCCGCCCCCACGTGCGCCTCGAACGCATCGAGAACTCGGGATGGCCCAGCCGGCCGAGGAACGTGGGAATCGATCTGGCGGCCGGCGAGTACATCGCTTTCATGGACCATGACGATGAGCTGTACCCCGACGCGCTGCGCGATGCCTACGCCTTCGCGAAGGCCAACGGCGCCGATGTGCTCAATGGCAAGGAGGCGCGCACCTCCGACATCGGCTGGGCGATCGACGTATACCAGGAGGACCTGCCGCAGGTCCTGGACCGCACCGATGCATACCCGCTGTCCCCCACCAACCCGCACAAGCTCTATCGGCGCGAGTTCCTCCTCGAGCATGACATCCGCTTCCGAGAGGGAGGCCGCGTGCTCTGGGAGGACGTGTTCTTCAACGTCCTCGCCGGAAAGCACGCCAAGGTCATCTCCACCCTCGCGCGCACCCCGTACTACCACTGGTGCACGACTGCCGGCAGCGGCTCGACGTCGTTCCTGCGCTCGAACCCCGAGTGGTGGCACTGGCTCGACGAGATGGTCACCTCGATCGACGACGAGTTGAGCGCAGACGGCCTCGAGGCACAGCACCGGAACCTCATGACGCATCAGTACCGCTCGCGTCTCATCGACACCTTCAACAACCGGTACGCAGTCAGGCCGCCTGATGAGAAGCGCATGATCTTCGAGCGCGCCAGGAAGCTCCAGACCGAGCGCTTCCCTGAGTCGTACGACGCATCGCTGAACAACAGTGCTCGCCTTCGCGCACAGCTGCTCCGCAAAGGGCTCCCGCACCTTCTTGAGCGGATGACTCAGGACGATCCGAACATTCCCGGTCGCCCTGTGATCACCCAGGCACGCTGGGATGCGGGTGTCCTCTCACTGACCGCAGGATGTGACTGGGCGGACAACGACGGCCGGCAGCATCGGCTGATCCGTCAGGGCGACCGACTGCTCAAGGACCTGGACCCGCGCTACCTAGAGGTTGTCGACGCAGAACTCCTCGACATGACCGACGAGATCCGCGCAGCGCGCCTCCAGCTGCTCGTGCGCTCTGTCGACACCAAGATCGCATGGACTGTGCCGTCCACGAGCGAGACGTGGATCCGTCCGGGATCCACATCGTGGGGCGTTCGCGGCACAGCCCTCGTCGACCCGTCTATCGCGGCACTCGGTGCCCCCTTGTCTGGCGGGGTCTGGGAGATCGGCGCTCGTTGCACGATGCCCGGCTCGACCCAGCATCGCCTCACTCGTGCGCAGTCCCTCGAGCCTGCGATCCACATCGCCGCAAACGGGCGTCCGAGCGCCGTGTACGCAAAGCCGGACGGGGTCGTGGTCCTGGATCAGGACCAGAAGGCGCGGCCGCTTACTCACCTGGTGCGCGCTGCGACCACGATGACTCGCACCGGAAACCTGTGCCGAGTGGAAGTGTTCGGGCTGCCGACCGGTCATGACGCGACCATCTCCACGCATCTCGACGTGGACCCGCGGAGCCTGCTCACCCGCGCCGCGCGGATTCCGCGCCGGCTGGCGCAGCGCGTCCTGCGCCAGAAGGCCGGGACGCCCCGCCCCTGGCGACCGCTGGATGCAACGATCGTGGTCGAAGCAGGACGCGCGTTCCTCGAGTTCCGGTCGGAGCCGGATCAGGTCCTCGGGATCCGGATCGGCGAGCGCGTGCCCGGTAACGACTCCGAGTTGGTGCTGCGCGGTAGCCGGCTGCGCCGCTCCTCGCGGATCGCGGATCGGATTCTCGGCTGAACCGATCAGGCCCGAAGGGGGTTGTCCTCCTGCAGACGCGCGAACACGAGGTCGTAGAGCTCGCCCACCCTGCGGTTCTCCTCGCGCATCTCCTGCAGCTGTTTCTCCAGCTCAGCGATCTTGATGACGAGATCGGCCGAAGAACCGGCCTCGATCGCATCCAAGTCGAGACTGTTGACCTTCACCAGTGCCGAATAGGCGCCGGGAGCGACCTTCTGGGCGAATCGGCGCAGGTATTCCCTCATGCTGTCTTCCTCTCCCGCGTCATGCGGACCGCGGATCGTCGCCGCCACGTCGGACACGCACGGTCTCGACGCGTCGGAGCTGCCTGGAGTCAAGGCGCCACCGGCGCCGCGTAACGGACAAGTCGAACCCGTATTCCTCGGCTTCCTCTTCCACCCACTCGGTCGGAAGGTGCCAGGTGGACGGCATCGAATGTTGATACCGCTTCGAGAACGTCGTGTCGTTGACGAGCTCGGCATACCCCTGGCCACGCAGCACCAGGTCGAAGAACCGGTAGAGGTTACGACGACCGGTCTTCGGCAGCGCTTGGACGCTGTGATGGGCGAAGATGAACCACTCATCTCCGGTCCCCAGCATCCGTGCTCCGAACGCGAGCAATGAGGCCATGTCGTTCACATTGAGATAGTGGAAGTCGACGAGGCCGGCGGTATCGTTCTTACGCGCGAGACGAAGCGCCTCGTGGCTGTAGTCGACCGCAGTGACCCGGTAACCGCGCCGCGCGATCTCCGCCGACCAGCGCCCGTCACCACAGCCGAGGTCGAGTATCCGCGCGCCCTTCGGCAGCCCCTTCAGGAACGCGTCGATCGAGCCGCGGGCATCAGCGAAACCGCTGGACTCCTCGCGCTCAAGATAAGACTTGTCCCAGAACACCCTGCCGCGGTTGAACACCCCGAACCATCCCTCGAATCGCATCCGCGTCTCTCGAGGAGTGATGAACTTGAAGGTCGGATCAGGAACGCGCCAGCCGCTGCCGTAGGCATAGCTCAGCCACGCCTCGGGGTTCGGCGGACCAGGAAGTTCCACGCCGTCCACCTCGTAGGACTGCACTGGAACCAGGTCGGACGGGACGACCTCGGGGCCGCGGAGTGCGAACGGCTGGCAGTAGAGGCCCTTGTGGAAGAACCCGGTGAAGATGTCGACGTAGTGGTCGGGCTCACCGTCATCGTTGAAGAACTCGATCTCGAGGTGGGCGAGGCTGTGGCGCACCACGGTGTAACCGCGCTTCAGCAGCGCTCGTTCCATTTCGTACGACGCCAGCCCCACGTCCACCGGACTCTCGGAGCGACAGAGGAAGGCCAGGTCGACGTCATCGTCGTGCGGCATGAGCGCGCCGTCGCGGACGATTCCGAGCAATGTGCCCCCGACGATGTATACGTCGTGACCGTCGGCCTGCAGGTCGTCGACGAGGAGTCGCGCGTTCTCGAGCAGCACCCTGCCGATCTCATCCTCGCGCCCTTCGAGCACGGGGCCGAGGCGGTCCCACTTCGTCATCGCCAGCCAGTGACCGCGCGCGTCGACGAGTTCCAGACGGTCGGTGGACCGCCCGAAACGCACATCGAGTGCATCGAGTTCGCGGCCGGAAGCAGAATCCGTGAGCGTGAGCGTGGTGACTCCGGACAACCGCACACGCAGTGCTTCAGGCCATTCCAGGACGATCGCGCCGTTCTCTGCGTAGGGAACCCGCGCAGACCACACCCGATGGCCGTCCATGCGGATGTCCACGACGTCGGCGTCCTCGATCGTGAACGGGTCCAGAACGATGCGTTTCCTGTCGACCTGCATCAGACGCCCAGCAGCTCCACGGCCTCGTCGATTGAGCCGTCAAAGATCTTCTTGCCCCTCTTCAGGACGATACCGCGCTCGCACATCTCCTTGACCATACTCGTGCTGTGGCTGACCACCAGCATCGTCACGCCCTTCGCCGAGAGTTCCTTGATCTTCGCAGTGCACTTCGCGCGGAACGGGGCGTCTCCCACCGAGAGGACCTCGTCCACCAGCAGGATGTCGAGTTCGACATGGATGGCCACGGAGAACGCTAGACGCATGAACATGCCGGAGGAGTAGTGCTTGACTTCCTGATCGATGAACTCGCCGATCTCGGAGAAGGCCACGATCTCATCGAAGCGCGCGTCGATCTCGTCCTTGGACATACCGAGGATCGCTGCGTTGAGATAGACGTTCTCGCGCCCGGAGAGATCCGGGTGGAAGCCGGCGCCGACCTCGATCAGCCCGGCGACCCTCCCCCTGGTGAAGACGCTTCCGTCATCGGGCTCGAGCACGCCGGAGATGAGCTTGAGGGTCGTGGACTTCCCCGACCCGTTCAGCCCCATGACAGCGACGGCCTCGCCCTGCCCGATCTGGAAGCTCACATCATCGAGGGCGCTGAACTTGTCTGCGCGCACCTTCTTGCCACGGATCCAGCCGACGAAGGCCTCCTTGAAGGAGTGGGTGTTGCGCTTGAGGAAGCGCTTGGACACATGGTCGACGACGATCCGCGGGTGGGCGACTTCTTGGGGAATGGAACGCGACATCACAGGTCCTGCGCAAACGATCGTTCGAACCGACGGAAGGTTATCTGGCCGATCACGAGCATTGCTGCACAGATGACCGCTGCGGCGAGCAGTGCCGTGCCGAATCCTGGCATGATGCTGGCGTCGCCGGCTGTCTGCCCGGCCGTCGTGGACCAGAAACCCTGGTGGAACAACTCGACGGCGACCGTCAGCGGGTTCCAGGTGTACAGCGTGAACAGCCCCTCATTGTTGGGCAGTGCGTGCTGCACGAGGATCCACGGATACAGCACCGGCGACGTCCAGGTCGAGAACATCCGAATGAGCTCGACGAAGTTCTGCGCATCGCGGAACCGGACGTTCATCGCCCCGAAGAACAAGCCCAGTCCGAGCGAGAAGATCATGATGATGACGAGGCCCAGGACCACGCCGGCGAGACCGATCAACGTGGGCTGCCATCCGACGAGCAGACACACGAGGATCAGAATCGCCATCTGGGGCAGGAAGTGGATGAACGCGATGATGATCGCCGCGATCGGGAAGAGCTCGCGCGGAAGATAGATCTTCTTGACGAGTGCGCGGTTGTCGACGATCGATGTCGTGGCGTTCCCGAAGGCTTCGTTGAACAGGTTGACGGCCACCACCCCTGCGAACAGGTAGATCGGGAAGTTGTCGATCCCCTTGTTCTGGTTCATGATGACGCCCATCACGAAGTAGTAGATGATGAACTGCGCCGCCGGCTTGACGTACGACCAGACCCACCCCAGGACAGAGTTTCGGTAGCGGGTCGCGGTGCCCTTGCGCACCAGAAGCTGCAGCAGGTAACCGCGCGTGAAGACGTCGAGTACGCCTCTGCCTCGGCCGGGGACCTCGAAATCAGTGAGGTCGATGGGCGTACCAAACGTCAACTCATTCGCCCTTCCGTTCAGGCGCGCGGTATTCGGGACCCGCGATTGCGCCTCGGAAAGTATATCCAATGCCCTCCGCGCAGTCTGGGAACGACGGGAGGTCAGGCCTTGGGGAGGTCAGGCTTTCGGGAGGCTCGCGATCGTGCGGGCGTCGAGCGGGAGGGCCGGCTTCGCCGGATCCGGCTGGACGCGCACCAACTTTCCTCCCGAGGGACTGTACACCTCACCCGTCGGAGCGCTGAACCGCACCGAAGCGAGTGGCGCGCCGGCTCGAAACGAGAGAGTCTTGCACGCGGCATCCGTCAGCTTCACCGGCGCGAATCCGCCGAGTGCCGTCGACGAGATCGGCACCAGCTGACCCCCGGAGCCCACATACGTCGTCGCTCCGCAGGTGACGAAGATGCTCACAGCCGGTCCTCCGATCGGGCGGGAGGCGATGGCTTCCGGTGCCACCACCTGGTACCTCGCCTGGACGCCAAGGTCCGCCGCAACTCCCCAGTTCGGAAGGTGCATCCTGACACTGCCATTGATCATCGTCACCGCGGACTCTCGGGACGAACGGACCAATGCACCTTCACCCGGCACACTGCCCGCAGGAAGCGTCGGGAGGTACGCGGTGGAGACCCGGTGGACGACAACGGGAGCCCCCGCAGCCGCTCGGTTGACGGCGGCCGCGTCAGGAAGCGCGACCCACCCCTTCCCGACAGCGACAGAAGTGCGCACTCCGTCGCCGACGAAGACCGGCGCATCGACGGCGGTTCCCGTGGTCCGCCCCGCGCACACAGCCGCGCTCAGCGACGTGACGGGGGCGCCCCCCGTCCGGCCGGCGGAGACCGCGCGAAGCTTGCCTCCGGCAGCCACGTAAGTCGACCCGCTGCAGGCGGCGAACTGCGTCAGTGAAGGCTTCTTGGTCATACCCGAGACGGCCGAGGAGTCGACGACCACCTCCTTCGTCGGAAGCCCGTACTCGGCGGCCATCGCCCAACTGGGCAGATGGATGAGACTACTGCCGTCCACCAGCCAGACTTCGGGCGTCCCGTTCACCCGGATGAAAGTCGCCGAGGCCGGGTACAGCGAGCCGATCACGACACGTGATTTGTACGCGGTACCCGCGACGAGGACGGTCGGAGCCGTTCCGCCGTTCAGCTCCGTGCGCTGCGCCGCAGAGGGAACCGGCCGGTACTGGCCGCCGCTCAGAACGTAGATCTCCGGCGTCCCCGCGAACTGCACGAAGACCGCCTTGCCCTGGATGGCCGGCCCGGAGAGGTCGAGATGGGCGCAGGTCGTGTCAGTGAGAGCCGTCGCCACGAATCCGGTGGGAACCGGACTGCTCATCCTGCTCAGTTTGCCGCCGGCTGCCGCGTAGTCGATGCCCCCGCACCGCACGAAGGCAGCGAGGGGTGTGGACTTCTTGTATCCCGTCAGGTCGGCGGCTGGAGCAACCGTGCCCACCTGGCCGGGAAGGCCGACCTCTGCGGCCAACGGCCATGACGGCAGATGATGCAGAGCGCCGTCCTCGTCGGGCAACCACACCTCAGAAGCAGTGGACGACTTCACGAAGGTCGCGGGGAGGAAGCGCACACTCGGGTCGATGGATTTTCCGACCATCGCTGCCGCGGGCAGCACCGCGGCGTAGGGTGCAGCGCCGCCGTTCCGTTGCTTGGCGACTTCTGCGTCGTACAGCGGAATGATGCGAGTGCCATCGATCTGATGGACGCGCCCTCCTGCGGACAGCCGCCCGAACAAGGACATCTCGGCGCCTGTCGCGAACTTGTCGAAGTCTTGTCCGGTCAGGACCACGAGGGCCGCACCGCACGCCCCGCCCCAGACGCCAACGAGACCGCACGACACGAACCTGTGCGTCTGCCCATCCTGCAGCATGGCGACTTCACCGGTCGCCGCGTTCTTCACGTAGAGACCGCCGAGAGCACCCTCAGCGAATCGCGCCAGCGTGCTCGAATCGGATGTCACCGGCGTACCGAACACCCGCTTGTACTCCGGGTAGGCCGCGGCCGTCACGTGGTAGCGGTTGGCTCCCGAGAGCAACCAGACGTCGGCCCCCACCTTGACGAGTCCTCTCGCCGCCCCTGCCGGCGTCTGCGTCGACCCGAACCAGTCCGTGAAGTAGTTGTAGAAATTCCTGTTCCCGTATGCCGAGCAGGAGTCTCCGGTGCCGTAGCCTGCGCGCAGCGCTGCGGCGTTGGGCTGATACGGCGTGTAGTAGTACAGCGCCGCCGTGGCCTTGTTGGCGATGTAGACCGGCGACGAGCCGCACGCCGTGTTCGGGTTGTAGAGAATGTTCCAGGTCTTCCCCGGTGCGTACCACGTGAAGTAGCGCCCCTCCATGTAGATCTGCATCTGGCGCGCCGCACCATAGACCTGGTGGAAGAAGCCCACGAACTTCGGGTCGCACGGCGCCGTGTCCGGGCATGCCTGCCCCAGTGCCTTGTCATAACGCCACTGGCTCGGCCAGGTGTGCGTGACCAGTCCCTGCTCCTTCTGAAGCATGACGATCAGCACCTGCGGGTTGATGTTGCACGACTGCGAGACGCGGTAGATGATGCGTGCGGCGCTCTCGTTCGCCGCGCCGGTGTAACCCTTGCAGTACGTGTCAGCAGGACGACTGACGGAAGTGATGCGGAAATCCTTCAGACAGGTGTACCCGCTCTGACAGGTCTTGACCTTGGAATTGAAGAACGACTGGATCTGCGCCTCCGTCATCGTGCTCTCGGAGGTGAAGACCGCGTCGCTGATGATGTTCCCGGCCGAGAAACCGACCAGCGAGGCTTTGGCAGGGCCGTTCACCGGTGTCGCGGAGGCGGTCGTCGCCGGCACGAGCACACTCAACGACAACGCGGTCGCAGCGAGCACTGCGGTGAGGATTCGGCTGATGCGGGGCGATTTCTGCAGACGCCGGGAACGTCGGTACATGTGAACAGTGTGACAGAAGTCACCAGTGTGGCGCGACTGCCTCCTGATTCCGCGGGAGTAGGATTCGGGGGGATTCCCTCACAACTCCGCGTGCAGCGCCCAGACCCGCTCCGCTGAGCTCACCCAGGAGAACGCCTTCGCACGGTCTCCTCCGAGCACCCGCAGCTTCGCCGCCTCGGTTCCGGCAGCCGCCACCGCCGCGTCCGCAAAGTCCTCCAGTGACACCACCAGACCGCCGTCGGCGATCACGTCACGGTGCACCCCGCTGTCGACGGCGACCACGGGAACGCCGAGCAGCATCGCCTCGATGACGCGCCACGGCCAGGCGTCCAGTGCGCTGACCGCCAGCACCACAGATGCCCCCGCGAGCACAGCCGCGCGGTCTTCGACCGCGAGCGCGCCGCGCACGTGCACCCGGCGTTCCGGCAGCCCCGCAGCGGAGGCGATCTCGACGATCGCCGGCTCCGCCCCGTCCGCGGCGTCGAGGACGACCACGTCCAGTCCCGCAGCGATCGCCGCGGTGAAGCCTGCGGCCAGAGAATCGACGCCTCCGACGATGACCGCGTAGCGCTCTGGCAGCAGCAGCGCCGTGCGCCGCGCGGCAGCATCCGCCGGCTCTGCGAAGTCCTCCGGCGCGGCGCCTGCGATCACCCGGATGCGATCGCCGAACGAGCCGAGCTCGGCGAGCCGCCGTGCCATCGCGTGCGAGGGCACGACCACGGCGTCCGCGTGCTTGACAGCTCTGCGCAGCATCCCCCGCTGCCACGCGACCGAGGTCTTCGAGTACTGCTCCGGAGCATCCCACGCGCCCAGATCCCACAACGTGACGATGGTCTGATCGCCGTCGTGCACCCGGTCATGGCGCACCAGGGGCGCCATCAGCGTCGGCGCATGCACGAGGCCGCCGCCGACCCCCGGGGCGAAGCCCAGCGGCCAGGATGCGGCGAGCTCGCGCCGTCCGACGGCCAGAGTGCGCACCTCCTCGACGCCCGCGATGGGCACCTCCGCGCCCGCCGGCGCGATCGCCGCCACCGCGCAGCCGCGCGGTGCGGTCGTCACGAGCCCCGCCGTGAGATCGAGCGAAGCCGCCGCCTGATCCGGGTCCACGACCGTCACCAGCTGGTCCAGGACGACACGCAGCAGCACACTCATGTGCCAAGGCTAATCGGGTGCACCTGGGAACTCGGTTGGACGGGATCCAGAAACCTACGGCGTCGGCGTCTCCGTCGGCGGATGCAGCGTCCGCTGCACCATCTCGTGGATGGCGTCGAAGTCGGGCTCCCGTTCACTGACCCCGCCGTCCGGCGTCAGCTCCACCGTCGTCACCTTCTGCTTCTTCGCCTTCATCACCAGGTCGAAGAACTCCGGCAGCTTGTCCTGCGGCAGATCGGTGTGTGCGAGCGCGGCCCCGGCGTCCACGATCGAGCTGAAGTTCGTGAGCACGTTCTGCGGGGTGAACTGCGCCAGGATCGCCTCCTGCAGCTGCCTCTGGCGCTTCATGCGGTCGAAGTCGCTCGTGGTGTACCGGGAACGCGCGTACCACTGCGCGGTGTCACCATCCATGGTCTGCTCACCCGGCTCGATCCAGCCTGTCGCCCAGTCCTCGGCGGGTTGGTTGCGATACGCGGGCCCGCCGCCCTCCGGCAGCCGCTTCTCCACCTTGATGTGCACGCCGCCGAGCGCGTCGATGAGATCGGCGAAGCCGTTCATGTCGACGAAGACGTAGTACGGGATCTTGATGCCGAGCACGCCCTCGGCGGCGTCCTTTGTAGCTTCGATCCCCGGGTCGGAGCCATGCGCCACGGCGTCCGGATACAGGCTCTCGCCCTTGTCCTTGCGGCACACCTGGACCGCGTTGGTGAGCTGGTTGATGCCGGGTCCCCAGCCGCACTCCGGATCGTCGTGACCCTCGAAGTAGTTGCGATAGTCGTACCCGACGAGCTTCGGATCCCGCATCGGGCTGTCCTCGGCGAACGGCACGTTGGGCATGTCGCGGGGGATGCCGAAGATCGTGACCGCCCCGGTCTCGGCGTTCATCGAGACCACCGAGATGCTGTCGTACCGCATCGAGTCGCGTCCGGTTCCGCTGTCGGCGCCGAGCAGCAGGATGTTGTAGTAGCCGTCGCTCGGCGGCAGGCTCGGTCCGCTGTTGCCGAAGATCGCGGTGAACGCCCCGCGGCTGGACGCCACGGCGGAGGAGGCGTACAGAGCCCCCCAGGCCGCGAGGCAGAGCACCAGCAGCGCCGCGACCGGAGCGGCGAAGCGCGTGAACGGCGGCAGCTTGACCACTCGCAGCAGACGGATCGTGTCGATCGTCAGGACCGCCCAGAGCACGGCGTAGCCGATCACCACCACCTGCGCGATCGTGAGCACGAACCAGTTGCCCCCGAGCGTGATCGCCGCATCGTGCCAGAACAGCGCGAGGCCGATCGTGAGCACGACCAGCACCCAGCCCACCAGCGTCGCGCCCAGGCCGAACCGGCCCAGACGCCGGTTGCCCGCGAGGACCTGCGCGGAGCCCGGCACCAGCACGTTCATCGCCACGAGCCACCACGCCCGTCGTCCCATGAACGCCGGATCGGCGGACTCGGGATTGCGCAGCGGCAGCGTCTCGATGAGCGGACGTCCCGCCACGCTGCGCTGACGGGGCGGGGCGAGGGTCACAGGGAGTCCTTCAGCCGCCGGTTCTTCTCCTCGACCTGCGATTCCAGGTCGCGGGCGTACTTCTCCACCTGGTCGGCGAGCGAGTCATCAGATGTTCCGAGGATGCGCGCGGCGAGGAGTCCCGCATTCTTCGCGCCGCCGATCGAGACCGTCGCGACCGGGATGCCGGCGGGCATCTGCACGATCGAGAGCAGCGAATCCATGCCGTCGAGGTACGCCAGCGGCACCGGAACGCCGATCACGGGCACTGCGGTGACCGAGGCGAGCATGCCGGGCAGGTGCGCCGCTCCCCCGGCCCCGGCGATGATCACCCGGATGCCGCGTCCACGGGCGTCCCGCCCGTAGGAGACCAGCTTGTCCACCGTGCGGTGCGCTGAGACCACCTCGACCTCGTGCGGGATGCCGAAGTCGCTGAGCGCCTGGGACGCGTCGCTCATCACGCGCCAGTCGGAGTCGGATCCCATGACGACGCCGACGACGGGGCGGCTCGAGGAGTGCAGTGGCTCAGTCACCGTTCAAGGCTACGGTTCGCGCCTGTGAGAACGGCGCAACGGCACGCCTACGCCCTTCGTCTCGCTTCGCTCGCCCAGGAACCGTGTCAGGCGAAGTACGCGGCCGCCGCGCGGGCGTCGTAGACCACGTCGTCCAGGTCGTCGCCTGCGACGTTGACGTGGCCCACCTTGCGCCCAGGACGGGATGCCTTCCCGTAGGTGTGGATCTTCGCATCCGGGTGGGCGGCCATCGCTGCGGGGAAGCGCTCGTCGATCGTGACGTCGGCGGGCCCGCCGAGGATGTTCACCATCACCGACCACGGGGCACGCGGGGCGGCATCACCCAGCGGCAGGTCCGCGACCGCACGCAGGTGCTGCTCGAACTGCCCGGTCACCGCGCCGTCCTGGCTCCAGTGCCCGCTGTTGTGCGGGCGCATCGCCAGCTCGTTCACCAGCAGCCGCTCGTCCGTCGTCTGGAACAGCTCGACCGCCAGCATCCCGGTGACTCCGAGGCCGTCGGCGATCTGCCGGCCGATGCCCTCCGCGACCTGCACCAGCCGGTCTGATGCCTCCGGCGCCGGGGCGATCACCTCGGCGCACACGCCGTCGCGCTGCACGGTCTCCACCACGGGGTAGGGCACGACCTCGCCACTGGGGCGCCGGGCCACCTGCTGCGCGAGTTCGCGGCTGAATGAGACCAGCTCCTCGACCAGGAGCGCGTCGAAGTCGCCGAACCAGCCCGCGGCGTCGGCGGCATCCGACACGACCATCACGCCCTTGCCGTCGTATCCACCGCGCGGGGTCTTCACGACGGCGCGGCCGCCGTGGTCGTCCAGGAACGCCTGCAGCTCCGCGGTGTCGTGCACGGCGGCCCAGTCCGGCTGCGGCACGCCGAGCTCGGCGAGCTTCGCGCGCATCACGAGCTTGTCCTGCGCGTACTGCAGGGCGTCGGGGCCAGGGTGCACCGCCACACCGTCGGCGACGAGCGCGCGCAGCACCTCCTGCGGCACGTGCTCGTGGTCGAAGGTGATCACGTCGACGTCCTTCGCGAACGCCCGCACGGTCTCGAGGTCGCGGTAGTCGCCGACGCCGGTGGCCGCCAGCTGCGCCGACATCCCCTCGTCCTCGGCCAGCACCCGCAGATCGAGTCCGAGCTCGACCGCGGGCGCGATCATCATCCGGGCCAGCTGCCCTCCACCGATCACGCCAACACGCACTGCCATCCGCGACTCCTTACGTCGCGTCCATTCTCCCGTATCAGGGAGCCAGTGGCGGCCCCGCGGGCGGCGGCGCCCCGAGACCGGACTGCGCGTCGCGGTGCGCGAGGATCTGGCTGACCTCGATCTGGTCGGCCAGCGTCTCGTGCACGAGGTTCACGCTGGGCACGTTCACCAGGCGCAGCGGCGCGTCGACGCCGTTGCTGAGCGTGATCGTCCCCGCTCCCCACATCCGCTGGATCATTCCACGGTGCACGCCGATCGTGTAGCCCCGGGCGTGGGAGACCTCCCGGCGACGGCGCGACCCGACTCCCTCGCGCACGATCACGCGTCGGTTGGTGATCGTGTAGCTGCGCGAGCGCCACGTCAGATACGGGACGACGACCGCGATCAGGATCAGCGCCGCAGCCGCAGCCAGCAGCATCCAGTCCTGGAACGGCGCGGGCAGGTTGCCGTAGAAGTACGCCGTCGCCCCGAACACCCCGATCAGCACCAGCGCCGACCAGAACAGTCGACGCGCGTGCCCGTGGAATCGCGCGATCAGCAGCTCCTCGACGGGGACACCGGGCGGCGGCATCGTGGGCCGGCCGCCGAGCGTGACGGGCTGGGACATGGCTCCATTGTGCCCAGGGGATGCTGACATCCTCCTGCGCGCCCCGGCGTGTCAGATCGGACGGACGTGCACCACGTCGCCGGCGGAGACCGGATGCTCCGCACCGTCCGCCTCGACCACGAGGCGTCCGTCCGCATCGAGGCGGGTCGCGACGCCGCGCAGCTCGCCTCCTGCGGGCAGCTCGACACGCACCTGCTGCCCGATCGTCAGGCAGCGCGCGGCGACCGCGTCATGCACGCGGGCGGACGCCGGCTCCGCGGCGAGCGCCGCGATCCAGGCATCCAGGCCCGTGACGTAGTCCGCGACCAGCCGGTCGGCGTCCGCGACAGCGCCCAGCGCGGCGAACGACGTCGCCGTTTCCACCGGCAGCTGCGCCGTCGTCATCGCGGTGTTCACGCCCGAGCCCACGATCACGGCATCCGGCGTCGCCTCGGCGAGGATGCCGCAGATCTTGCGGCCGTCGACCAGCACGTCGTTCGGCCATTTGACCCCCACCTCGTGCTCCGGCAGCTGTGCGGCGACGGCGTCCGCCATCGCCAGCCCCGCCACCAGCGGGATCCAGCCGCGTGACGCGGGGGCGGCGGGGAGTTCCCGCAGCAGCACCGAGATCGCGAGGGCGCTGCCCGGCGGCGTCACCCAGGTGCGGTCGAGGCGCCCTCGGCCGGCGGTCTGGTGATCCGTCAGCAGCACAGTCAGATGCGGCGCACCGTCGGCGGAAGCCCGCAGCTGAGCGTTCGTCGAGGGCGACTGGTCGACGACGTCGAGCCTGGCCGCGACGGCGGCGGTGCGAGGGAGGTCCATGTTCACGCCGCCGTGATGACGGCGCCGCGCAGGGCGGCGGAATCGATCACGTGGCCGTCACCGGTCGGGCGCAGCGGCAGGTCATCGACTCCGATCCCGTCGATCATCAGCCCTGCCTCGTCGCCCGCGGTCGTCGAGTCGCGCTTCCGACGGCGCACGTTGATCTCCTTGACGACGCCGGAGAGGCTTCCCTGCTCGCGCTCCAGCACGACGGCACTGCCCTGCGCGATGGATCCCGATGCCACGCGACCGGTGAACACCGGGCCGCGGAACGTGATCACGAAGACGTCGTCGATCTCGAACCGGAACGGGCCGGTGGCCGCAGGATTCGGCTGCGAGACCCTCTCTGCGCGGCGGAACAGCCCCATCAGTCCTCCTCCTCGTCCTTCGTCTCTTCGTCGTCGTCGTCCTCTTCGGACCCGCCCGTGCCGATCTCGGCGGCGTGCCACTCGTCCCACTTCTGCATGAGCTGCTCGATCGCGGCGTGGAACTTCTCGGTGGCGACGCCCTCGGTGGTGTCGCCGAAGTAGTGCTGCACCCACATCCGCAGCTTCTTGATGGCGTCATCGTCCGCGCGGACGCGCTCGACCTCGCCGACGATGTCGGCCGCGCCCTCGACCGTGAGCCACTCGCAGTCCGAGAGGTAGCCCTTGGTGTCGATGGAGGCCCGTTCGTCGGCGGGCCGCGTGATCAGCAGAGGCTTGCCTGCGGCCAGCCGGTCGTAGACCATGGCCGAGATGTCGACGATCGCGACATCCGCCGCGGCCAGCTGCCAGCCCAGCTCGGGCCCGTCGTCGAAGAAGTGCTTCGCGGCGGGATCTGCACTGTTCGCCTCGGCGATCGCGGCGAGGATCCGGCGATGCGCGGCCCCGTACTCGGCGTCCACCACTCCGCTGCGCGGGTGCGGACGGTAGACCACGCGGTGCCTGCCCGTCGCGAGCAGTCCCTTCACCAGCGTCTCGCCATGCGTGGCGATGGAGCCGTAGTGGGCCGAAGGACGGTCGCCCTCCCAGGTCGGCGCGTAGAGAACCACCGTGCGCTCGTCGGGTGTGTACGGCAGCGTGCCGGAGTAGTGGTCGGCCTGCGGGCGGCCGATCTCGATGGTGCGGCGGTCGATGTCGTAGTCCCACAGCGTGCGGCTGAGCCGGTCACGCGCGGCCTGCCCCGCAACCAGCGCGTAGTCGTACGCCTTGTACTGGTTGGTGGTCATGTACATCTTGTCGGACTCGCCGTGGTTGATGAACACGTGCCAGCGGCGCCCGTACCGGAACATCTGGAAGTTGCGGGTGTTCTGGTTGACGTACAGCACCACCCGGATGTCCTGCTTGGCGATGAACCGCTCCAGGTCGCGCACGGTCGGCACGAATGCCACCGGCGGCGCGTCCTCGGCGATCAGCTTCTCGGCGCCGGTCGCGGTGCGCGACAGCACGACGACGGGCCATCGCTCTGCGAGACCCGCGAGCGGCCGGTACCACTGCCGCATCTGATACATGTTCACCGCGCCGTCGGCGAAGTACACGGCGACCTGGAAGTGATGCTCCGGCAGCGGCGGCTGCTCAGCGATCGTGCGACGCACGCTCTGCACGGCCCTGCGCGAGTTGAGGGCCTTCCGCAGCAGGGAATAGGCCTTCTTCGCATCGGACACAACACTCACGCATCCAGAGTACTAAGAGCATCTGTCATGAAAGGATCGGGATGTGCAGGATGACGCGATCACGACGGCCGGGGTCTCCTTCGTGATGCCCGTACTCAACGAGCGCGCCTACCTCGAGCACGCTGTCGCCTCGGTGCTGTCGCAGGACGTGGACGGCCCCACTGAGCTCGTGCTGGCGCTCGGCCCCTCCGGCGACGGCACGACCGAGCTCGCGCATCGCCTCGCGGCATCCGATGACCGCATCCGCGTGGTGGACAACCCCGCGGCCGACATCCCCGTCGGGCTCAATCTGGCCATCCGGGCGAGCCGCTACCCCACGATCATCCGCGTCGACGCGCACTCCGAGCTCTCGCCCGGCTACGCGCATCGAGCGATGCAGACGCTGGAGCGCACCGGCGCGGCCAACGTCGGCGGCGTGATGCGCGCCGAGGGACGCACGCCCTTCCAGAAGGCGGTCGCACGCCTCTACAACTCCCCCGTCGGCCTCGGCGGTGGCGCCTACCACGGCAGCACGCACGAGGGCGAGGCCGAGTCGGCCTACCTCGGCGTCATGCGCCGTTCGGTGCTCGATGAGGTGGGCGGGTTCGACGAGAGCATCCGGCGGGGCGAGGACTGGGAGCTCAACCTGCGCATCCGGCAGGCGGGTCACCTCGTGTGGTTCGATCCGCAGCTCGCAGTGACCTACTGGCCGCGCGAGAGCTGGTGGCGACTGGCCCGGCAGTTCCGGGCGACGGGCGCCTGGCGCGGTGAGCTCGTGCGCCGGTACGGACGCCGCAACGGGCTGCGCTTCTTCGCGCCGCCGGCTCTGGTTGTCCTGATCGCCGTCGCACTCGTGATCGGCATCCTGCAGCTCACCGGTGTCCTGTCCGGCACCGGTTCGCTGCTCGCGTCGATCGTGTACCTGCCTCTGATCGCCTACGCGCTGCTGGTGATCGCGGTGGCCTTCGCACCGGGCCGGCGCGGGTTGCGCGAACGGCTCTGGACGCTGGCGGTGCTCCCCACGATGCACATCGCTTGGGGGCTGGGTTTCGTGGCCGGGCTGTTCCACGGCGCGCACGACACCGTCGACGCCTCACGCCTCGGCGGCCGCAACACCCCGCTCCCCTGACCGCTCGAGGGAAGCCGAGGGCCGGATTACGGCGTCAGCCACCCCTGGTCGAGGATGCGGGAGACGACACGCTCTGCGGCGTGGCCGTCGTCACGCCGATTGAACTGCGCGCGCCAGGCCTCGTAGCGGTCCGCGTATTCCGCCACGGTGTCCGCGGCGAGCGCGGCGACCAGCTCATCCTGCGTGCTCAGCAGCGGCCCCGGTGCGCGCTCCGCGAGGTCGAAGTAGAAGCCGCGCAGCTCTCCGCGATAGTGCTCGAGGTCGGGCACCAGGAAGTACATCGGCTTGCCGGTGACGCTGAAGTCGAACATCACCGAGGAGTAGTCGGTGATCAGGGCATCGGCGACAAGCAGCAGACGCGCGGTCTCCGGATACCCGGTGACGTCGATCACCCGTGCGCCGGTGCGGTCCTGACCGGGCTTGAGTGTGCGGGAGTGCCCGCGCACCAGCACCACGGAATCCGTCTGCCGCGCCAGGAGCTCGGCGTCCACGAAGTCGACCATCTCTGTGCGGTCGTCGCGCCACGTCGGCGCGTACAGCAGCACGCGCTCGTCCTCGCCGATGCCGAGCGCGGCGCGTACAGCGGCCTCGTCGCCGCCGACGAGCACATCGTTGCGCGGGTAGCCCTCGACCCAGATCGGCTTGCCGAAGAAGGCGTAGGCCTTCCGGAGCACCCGCTCGGCGTAGAGGTTCTGTGCGAGCAGCACGTCCCAGCGACGGGACTCCTTGATGACCGCGGCCATGCGCCGGGGATCGAAACCGGGACGGTGCAGCGCGAGTCGCTTCAGCGGCGTGCCGTGCCAGGTCTGCAGCACCCGCTGCCCCGGTTTGCGGGAGAAGCGGCGGCGCAGCCAGTCGTTCACGATCAGCATCCGAGACGCCCCGCGGGCACGCCACCATTCCGGACTGCCTTCGACCACGGGCACTGCCCCCTCAGGCACCTCGACCGACAGGTCGCTGACAGCCCAGTACCTGGTCACTGCCGGCGCCCTCTGTGCCAGCACGCGGTCGATCGCGCGGGGGTTGCAGCCGGCGACCTGGCCGTAGAAGCTCTCGAAGAACACGGCGTTCTCGGTGCCGCCACCCTCAGCCGCGTAGCGCTCCTCGAGCGTCGACTGCCCCTCGCCCGTCTCGTAGACCGGGTCGATCGGCGGCGCGATCGTCACGGCGCCGCCGTCGACGGTGACGCGGAGGATCGGCAGCATCGTGTCGGCGAGGGCGACGCCGCTCAGGTCGGCGCCCTCGATCTCGAGGCGGTACTCTCCCGCCGGCAGCGGCAGTTCCGCACCGCCCCAGCGCGAGGTGCGCAGCGGGAGGGTCGCCTTCCAGGTCTTGCCGCCGCCGGTGATCGTCGCCGTCACGCCGGCACGGGCACCCGAGAGCGACCCTGCCGAGGGGCGCGGGCCGCTGCCGCTGATCACCAGGGTCTCGCGATCCTCATCGATCCGGGCAGTCGTCATCGTGTTCCCTTCGGTGCCGGGATCCCGCGTGCGCGGATGGCCCGGTAGACGCGTGCGGCGTTCCCGCCGTCGCGAAACTCGTGCATCTCTGCGCTGAGCGTAGCCGACCGGAGGGACCGCTTCTCGTACGTGCCCTGGTCGCCGAGTGTCCGGTCGAGATCGTGCAGCAGCCCGTCCCAGCCGGTCGCGGCATCCGGCGCGACGTCCTCATACCGGCCGTAGAACCCGCGGACGCGGGCGTACTCGGCCGCATCCGGCGCCAGGAACAGCACCGGCATGGCGAGCAGTCCCACGTCGTAGGCGAGCGACGAGTAGTCGGTGATCAGCACATCGATGCGCGGGAGCCCCGGCGTCACGTCCGGAAGCAGCTCGGAGCCCAGCATCCGCACCCGGCCGCTCGACCACGGCGGTGCGTACGCCCCCTCGCCCAGCGGGTGGGAGCGGACGAACAGGATCGCGTCGTGCTTCTCGAGCAGAGCGACGATGCGCACCCACTGCGCGGCATCCGGCACCGCAGGATCGGCTTCGCCGTCGCGCCACGTGGGCGCGTAGAGGATTGCGCGCTGCCTGCGCAGCAGGGGGCCGGTCCGCGTGAGCACGGATGTCGCCGCCGCGCGCCGCTCGTCCATCGTGCCGGCGGAGAGCACATCGACGCGCGGCTCGCCCGTGACGACCACGCGGTCGTCGCCGAGGCCGAAGGCCGACTCCAGACGCCCGCGGGAGCGATGGGAGGCGGCCGGCAGCACACGGATGCGCTGCGCTGCGCTGCGATACGCGAGGCCGACCAGTCGTCGCAGGACCGACGCCCCGGGCACCGACGGCACCTGGGTGGTGGCCGGAGAGTCCAGCCCGATGCGTTTGAGCGGGATGCCGTGCCAGAGCTGCACGACGAAAGCGTCAGAGGACGCGTACCGGTTCACATCGCCCAGGCCGTGGGTCACGACGACCACGCCCGCACGCGCCGTCGCCCACCAGCCGCGGATGCCGTCGCGAGGAACCGTCCGGATGCCGAGTTCCGCGGCATCCGCCTTCTCGCGCGCGTTGCGCGTGAGCCAGACGGCACGATGACCCTCTGCAGTGGCGACCCGCCACATCGCCAGCGCACCGTCGCCGATCCCGGCGCCGCAACCGAACACCCAGGTGCGTCCTCTGGGCACGATCAGAGCGCCTATGCGCCCGGCGGCATACAACGGGAGCCGCAGCAGCTTGGCCGCATTCCCGGAACCGAAAGAGAAGGACGCCACCCCGCGAGCCTATCGCGGTGGTGACGTCCCTTTCTGCGGAGCAGGAGAAGACCGGGAACTACGGCTTCAGCGTCCCCAGGGTGACCTCGGCGTCGTACGACTTGCCGTCGCGGACATACGACAGCTTCGCGTCGCTGCCGCCGGCGACCGCGCGGACCTGCGCGGTGAGGTCGGTGGAGTTGGTGATCGGAATGCCGTTGAACTCGGTGACGACGTCGCCCTTCTGCAGGCCGGCCTTCGCGGCCGCCCCGCCGGGCGTGGTCTCGACGATGTACGCACCGGCGACGGTCGAGCCTTCGACGGATGCCGCGTCGCGGACAGAGGCACCGAGCAGACCGTGCGTGGCCGAGCCCTCATCCATGATCTGCTTCGCGACGCGCTGCGCCACATCGGACGGGATCGAGAAGCCGAGGCCGATCGAACCGGACTCGCTCCCGCCCGAGGACGAGCCGCCGGCGGTGGCGATCGCCACGTTGATGCCGATCAGGTCGCCCTTGCTGTCGACCAGCGCACCACCGGAGTTGCCGGGGTTGATCGCCGCGTCGGTCTGGATGACCGCGATCGAGATCGACTCGCTCGCCTGCTGCTGTCCCTGACCGGGGATGTCGAACTGGAACGGGCTGCCGCCCTGACCGTCGCCGTTCTGGTCCTGCTGGCCCTGGTTCTGGTCTCCCGTCTCAGGAGCGGCCGAGGAGGCGATCTGGATGCTGCGGTTCAGCGCGCTCACGATGCCGGTGGTGACCGAGTTCGACAGTCCGAGCGGCGCGCCGACGGCCACAGCCGTGTCGCCGACGTTCAGCTTGGACGAGTCGGCGAAGTCGATCGGCTTCAGCCCCGAGGCGTCCTTGAGCTTGATGACGGCCAGGTCGTAGATCGGGTCGGTCCCCACGACGGTGGCGTCGTAGATCTTGCCGTCCGAGGTGGTGACGCGGATCGTCGGGTCCGAGACCGCTCCGCCCAGTGTGACCACGTGCGTGTTGGTCAGGACGTAGCCGTCCTTGGTGAGCACGACACCGGAACCGCTGCCGCCCTCGTTCCCACCGGAGACGTCGATGGTGACGACCGACGGCAGCACCTTGGTGGCGATGGCCGTGGTCTCGTTGACCGAACCGGGGTTGTTGACCGTGACGGTCTGCGGTCCGGATTCCGCGGACCCCTGGCTCTCGGGAACGGCGGAGCTCCACAGGGCACCGCCGCCGAAGCCGGCGACACCGCCGACAAGGGCGGCCGCGAGAACGAACGCGGCGATCTTGCCGCCCGAACGCTTCGCGGGGGCTGCGGTCTGCGCGCCCTGCAGCGGCTGGACCGGCTGGGTGGGAGCGTCAGCGCCCTGCGGGGGAAGGCCGAAGGCGGCGCCGGTCGCGTAGGCGGCACCGGGCTGCTGCGAAGCCGTTCCCGGGGCGGCGTAGCCCTGGCCGGCGGGTGCCTGCGGCTGCGGGACCGTGCCCTGCGGTGCCGGCGTGTGCGGGGCCGGGAACGCCGGGGTCTGCGCGGCGGGCGCCTGCGTGGCCGAGGGGACCTGCGGGGTCACGGGCTCCTGCGGCGCCGCAGCGGCCGGCGCGGATGCCGGGGTCTGCGAGTCCGAGGAGAAGTTCGCGGGAAGCTGGTGGCCGGCGGGTGCGCCCGCGGCTGCAGCATCCGAATTCTGGGACGGCTGGGGGGCGATCGGTTCGCCCTGGTTGTTCTCGTTCATGATCTGCTCCTTACAACGCTCTTACAGCGTGACGGGCGATGCTGTGCGTTTCGTATGGCGACGATGGAATTCTTCTATGGTCTTAGCCTGTTCTGCATGGATGTCATTCCCGGCGCGTGGCGCCGCACCGCAGCCGGAGCCGGACTTCTCTCGTCCGACGGTCAGGTCGCACCCACCATCTTCGCGGAGATGTCCGCCGCCGCGGTGCGCACCGGGTCGATCAACCTCGGTCAGGGTTTCCCGGACGAGGACGGCCCAGCCGAAGTGCTCGAGGCTGCACGCGAGGCGATTGCCGCCGGCGTCAATCAGTACCCGCCTGGGCGCGGCGCCCCCGACCTGCTGGCGGCGATCAGCGAGCACCAGAAGCGCTTCTACGGCCTGGACGTGGATCCGGGCACCGAGGTCATCGTCACCGCCGGCGCCACGGAGGCGCTGACGGCCACCCTTCTCGCCCTGATCGACTCCCCCGACGACGAGGTCGTCGTCTTCGAGCCCTATTACGACTCGTATGCGGCGGCGGTCGCCCTCGCCGGCGCGCGGCTCCGGACCGTTCCCCTGCGCCTCCCCGACTTCCAGCCCGACCTCGACGAGCTCGCGGACACGGTGAACGATCGCACCCGCATCATCCTCGTGAACGATCCGCACAACCCGACCGGTGCCGTGTTCGGCCCCGAAGTGCTGGCCGAGGTGGTCCGCCTCGCGAACCTGCATGACGCGGTGATCGTCACCGACGAGGTGTACGAGCACCTCGCCTTCGACGCGCGGCACGTGCCCATCGCGACGCTTCCGGGCGCGGCGGAGCGGACCCTGACGATCTCGTCAGCGGGCAAGACCTTCTCCACGACCGGATGGAAGATCGGCTGGGCGCATGGACCGGCGGCGCTGATCACCGCCGTGCTCACCGTGAAGCAGTTCCTCACCTACGTGAACGGCGCGCCGTTCCAGCCGGCGGTCGCGCTCGGGCTGCGCCTTCCCGACTCGTACTTCGCGGACGCGGCAGCTCTGCTGCTGCGCAAGCACGAGCTGCTCGGCGGGGCGCTGCGCGCCGCCGGTTTCGAGGTGCACCGTCCTCGGGGCGGGTACTTCACGGTGGCGGGCGCCACGGCGCTGGGCGGTGCGGATTCCGCAGCATTCTGCCGCGCCCTGCCGGAGCGCGCCGGCGTCGTCGCGATCCCGCTCAGCGCCTTCGTCTCGGCGGGCAGGCAGCCGGCCTATGCCGGCCTGGTGCGTTTCGCCGCGTGCAAGCGCATCGAGGTGCTCGAGGAGGCGGCACGCCGCCTCGCGGCGCTCACTCTCTCCGGTCGTTGAGCGCCCTTCGTCTCGTCGCTGCGCTCCTCGCTCAGGATCCGCGGAGCGAGACGAAACGCGCTGCGATCATCTGAGAGCGTTTCGTCACTTCGGCTCGCTGCGCTCGCTCAGCACGGCGCTCGTCGCTCAACGACCGGGGTTCGGCACCACCGCATAGCGGCGCAGCCTCAGCACCGGATTGACCTCCCGCGTGCGCGCGATCAGCGCCGGGTCGACCGCGGCGATCGCGATGCCCTCGTCGCTGCCGACGCCCGCGACGACGACCCCCTGCGGATCGACGATCTGCGAGTGCCCGACTCCGATCGGGGCGGGGTGGTCGGCCGAGATCACGTAGGCGGTGCTCTCGATCGCGCGGGCGGCGAGAAGCGTCGTCCAGTGGTGCTCCTTGAGCGGGCCGCGCACCCACTCCGCCGGCACGACGAGCGCGTCGGCACCGGCATCCGCGAGCGTGCGCGCGACCTCGGGGAAGCGCAGGTCGTAACAGGTCATCAGGCCGTACCGGATGCCGTCCAGCTCGAACACCGCGGTGCTCAGCTCCCCCGGCGCGATCCAGTCCGATTCGGTCTGCCCGAACGCGTCGTACAGGTGCTGTTTGCGGTACACGGCCCGCACGCCGTCGACGGAGACCGCCACGACGGTGTTGTGCACGCGACCCGCGTCCGCCGTCTCCACGAGCCCCGCGACGATCACGACGCCGTGTTGGGCCGCAACCTCGCGCAGCGTCTGGACGAACGGCCCGTCCAGCGGCTCTGCGTTCGCGGCGAGCGAGGCATCCATCGGATTCACGAAGTAGCTCGAGTACTCCGGGAAGACGATCAGCCGTGCGCCGTGGGCCGCCCCGCGCCCGACGAAATCCGCGACGCTCTCGCGATTCGCGGCGCGATCCGCCGTCGGTGCGAACTGACAGACGGCGACGAGCGGGGCGGATCCGGACATGACCCCATCCTGCCTCAGGAAGCGGCCCGCTGCTCGGGTCCGCGACGCGAACCCGAGCCGGTTCGATTCGCGGGGTGGTGGAATCCGTGCTAGGCTGACTTCTTGTGCCGCGGGGTGGAGCAGTTCGGTAGCTCGCCGGGCTCATAACCCGGAGGTCGTAGGTTCAAATCCTGCCCCCGCAACAAAGAAAGGCCCCTGATCAGGAGAAATCCGGATCGGGGGCCTTTTTCTCTCCGCGCTGCGCCAGACGAACACGCCCGCCGTTCGTCTGCTTTTGAGCGAGCGGCCCTCCCCCGGTAGGCTGTTCTACGTGCCGCGGGGTGGAGCAGTTCGGTAGCTCGCCGGGCTCATAACCCGGAGGTCGCAGGTTCAAATCCTGTCCCCGCAACAAAGATGAAGGCCCGGTCCGCAAGGACCGGGCCTTCTCGTCATGTAGACGCGTCCCGTCGCGAAGACGTCGCGCTGCGGCATGAGGAAGTCAGACCTCTGCGTTCATTCCCGGTGCTCGATCTCGCAGTCCGGACCGGGGAACACGAGCGACTCGTGACCGTCGTCGAAGCGGACGAAATACGGTGGTCCGCCGCTGTCGCCGCGCACCTCGATGACCTCGCCGTGGCGCTCGGTGTCACCCACCTTCGCGCCATGGATCACGATGCGGGATCCCGCCACGAGTTCCATTCGTTCCACCTCCTCGCCGAGCCGATGCCCCCATCATCCGCCTGCGGCACGGCCTTCGCCAGGGGAAGATGCGGAGACCCCCTCCTGCGCATCGGCAGGAGGGGGTCTCCGAGCGGCTGAGCCGCGACTGCTACTTCGCCGTCTCCGACGACGTCGACAGCTCGAGCAGCTTCTGCACGGCCTCCGTCAGCTGCTTGTCCGCGGCGGCGAACGCCTCCAGGTCGCCGGCCTTCAGCGCGGCGTCGCGGGCCTGCATCGCCGCCGAGGCATCCGCCAGCGCCTGCTTCTCCGCCGCACCCGGCTCGGCCGGCGTCTCCTCGCCATCCGTCGGCGGCGTCTCGCCCTCCGTCGGCGGCACGTCCTCATCACCGCCGGCCGCACCGGCGTCGCCGCCGAACAGTGCGTCGAGCGCCTCGGTCAGGGTGTCCTCGAACGCCACCTGATCACCGAAGACCACGAGGATCTTCCGCAGGTTCGGCAGCTGGGTGCCCTTCGACTGCTGCACGTACACGGGCTGCACGTACATCAGCCCGCCGCCGACGGGGAGCGTCAGCAGGTTGCCGTAGAGCACCTGGGACTCGCCCTGCTGCATCAGGTTGATCTGCGGCGTGACGGTGGTGTTCGAGTTGAACGTGTTCTGCACCTGACCGGGGCCCGGCACAGTCGTGTCCGTGTCCACCTCGAGCAGCTGCAGTTTGCCGTAGTTCTCGGCCTTCTTGCCCTTCGTCGACCCGGCATCCGAGTCGACGGACAGGTAGCCCATCAGCACCTCTCGGGTGCTCTGCCCCTGCGCCGCGGGGATGAACGTCGAGTACATCGAGAACCGCGACTCGTCCTCCCCCGGCATCCGCATCGACAGGTAGTACGGCGGCTGCGACTGGTCCTTCACCCGCGGGTCGTCGGGGGTCTGCCAGCGGTTGTCCTCCTGCGCGAAGGAGCTCGCGTCCTTGATGTGGTAGACGCCGAGCATGTTCCGCTGCACCTTGAACAGGTCGGTCGGGTACCGGACGTGGCTCAGCAGGTCGCCCGACATCTCGCTGATCGGCTCCAGCGTGGTCGGGAAGATCTTCTGCCAGGTCTTCAGCACCGGATCCTCGTCGTCCCACGCGTACAGCTTGACCGAGCCGTCGTAGGCGTCCACGGTGGCCTTGACCGAGTTGCGGATGTAGTTGATCTCGTCGAACGTCACGGCCGAGGCCGGGTTGGTCGAATCGGCGATCGCGTCGCGCAGGCTGACCTTCGAGGAGTAGGGGTAGGTCGCGCTGGTGGTGAACCCGTCGATGATCCACACGATGCGGCCGTCGACGACGCTGGGATACGGGTCGCTGTCCAGCGTCAGGTACGGGGCGACCTTCTGCACACGCACTCGCGGGTCCCTGTCGTACAGGATCTGCGACTCGGAGTTGACCAGGTTCGAGAACAGGATCTGCTCGGACTGGAACTTCAGCGCATACAGCAGCTTCGTGAAGGTGTTGCCGATGCGCGGGCCGCCGTCGCCCTTGAACGTCGTCTTGGTGTCGGACGCGCCGTCCTCACCGCCGCGCGGGTAGTCGATCTCTACCGGCTTCGTTCCCTCCGGCGCGCCGACGATCGAGTACTCCGGCGAGTGCTCGCCGAAGTACACGCGCGGCTCGTACTTCTCGGTGTCGGTGAGGAATCCGGATGACGGGATGCCCTGCTCGAGGAACACCGGCTCGCCGTCGACGGTGCGCTGGTTGCCCGCCATCGCGACGAGACCATAGCCGTGGGTGTAGACCGCGGCGCGGTTGTTCCAGCTGTCACCGCCACCGAGCTTGGTCATGTCGAGCTCGCGGACCGCGACCACGGTGTCCTGCATCTTGCCGTCGATCTCGTAGCGGTCGACGTCGAGGTCCTTGCCGAACTGGTAGTACGAGCGGTACTGCTGCAGCTGCGCGACCGTCGGGCTGATGATGTTCGGATCCATGATGCGGACGGATGCCGTGGTCTGAGCGTCCTCGCGGAGCTGCCCCTTCTCGGTGTCCGTCTTGGCCTTGATCGGCGTGACCGTCATGTCGTCGACGCCGTAGGCCGTCTTCGTGCTGTCGATGTTGCGGTCGTAGAACTCCGCCTGCAGCTGGTTCTGGTTCGGCTTCACCTGGAAGGTGGTGACGACCCAGGGGTAGCCGACGCCGACGACCAGGGATGCCACGACCAGCAGCGCGGTCGCCGCCAGGGGGAAGCGCCAGCGGCCGATCACGGCGGTGACGAAGAACAGGATCGCGACGACGGCGGCGATGATCGACAGGATCGCAAGACCCGGGATCGTCGCGTACACCCCGGTGTATGCCGGACCGGTGATGCGGTCCTCGGCCTGGGTCAGGGTCAGGTAGCGGTCAAGCCACAGGCTGACCGCCTGCACCACGAGGTAGAGTCCGGCGAGCACGGCGAGCTGGATGCGGGCCGGCTTGGAGATGCGCAGCTCGCGCTGGCCGATCCGCACGGAGCCGTACAGGTAGGACACCAGGGCGGTGATCACCAGGCACAGCAGCAGCACGGCCGAAACGAACGCGAGCAGCATGTGGTAGAAGGGCATCGCGAACATGTAGAACCCGGTGTCGACGCCGAACTCCGGGTCCTTGACGTTGGTGGTGACGCCGTTCGCCCAGAGCCAGACGATCCGCCAGTTGCCCGCGGAGGCGAAGCCGGCGAAGACGCCGAAGAAGATCGGCATGCCCCACATCGCGAGGCGACGCAGCGGCTCGACGACCTCCTGATAGCGGTCCAGCTGCGAGCTCAGGCGCACGTACACCGGGCGGAGCCGGTAGGCGAGCTGGATGCACACGAACAGCGGCACCGCCATGCCGAGGAATCCGACGACGAACATCACCGCCGTCGCCAGCCACTGGGTCGTCAGCACGGTTTCGAACCCGAGCTGATCGAACCAGAGGAACTCCGTGTACAGCGAGGCGAACACGAAGAAGCCCGCGATCAGCGCTGCGATGATGATCAGCGAGATCGTGAGGATTCTTCGTGAAGTCCGGGGCGTGGCCGCAGTCGGCGCAGGGTTCGAGGTCACGCGTCCATCCTAGGCAGGACGTCTGTGCACGGGCTTCGTAACGGAATGGTCTCGGGCCCGCCGACAGGCTCAGGAGGCCTTGCAGGTGGGCAGCTTCGAGGTGTCGCCGTCGTCGGCGATCACCTCGAGGATGTGCAGCGAGTCCTCGAGCGTCGCGGTGCTGTACACGTCGAGTCCGTCGGGGATGTGCCCGACGACCTCGTCGCAGTTGGATTCCGGGGCGAGGAAGATCGTCGCCCCCGCATCCCGCGCGCCGTACAGCTTCTGCCGGATGCCGCCGATCGGGCCGACCGTGCCGTCCGCCTCGATCGTGCCGGTGCCCGCCACGTTCTCGCCGCCGTTGAGCTTGCCGGGGGTGAGAGTGTCGATGATGCCGAGTGCGAACATCATGCCGGCGCTCGGGCCGCCGACGTTGTCGAGCTGGATCGTGACGTCGATCGGGAAGTCGTATGCGGTGGTCAGCGAGATGCCGATCAGCCAGGTGGTCTTCCCACCCGCCTCCTGCTTCTCCGGCGTGAGCGAGACCTGCTGCTCGGTGCCGTCGCGGTCCACGGTCAGTTCTACGGGCTCGCCCTCGGACTTCTGCACCTCTTCACGGAGCACCTTGGCCGAGGAGACCTCCTGCCCGTCGATCGCGACGATGACGTCGCCGGCCTCGAGCACGCCGTCGGCGGGCGTGCCCTCGATGGCGTCGACGACCTCGACCTTCGCACCGACGTCGTAGCCCAGCTCGGTGAGCGCGGCGGCCGTCGCCTCGTGCTGCGAGTTGACCATCAGCTCGGCGTTCTGCTTGTCGCGCTGCTCGGACGTGACCCCTTCGGGGAACACGACGTCGATGGGAACGACCGCGCGGGCCGGGTCGACCCAGGCCACCGCGAGCTCGGCCCAGCTCGGCGTGCGCTGCCTGTTGCCGACCACCTGCACCGTGGTCAGGTCCAGCGTTCCGCCGGTCGGGTAGGTGTCGGCACCGTCGACCTCGATCAGCGGCACCTGCTCACCGTCGGTCCCCTTCGCCGTGCCGAGTGTGTCGAACACCGGGCCGGGTCGCTGGATCACGTACGGCGTCGGAATGAAGGTGAGCGCCACCAGTGCGACCAGCGCGACGACCAGCGCCCACACGCCTACGCCGATTCGTCGGGACCGGGTTGGGGACACGGGCGACCTCCGACGTTCGCGAGCGGCGTACAGGGATCCGCGTTCGTCCGGGACCTGCGCAGAAACCTGTGACTAGCGTAGAGGTCACAGGCTTTCCGCGTGCTGAGAGGGCGACATGAGCGACGACCGACCCGACCCGTCCGACTTCGAGGAGTTCCTGCGCCGGATGATGTCCGGCGAGGGGATCGACCCGGAGGCGCTGCGCGATGCCATGAGCGGCATGGACGGCTTCCAGATCGACCCCGCGCAGATGCAGGCCTTCTTCTCGCAGATGCAGGGTGCCTTCGGCGGCGACCCCTGGGAGAGCACGAAGCGTCAGGCGCTGCACATCGCCAACCAGGACGGGCAGGGCATCACCGACGGCTCGCGCAGTTCGCTGACAGATGCGTTCGGTCTGGCCGACCTGTGGCTGAGCGAGGCGACCACACTGTCGGAGCTCTCCGCGCCGCCGCGAGCGATGACCCGCGGTGAGTGGGTCGAGCAGACCCTTCCGGTGTGGAAGGAGATCGCCGGTCCGGTGTCGACGAGCATCGCCGACGCGCTCACCCAGGCGCTCGGCTCGCAGGCGCCCGACGAGATGCGCGGAGTCGTGCAGGGCGCGGGGCAGTTGATGCGAGGGCTCGGCGCGTCGGTGTTCGCCATGCAGTTCGGCAAGGTCCTCGGCGACCTCTCCCTCGAAGTGGTCTCAGGCGGCGACGTCGGCATTCCGGTGCTTCCCGCGGGCACGGCCGCGGTAATTCCGCAGAACATCGCCGCCTTCGGCGAGGGGCTGGAGGTCCCGGAGGACCAGATCGCGCTGTACCTCGCTGTGCGCGAGCTCGCCTACGCACGGCTGTACCGGCACGCCAAGTGGCTTCACCTTCACCTGATGTCGCAGATCACCGAGTTCGCGCGCGGGGTCGAGGTCGACGTGGATGCGCTGCAGGATGTCGCGGAGCGGCTCGACCCGTCTAACCCGGAGGAGCTGCGGGCCGCGATCGAGGGCGGCGCGCTGCTCCCGGCGCAGTCCGATGCCCAGCGCGAGGCGCTCACCCGACTGGAGAACGTCATCGCGACGATCGACGGCTGGGTGGATGTCGTGACGACGGAGGCGATCTCGCGGCTCCCCGACGGGGCGCGACTGGCGGAGGCGGCTCGCCGCCGCCGCGCCGTGGGTGGCCCGGCCGAGGACGCGCTCGGCGCTCTGGTCGGCCTCAAACTGCGTCCGCGCCGCCTTCGTGAGGCGTCCGCCATGTGGCGCGCGGTGACGGACGCCGTGGGTGTCAAGGCTCGTGACGCGCTGTGGGACTACCCCGATCTGATGCCGCAAGCCTCGGACATCGACGACCCGGCTGCGCTGATCGCGCGTCTGCAGGCCGGCGAGCGCGGCGAGGCCCCCGCTGCGGACGAGTTCGACGAGGCGCTCGCCCGCCTCCTCGACGGCGACGACTTCGGCGGCTCCCCCTCCGAGGGCGACGCCAAGGACCAGTCCCCCGACGAGGACCATCCCGACGACCCCCGCCCGGTGTAGACACCCACCGCACTGAAGGCGTTTCGTCTCGCTCCTCCGTCGCTCGCTCAACGACCGCCGGGGCTGAAACCCACGCCTCCAGGAACTTCATCCCCCTACCTCCCCTCCCCGAGCACGCGAACCCTCCACAGAAGCAGAGCGGGAGGAGATGTTCCCGGAACGAGCATTGGAAGGGGCCCGCTGGGCGGAGCGGGCTTGCCCGCTCCGCCCAGCGGGAAGGCTCCACTCTGCGAGTGCAGGGAACATCTCCTCCCGCGACCCTCGAACCGGAGAACTTCTCCACAGCCCCGGCATTCGCTGACCCAGACGTCGACCGACCCGGCCATGATCAAGCCATGAGCCCGCTCAGTCCGACCACGAAGACACGCCTGGATCCCCGCTACCCGTTGCTCTGGCGCGACTCCGACACCGTTCAGTTCGGCATCGAAGGCATCGTCCGCGTCGACGCCACCGCGCCCTGGGTCGAGCCGCTGCTCGCGCGCCTCTCCTCCGGCATCCGTCTCTCGACCTTCGACGTCGTCGCGCACGGCGTCGGCGCCCCTCGCCAGCCTGCGCGCGACCTCCTCGCCCTGCTCCGCCCCGTGCTCCGCGACGATCCCCCGCCCGCACCGGCGTTCTGGGTGGAGGGTGTGAACGTCACGGACGACCGCGCGCTGCCGCGGATGGCGGCCTGCCTTCTCGAGGAGGGGCTGGTCCGCGGCATCCGCGACGATCCGGCCGATGTCGGGGTGATCGTCGTCGAGGGCGCGGCATCGGCGCTGCAGTTCGCCTCGTACCTGCGCGACGATGTGGCGCACCTGCCGGTGGCGTTCGAGGCCGCGGCGATGACGATCGGTCCTCTGGTGCGCCCTGGTGAAACGCCCTGCCTCTCCTGTCGCGACGAGCACGAGGCTCTGCGCGACCCTGCCTGGCCGCGCCTGCACACGCAGCTGATCGGCCGTCCGACCGGCGCGATCGCGTCGGCACGGCTCGCGCAGGCCGCGGTGCTGGCGGCGCGCATCCTGCGCACACCCGTGGAGGGTGCGGGACTGCTCGCCCGGGTCAGCCCCGACGGACGGATCGCATGGCGCTCGGTGAGATTTCACGGAGGATGCCTGTGCCGCGACCTGTCGTCCCGATCTCTGCCAGGAACCGGGACGGCGCCCGTTCCCCTCGTCCTGCGGTCCGAGCCCACGACAGCGACAGGGTACGCGCGGCCCGCGTGAGGCCGACGTAGGCGAGGCGGCGCTCCTCGTCGACCTGCTCGAAGGTCGTGGCGTACGAGATCGGCAGTGCTCCCTCGTTCCAGCCGGCAAGGTGCACGTGCGGCCACTCCAGGCCCTTGGCGGCGTGCAGGGTCGACAGCGTGACCGTGCGCAGCTCCGGCTCGTGCTGGTCCTTCGCCCTCGCGGTCAGGGTCTCGGCGAAGCTGCGGATGGTGGCATCCGCCGGCGCCTCCTCGGCGAGCCGCAGGATCGCACGCCGGGCCTCCCAGGCGTCGCGCTGCGCGCCGCCGGCCTGCGGCGGCTCCTCGGAGAGGCCGAGGTTGCGCAGCACGTCGCGCACCGTGGGCAGGAATCCGGCGAGCGCCGGGGCGACGGCTGCGGCGCGCAGCGCGAGCACGGCCTGGCGCACCTCCGGCATGTCGAAGAAGCGGGTGCCACCGAGCACCGTGGTGGGGATGCCCTGCGCGGCGAGCGCCTGCTGCAGCGGTGCGGACTGCGCGTGCGCGCGGTACAGCACAGCGATGTCGGCGGGTGAGGAGCCGCCCTGGATGCGGGCGGCGATCGCTGCGGCGACGCCCTCGGCCTCGTCGGTCTCGGTGTCGAACGCGGTGACCGTCGGGGGCTCTGCGTTGAACGTCTCCCTGGCCGGCACGAGGGCGAGTGCTCCGGGCCGCCCCTTCATGAGCGCGTTGGCGACGTCGAGGATCGGCGCCTGCGAACGGTAGTTGGTCTCCAGCCGCACGACGGTGGCATCCGGATGGCGGCGCTCGAACTCGAGCAGGTACCGCTGCTGCGCGCCGGCGAAGGAGTAGATCGTCTGGCTGGCGTCGCCGACCACGCAGATGTCGTGCCGGTCCCCCAGCCAGAGCTCGAGGAGCCGGTTCTGCAGCGGCGAGACGTCCTGGTACTCGTCGACGGTGAAGTGCCGGTACTGCTCGTGCACCGCCGCGGCGACGCGCGGCTCGGCCTCGATCATGCCCGCGCACGCCAGCAGCACGTCCTCGAAGTCGAGCTGCCGACGCTCGTCCTTGATCCGCTCGTACGCGTGCATCAGCGCGGCGAGCCTGTCGGCGTCGATGCCGGTGACCGTGCGTCCGAGCTCGGCATAGCGGTCGACCGAGATCATCGAGACCTTGCGCCATTCGATCTCGGAGGCGATGTCGCGCAGGGTGGCGGTGCTGGGACGGAATCGCAGCTCGTCGGCCGCCTGCCCGAGCATCCGCACCTTGTTGTTCACGATCGACGGGGCGTTGTCACCGGCGAGGGTCGGCCAGAAGAAGTTGAGCTGCGCGAGGGCAGCGGCGTGGAAGGTGCGCGCGGCGACCCCCTCGATGCCGAGGGCGCGCAGACGTCCGCGCAGCTCGCCGGCGGCCTTCGCAGTGAAGGTCACCGCCATCACGCGCGACGGCGAGTAGGCACCGGTGTCGACGCCGTGCGCGATGCGGTGCGTGATCACGCGGGTCTTGCCGGTGCCGGCTCCGGCGAGCACCGCCACCGGTCCGCGCAGCACGGATGCCGCCTCCCGCTGCCTTTCGTCGAGAGCGTCGAGTGCGCTCACTTCGTCCCTTCGTCTCGCTGCGCTTGCTCAGGACGGCGCTCGCTCAGTACGGCGCACGCGCCCTCCTCGTACCAGTCCACGATGAGTGCCCGCGCGATGGAGGACGGCCCCGGAAGCCCGACCGGGCCCTCCCCCTGCAGCGCCGTGGCGATCTCGGCGCGAGTGAGCCAGCGGACGTCGATGATCTCCGCACCGTCCGCGACGGCGTCCTCTTCGACCGCGGTGGCGCGGAAGCCCAGCATGAGCGACCGGGGGTACGGCCACGGCTGGGACGACACATAGCGCACATTCTGCAGACGGACGCCGGCCTCTTCGAAGATCTCGCGGTGCACGGTGGTCTCCAGCGATTCCCCCGCCTCGAGGAAGCCGGCGAAGGTGGAGTACATCCGGCCCTGCCAGTTCGCATTCGCGCCGAGCAGCAGACGTTCGCCGTCGGCGCTCTCGATGGCGACGATCACCGCCGGGTCGGTGCGCGGAAAGTGCTCGCGCCCGCAGGACGGACAGTGCCGCGACCAGCCGGCCTGCCGCAGTTCGGTCTCCGCGCCACATGCAGGGCAGAACCGGAATCCGGTCAGCCAGTCGGCGACGGCGACGGCCTCGATGAGCAGCTCCGCCTCGACGCCCGCGAGCACGCCGCCGGCGTCGCGCACAGCCGACCAGCGCGCCGCGTCGACAGGGGCCGGGTCAGCGGGCACGGCGTCGATCGCCACCGTGTCCACCGGAGCATCCTCGACGACGGCGAGCAGCACCGGGGTACCGTCCGGGTCCCGGCCGAGCAGTGCCCAGTCCCGGGCGCCGACGACGTCCGCCGGCGAGACGCGCAGCAGCGCGGCATCTGCCACACGGGCACGACGGTCGTGCACGACGATAACCCGGGTGGACGGCTCCGCCCGCAGACCGTCGACGATGCCTGGCGCGTCGCGCAGTTCTCCGGCTCGGTCGAGGAGGCCCGGTTCGACGATCATGTGCTCCCTCTCAACCACGGATTGTCCACGGCGGCGACGGCCGGCCGGTGCAGCGGCCTGTGCCCGATCGGGCGTGGCGTGGGCGTCAGGCCCCGGATGCCGACCTACCCTGGAGGGCATGGCACGCTCTCCTTTCACTCTAGTGGCGGCGGTCACAGCCGCACTGCCCGGGGCGGAGGTCACCGGCGCCCGTCCCCTCACCGCCGGCGGAGACGGCCGGTTCGACTCGGCCGTTGCCACCCTGGCTGACGGCCGAGAGCTCACCATCCGCGTCGCGGATGACGAGGACGGTGCGCGGGAACTGGCCTCCGAGGCGATCGCGCTGCGCGCTCTGACCGCCGGAGCCCGCGAGATGCTGCCGTTCCTGGCCCCCGAGTACATCGGCGAGACGCGCATCGGCGACGGTCGTGGCCTCGTCACCGGGCTGCTGCCCGGGTTCCAGATCGAGGCGTCGCAGGTGCCGGCTGGTCGCGGTGCGGCCTGGTCGATCGGCGAGGCCATCGCTGCGACCCACGCGCTGCCGGCATCCGTCGTGCGCGGCGGAGGGCTGACCGCACGCGACGCCGCGGAGGTGCGCGAGGAGGTGCGCCGGCTGATCGAGCGCGCCACCGCCACCGGACGCGTGCCCGCCCGCCTCAGCGCGCGCTGGCGCCTGGCGGTCGACGACGACGATCTGTGGCGCTTCGAGGCGACCGTGACCCTCGGCGGTGTGCAGGCCGACTCGTTCCTGTTCGAGGACGATCCGGATCTCGGCCCGAAGGTCGTCGGTCTGGTCGGCTGGCACGGCCTGTCGCTCGGTGACCCCGCCGTGGACCTGGCCTGGCTCTCGGGCGCGAAGGACGCCGCCGACGACGTGCACGGCGCGTACGCCGGTGCCTCCGCACATGCGGTCGACTCCGCGCTCCGCGTGCGGGCACGGCTGCTCGCCGAACTCGAGTTCGCGCGCTGGCTGGTGCACGGTGAGGCGCTGCGCCGCAGCGACATCATCGACGACGCGGCCACCCTGCTGGAATCGCTCGCGGAGGGCGTGCACGACGATCTGCGCGTGTCGGCCGGTGCGACCGATGTGGACTCGGCTCTGGATGCCGCGGGACGTGTTCCGCAGGCGCCGCCGGTGGCCGTGGACACCTCGATGCAGACGGACGCCTATCGTCCCGAGGACCTGTGGCAGGCGGAGGACGATTCCGCGGACGCCCCCTCCGAGCAGGAGGAGCAGAGCGGGCCGGACGCGACGACCGCCGGCGCCACCGAGGACGAGACCCAGGATCTGGGTGACCTCGATGAGCGGGCCGAGGCGGCCGGGATCACCGGTGTGCGCGGATCGTCCGGCGATCACGGCACGGCCAAGGGCCCGAGCGCCACGGGCCGCCCGCTGGTCGCACACGACGACGACGCTCTGGACTCGGCCGAAGAGGCTCAGCGCGCAGCGCGGGCGGCGCTCCAGCGCTGGACCAGCTCGGCCTCCGAGTAGACCCGGTCGCCGCGGATGATGAGATCGTCCGCCACGTAATAGAGCGCGACATCGATCTCGTCGAGCGCCACGCCGAACCGGCGGTGGTAGGCCAGGCGGTACAGTGCGAGCTGCAGCATCCGGTCCTCGCGCTCGGCCTCCGTGCGCGGCGCCTTGCCCGTCTTCCAGTCCACGATCTCGATGCGTCCGCCGCGGTCGGCGCGACGGTAGACCGCGTCCAACTTGCAGATGACGATGTGGCCGTCGCCGTCGTCCTCCGGCGAGCCGCCGAGGGCGAAGTCGATCTCGATCTCGACGGCGATCGGCTGCAGGCCGCCCCACTCGCTGCGCTCGAAGGTCTCCTGCAGGCGCCCGAGGTCGGCGGCATCCGCGTCGGAGACGCTCTCCGCGTCCGGTCCGTCGTCGTCGATCTCCCAGAGTCCGTCGTCGATGCCGGTGCCCACGCCGACGAGTTCGGAGCGTCGCTCGACCCAGGCGTGGAACAGCGTCCCGAGCCTGGTCTGCCGGTACGGCCGCTCCGGCATCGGACGCACGATCGATCCGAGCGTGCCCTCGAAGTCGGTGACGTAGTCCTTGAACCGAGAGGCCGGTACGCGGGTCGGCACCGCCGCATCGGTGCCGCGCTGCCGCGCCTCGCGCTCCGCCAGCAGCCGGACCAGCTCGGGTGTGGCCTCCGGGAGCGTCTCCGCCTGCGCGGCGCGCACCTCGTCCGCCGCGCGCTCGACCCCGGCGCGGCGGGCGCCCAGCGGATCGAGCGGCCAGCTCGCCGTCATGCCTGGTCCGTCGTACGGGTTCTCGTCCGGGTCGACGGCTTCCGGCCCGTCGAGCCCGAGCACGTCGAGCGCCTCGAGCAGATACGGGCTGGGTTTGCGCGGACTCTTCTGGCCCGCCCAGTGGGCGCCGGACAGCATCAGGTCGCTGCGGGCCCGGGTCACCGCGACGTACGCGAGGCGGCGCTCCTCCTGTTTCTGATAGTCCGAGTAGGACTTCTTGAACCGGGTGAGCGCACCGCCCTGCGGATTGGCCCTGGTCACCCCGCCTGACAGCGACGCCTGGCCGGCCTTCTGCCGTTTCACGGGGTCGTCACCCACGGCATCCATCGCCGACTGCGGGTCCCACTCGAACCGCGGCAGCGCTGTGGCGTCCCCGCGCAGGGGGAAGGGCACCGCTCCGAAGCCGAACCAGCCCGCGGTGTCTGTCGCACGCGACGGAAGCTCGTCCTCGACCAGGCGCACCACGGCCACGGCATCCCATTCCAGGCCCTTCGAACCGTGGATGGTGAGCAGTTGCACGACCCCGGGCTCCGGCGGTTCAGGCCGCGGCATCAGCTCGTCGGTGATCTCGGCCTTGTCGAGCCAGGCGAGCAGGCTGCCGATCGTGCCGCGCTCGTCGGCGGCGAGGAACGCGCGCACCTCGTCGGCGAAGGCGCGCAGCTGCGTCGTGGCGACGCGTGCCGGGCCGCGGGTCTCGTTGACGGCGAGCTCGATGTCGAGCCGCAGTTCGAACTCGATCAGTCGGATCAGCTCGGGAAGCGGCTGGGCGACCGCCCGCCGCAGCCGCTCCAGCATCTCGCCCGCGGCGCGGATGCGCGCGCGCCCGTCGGGCGTGATCCCCTCGATCAGCCGGTAGTCGTCGCGCATGCCGCGCACCACATCGACGGCGTCGACGATCGACACCGCCTCGTCGGCCCCGCTCGATGCACGCAGGCGAGCCTTCACCTCGTCGGGCAGCGGCATGAGCGCGCTGTCGCGCTTGGCGATCTCGGATGCCAGGTCGTAGAGACCCGCCATATCGGCGACCCCGACGCCGAATCGGGGGCCGGTGAGCAGCCGGATGAGCGCGGACCCGGCGGTGGGATCGTGGATGACGCGGAGCGTGGAGACCACGTCGACCACCTCGGGGGTGTTCAGCAGGCCGCCCAGGCCGAGGATCCGGTGGGGGATGCCGGCCGCGGCGAGCGCCGCGGCGAAGGTCTGCATGTGCCGCTTGGAGCGGAACAGGATCGCGCCGGTGTGCGGGCTGCTGCCCCGGTGCTCCGCACGTCGGTCGGCGAACCACTCCGCGATCTCACGGGCCTCGTCGTCGACGGTGAACGGGAAGCGGGTCTCGACGGTGCCTGTGCCGGCTCCTGGGCGGGGCTCCAGCGGCGGCACGTCGAGACCGTCGCGCTGAAGCGGCTCGAGCACGCGGTTCGCGACGTCGAGGATGCTCGCGTCGTTGCGCCAGCTGGTCATCAGGCTGTAGTTCTGCGCCGGCTGCTCTGCCGCGAACGACCCGGAGAACGCGTACAGGTTGTCGGCGCTGGCGCCGCGCCACCCGTAGATCGACTGGTGCGGATCGCCCACGGCCATCACGGCGGAGTCGCGGAACAGCTCGGCGAGGAACCGGGTCTGGATGACCGAGGTGTCCTGATACTCGTCGAGCAGCACGACGCGGTGCTGCTCGCGCAGCTCGCTGCGCACATCGGGTGCGGACTCGATGATGTCGTAGGCCCCGGAGACCTGGTCGGCGAAGTCGAGCACGCCGCGGCGCTCCTTCTCGGAGATGTAGTCACGCACCAGAGCGGCGAGCACCGGCATCGCCTCGAGGTTGGCGGCGGCCTTCTCCACGGCGTCGTTGCTGCGATACGGAGCGAAGGCCGCAGCCTGATCCGTGGCGATGCGCACGGCGCGATCGAGGTCGACACGGTGGTCGAGTGCGTCCCCGGCGAGGCTCTGCACCGCGTCGACCACCCCGGTGAGCGAGCGGTCGATCAGCTCCAGACCGGGCAGGTCGGAGCGCAGCACCACGTCGCGGGCGAGGATCCAGGATGCCGCCTGGCTGAGCATCGCCACGTCGGGGTCGCGCCCGATGCGAGCGGCGTGCTCGCGGACGATGCCGTCCGCGAAGGCGTTGTAGGTCGACACCCGGGGGCGGATCATCAGGTCCTCGGCCGCAGCGGGGGCCGCTTCGGTGCCGAAGCGCTCGGCGAGCTCATCGAGGACGTGCGATCGGACGAGGTCGCGCTGCCGGCCCGGTGCGGCCTCGTCGACGCGGCGGAGTGCGCCCGAGGCGACGATCTCGGGAACGTACGGCAGCAGGCCGCGGCGGCCGTACTCGTCGATCATCGCGAGACGCGCGGCGATGCGCTCGGACAGCTCTCCGGCGGCCTTGCGGGTGAAGGTGAGCCCGAGGATCTCGTCGCGGCGGACGTGCCCGTTCGCGACCAGCCAGACGACGCGGCCCGACATGGTCTCGGTCTTCCCGCTGCCGGCGCCCGCGACGACCAGCGCCGGGGTCGGTGGCGCCTCGATCACGCGCTGCTGTGCCGCCGTCGGCGACGGCAGCCCGAGGGCGGCGGCGACGTCGGTCGCAGAGATGCTCAGCGATCCGGTCCACGTGCTCATGCGCTCACCGCCGGGACGGTGTGGATGCGGCAGGGCTGCACGCGCCACTGGGTGTCTGCGCAGTGCGCCTCGACCTGTGCGGTGAAGCTGCTCGCCGACATCCCTCGAGCGGCCTCCGCGACCCTGCGCAGGAACTCTTCGCGCGCTTCGCCGTCGAGCGTGTGCTGGTGGGCGACGCGGTAGTCGCACTTCGACAGCGTCTTCGCGACGAGCACCAGACGGGCGCCGGCGAGCGAATCCGCCTCGGCGCCCTCGATCAGCCCCTGCTGGACGGCGAGCTGATAGGCGGAGAGCTGCGCGTGCTCGATGACCTTCTCGTCGCTCTCCGGCTCGTACTTGCCGGTCTTGAGATCGACCACGACCACTCTCTCGGCTGCGCCGGGCATCGCCTGCCAGCCCCGGCCGCGTGCGGCGGAGTGCTCCCCCGCCCCCATCGGATACGCCTCGACGCGGTCGATGTACCCGTGGATGATCGCCTGATGCGCGGTGTCCTCGCCCACGGGGTGCACCGCGGGGCGTCCTTCGTCTCGCTCCGGCACGTCCACCGCGAACCGGAACTCCACCTCGCTGGCGAGCACCCGACCCCCGTCCCTGGTCACGGTGTCGAGGTAGGAGTGCAGCCGGTCGACGTACTGCTCCGCGCGGCGGCGCTCCTTGCGCCCGATCCACTCGGTCTCGAAGTCGAGCTCGGGCCATCGGGCGGCGACGACCTCCCGCATCCGCTCGAGATCGCCGTCGGGGGCGGTCTCCATGGCGGCGTGCACGATCGTGCCGATGCCGGCCGACGGCGGCATCACGGTGTCTCCTCCGAGTGCGGACACGGCCCAGTTCAGGCCGCACTCCTCGAACGACTCCATGCGCGAGGGCGACACGCGTGCGGCCTCGACCGCGAGGTCGTGCAGCGGCGCGTCCGTCGACGACGGCGTCACGCCGTACCAGTCCGCCGGCTCCGCACCGGGGACGCCCTCGCGGGCGAGCACGGCCAGCTGCCCGGCCGCCTCACGGCGTGCCGCGAGCGAGGTGGTCGTCGTGAGCGTGCGGCGGTGCCGGGCGACCAGGCCGCGCAGCGTGAGCGGATGCTCGGCCGAAGGATGCCGCTCCGGCGGATCTGGCTGTGGCAGGAAGCCGAAGAACGGGCTGGGCGTCGCATCGTCGTCGTCGACCGCCGTGATCAGCAGCCGGCTGCGTGCGCGGGAGACCGCCCGCACGAACAGTCGCAGCTCGTCGTGCAGGGCGCTGCGTCGCCTGTCGAGGACACCGGGGACCTCGGCCTCGACGCCGGTGCGGGCCGAGGTGATCGCATCGGCAAGGCGCCAGGTCTGCAGCATCCCGCCGCGCAGCCGCACGTTCGGCCACACGCCGTCCTGCACGCCGGCGATGACGACCGCGTCGAACTCGGCGCCCAGCGCCGTGGCCGGGGTCAGCAGCGTGACGCGCCCCGGGCGCTCGGGCGACGACAGCGTGTCCTCAGGCACCTCGCTGCCGAGGATGTCGTCGACGAACTTCGCCGGCCTCTCGTTCGGCGTGCGCTCGACGAATCGCTTGGCGGCGTCGAACAGCGCGACCAGGGCGTCCAGTGCGCGGGCGGTCTCGCCGCCGGTGGCCTGCATCGCGCTCTCGCGCCAGGCGTACTGCAGCTTGCGTCCGTCGACCGAGCGGGCACCGTCCCAGGCCCGCCAGAGCAGGTCGTGAATGGTCTCTCCCGCCGCGGCAGCAGCGGTCATCTCCGCCAGCGTGTCGGCGAAACGTGCTGCGGCCCGCGCCTCGGCCGCATCGATCAGGGTGAGGTGGGCCGGCGTGGCCATCGCCTGGCGCAGCAGTTCGCGAGCGGGGGTGTTGCCCTCCTGCTCCAGCTCGAGGTGTCGCAGGCGCGCGCGCAGGCGTCGCAGTCCGATCGCATCCATGCCGCCGAACGGAGAGCGCAGCGCCTCTTCGAGTTCCTGCGGGGTGCGCTCCTCGACGGGCAGCAGAGCCAGTCGCACCAGACCGACGATGTCCCGCACCACCGACTCGTCGCCGAGCGGGCGCTGCACGCCCGCCGCGCGGGTCGGGATCTCGCGGGCCGCCAGCTCGGTCTCCAGCTGCGCGACCTGACGGGTGTCGTGCGCGATCACCGCCATCCGGTCCCACCGGACACCGCCGGAGAGGTGCCAGTCCCGCATGACACCGGCGATGCGATCGACCTCCTCGAAGGGCGAGGGAGCGACGAAGGTCGTGACTGCGGCATCCGCGTCGTCGACTGCGACGGGTGCGCGGCGGTGGTCGACGCGCCCCGCGGCGCCGATCGCCTGAGTTACCGTGCGGGTGAGCGCGGTCAGAGCCGGCACCTGCCGGTGCGGGCCGTCGAGCACCTGCACGTCGCCGAGCTCCACCGCGAGCCTGGCGAACAGCTCGGGGCTCGCGCCGCGGAACGCGCCGGACGAGATGTCCGGGTCACCGAAGGCCAGCACCGCGATGCCGCGCGCGCGCAGCGCGCGCACCAGTTCGATGCCGCCGCGGGTGAGCTCCTGCGCGTCGTCGATCAGCACGATGCGCAGCGGAGCCAGCGGCCCCAGCGTTGCGGCATCCGCCGTGTGCAGGATGCCGGTGGCCTCGCTGAGCAGGTCGGCGGCGTCGCGGTGGGCGGAGCGCAGCTGCGCCATCACCCGGTGGTAGTCGTCGAGGAAGGCACCGGCCGCAGCCCAGACCTCGTCGCCCGAAGCGCTCAGTTCACCGGGTCGCACTCCGAGCTCGGTGCACTCGGCGAGGAACGCGCGCAGCTCGGAGCGGAAGCCCTTCGACGCGCGCACCGACGGACCGAGGGCCTCGGGCCACCGCACTCCGCCGTCTTCGAGGTCGCCGGCGAGGAGCTCGGCGATGATGCGGTCCTGATCGGCGCCGGTCAGCAGTGCGGGCGGGTCGTCGCCGGCCCGCACCATCGCGCCGCGCACCAGCTGGAACGCGAAGGAGCCGACCGAGCGCGCCAGCGGGCCGGGTGTGGCCTGGCCGATGCGCACGCCGATGCGGTCACGCAGCCCGGTGGCCGCCTGGCGGCTGGGGGTGAGCACCAGCGCCTGCTCCGGCTCGAGCCCGCCGTCGAGCAGATGCACGACGCGGTCGATGAGCGCGGTGGTCTTGCCGGTGCCCGGCGCACCGACGATGACTCCGGATGCGGTGGGGTCGGCGGTCACGACGGCCCGCTGCGCAGCATCCTCTGTCATGTCTTCGACACTATCGGCGGGCGGCGACATCGATGCCGCGGCCGCGGACGGCAGTACGTGTGCGCCCTGGGCGAAACCGGGCCGCCCGCCGGGACCGGGGCCGAGCCGTCACGGTAGAGTTGCCAGCACCCAAGCAAGTCAGAGGAGCACGCGTGGAAATCCGCATCGGCATCGTCAACACCGGCCGTGAACTGACCTTCGAGACCAGCACCGCGGCCGACGAGGTGCGCAGCACCATCTCCGCCGCACTCGAGCAGGGCACGACACACTTCACCCTCACCGATGTGAAGGGCAACGACTACATCGTGCCGACCGCGAACCTCGCCTACATCGAGCTGGGCACCGAGGAGTCCCGCCGCGTCGGCTTCGTCGCCTGACATGTACATCCTGCTGGCCCTGATCGCGTCCTGCGCGCTGGGAATCGGCCTGCACTTCCTGTTGCCGTACCGCCACCTGCGCGGCGTCGCGGTCACTCCGGCGATCGCCACCGCGGCGTCCGGCGTGATCTACACGGCGATGCAGTGGGCGGGTGTCTCCGAGGGCAACGGCTGGCTGTGGCTGGCGAGCATCGGCGGCGGTCTGCTGATCTCCGCGCTCGCGACGTACCTCATCGCCGTCACGCGGCACGCCTCCGACCAGAAGGCGCAGCAGGCGATCGGAGTCTGACGCGAACGCCCGCTAGGAGGCGAGTCCCATCGCGTCCATGCGGCGGGCGTGCGCGCCCATCAGCTCGGTGTAGACCGGCTCGATGCGCTGCTCGTCGTGGGCGAGTCGCTCCGGGCGCATCGCACCGCGGCACACCAGCAGGGTGTCGCCGACCAGGCGGCGCCCCCACATCGAGAGCAGCGAGCGCCATTCCTCGTCGCTCTCGATCGTCTCCTGGATGATCGCGACGATCTCGCCTCCGGCGTCGTCCTCACGGAGGATCTCGGCGACCCGCTCCCCCGTCTCGCCGTAACTCGAGGCCAGCGCGAGGTAGAAGTCGTCCAGCATGCCGGCGGTCAGGTAGACCGCGAGCAGGGTCTCCTCCTGGCGTGCGCCGATGGTCATGCGGCGGAACGCGTCGAGGTTCTCACGGAACGGCAGCATCAGCTCTGTCGGGTCCTCACCGCGCTCGGTGATCACGCGCACGATCCCGCGGTGCTTGTCCAGGGCCGCACCGGCGGCGCGCGACAGCGCCTCCTTGCGCGCCAGCTCGGGCGTGGCACGGATGCCGCGGGTCAGGGTCTCGAAGTATCCGAGCTGCAGGTACGCGGCCTGACCGAGGAAGCGGTTCAGCTCGGGCGCGAGCTCGGCGAAGTCGACGCGCGTCGCATCGCCCAGGTCGCCCCGGCTGCGCACCGCGAGGGTGCGGCGGGGCTGGCGGCGCTTCTTCCAGAACCAGTTGACCACCCGCCCAGATTACCGGGGCGGGGAGCAACGCGATGCGCCAGGCTCGTCGTGCGGGACCCCCTCCGGTAGGCTGGTTCCCGTCCTGCCGGTGGAGCAGGGCCCCGCGCCTGAGATCAGAGACGGCGTGGATCCGTTTACGAGGCGACTCCCGTGGTGCGACGACGCACAGCGCGATCGCCGGACAGGCAACATACTGTGACTTCTTTCGCCGACCTCGGCATCGACCAGGACATCGTCGACGCACTCGCCGCCAAGGGCATCGTCGACGCGTTCCCGATCCAGGAGCAGACCATCCCCCTCGGCCTCCCCGGCCAGGACATCATCGGCCAGGCCAAGACCGGCACCGGCAAGACCTTCGGCTTCGGCATCCCCGTGGTGCAGCGCCTCGGCGCGAACCCCGGGCCCGGCGTCAAGGCGCTCATCGTCGTGCCGACCCGTGAGCTGGCGGTGCAGGTCTACGAGGACATGGATCTGCTGACCTCGAAGCGGGGCACCAGCGTCGTCGCCATCTACGGCGGCAAGGCCTACGAGGGCCAGATCGAGCAGCTCAAGGCGGGCGCGCAGATCGTCGTCGGTACCCCGGGTCGCCTGATCGACCTGGCCGGTCAGCGCCTGCTCGACCTGTCGAACGCCACCGAGGTCGTGCTCGACGAGGCCGACAAGATGCTCGACCTCGGCTTCCTCGCCGACATCGAGAAGATCTTCCAGAAGGTTCCCGCGACCCGGCACACGCAGCTGTTCTCGGCCACGATGCCCGGCCCGATCGTCGCCCTCGCGCGCCGGTTCATGACCAACCCGATCCACATCCGCGCGAACGACCCCGACGAGGGCCTCACGCAGGCGAACATCAAGCACCTGGTCTACCGCGCGCACGCGCTGGACAAGGACGAGGTCATCGCCCGCATCCTGCAGGCCGAGGGCCGCGGCAAGACCGTGATCTTCACCCGCACCAAGCGCGCGGCTCAGAAGCTGGTCGACGAGCTGAGCGACCGCGGCTTCAACGTCGGCGGCGTGCACGGCGACATGGGGCAGGACCAGCGCGAGCGCTCCATGGCCGCCTTCAAGGCCGGCAAGAAGGACGTCATGGTCGCCACCGACGTGGCCGCCCGAGGGATCGACGTGAACGACGTCACGCACGTCATCAACCACACCATCCCCGACGAGGAGAAGACGTACCTGCACCGCGCCGGCCGCACCGGCCGCGCCGGCAAGACCGGTATCGCCGTCACCTTCGTCGACTGGGAGGACCTGCACAAGTGGGCCCTCATCAACCGCGCGCTCGAGTTCGGTCAGCCCGAGCCCGTCGAGACCTACTCGTCGAGCCCGCACCTGTATACCGACCTGGACATCCCCGAGGGCACGAAGGGTCGCCTCGTCACCGCGCCGAAGGCCGAGAAGCCGGCCGGCGAGCGCCGCCAGCGTCAGCCGCAGAAGGCTGCGGATGCTGCGGCGGAGGGCACCAGCGAGGGCACCACGAAGCGCCGCCGCCGTCGCCGCCGGGCCACCGAGCCGGTCGGCTCGACGTTCGCCGAGGGCACGGATGCCGCGGAAGCGGCGCCCGCCCCCGCGGATGCCGCCGCACGCGACGCCGAGGGCGCCGGTACGCACGACGGCGACACCACGACGGAGCATCACGACGGCAAGCCCGCTCCGCAGCGTCGCCGCCGTCGCCGCCGTTCCGGCGGTGCAGCCCCCAGCGGCGCCTGATCGTTCTCGACGAAACGCCCTCGGCTCATGGCCGAGGGCGTTTCCGTTGCTCGGGTTCGCGCTGTGAGAATCGGCAGGCGCTACGCGAATACGCGCCGTACGAGCGAGAAGGTGCAGCGCGAACATCCGGCACGGTCGAGAGGTGCCGCGCGAGAGAACGCCTTCAGACCGCTGAGGGCGTCTCCTCATGCCGTGCCTGCCGCACGACCGGACGCTCGGGCACTCGCGGCGGATACACCAGGGTGACCAGCACCACCGAGATGATCATCAGCAGGAACCACGAGGTGATCTTGCTCGGTGAGACGAGCTCCCAGCCGCCGGCCTGATTGGGATACGACCAGGCACCCGCCCAGGTGCCGATGTTCTCGGCGGCGTAGATGAACACCGCGACCCCGCCGAACACTGCCAGCAGCGGCAGCCGCAGGGTCACCCGCCACGACCGTGCGTACATCGTCGTCGGGAACCACAGCACCACCACGGCGGCGATCAGCACCCAGCGCAGGTCGATCCAGAAATGGTGCGCGAAGAAGTTCGCGTAGATCGCCGCGGCGAGCACGACGGTGAGCCAGCGCCGCGGATAGCAGGTGAACCCGAGGTCGAACAGCCGGTGCACACGCACCATGTACGAACCGACCGCGCCGTACATGAACCCGCTGAACAGGGGCACCGCGCCGAGGTGCAGGAAGCCGCCCGCCGCGTACTCCCATGATCCGACATCCGTCTTGAAGAGCTCCATCACGGTGCCGGTGACGTGGAAGATCACGATCACCCACAGCTCGCGGCCGGTCTCGAGCCGGAACCCGATCATCACGACCTGGATCAGCACCGCAGCGATCGTCAGCGCGTCGTTGCGGGCGAGCAGCGCGTCATCGGGGTACCAGAGCCGGGCCGCGATGATGAGGATGAGCAGGGAGGCGCCGAAGATACACGCCCACGCCTGCTTGAGCAGGAAGACCGCGAACTCGATCAGTCCGGCGCGGATGCCGTGGCGCGGAGCGCCCTGCAGCACGCGCCTCGCGACGACGTCGATCCGGCGTTCGAGAGAGGTGCCCCGCTGCATGGAGTGAGGCTACTGACGGCGGATGAAGGAATCCTGGATCAGTCCGGGTACCGCGGCGCCGAGCCTGTGCCGCGGGCGACCAGGCGTGCGAGCATGTCCGCGCCGGTGCTGTTCTCCCCGGGCACATTGGGCTTGCCGGCGCCGTGGTAGTCGCTCGAGCCGGTGATGATCAGGTCGTGCCGCGAAGCGATCTCGCGCAGCATCCGCTTGCCCTGCTCGGTGTTCTCACGGTGCTCGATCTCGAAGCCGGCCAGCCCCGCATCGATGAGCCGCTCGATGAACGGAACGGGCATCATGCGGTCGCGGCCCGCCGTGGCCGGGTGGGCGATGATCGCCACTCCCCCGGCATCCGTGATCAGGCGCACCGCGGTGAGCGGATCCGGCGCGTAGTGCGGCTCGTAGTAGCCGGTGCGCGGATGCAGGATGCCGTCGAACGCCTCCCCGCGGTCGACCACGATGCCGCGCGCGATCAGCGCGTCGGCGATGTGCGGCCGTCCGATCGTCGCATCGCCTGTGGTCTGACCGATCACGTCGTCCCAGGTGAGGTCGTAGTCCCGTGAGATGTTGCGGACGATGCGCTCCGCGCGACCGATGCGGTCATCCCGGATGCGGTTCGTCTCGGCGAGCAGTGCGGCGTCCGTCGGATCGAACAGATAGCCCAGCACGTGCACGCTGCGCCACTCGTGCTTCGCGGACATCTCCATGCCGGGGATGAAGGTCATGCCCAGCGCGACGGCCTCGTCGCCGGCCTCGTCCCACCCCGTGGTCCGGTCATGATCGGTCAGTGCGACCGTGCGCAACCCATGCGCGTGCGCCTGGCGCACCACCTCGGCCGGCGCCTGGGTCCCGTCGGAGTGGTTCGAGTGCAGATGCAGGTCGCCAGGACCTGCGATCAGCGGGGCGCCGGTGGTCATCCTTCGAGCGTACTCACCCGGCGCGATCAGGGGCGTCACAGCGCGAACCCGTAGGCTCGAGGGGATGTTCCGACTTCTGGGTCTGCTGCTGACCGTGCTCTACGCGATCACCGCGGCCGTCCTCGTGTGGCCGCAGTTCTTCCGGCTGGAGCAGACGTTCCCGTTCGCCCAGCTGGTGGCGTCCCGTGGCGTGCTGCTGATCGCCTTCGCAGTGGTCGGCGTGCTCTCGCTGCTGTTGATGATCGCGCGGCCCCTGCGCGGCTTCGCGGCATCCCTGCTGGTCGTGTCGATCGTCGCCTGCGGAGCGGTCGGGGTGATCGGGAGCTTCCGCGGACTGTCCGAGGGCGCCCTTCCGGAGAAGACCGACGACAGCGTGCGCGTGATGACCTGGAACACGCGCGGCGAGGCGGCGTCCGCCGACACGATCGCGCGTGCGGCCGTCGAACAGCAGGCCGACATCGTCACCCTGCCCGAGACGGCGGACGGCGTCGGCGAGCGCATCGCCGTGCTGATGCGCGAGAGCGGACGCCCGATGTGGGTGCACAACGTGAACATCCGGCCCGACGTGCAGAACGGGCCGCAGGCGTGGCAGACCACGGTGCTGATCTCCCCCGCCCTCGGCGACTACTCCGTGATCCAGTCGTCGGCCGACGGATCGAGCAACACGAAATCGGTGCCGAGCGTCGTCGCGATGCCCGTCGACGGACATGGCCCGACCGTCGTGGCGGTGCACGCCGTCGCGCCGCGTCAGGACGCGATGGACAAGTGGCGCACCGACCTGCAGTGGATCGCCGACCAGTGCCCGAAGGGCGACTTCATCCTCGCCGGCGACTTCAATGCCACCGTCGACCACATGGCCAGGCTGGGCGTCGACGGCGGCGACATGGGCCGCTGCCAGGACGTCGCGACCCGCACCGGAACCGGGATGTGGGGCACCTGGCCCAGCAGCATCCCCGCACTGCTCTCCGCCCCGATCGACCACATCATGGCGAGCGCGAACTGGACTCCCACCGGGTCGCTTGTGATCGACGACGCCGCCGGCTCCGACCACCGCGCGCTGGTGGCGCAGCTCGAACCCACACGCTAGAAAGGCTAGCGAGGGCCACTCGCCCTTCCGGCAGAAGCCGGTCTTCCAAAGATGAAAGGCCGTCATGACTTCCCAATCCCGACGCCGAACGCTGCGCAGCATCGTCGGCACCGCCGCCGCCCTCGGGCTCGTCCTCACGGGCGGGCTCAGTGCCACGGCCGGCACGTCCGACACCTCGACGCCCGTACCGGTGAATCCGCCGGACGGCACCGTGATGAGCTACGTGGTCAACACCGGCCAGGCGAACCCCGGCCAGACCCGCAAGGCCGAGAAGGCCGTCACCGATGCCGGAGGCGTCGTGGTGCAGAGCTGGCCCGAGATCGGCGTGATCGTCGCACAGTCCGACCGCGCCGCGTTCCGCGACAGCGTCAAGGTCACCGGCAAGAACGTCATCACCTCGGTCGGCGCCACCCGCACCGCAGAGGTCAAGGACAAGGTCACCGGCCCGGGCGTTCCGTGGGGTCCCGGCTCGTCGGGCTGGAATCAGGGCAAGAACAAGCCGGTCAACGGCGATGAGCCGTCCGCACCGATCCCCGGTTCGGGCACCGAGCAGTACACGTCGCTGCAGTGGGACATGAGGATAATCCACTCCGATGAGGCCAACCTGTTCACGGACGGCAGCCGCAACGTGCTGGTCGGCGTGCTCGACTCGGGCATCGATCCGACGCATCCGGACCTCGCCGCCAACATCGACGTCGCAGACTCCGTCAACTGCACGGCGGGAGGCCGGCCCGACCAGTCCGAGGGCGGCTGGTACCCGACGACCTCCTCGCACGGCACGCACGTCGCGGGGACGATCGCCGCGGCGCGCAACGGCGTCGGCATCGTCGGTGTCGCGCCGAACGTGCGCGTGGCTTCGGTGAAGGTCGTCAACGACGACGGGTTCATCTACCCGGAGTATGCGATCTGCGGCTTCATGTGGGCCGGTCAGCGCGGGATGGACGTCACGAACAACAGCTACTACATCGACCCGTTCGAGTTCTGGTGCGGTGACCAGCCCGACCAGGCCGCTGTGAAGGAAGCGGTCACGCGCGCCGTCAAGTGGTCCGAGGACAAGGGCGTCGTCAGCGCCGCCGCTGCAGGCAACTCGGGTCTCGACCTCACGACCAACACGGTCGACGAGGGCAGCCCGAACGATGCGCCCGAGCCGGTGACCCGCACGATCAACGAGGGCTGCCTGGACATCCCCACGCAGCTCCCGGGCGTCGTGACGGTCTCGTCGCTCACCGAGTCCGGCCAGTTGTCGTACTTCTCGAACCGAGGCCTCGGACAGATCGATGTCGCCGCCCCCGGTTCGCGCATCGCGTCGACGGTCCCCGGCGGCGGCTGGGCGTACATGAGCGGCACGTCGATGGCCTCGCCGCACGTCGCGGGTGTGCTCGCTCTGATGAAGTCGGCGCACCCCGATCTGACGCCGGCGCAGATGGTCGAGAAGCTGCGCGCGGATGCGACGCCGACGGCGTGCTCGGCACCGCAGTACGACGAGGGTCCGGCCTGCGTGGGCACGGACGCGCTGAACAGCTATTACGGCACCGGCATCGTCAATGCGCTGAAGGCCGTGCAGTGATCTGACATCGCCGTAGCGCAGGACCCGGGTGGGACATCAAAACCGCCCGGGTCCTGTCATGTGAGGAGTGAGAGGATGGAGGCATGAGCACCCCCGCAGACGGCGACACGATCGCCGAGACCTCCGACGCCGCCGTCGTCGAGGAGAAGACCAACCGGCGTCAGCCGTTCCCCCAGGGCTTCCTGGACACGATCTCGACCGGCTGGGCCGAGCGCACCGAGTCGCTGCCCGCAGCACGCGCGCAGGCTCCTTATGCCGCTGCCCGCCGCGACACCGTCTCGAAGGCGTTCGCCGGCAAGCGCCTGGTGGTGCCGGCCGGTTCGCTGAAGCAGCGCAGCAACGACACCGACTACCCGTTCCGCGCGCACTCCGCCTTCACCCACCTGACCGGCTGGGCGGCCGACTCCGAGCCGGACTCGCTGCTGGTGTTCGAGCCGACGGCGGGCGGACACGACGTCACGCTGTACTTCCGCGAGCGCGCCGACCGCACCACCGCGGAGTTCTACTCGGATGCCACGATCGGCGAGTTCTGGATCGGCCCCCGTCCGTCGCTGGCCGGTGTGGCCGCCGACCTCGGCGTGGCCACCGCGCACCTGGACGACTTCGCCGCAGGCTCCGACGACCTGGTGGTCGACGACGACGACGAGCTCACCCGGTTCGTCTCCGAGCTGCGGCTGATCAAGGACGAATACGAGATCGCCGAGATGAAGCACGCGGTCGCCGTCACGGCATCCGGCTTCGACGACGTGATCCGCGACCTGCCCCGGGCGATCGCGCACCCCCGCGGCGAGCGCATCGTCGAGGGCGTCTTCCATCAGCGCGCCCGCAGCGACGGCAACTGGGAGGGCTACGACACGATCGCGGCATCCGGCCCGCACGCCTGCTACCTGCACTGGACCCGCAACGACGGCGCCGTCATCCCCGGCGACCTGATCCTCATCGACGCGGGCGTCGAGGCCGACAGCCTCTACACCGCCGACATCACCCGCACCCTGCCGGTGTCCGGCACGTTCACCGAGGTGCAGCGCCGCGTCTACGAGACGGTGCGCGAGGCGGCGGATGCCGCATTCGCCGCCGCCCGTCCCGGTGTGAAGTTCCGTGCCGTGCACGAGGCCGCCATGAAGGTCATCGCCGAGCGCACCGCCGAGTGGGGCGTGCTGCCGGTGAGCGCCGAGGAGGCTCTGGACGCCGACAAGGGCGGTCAGCAGCGCCGGTACATGGTGCACGGCACGTCGCATCACCTGGGCATCGACGTGCACGACTGCGCGCAGGCCCGCCGCGAGATGTACTACGACGGCGAGCTCAAGGCCGGCATGGTGTTCACGATCGAGCCTGGCCTGTACTTCCAGATCGACGACGTGACCGTGCCGGAGGAGCTCCGCGGGATCGGCGTGCGCATCGAGGACGACATCCTGATGACCGAGGACGGCCCCGTGAACCTCTCGGCCGACATCCCGCGCACGGCCGACGAGGTCGAGGCCTGGATGGCACGGGCGCAGGCATGATGGCCGGCCTCACCGGCTGGCACATGCTGCTGATCATGCCGTTCATCTGGGCGATCATCGCGGCGGTCGTCGGCCTGGTCGTCTACTTCGCGGTGCGCTTCGCCGTGCTGCACGCGCTGAAGGCGCACACGCGCTGGGTGGATGCCGGCAAGCCGGCGGGCACGACGGCGGCTCCGTATCCGCCGGCCGGCCCGGCGCAGGGCCCGGCGGCGCCGCCGCAGGCGCCAGACGCGCCGTGACGGGCGAGTCACGCATGCACGACGGCCAGCTGGTCCTGGAGGACCGGCTGGCCGTCGCGTTGATCTCGGCCTCCGTACCGGAGGCGGACGGGATGCCGGTGCGCAGACTCCCCTCGCCGGGGACGGTGAACGCGCTGTTCCGCATCGGCGACGGTCTGGTCGCGCGCTTCCCGCTGGTCTCGACGGATCTCGCGGAGGTGCGTGCCGAGGCCGAGCGGATGACCGAGTTCGCCGAGATCTCCCCGGTGCCCGCGCCCCGCCCGGTGCGCGTGCTCGAGGCCTCGGCGGAGTACCCCTCGGCGTGGATGGTCGCCTCATGGGTCGACGGCGAGACGGCGGAGGGGCTCTCGGATGCCCGGTATCCACTGCTCGCCGGCGACCTCGCGCGCCTCATCGTCGCACTGCGGTCAGAGCCGCTGCGCGGCCGCGCATTCGACGGGACCGGCCGAGGCGGAGAACTGACCGACCACGACGACTGGGTCGAAGAGTGCTTCGACCGCAGCGGGCACTTGCTCGACGTCGACGCGGGGCGTGCGATGTGGGCGCGGCTGCGCAGCATCCCGCATCCGGGGGTCGAGACGATGTCGCATCGCGACCTGACGCCCCCGAATCTCATCGTGTCGCGCGAGGGACGGCTGACGGGCGTGCTCGACACCGGTTCGTTCGGTCCTGTCGACCCGTCGCTCGACCTCGTCGCGGCGTGGCATCTGCTCGATGCCGAAGATCGCGCTGTGCTGAGGTCCGGAGTCGGTTCGGATGACGCGGAGTGGCGGCGCGGCGCCGCCTGGGCGCTGCAGCAGGCGATGGGCCTCGGCTGGTACTACGAGCGCACGAACCCGGCGATGGCGCGGCTCGGTCTGCGCACGATGGGGCGGCTGCTGGCGGCGGAGGAGCTGCGCGGCTGACCGACCGCTGCCGCCGGTCGGTTGTCAGCAGGTCGGCGAGATTCGGGCGAGACCCCGAGTTCCGCGCGAGATTCCTGTGCGGAACACCGATCTCACGCAGCAGCCGGGGGCTTGCGGCGATCTCGTTCCGCGCGGTCAGCGGCGGCGGGCGACGATGATGCCGTCCCAGCCCTTCACTCCCACGGTCTGCAGCGCCGTGGCATCCAGCTCGGGATTCTCGGCGATGTCGCGCACCACCTGACGCACGCCGGCCACGCGCGGGTCGTCGCTGTCGGGATCGATGACGGCGCCGTCACGCACGACGTTGTCGATCACGATGAGCGCGCCGGGGTGTGTCAGCCTCAGGGCGGCTGCGAGATAGCGCGGGTTGCTGGGCTTGTCGGCGTCGATGAAGACGAAGTCGAAGGGCTCGGTGCCGTCCGCGATCAAGCGTTCGGCGGAGTCTCCCGCCGGGCCGAGAAGCGTCTCGATCCGGTCTGCCACCCCGGCCCGCGCGAAGTTCTGCCGTGCGACATCCGCATTCTGCTGTTCGAGTTCGAGGGTGACCACTCGGCCTTCGGCGCCGACGGCCCGCGCGAACCAGATGGTGGAGTAGCCGGCGAGCGTGCCGAACTCGAGCACGCGCCGGGCTCCGACGAGCTGGACGAGCATGCCGAGCAGCGCACCCTGGTTCGCGGCGACCTCCGCGTTCGGCATCGTCGTCTCGGCACCGGACTCCCGCGCAGCGACGAGAGCGTCGTCCTCGTGCACGAGTTCACCGGCGAAGTACTCGTCGACGGCGTGCCACTCGGCGGGAGCCGCGTAGCGGTTGATCAGAGTCTCGGGTGCTTCAGGCATCACCCTCATCCTGGCACGCGCCTCAGCTCCCCTACGCTGTGTCTCGTGGACACCGAGCACCCGCTGACCGGCGGCAACGCGACGGACACCGTCGTGCGGATCGGCACGACGGTGCGGAAGCCCTGGACCCCGAAGACGCCGCTCGTGCATGCGTTCGTGCAGCACGTCCGCGGCGGCGGTGTGGACGCGCCTGCTGTGCTCGGACGCGACGAGCAGGGCAGGCAGATCCTGGAGTTCGTGCCGGGAAGCGAGCCGGAAGTGCTCTCCTCCGAGGACCTGCACCGGGTCGGGCGCATCGTTCGCGGCATCCATGACGCGGCGGCCACGTTCCCGTTCCGCACGACGGATGCCTCGGACGTGCTGCTCCCGGCACCGGAGGCACCGGAGCTGATCTGTCACGGCGACCTGACTCCGTGGAACCTCGTCGTAGGCGACCGCTGGGTGTTCATCGACTGGGACGGCGCCGGACCGAGCACGCGGCTGTGGGACCTGGCCTACTCGGCGTCGGCGTTCACGCTGAACGAGCCGGCGCAGGAGCCCGAGGAGGCCGCTGCCCGGCTGACCGCGTTCGTCGCGGGTTATGGCGCGGAGGGGCGCATGCGTGCTCTTCTCCCCGCGGCGATGGCTCAGCGCACGCAGGCGATGCTCCGGATGCTGCAGCGGGCGCACGGCCGCGGCGAGGAGCCGTGGGCGTCGATGTACGTCGAGGGTCACGGTGCACACTGGCGCGCGGTGTCCGAGTACGTGCGCGCGCACGAAGCGGTGTGGCGGGACGCTCTGCGCTGACCGCGGCCTGGCGTCGCGCCGGCCGGATAGGCTCGGCAGCGTGACGCCCACCGGAACCGATCGCTTCGTGGAGACCGCGGGCGGGCGTCTGCTGCGCACGATGAGCGCCGGTGCGGGCGACGACGTGGTCGTGCTCGAGGCCGGCCTCGGCATCAGCGGACAGTACTGGGGAGCAGTGCAGCAGCACGTCGCACGATCGGCTCGAGTGGTCGGCTACGAGCGCGCGGGGTATGGCGCCAGCACGCCGAGTCCTGCGCCGTATCGCGACCTCCCAGGCCTGACGGATGACCTGCAGGCGGTCGTCGAGAGTCAGGCATGCCGGCGGCTCGTGCTCGTCGGGCACAGCTGGGGCGGCCCGATCGTGCGGATGCTGGCCGCGCGGCTCTCGGCCGCAGGGGCGCCGCCGGCGGGCGTCGTGCTCGTGGACCAGAGCGATGAGCATGCCGCCGACCTCTACATCTCCGCGCTGATGCGCTGGTCTTCCACCGCCCAGGCGAAGCTGATGCCGCCGCTCGCGCGGATGCGGCTTCTCCGGCCGCTGATGCGCTCCACGCTCACCGGGCTTCCGGAGCCGTGGCGCACCGCGGCTGCAGACGCCTCCTCCACCGTTGCCGCCGCGCGCACTGCAGCAGCCGAGCTGAGTCACGTCGCGGGCGGCATCCAGCAGTTGCGCGACGCGCCACCGGATCTTCGCGACATGCCTGTCACGGTTCTCTCCGGCGGGCGGAGCTCGTTCGCCGACCGGCGGATGCGCGCCCGGATCGTCGCTGCACACAGGGAGACGGCTCGCACAGTCGATGCGAGGTACGTTCTCGCCAGGCGTTCCGGCCATCTGATCCCGGTCAGCGAACCAGAGCTCGTCGCAGCGGAGGCCGTCGCGTTGCTCCGGTGAGTCCACGGCGAGCTGTCACAGCGCCTGTCGTCCACCGGAGAAAGAGCGCGCTTTCTGTGAACGAGCGTTATGCGACAGCGATGGCGTGCGTGCGCAGCGCCCGACGCAGCCCCGCAGCATCCGTGAAGTGATGCGCACGCATGCCCGCCGCGATCGCACCGGCGACGTTCGTCGCGGTGTCGTCGGTGAAGAGGATCTCCTCCGGCGTGCATCCGAGTGCGTGGACGACGTGTGCAAACACCCGCGCGTCCGGCTTCGCATGACCGATCTCAGCGGAGTTGAAGATCGGGTCGAAGGAGTCCGCCAGGCCGAGTGCGTCGATCTCGGCCGGGATGCCGTCGGTTCCGTTCGTCAGGATCGCCGCACGGATGCCCCGCCCGCGCAGCTCCGCGGCGAGCGCGAGCACGTCCTCGTCGAGGTGGGCGCGCTGCGCGCCCCACTCCTCGGCCGCGGCAGGACAGCCCAGCGAGGCGCCGATACCGGCGATCCACTCGTCGCGACGCAGCCGTCCGATCGTGAGCTCCTCGGCCGCGGTCCCTGCGAAGGCCGTCTCCATGAGCGTGCCGGACTCGATCCCATGCCGCCGCTCGATCTCCGCCGTGACCTCAGGATCGAAGTGACGGATCACGCCGTCCAGGTCGAAGAGCACGGTCGTGATCATCCGTCCATCCTGCCTCACCGGTCCCGGGACACCGAACGGGCTACGCTCACGACATGACGGACAAGGGCGAAGCGGCGGTGCTGACCCCCGCCGTCTGCGTTCCCTCGCTGCGACGGAGTCCTGGCTCGCCGAGCGCTGGGGCTGAGCGGATCAGCCGCCCGCGACGACCTCGACCTTGAAACCCGCTGCGTTCTCCAGCCATCCGGCGTAGTGGTCCGCGCCGCCTGCGTGCGGATACCGATCCGCATACAGCGGCCGCCAGCCGTTCTCCGGCGCATCCGCCATCAGCACGTCCACCGCGTGCTGCGAACCGCCGTGGAACGCCAGATGGTTCACTCCGGCGCGACGCCGGTCGTGTTGCGCCGCAGACAGATTCGGCGACGTCGTCAGCGTGAGATACGCGTCGCCGGCAGACCAGGACGCGCCCTCCGGCCACTCCTGGACGAGAGCGAACCCGAGTCGCTCCAGCAGCCACGCCCAGGCGCCGGATTCCCTGGCATCCGCCACCCACAGCTCGACATGATGGAACCCCGCCATCACTGCAGCCCGCGGTACCGCGCCGTGCGCAGCTCGACGATCCAGGCCTCGCGTTCGGGCATCCGCACCTGCTCGGCGACGGCGATCTCGGCCTCGACGTCATACGGCACCCGCACGAACTGGATGCCGAAGGGCGCGGCATCCTCCGCATCGACGACGCCCTCGAGGATCACGTAGGACGGTGTCGGCTCATCCAGCGGATTGCCCACGCTTCCGACGTTGAACAGCGTCCGTCCCTCGAACGACTCGATGTAGGCGTCGTGGATGTCGGCGTACCCGACCACATCCGGCACCGGCCCGTCACCGGTCATCACCGTGTTCTCGAACATCGCCGCGTACTGCTCAGGGGTGTGGTGGAAGTGCACGCGCACGTGCGGGCTCTCGGCCGACGCGTGGAACAGCCGGATCCGCCTTCCGCTCATCAGCAGATCGTGGCTGAGCGGCAGCTCCTTCAGCCAGGCGCGGCTCTCGGCGGACAGTTCATCGCGCCACCACACCAGTCCCTCCGAGGCATCGTCGTCGGCGATACCGGGCAGGAAGTCGTCCCAGTTGCCGCGCACGTTCACCGCGCACGCCTCGCGGCAGCGCTGCACGGCCGCCTCGCCGCGCGGCCCCTTGCCCGCCGTGTCGCCGAGGTTGATCACCTGGGCGATCCCGCGGGCGTGGATGTCGTCGAGCACCGCCTCGAGGGCGCCGAGATTGCCGTGCACGTCGGAGATGAGGGCGATGCGATCCACCCGCCCATCGTGTCACGCGACGGAGGTCAGGAACTCCGCCACGATCGGCGCCACCGACGCCCCGACCTCGGATGCCGGGCGCTTGCGCCCCTTCACCTCGAAGGAGTGCCCTCCCCCGTCGATCCACTCGATCCGGGCGTCCTGGCAGGACGCCACGGCCTCCTCCAGCTGCGACACGGGCTGGATGAACGGGTCGTTCGTGCCCGACAGGAACAGCTGCGGCGGCACCACTGCCGGCAGGTGTTCGACGCGCGGCTTCTCCGGCTTCCCTGGCGGATGCAGCGGATATCCGAGGTACACCAGCGCGTCCACCTCGAGCCCCTCGGCGACCGCCATCGACGCCATGCGCCCGCCGTACGATCTGCCGGAGGCGAAGATCCGGGCATCCGGCGCCTGCTCGCGCGCCCACGCCACGACACCGCGCCAGGTCGTGATCGACTGCGCCGCCGGCCCTGGCATGCGGCGCCCGCCATCCACGTACGGGAAGTTGAAGCGCAGCGTCGAGAACCCCTCGGCGCGCAGTGCCTCGGCGAAGCCCGCCAGGAACGGATGCTCCATGCCGGTGCCCGCGCCGTGCGCGATCGGCACGACGTCACCTCCGTCCACCGGCTCCCAGATCGCGGACACGGATCCGGCCGGCAGCGCCACGGGGATCTTCATGAGCCGATCACGAGCCCTGGCGGGGATCCTCCGGCGAGCCCGACTCGCCGTGCTCGGGAGCACCCTCTTCGCCCTGCTCCCCCTGCGGAGCCTCCGCGGAGGCAGGCTCAGGAGCAGCATCCGCCGGCGAGGATTCGGGAGAGGCATCCACACGTTCGCCGTACGCGGGCGGCGCCGGCGTGGGCGGCAGCGGCGGAGCAGCGGGCCGTGGAGGAATCACCATCTCCGGGCCGCCCGCAACGGGCGGAGCGCCCTGCTCTGCGGCATCCGGATCGATCCGCTCGCCGTACTTCGGCGGCTCGTCCAGGTTCACGACGGGGCGGACCGGCTCGGGGCGTGTCGCCGCCCCCACGATCTGCCGGGCCTTCGCGAGCGAAGCGGGCTGGACGCGCACCTCGTAGTGGTCAGCAGCGAGCTGCGTCACGCTCGCGAAGTCACGGCGACGACGCACGATCGTGAACGTGATCAGGCTCATGATCATGCCGAGCGCGACACCGATGAAGATGAACCCGAGGAACAGCGTGATCGGCGCATCCGGGTTGCCGAACAGCATGATCGCCGAGAGGAAGAGTCCGATGAGCACGCCGTTGACGGCACCCGACCGCGCCGCCATGGCGTACCCGAGCCGACCGGTCACACGCTCGATGGTGCGCACGCCCATGCCGACGATCGCGATGTCGCGCGCGGGGACCTCACCTGCGATCAGCTTCGAGACCGTCTTCTGGGCGTTCTCGTAGTCCGGCACCGACGAGACCAACTCGCCCACGTCTGCGCCGTTCGACGGTCGGTTCAGCATGCTCATGCGGCCATTGTTCCACGTCGCGTTCTGCGGCACCCGAGCGCCGCCGATGCTTCCGCTGAGGGCGCAACCGCCCGCGCACTACTCTGGATCCGTGAGCACACAACGGGTATTCGTCGCGCGCCTGGCCGGCTGCGCCGTCTTCGACCCCGTGGGCGACCGGCTCGGCAAGGTCCGGGATGTCGTCATCGTGTACCGAAGTTCGGCCGCGCCCCGCGTGATCGGCCTGGTCGTGGAGATCCCCGGGCGCCGTCAGGTGTTCCTGTCGATCGGAAGGGTCACCTCCATCCGCGCCGGTCAGGTCATCTCGACGGGGCTGATCAACGTGCGCCGGTTCCAGCCGCGCCCCGGCGAGGTACGCGTGCTCGCCGAGTACCTCGGCCGGCAGGTCGCGTTCGCCGACGGCAGCGGCACCGCCGTCGTCGAGGACGTCGCGATCGAGCAGGACCGGCACGGCGAGTGGGCCATCGCCCAGCTGTTCCTGCGCAAGCCCAAGACCAGCGCCTCCCCGTTCGCCAAGGGCCCGACCACCTTCGCCTCGTGGAACGAGGTGAGGGAGCAGCGCACCCCCGGTGAGGCGCAGTCCGCCGAACAGCTGGTCGCCAGCTACTCCGAACTGCACGCCGCCGACCTCGCCACCACCCTCCTCGATCTGCCGGAGCAGCGCCTGATCGAGGTCGCCGAGGAGCTGCCGGACGAGCGGCTGGCGGATGCCCTGGAGGAGATGCCCGAGGACGATCAGGTGGGCATCCTCGATCGTCTCGGCGACGAGCGCGCAGCCGACGTGCTCGATGAGATGGAACCGGACGACGCCGCGGACCTGCTCGCCCAGCTCCCGCCGGAGCGCCTCGAGCAGCTGCTCGCGCTGATGGAGCCGGAAGAGGCCGAGGACGTGCGGATGCTGCTCCGCTACGGCCCCGACACCGCCGGCGGCCTCATGACTCCCGAGCCGATCATCCTCTCCGCCGACGCGACCGTCGCCGAGGCGCTTGCGCTGATCCGGCGGCACGAGCTGCATCCGGCCCTCGCGGCCGCGGTGTTCGTCACGCTGCCACCCTACGAGACGCCGACCGGACGTCTACTCGGCCTGGTGCACTTCCAGCGGATGCTGCGCTACCCGCCGCACGAGCGCCTCGGCGCGATCGTCGACGACAGCCTCGAGCCGGTACCCGCCACGGCCTCCGCCGCCGAGGTCGCGCGCATGCTCGCGAGCTACGACCTGGTCTCGCTGCCTGTCGTCGACACCGCGCACCGCCTCGTGGGAGCGGTGAGCGTCGACGACGTGCTCGACTACCTGCTGCCCGACGACTGGCGCACTCATGACGCCGACGAGACGGCGACAGGAGGCGCACGATGATGGCCAGGGCACCACGCCTCGACAAGCCGCTGGACCGCGGCGTCGCCGCCCGTCCCTCCGCGTCCTCGCGCGACCGGTTCGGCCGATTCACCGAGTGGGTGGCCCGGGCGATGGGCACCCCGACCTTCCTGCTGATCCTGACGCTGTTCTGCGCCGCATGGATCGCCTGGAACACGATGATGCCCGAGAACCTGCGCTTCGACGACGCCGCTCTCGGCTTCACGGCGCTGACCCTCATGCTGTCGCTGCAGGCCTCCTACGCCGCGCCTCTCATCCTGCTCGCACAGAACCGGCAGGACGACCGCGACCGTGTGCAGATCGAGCAGGACCGCCAGCGGGCCGAGCGCAACATGGCCGACACCGAGTACCTCGCCCGCGAGGTCGTGGCGCTGCGCATCGCCCTCGAGGAGCGCAGCGCGCAGACCGTCACCCGGGACGTGCTCAGGCAGGAGCTGAAGCTGCTGCTCGCCGAGCTCGAGTCCTCGCACGACGACGGTGATCAGGAGCGCACACGGTGACTTCTTCCGACAGCGTCCGCCGCGCGGTCTCCGCGGTCACCGATCCCGAGCTGCGCCGTCCGATCGGCGATCTCGACATGGTGCGCGAGATCTCCGTCGACGGCACGACCGCGCAGGTCTCGATCGTGCTCACCATCGTCGGATGCCCCGCCGCGCAGCGCATCGAGAAGGACGTCCGGGATGCCGCGGCGTCCGTTGCCGGCATCGAAGAGGTGCAGGTCGACGTCGGCGTGATGACGCCGGAGGAGCGCAGAGCCCTCACCGAGAAGCTGCGCGACGGACGGCCCGCCCGGCAGATGCCGTTCGGCCCGGATTCACTGACCCGTGTCATCCTCGTCTCCAGCGGCAAGGGCGGTGTCGGCAAGTCCACGGTCACGGCGAACCTCGCCGTCGCCCTCGCCGCGCGCGGCCTGCGCGTCGGATTGATCGACGCCGATGTGCACGGCTTCTCGATCCCGGGGCTGCTCGGCATCGAGCCGGGCACCCAGCCCACCCGCATCGACGACCTGATGCTGCCGCCGGTGGCGCACGACGTGAAGACGATCTCGATCGGCATGTTCCTGCGCGACGGAGAACAGGTGGTCGCCTGGCGCGGACCGATGCTGCACCGAACCGTGCAGCAGTTCCTCACCGACGTGTTCTTCGGCGACCTGGACGTGCTGCTGGTGGACATGCCTCCCGGAACCGGCGACATCGCCATCTCGATCGGGCAGATCCTGCCGCACGCCGAAGTGCTCGTCGTGACCACCCCCCAGCCCGCCGCGGCCGAGGTCGCGATCCGCAGCGGCCTGGTAGCCCGTCGCACCGGTCAGAAGGTCATCGGCGTTGTCGAGAACATGGCTGCGCTGGCTCTGCCGGACGGTACGACGCTCGACCTGTTCGGCTCGGGAGGCGGCACGGAGGTGGCGGAGGCGCTGGACGTGCCGCTGCTGGCATCGATCCCGCTCAGTCCCGCGCTGCGCGTCGGAGGTGACGCCGGGATGCCGGTGGTCCTCAGCGATCCCGAGGACGTGTCCGCGCAGGCGATCTCCGCCCTCGCGGATGTCGTCGCCGGTCAGGGCCGCGGTCTGGCCGGCCGATCACTGCCGTTCGCGCCGCGATGAGTCTCGCCCCGAAGGTCAGGTGGCCTCGTCGTCGAAGGGCGGCGGGGTCGCGCTGTCGAAGCTGGGGCGCGTGAGCACCGGTGCCGCCGCGGTCGCGGCGACGGCGGCCGTCGAGCCGGCAGCAGCCGCCGCTGCGGCTGGCGCGGAGGGCGTCGGCTCCTCGAGCAGCGCCTCGCGGATGATGCGTCGAGGGTCGTACTGACGCGGGTCGAGCTTGCGCCAGTCGATGTCGTCGATCTCGGGGCCCATCTCGTCACGCATCCGCCCCTTGGTGTCGCGGACGTACTCACCGGCCCGCCGCACGAACTTGGCGAACTTCTCGGCGAGCGCGGGCAGGCGCTCCGGTCCGACGATCAGCACAGCGACCACGCCGATCAGCAGCAGCTTCTCGAAGGTGAGCCCGAAATCCATCTCCCCAGGCTACCCGCCGCGCCTGACCTTTCGAACCGGAATCGACGCATATTCTGGGGGAATCCCCCGCCCCCTCTGGAGACTGTCATGAGCGACAACGATGCGAACGCCCGATTCGTCCGCGAGACCGTCGTCGAACCCGCCCCCATCGCCCGGGCACGTGCCCACGCGATCGAGCTCGGCGCCGCCCCGCTGAGCCCTGTGATCGGCGCACAGTGCGCCGTACTCGCGGCATCCGTCGCGGCCAAGTCGATCATCGAGGTCGGCACCGGCGCCGGTGTCTCCGGCCTCTGGCTGCTGCGCGGTGCACCGCAGGCCGTCCTGACCACCATCGACAACGAGCCAGAGCACCTCGGCGCCGCGCGGCAGTCCTTCGCCGACGCGAAGATCCCCGCGGCCAGGGCCCGTTTCATCACGGGTCGCGCTTCTGACGTGCTGCCCCGCATGAACGAGGGCTCGTACGACATCGTGCTCATCGACGCCGACCCCGAGAACGTCATCGAGTACGTCGAGCACGGCCTGCGCCTGGTGCGGCCAGGCGGTCTCGTCCTCGTGCCCCGCGTTCTCGCCGGCGGCAAGGCGGCCGACCCCGTGCAGCGCGACGCCGTGACGACCGCCTACCGCTCGCTGCTGCAGGAGACGCAGGAGTCGGCGGCTGTGCTCGCCGCGATCAACTCCGCCGGCGAGGGGCTGCTGCAGCTGTCCCGCGTCTCCGGCTAGCGCGAAGACGCAGAAGAGGGGCGACGGATCATTCCGTCGCCCCTCTTCACGTGTCAGGTCAGGCTGCGGTGCTCACGACGGCGCCGAGCACGTCGTGGAGCTCCTTCGCTTCAGCGTCGTTGACGGAGACGACGAGTCGCCCCCCGCCCTCGAGCGGAACCCGCACGATGATGAGGCGGCCCTCCTTCACGGCCTCCATCGGCCCGTCGCCTGTCCTCGGCTTCATCGCTGCCATCGTGGCTTCCTTTCCTCGGTGGTATACGACAAGTCTATAGAGCACTCTCAGGATGCGACGCGCGACTGTGCACACGACGTCATCACGGCACCTGCCAATAGGTCTGACCGAGCCCGTACATGAAGTGGATCCAGACCCACTGAGCCAGCAGGCACAGGCCGAGCACGGTCAGCCGGTACCAGCGCGAGCGCGGCACGGCGACCGCGCCCCACAGCGGCGTGAGCGGCATCAGCAGCCGGAAGGTGCTGGACTGCGGGAAGAACACCGCGAGCAGGTAGAGCAGGTAGCTCGCGCTCCACAGCCGCAGGTCGGTGCCGATGGCCCGCACGGCGCGCGCGTGCAGCAGCGCATACGCGATGGCGACCACGAGCAGCACGAGCGCGATCAGCCCCACCCAGCCGGGCATCCCCCACTTCATGAACCAGAACTGGGCCGCCTGCACGAAGCCGTCGAAGGGCAGGAACGAGGACGTGCCCACGCCCCAGTTGCGCCGCCAGGCGAGCTCGGTGGCGAGGTACGCGTTGGGCTCGCCCGTCGCGATCGCCGCCAGCACCTGCCAGGAGAAGCCGACCACCGTCGCCAGCGCTCCGAGCGCCACGATGTGCGCGATCTCCCGCGGCGGCAGCGGATCCTTCCGGCGGTGCAGCCAGCGCATGATCCCGATCAGCCCGAGATACAGGGCGAACGCGAGGACGCCCGGCCTGGTGAAGCCCATCACCGGGATGAGCAGGTACAGCCATCCGTAGCGGCGCCTCGCGACCAGGTCGAGCGACACGAGCAGCAGCAGCACGAACAGGGACTCGGCGTACCCGACCTGGAACATGGCCGAGAGGGGACCTGCGGCGAAGAAGACCACCGCCCACATCGCGGCGGATCCGCCGATGCGGTCGCGCAGCAGCCGGTGCAGGGCGAGGCAGGCGAGGTACCCCGCCACCAGAGAGATCGCGAGGGCGCCTGCACCCCACGATCCGAAAGCGAGTCCGAGCACCTTCGCCGCATATGCGAACACCGGCATGAACGCCCAGCCGTTCTCGGCGACCTCACCGGACTCGGTCACCGGCAGTTCGGTCGGATAGCCGTTCTCCGCGACGAACCAGTACCACTGCGCGTCCCAGCCCAGCACGAAGTCGTCGAGCCCCGGACTGGCGCCGAACCGCGACAGCGAGGTCGACTCCCCCGCCGCCGCCATCAGGAAGAGCGTGGTGACCACGCGTGCAGCGACGTAGACGGCGGCGATGCGCAGCGCGACCGGCAGGCTCACCCACCGGCGGATCGCCGGGGTCAGGACGCCGTCAGCCACGCGCGCAGTCCGCGCTCGACGGCATCGATCTGCGCGACCGGAACGCGCTCCTCGTCATGATGAGCGAGATGCGGGTCGCCGGGGCCGTAGTTCACTGCGGGGACGCCGAGCGCCGAGAAGCGCGCCACGTCGGTCCAGCCGTACTTCGGCCTGGCCTCTCCGCCGACGGCTGCGAGGAAGTCCTTCGCGATCGGCGCGTCCAGACCGGGACGGGCGCCATCCGAGGCGTCCGTCACCTCGACCTCGAAGCCGGCGAAGACGCTGCGGACGTGTGCTTCTGCCTCGGCGGCGTCCTTGCTCGGGGCGAAGCGGTAGTTCACCTCGACCTCGCACAGGTCGGGGATGACGTTGCCCGCGACGCCGCCGCTGATCTTCACGGCGTTCAGTCCCTCGCGGTACACGAGCCCCTCCACCGGCACCTCGCGAGCGCGGTACTCGGAGAGCCGGGCGAGGATCGGCGCCGCACCGTGGATGGCGTTCTCGCCGATCCAGGAACGGGCGCTGTGTGCGCGCACACCGTGCGTGCGCACGACGACGCGCAGCGTGCCGTTGCATCCGCCCTCGACCTCGCCGTTCGACGGCTCGCCGAGGATTGCGAAGTCGGCCTGGAACAGGTCGGGCCGCACTGCGGCGAGCAGCCCGAGGCCGTTCTTGGTGGCCTCGACCTCTTCGTTGTCGTACCACATCCACGTGACGTCGACCGAGGGCTCGGTGAGCTCCACGGCGAGTTTCAGCTGCACGGCGACGCCGGACTTCATGTCGACGGTGCCGCGCCCCCACAGGTACGCCTCGCCGTCGATCTCGATGTCCCGCGTGGGCAGGTTCTCGTTGATCGGGACGGTGTCGATGTGCCCGGCGATCACCACGCGCTGCGCGCGGCCCAGATCGGTGCGGGCGACGATCGTGTTCCCGTGCCGGGTCATCTCGAGGTGCGCGCACCTGCCCACGACCTCCTCGATCGCGTCGGCGAGCGCGGCCTCGTCGCCCGAGACACTGTGGAAGTCGCAGATCGCGCGAGTGAGTTCAACGGAGGATACGGACGGATCGAGCGCCATGACTCTCAGCTTAGTTCGGGCGTTCGGATGCTTTACCGTTGAGGGATGAGCACTGAGCGCACTGTCTGGGGCATCGGCCTGTCGACCATCGCCGCGGACGGCACCGTGCTGGACGCCTGGTACCCCGAGCTCGGCTTCGGCGAGCCGGATGCCGGAGACGCGGCGGCCGCCGCCGCGACCTGGGGTGCCCTCGCCGACGTCGACGAGCGCCGCGCCGTGCGGACCGAGCTCGTGCAGACCTCTGTCGACCTGGACGCCGCCGTCGCCTCGACCGCCGACGCCTACCTGCGCCTCCAGGCGCTGTCGCGGCTGCTGGTGCGCCCGAACGAGCTGAACCTCGACGGGATCTTCGGCCATCTGCCGAACAACGCCTGGACCACGGCGGGGCCGATGCTGCCGGCCGAGGCCGAGCGCCTCCGCCCGCTGCTGCAGCGCCACGGCCTGCAGGTGCAGGGTCTGGACAAGTTCCCCCGCCTGACCGACTACGTGCTGCCGGAAGGCGTGCGCATCGCCGACGCCTCCCGGGTGCGTCTCGGCGCGCACCTCTCCCCCGGCACCACCGTCATGCACGAGGGCTTCGTGAACTTCAACGCCGGCACGCTCGGCCCTGTGATGGTCGAGGGACGCATCTCGCAGGGCGTCGTCGTCGGGGCGAACAGCGACATCGGCGCCGGCGCCTCGATCATGGGCACGCTCTCCGGCGGCGGCACCGTGCGCGTCTCGATCGGCGAGCGCTCGCTGCTCGGTGCCAACGCCGGCATCGGCATCGCGCTCGGCGACGACTGCATCGTCGAGGCCGGCCTGTACGTCACCGCCGGTTCGAAGGTCGTCCTCGCCGACGGGCCGAACACCGCCGACGGCGGAAAGCGCACGGTCAAGGCCGCCGAGCTCTCCGGACGCGACGGGCTCCTGTTCTGGCGCAACTCCGTGACCGGTGCGATCGAGGCCAAGCAGCGTGCCGGTGTCGGCGTGACGCTCAACGAGGCGCTGCACGCCTGACGCTCCTCAGCAGGCGCCGAGCGTGCCACTGCTAGAATCTTCCTGACGCCCCTCGCTGATGCGAGTCGTCTGCGTCGTCGACATCCTTCCGCGCCTCACCGGCGGCGGCATCTCGAACGGCGAACCGATGCGCGATCCCGCGCCGTCGCCCACCCTGCGCAACGAATTGCGCCCTTTTCACGGAGATACCCCTATGCCTTCCTTCCTCGACCTCGGCGTGCCCGCGCCGCTCGCCGCCGTGCTCGCCGCCGACGGCAAGACCGAGGCGTTCGCCATCCAGCGCGACACGCTTCCCGACTCCCTCGCCGGCCGTGATCTGCTCGGCCGCGGTCGCACCGGCAGCGGCAAGACCATCGCGTTCGCGCTGCCGCTGGTCGCCCGGCTGACGGATGCTGCGCGGCGCAGCCGCCCCGGCCACCCGCGTGGCCTGGTGCTCGCGCCGACCCGTGAGCTCGCGACGCAGATCGCCGCGACCGTCACCCCTCTGGCGAAGGCCGCCGGGCTGAAGGTCACCACGATCTTCGGCGGCGTCAGCCAGCGCCCGCAGGAGCAGGCGCTGCGCGCCGGCGCCGACATCGTCGTGGCCTGCCCCGGCCGCCTCGAGGACCTCATGAAGCAGGGCGTCGTCAAGCTCGACGCCGTCGAGGTCGCCGTGCTCGACGAGGCCGACCACATGGCCGACCTCGGCTTCCTGCCCGGCGTCACCCGCATCCTGGCGGCGACCCCGGCCGACGGCCAGCGTCTGCTCTTCAGCGCGACGCTGGATCGCGGCATCGACGTGCTCGCCAAGCGCTTCCTGCACAACGCCGTCAGCCACGAGGTCGACGAGGCCAGCGTGCCCGTCGGCGAGATGACGCACCGCGTGCTTCTCTCGGCCGATGCCGAGGCCAAGAAGCAGCTCGTCCAGGACCTCGCGTCCGGCACCGGCCGTCGCATCCTGTTCACCCGCACCAAGCACCAGGCCAAGAAGCTCGCAAAGGTGCTCACCGCGGCCGGCATCCCCTCGGTCGATCTGCACGGCAACCTCGGTCAGAACGCGCGCGAGCGCAACCTGGCCGCCTTTTCCGCCGATCCCGCCGAGGGCGGCGTGCGCGTGCTGGTCGCAACGGACGTCGCCGCACGCGGCGTGCACGTGGACAACGTCGAGCTGGTCGTGCACGTCGACCCGCCGATGGAGCACAAGGCGTACCTGCACCGCTCCGGCCGCACCGCTCGTGCGGGTGCCGCGGGCACCGTCGTGACCGTGGTGCTGCCCGAGCAACGGCGCGACACCAAGGATCTGCTGCGCAAGGCGCAGATCACCGCCGACTTCGAGCCGGTCACCGCGGCGATCGTCGACGAGCTGGTCGGCGAGCGCGCCGCGAAGGTCAAGCCCGCGCCGGTCGTGAAGCAGCCGCAGGGCGGCGGGCAGAAGAAGGCCAAGCCTGCCGGGCAGGGCGGCCAGCCGCAGGGCAACGGCGGCGGTCGCCGTCGTTCCGGCGGTCGCGGCGCAGGATCCGCGCAGGGCGCAGGTGAGCGCCAGCCCCGCGAGGGCGGACAGCGTCAGAGTGGCCAGCGGCAGGGCGGCCAGCGTCAGGATGCCGCCGGGCGGTCGCACTCGCGCGGACAGGGCAGTCAGACCCGCTACACGACCCAGTCGAGCGCCCCGGCATCCGAGGGCGCACGCCGTGCTCCTCAGCACCGCCGTGCGCAGCGACCCACGGGCGCACCGCGCACGCGCTGAGGTTCCGCCTCGACCCACCGGTCGCCACGTCGACGATCGGTGGGCAACTCCGGCAGGCCTCATCCAGGTCACACGTCGTCACGGTATCCGCGCGCCTCTTCACCTCAGGTCGCAGTTGGTCACGCCAACGTCGTGGAATACCGGGCCGGATTGCGACCTGAGCGACAGAGCGCTGGATCGTGGTCAGCGCCGGATCGCGTTGATCGCGAGGTTGATGACCCGCTCGCGCTGCGCTTCGTCCTCGAACGAGGCGACCGCGGCGACGCCGGAGACCAGTTTCACGACGTCGCTGATGGAGATGCCGGGGTCGGCCTCGCCGGCCTGCTGTGCGCGCGCGAGCAGCGGCTCCCCCGCCTCGAGCATGATGTAACGGCACTGGGTCAGCACCGACGACTCTCGGTTCAGGCCGTCGAGCAGCGCGTGCTTGGTGCCGACATAGGTGATGAACCTGTCGAGCCAGGCGCGCAGCGCCTCCCACGGCTCGAGCGACGAGACCTCGCGCGCGGAGGCGGCGAGCGCATCGACCTCGCCGAGGTACAGCGTCTCGATCAGGTCGTCGCGGGTGGGGAAGTTCCGGTACAGCGTTCCGATGCCCACCCCGGCACGCCGGGCGATGTCCTCGAGTGAGGCGTCCGAGCCGTCCTCGGCGAAGGCCGCCCGCCCCGCCGCCACCAGGGCGTCGAAGTTGCGGGCCGCGTCGGCACGTTTCGGGCGGCGCTCCTCGAGAAGAGCGGATGCCGGTGCCACCGTCGTCACGCTGACCTCCTGGGTCTCGGAAAAAGCGATCTGAAAAAGTTCACGAATGCGGTTGCGAACCGGAGGGTCCCTCCGCTACGTTCTAAACGGAGGCATCCTCCGTTCGGAGCCACTCTCCGATTCTACCTCTCCTCATCGCAAGATCGGAAGGATCCATGACCATCCGCTCGACCACCACCCGCGCCTACGCAGCCGTCGCCGTGAGCGTCGCCTCGATCGCGCTCCTTCAGAACCTCGTGATCCCGGTGATCCCGATGCTCGAATCCGACCTCCGGGTCGGCTCCGACGCCGCCACCTGGACCATGACGGCCTGGCTCATCGCCGCCGCCGTCGCCACTCCCCTGCTCGGCCGGGTCGGCGACCTGCGCGGCCGTCGCGCCACCCTTCTCGCCGTGCTCGGCGTCGTGATGCTCGGCGACCTCGTCGCCGCCCTCGCCCCGAACCTCGGAGTCCTCATCCTCGGCCGCGTCCTCCAGGGCGCGGGCGGGGCCGTCTTCCCCCTCGCCTTCGCGCTGCTGCGCGAGTTCATGCCGCCAGAGCGCCTCACCGCGGCGATCGGCTCCGTGAGCGCGCTGATCGGCATCGGCGGGGCCGCGGGCAGCGTGCTCGCAGGCCCGCTGTCCGCGGCGATCGGCTGGCGCGGGCTGTTCGAAGTCGCGCTCGTGGCCGGTGCGATCGGCGCCCTGCTCACGGTCGCTTGGATCCCCCGTTCTGACCTGCGCGCCACGGGACGCCTCAACACCCTGTCCGGCGTGCTGCTGTCGGGCTGGCTGGTGGCCCTGCTGCTGCCGCTCGCCTCCGGCGCGCGCTGGGGCTGGACGAGCCTCCCGACGCTCGGACTGTTCGCGCTGGCCGCCGTGCTGCTGGCGGCCTGGGTGGTCTCCGAGCTGCGATCCGCCGACCCGCTGGTCGACATCCGGATGCTCGCGCACCGCGCGATCTGGCCGGTGAACGCCGCCGGCCTGCTCATCGGTGTGGCCGTGTTCGGCTTCTGGGGCTACCTGCCGCTGTTCCTCGAGGTTCCCGCCGACACGGGCTGGGCGCTCGGACTGACCGTGCAGACCGCCGGTCTCGTGCTGGTGCCGCTGCTGATCGGCATGTCGGTCGCCGGCTTCGCGACCGGTGCGCTCACCCGTGTGCTGTCGCTGCGCACTCAGCTCGTGCTCGGCGGACTGATGATGGGCGCCACCGTGATCGGCGCGGTGCTGTTCCACTCCGCCGTGTGGCAGCTCGCCATCGCCGGAGGCCTGTTCGGCATCGGAGTGGGCACCGCCTACGCCGCCATGGCCAGCATCATCGTCGAGGGCGTCCCCGCCACGAGCGTCGGCGTCGCCACCGGCGTCAACGCCAACCTCCGCTCGATCGGCTCCGCGATCGGCTCCGCACTGATGACAGCGATCGTGTTCAGCTCGCTCGATGCCACCGGTCAGCCGCTCGAGCGCGGCTACGACACCGCGTGGATCGCCATCGCCGTGGTCGCCGTCGTAGCCGCAGTGATCGTCGCGATCGTCCCGACGACCCGCCGCACGACCACCCCGGTGCAGCTCCCCACCGGTACACAGCCGGTGCTGGCGGACGCCGCCTGACGCGAACGCACAACGGCCCCGGCATCCGAGAGGATGCCGGGGCCGTTGCCGTGCGGTTCAGACGCCGGGGTACGACCGCTCCGGGGCGCCGACGTACAGCTGCTGCGGGCGGCCGATCTTGGTCTGCGGGTCGAGCTGCAGCTCGCGCCACTGCGCGAGCCAGCCGGGCAGGCGGCCGATCGCGAACAGCACGGTGAACATCCGGGTCGGGAAGCCCATGGCCTTGTAGATCACGCCGGTGTAGAAGTCGACGTTCGGGTACAGACGGCGCTCCTGGAAGTACTCGTCGGCGAGGGCGATCTCCTCGAGCTCCTTCGCCAGATCGAGCAGCGGGTCGCTGACGCCGAGCGAGGCGAGCACCTCGTCGGCGGCCGACTTCACGAGCTTGGCGCGCGGGTCGTAGTTCTTGTAGACGCGGTGCCCGAAGCCCATCAGCTTCACGCCCTGCTCCTTGTTCTTGACCCGCTCGACGAACCGCTGCACGCTCTGGCCCGACTCGCGGATCTGACCGAGCATCGTCAGCACGGCCTCGTTCGCGCCGCCGTGCAGCGGGCCGGACAGCGCCTGGATCCCGGCGGAGACCGAGGCGAACTGGTTGGCACCGGTCGAGCCGACGAGGCGCACCGTGGAGGTGGACGCGTTCTGCTCGTGGTCCTCGTGCAGGATCAGCAGCAGTTCGAGCGCCTTGGACATGACGGGGTTGACCTCGTAGTCCTCGCTCATCACGCCGAAGTTCAGCTTCAGGAAGTTGTCCACGAAGCTGAGCGAGTTGTCGGGGTAGAGGAACGCCTGCCCGACGCTCTTCTTGTGCGCGTAGGCGGCGATGACCGGCAGCTTGGCGAGCATGCGGATCTGGTTCAGCTCCACGTGCTCGGGGTTGCTGGGGTCGGACGCGTCCTGGTAGTAGGTCGACAGCGCCGCCACGGCCGACGACAGCACGGCCATCGGGTGCGCGTTGTCGGGCAGGGCCGAGAAGAAGTGCTTGAGATCCTCATGCAGCAGCGTGTGCTTGCGGATCTGCTCGTCGAAGCCCGCCAATTCGTCGGCAGTCGGCAGCTCTCCGTAGATCAGCAGCCACGCCACCTCGAGGTAACTGCAGTTCTTCGCGATCTGCTCGATCGGGTACCCGCGGTAGCGCAGGATTCCCTTGTCGCCGTCGATGTACGTGATCGAGGACTTCGCGGATGCGGTGTTCACGAAGCCGTAGTCCAGGCCGGTGTAGCCGGTCTGACGGGTCAGGGTCGAGAAGTCGATGCTCCCCACACCCGAAGTGGGCTGAAGGACGGGGAACTCGGCGATCCTGTCGCCGACGGTGAGTGTCGCCTTCTCCGGCAGAGCTGTGCTCACGCCAAACCTCCTGCTGAATCGAAGTCGCGTGCGGACGAAAAGTCTTGATGCGCCTGACAGGCGCGGCGCCACTGGCCGGGGGCGACCGGATGGCTTTTACAGCCTAGTCCGGCGATGAGCCAACTGTGACATCCACCAAGGTACAGCGGATTATGACTGACAGAACCTACAGTGCCGCCGCGCGCAGGCGCGCAGCGCCCGCCTGGACCCGCTCCAGCGACGCGGTCAGCGAGAGCCGCACGTGCTCCCCCGAGAATCCGCCGTAGAACGGCCCGGGACCTGCCAGGATGCCGAGATCGGCCAGACGGCCCATCGACTCCCAGGCATCCTTTCCCTCGGTCGCCCAGAGGTAGAGCCCCGCCTCCGAACCGTCGATGCGGAACCCCGCCTGCTGCAGGGCGGGGAGCAGCTCGCTGCGCCGTGCCCGGTAGAGGTCCTTCTGTGCGGCGACGTGCTCGTCGTCGCGGAGGGCGACGGCCATCGCGTGCTGCACCGGCTGAGGCGGCATCAGCCCCAGGTGCTTGCGCGCGGTGAGAAGATCGGCGATCACCGTGCGGCATCCGGCGACGAACGCGGCGCGGTACCCGGCGAGGTTGGACTGCTTGCTGAGCGAGTAGACGCTCAGCAGGCCGGAGCGGTTGCCGCCGGTGACTCGCGGGTCGAGCACCGAGGGCACCGGCTCGGATGCCCAGGGGCCGTCCCAGCCGAGCTCGGCGTAGCACTCGTCGCTCGCCAGGACCGCGCCCAGTTCGCGCGCGCGGGCGACCGCCACGGCGAGCTCGTCGGTCGTCCAGGTGCGGCCGTCGGGGTTGCCCGGCGTGTTGATCCAGATCAGCCTGGTGCCCTCGGGCCACTCGGCGGGGTCGTCCGAGGGCAACGGCATCGCACCGGCGACACGGGCCCCGACGTCGTAGGTCGGGTAGGCGACACGCGGATGCACGACGATGTCGCCCTCGCCGAGCCCGAGCAGCGTCGGCAGCAGCGCCACGAACTCCTTGGACCCGATCGTGGGCAGCACGTTGTCGACCGTGAGCCCCGGCACCCCGCGGCGCCGCGCGTACCAGTCCACGATCGCCTCGCGGAGGGCAGGGGTGCCGACGGTCTGCGGGTAGGCGTGCGCGTCGGTCGCCTCGGCGAGCGCGCGCCGCACCACCTCGGGCGTGGGGTCGACGGGCGAGCCGATCGACAGGTCGACGATGCCGTCCGGATGCAGCGCTGCGCGCTCACGGTACGGGACCACCGCATCCCACGGGTAGTCGGCGAGGTCGCGGACGCTCACTACTCGCCCTGCGGCGGGAGCACCGCGATGACGGGGTGGTCGTGATGGATGACGCCGACCTTCGCCGCGCCACCCGGGGAGCCGATCTCGTCGAAGAACTCGACGTTGGCCTTGTAGTAGTCGGCCCATTCCTCGGGGAGGTCGTCCTCGTAGTAGATCGCCTCGACCGGGCAGACCGGCTCGCAGGCACCGCAGTCCACGCACTCGTCGGGATGGATGTACAGCGAGCGCTCACCCTCGTAGATGCAATCGACGGGGCATTCGTCGACGCAGGCACGATCCTTCACGTCGACACAGGGCAGGGCGATCACATACGTCACCCGCCCAGTCTACGACCGATCCGGCTCCGCCTCAGGCCGCTCAGGGACCGCCCCGGGTCGCCCCGGCACCGGCTTGAGTTTCGAGAGATCGGGGAAGGCGACCACCAGCAGCACGATCGCCCCGACCAGGAAGGTCCAGATCTGCCCCAGCGGGGTGTTCGGCACGATCACGGATCCGCCGGGGCCGCGCTGCGAGATCACGAAGATCAGGGCGAGCATCCCGATACCGCCGGCCAGAGCCGCCCACCGGTCGTTGGTGAGTGCCCGCAGCGCGATCAGCAGCGCCGCACAGGCGATCGCACCGAGGATCATGCCGACGGGGATCGGCCCCCAGGTGTAGCTGTGTGCGATGGTCGCGGCGACGCCGTACACCGCGCCGACGACGGCGGCGGCGAGCCAGGACAGGCCGCGGGAGATCCAGTGGGGCACGGGAGAAGCCTAGACCGTCGCCCTATGCGGCCCAGCCCAGCATCCGCAGCACCGCGGCGACGAGCGCGGCGGCGACCACGACGACGAGGAAGGATTGGCGCAGCCACAGCAGCCCTGCGGCGACGAGCACCGCCGGCACGCGCGCATCCACGACGACCTCCTGACCTGCGCCCAGCGTCTGCACCGCGACCAGCGCGGCCAGCAGGGCGACCGTCAGCAGATCCGAGATCCGCGCGGGGCGCGGCGCCTCCATCACCTTCGCAGGGATCAGGTAGCCGAACGCCTTCAGCGCCACGCAGATGCACGCCGCGAGCAGGACCGCGCTCCACACGCTCACGAGACGACCTCCCCGGCCGGCTTCGCGTCTCGACCCAGCCAGTTGAACCAGCCGACGACGATCGCCACGACCGCGGCCACGAGCACCGGCAGACCGGGCATCAGCACCGGCGTGAGCGCAGCGGCGACCACGGCGGCGGCCACACCGACGACGACGGCCTGGCGCTGCTTGAGACGCGGCCAGAGCAGCGCGAGGAACGCGGCAGCCGCCGCGGCATCGAGTCCCCACGCCCTGGGGTCGCCGAGCACGTCACCGAGCAGCGCGCCCACGAGGGTCGTCACGTTCCACCCGAGGTAGATGCCCAGCCCTGTCACCCAGAAGCCGAGCCTCGCCAGCCGCGGGTCGTCCTGCGAGATCGCCACCGCGGTCGACTCGTCGATCGTGAACTGCGCGGCGGCGGCCCTGCGACGGAGTCCGGCCCCGATGATCGGCGACATCCTCATGCCGTACGCCACGTTGCGCACCCCCAGCAGACCCGCCGAGGCGATCGCCGCCGGCAGCGCGGCCACTCCCCCAGAGGCGAAGACGCCGATGAAGGCGAACTGCGATCCGCCGGTGAACATCACCAGGCTCAGGACGCAGGCCTGCCACACGTCCAGGCCGGCGGCGACGGCGAGCGCGCCGAAGGAGATGCCGTAGGCACTCGTCGCGATGGCGACGCCGAGGGCCTCCCGCCACACCACGGCGGACCCCTCACGCGCGAGTGTTCGATCTGTCGAACGCATGAACAACATTCTGAACACCCGCGGATCGATCGTCAAGTCGAACGATCGTTTGCGATACTGAACACATGGACGATCTGCGCGAACGCATCGCCCGGGCGCTGCGCCGCGAGCGCGAGGCATCCGGAATCTCGGTCTCCGAACTGGCGCGCCGCGCCGGAATCTCGAAGGCGACCGTGTCGCAGTTGGAGAGCGGCGCCGGCAACCCGAGCGTCGAGACCCTGTGGGCGCTCGGCGACGCGCTGGGCATCCCGTTCGCGACGCTCGTCGAGGAGCGGACCACCGCACCCCGGCTGGTGCGCGCCGACGAGCACGCCGGGGTCCCCTCCGCCGCCGCGCCCTACGTCGCAACCCTGCTCTCGGCCTGCCCGCCCGGCGCGCGCCGCGACATCTACATCATCCAGGCAGAGCCCGGCGAGCCCCGGCGCTCGCTCCCCCATCACCAGGGGACCACAGAGCACGTCGTGCTGCTGAGCGGGTCGGCCCGGCTCGGACCAGCGGATGCCGCTGAGCTGCTGCATCCGGGAGACTACCTCTCCTATCCGGGTGACGCCGCCCACGTCTTCGAGGCGCTCGAGCCCGGAACCAGCGCGGTCCTGCTCAGCGAGCTTCGCTGAGCAGGACCGCAGTGGACAGCTGGTTCAGTACCAGTTCACGGCCTGGGAGTGCCCCCAGGCGCTGCATGGCGTGCCGTAGGCGCGCTTGATGTAGTCCAGGCCCCACGAGATCTGCGTGGCCGCGTTGGTGCGCCAGTCGCCGCCGGCCGACGCCATCTTGCTGCCCGGGAGCGCCTGCGGGATGCCGGTCGCGCCGCCGTTGCGGTTGTACGCCTGGTAGTTCCAGCCGGACTCCTTGGTCCACAGCGACGAGAGGCAGGAGAACTGGTCACCGCCCCAGCCGTAGCGGCTGGACATCATGGCGCGAGCGGTCGCCTTCGCACCCTCGGGCGTGTTGTTGCGCGCCAGCGCCGCGGCAGCCGCCTCTGCGGCGGCCTTCTCCTCCGCGGCCTTCTTGGCAGCGGCATCCGCCTCCGCCTTCTTCTGCTTGGCGGTCTCGAGCGACGTGCGCAGTTCGGCGGTCTGCGCCACCGTCTCCGCCGTCTCCTCTGCGACGCCCTTGGTGCCGAGCACGATGCGCATGCCCGAGTCACCGCGCGTGGTCGCCAGCGTGGTGATGCCGGCCGCGAGCTCGCTGGTGTCGACGGCGGTGGTCCCGGCCGGGTCCAGCGGCAGGCCGACGGTCGCGACCTCCAGGGTCGCGGCCTGCGCGTCCTGCAGTGCCGCCTGTGCGTCGCGGAGCGTGTCGATGGCCTCGGTCTTGACGGAGGAGACCGACGTGCCGGCCGACGCCGTGGCATCCGGAGCGGCGGCCGCGAACGTCGCGATCGTCGTGGGGAGCGCGTCGCCGGCCTCTGCGGCAGCGGCCGCCGTGGCGGTGCCGGCCGTGATCGCGACGGTCAGGACGGCCGCGGCGGCGACGCCGAGGATGATCGGCTGCCGCGTCGTCACATCGGCGTGTGCGCGCGCCATCGCAGCGGCGCGTCGGGACGCACGGGTGGTAGGGGCATGAAGCATGAGGGGTTTCGACTTTCGGGTCGTCGTCGGCCCGGACCCCGCACAGGGCTGCTCATCGGGAGCGGTATCCCGGGCACGGGTATCGACTTTGGTATGCCCACCTGGACATTCCTTGGCTGAATCCGGTGAATCACCGCGTCAAGCTCTCGGGAAAGTGTGTTATGAGATCGTGATTTATCACCCTCAGACGCCCTCGACAGCGCCCGATTCTCCCCGGATACACAGACAGCCCCGGCCTTCCGACCGGGGCTGTCTGTGCGAAACGGGGTCAGGCGTTGGAGTCCTGACGCTTCAGGCGTGCGGTCTCGCGAGCGCGGATCGTCTGGTCCAGGATCACCTTGCGGATGCGCACCTTCTCGGGCGTCACCTCGACGCATTCGTCGTCACGGGCGAACTCCAGGCTCTCCTCGAGCGACAGCTGACGGGGCGGCGTCAGCCGCTCCAGCTCATCGGCGGTGGAGGAGCGCATGTTGGTGAGCTTCTTCTCCTTGGTGATGTTCACATCCATGTCGTCGGCGCGGGTGTTCTCGCCGACGACCATGCCCTCGTAGACCTCTTCGGTCGGGTTGACGAAGAAGCTCATGCGCTCCTGCAGCGCCATCATCGCGAACGGCGTCACGACGCCGGCACGGTCGGCGACGATCGAACCGGATGCCCGGGCCACGATCTGACCGGCCCACTCGTCGTAGCCGTGCGAGATCGCGTTGGCGATGCCGGTGCCGCGGGTGACGGACATGAACTCGGTGCGGAAGCCGATCAGACCGCGCGAGGGCACGACGAACTCCATGCGCACCCAGCCGGTGCCGTGGTTGCTCATGCCCTCCATGCGGCCCTTGCGTGCGGCCAGCAGCTGCGTGATCGCGCCGAGGTACTCCTCAGGAGCGTCGATCGTGAGGTGCTCGAAGGGCTCGGTGACCTTGCCGTGCTCGTTGCGACGGGTGACCACCTGGGGCTTGCCGACGGTGAGCTCGAAGCCCTCGCGACGCATGTTCTCGACCAGGATGGCCAGCGCCAGCTCACCGCGGCCCTGCACCTCCCAAGCGTCGGGGCGGCCCACGTCGACGACCTTGAGCGACACGTTTCCGATCAGCTCGCGGTCGAGGCGGTCCTTCACCATGCGCGCGGTGAGCTTGTGCCCCTTGACCTTGCCGACCAGGGGCGAGGTGTTGGTGCCGATGGTCATCGAGATCGCCGGGTCGTCGACGTGGATCGCGGGCAGCGGACGCACGTCCTCCGGGTCCGCGATCGTCTCGCCGATCGTGATGTCGTCGAAACCGGCGATGGCGACGATGTCACCGGGGCCGGCGGACTCGGCCGGGTACCGGTCGAGTGCCTTCGTCATCAGCAGCTCGGTGACGCGCGCGTTCGCGTGCGATCCGTCGTGGCGAACCCAGGCGACGGTCTGACCCTTCTTGAGGGTGCCGTTGAAGATGCGCAGCAGCGCCAGACGGCCGAGGAACGGGCTGGAGTCGAGGTTCGTGACCCAGGCCTGCAGCGGCGCTTCGTCGTCGTAGGTCGGCGCCGGGACGTGCTCGAGGATCGCGGCGAACAGCGGCTCGAGGTCGTCGTTGTCGGGCAGCGTGCCGTTCGCGGGGCGGTTGGCGGATGCGGCGCCGGCGCGGCCGGACGCGTACACCACCGGCACGTCGAGCAGTGCGTCGACGTCGAGGTCGGGCACGTCGTCGACGAGGTCCGACGCCAGGCCCAGCAGCAGGTCGTGGGCCTCCTCCTCGACCTCCGCGATGCGGGCGTCGGGGCGGTCGGTCTTGTTCACCAGCAGGATCACGGGCAGCTTCGCCTCGAGCGCCTTGCGCAGCACGAAGCGGGTCTGGGGCAGCGGGCCCTCGCTGGCGTCGACCAGCAGCACCACGCCGTCGACCATCGACAGCGCGCGCTCGACCTCGCCGCCGAAGTCGGCGTGGCCGGGGGTGTCGACGACGTTGATCGTCACGGGCACATCGGTGTGCGCGCCGTTGTAGGTGATCGCCGTGTTCTTGGCGAGGATCGTGATGCCCTTCTCACGCTCGAGATCGTTCGAGTCCATCGCGCGCTCTTCGACGTGCGCGTGCTCGCCGAACGAGCCGGTCTGACGGAGCATCGCGTCGACGAGCGTGGTCTTGCCGTGGTCGACGTGAGCGACGATTGCGACGTTACGGAGGTCCGGGCGAAGGGCATGCGCCATGAAGGTGTCCTAAACAGGTGGGAGAAGCGCCGGGAAACCGACGTTCCAGGATAGCAAACCCCCCTGAGCACAGCCCGAACGCGTACCATCGGGGCGTGATCACCGCCCCCACGGCCCCTGAGCGAGCGAAGCGAGACGAAGGGCGCACCCGGCTGTGGTGGGAGATCTCGATCGTGCTGGCGCTCGGGCTCGGGCAGTCGGCCGTCTACTCGATCGTGCAGCTGGCCTATCGTCTGACCGATTCCACACCGCTGGCCGATCAGACGGCGACCCTGAATCCTTCGCGCAGCGACCGCGAGGTGTTCGACTTCATCTACCAGGTGCTGGGCCTCGGCTTCGCGATCGTGCCGGTGCTGCTGGTCTGCTTCCTGCTCTGGCAGGACCGCCGTCCGCATCTCGGCAGGCTGGGTCTGGACGGAGCGCACGTGGCGCGGGACGCCGGCCGCGGCATCCTGCTGGTGCTGGCGATCGGCGTCCCCGGCGTCGGTCTCTACCTCGCCGGGCGTGCACTCGGACTGTTCGTCGCCGTCGATCCGGGTGGACTGGGCGCGCATTGGTGGACCGTGCCGATCCTGCTGCTCTCCGCCGCACGCGCCTCGATCCAGGAGGAGTTCGTCGTGCTCGGCTATCTCTTCGCCCGGCTGCGGCAGCTGGGCTGGGGCACCTGGTCGATCATCCTCGCCACGAGCATCTTGCGTGCCAGCTACCACCTGTATCAGGGCCCCGGCGCATTCGTCGGCAATCTCGCGATGGGCCTGCTGTTCGGCTGGCTCTTCTCGCGCTCCGGACGGCTGCTGCCGTTCCTCGTCGCGCACTTTCTCATCGACGCGACGGCCTTCGTCGGCTACCCGTGGGCGGCCGCCACCTGGCCCGCCCTTTTCGGTCTGCCGAGCTGAGCGCTCAGTCGAACAGGTCGCTCAGCCAGCTCTCGCGTTTGCGTGGACGACGACGCTCGTCCTCGTACCGCGGCTGAGCATAGGACTGGCCGTACTGCGGCGCCTCGTGCCGAGGCGGCTCCGGCTGATATGCCGCCGGCTGAGGCGCTGCCATCGACCGTTCGATGATCTTGTCGAGCTCGCCGCGGTCGAGCCACACACCCCTGCACTGCGGGCAGTAGTCGATCTCGATGCCGCTGCGCTCGCTCATCACCAGGGTCGTACCGTCTGTGGGACACTGCATGTCCTCAGTCGACCAGCCGAAGCTATGAGCCCGCTCCAGGTCAGCGGGTGAACAGGACGGCGATCACGGCCCAGACGGCGATCACGGCGAGCGCGATCACCGCCGGCCAGTCCCAGGAGCGCCGGATCGGAGCATCCGCCGTGGCATCCGCCTGCGCCCGCCTGTCCTGGATCTCGGCGAGCGCACGCACGCCGGCCGGAACCTTGACGCCCTCGACCTCGCGCTCGCGCTCGGTCTGACGCCGGGCGCGGGCGTGCGCGGGACCGCCCATCGCGGTGAGCTTGGAGTCGTCGTCCAGGAAGAACTCCAGCTGCCAGCGGAAGTCGGCCTTACGCAGCCGCTCCCAGCCGAACGTGGTGCGACGCAGCATGTTCTGCACCAGGACGCCGCGCTCGTCCACGCGGACGAACGACGACGCGGATCCCTCGTAGATCACCCACAGGCCGAGCAGCGGCCACGGGGCGATCAACAGCATGAGCGTCCAGCTGCCGCGGATCACGGCGTCGCCGAGCAGGAACAGCACGAGCACCGCCGCGATGCAGAACGCGACGATGCCGGTCGGCGTGCGGAACGTGCGCACGCCGACCGGCGAATCGGAATCCGTCACGCCCCGGCACCGCCGAGCGGGATCGAGGCCCCGGGGATCGCCTGCAGCAGACGATCGGTGTACTCCTGCTGCGGGTTGGCGAAGATCTCGTCGACCGTGCCCTGCTCGACCAGCTTGCCCTTCTCCATCACGCACACCAGGTCGCTGGAGACGCGCACCACCGCGAGGTCGTGCGTGATGAAAAGGTAGGTCAGGCCGAGCTCGGTCTGCAGCTCGGTGAGCAGTCGCAGGATCTGAGCCTGCACCAGCACGTCGAGAGCGGAGACCGCCTCGTCGAGCACGACGACCTCGGGTTTGAGCGCCAACGCGCGGGCGATCGCCACACGCTGCCGCTGTCCACCGGAGAGCTCGTTCGGATAGCGCGTCGCCAGCTCGGGCGGCAGCGCCACCTGGTCGAGAAGCTCCAGCACCCGATCACGCCGCGACGCCTGGTCTCCGACGCTGTGGATGTGCAGCGGCTCGGCGATCGTGTTGCCGATGTTCCGCAGCGGATCCATCGATCCGTACGGATCCTGGAAGACCGGCTGCATACGCCGCCGCAGCCGGAACGCCTGAGCGTTGGACAGGTGTGAGACGTCCTCGCCGCCGACCTCGATCCGCCCCGACGTCGGAGACTCCAGCTGGAGCACCATGCGCGCGACAGTCGTCTTGCCCGAGCCGGACTCGCCGACCAGTGCGAGAGTCTTGCCCCGCGGGATCTCGAAGCTGATGTCGTCGACCGCACGGAACAGCTCACTGCGGAAGTTGCCCTGGCGGATCTTGAAGTCCTTCGTGAGTCCTTCCACCTTGACCATGGTCGCGCCGGTCAGCTCGTCGACGTGTGCCACCCCGCGGTCCTCGACCTCGGCCTGGATGCGCTGCGACGCCACGCTCGGCGCCGCGGCGACCAGCCGCTTGGTGTACGGATGCTGCGGATCCTCGAGGATCTCACGGCTGGGACCGGCCTCGACGATCTCTCCCTGGTTCATCACGATGATCTTCGAGGCGCGCTCTGCGGCGAGCCCCAGGTCATGCGTGATGAGCAGCACTGAAGTGCCGCGGTCGCGGGTCAGCGACGCCATGTGATCGAGGATCACGCGCTGCACCGTGACATCCAGAGCAGAGGTCGGCTCGTCGGCGATGAGCAGTTTCGGGTCGGCCGCGAGGCCGATGCCGATCAGTGCACGCTGACGCATGCCGCCGGAGAACTGGTGCGGGTACTGGTGCAGACGGCGCTCGGCGTCGGCGAGACCGGCCTGCTTGAGCACCTCGATCGTGCGCGCCTTGGTGTCCGCCCTGTTGCGGGACAGCCCGTTGGCGCGGATCGCCTCCTTCACCTGGAAGCCGATGCTCCACACCGGGTTGAGGTTCGACATCGGGTCCTGCGGAACGAAGCCGATGTCGCGTCCGCGGAGCTCCTCCATGGCGCGGCGCCCGAGATTCGTCAGCTCCCGTCCGTCCATCGTGATAGACCCGCCGGTCACCTTGCCGGTGCCGGGGAGCAGATCGACGATCGCGGCCGCGGTCGTGGACTTGCCCGAGCCGGACTCCCCCACGATCGCCACGGTCTCACCGGGGAAGATGTCGAAGCTGACGCCGTGCAGCACCTCGCGCTCACCGTCCTGGCCGCGGAACGCGACCTTGAGGTCGCGGATGCTGAGCAGCGGAGCGTCGTCCGTGTTCGCGGTGAAGCTCATCGGGTGGCCCTCGCCCTCGGATCCATGGCGTCTCGGACGAGCTCGCCGAGCATGATGAACGCGAGCACCGTGATGGTGAGCGCGATCGACGGGTAGATCAGCGACTCCGGCGCGATGCGCAGAGAACGCTGGGCGAGGCTGATGTCACGACCCCACGACATGACGTCGTCCGGCAGGCCGACGCCCAGGAAGGTCAGCGTCGCCTCGGCGACGATACCGGCCGCCATGGACAGCGTGGCCAGCACCAGCAGCGGCGCGATCGAGTTCGGGAGCACGTGGTACAGCAGCGTGGAGAACCTCCCGCGCCCCAGCGCCCGCGACGCCGTGATGAACTCCGACTGCCTGATCCTCAGCACCTCCGCGCGCACGACACGCGCCGTGGCCGCCCAGGCGAAGCCGCCGATGGCGAGGGACAGCGTGAAGACGTTGCGGTACTCGGCGAGCACGGTCATCACGACGACAGCCGCGAGGATGTAGGGGATCGAGAAGAAGATGTCGCCGATGCGCGAGAGCAGCGAGTCGAGCCATCCGCCGTAGTAGCCGGCGAACGCGCCCATGATCAGGCCGATGGTCGCCCCGATGAGGGCCGAGAGCAGTCCGACGGTCAACGAGGTTCGCGCGCCCCAGACGATACGGGCGAAGATGTCGCAGCCCTGGAACGTGAAGCCGAGCGGGTGACCGGCCTCCGGTCCGCCGTTCGAATTCGCCAGAAGGCACTGGTCGTTCGGCGGAGTCTGCGTGAACAGGGTGGGCCAGATCGCCATCAGCAGCACGACCGCGACGATCGTGATGGAGATCCAGAACATCGGGCGACGACGCAGGTCGAACCAGGCGTCGCGCCACAGATTGGAGGGCTTCCCCTTCACCCGGACGGCGTCGGTGGCGGGCTGGGCCTCGGAGACCGGAGCGACGTAGCGCGAGGAATTCGAGTCAGACATAGCGGATCCTCGGGTCGAGCAGGCCGTACAACAGGTCCACGAAGAGGTTCACGAGCACGTAGATGATGACGAAGATCGTGACGAACGACACGATCGTCGGTCCCTCGTGCTGGAGAGTCGCCTTGAACAGGACGTTGCCGACGCCTGGGATGTTGAAGATGTACTCGGTCACGGTGGCGCCCACGAGGAGCACGCCGAAGTTCGTCGCCGAGTTGGTGATCATCGGGATCAGAGAGTTGCGCAGCACATGCACGGGCAGCACGCGGTAGCCGGGCAGTCCCTTGCTGTAGGCCGTGCGGACCCAATCCTGGTTCAGCGTCTCGAGCACCGAACCGCGCATGAGGCGCATGCTGGTGGCGTACAGGCTGAGCCCCAGCACGATGGCGGGCAGCCACAGGTCGCCCCAGTCGTTCTGACCGCCGACGGTGGGTCGGAACCAGCCGAGCTTGATCGCCAGGAAGTACTGTGCCAGGAAGCACATCACGAAGATGGGCATCGCCAGGAAGATCAGCGAGATGACCAGGTTCACGTTGTCAGTGATCTTGCCCTTCCGCAGTGCGGAGACCGTGCCGATGATGATCGAGAGCACGAACTCGATCCCGATCGCCATGACGGCCAGGCGAGCAGTCACAGGCAGGGTGCGGGCGAGGACCTCGTTGACGGACTGACCCGAGAACGTGGTGCCCATGTCACCGGTCAGCAGGCCCTTCATGTAGTAGAAGTACTGCACGAAGAACGGCTGGTCCAGGTGGTACTGGGCTCTGATCGTCTCGAGAAGTGCGGGGCTCGGCGGCTTGTCTCCGAACAGTGCGGCGATCGGGTCACCCGGCATCGCGAACACCATCGCGTAGATCAGCAGAGTCGACCCGAAGAACACCGGGATCAGCTGCAGGATGCGCCGAAGGATATAGGAAAACATCCACTCTCCTTTCTTGGAGGTGAAGTCACTCGGGGCACGTCATGAGGCGACGACCGTTGCGAGTCGCCGCCTCATGACGTGCCTTACCGAATGCTTACTTCTTCGACTTCGTGATCTCGTAGTAGAGCGGCACGGAGTTCCAGCCGAACTTGACGTTCTGCACGTCCTCGCCGAAGCCGCCGTTCACGTTCTGGTACCAGAGCGGGATGGCCGGCAGGTCCTTGAGGAGCTGGTCCTGAGCCTTGGTGTAGTCGGCCAGCGCCGCCTTCTCATCGGTCGCGGCCGCACCGGAGGCGAGGTCCTTGTCGACGTCGGCGTTGGAGTAGTCGCCGTCGTTGGACGAGGCGCCGGTCGCGTACAGCGGGTAGAGGAAGTTGTACAGCGACGGGTAGTCGGCCTGCCATCCGGAGCGGTTCGCGGTCTGGATGGTGCGCTTGCCGTCGGCGTCACGGGCGTTGACCGCCGCGCGCAGCGTGGCGAAGTCGACGTACGCCTTGCCGCCGGCCTCGATGCCGAGGGTGTTCTTGATCGAGTTGGTCACCGCGTCGACCCACACCTGGTGGGGGCCATCGGAGTTGTACGCGATCTCGAACTTGCCGTCCCACGGCGAGATCTTGTCGGCCTCGGCCCACAGCTTCTTCGCCTCGTCGGGGTCGTACTTCAGCACATCGCCGCCGTCGAGCTTCTCGCCGCCGCCATCGATCACCGGGGAGGTGAAGTCGACAGCCGGAGTGCGGGTGCCGTTGAACACCTTGTCGGTGATCTCATCGCGGTCGATGGCCATCGACAGCGCCGCACGGCGCAGCGCGCCCTCGTCACCGGAGAAGTGCTTGACCTGCTCGCCGATCGTGAACGACTGGAAGATCGCTGCGGGCTGGTTGACCGCGCGGTCGCCGAGCTCGTCCTGGTAGGTGGCGATCGCCGACTCGGGGATCTGGTCGATCACGTCGAGGTTGCCGCCCTGCAGGTCGGCGTACGCGGCATCGAACGAGGCGTAGAACGTGATCGTCAGACCGCCGTTCTCGACCTTGCGCTTGCCCTTGTAGTCGTCGTTCTTGACCAGGTCGATCTGGACGTCGTGCTGCCACGCACCGTCGCCGGCCAGCTTGTACGGGCCGTTGCCGATCGGGTTCTCACCGAAGGCGGCCATGTCCTCGAAGGCGACCTCGGGCAGCGGGTAGTAGGCAGAGTAGCCGAGGCGGGTGGCGAAGTCGTTCGCCACAGGCGAGGTCAGCTTGATGGTGAAGGTCTGTTCGTCGACCTTCTTCAGCCCGGTGAGCTCGGAGTCGGCGTCTGCCGAATAGCCCTCGATGTCGGCGAACCAGGACTGGTTCAGCTGCGCGTTGGACAGCTGCGCACCCCAGTTCCAGGCCTTGATGAAGCTGTCGGACGTCACATCGGTGCCGTCGGTGAACTTCTGGCCCTTCTTGAGCGTGATCGTCAGCGAGTCGGGGCCGTCGACCTTGATCTCGTCGGCCATGTCGTTGACCAGCTTGCCGTCGCCGTCGTAGAAGGCGAGACCGGCGAAGATCGAGTCGAGGATCTTGCCGCCACCGACCTCGTTGGTGTTGGTCGGGATCAGCGGGTTCTCGGGCTCGCCGCCGTTGACCTTGATGATGGCGGACGCATCGACGTTGGCGTCGGATCCGCCCTTGCTCGGTTCCGGGTTCGAACCTGAGGTGCATCCGGCGAGTGCGATCACACTCGTCGCCAGCAGTGCCGCACTCGCAAGTGCGATCTTCTTGCGCTTCACTTGTGTCCTCCTATGGACGTAGAGCGGTCCGTGCTCAGCCTCGAGCACGGCATTGATCGATTCTACGGTCCTGTCCGCCGTTTGGAGGACAACTGTTATCGAGCCTTAACCGAATTCCGCCCCGACGCGAGGCGAGGGGGCGGAATTCCGGGGCGGATGCCGTTGATCAGGCGAAGGCCTCGATCGGCGGGCACGCGCACACGAGGTTGCGGTCGCCCCAGGCGTTGTCGATGCGGCGCACCGGCGGCCAGTACTTGGTCGCGATCTGCGCGTGCACCGGGTAGGCGGCCTGCTCACGGGTGTACGCGTGCGTCCACTCCCCCGCGATCAGCGAGGCGGCGGTGTGCGGCGCATTCACCAGCGGGTTGTCGCCTTGGGGCCAGGTGCCCGCCGCCACTGCATCCGCCTCGGCCTTGATCATGATCATGGCCTCGATGAACCGCTCCAGCTCGCCCAGGTCCTCCGACTCGGTCGGCTCGACCATCAGCGTGCCGGCAACCGGGAACGACATGGTGGGCGCGTGGAAGCCGTAGTCGATGAGCCGCTTGGCGACGTCGTCGACCGTGATGCCGGTGGCCTCCTTGAGCGGACGCAGATCCAGGATGCACTCGTGCGCGACGCGGCCGTTCTCGCCGGTGTACAGCACCGGGAAGTGGTCGGCCAGTCGTGCGGCGATGTAGTTCGCGGAGAGCACCGCCGCAGCGGTCGCCTCGCGCAGGCCGGCCGCGCCCATCATCCGCACGTACGCCCACGAGATCGGCAGCACGCCGGCCGAGCCGTACGGAGCGCCTGAGACGGGACCGCCGTCGAAGACGTATCCGCCCGCGTGCTCGGTCTTCTGCGCCTGCGGATGCCCCGGCAGGTGCGGTGCGAGGTGCGCCTTGGCCGCCACCGGGCCGATGCCCGGGCCGCCGCCGCCGTGCGGAATCGCGAACGTCTTGTGCAGGTTGAGGTGCGAGACGTCGCCGCCCAGGTCGCCGAAGCGCGCGTAGCCGAGCAGGGCGTTGAGGTTCGCGCCGTCGACGTACACCTGACCGCCGGCCGCGTGCACGGCAGCGGTGATGTCGGTGACCTGCTCCTCGTACACGCCGTGCGTGGACGGGTAGGTGATCATCAGCGCGGCGAGCTCGGCGGAGTTCGCCTCGATCTTGGCGCGCAGGTCGTCCAGGTCGACGTTGCCCAGCTCGTCCGTGGCGACGACGACCACCTTCATGCCCGCGAGCACGGCGGATGCCGCGTTCGTGCCGTGCGCGGACGACGGGATGAGGCATACGGTGCGGTGCTCGTCGCCGTTCGCGTGGTGGTAGCCGCGGATCGCCAGCAGGCCGGCGAGCTCGCCCTGCGAGCCGGCGTTCGGCTGCAGCGAGACCGCGTCGTACCCGGTGACCTCGGCAAGCCATGCCTCGAGCTGGTCGATCATCTCGAGCGAGCCCTCGACGTCCTCGCGCGGGGCGAAGGGGTGCAGCTGTGCGAACTCGGGCCAGGTGATGGCCGCCATCTCGGTCGCCGCGTTGAGCTTCATCGTGCACGATCCCAGCGGGATCATGCCGCGGTCGAGCGCATAGTCGCGATCGGCGAGCTGCTTGAGGTAGCGCATCATGGCGGTCTCGGAGCGGTGCGCGTGGAAGACCGGGTGCGTGAGGTAGTCGTCGGTGCGACGCAGAGCGCCCGGGAGGGCGTTCGCTCCGGTGAAGACGATGCTCTTCGGCTCGTCGGCGCTCTTGCCCGCGAACGACCGGATCACGAGATCGAGATCCTCGGAGGTCGTGGTCTCATCCACCGAGACGCCGACGGCGTCGGGGCCGGCGAGGTGCAGCAGGATGCCGGCCTCGTGTCCGCGCGCGACGACTGCCGCGGCATCCGTCGTCCGCACCAGCACCGTGTCGAAGAACGCGTCGTGCACGATCTTGGCACCCGCGGCGACCAGGCGGTCGCGCAGCAGCGCGGCCTTGGCCGCGACCTCGCCGGCGATCGCCTTCAGCCCGTCGGGGCCGTGGTAGACGGCGTACATCGAGGCGATCACGGCCAGCAGCACCTGGGCGGTGCAGATGTTCGAGGTCGCCTTCTCACGGCGGATGTGCTGTTCGCGGGTCTGCAGCGCCAGGCGGTACGCCGGGTAGCCCGAGGCGTCCTGCGAGACGCCGACGAGGCGACCGGGCAGCTGACGCTCGAGTCCTGCGCGCACGGCCATGTAGCCGGCGTGCGGTCCGCCGAAGGCCATTGGCACGCCGAAGCGCTGGGTCGTGCCCACCGCCACGTCGGCGCCGAGCGAGCCGGGCGAGCGCAGCAGGGTCAGCGCGAGCAGGTCTGCGGCGACGACCGCGAGGCCGCCTGCGACATGCGCGGCGTCGATCACGGCGCTCGGGTCGGCGACCCGTCCGGATGCCCCGGGGTACTGCACGAAGACGCCGAACAGCTCCTCGGGCAGCTCCTCGCCTGCAGCGAAGTCGCGCTCGACGAGCTCGATGCCGACGGCGTCGGCGCGCGTGTGCAGCAGCGACTTGGTCTGCGGCAGCGCGTCGGCGTCTACGACGAAGACCGGGGACTTCGACTTGGAGGCGCGACGGGCCAGCAGCATGCCCTCGGCGACCGCGGTGGACTCGTCGAGCATCGACGCGTTGGCGGTCGACAGCCCGGTGAGGTCGGACACCATGGTCTGGAAGTTGATCAGCACCTCCAGGCGCCCCTGCGAGATCTCCGGCTGGTACGGCGTGTAGGCGGTGTACCAGGACGGGTTCTCCAGCACGTTGCGCTGGATGACGCTCGGGGTGATGGTGCCGTAGTAGCCGAGCCCGATCATGGCGCGGTTGACGGTGTTGCGGCTCGCGAGGGCGCGCAGCTCGGCGAGAGCCTCGGCCTCGGACGCGGCGACGGGGATGACCGACTCGGCGGCCGGATCCGTGAAGATGGTGCCCGGCACTGCCTGGCGCATCAGGACGTCTATCGGGTCGTCCCCGGTAACACCCAGGGCATCGAGCATGCGCCCCCGGTCACCGGCGTCCGGCCCGATGTGGCGATCGGCGAACGAGACCATCAGGCCCCCGTGATCGCGACGTAGCCGTCGCGGTCGAGCAGGCCCTCGGTGGCGCCGTCCGCCACCTCGACCTTGATCAGCCAGGCGCCCTCGAAGGGCTCGGAGTTCAGCAGAGCCGGGTCATCGACGACGGCGTCGTTGATCTCGGTGACAGTGCCTGCGACCGGCGCGTAGAGCTCGGAGACCGACTTGGTCGATTCGGCCTCGCCGAAGACGTCGCCGCGGCTCAGCTCGGTGCCCACGGCGGGCAGCTCGACGAAGACGATGTCGCCGAGGGCGTCAGCGGCGAAGTCGGTGATGCCGACGGTCGCGACGGCGCCCTCGAGGGCGACCCACTCGTGCTCTTCGCTGTACTTGAGGGTGGTCAGATCGGTCATTTCGTCCTCCGGTAGAAAGGCAGTGCGGTCACGGTCGCGGGGATCTTCGTCCCGCGCACATCCAGGAATAGCGGGGTTTCGCCCGCTGCATAAGTGGGCGCCACGAAAGCCATGGCGATCGGATGCCCGAGTGTCGGGCTCAGGGCTCCGCTGGTGATCTCGCCGACGGCGGTGCCGTCCTCGAGCACGATCGCATAGCCGGCGCGGCCGGCGCGACGGCCCTCTGCGGCGAGGCCGATCAGCACCGCGGCATCCGCCGCCGGCTCGACGACGTCCTTGCCGACGAAGCGCTCCTTCGAGGTGACGACGACGCGGCCGAGACCGGCCTGCGCGGGCTTGGTCTGGCGGTTCAGCTCGTGGCCGTACAGCGGCATGCCCGCCTCGAGGCGAAGCGTGTCGCGCGCGGCGAGGCCGGCGGGGACGAGACCGAGGGGCTCACCGGCGACGAGCACGGCGTCCCACAGCGCCTCGGCGTCGGCGGCGGCGACCATCAGCTCGAAGCCGTCCTCACCGGTGTAGCCGGTGCGGGCGACCAGCACGGGCTTGCCGGCGAAGGTCGCGCTCGCCCAGGCGTAGTACTTCTGCTCCTCCCAGGCGACGCTGACGTCGTCGAGACCGGCGATCGCGGAGACGATCGCCTCGGCCCGCGGGCCCTGCACGGCGATCAGCGCGTAGTCGTCTGAGACGTCGGCGACCTTCACGTCGAATCCGTCGACGCGGGCGGACAGCGCCTCGCTGACGAACTCGCGGTTGCCCGCGTTCGAGATGATCAGGTAGTCGTCGTCCTGCAGGCGGTAGACGATGACGTCGTCGATGATGCCGCCGTCCTCGGCGAGCAGCAGCGAGTACTTCGCCTTGCCGACCGCGAGCGCGGAGAGCCGGCCGGCGAGCGCGTAGTCGAGGTACTCCCCCGCCTGAGCGCCCTCGACCGTGAACTCGGCCATGTGCGAGATGTCGAAGACACCGGCGGCCTGGCGCACGGCGTGGTGTTCGGCGAGATCGGACGTGTAGCGCACCGGCATCTGCCAGCCGCCGAAGTCGGTGAAGGACGCCCCGAGCGCCTCGTGGCGCGAGCGGAGCGGGGTGTAGCGGGCGTCGGTCATGAGTTCTCCCGTTGTCGGGCGGCACGGCGGATCACCGTGTCCTGCGAACTCCCCCTCTGTCATGGGCCTGAGAGCTTCGCCCCCTTCGCTGTATCAGCAGCGCGGGGCTTTCACCGTCGGCGGATGCGTGCGCATCGCTTTTCAGAGCGGCCGGACGCGGGCGGTGGGGGTACCTGAGAGATTGGCGGGGAGGCTTGCTCCTTCGGTGCCCGGCTGTGTGCACCGGGCTCTCCCGCACGCGTCGTACGGCCTGTGTTCTGTTGTTGGGCACTACTGCTGTCAAGCATACCGGCTCGGATGCGTGAAACAGTGCCCGCCCGCGCACATCAAGGGGCCGGTGCGCGGGCGGGGGTCTGCGGGCGGGAGCGCGCCTCAGGCGCCGGCGAGCTCCCTGCGCACCTCGTCGCGCAGCTGCCCCATGTTCTCGGGGTCCGGCGCCGCGCCGAGGAGGGTCTTCGTGTAGTCGTGCTGCGGATTGAGGATCACCTCGTCGCTCGGGCCGCGTTCGACGACATCGCCGTGGTAGAGCACCATGATCTCGTCGCTGAAGTGCCGCGCGGTGGCCAGATCGTGCGTGATGTACAGCACGCCGAGATCGCCCTCGCGCTGCAGGTCGGCGAGCAGGTTCAGTACGCCGAGACGGATCGAAACGTCGAGCATCGACACCGGCTCGTCCGCGACGATGAAGCGCGCGCCGGGTGCGAGCGCCCGCGCGATCGCGACGCGCTGGCGCTGCCCGCCGGAGAGCTCGTGCGGGCGGCGGTCCGCGAAGCTCTCTGACGGCGTGAGCTTCACCCGATCGAGCAGCTCCAGCACGCGAGCGCGGACCTGGCGGCCCCTCAGCTCGGGGTGGTGCAGCCGCAGCGGTCGCTCCAGGTGGTGCGCGATCGAGTGATACGGGTTCAGCGAGGCGAAGGGGTCCTGGAAGATCATCTGCACCTGCGAGCGGTAGCGGGCGATCTCCCTGCCCGCCATCGTCGTGGGCGCGCCGTTCAGCAGGATCTGCCCCGAGGTCGGGGTCTCCAGCTTCATGAGCATCCGGGCGATCGTCGACTTGCCGCTGCCGGACTCGCCCACCAGGGCGATGGTCTTCCCCGCCTCGAGCGTGAACGAGACGTCCTTGACCGCGTGCAGCGTCGACGTCTTGAAACCGGAGCGCAGGGTGAAGTCCTTGACGAGGCCGCGGGCCTCGAGCGTGGTCGTCGTGCCGTTCATCGGACCTGCTCCTGACTCTGCTGGAGACCGGTGCGGACGAAGTCTCCGCGTTCACCGGTCAGGCTGGGGAAGCTCGACAGCAGTCGCTTGGTGTAGTCGTGCTGCGGGTTGCGGTAGACCTCCTCGGCGGTGCCCTGCTCGACGATCTCGCCCTGCAGCATCACCGCGATGCGGTCGGAGATCTCGAGGAGCATCGGGAGGTCGTGCGTGATGAAGATCACGGCGAAGCCGAGCTTCTCGCGCAGGCGCATGATCTCGCGGATGATCCCGCGCTGCACGACCACGTCCAGGGCGGTGGTCGGCTCGTCCATGATCATCACCTGCGGGTCCAGGGCGAGCGCCATCGCGATCATCATCCGCTGCCGCATGCCGCCCGAGAGCTCGTGCGGGAAGCTGGTGAGACGGTTCGTGTCGACACCCACCAGGGTGAGCAGCTCCTTCGCCCGTTCGGTCTTCGCCGCCCTGCTCATGCCAGGGCGATGCGTGTCGAAGATGTCGAAGATCTGCGCCTTCACGCTGATCACGGGGTTGAGCGAGTTCATCGCGCCCTGGAACACCATCGACACCTTGTCCCAGCGGAAGGCCCGCAGCTGCTCGGTGCCGAGCGCGACGATGTCGATGTCCTCACCCGAACGATCATGAAGCGTGATCTCACCGGCTGTCATCAGCGCCGGCGGCTTGAGCAGGCGGTTGAGCCCGTAGGCCAGGGTCGTCTTCCCGCACCCCGATTCGCCGGCCAGTCCCAGGATCTCTCCGCGGTTGAGCGTCAGCGAGACGTCGCGCACGGCCTTGACCGGCGGGTCGACCTCGTACTCGATCGAGACGTTGCGCGCGGTGAGCACCGGCTTGGGTGCGCTGTTCTCGGTCACGCGCCGATTCCCTTCTTCTTGGCGAGGCGCACGCGGCGAGCCGCATCCGGCGCACTGCGCAGCTTGGGGTTGATGACCTCGTCGATGGCGAAGTTGATGAGGGCCAGGCCGGCGCCGAGCGCGGCGATCATGAGACCCGGCGGGACGAACCACCACCAGGCGCCGCGGCCGAGGGCCTGGCCGGACTGCGCGTCGTTGAGGATCGTGCCCCAGGTGATCGACGAGTTCGGGCCGAGGCCGAGGTAGGACAGCCCCGCTTCGGCGAGGATCGCCGAGATGATCGCGAAGAGGAACTGCGCGGTCAGCAGCGGCAGCAGGTTGGGCATGAGCTCGACGAGGATCGTGCGCCACGGCTTCTCGCCCGCGACCCTCGCCGCATAGACGTAGTCCCGGCTGCGCAATGAGCGGGCCTGCAGGCGCAGCACGTACGCGGCGCCGGCCCACGACGTGATGCCGAGGATCACGGCGACGAGCTGCCAGCTGCGCTGAGACACGAATGCGGCGATGACCATGACCAGCGGAAGACCCGGGATGACGATCATGACGTTGGTCAGGAGCGCGAGCACGTCCTCCTTCCATCCGGCCAGATACCCGGCGAGCACGCCGAAGAACAGGGACAGCACGATCGCGATGCCGCCCGCGACGACGCCGACCAGCAGCGATCCCCTGGCGCCGATGGCGAGCTGCGCGAACATGTCGTTGCCGAGCTTCGTCGTGCCCAGCAGATGCTCGGCCGACGGCGGCGAGAGTGACGGGTTGTCCGTGCTCGTCGGGTCCTGCGTGAAGAACGGCACGACGATCGCGAAGAGCACGATGCCGAGGACGATGACGACACCGACGATGAACTTGGGCGACCGCATCGACCCCAGCCCGCGGCGCCTGCGCTTCGTCTGGGTGGCCAGCGTGACGGTGTCCTCCGGCGGCAGCTTCGGCAGGTCGCTGCCGAGCACGCGGTCGGACTGCGGCTGGGTCAGCGGTTCGGTCTCGATCTCAGACATTCTGACGGGCCCTCGGGTCGATGAACCCGTACAACAGGTCCATGAAGAAGTTGGCGCCGAGCACGGCGATGGTGATGACGAGGAACAGGCCCTGCATCAGCGCGTAGTCGTTGTTGGTCACGGCCTGGAACATCAGCTTGCCGATGCCCGGGTAGGTGAACACCTGCTCCATGACGATCGAGCCGGCGACGACGAACCCGAGCGAGATCGAGAACCCCGCGATCGAGGGGATCGCCGCGTTCCGGGCGGCGTAGGTGGTCATGATGCGCCGGGGCCGGAGTCCCTTCGCCTCGGCCGTGATGACGTAGTCCTCGGCGAGGGTGGAGACCATCATGTTGCGCATACCGAACATCCACCCGCCCACCGAGCTGATCACGATCGTGATCGCCGGGAGGATCGCGTGGGCCACGGCGTCGCTGAAGAACGCCCATGACGCCTCGGGACCGTCGGGGAACTCGAAGACGTCGTAGCCGCCGAAGATCGGGAACCAGCCCAGCGTCACCGCGAAGACGAACACCAGGATCAGCGCCATCCAGAAATACGGGATCGACTGCAGGACCGTGGAGGCGGGGATCAGGTGGTCGACCCAGGTGCCGCGCTTCCAGCCCGTCCAGGCGCCGAGGACGATGCCGAGGACGAATGAGATCACCGTGGCGGTGCCGATGAGGACCAGCGTCCAGGGCAGCGCCTCGGCGATCAGCTCCGAGACCGGAGTCGGGAACTTGGTGACGGACACGCCCAGATCGCCGCGGAGCATCTGGCCCCAGTACTGGAAGTACTGCTGCCACAGCGGTGCGTCGTCACCACCGAGCAGCATCTTGATGTTGCGGATGGTGGTGGCGGAGACGTCACCGCCGGCGCGCTGCATCTTGGCGATCATGATGTCCGCCGGGTTCCCCGGCATGAGCCGGGGAAGCAGGAAGTTGAGGGAGATCGCGGCCCACAGTGTGAATGCGTAGAACCCGATCCTTCGTGCGTAGAACTTCATCTCACGGACACCTTGACTTCCTGCTTCCCCTTCACTGCCTCACGTCCTCCGGATCACTCGACCGGCTTCAGGTGCTGCAGGATGTAGCCCGCGGCGACGGCACCCCAGGACGGCGGGAAGGCGTAGAGGTCGTCCTCGGTCGCCCAGCCCGTGTACTCCTTGGAGTTGTAGAAGGTCTGCGTCGCGTTGATCACCAGCGGGATGTACGGCAGGTCGCGCACGATCTCGGTCTGGATCGTGGCGTACAGCTGCTTGCGCGTCGCCTCGTCGTTCGTCGGGATGGCCTGCTGAATGGCGGCGTCCACCTTCGGGTTGCTGTACCGGCTGAAGTTCCAGCGGCCTGCCGGGACTTCCTCGCCCACCTTGGCGGTCGAGCCGACGGCGGTGCCGCCGAACCAGTCACGGTAGATCTGGAACGGGTCGGCGACGGAGGTGCCGACGACGCCGCCGACGATCAGGTTGTACGAACCGCTCTGACGCGCGTCCGAGAACTCCTGCCACTGCACGGTCGAGACGTTGAGCTTGATGCCCGCGGTCTTGGCCTGCTCGGCGATCAGCTTCGCCGCGTCGTTGTAGTCGGTCCAGCCGTCCACGGAGATGAGGTTCATCTCGAGGACCTTTCCGTCCTTGGTGTAGAAGCCGTCCGAGCCCTTGGTGTAACCGGCCGCCTCGAGGATCTCGCCGGCCTCCTCCGGAGCCGCCTCCTGCGGGCTGACCTTGTTCGCCGGGTCGGCCACCCACTTCTCGTCACGCGGCATCAGCGCGAACGTGGGCGAGATGTCGCCGGTCATGCCGACGAACGCCTTCTCCTTGATGACGCCGCGGTTGACCGCGACGTTCAGAGCCTGACGCACGGCGACGTCGGTCTGCGCACCCGTGCAGCCGAGGTCGGCGTTGGAGCAGGTGTAGAGCACCGTCGGGTCCTGCGGCGTGTTCAGCCACTCGATCTTGCCGTTCTTGGTGACATCGCCCGGGTTGGGGATGAACATGCCGGTCCAGTCGAGCTTGCCTGCGGCGAGAAGGTCCTGTGCGGTCTGGTTGTTGTCGACCGCGATGTACTGCACCTTCCTCACGGCGAGGTCGTCGGCGCCGCGGAACTCCTTGTTGGCGACCAGCGTGTACGACTCGCTCGTCGTCTTGGAGACGACGTAGGGGCCCGATCCGACCGGCTCCTCGTTCGCGAAGTTCGCGAAGTCGGTGATCGACTCCCAGATGTGCTTCGGCAGGATGTACGTCGAGCCCATGCGCTGGAACTCGGTGGTGTACTGCGCGACGCCGTAGGTGAGGACGACGGTCGTGTCGTCGGTCGCCTCAGCCGAGACCAGGCCGTTGCCCTCGGGGTTGTTCGCCGAGTAGTTGAACGTGAACGCGACGTCCTCGGCGGTCAGCGGCTTGCCGTCGGACCACTTCAGTCCGCTCTTGAGCTTGACGGTGATCTGGGTGCCGTCCTCGTTGTACTCGAACGAGTCGCCGAGCAGGCCGACCGGCTTCTCGTCGGCCGTCTTGTTGTAGAAGAACAGCGGCTCGTAGATCGGACCGAGCGCGCCGTGGAGCACGGTCGGCGCGAACGGGTTGTAGTTGGGCTTGATCGGGGTGGTGCTGCCCGCCCAGACCCGCAGAGCGCGGTCGCTCGACCCGCTCGAACCATCGTTGCCGCCGGCCGGCGTGCAGCCGGTCAGCGCAAGTGCGAGCGCCGAGGCCCCCGCGATTCCGGTCAGCGCAAGACGCGCGACATTACGACTCATTCTCTTTTCCTCTCGGTGCTGCTTTGCAGGAGGGGTGACCTCCGTCATGGAGGACAAGCCCGAATGGGTTTGTTAGGACAGCAACCTAACAAACTCGTCCGGGTCGGAACAAGGGCTCCCCGAGGGGGTTCGATAACGTTTCGGACTCGGCCCCAGAACCCCGGTGGAACCCGCCAGGGCACGACGAGGACTCTGAGACGGGCGTCAGCCCTTGACGGCACCCGCCACGAGGCCGCTCGTCATGCGGCCCTGGACGATCACGAAGAAGATGATCACGGGGATCGCGACGATGGCGGACGCCGCCATCACCTGCCCCCAGTTGATCGCCTCGGTCTGGCTCTGTTGCACGAAGCCACGCAGCCAGAGCGGCAGGGTGCGGTTGTTCTCCATGATCACCAACGCGACGGTGAACTCGTTCCAGCACTGCAGGAAGGCGAACACGCCGGTCGCCACCAGCCCCGGAGCGAGCAGCGGGAAGGTGATGCGGATGAACGCCTGTGTGCGGCTCAGGCCGTCGATCATCGCGGCTTCCTCGAGCTCTGCCGGCACCCCGGCGACGAAGCCGCGCAGCATCCAGATCGTGAACGGCACGACGGCCGCGACATACAGGATGCTGAGCCCCAGCACATTGCTGAGCAGACCGAGGCTGGACATCATCTTGTACTGCGCGATGAACAGGCCCTCGGCAGGCAGCATCTGGATGAGGAGGATCGTCACGATGAACGTGACGCGACCTTTGAACTTGAACCGGCTGATCGCGATGGCCGCCAGGAACGCGAAGACCAGGCAGACCGCCACGGAGAGCAGCGTGACCGAGACGCTCACCCCCAGGGCCGAGAAGAACGCCGGGGTCAGCACGTTCTGGAAATTGTTGAACGTGCCTCCTATCGGGAGGAACGTCGGGGTCCTCGACTCCAGGGTCGCCGCCGAGAGCATGGACGAGTTGATCATCCAGTACACGGGGAAGGCCCACGCGACGGCGAGCACCAGCGCGAGCGCGCTGAGCAGCCAGGTGGATGCCCGGAACCGACGGCGCTTGCGCGGGATGCGGTCCGCGGGTGCGGCGTCTTCGGCGGGGTAGGCGCTCTCGAGTCGTTCGGCGACGACAGCGGTGTCTGCTGCGGTGGTCACTGGGTCTCCTCCTTGATGAGGCTGCGCACGTAGAACCAGCTCAGCGCGATCGTGATGGCGAGGACGAAGATCGACATGGCCGCTCCCCCGCCGAAGTCCATGCCGGCCACGCCGGTCTTGTAGATGTAGGTGCCGAGCAGGTCGTAGTCGGTCGACTTGGGGCCGGCGTCCTGCAGCAGGGTGATCTGCGCGAACACGCGCAGATCCCAGATGAGGTTCAGCAGCAGCACGATCGCGATCACGGGTTTGAGCACCGGGTACATGATGTGCCGGAACCGCTGGAAGGCTCCGGCGCCGTCGAGCTGCGCGGCCTCGAGGACCTCGCCGGAGACCTGGGTGAGGCCGGCGTAGGCGGAGAACGCCACGAAGGGGACCGACATCCAGGTGATGATGATCGACGCGACGATGAAGAACAGCAGCGGCGTCGTGCCGATCCAGTTGAAGTTTCCGATGTCGACGCCGGGGATGAGGTTGATCAGGTAGTTGATCACGCCCTTGCGTCGATCGAAGAGCCAGATCCACACGGTCATGGCGGCGATGACGGGCATGGCCCACGCCAGCAGCAGGGCGATCTGCAGGATGAACCGGAACGCGGCGGGGACCTTGGTCATCAGCAGCGCCATCAGCACGCCGACCACGACGGTGATGAAGGCGGTGACCAGGCAGAACAGCACCGACCGGAAGGTGACCTCCCAGAACGTGGGGTTCTGCGCGATGGCGATGTAGTTGTCGAACCAGACGAAGTCGGGAGCCTTGCCGCCGAGCTGCTGCAGGGCGCCGTACTTCTGGAACGAGGTGACGATCTGCCACCCGACCGGATACCCCATGCCGAGCAGGAGCACGAGCACTGCGCCGGTGATGAGTGCATAGGGCGCCCAGTTCTTGCGGCGCTCAGGCGCCGGGGGCGCCTGCTTCGGGGGCGCCTGCGTGGGGACTGCAGTGGATGTCATGGAATCGCGAAACCCGTCTCTGGAAGGGGAGATGACGACGGTGCGGGGGCCGGACACTGCCCGACCCCCGCGAGAGGCATCAGCCGTTGATGATGCCGTTGATCTTGCTGTCGTATTCCTTTGCCAGGGAGGCGGTGTCGCCGCCCTCGGCGATCTTGCCGAAGAACTCCTCGAGGATCTTCTGGCCCTCGACCGCGGCCCAGCCCGGAGCGGCCGGGGTCAGCTTGGAGCCCAGCGCCGAGTCGACCAGCGCCTTGGCGAACTGGTCGGTGCCCAGCTGCGCGACGTACTTGGTGTTCGCCGGGCCGAGGCCGTTCTTGGCGAGCAGCGTCTGGTAGTCCTCGGAGAAGATGATCCGCATCAGCTCCTTGGCACCGGCTTGCTTGGTGCTCTTCGCGGAGATGGCGATGTTCGAGCCACCCGCGAAGACCGGCGCCACGGTGCCGGCCTCGACGCCCGGAAGCGGGAACACGCCGAAGGTGGCGTCGTTCCACTCGCGCTTCTCGTTGCCCTTGTCGTCGTCACCCTTGTAATCGCCGACCGACCAGTGCGCCCAGCCCGGCGCGATGATCGTCGCCGCGGTGGGGGCGGCGCCGTCCTTGTCGTTGTTGATGTTCACCCACGGGGTGGAGTCGTCCTCGGTGGCCGGAGCGTTCGACGCGTTCTTGAACAGCTCCTGGAACTGCTTCAGACCGACCTGCGTCTTCTCGCTGGACAGCGTGGAGACCCACTTGTCGCCGTCCTTCTCCGCCAGCTCTCCGCCGTTCGCGAAGACCCAGGAGACACCGTTGCGCCAGTCCTGGCCGCCGATGTAGAAGCCGGACTGACCGGCCGTCTTCAGCTTGGCGACGTCGGCGTTGAACTCGTCCAGGGTGGAGGGGACCTCGAGGCCCGCGGCCTCCCAGATGTCCTTGCGGTAGGTGATGTACCGCGAGCCGAAGTAGTAGGGCAGCGCGTACTGCTTGCCGTCGACCGTGCCGACGTCGACGAACGACTTCAGCAGGTCGTCACCGCCGAGGTCCTGGTAGATGCCGCTCAGGTCGGCGAAGGCGCCGGCGGTGGTGAAGGTCGGCGACCAGGTGTTGCCGATCTCGGTGACGTCGGGGGTGTTCTTCGCGTCGGGCAGCTGGTTGGTCAGCTTGGTGAGCGCGTCGGTCCAGTCCTGCTGCTGGATGGTCAGCTCGCCGCCGGTGGCCGCCTTGTACTCCTTGACCAGGTAGTCGCGGGCCTCCTGGGGGGTGTCTCCACCCATGACCCAGAAGGTGATGTCCTGGTTCTTCGCGCCCTTCGTGTCGAAGCCGCTGGCCGCGGCTCCGGCGCTGCTGTCGCCGTTGGTCGAGCAGCCGGTCAGGGCGATCGCGAGGACCGAGGCCCCCGCGAGCGCGGTGAGCGCGAGGCTGCGCTTGCCGTTTCGGATCATTCCTGTGTTTCCTCTCGGTGCTGCACTGCAGAGATGGGTGGAGGTTTTGTTAGGACAGTAACCTAACAAACTCCGACGGCGTGTCAAAGGCAGATCGGCCGTGAGAGATAACGTTTCGGATTCGGAAGGCTCACGGGCCGCGTGCGCGCACCGCATAGGCTCGAGGCGTGAGCCCCAGAAGCACCGAGGACGACGCCATCCGCGTCGCCGTCTCCACCGTGATCTTCTCGCTGCGCTCGGCACCGGACGGCGATCGCCTGATGCTCCCGCTGGTGCGCCGCACGCGCGACCCGTATCTGGGCATGTGGGCACTCCCCGGAGGGTGGCTCGACCCCGCCGAGGACCTCGACACCGCCGCCTCCCGGACCCTGGCGGAGACGACCGCGCTGATGCCGAGCTACCTCGAACAGCTGTACACGTTCGGCGAGGTCGACCGCTCGCCGTCCCGTGTCGTCTCGATCGTGTACTGGGCACTGCTGCGCTCGGACCTCGTCGATGCCCAGCGCTCGTCGGCCGACGCCCCCGAGAACGTCGAGTGGTTCGACGTCGACGACCTGCCGACCCTCGCGTTCGACCACAACCGCATCGCCGAATACGCCCTGTGGCGACTGCGCAACAAGGTCGGCTACAGCCGGATCGCTGCGGGCCTGCTGCCGGACGAGTTCACGCTGTCCGAGCTGCGAGAGGTCTACGAGGCGGTGCTGGGGCGCCGCCTCGACCCCTCCAACTTCCGCCGCCTGCTGGAGGGAACGGACGAACTCGTGCCCACGGAGTCGTTCCGCACCGGCAAGCACCGCCCCGCGCGCCTGTTCCGCCGCAACCCCGACGCCTGACACCGGATACGCCCCGGTCGCCGGTTCGCTGGCGTCACACCGATTGCACTTCTGGTCAGACCGACATAATCTGTTCTCGCACAGTAAGTGTCACAGCGACCAGAAGGTTCTCATGTCATCGCTCCCCCTTCTCGACCCCTCCGTCGACCACGCGCTGCAGCTGATCGTCACCGGCGTCTCCACCGAGGAGACCTGCACGACCGACCTCGCCGCAGGGCCCTGGGACTTCGACACCCGCCCGGGGTACGGACCCGGCTCGTCGATGGGCGACGTCATCCCCACAGGGGCTCCGCACCAGGGCGCACTGCCGGCGGCGTACCGCGACGCGTCAGAGGATGAGCTCGAGGACCGCATCCGCGCCGCGAAGCAGACACTCGGCGACCGCGTGGTCGTGCTGGGTCACTTCTATCAGCGCGAGGAGGTGGTGCGTCACGCCGACTACGTGGGCGACTCGTTCCAGCTCGCGCAGGCGGCGCTCGACCGCCCCGAGGCCGAGGCGATCGTGTTCTGCGGCGTGCACTTCATGGCCGAGACCGCCGATCTGCTCTCCAGCCCCGATCAGGCCGTCATCCTGCCGAACCTCGCCGCCGGCTGCTCGATGGCCGACATGGCCGACATCGACCAGGTCGAGGACTGCTGGGAGCAGCTCGCCGACATCTACGGTCCGCTCGACGAGCAGGACGCCGACGGACTCGTCCCCGTCGTGCCCGTGACGTACATGAACTCCTCCGCTGCGATCAAGGGCTTCGTGGGCAGACACGGCGGCATCGTATGCACGTCGTCGAACGCGAAGACGGTGCTGGAGTGGGCGTTCGCCCGCGGGCGCCGAGTGCTGTTCTTCCCCGATCAGCATCTGGGCCGCAACACCGCGAAGGCGATGGGCGTGCCGCTGGAGCGGATGCCGCTCTGGAACCCGCGGAAGGCACTCGGCGGATCGACGCCCGCGGAGCTGGAGGACGCCCGGGTGCTGCTGTGGCACGGGTTCTGCTCCGTGCACCGCCGCTTCACGACCGCACAGATCGAGCAGGCCCGGATCGAGCACCCCGGCGTGCGCGTGATCGTGCACCCGGAGTGCCCGATGGAGGTCGTCGACGCCGCGGACGAGGCCGGCTCCACTGCGTACATCCGCCGGGCGATCGAGGAGGCGACCGAGCCCACGACCTTCGCGATCGGCACCGAGATCAACCTGGTGCGGCGCCTCGCCGCGCAGCATCCGCAGCACGAGATCTTCTGCCTCGATCCCGTCGTCTGCCCGTGCTCGACGATGTACCGCATCCATCCCGGCTACCTCGCCTGGGTGCTCGAGGAGCTCGTCGCCGGACGCACCGTGAACCGCATCTCGGTGGCGGCCGATGTCGCCGAGCCCGCACGGGTCGCCCTGGAGCGGATGCTCGCGGCGAAGCCGGAGGCGGCGAGCGCATGAACGTCGTGGTCGTGGGCAGCGGCATCGCGGGTCTGACCGCGGCGCTGCACGCGCACGAAGCCGGGCACGCGGTGACTCTGGTCGTGAAGGACGCGCTCGGCGGCGGCAGCACTCCGCTCGCGCAGGGCGGCATCGCCGGCGTGTACGGTCCGGGCGACTCGGCGGCCGAGCACGCGGCGGACACCCACACCGCGGGCGCCGGCCTCTCCGATCCGGTCGCCGTGGACGTGCTGGTCGCCGATGCCGCCGTGCGCATCGCCGAGCTCGCCGCGCGCGGCGTCGTCTTCGACCGCACACCGGACGGAGCGCTGGCACGAGGGCAGGAGGCCGTGCACTCGCATCCGCGCATCGCGCACGCCGGCGGCGACGCCACGGGCGCCGCGATCTCCGCTGCTCTGGTCGCGCAGGTGCGTCAGGCGACCTCGCGGACGGCGGACGACCTTGCGGATGGCGGACGACACGCCGCGCAATCCGCCGCCGCACGCAGAACGGTCCGCCAAGTGCAACGTGGGATCGAGATCGTCGAGCACGCGTTCCTGACGGACCTCGTGGTCGAGGACGGCGCCTGCCGCGGCATCCGAATCCTGGTCGGTCCGCAGGTGGCGGACGATCTCGCGGATGGCGGACGACACGCCGCGCAATCCGCCGCCGCTCGCAGAACGGTCCGCCAGGTGCCACGTGTACTGCGGGCGGATGCCGTGATCCTGGCGACCGGCGCAGCCGGGCAGCTGTACGCGCACACGACCAACCCGGCCGGTGCGACCGGCGACGGGATCGCGGCGGCACTGCGCGCCGGTGCCGCGGTCGCCGATCTGGAGTTCGTGCAGTTCCACCCGACGATGCTCGCCGTCGGCGCCCCGTTCCTCATCTCGGAGGCCGTGCGCGGCGAGGGGGCCGTGCTGCGGGATGCGGCAGGCCGGCGCTTCGCGTTCGACGCGCACCCCGACGGCGAGCTCGCGCCGCGCGACGTCGTCGCGAGGGCGATCGCGCGGCAGCAGGCCGCCGATGGTGCACCGGTGCGACTGGACGCCACCGCGCTGGGCGCCGCACGGCTGGCGGAGCGCTTCCCGACGATCGACAGGGTCGTCCGCGAGCGCGGCCTGGACTGGGCGCACGAGCCGATCCCGGTGACGCCCGCGGAGCACTACCTGATGGGCGGCATCGCCACCGACGTCGACGGGCGCACATCAGTCCCCGGCCTGTTCGCGGTGGGCGAGGTCGCGCGCACCGGCGTGCACGGAGCGAACCGCCTGGCGTCCAACTCGCTGCTCGAGGGCGCGGTGTTCGCCGCGCGGGCGGTGGAGGCGCTGGGTCGCCCATGGACCTCCGGGACGCAGATTCCGTCGTCCCCGACCGTGCAGAGCGACGAGTTCTGCGACGCGGAGGAGCCCTTCACCCGCGCCGCACTGCAGCGGCTGATGTGGGACGAGGTCGGGCTGCTGCGCACGACCGAGGGCCTCGCCCACGCGCTCGGCACCGTCCGCGCCTGGCGGGAGCGGCAGCATCCGCCGATCACCGTCGCCGAGCACGAGGACGCGAACCTGCTTCTCGTCGCCGAGGCCACGGCGGCCGCAGCGCTCGCACGCCCCGTCTCCGTGGGCGCGCACTTCCTCGAACCCGCCCTGATCGGAGCCCGATGATCACCCCCGCCACCCTCACGCGCGTCGTCTCCGCCGCCCTCGAGGAGGACGCCCCGTGGGGCGATCTCACCAGCACGTCGCTGATCCCGGCGGATGCCGCAGCTGTCGCCGACCTCGTCGCCCGCGAGCCCGGCGTCCTCGCCGGCGGCGCGGTGTTCGCCACGGCGTTCGCCCTCACCGACCCGGCGATCACGGTGGATCTGCACGTCGCCGACGGCGATCGCTTCGAGGCCGGGGACGTCCTGGCGACGGTGACCGGCCCGGCCCGCGGAATCCTCACCGCGGAGCGCGTCGCGCTGAACTTCACGCAGCGGTTGAGCGGTGTCGCCACGCTCACGGCCGCGTACGTCGACGAGGTCGCCGGCACCGGCGCGCGCATCGCAGACACCCGCAAGACCACCCCCGGCCTGCGCGCGTTCGAGCGCCACGCCGTGGTCAGCGGCGGCGGACACAACCACCGGCACTCCCTCTCGGACGCCGTGATGGCCAAGGACAACCACCTCGCCCTGCTCACCCGCGACGGCGGTGATCTGGTGTCAGGCCTTCGGGCTGCGCGTGAGCGACTGCCGCACACCACGCACGTCGTGGTCGAGGTGGACCGCATCGATCAGATCGAGGCCGTGCTCGACGGAGGCGCCGACACCGTGCTGCTGGACAACTTAACCCCGGCGCAGCTGCGCGAGGCCGTCGCGCTGATCGGCGGACGTGCTGTCGCAGAGGCATCCGGAGGGGTGAACCTCGACACGGTCCGCGCGATCGCGGAATCGGGCGTGCAGGTGATCTCGGTCGGCGCGCTCACGCACTCCGCGCGCGCGGTGGATCTGGGACTCGACATCAGGATCTCCTGACGTGTTCTACGCCGATCATGCCGCGACCTCGCCGGTGCGCCGCGAAGTGCTCGAGGCGATGGCGCCGTATCTCGGCGGGGTGTTCGGCAACCCGTCCAGCCACCACACCGTCGGTGAGGCCGCGTCCCTCGCCCTGGAGGACGCGAGGAGACGGGTGGCCGCCGTACTCGGCATGCGCCCCGGCGACGTCGTCTTCACCTCGGGCGGCACCGAGGCGAACAACCTCGCGGTGAAGGGGATCGTGCTGGCCTCCGGCCGGCGCCACCTGATCACGACACCGATCGAGCACGAGTCGATCCTGGAGTCCGCCGGCTACCTGCAGCGTTTCCACGGTGTCGAGGTCACGTTCCTGCCCGTCTCGGCGAGCGGCCGTGTCGAGCCGGATGCTGTAGCCGCGGCGCTGCGGCCGGACACCGCACTGGTGTCGATCGGGCACGCCAATAACGAGATCGGGACGGTGCAGGATGTCGCGGAGATCGCGGCGCTGCTTGCAGGTGGCGGAGCGGATGGCGGACGGCGGGCGCCCCGCGGCGACACCGACCGCCGAGTGCAGGATCGTCCGCCATCTGAAAGGCGCGTGCCTCTGCACGTTGATGCCGTGCAGTCCGCGGGATGGCTGGAGCTCGCCGGTCTCGGCGCCGACGCGATCTCGATCGCGGGGCACAAGCTCGGAGCGCCGAAAGGCATCGGGGCGCTCGCCGTGCGCGGGCGGGTGCCGTTGGAACCGCTGCTGCACGGCGGCGGCCAGGAGCGAGGACGGCGCTCCGGCACCGAGAACGTCGCCGCGGCAGTCGGACTCGCGACGGCGCTGGAACTCGCGGAGGCGGAGCGCGGGGACGCCGCCGATGTCGTTCGCGAGCGGACGGCGATGTTCATCACCGCGGTGCTGCGGCTCGTGCCGCAGGCGGCTCTCACCGGGGATCCCATTCACCGTCTGCCCGGAGTGGCGAGCTTCACCTTCGCCGGCGTCAGCGGCGAATCGGTGCTGCTCGAGCTGGAGCGCCGGGGCGTTGTCTCGTCGAGCGGATCCGCCTGCGCCGCCGGCAGCGACGAGCCATCGCACGTGCTGCTTGCCTGCGGCATCGACCCTGTCGTCGCTCAGACGTCAGTGCGGTTCACGTTCGGAAGGGTGCCGCTGGAGCAGCCGGACGCACTCGCGGCCCTCGTCGCGGAGTCGGCCGCAGCTGCATCCGGTCGTTGAGCGCCCTTCGTCTCGTCGCTGCGCTCCTCGCTCAGGATCCGCGACCGGGGCGTGACTCATCCCACCAGTCGAGCACGCGGGAGCCGATCAGGGTGAGCCATTTCGAGGGCTCGCCCTGCGGCACGTCGACGTCCACCCAGATCGCTCCACCCGGCACCCCGCCCTGCACCCAGGTGCCGTCGGGCTGCCGCGCGGCGCGCACGACCTCGACGGCCTCGGCGAGTCTCGGATCGGGAGCCGTGCCCTCCAGCACGGATGCCGCGCGGAAGTGGTCGAGCGCGGCGAGGGCGCTGTACTGCCATCGGCTCGGTGCGATGAAGTCCGTGACCCACGGCCCGACGACTTCGCCGGTGGTCAATCGCCGCATCAGCCCGCGTTCGAGCAGGTACTCCTCCCCCGCCCGACGCGTCTGCTGCAGCGCGAGATCGCCGGTGATGCGCTGATAGTTGAGCATCTCGACGAGCGCATTGAGCGTCGAATGGAATGACGAACGCACCGAGTCGCCCTCCTCCGCCTCGCAGTTCCAGCCGCCGTCCTCGAGCCGGTGCTCGGGGAACCAGGCGACCAGGCGCGAGACATCGGCTCCGAGCCAGGCACCGCTGGCGAGCGTGAAGCCGTTGATGCAGACATCGACCTCGCCGTGCCAGTAGGGCAGGTCCTCGTACTCCCAGGTGCTGTTCGCCGCGAGCTTCTGCGCGGTGCCCTCGAGCACGGCGGCGTCCAGGCCCAGATCGCGCAGGTCTTTCAGGGCCCACGTGGTCGCGATCCACGGCTGGCCCTCCTCGTCGCGCTCGACGATGCCCTGGCCTGTGTAGTCGCGCTCCCTCGACGGGAAGTACGCCCCGCCGGCCCACTGCCCGTCAGGATCCTGGTGCGCGAGGATCGTCGCGCCGTACCCCTCGGTGGCGATCCTGGCCCTGGTGCGTTGCCAGACGTCCTCGCCGACGCCGAGCAGATCACGCTCGACCTGCCATCGCAGCGACGGGTCGGAATCGAGCAGCCAATCGATCTTTTCCTTCGTCAGTGAAGACATGTGCGGCAGGCTACGCCGCGCCGCCGACATCCGGAACCCCGCCGGGGACCTGCGGCCCGCGGATAGAATCGGCGGGTGCCCGAAGCGCTCGTGACCATGATCGTGCCCGGTCGAGACATCGCGGCGTACGCGCCGGCGGCGCTCGAGTCGCTCCGTGCGCAGACGGAGCCGCGCTGGCGCGCGATCCTCGTCGACGACGGGTCGGTCGATGCCACGGGCGACGTGTTCGCCGCCGCCGCGGCATCCGATCCGCGCTTCACGCTCGTCCGGCACGACGCGACCCGCGGTCTCGGCGCCGCGCGCAACGCCGGCCTCGACCTCGTCGACACGCCCTTCCTCGGCTTCCTCGACGGCGACGACGAGCTCACCCCCGGCGCACTGGCGCGGATGACCGCGACGCTCACCGAGACGGGCAGCGACTTCGCCGCCGGCGCCTACGTGCGCTTCCGCCTCGCAGACGGCCACTACCGCCCCGGACGCGTGCAGCCCTGGACAACGGCCGCCACCGATCCGGAGCGGCTGTCCACCACGATCCACGCCCACCCCGCGGCATCCGCGAACATCGTCGCCTGGTCGAAGGTGAGCCGCACCGGCTTCTGGGACGACCGCCGCTTCCCTGTCGGGGTCGCCTACGAGGACCAGATCGTCGCCCAGCAGATGCACGTCGAGGCGCGCGCCTTCGACGTCGTCCCCGACGTGCTCGTGCACTGGCGGCTGCGGGCGGACGGCACCTCGATCACGCAGGGCAAGGATCGCCTGCCGGTGCTGCGCGACTACCTCGCGGCTCTGCTCGGCGGCATCCGGGTGCTGCAGGACGCAGAGGCATCCGCCGCGGTCGTCGCCCGCCTCGACCTCATCCTGGCCATGGACGTCCCTCCGCTGACGCACATAGCGGCCACGCATCCCGACCCGGGCTACCGGGCCGAGCTCGACGCGTTCGTCGCGACGCTGCGCACCCTGCCGGAGTTCGCGCAGGCCTCCCCCGACCCCGGGCTGTCCGAGGCGCTGCACTGGTGACCCCGCACTGCGGAGGGCACGCCGGCGACGCTGACGGATCGCGCAGAGTGTCGCCCGCGACATCCGAAGCCGGGCACGGGCGAACAGCCGATACCGTGATCGGGTGAACTCCTACCTCGCCGACCTCTTCTCGCTCGCCGGACGCACCGCGCTCGTCACCGGCGGCTCGTCCGGCATCGGCCGCGGCATCGCGACCGCGCTCGCGCGTGCCGGCGCAGCCGTCGTGATCGTGGCGCGCGGCGAGGAGCGGGTCGCTGAGACTGTTCGCGAGCTCACCGAGAGCGGATGCCGCGCTGCAGGCCTTCCCGGCGATCTGAGCACCCGCGAGGGAATCAGCGCCGTCGCCGACGCCGCCTCCGGTCCTTTCGGCCAGCCCGACATCGTCGTGCACTCGGCGGGCATCAACATCCGCCCGCCCTTCGCCGAGATCACCCAGGACGACTGGGACGTCACGATGACCGTGAACGCGCTCGCGCCGTTCCTGCTCGGCCAGCGCTTCGCCCCGGGCATGGCCGAGCGCGGCTTCGGCCGGCTCATCCACATCAGCTCACAGCAGGCGCATCGCGCTTTCGTGCAGAGCGGCGTGTACGGCGTCTCGAAGGGGGCCGTGGAGTCGCTCGTGCGCTCCGAAGCCGAGGCCTGGGGCGGCACCGGAGTGACCAGCAACGCGCTTGTCCCCGGGTTCGTGCTCACCCCGCTGAATGCGCGGCTGCAGCAGGATCCGGCGAAGGTCGCCGAACTCGCCGCCCGCACGGTGATCGGCCGCAACGGCCTGCCGGAGGACTTCGCCGGTGCCGCCGTGTTCCTGGCATCGTCGTCCTCCGGTTACGTCACCGGACAGCACCTGTTCGTCGACGGCGGACTTTCGGTGCACTGACCGGATCGAGGGCGCAGCGTCCGTCCCCCGCTCTTCCCCCGTCCGATCCGCTCCGGGCATACCGGGGGTCGATCTGTGCGTGGCGCCGACGATGCCCGCGGCGGCGCTCAGGCCTCTTCGAGCCCTCGGGTCGCGGTCGAGAGCTGCTCCGCCGCCAGGGAGGCGTAGAGCCCGCCGCGGGCGAGCAGTTCCGCGTGCGTGCCGGACTCGACGATCCGCCCCGCCTCGACCACGTGGATGACGTCGGCGCCGACCACGGTCGAGAGCCGATGCGCGATGGTCAGAGTGGTGCGCCCCCGGGCCGCGGCGTCCAGTGCCTCCTGCACGACGCGCTCCGACACCGTGTCGAGCGCGGAGGTCGCCTCGTCGAGCAGCAGCACGGGCGGGTCCTTCAGCAGCACGCGCGCGATCGCGATGCGCTGCTTCTCGCCACCGGAGAGCCGGTAGCCGCGCTCCCCCACGACCGTGTCGTAGCCGTGCTCGAAGCCACTGATGACGTGGTGGATGTTCGCGGCGCGGCAGGCCGCCTCGATCTCGGCGTCCGTGGCGCCGGGCTTGGCGTAGCTGAGGTTCTCGCGGATCGTCGCGTGGAACAGGTAGGTCTCCTGAGACACGATGCCGATGTCGTCGATGATCGACTCCTGGCGCAGCCGGCGTACGTCCTCCCCCGCGAAGCGCACGGCTCCGCCGGAGACCTCGTACAGTCTCGGCGCGAGGTAGAGGATCGTCGTCTTGCCCGCGCCGCTCGGCCCGACGAACGCGACGTGGGTGCCGGGCTCGGCGGTGAACGAGACGCCGTCGAGCGTGGGCCGCGCCTCGGCCGAGGCATCCGGGTAGCGGAACACGACGTCGTCGAACACGATCCGTCCGCGCGGGCCGGGCGCGTCCGCCGCGTCGATCGCGTCCGGAGCATCCTGGATCTGCGGCACCATGTCGAGGTACTCGAAGATGCGGGCGAAAAGCGCCTTCGACGTCTGCACGTCCAGCGCCACGCGCATCAGGCCCATCAGCGGCATCAGCAGCCGGGCCTGCACCGTGGTGAACGCGACGATCGCGCCGGCCGTGATGTCGCCGCTGCCGCCGGCGACGAAGAGCCCCGCCACGAGGTAGATCACCGCGGGGATCGACGACATCAGCACCTGCACGACGGCGAAGAACCGCTGGCCGCTCATCGCCTGGCGCACCTGCAGCCGCACCTGGTTGCGGTTCTCGTCCTGGTAGCGCTCCGACTCGGTGCGCTGCCGATTGAACGACTTCGACAGCAGGATGCCGGACACGCTGAGCGTCTCCTGCGTGATGCTGGTGAGCTCGGACAGCGACTCCTGGGTCTGCCCGGCGATCCGCGCCCGCACCTGCCCGACCCGGCGCTGGATGATGACGAGGATCGGCATCACGATGATCGCGATGATCGTCAGACGCACATCGATGATCAGCATCGCGACCAGCGAGGCGACCACGGTGACGGTGTTGCCCAGGATGCTGCTGACGGTGTTCGTCAGCACGCCGGCCACGCCGCCGACGTCGTTCTGCAGTCGCGACTGGATGACGCCGGTCTTGGTGCGCGTGAAGAAGCCGAGTTCCATCGCCTGCAGGTGGTCGAAGAGGCGCACGCGCAGGTCGCCGGTCACGGCGTTCCCCACGGTCGATGTCAGCCAGGTCTGCACCACGCCGAGCGCGGCAGACAGCAGGTACAGGCCGATCATCGCCGCCACCAGCCAGGTGAGCAGCGGGATCACCGGTCCGCCGGCGTCTGCGGGGAACAGCGCGTCGTCGAAGATGCGCTGCACGAGCAGCGGCGGGATCACACCGATCGCGGCGAGCAGCACGACGAGGATGCCGGTGATCAGGATGCGCCAGCGATAGGGCGCGAACAGCGTGACGACGCGCCTGCCGAGGCCTTCGATCTTCGGCGCCTCGGCGTTCAGCCGGCGTTGCGCCTCGACGTCGACACCGCGGAATCCGCCACCGCGACCGCCTCCACCACCACCGCGCATGCTCATCGGATCAGCGTACTGCCGGCCGCGACGGGGAACCGGTTCAGGCGGATGTCGCCGTGAAGGGAATGGAATGTCGCCGGCATCCGTTACGCTGAACAACTCTCGCGGAGGTGTTCAGCTTTCCGCATCCATCTCTTTGCGCCTTCACGGAGGAACCTCATGTCTGCTGTCGACACCGGCTCCGTGCCCACCGCCTCGAACGAGGTGATCCCGCGCAAGGACATGGCGGTCATCTGGGTGCTGCTCACCGCCGCCTTCGTCGCGATCCTCAACGAGACCACGATGAACATGGCGATCCCGCACCTCATCACGGATCTGCGCATCTCACCGCTGGCCGCGCAGTGGGTCACCAGCGCGTTCATGCTGACGATGGCCGTCATCATCCCGACCACGGGCTTCCTGCTGCGCCGTTTCACCACGCGGCAGATGTTCATCGGGGCGCTGACGCTGTTCTCGATCGGCACGCTGCTGGCCGCACTCGCCATCGGCTTCCCGATGCTGCTGGGCGCGCGCATCGTGCAGGCGTCCGGCACCGCGATCATGATGCCGCTGCTGATGACGACCCTGATGAACCTGGTCCCGGCCGCCTCCCGCGGCCGGATGATGGGTCGGGTGAGCGTCGTGATGTCGCTGGCTCCGGCGATCGGGCCGACGCTGTCCGGCTTCCTGCTGGACCACTTCTCGTGGCGCTCGATCTTCGTCGTCGTGCTGCCGATCGCACTGGTCGCCCTCTTCATCGGTTGGCGCTGGCTGACGAACGTCGGCGAGACCACCCACGCGCCGATCGACGTCCTCTCCGTCGTGCTCTCGGCGTTCGGCTTCGGCGGCCTCGTGTTCGGCCTCAGCCAGATCGGCGGACTCGGCTCTGGCGTCAGCTGGGCGCCGTTGGCGATCTCGCTGGCTGTCGGCGTGGTCGGACTCGGGCTGTTCCTGCGCCGTCAGGTCGTGCTGCAGCGCGAGGACGACGCCCTGCTCGACCTGCGCATCTTCACCTCCCGCGGCTTCTCGCTGTCGATGGCGCAGATGTTCCTGCTCTCGCTCGCGTTCTTCGGCGCGATCACGGTCATCCCGCTGTTCCTGCAGGACGGCCTCGAGATCGCACCGACGGATGCCGGTCTGGTGATGCTTCCCGGCGCTCTCGCGATGGGTCTGCTCGGTCCGGTGATCGGGCGCATCTACGACGCGCACGGCACCCGCATCCTGCTGATCCCCGGGTCGATCCTCGCCTCCGCAATGCTGTGGTTCTACACGACCCTCGGCACCGGCACCTCGGTGTGGGTGGTGGCCATCGCGCAGACGCTGCTCTCGATCGGCCTCGCGCTGTCGTTCACTCCGCTGTTCACGGCGTCGCTCGCCTCGCTGTCGCCGAAGTTCTACTCCTACGGCAGCGCGGTGATCGGCACCGTGCAGCAGGTCGCGGGAGCGGCGGGCATCGCGGTGATGATGGCCATCTTCACCGCCGTCGCCGCGGTGAACGGCGGTCCCGCCGAGCCTGCGGCCGTCGCGGCCGGATCACGGGTGGCGTTCACGATCGCCGCGGTCATCGCGACGGTCACGATCATCGGTGCGTTCCTGATCCGCAAGCCGGAGGACGACGGCACCGACGCACCCGCTCACGGCGGGCACTGATCAGACGCTGACGGCTACTCTGCGTCCTCTTCGCGCTTCGCGCCGGGGAGGACGCAGTAGCCGTCGACGCACAGGCCCGCGGAGGGATCCGCGGCGCCGATGAGCGTCAGCGGCGCGAGCGGCGACTGCTGCTCGTGCGCGGATTCCGTGGTGCTGCCGTGCGTGGTCATCCCTCGATGGTACGCCTGCCCGCGGATAGGGGCTCCGAAAGCCGTTCCGCAACGGCACGTCACGCAATACAGTGAGATGACCCGAACCCGCCGCGGAACGCCCTTGCGCGGCATCCGTCCCGGCGCGATGGCGCGCCTCGAAAGGAGTCCCGTGAGCACCGTTGCTCCCGGAATCCGCGTCGTCCGGCAGACCCGGCTGCTGACGTGGCTGTTCCTGCTGAACGCCGCGATCCTGACGGTCTATGCCGGATTCATCGTCATCCTGGTGCCCGACCAGGTCGCGGCGATCGATGAGGAGAACAAAGTCGCGAATCTCGCGATCGTGATGACGGCGTCGTCGATCGCGACCATCATCATCCATCCGCTGATCGGCGCACTCTCCGATCGCACCCGTAGCAGACTCGGACGACGCGCACCGTGGATCATCGTGGGCGGCGCCACGGGCGCGCTGTTCACCGTGCTGCTCGCCGGGGCCACCAGCATCTGGGTGCTCTGCCTGTACTGGGTGCTGATGATGCTGTGCGTGAACTCGGTGGCCACCGTCGGCTCGGCCGTCGTCCCCGACCACTTCGTGAAGGAGCGCCTCGGCGTCGCGAGCGCCGTGGTGGCGCTCGGCATCTTCGTGGGGATGGGCGCAGGCGTGGCGCTGGCCGGCATCGCGGTGAACAGCATCGGGATCGGCTACGCCGCGTTCGGCGTGGGATTCATGATCGTGTGCCTGCTGTTCGTCGTGTTCAACCGCGACTTCTCCTCACGCGACCTGGAGCGCGAGCCCTTCTCCTGGCGATCGTTCCTCGCGAGTTTCTGGGTCGACCCGAAGCGGTTCCCCGACTTCTGGTGGGCGTTCGCCGGCCGGTTCTTCCTGATCCTCGCCTACCAGAGCGTGCAGTCATACCTGTTGTACATCCTGCGCGACTACGTCGGGCTCTCGAACTCCGAATCCACGGCGATGAGCACGCCGATCACCGCGGTGATGCTCGTCGGAGCCCTGCTGACGACCTACTTCGTCGGCAGGCTCTCGGATCGCACGGGGCGACGGAAGGCATTCGTCCTCCTGGCGTCCGTCATCATGGCCGTCTCTCTCGTGATCCCCCTGCTCGCGCCGTCGGTCGGCGGCATGTTCGCCCTGGCCGCCGTGTTCGGCGTCGGCTACGGCATCTACATGAGCGTCGACACCGCGCTGATGAACGAGGTGCTCCCGGCGGCCGACCAGGCGGCGAAGGACCTCGGCATCCTGAACATCGCGACCGCGCTGCCGCAGGCTTTCACGCCGGCGCTGGTGGGCGTGCTGATCCTGCTCAGCGGCGGGTACACGGCAGTGTTCGTCGCCGGCATGGTCTTCGCCGTGCTCGGCGCCCTCACCGTGATCCCCATCCGGAGTGTGCGATGACCGCCGTCGACCGAGAGATCGTCGCGCCGGTCGCGCTGCTCACTGCGCAGGGGCTGCAGAACCCGGATGCGATCGGCTGGACGCGCACTCCGCTGATCGACACGGATGCCGTGGGCAGGAGCCCGCGGGGATGGGGACGCACCAAGCGCTGGGAGTACTGGGCGGTCACGACGCCGACGCACATCATCGCGATGACGATCGGCGCGCTGGACTATGCGAACGTGCGCCAGGTGTGGCTGCTCGACAGGGCCACGAAAGAGGAGATCGACGTCTTCGAGATCGGCGCGCTGTCGCGCGGCGTGCAGCTGCCGGGCACGATCGGGCGCGGCTCGGCGACATCGAACGGGCGCCGGGTATCGCTGGAGTTCGCGGACGACGCCGACGGCACGCTCCTGGTGGCCCGCTCCCCGCGCGTGCAGGTCGACATCGTCGCGACCCGCCCACCCGAGCACGAGGCGATGGGCACCGCCGCGCCGTTCAGTCCCTTCCTGGCGGAGTTCACCGTCAAAGACGTCGACCGGCCGGCCCACGGCACGATCACCGTGGACGGGATCGTGCACGAGGTCCCGGCCGGGGCGTCCTGGGCGGTGCTCGACCACCTGCGCGGCCGCCTGCCCTATCGCACTCACTGGAACTGGGGCGCCGGCGCAGGGATGACCGACGGGCGGCGCATCGGCCTGCAGCTGGGCGGCGGCGGTCCGCTCGCGGTGCGGCACGGCGTCTCGCAGAACGCGTTCACCCTCGACGGCCGGGTGCACAAGGTGGCGGGAGCGCTGGAGTGGGACTTCGATCCCGAGGACTGGTCCGCACCGTGGCGGGTCACAGGCGACCGCATGGAGCTGAGGTTCACGTCGTTCCACGTACGTGCTGCCAGGACGCAACTGGTGCTGGTCGGTTCGGTGACCCATCAGTGCTTCGGGCACTACGAAGGGCGGGTGCGCACCGACGCCGGCGAATGGATCCCGGTCGCCGGGATCACGGGCTGGGCGGAGGACGTCCACAACCGCTGGTGAGTCGCCCGTCCAGACCCTTCCGTTCGCCGCCCACCACGAGTACCGTGCCGGGCATGATCATCACTCCTCCCGCCGCCGAGGGCGCAACCGGCAAAGTGGCCGAGATGTATGCGGGCGACATCGACTCCGACGGCTTCGTCTTCGGGCACACCGCGGCGATGGCCACGAACCCCGAGGCGTACACGGCCTTCGAGGCGCTGATCCGCGCCGTCGTGCCCTCGATCGGCATCGGCGTCTACGAGGCGGCGACGCTCGGCGCAGCCCGGGCGATCGGCTCGCCGCACTGCCTGCTCGCTCACGGTCGCAAGGCGCTGCGCGCCGGGGTGGTGGACGAGTCCGGCCTCACCGACTTCGCCCACGGCGACGACAGCGGGTTCTCCGAGGCGGAGCAGGCCGTGATCCGGTACGCCGAACGACTTTCGACCGACCCCGCGTCGATGACGGATGCCGACACGCAGGCTCTGCGCGATGCCGGCTTCATCGATCGCCAGATCGTCGACATCACTCTGGCGGCCGCAGCGCGGAACTACTTCAGCCGGGCCCTGCTCGCCCTGGCCGTGCCGACCGACGAGGTGCCGGGACTCGACCCGGCGATCGCAACGGCGCTGCGAGCCGCGCGATGACGGCGGGCGGCCCCGCTCCCGGCCGCGACGAGACCCCGGAGCATCGCGCCGATCGCAACTGGGACGAGCTCATGCAGGAGCTTCGCGTTATGCAGACCGGTACGCAGATCCTGACCGGGTTCCTGCTCGCCGTCGCCTTCCAGCCGCGGTTCTCCGAACTCGACGAGGTGCAGCGCACGCTGTACGTCGCCCTCGTCGTGGGCGCGGCGACGGCGACCGTGCTGGCCCTGGCGCCGGTGGGCCTGCACCGACTGCTCTTCCAGAAGCACCGGAAGCCGGAGCTCGTGCGGGTCGCCAACCGCCTGGTCAAGGCCGACCTCGTCGTCATCGGCGCGGTCACCGTCGGAGTGACGGCGCTGATCCTCGATGTCACGCTGAACCGGACCGTCGCGGTCGTGGCGGCGATCATCGGCGTGATCGTCGTGCTCGTCCTCTGGGTCGCGCTGCCGATGAAGCTGAAGGGCGACCCTCCGAATCAGGACGCCCGCGACGGCTGACACGTCGGGCAGAGCTGTGCCGAGGCGCCGCCGAACGTGTGATCGACGATGGTGTCGCCGCACACCGGGCAGGACTCCCCCGCTCTGCCATGCACGGCCATCGCGGCGACCTTGGTGCGCTTGAGGCTGTCGGCGGGCACTCCCCGGCGGTCGGCGACCGCGCCGCGCATGATGTCGACGGTCGCCTGGTACAGCCGCACTCTCTCCTCCACCGTGAGCGCCACGGCATGCACCGTCGGCGACAGCCGAGCCCGGTGCAGGATCTCGTCCGAGTACGCGTTGCCGATGCCGGCGACAGAGCGCTGCTCCTGCAGCAGCGCCTTGATCTGCTTCCTCCTGGTCCCCATCGCGCGTTCGAGATCGGCCGGCGCGAAGTCCGGGGAGATCGGGTCGGGGCCGAGGTCGGCGATCCCCGCGACATCCTCCGGTGCGTCCACCACCCAGACCGCGACGGCGAGGAAGTCCCCGGTCTCCGCGATCTCCATCAGCGCGCCGTCGTCGAGCCTGACCGCGGCGACGGCGTAACCGGCGGCATCCGGATCCGGCGTACCACCTGGTCGCCAGCGGATCCAGCCGTTCCGACCGAAACTCAGCACCAGCCACTGCCCGCCCAGGTCGAACCCGAGGTACTTGCCGAAGCGCCGCACGCCGTCGATGCGCGCACCGACGACGGATGAAGGCGGCCGATCCCTGGTCTTCACGATCCGTCGTTCGACGGCGTCGACCGACGCGATCGCGTGGCCGGCCATCCGCTCGTCGAGCTGTTCTGCCAGGGCCTGCACCTCGGGGGATTCGGGCATGCGGCCCATCCTGCCATCCGGTTCCGACGGCCGACAGACGTCGGTGCGGAACGGGCGGATCGCGGGCATCGTACGCGCTGCCTCCGCCCTCCGGTGTGAATCTCGTCAGAGTCCGCGCTGTGCGGTTGAGGATGCGGGCCGAGTGCGGAAACGTGGCCGGGACACCGCGCCGGACGGTGCGGTGACGCCAACCGGAAGGAGAGCGCCATGCTCACCCTGACCGAGAACGCCAGCACGATCGTGACGACCCTCGTCACCCGCCAGACCACCGATCCCGGAGCCGGTCTGCGCATCCACCCCACAGAATCCGGCACGACCGAGGAGCCCCGTTTCATGGTGTCGGTCGCGCCGGCGCCGGAACCCGGCGACGACATCGTCGACTCGGAGGGTACCCGCGTGTTCCTCGAGCACGAGGCCTCCGAGGCACTCACCGACAAGGTGCTCGATGCCGGGGTCGACGAGCAGGGAGCGGTGTCCTTCACCCTCCTGCCGCAGCCGGCCTGAACGTATCACCGGAACCGCCGCCCCCTTCGCGGAGGCGGCGGTTCCGTGCGTCCGTGCCACAGGCCCGTCAGAGCAGGGTCCCGCCGCGCGCTCCCCACGCGATGTCCGCCCTCGCCCCGGCCCGGCCGAGGGCGTGGAACGACAGCAGGCGCGCCCGCGCAGCGGCGGATGCGCCCGGCCCGTCGTGCTCGGCCGCGCACTCCGCCGCGTAGGCCCGCAGCAGGTCGTCCTGCGAGTACAGCCCCGCCTCGGAGCGATGCGCGAGGTGCAGCCTGACGAGCGCCTCCGCGTGGCGGCGCACCACGCGCTCCGGCAGATCGCAGAGCGCGGCGAGCGCAGAGAGGTCGATCTCGGTGCGGGGCAGCAGTCCCAGCATCCGGAAGACCTGGGCGGCCTCGGGCTTCAGCGCGGCGTACGACCAGGAGAGCTCCGCACGGATGTCGGTCGTGGGGCCGTCGTCGGCGTCGAGCAGGTCGAGACGGTCGCGCTCGTCGCACAGCTCGGCGAGAAGTTCCGCCGGGCCCCGTCCGTCCTGCTCGGCGATCCGCTGAGCGGCGATCCGCAGCGCCAGTGGCAGCTCGCCGCACACCCGTGCCAGCTCGCGCACCGCATCGCCGTCCTCGACGGGGATCGGGCCGATCAGCTCTCGGAGCAGCGAGACGGCGTCCGTCGGTGTCAGCGGCGGCACGGGAACCACACGCGCGCCGTCGCGCGCCACCAGACCGGGCAGCGCGTTCCTGCTGGTGATGATGACGGTGCTCGCGCCGCTGCCGACGAGCAGCGGTCGCACCTGCTCGGTCTCGCGGGCGTTGTCGAGCAGCACCAGCATCCGTCGGGCGGCGGCGAGGCTGCGCCAGAGTGCAGCGCGGGCGTGGAGATCGGAGGGTATCCGCTCCGGCAGGTAGCCGAGGGAGGCCAGAAGGGATGCCAGCGCGTCCTCCGCTGCCACCGGTGCGTCGTCGCTGTACCCGCGCAGGTCGATGAAGAGCTGACCGTCAGGGAACGCCGCGCAGTGCCGGTGGGCCCACGCGATCGCCAGCGCGGTCTTGCCGACACCCGCCATCCCCGTGACCACGCGTGGCGCCGACGGGCCGGGCTCCCCGATCAGGCCGATCAGCTCCTGTCGCCCGACGAGCGGCACCTGTGGCGGCAGTTCGGCGGGTGCGGCCAGTACGACGTCCACCGGCCCATCTCCGAGCGCCTGCGCCTGCGCCTTCCGGAGCGCGGGACCCGGGTCCAGACCCAGCTCGTCGCGCAGTGCCACGCGGGTGCGCTCGTAGACGGCGAGCGCGTCCGCAGGGCGGCCGGCCGCGTACAGCGCGCGCATGAGCAGGGCGGCGAACGGCTCGTGCAGCGGCTCACGGTCGAGATCCGTCGCCGCGCGATCGATCACCTCGGCGTTCCGCCCGCACAGCAGTTGCGCCTCGCACCAGAGCTGGATGACCCAACGCCGACGGTCGCTCCAGCGCAGCACCTCCGCGGCGTCGCCGAGTTCAGCGACATCCTCCAGCGGTTCGCCCCGCCACAGCCCGAGCGCCTGTGAGGTGACCTGCACGACCTCGTCCGGCGGCATCCGCTCGCCGCGCAGGCGCGCGGTGAGCCGATCGAACGCGGCGACATCCGACTCGTCCTCCGCGACCTGCAGCCGATAGCCGCCCGGTTCCAGAGTGAGCCGCGCCGGGTCGTCGAGACGTCCGCGAATGCGGTGCACGGCCAGCTGCAGGCGCGACTGCGCCCGCCCCGCGGGACTGTCCGGCCACACGCCGTCGGCGAGCGCATCGACAGGAACGGACCTGTTCACGCGCAGCAGGAGCGTCGCCAGCACGAGTCGCTGTACCCGTCCCGGTGGTGTGACATCGGCCCCGTCGCAGTCGACGCGCAATGGACCGAGGGTCTCGAATCTCACGCTTCCCCCCGAAAGCAGGTCTCCCGGCACATCCCGCTGCAAGGGGACGGAAAGTGCCGTGAAACCGGAAGCCATCATCATAGGTCGGCATCGGGGGATGCACCACCGGTACCGGGGGGATGGGTCGTATGCCGAGTGTGGAGATGCTGCTGGCGTTCGCCGGCACGTCATTGCTGATCGCCGGGGTCCCAGGACCGTCCGTCGCCTATGTCGTCGCGCGCAGCGCGCAGCACGGTACGGCGGCCGGACTGTTCTCGATGATGGGGCTGGGCACGGGCGTGGTCGTGCACACCGGGATGGCCGCGGCGGGGGTCGCGGCGCTGATCGCGCTCGTGCCCATGGGGCTGGAGATCGTCGGCTGGGCCGGGGCCGGATACCTTGCCTGGCTCGCCGTGCACACGCTCCGGGCACGAAGCGCCGAGCAGCATGACGACGGCACGATCGCGGTCCCGCAGCGCGGGCGCCTGTTCCTGGACGGGCTCCTGGTCGATGTCCTCAACCCGAAGACGGCGCTGTTCTTCATCGCCTTCCTGCCGCAGTTCGTCCGCCCCGAGCGCGGGCCCTCCGCGCTGCAGCTGGGAGTGCTGGGACTGCTGTACATGCTCATCGCCGTGACGTGTTACAGCACCTATGCGGTGCTCGCCGGACGACTGACCGTGCGTCTGCGCGGCTCCGCCAGCATCCGGAACCGGCTCGCGTTCGTGACCGCGGGGATCTACCTCGTGCTGGCGGTCGTCGTGCTGGTGGTGTGAGGCTCGTCCACCCGCACGCGTGCCGGATGCGAGTACACGTTCATCGTCCGCTCGCGCAGGAACCCGACCAGGGTCAGACCGCGCTCCTCGGCGAGCTCCGCGGCGAGCGAGGACGGTGCCGACACGGCGGCGAGGATCGGGATGCCGGCCATCACGGCCTTCTGCGCGAGCTCGAAGCTCGCCCGGCCGGAGACCTGCAGCACCGTGCCGCTCAGCGGCAGCCGGTCGTTCAGCACCGCCCAGCCGATCACCTTGTCGACGGCGTTGTGCCGCCCGACGTCCTCGCGGAGCACCAGCATCTCACCGGTCGCGGCGTCGAAGAGCGCGGCGGCGTGCAGCCCGCCGGTCTTGTCGAATGCCTCCTGCTGCGCGCGCAGCAGATCGGGGAGGGCGGCGAGCGTCTCGGCGTCTACGGCCGCGTCGTCGGATGCCACGTCGTAGCGCGACATCGTCGCGATCTGATCGATGCTGGCCTTGCCGCACACCCCGCAGGAGCTCGTCGTGTAGAACGCGCGGGCCTGTTCCCCCGACGGCGGGGTGATCCAGGGCGCCAGCGCGACGTCGAGCACGTTGTAGGTGTTCTCCGCACCGCCGGTGCCCGGCCCGCCGCAGTGGATCGCCGAGCGGAACTCGGAGCCTTGGGCGATGATCCCCTCCGACACGAGGAACCCCGCGGCGAGCTCCACATCGTGCCCAGGGGTGCGCATGGTGACGGCGAGTGGTGCACCGGCGACGCGGATCTCGAGCGGCTCCTCGACGGCGAGCGTGTCGGCACGACGCCGCGTCCCCGTGTCCAGCGCGACCCTCAGCACCGAGCGTCTCGTGGTGATCCGTCCCATCGTCCGAGGCTACCCCTGCGCCGGATCGTCGCCCAGAGCGGCGAGCAGCTCCGCCGACGGCGCGAAGAACGTCGTTCCGGTGAGCGGGGTCGAGAAATCGAGCAGTCTGTCGTGCAGCCCGGGCGGATCGCCGATGAACATGCGCTCCAGCATCCGCTCCAGCACCCACAGCCGGCGGGTGTACCCGATGAAGTAAGTGCCGTACTCGCCGTGCGCCGGGCGCGCGAACGGCATGTTGTCCCGCAGGATGTCGTGCTCTCCGTCCTCGTCCTCGATCGTGGCGAGGGTCTTGTGCGCCTTCTGGGCGTCGGCCGCGGCATCCGGCAGCTCGACGTTGTCGGCCTTGCGCCGACCCATGATCGCCTCCTGCTGCTCGGTGCTCAGCGCCTGCCAGAGCGACAGCGGATGCGTGTACTTCTGCACGACCACATAACTGCCACCGCGGTACGCCGGATCCTCGTCGCCGATCAGCGTCGACTCCGGCAGGCCGGGACCGACCGGATTGGCGGTGCCGTCGATGAAGCCGAGCAGATCGCGGGCGTCGAAGTAGCGGAAGCCGGACACCTCGTCGACGGCGCGGACCGCGTCGCCCAGCTGGTCGAGCAGCAGGCGCTCGAACTCGACGCACAGGTCGGCGCGGTCGGCGCGGATGTGGAACAGCAGATCGCCCGGCGTGGCGACGGCGGTGTGCTTCTCGCCCCTGATCTCGCGGAACGGATGCAATTCCGCCGGATGCGGCCGACCGGTCAACTGCGCCCAGATGTCACTGCCGATCCCGACCGTGCAGGACAGCAGCGCCGAGGGATCGCGGAAACCGACGGTCTTGAGCAGATCGTCGATGCCCGTGACGGCGTCGCGGACGGTGTCCATCGCACCGTCGCCGTCCGTCACGGTGAGCACGAGGAACACCGTCGCCCTGCTCAGCGGTGCATCGATCTGCTGAGGTCCGCCGCTCATGCCTCGGCCCCGTCGAGCACCTGCTGCAGCACGGTCGCCTCACTGATGTCGTCACGCTTCGAGGCCGTCAGCAGTGTGAGCGTCCCCTCCGCGGCGAGCGCGCGCAGCGATGCCAGCGCCTCCGCGTGCTCCGGGTCGTCGAGCTCGGTGCGGTAGCGCCTCGCGAACTCCTCGAACTTCGCAGGATCGTGCGCGTACCATTTGCGCAGCTCGGTCGAAGGCGCGACGTCCTTGCACCAGTCGTCGAGCTCTGCGCGCTCCTTGCTGATCCCGCGGGGCCAGAGCCGATCGACCAGCACCCGCTTGCCGTCCGTGGGTTCCGGGTCGTCGTAGATCCGCCGCACCTGCACCTTCACCGTCATCGCGCCTCCTCGTCCCCTCCACAGTGTGCCACTCCGTCACGACCTCGGTGCGGCCCTGGGTGCGACGCCGAACCGGGCGTAGGGTCGAGCGTGACGGAAGGACGGCGATGATGACGGACACGGCACCGGGAGCCCCTGGCGGCGGCGAGCAGAGCAGCGGCACCGCGCTCGGACTGATGCCCGATCGACCGCGACAGGGCGGCTTCGGCCCCGCCACCGACCGGTCCTGGTCGAGCTCGCCGTATCGGCATCCGGCCGCGGGCTGGGGGGCCGCGCTCTCGGTGGGCGAGGTGCTGGTGCGACAGCAGCAGCCGGTGCTGGGCACGAGGGCGATGTTCATCATGAACCACCCCACCCGCGGTTTCGACTGCCCGGGCTGCGCCTGGCCGGACGACAAGGGCGTACGACTGGACATCTGCGAGAACGGAATCAAGCACGTCACATGGGAGATGACGCGCAAGCGCGTGGATCGCAAGTTCTTCGCCGCGCACACGGTGACCGAGCTCGCGGAGTGGACCGACTTCGCCCTCGAGGACCAGGGCCGTCTCACCGAGCCCATGGTCTACGACGCCGAGACCGACCGCTACGTGCCGATCCGGTGGCACGAGGCGTTCGCTCTGATCGGCGCGGAGCTGCGGGCGCTCGAGAGCCCCGACCAGGCGACGTTCTACACCTCAGGACGGCTCAGCAACGAGGCGTCCTTCCTCTACCAGCTCATGGTGCGCGAGTACGGCACGAACAACCTGCCGGACTGCTCGAACATGTGCCATGAGGCGTCCGGGCGTGCGCTCACGGCCTCGATCGCGACCGGCAAGGGCACCGCCGACCTGGAGGACTGGGAGCAGTGCGACGCCCTGTTCGTGCTCGGCGTCAACGCCGCGTCCAACGCCCCTCGCATGCTCACCTCGCTCGCCGAAGCGGTCGACCGCGGAGCGCAGGTCGTGCATGTGAACCCGCTCGTCGAGGCCGCCTCCACCCGCACGATCGTCCCGCACGAGATCCTCGACATGGCGAGGTTCAAGACCACCGGGACCAGCACCGACAGCCTTCAGGTGCGCCCAGGCGGCGACCTGGCGCTGATCCGCGGGATGGCCAAGGTCGTCTTCGAGGTCGCACGCGACGACCCGGGTGTGCTCGACGTCGCCTTCCTCGAGATGTACACGTCCGGACTCGAGGAGTATCGGGCCATCGTCGAGGAGACGACCTGGGGCGAACTGGTGGAGCAGTCCGGGCTGACCGAGAGCGACATCCGTCGCGCGGCCGGCATCTATCTCGCATCCGAGCGCACGGTGATCAGCTGGTGCCTCGGCGTCAGTCAGCACGAGCACGGCGTCGACACCGTGCGCGAGATCGTGAACCTGCTGATGCTGCGCGGCAACATCGGCCGGCCGGGCACCGGTCCCTCACCCGTGCGCGGGCACAGCAACGTGCAGGGCAACCGCACCTGCGGCATCAACCACAACCCCACCGAGGCGTTCCTGGAGCGACTCGACGAGGTCTGCGGCATCCGCTCGCCGCGCGGGCGCGGACTCGACACGGTGCACACGGTGGCCGCGATGCACGCCGGCGCGGTGAAGGTGTTCGTCGGCATGGGCGGCAACTTCGTGCGCGCGGCTCCGGACACGCCGTTCACCGCAGCCGGCCTGCGACAGTGCAACCTCACCGTGCACGTGAGCACCAAGCTCAACCGGAGCCATCTCGTCCACGGCACGAAGGCGTTGATCCTGCCGTGCCTGGGCCGCACCGAGAAGGATGAGCAGCGCACCGGTGCACAGGGCATCTCCACCGAGGATGCGATGAGCTCGGTGCAGCTGTCGGTCGGCGCGCGCCGGCCCGCCTCGCCCCAGCTGCTCAGCGAGCCGGCGATCATCGCCGGCATCGCGCGGGCGACGATGCCCGAGAGCAGCACGCCGTGGGAGGGATACGTCGCGGACTACGACACCATCCGCGACGTGATGGCGCAGGTACTGCCTGGGTTCGAGGGCTTCAACGAGCTGGTCCGGCAGCCGTACGGATTCCGCATCCCGCAGCCCGCCCGGGAACGAGACTTCCGCACGCCGTCGGGCAAGGCCGAGTTCTCGCACGCGCCGCTGCCGGACGTCATCCCGGAGGACGCCGACGTGCTTGTCCTGCAGACCATGCGGTCTCACGACCAGTGGAACACCACGATCTACTCGAACGACGACCGTTATCGCGGGGTCAAGAACATCCGCGAGCTGATCCTGATGAACCGACGCGACATGCGCGCTCGCGGCCTCGCCGAGGGTGCCCTGGTCGACATCGTCTCCACCTCGAAGGACGGATCGCAGCGCACAGTGCGCGGCTTCCGGGCGTTGGAGTACGACATGCCGCGCGGCAGTGCCGCCGGGTACATGCCAGAGCTGAACGTGCTGATCGGCGCGGCCGACTTCAGCGTGCAGAGCGACCAGCCGCTGATGAAGAGCATCCGCGTACGCGTGACGCCGGCCGTCTGATCTCACCCGTGCGGAGCATCCGGTTCACCCGCCCGGGTGATCCGCCGCGGCACGCACCGGGCTTGGCTGTGAGCATGACCGAGATCGCAGAACGCTCCCCCGTGACGCCCTCGCCGGCGACTGCACCCCGAGTGGCCAGGCCGCTCACCATGCTGACGCTGCTCTGGCTGGCCGGCTACGCCATCGCACGGGCCGTGCTCGTGGTCGTGGACCCTCGGATGCCGCTCTCCGCCGTGGGGTCGGATCTGCTCGTCGTCACGGGGTGGTCGAGCGTCGCGATGCCGATGCTCGCGTTCGCGGCTGTCGCCGTGCAGGCCGCGGCGGCTCACCGTCCAGCGGCCGTGCTGCGCTGGTCGGCCGTCGTGGCGGGTGCCCTCGCCGCCGCCTCGATGATGGTCTCGGCCGCACTGATCCTGCTCGACCTCGTCGGCGGCATCCTGCCGGGTCTCGGCGTGGTGTTCTTCCCCCTGGGAACCCTGATCAGGACGGCCTGCGTCGTGGCTGCGGCACTCACCGCCGCGCACACCTGGCGGTTCTGGAGCGTGACCAGGCCCGCGAGCGTCGCTCGGCGGCGCCCCGCCCGCACACCCGCGTGGGTGGTCGCGGCAGGCTACGCGGCGGTGGCTGCGTGCCTGACCCGCCTGGGTGCGCAGCTGTTCGTGGGCATGGACCGGACGCCGTTCGCCGCGACACCGGCATCCGTCCTGTTCGAGATCGGATTCCTTCTCGCCGGCATCCTGCTGCCGCTCGCCCTCGTGCACCGCTGGGGTCGGATCTGGCCCGGCTGGGTGCCGTGGCTGCGCGGGCGCAGGGTGCCGAGGATGCTGCTCATCAGCTGCGGCGGCATCCTGAGCGTCACGATGATCGCCTATTTCGGCATGATGACCGTGCAGATGGTCGTCGAGCGGATGCACGGACGCAACCCCTTCCCGCCTTCGGGCGGCCTGGACCTGCCCGAGGCGTTCTTCTGGGTCTCGGTTCCCGCGTATCTGATCTGGGGCGTCGGCCTCGCGATCGGCACGATCAGCTACGCGCGGATCACCGCGCCGGGGCGAACATCCTGACCGTCAGTCCCAGTCGAGATATTCCTCGATGACGACGGCGGTCTCGATCGGGTGCGTCATCGGGAAGAAGTGGTCGGCGCCCTGGATGCTGGTGATGCTGGCGCGATCGGTGGCCGTCGCCTGCAGGGCGACGCCGTTCGCCGGCGGGGTGACGACGTCCTCGGTGCCCTGGATGATGAGGATCGGGATGGCGGGGGCGAGCGGGGTCTCGTCCTCCTCGACGCCGAGCAGCAGCAGGCCGTTCACACGATCGGTGTGCTCGCCGGCGAAGGCGCGCGCCACGGTGCCACCGGCGCCGTGGCCGCCGATCCAGGCGTCCTCGAGTCCGACGTGGTCCATCACCGCGAGCGCGTCCTCGACGCGCTCCGCCACGGTGCTGTCCTCGGAGCGGGCGCCCACGCGCAGCACGCGGAAGCCGGCCTCCTCGGCGAGGTAGTGCCCGACCGAGCCGAGGGCTCCGCCGTCCATGCCGACACCCGGGATGAGGACCAGCGCGACCGGACCGGGGCCCTCGTCGACGTAGGAGACAGAGCGGCCGTCCGCCTCGAAGATGCTGTTCTCTGCCACGGGTGCTCCTCCTGGTGCCGTTCGGGATGTGCCTGAACAACCCTACTTGCCTCTGCCGGGTCGTCCCAGGCGGCTCGTTAGGCTGGGAGAGCATGTACCCGATGAAAGCGACAGACTCCTGACTTCCTCCCCGCAGCACGCGCCCGTCGACGATCCCCGAAACGCTCTCGTCCGTTATCTGACCAAGGCCTCCGGCTACTACGTCGCCGAGGCCATCGGCCTGTTCGCGGCCAAACTCGCCTCGCTGATGCTCGCGGGCGTCCTCGTCTGGGCGATCTTCATGGGCTTCGAGGAGATCGAGAACGTCTTCGCCGGAATCATCCTGTGCGCGTTCCTGATCCCGTGCATCATCGCGTGCGTGTGGATCGGGTTGTTCATGTTCACCGCCCCGATGCTCGACCGCCTGCGGGCGGCGAAGCTGTTCCGGCGGGTCCGTGGCGGCGACCGGGACGGGAACACCGCACCGGCTCCCCTACCGGCCGACGCGCTGCTCTCGAACCGGCGCGCCCAGGGCCTGCTGCTCCAGCGTACGGCGGCCTTCCTGGTGCTCGGCCTGCCCACGGCGGTCTTCATCGGCTACTGTCTGCTGGCCTACCTGAACGAACTGCAGCAGCTGCTGTTCGGCCCGCCATCGGTCCGGTCCTGGGACTGGCGAGCACCCTCGAACCTCACCCCGCTCGGCGAGGTGATCTTCACCGACGACAACCTCGGGCTGCTGATCCTCGTGCCGTCGATCTCAGCGATCTTCCTGGTCGCCGGGATCTCGCTCGCGGTCTTCGCCCTCCCGCTGCTCACCAGGCGCGAGGCCGATGCGATCGACCTGGCGGTCACGGACTCGGGCGTCACCGTGCGCGGCGGGCTGGCGATCGACTGGGATGACATCGCCGAGATCATGGTCATCCAGGACACGCGAGCCGGCGCGGTGTTCGGTCAGCGTCGGGAACGTGCGATCATCCAGCCGCGCGCCGTGATCAACCTGACCTACTTCCCGCATCACTCCCGCACTCGGATCGTGTTCATCCCGCGCGACTTCCCCGGTCTCCTGGCGCGGGCTGGACGATCTCGCAGCCTGCACGCGGACCGCGCGCTCGACTACGGGTACGCCCTCGCCGATCTCTGGCTGCACGAGCCGGATGACGTCGACGAGGTCTGCGGCGAGCTCACCCGCATCGCCCGCCGCACGCGCATCACTCTGACCAGGCACGAGCGCGGCACGAACATGAAGGACTACCTGGAGGGCTCACCAGGATGGCTCGGCGGGCTCTTCACCCGTTGACAGGCGGTCAGACGGCGGCCCCCACTGCAGCGCTCCGGGCATCCCAGTCGCGCCGCAGCAGGCCGTAGACCCACGAGTCCGAGACGACGCCGTCGACGATGCAGTCCTCGCGCAGCGTGCCCTCGTGCACGAAACCGAGCTTCTCGAGCACCCGCGCGGATGCCGGGTTGCGGGTGTCGGCCTCGGACTGGACGCGGTTCAGGTCGAAGGCGTCGAAGGCCCACCCGAGGAGAGCCTCGGATGCCTCGGTCGCATAGCCGTGGCCCCAGGCCTCCTGCTTCAGGACGTAGCCGAGAGAGGCGCTCCGGAAGTCCCCGTCCCATTCGCCGAACGTCGCCCAACCGAGGAACACCCCGTCGACCCTGCTCTCGATCGCGACCCGCGCACCGGTGCCCTCCTCCGCCACTCGGCGGCACTTGTCGAGGAACCGGGCGATGTTCGCCCGATCCGTCCAGGGCGACGAGTCCCAGTAGCGCAGTACCTCGGCGTCGCTCATCAGCGCGAAGAGCTCTTCGCCGTCGGAATCCGTGAACGGGCGCAGCCGCAGCCGCTCGGTCTCGAGGACGGGGGTGGGAACAGTCATCGTGTCATCGTCGCATGATCCCCGTTCGATCCGCCGGGGTACATTACCGAGATCAGGTTGCAATCTGCAATCACTCACCACCGGAGGCATCGATGTCACGGGCACGCGTCAACAACTTCTCCATCTCACTCGACGGCTTCGGCACCGGCGAGGGCCTCACGAGGGAGGCACCCTTCGGGCACGCCGGTGAACGGCTGCACGAGTGGATGTTCGCCACCAGGTTCTGGCGCACGATGGCGGGCGAGGCCGGCGGCTCCACCGGGGTCGACAACGCCTTCGCCGAGCAGCACGCCACCGGATATGGCGCCGAGATCATGGGCCGCGGCAAGTTCAGCGCCGATGCCGGCCCGTGGACGGATCTCGGCACCGACGACGAATGGCGAGGCTGGTGGGGGCCGAACCCGCCGTTCCACACTCCCGTCTACGTCCTCACCCACCATCCCCGGCCGTCCCTCGAGATGGAGGGCGGCACGGTCTTCCACTTCGTCGACGCGACCCCCGAGGAGGCCCTCGCCCTCGCCCGAGATGCCGCCGGCGGCCTGGATGTGCGGATCGGCGGTGGAGTGACCATGCTGAGGGACTTCCTGGCAGCCGGGCTCATCGACGTCGCGCACATCGTGCAGGTGCCGATCCTGCTCGGGCGCGGCGAGCGGCTCTGGGACGGGCTCGAGGCGCTCGAGGAGCGCTACGAGGTCGAATCGGTGTCCTCACCGAGCGGCGTCACGCACCTGACATTCACCCTTCGCTGACGAGAGAGGAACAGCCATGACGCAGTACATCATCTACTTCAACCAGCAGTGGGTCGGCGATCACCCCGAGGAGTGGTTCGCCGAGCGCGGGCGCCTCTGCAACATCGTCGTGGACGACATGCGCGACGCCGGCGTGCTGGTCTTCGCAGCCGGCGTGGACGAGGACCTCGACGCGGCGATCACCGCGGACGACACCAGCGGCGCGCTGGAGTTCGGATCAGGTCCGTACGCACCGGGCGAGCAGTACATCGGCGGCCTGACCATCGTCGACGTCCCCGATGAGGAGGCGGCGAGGATGTGGGGCGGCAGGATCGCCGAGGCCTGCGGCTGGCCCCAGCAGATCCGCAGGGTGTACTGACCTCTACGCGGAGATCCGGTCCTGCAGCTGCCTGATCGTGTCACCGAGGATGCCGCGCGCGAGCAGCCCCTCGCCGAGCGGGCCGGAGGCGTCCGATCCCAGTGGCGGAAGCAGGCGCAGTGCGGCACGTTCTCGATCGGTGAGCTGCGCCACCTGCCAGTCGATCTCCTCCTGCACGCGCTCCGGATGCGTCGCATCCGCCAGCGAGACGGCCTTCACCGCGTATGCCGCGGCGCCCAGCGCGTGCGCCCCCATGTGCGCGACGGCCGCGGCCTGCGCGACGGACCTGGCCGCCGCGATGCCGGCCGGCGTGGTCGCGGCATTCGCCGCCCTTCCCGCGACCAGGCGCTTCCTGATCTCCTCCGCACTGCTGCTCTCGCCGGCGGTGTACGCGCGCGTGCGCGCGACCGCGTCGCGGATCGCGTCCTCGGCGGCGGCATCCGCCGCGAACAGCGGCAGCACGCGCTCCGCGCAGGCCAGCGCCCATCGGGCGACGGCGCGACGGTCGGACTCACTCAGGGTCTGGACGGATGCCACATCTCCACCTTTTCACGCGTGGGAAGGACCACATCCGACCAGGTCCACCGCACTGCGGCCTGCTCGCTCTGGCGGAGCGCGCGCCGGGCGCGCGAGTTCTCCCTCTTCGGGGTCTCGCTCGGATGCCTTCGCACCCACTCCAGCGGCACGACATGCAGCGCCAGGGTCTCGATGCCGTCGTCCGCGGCGTGTACGAAGACCACCGCATGATCTCCGACATCCCACCAGAAGGGGTTCCGCCCGGTGGCCCCGGCCTCGGCGAGCCTTCTGCCGTATCCCTCGTGATCGTCAAGGTGCCCGAGCCGGTAGTCGTGACCCCCATGAAGGTAGCCCCAGTGCATCCTGAGCTTCTCGAGCGCCTCAGCCAGCGCGGCGCCTTCACCGCGCTCATCGTGGTCTCGGACGCCTGCCATGACCAGCGGGAAGATCGCATGCCGCCCTCGATCGACGACCGGCAGCCGCCACTCCGTCCAGTCGTCGACGCCCCGCAGCAGCGCGCGCTCGATCACGTCGTGCGTCGCCTGGCAGTGCAGCCGCTGCAGTTCAGCGGTCGAGATGCCCTCCCAGACGGGAACGCGGTGCCGCATCCGCAGCAGCGGATACGGCCGGCCCTGGTCGTCTCGCGAGCTGCGCCCGACCGCGGTGAACCCACAGCGCTGGTAGAACTCCACCGCCGTCGTGTTCTGTTCGTTGACGTCGACCGCGATCGCCCCGTGGTCGAGTGCGAAGTTCAGCAGCGCAGTCCCGGCACCGCGGCCGTGCTCGGCGGCATCGACGAAGAGCATCTCCACCTTGTGATCCGCGATCCCCGCGAACCCGACGACGCGTCCGTCGCACTCGGCAACGTGCACGTCGACCTGCGGCAGGTAGTCCGAGGCGAGGTGCGCCTCGATGTCATCGCGATCCGCTGCGGCGAGGAAGTCGTGCGTCGCGTCGACAGCACTGCGCCAGATCTGCACGAGACGCGGGTACTCGCCTGGGCCGTCGACGGGGCGGATGTTCATGGACATGAGTCCCTGCCGCACCGTGCGTCGATCAGCGACTGCGCGGAGCCGGGCAGTGTGGACGGGTCGTCGAAGAACGCGCGCCCCTGGCAGATGCGCACGAGCCCCTCCCACACCTCGCGGTACAGCAGCGGGTCCGACTGCAGCCGCTCGGCCTGCCACGGCGTGAGGGGGAACAGGTACTCGCCGTCCCAATGCCCTTGCCCCACATCGAGGTCGAGGAGGAAGTCGCCGCGTCGCCGGATGATCGCGGGAGCCCAGTTCCACTCCGGACCCTGCGGGCGGAAGATCTGCTCGCTGTCGTCGGGCATCCGGAACGAGACCCGGGGCTCGGTCGCCCCGTCGACGAGTTCGCCAGCCACCGTGAGCCACACGACCGCGCCGTCCCGGACTCCCAGGTTCGTAGCCATCGACGGCCAGAGGCGCGGCGCTGCCGGGAAGTCCCATGCCACGGTTCGCGCGCTGTCAGGGTCGTAACGCGCGGTCGAGATCCCGAGCGGCCGTTCGACATGCGGTCCCAGCATGTCGAGAACCGACTGGACCTCGGCGCTGTCGATCGGCCTGCCCAGCGCACTCGCGAAGAGCTGGGCCGGGGCCGGGTGCCACATCGGTGCCGACTCGGTTCCGCGGCGTCGTCGCCGATCGCTCACTCCCGCCCCGTTGTCGGAAGGCTGTCGAACATCATCACGCTTCCAGCCTTGCACGTCGGCTGCCTCGGTGCATCCGACAGATCACGACGAGCACGACCCCCGCCGCGTACCAGAACAGGTCGAGCGCCGAGAAGCCTGTTCCGAAGGCGAGCCGGAGCGGAGGGAACGATACCGCCCATCGGGAGGGCAGCGGAGTGAGCTGCAACAGCTCCACGCCGACGCACCACGCGAGTGCGATCACACCTGTGGCCCAGCACCGCGCGCGCGGCGCGACGAATGCGACGAGCAGCGCGATCAGTGCGGCGTAGAGGACGTCGCCCAGCGCATCACTGACGGGTCCCGCCGGTGCCAGAAAATGCACGGCGAGTCCGGCGGCGACAGTCACTACTGAGGCCAGCGCGAGGAGGGGACGATGTCGTGGCCGGCGCACTCAGCCCCGCCGGTTCTCGGCGATCGCGTTTCGCACGAGCAGACGAAGCTGATCCTCGTCGACCGCCGCCCCCTCGACGAGATCGATCGCACGTACGGTTGCGCCGTCCAGTCTCGCGTTGAAAAGCCCGGCCGGATCGTCCAGTCGGGCGCCCTTCGGGAAGGTCAGCCGCACGGCCTTCTTCAGCACGTCCGCCATGCACACGTTCCCGTCACAGACCCAGGTCGCGACGCCCTCCGGTTTCGAGGGCTTGCGCCACTTGATCTCCTCGGCGATGCCCGGATCGGCACTGAGCACGACTCGCCGGAGCCCGGCGAGGGCCTCGGCCCGCCATCCGCCTGCGGCGGCGATGATGTCGTCGATCTCTTCCCCTGCGGACGATTCGATGTCGCTCATGAGTACATCCTCGCCAGGCGATCGCTCACGGGGATACTGGCGCGCCGAGCACGAGCGCGCCTGGCGCGGCACCCTCGAGCACGCCACCGACGAGTTCGACCTGCGGATGCCAGTCGTCCGCGAGCGATTCGAGGGGCTCTACGCGGACGACGCTAGGACGCCCGTCCGGACATCGGAGTGAACATGTTGATGAGGTTGCCGTCCGGATCCCGGAACAGGAGCGACCGATTGCCCCAGGGCATATCCGTCGGCTCGTTCACGAAGCCACCGACGCGGTCCCGGAGTCCCGAGTAGGCCTCGTCGACGTCGTCGACGAGGAAGTCGAGCACGACGCTGCGATTGGCACGCGACTCCGCGGCGCCCTCCCCGAGGAACCGCACGGTCGCCGTGCTCGCGATGGCCAGCACGCCTGCGGGCGTGCGAAGTTCGGCGAACAGCGGATGCCGCCGCTCGGCGCTCAGCCCGGTCACGCTCTCGTAGAAGGAGACGAGTGCATCGACGTCGTCGGTGAAGATGCGGGTGGCTGCCAGTTGCATGATGAGTCCTCGTGTTGTGGGGGAACGGCGCACGGCTGCGACCGTCGACTCGAGGCTAGAAGGAATACAGGACAAAAAGTGCCCGGTATTGGAGCAGAATCGAGTGATGGCCGATACGACCGCGCGGGCGCTGCGACTGCTCGAGCTGCTGCAGTCCGCACAGCTGCGCACCGTCGCCGAACTGGCGGACCTGCTCGCGGTCGACGAACGCACCGTCCGCCGGGACGTGGCGCGGCTCATCGAGCTGGGCATGCCGATCGAAGCCCTGCGGGGTCGATATGGCGGCTACAGAGTCGTACCTGGGCGGCGAGTCCTGCCGCTGATGTTCACCTCGGAGGAGGTGATGTCCGTGTTCCTGCGGCTCACCCGCTCACAGGCCGCGTCCGGAGCGCCTGATCTCGCTGCGCAGACTGCGCTCTCGAAGATGATGCGGGCACTGCCGTCCGCCGACGCCGGTCGGATCGGCGCGAGGCTCGGAGCGATCTCCGGCACCCTCGACGGCGCACCCGATGATGGGCCAGATCCTGCGGTCATGCTGACGCTGGCGGACGCCGTGGATCGTCACCTCGTCCTGGATCTGCGTTACGTCACTCGCGACGGCACCCCCTCGCGGCGCACCGTGCAGCCATACGGTCTCGTCGCGCACTCCCGCCGGTGGTACCTGCTCGCGTTCGACACGACCGTGCAGGAGGAGCGCACCTTCCGCGTGGACCGGATCCGCACGGCGCGCTCGACGCAGGCGACCTTCACGCCGCCCCTGAAGATCGATGCGGCAGAACGCGTCGTCGAACGCTTCGCCGACGCCGAATACCGGTGGCGGGTCGTGCTGTGCATCCGGCAGACGGAGGAGCACATCCGCACGCACCTTCCGCGGACCATCGCTCGACTCGATCTCGTGGAGCACCGAGAGGATGCCGACGGCCTCGCCACCCTGCCGTGGCATCGTGCGGAGATCCACGCCGAGAGCCTGCACTGGCTTCCGCCCGTCATCGCCGCGCTCGGCTGCGACGTGGTGATCGAGTCCCCCGACGAGCTTCGTGAACAGGTCAGGCTCGCCGCCACGCGGATGCTGGATGCGGCCGGCAGCTCACGAGCCCCGTAGGGATCGAGCCGCGCCGCTCACAGCCACGCCCAACTCATCGGAGTGACAGTATTGCGGTAACCGAGCCGACAAGGAGCGTCATGCATCGCACAGCCAAGCTCGTCCCTGCGCTCGCCGCCCTGGCTCTGACGGCCGCCGCGCTTGCCGCGTGCACCGCCACAGCGCCGGCGACCGTCCAGACGCCCGAGGCATCTGCTCCCACGGCGACTGCCAAGCCGGTTTCCGAAGCGAAGCCGACGTCGACGCCGACCGCGCCGGAGACCTGCTCCGGCCTGTCTCAGGTCTACAGCACCACCGGAGGCCTGTACTGGGAGCGCCGGGGCACTCTCAAGGATCTGGGTGCCCGTGAGTTCGCGCGGGGCGAGGTGGCTGTCGACGACGAAGGCATTCCCGTGACGTACACCGTCGAGCCCGGCGACGTCGTGGCCGTGGTCGCTGAACGGCTCTGCGCGTACCCGACTCTCGATTCGATGAACCACAGGCGGGACATCCACCCCGGCCAGGTGCTCTGGCTCACGCCAGACCCCACGTCACCCTGGGTCGACTACTACGGCCCCGATGACGCGCCTGCCGGATTCAACCAGATCCCGTACCAGCGGGCCATCGAGGCTGCGGGCAGGGCGGTGGATGCCGGTGACGTGGAAAGCGTGCGGGTGATCTGGAACGACACGCTGAAGGGCATGTTCACGAACCAGGAGACCATCGACGCCGTCCAGAAGGTGGTCGACTCCGGCGACCTCGACGCGCTGCGCCAACTGTTCTCCTGACGCCCGCCAGCGGTGCAGCGCGGCAGGGGGTGTGATCCCCGACTGCGACACAGCTCCACGACGTCGCCGATTGCATAACGAATTCCTCGTACTCGAACCTTGGCTTGGCCCGGTAACAGCGTTCTAGACGCGATTTGGGCGACTATGCTCACTGACGCCACCACACAACATCCGCGGATGACCCGCGCACGGCTGCTCCAGATCGAGTCGACCCCGCCACGATCGATTTCTCGCCGCATCCCAGGCGAGAACGCCGATGGCCTTCGAGCACGTATCAATGTGGTCGAGGTGGCACAACACGGCGTCAGTTTCGAGATCGAGAGGTGGCACGTGTCCGATGCCCCGGACGCTGCGCGACAGATCCGCGCCTGCGCCGGCGAAAGACCCTCGAGGCCACCGGGATCGGAGCCGACGTGCACACGCCACCCACGAGTACGGGGAGAACCTCGAACGCATCGTCAAAGTCCTGTCCGCACCGCAGCCGCGCACCCGACTCTGCTTCAACGACTCCCCTAAGTCCACGCTCGCCACCCTGCGCCGAGCACTGGCTCGAGGAGCGCTGCGCCCCGGAGGGGCGGTTCCGCCGCCGCCGGCCCGGTGTCGTGAGTTCCGAACGGTCTCACGCGGGTACGCATCGTGCTTGCGGTTCTCTCGACCACTCGACCCTACGCGGCCTCAGAGATTGGCCGGATTCGAATTTAGTAGGGGGGACGCAGATATCGATGATCCCGATCTGGTCTCCACCGAGGCCCTCGCGAGGACCGCCTCCGCGAGTTTCTGGCTGCGCTTCGCGCACCCCACGTGGAAAGCAACTACTTAGTGCTTCCAGGACGGACAGCGCGCAAAAAGCGACGATCCCTTCACACAGTTCTGAGACTTGCGCGCGACCGCTTCCCAAATACCTAACCAACATCACCGACTGGGAGCGAACGAATAAGCGAGCAAGCGTGCTACGCATTCCTCGAAACAACAGCCTTTTGAATGGACCGATAACTGTCGTATGATCGCTCTCGTATTCGCACACTTTGAGGATTAAACCGAGAACTTTCAGAGTCCTCTAAGGATACAAGCGCGCGGTACAACGGGTCAAAACGCAACTTGTCAACACTCCAAACACCACAAAGAACTTGTTGGTCAATCCAAGAAGAAACGACCGACTCAAAGACGAACTGATTCACTGTTCGCACCGTTGAAGCAACAGTCGCGATGACCTCATGAACCGCGCCGGGCTCCGCGAACGATATCCAATGCCCTCGCGGTACCCCTAGATTCTTCGCGTTGTGCCCCGAAATATACCCACCAGCGTGAACCGCGCAGTGACGAATGTGAGATACGCGTTCGAAATCGGCAAGCAGAGTATCGAGCGTACTATTCTTCGCCACAGGCTTTCCAAGAAGTCTCTTCAGCCACTCAGTCACAGTCGTTCTTGACGAAAAACTCTGTTTGTCCAAAACGCCACGAAGAGCCTCCGAGGGATCACCTTCAAACACGAATTCCATGCGGGTATCTAGTTCATAACTTCGCTCAGCCGCGAGCGGACACAATGTGACGACATCGGCGAGAATCGAGCGCACAAAATCTTCGGCAATTGCTACAGCTGATGCCGTCAATATGAGCCCATGCTGCGGCTCCCAGTCCGCGCTTACCGAACCCGTCATTCGAGTCACAACGACAAGGTTGCTTATCGCGCGATCGACGGCCGAAACGGCTGTCGCCTTGTCCCGACTTGACTGAGAGACTCGGCCCGCCAGAGACTCATTCCCGACACTCATGCCAGACGCGAGACAGGTCATCGGTAACGAATGTGACATTACAGCGTAACAAATTCTTCTGCGCGGGCTTTGATGCGCCCCGACCAAGTCTGCCCGATACTTGGCACCTTTCGAAGTTCGGCCCCACCGTCATCTAACAGCACATCCTGCACTACGCGCATTTTTGTGTGTTGCTCAATTCTCTCCAGCTTCAAGGGCGGCAATCGCAAGCTTTCAAGTGGGGAGCTGAGCATTTCCCTGTATACAGATTGCTCCTGTAGCGCGGTCCCGCATTTATAGCAAAAGATCGCATCGTCGCTGATTCGCTGACTTCCACATTTAGGACATGGAGACAGATTTAGGCGGCATCTCGAAAGGTCATCCTTGTCGAGCAGGCGCCCCACCTGGCGTCGGACGAAATCATCCGCGCTCTGGCGCTTCAGAGCGAGCCCGTAATCCTCAACCGATGGACTCTGCCCCAGAACCAACGAATTCTCCGCAATAAGCAATGAACTGTGAATTTGAACTCGCTCATACCGCTCGTTACCGCGCGACACCGGGCCAATGCGCCGAACAACACCGGCGTATTCGAGCAAAGAGACAACCTGTGTGAAGTCGCTGTCCCACGGATGCCCGACCGCAACCCCGACATACTTTGGACCTTGCTTCGGTCGTTCCCGGTTGGTTTCCTGAATCGCCCTAAGCATACGATCTTGAAGTTGAAGTCCGACTTCGATGAAGTTATCGTACCGCGGCAGCTTACGAGCAATCTCCTCAAAAAGTTGCCTGACCCGGACCGAGTTATCTCGGACGGCAGTGCGAACCCTTTGCACAGTTGGTGCCGCGATCGCACCTGACGCGCTCTCATCGAAATCACCGAACGCGTCGGAGAGAATATTGAGGAAGTTTCGCGGAAGGCCAAACGAAGCAAATGCCGCCATGTTGACCAATTCGGGCCGAACGTCCGGACGAAGTGCCTCTGGAATCCGAGCCTCGAAAATCGCGCGCATCGTGTTGAGATACTCAGCGGAATCGGGGCGGATCCACACCTCAATCTCTTCCGCTTCGTGGCCAACGTTGAAGAACGGACTGTATGACGTTACACCCGGGTATATTGCCGCCTTACATGCGACGACCCGAGACCTGAGTGCACGGAAGACCTCAAAGAACTCGCGCTGCTGTTGCTGCATGAATGCATGCGCCGCATCATCCATCAAGAGAACCGCCCGCGACCGCCCCGCTTGTTCGCACCACGACTCAAGTTTGGTCAATAACTCAGCAGGCGCGATTTTTGGCGGAGCCGATGTCGGTTGCTGCCCTATCGATGTCTGAAGCTCGTTGAGGTGCACTCGCCCGACGCGCGCAAGCTCTCTCAGGTCTGCCGGTGAGGCGTCTCCGAATCCTTCGTCAACGGCGACAATAATCTTGTAGACCAGCCATTGCCGGAAGTGTTCGATGGCCTGCCCTGACCGCAACATGAGCGGTTCAAGAGCCAAGTGCTGCGAAAAGTTGATATAGGCAACGACAACGTTGTCGCGGCCGCGCAGGCGATAGTAGGCGCGCTTAAGGTAGTTTGACTTTCCTGACCCTCTCGGCCCTTTGAGGAGCTTCGGTCCGGGTCCCATTAGGCGTCGAAGGACCGCCTCATCACCAGGTACCGGAGCAGTCAGACGCTCAAGCTCAGCTTCTGAAAGGTCCTCGGCCCGCAACGTGTACAGGGCTTCAATGTCCGCATCAGGGTGCACGTTCGGAATGCTCACAACAGACAACTTACCGCGACGATCAAACTCTCGTCAGCCCGACGGCGATCGCCGGCGCCTGCCCCGCTTCAAGTCCGCCGATCTCGCACAGAGTCAGTCGCTCGTCGAGGTCGTCACGCAGTTGGCGGAGCGCACGGTTGTACCCGGCTAAGTCGCATTGGCATGGCTGCTCGCTCAGGAGCGCTGGATCGTTGCTATCCCTGGCACTCATCTAGCCACTCGCCTCGAAGAGAACTTCGCCGCCACCTCCGTCAGGCTGTCAGCGGATGATCTCCCCAACTTGAACGGCCTCGCAGCACGGATTGATGTGAAAGGTGACCGCTACAACAGCCAGCACATCGCCTATGTGAACTGCAGCAATGCGAATGCGTGCTGCAAAACCGGAACCCGCCACAACCCGCACCGAAAGTATCCGCCCGAATGCCAGATCAGGTAACAAATCAGACGTTGAAGCGGAACTCCACCACGTCGCCGTCCTGCATGACGTAGTCCTTGCCCTCGAGACGGGCCTTGCCCTTCGCGCGGGCCTCGGCCACAGAGCCGGTGTCGACCAGGTCCTGGAACGAGATGACCTCGGCCTTGATGAAGCCCTTCTCGAAGTCGGTGTGGATCACGCCGGCCGCCTGCGGAGCCTTGTCGCCCTTGTGGATCGTCCAGGCACGTGCCTCCTTCGGACCCGCCGTGAGGTAGGTCTGCAGGCCGAGGGTGTCGAAGCCGATGCGGGCGAGCTGGTCGAGGCCGGACTCGTCCTGACCGGTCGAGGCCAGCAGCTCCGCGGCATCCTCCGGGTCGAGGTCGATGAGCTCGGACTCGATCTTCGCGTCGAGGAAGATCGCCTGCGCGGGGGCGACGAGCTCGGCGAGCTCGGCCTTGCGCGCAGCATCCGTCAGCACGGCTTCGTCGACGTTGAAGACGAAGATGACCGGCTTCGAGGTGAGCAGGCCCAGCTCCCTGATCGGCGCGAGGTCGATGCCGCTGGTGGACAGCAGCTGACCGCGCTCCAGCGCGTCCTTCGCGGCGGTCGCGGCCTCGAGCACCGAGGGGTCGGCCTTCTTGCCCCGCACCTCCTTCTCGAACCGCGGGGTCGCTTTCTCGAGCGTCTGCAGGTCGGCGAGCATCAGCTCGGCGTTGATGGTCTCCAGATCGCTCTTCGGGTTGATCGCCCCGTCGACGTGCACCACGTCGTCGTCGGCGAACCCGCGCACCACCTGCGCGATCGCGTCGGCCTCGCGGATGTTGGCGAGGAACTGGTTGCCCAGCCCCTCCCCCTCGCTCGCGCCGCGCACGATGCCCGCGATGTCGACGAACGACACCGTCGCGGGCAGGATGCGCTCACTGCCGAAGATGTCCGACAGCGTGTTCAGCCGCGGATCGGGCAGGCTCACCACGCCGACGTTCGGCTCGATCGTCGCGAACGGATAGTTCGCCGCGAGCACGTCGTTCTTGGTCAGCGCGTTGAAGAGGGTGGACTTGCCGACATTGGGCAGGCCGACGATACCGATAGTGAGAGCCACGGGAGTCGATTCTACCGGGGGTCGCTACTCCAGCCGTTCCCAGTGCCCTTCCGACACCACGTCGACGTCCGCGCCGTCGACGCGGATCGCGGTCTGGTCGTCGATCGCGTACGCCGGACCGTCCATCCCCTCCGCCCACTTCCGCGCGTGGGCCAGGGTGTTCTCGGGGAAGCCCGGGTAGTCGAGGTGCGGGAAGATCGTGAAGTCCACCAGGCCGAGCGTGCGGTCGCCGGTCTCGGAGCCGTCCCAGGACACGAACTCGGGACCGATCCGCGGCGTCATCACCATGCTGCCCGCGCTGATCCCGACCCAGACGGTCTCGGCGAGGCGCGGGAACAGGTCGAGCAGTCCCGACTTCCGGATCCAGTGCGCGAGATAGGTCGCGTCGCCGCCGTCGACGAGCAGCGCGTCGGCGCCCTCCACCCAGGGCTTCCACCGTTCCCCGGCCATCGACGGCAGCGCGGTCAGCTCGAGCAGCCCCACCGACTTCCAGCCGAGCGCGGTCATCGAACCGGGGCCCGCGATGCATCGCAGAGTCAGCTCCGGCCCGCACATCGGATGCCCGTACTGCGCCGTCGGGATGTACAGCGCCGTCGACTCCTCGATCGGCTTCCCGAGCATCTCGACCAGAGCCGCACGGATGCTCGGATTGGTGACCCCGCCCGAGGTCAGCAGGAGCTTCATCGCCCGCGCCGGTTCAGCCGCGCACCGCGCGGAAGGCCGCGGTGACGTACGGCAGATCGATCGTGCGATCGCCGACGACGCCCAGTTCGTCGAACAGGTCGTGCATGCCCCGCTCGATGCTCGCCTTCTTCTCCTCCGATGCGGTGATGATGTAGCTGCGCGATCGCGCCATGTGCAGCAACTGCTCGCGGGTCATGGTGCGCGTCCATTCCCATCGCCGCGACTCGACGCCCGCGAACGGCGCGGCGATGGTGGGGCCGTCGCCCGAGATCATCTCCTCCGCGGGACTGCCGCTCATGATCAGCGTGAGCCTGCGCACCCAGTCATAACGCTCGTCACGCACGTTCCAGATCAGTCCGAGCACGCCTCCCGGTCGCACGACCCGGCCGATCTCGGCGGAAGCCGGCACCGGATCGACCCAGTGCCAGGCCTGCCCCAGCACAACCGCGTCCACCGACGCATCCGGCAGCGGCAGAGACTCGGCCGTGCCCACGAAGGTCGGCACCTGCGGCGACTGCACGTGCAGAGCCGCCAGCATCTCGGCATCCGGGTCGACGGCGACCACCTCGCCCTCGGCCGCCTCGGCGAGCACGCGCGTGAGCTTCCCCGTCCCGGCGCCCACGTCGGCGACCCGGCGTCCGCCCTCGGGCAGTCGCTCGAGCATCCAGGCGACCGCTTCGAACGGGTAATCCGGGCGCCCCGCCTCATAGCTGCTCGCCGCCGTCCCGAATGAAGTCGCACGCTCGCTCATGCTCATGTCGTCAGCCTACGGCGCGCCTCGGACGCACGCGAGAGGCGGGAGGAGAGAGTGAACACGTGGCTCTGGACTTCACTGCGATCGACTTCGAAACGGCGAACTCCAGCCCGGCCTCCCCCTGCCAGGTGGGCCTCGTCCGGGTCCGCGGCGGCGAGGTCGTCGCCCAGACCGGATGGCTGATCCGCCCGCCCGCGGGCTACGACGACTTCCAGGAGTGGAACGTCCGCATCCACGGCATCCGCCCCGAGGACGTCGTCGGCGCCCCCACCTGGGAGGCGCAGATCGACCGCCTGCACGCGTTCGCGGGCGGCGACGTGCTCGTCGCGCACAACGCCGGCTTCGATCTGAACGTGCTGCGCCGCTCCTGCCAGGCCACGGGCCTGGACGCGCCGCACTACCGGTCGCTGTGCTCACTCGCCGTGGCGCGCAAGACCTACGAGCTCGAGTCGTACCGGCTGCCGAAGGCCGCCGAGGCGGCCGGGTTCGGCGAGTTCCCGCACCACGACGCGCTGGCGGATGCCCGGGCCTGCGCCCAGATCGTCATCGACGCCGCCCGCCGCGCCGGGGCTGTCGACGTCGACGCGCTCTCCGCGGCACTGAGCGTGCCGGTGGTGGAGTTCGCTCCCCTGCTCGCGGAGCGCGCCGCGGCCTGAGCGCGGTCGCGGGCGCTGCGGCGCGCCGGAAGAGCGCTCCACGGGAGGCGATGTCGGTGGGCGGCGGCATCATGGGGGCATGGATGCTTCAGCTGTCGCCCTCGCGCTGGTCGCGCTGATCGTCGGCGCCGCCGGCGGGTGGTTCATCGCGCGCTCCCGATCGGCCACCGCGCTCGCCCGTGCAGAGGCCGAGGTCGCCGCATTGCGCGATGACCGCGATCGGCAGTACGACCTCTACCGCGACGCCGTCGAGCACTCGCGCGCCGAGCAGCAGGCGGCCGCCGAGCGTGCAGAGCGCGAGAACGCGGTCCTGACCGCGATCGCGCCCGTGCGCGAGAGCCTGCACCGCATGCAGCAGACCGTCACCGCTCTGGAACAGGACCGCCAGGTCCAGTTCGGCACGATCAGCGAGCAGCTGCGTCTCGCGCAGGAGTCGGATGAGGCGCTGCGCGCGACCACGGAGTCACTCGCCGGTGCCCTGCGCTCGACGGCGACGCGCGGCGTGTGGGGCGAGGCGCAGCTGCGCCGCGTCGTCGAGGCCGCGGGACTCACCCGCCACGTCGACTTCGACCTGCAGACCACGATCTCGTCCGACCGCGGTCAGGGCCGCCCCGACATGGTCATCCGTCTCGCCGGCGGCGCCTCGATCGCCGTCGACGCCAAGGTGCCGCTCGATGCCTACCTCGAGGCGAGTGCGCTCGGCCTGAACGCCGACGAGGGAACCCGGCGCGCGCTCATGCAGAAGCACGTGAAGGCGCTCCGCGCCCACATCGACGCGTTGGCGAAGAAGGCCTACTGGTCGGGACTCGAAGCCGGCCCCGAGTTCGTGATCTGCTTCCTGCCCAGCGAGTCGCTGCTCGCCGCTGCCATCGACGAGGATCCGACGCTGCTCGAGCACGCGTTCGGCAAGCGGATCGCCCTCGCCTCGCCTGTCAACCTGTGGGCGGTGCTGAAGACCGTCGCCTACACCTGGTCGCAGCAGGAGGTCTCCGACGAGGCTCGCAGCCTGCTGAACCTCGGAACCCAGCTCTACGACCGCCTCGGCACTCTCGCAGGGCATGCCGATGACCTGCGCCGCGCTCTGGAGCGCACGATCGACAGCTACAACAAGTTCGCGGGTTCGCTGGAGAGCCGGGTGCTGGTCACCGCCCGCCGCTTCCCGGGTGTCGACCAATCGGCGCTCGGTGCGCCGGCTCAGCCCGTACTGACCCCCGTGCGACGGTTCACCGCGGAGGAGCTGCTCGAGAGCGCGGAAGGCACGCACGAGAGCGACTCAGACGCCTCAAGCGAGACGATGTTCTCCGACATCGGCGAGCTGCGCGCCCGCCTCGGTCACGACGAAGCCTGACCAGGGCCGGCGTGGGTCAGGCGCCGCCCGGCACCCACCACAGCAGGGCGCACACGATGCCGGAGCTGGCGAAGAAGGCCCCGATCATCCACCAGACGCTGACCTCGTGCCCCTCGTCGCGCCGCTTGCGGAACAGGACGTCCGCGCGACGGGCCGGATCGACCACAGCGGCCTGAGCGCCGGGAGCCGGCGTGGACAGCTTCACGACCGTGCCCTCCGGCAGGTCGCTGACGCGCAGGATACGGCCGGTCTCGGTGGTGACGTGCGCCTCAGGGACGGCCTTGCCGGCCTGGTCCTTCTGCGATGTCATCGTGCGTCCTCCTCGTTCCGACCGCGAAAGCGCGATCACGACCTGCCCATTCTGCCAGCAGCACCTGGAAAAGTGCGTACTGAGGGCCGTGTCAGAGGTTCAGAGCCACTTCGAGACGAGGTGCTCCGACGAGATGCGCCGCAGCGTTCCGGACGCGCCGCGCAGTACGACGCTCTCGGTGTAGACGTACCCGCCCTCGCGGCGCACACCCGAGACCAGCTGCCCGTCGGTGACGCCCGTCGCCACGAAGAGGGTGTTGTTGCCCTTGACCAGATCGTCGGCCTCGTACACCTTGTCCATGTCGAGGCCGGCGTCGATGCCGCGCTGTCGCTCGTCGTCGTCGCGGGGCCAGAGCCGGCCCTGGATGTGGCCGCCGAGCGCCTTGATGGCGCAGGCCGTGACGATGCCCTCCGGGCTGCCGCCCACGCCGATGCACATGTCGGTGCGGGCGTTGTGCCGTGCCGCGTTGATGCCGCCGGCGACGTCGCCGTCGCTCATCAGTCGCGTCCCGGCACCGGCCTCGCGGATCTCAGCGATGAGCTGCTCGTGTCGCGGGCGGTTCAGCACCGAGACCACGATCTCGTCGACGGGCTTGTCCATGGCGGCGGCCAGACGGCGGATGTTCTCGCCGACGGGGAGCCGGATGTCCACGACGCCGACACCGGCAGGGCCGGTGACGAGCTTGTCCATGTAGAACACGCTGGACGCATCGAGCATGGTGCCGCGGTCCGAGACGGCGATCACCGAGAGCGCGTTCTGGCGCCCCGCGGCGGTCAGCGATGTGCCGTCGATCGGGTCGACGGCGATGTCGCACTCCGGTCCACTGCCGGTGCCGACGGTCTCGCCGTTGAAGAGCATCGGGGCGTTGTCCTTCTCGCCCTCACCGATCACGACGCGACCCTGGAAGTGCACCGTGCCGAGGAAGGCGCGCATCGCGTCAACGGCCGCGCCGTCCGCAGCCTCCTTGTCACCGCGTCCGATGAACGGCACCGCGCGGATCGACGCGGCCTCCGTGGCGCGCACCAGTTCGAGTGCGAGGTTGCGGTCGGGACGAAGGGGGCTGAGATCAGCAGTGAGGCTCACCATGCCGGTCAGCATAACCAGCGAGGAGGGGATAATCGGCGAGTTTCACGCTCTCACGAGCGAAGGAAATACCGTTCTTAACATCAGTGAAGAGCGTGACGATTTCCGAGCGCTTCACAGGGAAAGCATCCGCGCTCCTCCCCGGCTAAAGTGAGGCTGAAACCGCTCATCGATCGCAGGAGTTTTCATGCCCGTTGCCACCCCGGATCAGTACGCCGAGATGCTCGATCGCGCGAAGGCCGGCGGCTTCGCCTACCCCGCGTTCAACGTCTCCAGCTCGCAGACGATCCACGCCGTCCTCCAGGGTCTGACAGAGGCCGGTTCCGACGGCATCATCCAGGTCACCACCGGCGGCGCCGACTACTTCGCAGGCCAGACCGTCAAGGCCCGCGCCACCGGCGCGCTCGCCTTCGCGAAGTTCGCCACCGAGGTCGCCAAGTCTTACCCCGTGACCGTCGCGCTGCACACCGACCACTGCCCCAAGGATGCCCTCGCCGGCTTCGTCGAGCCGCTGATCGCGGCGTCCGAGGAAGAGGTGAAGGCCGGGCGCAACCCGATCTTCCAGTCGCACATGTGGGACGGCTCGGCCGTGCCGCTGGCCGAGAACATCGAGATCGCCCAGAACCTGCTCCCCCGTATGAAGGCGATCAACGCCATCCTCGAGGTCGAGATCGGCGTCGTCGGCGGCGAGGAGGACGGCGTCGCGCACGAGGGCTCGAACGAGGCCCTGTACACCACCTTCGGCGACGTCGACCAGGCCGTTCAGGCCCTCGGCCTCGGCGAGCAGGGCCGCTACATCGCCGCCCTCACCTTCGGCAACGTGCACGGCGTCTACAAGCCGGGCGGCGTGAAGCTGCGCCCCGAACTGCTCGGCGAGATCCAGCAGCAGGTCGCCGCGAAGTACAACACCGGCGCGAAGCCGCTGGACCTGGTCTTCCACGGCGGCTCCGGCTCGACCGACGAGGAGATCGCTCTCGCCGTCGCGAACGGCGTCGTGAAGATGAACATCGACACCGACACGCAGTACGCGTACACGCGGGCGATCGCCGACTACATGTTCAAGAACTACGACGGCGTCCTCAAGGTCGACGGCGAGGTGGGCAACAAGAAGGTCTACGACCCGCGCGCCTGGGGCAAGGTCGCCGAGACCGCCATGGCCGCTCGCGTGATCGAGTCGACCCGCCAGCTCGGCTCCCACGGCCAGTCCAAGAGCTGACGATCCCAATGGGTCGCTGAGCCTGTCGAAGCGAACACGGATGCCCCGGACCGCACGGTCCGGGGCATCCGTCGTTCCAGGCTCAGCCGCGGATCAGCGTCCCGTCGGCCTTCAGCACCCACCAGATGCCGCCGACGCCCTGCCCGTTCACGTCACCGGCGGCCGAGTCGCCGGCGAAGGTGTACAGCGGCCAGCCGTCCAGCGTGACCTGGTGCTTGCCGTCGGGGGTGTCGATCGTGCCGACCTCGCCAGTGACGCCGTCGACCTTGGGCGTCGCCCCGTCCGACAGGATCGGCGGCCACTTCGCCAGGCACTCGCCGGTGCAGGCACTGGTGTCGGCGCCCTGCGTGTCCTTGTCGTACATGTACGCCGTCATCCCGTCACCGGTCACGACCACATCGCCGAGCGACGTGCTCGCCACACCGAGGGCGGTGCCCGAGGACGATTCCGACCCGCCGCCGGTCCCGTAACCGTCGTCCGTGTACGACCCGTCGCCGGATGAGCTCGTCGGTGCGGCCGAGTCCGGCGACTCGGCGGGGCCGCCGGAGCAGCCGGCCAGCAGGAGTGCGAGGGCGATGCCGCCGATCGCCAGAACCTTGCGCATGATGTCGTCCCTTCGTCCGGCCTCGGCGAGGCCTCTCCTCGGGAAACGATGCGGAAGCGGAAACGGTTCAGTCGAACGCGTGCCTGACCATGACCGTCCCTGCGGCGTCGAGGATCTCGATCGAGCGGATGTCGGATGCCGCCAGTGCCGTACCCGCCGACAGCCTCGCCGCAGCACCCGCCTTGACGTTCCAGGTGGACAGCGTGGTGGTGTTCCCGTCGACGTCCGTGACGGCGAGCACGTAACTGCCGGTGGCAGAGCCGTAGCCGTCGTACTCGCAGACCAGATCGAGCTTCGTACCCCAGGGCACGGACGTCAGCGCCACCTCGGCCGAGACCGGTGCACCGGCGACCGGCTCCAGTGCGATCGCCTCCGCGGGCCGCGGCATCAGCATCGAGACCGACACGACCACGCCCACGACGACCGCCGCGGCGATCCCGCTCGCCCACGCGGCGACCCGGCGGCGGCGACTGCGCCGTGCTCGCGCGGCCGCGAGCACCCGCACCGGGCCGGCATCCGCGGCGTCCTGATCGTCGACCGACTGCGCGTCATCCGCACCGAGCCGCGAGAGCAGCGACACCGTCGGCCCCAGCTCCGCCACCGCGGCGCGGCATGCGGCGCAGTGCGCGAGGTGCTCCTCATACTCCGCGCGCTCCGCGGCCGAGAGCGCGCCCAGCGCATATGCGGCATCCCATGTGGCGTACCGCTCGTGATCGACGCTCACCGGGTCACCCCTCTCTCCTGCAGCGCGAGCCGCAGGGCTCGCAGTCCGTAATGCATCCGGGACTTGACCGTCCCCTCCGGGATGCCGAGTTCCCTGGCGAGCTCGCCGACGCTCCTGCCGCGGTAGTACGCGGCGATCACCACCTCGCGGTGCTCTGGGCTCACTGCGGCGAGCGCATCCTGGATGAGCATGGCGTCGAACAGACGGTCGGTCTCGTCGTCGGCGGCGCGCTCTGGCAGGTCGGCCACGGCGTTCTCGTGGCGGTGCCGGGCGCTGCGCGCGTCGTCGATGACGATGTGCCGCGCGACCGTGAACATCCAGGCGCGGCAGGTGGCCGGGTCCTGCTCGAGCACGCGCGGCGTGCGCCAGGCGCGCAGCAGCGTCTCCTGCACGACGTCGTCGGCGGATGCCCGGCCGCCGAGGCTCGTCACATAGCGCCGGATGGGACCGGCGTGCAGCTCGTACAGCGCGGTCAGCCGTTCGTCATCCTGTTCACTCACGGATCCCTCCTCACGTGGGTAACGAGGCGGAGTGCTCGGAAGTTCAGATGAACCTTGGCGCGGCGGATTCCGTTCTTCACCTATGGACATCTTCCTCGCCGACGACGGGTTCCGCATCGCTGGCCTTCCGCTGCATCCGCTGCTCGTTCACGCCACCGTCGTGCTCACGCCGCTGACGGCTCTCGCCGTCGCGCTGGCGGCCGTCTGGCCTGCCGCCAGGCGCCGCATGGGCTGGGCGCCGCCTGTCGCGGCGGCGATCGTCGCGGGGCTCGTCCCGGTCACGGTGCTGGCCGGTCAGAGCCTCGCCTCGACAGTCGGCTACACTCCCGCCGTCCTGCAGCACGAGGCGCTCGGCCTCATGCTCATCCCGTGGACCATCGCGCTGCTGATCACGGCCCTGCTCGTGCAGCTCCAGGATCGGATGCTGCGGCGCGCCGCGCCCGGGGCCGCACGGATCCTGCGGATCGCGATCTGCGCCGCCGCGCTGATCGCCGCGGCCGGCACGATCGTCGTCACGGTTCTGACCGGGGATGCCGGGGCGCGCGCCGTCTGGGGCGGAGTCTGATCACCCCTTCAGCGGACCCAGCAGTAGCCGATCGGATGATGTGGCGACCCTGGGCCGATTCGTAGCGTTGAAGACATGAACATCACCCGAATCTCCCGCCGTTCCGTGCTCACCGCCTCCGCGATCGCCATCGCCGCCGCGAGCATCCTGCCGACCACCGCCATGGCCGCCGAGGCGCCCGCCGCTCCGGCCGCCGCATCCGCCTCGTGGAAGAACCTCACCCCGTCCGAGACCCTCGCCTCGACGCCGTGGAAGACCACGAGCGCCCTCGACCAGGATGGCAACCGCGTCGCCCTCGACAACGCGGCCGTCGCGAGCTTCGTGGGCTGGGCCTACTTCAAGGCCGACGGCACCTACACGATGTACAACCTCGATGACAGCCCGAAGCTGCACGGCGACTGGACCGTTGCTCCCGACGGCTCCGAGCGCTGGATCAACGCGAAGGACGCTGCCGGCAACGTGCTGTTCCAGCGCATCGTCCCGATCACGCAGCTCGACAAGAACACCTTCACGTACCGCGTGTTCCCGAACGCAGCGGACACGAGCGTCTACTACGACATCGTGCACACCAAGACCAATCACGTCGAGCCCGGCACCGACGCCAAGGGCCCCGGCGCGAACAACGGCCAGGGCAATGCGAACGGTCACGGCAACGGCCACTTCAACAACGGCAACGCCTGACCTCGGGACCACCCAGAACGAAGAACCCGGCTCCGCGTCATGCGGGCCGGGTTCTTCGCGTTCGACGACGAAGGGTGTCAGCCGAGCGAGGCGTTCAGGAACGCGGGATCGCCCATGATCGGCACCATCATGCACAGCGACACGACGACCATCGTGAGCACGAAGCCGGCGAGCGGAACCCACCAGGCGGGTCTGGCCGCGCGGATGCGGCGGAACGCGACGTAGACGGTGGCGGCGAAGCCGACGAGCATGACGACGACGGCGACGACGCCCCAGGTGCGCGCGGGCCCGAGGTTGGTGAACTCACCGGGGATGCCGAGCACCTTCATCGCCTGGGTCAGCGAGTCGCCCATGTTCAGGAACTGCGGGATCGTCGAGAAGACGTTGACCAGCCCGTAGGCCAGCATCGCGATCGTCAGCAGGCGGTCGACCGGTCGCGCCTTCGGGGCCTCCTCGACCACCAGGGGCGCCTGCTGCGGAGCGGGCGCCGGTGCGGCGGGCGGCGGAGGCGGCACGGCGGGAAGGCCCGCCGCGAGACGCTGCTCCTCGGGTGTCGCGTACTCGCCGTACTGCGGACGATCGTCGCTCATGCGTCACCGGCCGCGGTGCGGCCGCCGAGGGCGCGCGCGTCGCGCTGCCCAGCGGCGTCCTGGCGCAGCTCCTTCGGCAGTGAGAACATCAGGTCCTCCTCCGCGGTGCGCACCTCCTCGACATCCGCGTAGCCGGCGCCGGCCAGCTGCTCAAGCACCTCCTGCACGAGAACCTCGGGAACGGATGCTCCGCTGGTGACGCCGACCGTGCTCACGCCGTCCAGCCACGCCTGCTGCACCTCGTCCGCGTAGTCGACACGGTAGGCGGCCTTGGCGCCGTGCTCGAGGGCGACCTCGACCAGACGCACGCTGTTCGAGGAGTTCGCCGAGCCGACCACGATCACGAGATCGGCCTCGGCCGCCACCTTCTTGATCGCGACCTGGCGGTTCTGCGTGGCGTAGCAGATGTCGTCGGACGGCGGATTGTGCAGTTCGGGGAACCGGGTGCGCAGCCGGTTGACCGTCTCCATGGTCTCGTCGACCGAGAGCGTCGTCTGCGACAGCCACACGACCTTGGACGGGTCCTTCACCTGCACGGTGTCGGCTTCTTCGGGCGAGTTGACGATGGTGACGTGGCCTGGCGCCTCGCCCGCGGTCCCCTCGACCTCCTCGTGGCCCTCGTGGCCGATCAGCAGGATCTCGTAGTCGTCGCGTGCGAAGCGCACGGCCTCGCGGTGCACCTTGGTGACCAGCGGGCAGGTCGCATCGATCGCGTTCAGGCCGCGGGCGGATGCCGCATCCACCACGGCCGGCGAGACGCCGTGCGCGCTGAAGACGACGTGCGCACCCTCGGGCACCTCGTCGACCTCGTCGACGAAGATCGCGCCCTTGGCCTCGAGCTCGGTGACGACGTGGATGTTGTGCACGATCTGCTTGCGCACGTACACCGGAGCACCGAACCGGTCGAGCGCCTTCTCGACGGCGACGACAGCACGGTCGACCCCGGCGCAGTAGCCGCGCGGGGCGGCCAGCAGCACCCGCTTGGCGCCGTCCACGGGGACATCGCGAAGCGGTTCGGTCCGCAGCGGACGGGGCATGCGGGGCACGGGCAGGGATACGGCGCTCACGGGGTCGAGTCTATCGGCGCGTCCCTTGACGAGGGCCGGGAACGAGTCATACTGCAAGCGCTTGCGGCAGCGAACAGAAAGATCTGCGGCATCCGCTGAGGAAGTTCTTGTAAACGCTTGCAGTGAGTGCGCGTCCGTTGCTACGGTGCACGAGCACCCTCCGGCGTCCGTGCCGGCCCCTGGCACGCCGTCGTGCCCGACCCCTGGAGTCGAAGATGACCTTGAGCTCACGTGCAGCGCGCATCCTCTCTGCGACGACGCTCGGCGCCCTCGCGGTGACCGCGCTCGTCGCCCTCCCCCCAGCTCCCGCATCCGCCGCCGACCGGACGTTCGCGCTGGTCGGCAGCCTGCAGTCGGAACTCGGCTGCGCCGAGGACTGGCAGCCGGCCTGCGAGGCGACGGAGCTCGCCGCGACCGAAGATCCGAACCTCTTCGCGACCGAGTTCACCGTGCCCGCCGGCACCTGGGAGTACAAGGTCGCCGTGAACGACTCCTGGGACGAGGCGTATGGCCTGAACGGCGGAGGAGACAACATCCCGCTCGTGCTCGAGGGCGACAGCCGGGTGCGCGTCGTGTTCGACGATGCGCAGCACCGCGTCGGACTCGAACTTCTCAGCACCCGCGGCGCCTACGACGAGGCCACTGATGCCGCGCTGGTGCAGAAGCCGGTCCGCGAGGCCGGAGCGGACAACACCTTCTACTTCGTGATGACCGACCGCTTCGCCAATGGCGACACCGCGAACGACAGGGGCGGTCTCGACGGCGACCGCCTCGCCACCGGCTTCGACCCCACCGACAAGGGTTTCTACCAGGGCGGTGACATCCAGGGCCTGCGCGACCGCCTGGACTACATCGCCGGGCTCGGCACCACGGCCATCTGGCTGACCCCGAGCTTCCTGAACCGCCCGGTGCAGGGCGAGGGCGCGAACGCCAGCGCCGGGTACCACGGTTACTGGATCACCGACTTCACGAGGATCGACCCGCACCTCGGCACCAACGACGAGCTCGCCGCCCTCATCGACGAGGCTCACGCGAAGGGCATCAAGGTCTTCTTCGACATCATCACCAACCACACAGCCGACGTCATCGACTACGAGCAGAAGACCTACGGCTACATCGAGCAGAAGGACCGACCGTACCGCGATGCATCCGGAGCGGACTTCGATCCGGCGGACTACGCCGGCACGGACGAGTTCCCCACGCTCGACCGGGCGACGAGCTTCCCTTACACCCCGGTGATCGCGCCCGAGGACGCCGACCTCAAGGTTCCCGCCTGGCTGAACGACCCCACGCTGTACCACAACCGCGGCAACTCGACCTGGTCGGGTGAGTCGGTCACCTACGGCGACTTCGACGGCCTCGACGACATCATGACCGAGAACCCGAAGGTGGTGGACGGCTTCATCGACGTCTACAAGCCGTGGGTCGACATGGGCATCGACGGCTTCCGCATCGACACGGTCAAGCACGTGAACTTCGAGTTCTGGCAGAAGTGGACCACCGCGATCGAGGAGCACGCGAAGAGCATCGGCAACGACGACTTCTTCACCTTCGGCGAGGTCTACGACGCTGACCCGGTCAAGCTCTCCCCGTACGTGCGCGACACCGACATGAACTCGGTGCTCGACTTCACCTTCCAGTCGCAGGCCACCAGCTTCGCGGCTGGCAACTCGGCGAAGGGCCTTTCCACGCTGTTCGCCGGCGACGACTACTACACGACCCCGCACTCCTCGGCGAGCGCGCTGCCGACGTTCCTCGGCAACCACGACATGGGCCGGATCGGCTCGTTCCTGAAGAGCACGGATGCTCCGCTGCAGCGCGACGAGCTCGCGCAGTCGCTGATGTTCCTCACCCGCGGCCAGCCGGTCGTCTACTACGGCGACGAGCAGGGCTTCGCCGGCCCCGGCGGTGACAAGGACGCCCGGCAGACGCTGTTCGCCACGCAGGTCGCCGACTATGCGAACCAGCTGCTCATCGACGGCACGAACGCCGGCAGCGTGGACCGCTACAGCACCGACTCCGCGCTGTACACGCGCATCGCCGCGCTCGCGAAGCTTCGCGCCGCGAACCCGGCTCTGCAGGACGGCGCCCAGATCGAGCGCTACGCCGACAGCGGCGCCGGCGTGTACGCGTTCAGCCGCGTCGATCGCGACGAGAAGATCGAGCACCTGGTCGCCATGAACAACACGAAGGCGGCGAAGACCGTCACGGTGCCGACGCTCACCGCGTCTGGTGCGTTCACGCCGCTCTACGGCACGGATGCCGCGGTCACCGCGGCCGCCGACGGCACCGCGACGATCACGGTGCCCGCACTCGGCGCGGTCGTGCTGCGCGCCGACCGGACCGTGACCGCTCCAGCCGATCGTGCTGTGACTGTCGCGGCTCCGGCGGCCGGTGCCGGCGTCTCCGGCACCTCGGCCGTCTCGGCGACGGTTCCGGATGCCTGGGCGGAGACCTCCTTCGCCTGGCGCGTCGCCGGTGGCGAGTGGCACTCCCTGGGCACCGCGGAGGACACCACTCCGCGCGTCTTCCACGACACGAAGGGGCTGAAGAAGGGCACGCTGGTCGAGTACCGCGCGGTCTCGACGGATGCCGAGGGGCGCCGCGTCGCGGCATCCTCCTACGCCAGCGTCGGGAACGCGGTGAACCTCGTGACCGCGCCTGAACCCGAGACCCCGATCGATCTGGTCACGGTTCCCGGCAGCCACAACTCCGAGATGGGCTGCGCGGGAGACTGGCAGCCCGGCTGCGAGCAGGCGAAGCTGACCCTCGCCGCGGGCGGCGTCTACACCGGCACCTTCGACCTGCCGGCGGGCGACTACGAGTACAAGGTCGCCCTGAACGGCTCGTGGGATGTCAACTACGGAGTCGGCGGCGTGAAGGACGGCCCGAACGCGACCTACCACCACGCCGGCGGGAAGGTCACGTTCTACTGGGATCCGCGCACGCACCAGCTGACCTCCAGCGCCGACGGCCCGATCATCACCGTGCCCGGATCGTTCCAGAAGGCGGCGGGCTGCCCTGGTGACTGGGCACCGGACTGCCTCGCGACGATGATGTTCGACTCCGACAAGGACGGCGTGTACGAGTACACGACCTCCGCCATCCCCACCGGGGCCTACGAGGCCAAGGTCGCGCACGGCCTGAGCTGGGATGAGAACTACGGCGTGGACGGCACACCGGGCGGCGCGAACTACTCGTTCAGCGCGGCCGACGGCAAGCAGGTGACCTTCCGGTACACCCTGGCCACGCACGTGCTCGAGATCGTCGCCGCCGACCCGCCGCTGGCGGGCACCGGCGAGTCCCGCGCGCAGTGGATCGACGCGCAGACCGTCGCCTGGCCGCGCACACTGCTGGGCACGGATGCCGCGAGCGCACTGTCCTGGACGCTGGAGAACTCGGCGGATGCCGGGCTCGCGGTGACCGACGGCGCCGTCACCGGCGGCGCGGATCCCGTCGAACTCACGCTCGGTGAGCTGACGAAGGAGCAGGTCGCGCACTTCCCCGCCCTCGGCGGAGACAAGTACCTTGCCCTGAAGGTGGGCGAGCTCGGCCGTGACCGGCTGCACGAACTGCTCACCGGTCAGCTCGCCGTCGCGCAGCGCGCGGGCGACACTCTCACCGCGTTCACCGGCGTGCAGGTGCCGGGCGTGCTGGACGACCTGTACGCGACTGCGGGCGCTTCCCAGACGCTCGGCGTGCGCTGGCAGGGCAGCCGCCCGACGTTCGCGCTGTGGGCGCCGACCGCTCAGCGTGCGGCCCTGCAGGTCTTCGGCGCCGACGGCGAGACCACCGAGCTGAAGGCGTCCTTCGACGCGGCATCGGGGGTCTGGACCGTCACGAAGCCGAAGATCGGCGACGAGCCGGTGAAGCAGGGCGCGGAGTACCGCTGGCTGCTCTCGGTGTACGCCCCGACGACCGGGAAGATCGAGCAGAACGCGGTCACCGACCCCTACTCGGTCGCGCTCACGACGAACTCGGAGCGGTCGGTCGCGATCGATCTGGACGACAGGAAGTGGGCGCCGAAGGCGTGGGCCAAGACGCCTGCTCCGAGGATCGACCGTGCGGTGGACCGCGCGATCTACGAGCTGCAGGTGCGCGACTTCTCGATCGGCGACACCACCGTGCCCGAGTCCGAGCGCGGCACGTACAAGGCGTTCACGCGCGACTCGGCCGGCATGAAGCAGCTGCGCCAGCTCGCCGCCGCGGGCATCAACACCGTGCACCTGCTGCCGACCTTCGACATCGCCACGATCGAGGAGCGCCGCGACCAGCAGAAGACGCCGGACTGCGACCTCGCATCGCTTCCGGCGGACTCCGACCAGCAGCAGGCATGCGTGACGGCCGCGGCATCCGAGGACGGCTTCAACTGGGGCTACGACCCTTACCACTACCAGGCGCCGGAGGGCTCCTACGCCACCGATGCCGACGGCGGCGCGCGCGTGAGCGAGTTCCGCGAGATGGTGGGCGCGCTGCACGCGGACGGCCTGCAGGTCGTGCTGGACCAGGTCTACAACCACACCGCCGAGGCCGGGCAGGGTCAGCGCAGCGTGCTGGACCGCATCGTGCCCGGCTACTACCAGCGGCTGAACGCCGGCGGCGCAGTCGAGACCTCGACCTGCTGCCAGAACGTCGCGACCGAGCACGAGATGGCGCAGAAGCTCATGGTCGACTCGATCGTGCTGTGGGCGGCCGAGTACCACGTCGACGGCTTCCGCTTCGACCTGATGGGGCACCACTCGAAGCAGAACATGCTCGCCGTGCGCGCCGCGCTGGACGAGCTCACGCTGAAGAAGGACGGCGTGGACGGCAAGGCGATCTATCTGTACGGCGAGGGCTGGAACTTCGGCGAGGTCGCGGACAACGCCCTGTTCGAGCAGGCCACCCAGGGACAGCTCGGCGGCACCGGAATCGGCACGTTCAGCGACCGGTTGCGAGACGCCGTGCACGGCGGCAGCCCGGTCGACGGCGGTTCGACCTTCACGCAGGGCTTCGGCACCGGGCTCGGCACGGACCCGAACGGTCGGCCGGGTACGGCGTCCACGGTCGACCAGCTGGTCGACCTCGCACACCAGACCGACCTGGTGAAGCTGGGCCTCGCGGGCAACCTGCGCGACTTCACGCTCACGTCGTCGATGGGCGATCTCGTGCGCGGCGACCAGCTCGACTACCGCGGCGCCCCGGCCGGCTACGCCGACCAGCCGGACGAGGTGATCACCTACGTCGACGCGCACGACAACCAGACGCTGTACGACCTGTCGGTGATGAAACTGCCGGTGGGAACGCCGATGGCCGACCGCGTACGGATGAACACGCTGCAGCTGGCCACCGTCGCGTTCGCGCAGACGCCCGCGTTCTGGCACGCCGGCACCGAGCTGCTGCGATCGAAGTCGCTGGATCGCAACAGCTACGACTCGGGTGACTGGTTCAACCGGATTGACTGGACCGGCACGCAGTCCACGTTCGGATCCGGCCTGCCGCCCGCGGCGGACAACGAGGACAAGTGGGACGTGATGTCGCCGCTGCTCGCCGACCCGAAGCTCAAGCCGCGGGCATCCGACATCGCCGCGGCAGAGGGCGCTGCACTCGACCTGCTGCGGGTGCGCTCGTCGGTGCCGCTGCTGCGGCTGGGCAGCGCGGCCCTGATCGAGAAGAAGGTGTCGTTCCCCGCGAGCGGGAAGGATGCCGCGCCCGGCCTCATCGCGATGCTGATCGACGACACGGTCGGGAAGGACGTCGACCGGAGGCTCGACGGCGCCCTGGTGGTGTTCAACTCCTCGGCCGAGCCGATCGTGCAGAAGCTCGACGGCCTGTCAGGGCGCGACTTCGCGCTGAACGCCGTGCAGGCGAAGGGCGCGGATGCTGTCGCCGCGACGGCTTCGTGGGACACCACGACCGGCACGGTCACGATTCCCGCCCGCACCGCGGTGGTGTTCGTCGAGAAGCACTGACCCCTCCCTTGCTCCGGTCTCACTGGGTGCGGGTGGGCACCCGCACCCAGTGAGACCGGAGCTGTCGGAGGACCACGTCGGGGGTGGATGCAAGAATCGAAGCGATGACCGTCTTCGAAGCCACCGCCGTCCCCGGCGAAGCTCCCCCGCCTGACTCCGTCTCGCCGCGCGAGTCGTCGGCGGATGCCCCGACGTCGGTCGCCCGGCTGAACGCGACCATCCGCGACTTCGTCGCGCAGTGGGGCACGGTCTGGGTCGAGGGTGAGATCACCTCGTGGAACCAGCGCGCGGGCAACGTCTTCGCCCGGATGAAGGACAGCCGCTCCGACGCGCAGATCTCGCTGCGCATCTGGTCGAGCGTGCGCGCACGCATCCCCTCAGACCTCGGTGTCGGCGATCACGTCATCGCCGCGGTCAAGGCGGACTACTTCGTGAAGGCCGGTGACTTCAGCTTCCAGGTCTCGGCGATGAAGCACGTCGGGCTGGGCGATCAGCTGGAACGGCTCGAGAAGCTCCGCGCGCAGCTGCGCGCCGAGGGTCTGTTCGATCCGGCGCGCAAGAAGCCGCTGCCGTTCCTGCCGCACCTGATCGGGCTGATCACGGGCGAGAAGTCGGATGCTGAGAAGGACGTGCACCGCAACGCCGAGCTGCGCTGGCCGCAGGTGCGGTTCCGCACCGAGTACGCCGCGGTGCAGGGCGACCGGTGCGTACCCGAGACGCTCGCCGCGCTGAAGCGACTTGATGCCGACCCCGACGTCGACGTGATCGTCATCGCCAGAGGCGGAGGCGACCCGCAGACGCTGCTCGGCTTCAGCGACGAGCGGCTGGTGCGGGCCGTCGCCGCGGCATCCACTCCGGTCGTCAGCGCGATCGGTCACGAGAACGACCATCCGCTGCTCGACGACGTCGCCGACCTGCGCGCGTCGACCCCGACGGATGCCGCGAAGCGCGTCGTCCCGGACGTCGGAGAGCAGCGCGCCCTGATCGGGCAGCTGCGGGCGCGGGCGACCACGCGCCTCACCCAGCGGGTGTCGCACGACCTCGCCCAGCTCGCGCAGCTGCGCTCCCGTCCGGTGCTGCGCTCCCCCGATCCGATCATCGACTCGCGCGCGCAGGAGGTGCTGCTGCTGTCCGCCCGTGGGCGCGACACTGTCGCCCGCCGGCTGGATGCGGCGAGCAGGACCACATCCGAGCTGCGTGCCTCACTGCGCGCGCTGTCGCCCGCCGCGACCCTGGCGCGCGGCTACGCGATCGCGCACCTCGACAACGGCATGATCCTGCGGGATGCCGCGGATGCTCCCTCCGGCACAGCTCTGACGATCACCGTCGACCGCGGCTCGGTCGCTGCCCACTCCGACGGCGAGATCCCCGAGGGCGCCTGACATCCGACTGCTCCGGTCGCACTCGTTGCGGGTGCGACCACCGGCACACCCGCATCCATCGAGACCGGAACTGAAGAAGCTGAGGAAAATCGGGCATCGCGACGCGCCGGTAGGATAGTGGCGTGACTGCGTCCGAGACCCCCGTGGAATCGCTGTCGTTCGAGGCGGCGCGCGATGAACTGGTTCAGGTCGTCGCCGAACTCGAACAGGGAGCGCCGACCCTCGAGCAGTCCCTCGCTCTCTGGGAGCGCGGCGAGGCACTCGCCACCCGATGCGAGGAGTGGCTACTGGGCGCGAAGCGCCGCCTGGAGGCTGCCCGCCCCGCGGCATCCGAGGACGAGTCATGAGCAAGGGCGCCCCGATCGTCGCCGAGCTCGGCCGCCCCGAGACACCGCAGGAGACCGCTGACCGCAAGGCCGAGTCGAGCCGCGTCTACCGCTCCAGCCAGACCTTCCGCAATCTCATCGCGGCCCTTCTCGTCACGATCGGCGTGGTCATCGTCATCGTGCTCTCGGTTCCGCGCGGCGAACCCGTCGCGCAGCCGCCGATCGATCTGGCCGGCATCGCGAAGAACGCCGAGACCTCGCTCGACCGTCCGGTCGTCGTCCCCGATCCGCCGAAGGACTGGCGCGTCACGTCCGCCGAGGTCGCCGGCGGCGCCGTCACGACCTGGAACGTGACCCTCGCTCCCACCGCCGACGACGAGCGCGGCTTCCTCAAGATCAGCCAGGCCGTCGACGCCGACAGGCTGTGGGCAGCCACTCCCCTGCGCGGGGCGCAGTCGAGCGGAACTCTCGACGCCGGCGGAGTCGAGTGGGACGTCTACAAGATCGCCAACCCCGAGGCATCCGGCAACATCTCGTACGCGCTCGGCGCGCAGGCCGGAACGGACTACGTGCTGCTGTACGGTTCGCGCAGCGCGGAGGAGACCGCCGCGTTCGCGGAGACCCTCGTCCCCGAAATCGACAGGCTCAAGGAGGCACAGTGACTCTCACCCCGTCCGCCGCATGGCAGGAGATGCTCGACGGCAACCGTCGTTTCGTGAACGGCGTGCCCGAGCATCCGCATCAGGACGTGGGCAAGCGTCACGAACTGGCCGAGGGACAGGCTCCGATGGCGACCCTGTTCGGATGCTCCGACTCGCGCCTCGCCGCCGAGATCATCTTCGACAAGGGTCTGGGCGACCTGTTCGTGGTCCGCAACGCCGGTCAGGTGATCGGCGAGTCGATCGTCGCGAGCCTGGAGTACGCCGTCGAGATCCTCGGCGTCCCCCTCATCATCGTGCTGGCGCACGACTCCTGCGGTGCCGTGCGCGCGGCCATCGACGGCACGGCGATCGACGCCGCGCCGCTGCCGCCGGCCATCTGGAAACTCATCTCCCCGATCGTGCCCGCGGCCCGCAAGGTGCTGGCCGAGACCGGCGGCTCGACGCCCGCCGACATCGACGCCGAGCTCGTCGGTCGTGAGCACCTGCGCAACACCGTGGCGAATCTGCTGCAGTCGTCCGAGCTGATCAGCGCGGCCGTGGCCGAGGGCCGGCTGGGCATCGTGGGTGCCAACTACCGCCTGGCCGAGGGCACCACGGTGCCGGTGATCTCGGTGGGCATCGACGACGGGATGAACCCCGCGACCAAGGAGGGATCGGAATGACCGACTACCGCATCGAACACGACACCATGGGCGAGGTCCGCGTGCCCGTGAACGCCCTCTACGGCGCGCAGACCCAGCGCGCGGTGGAGAACTTCCCGATCTCGGGCAAGGGCCTGGAGTCCACCCAGATCGCCGCTCTGGCGCGCATCAAGAAGGCTGCCGCACTCGCGAACAAGGAGCTCGGAACCCTCGACGGCGCCATCGCCGACGCGATCGCGCAGGCCGCCGACGAGGTCGCCGCAGGCAGGCACGACGGCGAGTTCCCGGTCGACACGTACCAGACCGGCTCCGGCACCTCGTCGAACATGAACATGAACGAGGTGCTGGCGACGCTCGCCACCGGCATCCTCGGCGCGACGGTGCACCCGAACGACCACGTGAACGCTTCGCAGTCGTCGAACGACGTGTTCCCCACCTCGGTGCACATCGCCGTCACCCAGGCGCTCATCGACACGCTCATCCCGTCGCTCGACCATCTCGCCGTGGCTCTCGAGGCGAAGGCCGAGCTGTGGAAGTCGGTCGTCAAGTCGGGTCGCACCCACCTGATGGATGCCACCCCTGTGACCCTCGGCCAGGAGTTCGGCGGCTACGCCCGCCAGATCCGCCTCGGAATCGAGCGCGTGCAGTCGTCGCTCCCCCGCGTCGCCGAGGTCCCGCTGGGCGGCACCGCCGTGGGCACCGGCATCAACACGCCGCTCGGCTTCCCGCAGAAGGTCATCGAACTGCTGGCCGCCGAGACCGAGCTGCCGATCACCGAGGCCAAGGATCACTTCGAGGCCCAGGCGAACCGCGACGGCCTCGTCGAGGCATCCGGCGCTCTGCGCACCATCGCCGTCTCGCTGACGAAGATCAACAACGACCTGCGCTGGATGGGTTCGGGCCCGAACACCGGTCTCGGCGAGCTGCACATCCCCGACCTTCAGCCGGGCTCCTCGATCATGCCGGGCAAGGTGAACCCCGTCGTTCCCGAGGCTGTTCTCATGGTGTGCGCCCGCGTCATCGGCAACGACGCGACCGTCGCGTGGGCCGGTGCCTCCGGCTCGTTCGAACTGAACGTCGCGATCCCGGTGATGGGCACCGCACTGCTCGAGTCGATCCGTCTGCTCTCGAACGCCGTGCGCGTGCTGGCCGACAAGACGGTCGACGGCCTGGAGGCCAACGTCGAGCGCGCCGCAGCCTTCGCAGGTATGAGCCCGTCGATCGTGACCCCGTTGAACAAGGTCATCGGCTACGAGGCCGCGGCGAAGATCGCCAAGCACGCGGTCGCCAAGGGCATCACCGTGCGCGAGGCCGTCATCGACCTCGGTTACGTCGAGCGCGGCGAGATCACCGAAGAGGTGCTCGACCAGAAGCTCGACCTGCTGAGCATGACCCACGCGGGCTGAGCACACGCTCTACACGACGAAGCCGCGGTCCGATCGGGCCGCGGCTTCGTCCTTCCACCGGTCAGCTGAGCTCTCCGCCCTCCAGCAGGTCGGTCACGAGCGCGGCGATCGCGGATCGCTCCGAGCGGGTCAGCGTGACGTGCCCGAAGAGCTCGTGCCCCTTCAGCGTCTCGATCACGGAGGCGATGCCGTCGTGACGCCCGACCCTCAGGTTGTCACGCTGGCCGACATCGTGCGTGAGGATGACGCGGGAGTTCTGGCCCATCCGGCTGAGCACCGTCAGCAGCACGTTGCGCTCCAGCGACTGCGCCTCGTCGACGATCACGAAGGCGTCGTGCAGCGAGCGCCCGCGGATGTGCGTGAGGGGCAGCACCTCCAGCATCCCGCGCTCGACGACCTCCTCGATGACGTTGCCCGAGACGACGGAGCCGAGCGTGTCGAAGACCGCCTGGCCCCACGGGTTCATCTTCTCCTCGCGATCGCCGGGCAGGTAGCCCAGCTCCTGCCCGCCGACCGCGAACAGCGGCCGGAAGACGATGATCTTCTTCTGCTGCTGCCGCTCAAGCACCGCCTCGAGTCCGGCGCACAGCGCGAGCGCGGACTTGCCGGTGCCCGCGCGGCCGCCGAGCGAGACGATACCGACCTCGGGGTCGAGCAGCAGATCGATCGCGATGCGCTGCTCGGCGGAGCGGCCGTGCATCCCGAAGATGTCTCGGTCGCCGCGCACCAGCCGGTACTCGCCGTCGCCGGTGACCCTGCCCAGCGCCGATCCGCGCTCGGAGTGGATGATCAGGCCCGTGTTCACGGGCACTCCGCGGACGTCCTCGCTGAGGCCGATCTCGCTCTCGTACAGGTCGCTCATCTCGTCGCCGGAGAGATCGACGTTCGCGATGCCGGTCCAGCCGGAGTCGACGGCCTGCTCGGCGAGGTACTCCTCGGCGTTCAGTCCGAGGGAGGCGGCCTTCACCCGCATCGGCAGATCCTTCGACACGATCGTCACGTCCTGGCCGTCCTGCGCGAGCTGCGCGGCGGTGGCGAGGATACGGCTGTCGTTATCGCCGAGCCGGATGCCGGCGGGCAGGACCGAGAGGTCGGTGTTGCCGAGTTCGACCCGCAGCGTGCCGCCGTCGCCGACCTCAACGGGGAAGTCCAGTCGGCCGTGCTCGATGCGCAGCTCGTCGAGGTGGCGCAGTGCGCGGCGGGCGAAGTAGCCCAGCTCCGGGTCGTGCCGCTTGGCCTCGAGCTCGGTGATCACGACGACCGGCAGCACGATCGAGTGCTCCGCGAAGCGGAACAGTGCCTGCGGGTCGCTGAGCAGCACCGAGGTGTCGAGCACGTAGGTGCGGAGGGCAGTGTCGTCGTCCTGCTTGCGGGCGGTGGCCCGGCGAGTGGACTGCTGCGGCGCGGTGCGTGTGGTCACGATCGATCCCCCGATCCGGGCTGAACCCGGCTCTGCTGCGAGTCGACCAGGGGCCACGAGTCGCTGACCTGTTGGCCGACCCGATCGGACGAGGTGTCCGATGTCTGTACGGTACGACCGCGCCGCCGGCCTTCCCGAGACCGACACGCGACGGACTCGTTACGCTGCGGTGAACGTCGTGTGTCAGAAGGCGGCGAGCGCCTCGCCGAACATGTCGATCGTGGCGGCATCGGTGCCCGCGTGGGCGGCCACCCGGACCGCTCCGCCGCGCGCGGTCGCCGCGACGCCGGCATCCGTCAGTGCGGCCGACAGGCCATCGGCGTCGTCCGGCGCGAGAGAGACGATCCCGGCGCGCCGCTCGCGCTTGCGCGGGGAGGCGACGGGGATGCCGTGCTCGTCGGCGAGCGCGATGATCCGGTCGAGGTGCTCCGCGATCCTCGTCTCGATCGCGGCGACTCCCGCGTCGCGGATCTCCTCCGCGCCGGCGGCCAGGCGCACGGCGGCGAGGTGATCGGGCTGGCTCACCGTGAATGCACGGGCGGATGCCGCGGGAGAGGGCAGCTCGTCGAGGAACAGACCGTTCGAGGTCGTACCGGCGATGCCGCTCAGCACGGGACGGATGCGGGCGCGCGCCCGCTCCGAGTAGCGCGCGAAGCCGGTCCCCCGACCGGCGCGCAGCCACTTGTAGCCGTGCCCCGCGACGACGTCGGCGGCTGACCAGTCGACGTCGACGACGCCGAAGGACTGCACGGCGTCGACGATCAGCAGCCGGTCGGGGCCGATCAACTCGCGCAGCGCGTCGAGGTCGGCGCGGAAACCGGTCCGGAAGTCCACGTGGCTCACGGCCACGGCGGTCACCTCGTCGCTGAGCGCCTCGGCGACGGCATCCGTCGTGACGAACCCGCCGGCTGGCGTGATCCAGCGCGGCGTGAGCGCGCCCTGCGAGGCCTGCGCCGCGCGCTCGACTGTGAGGCTGACGCTGGGGAACTCCGCGGTGGACGCGATCACCGTGCCGGTCAGGCCGTACAGCGCCTGCGCGAGTCCGTGCGTGGACGACACCTGCAGCACGACTTCGTCGGCTGCCGCGCCGAGCAGTCCGGCGACGGCGTCCGCGGCACGCGGGGCACGGTCGAAGACCGGCGCGTGCGCGGCGGGTTCGGTCCGCGAGAGCTGCTCCAGCGCCCATACGCTCTCGGCCCGCACCGAGGGGGAGATCGGGCCGAAGGCGGCCCAGTTCAGGTACCCGGGTTCGCCGTCGAAGGATGCCACGTACTCGTCGAAAGCGCTCATCGTCTCAGTCTGGCACCCCGCGGGGCGCCGCACTCGGCGTTCCGGTCGCGCGTGAGGCGCCCTCGTCATCGGTTCCCGTCGCAATCGAGCACAGTGTTACGCCCAGGGACTGTGCCGGATCGCGACGGGAACGCCGCGCAGCCGGCCGGACGACAGCTCCCGTCGCAGACGAGCACAGTGCCAGCGCTCTCGACTGTGCCGGATCGCGACGGGAACGCGTGCGACCCGGCCGGACAACGCGAGTCAGCGACCGAAGCGGCGGTCCCGGTCGGCGAAGTCGCGGATCGCGCGCAGGAAGTCGACGCGGCGCAGGTCGGGGCCGAGCGCCTCGACGAAGTAGAACTCGCTGTGTGCACTCTGCCAGAGCAGGAAGTCGCTGAGCCGCTGCTCGCCGCTGGTGCGGATCACGAGATCAGGGTCAGGCTGTCCGCCGGTGTAGAGATGCTCGCCGATCATCTCGGGGGTGAGCTGCTCGGCGAGGTCCTCGAGAGTGCCGCCGGACGCCTCGTGCTGGGAGATGATGCTGCGCACCGCATCGACGATCTCGTTGCGCCCGCCGTAGCCGACGGCGAGGTTCACATGCAGCCCCTTGTTGTCCTTGGTGCGCTCCTGCGCGTCTGCGAGCACGCGCGCGAGCTCGGGCGGCAGGATGTCGGCGCGGCCGACGTGCTGCACCCGCCAATCCTTCTCGCGCGAGAGCGAGTCCGCCAGCTCGGCGATGATCTCGATGAGGTCGTCGATCTCCTGCGAGTCCCGCTTGATCAGGTTGTCGCTGGAGAGCAGGTAGAGCGAGACGACCTTGATGCCGAGCTCGTCGCACCAGCCGAGGAACTCGCGCATCTTGGCCGCGCCGGCACGGTGCCCGTCGGCGACGGAACCGTAACCCAGCTGGCGCGCCCAGCGCCGATTGCCGTCGATCATCATGGCCACGTGGTGCGGAACGGATGCTGCATCCAGCTGCCTGCGCAGCCGGTTCCCGTACAGCCGGTAGAGGGGTCCCCGACCATCACTCGTGCGTGCGTTCACGATTCAACGCTACCGCCGTCGGCTGTGAGCCCGATCATGTACCGCGCACGGAATACGGCTGAGCCTAGAGTGAGCACGTGAGCACCCGATCCTCGAAGTCCGGCGACGTCCCGCAGCTTCCCCTGCTGGCCGAGGCCGAACAGGACGCCGCCGTCGAGATCAAGCCGACCTGGCGCGGGTGGATCCATGCCGCGACGTTCCCGGTCACGATCGCGGCCGGCGTGGTGCTCATCGTGCTCGCCCAGGGCGCGCCCGCGAAGTGGGCCGCCGCAGTGTTCATGGCGACGTCGATGCTGCTGTTCGGCAACTCCGCGCTGTACCACCGGTTCAACTGGGGCCCGAAGACGAAGATGGTGCTCAAGCGGATCGACCACGCGAACATCCTGCTGCTGATCGCCGGCACCTACACGCCGATCGCGGTGCTGGCGCTCCCGCCGCAGAAGGGCACGCTGCTGCTCTTCCTGGTCTGGGGCGGCGCCATCCTCGGCATCCTGTTCCGGGTGTTCTGGATCAACGCGCCGCGCTGGCTGTACGTCGCGCTGTACCTGCTGCTGGGCTGGGCAGCCGTGATGTACATGGTCGACCTCGTGCAGGCGAATGTCGCGATGATGGTGCTGGTCTGCGTCGGAGGCCTGCTGTACACGGCGGGCGCCGTCGTCTACGCGATGAAGAAGCCGAACCCCTGGCCCGGCCACTTCGGCTTCCACGAGATCTTCCACGTGTGCACGGTGCTGGCCTTCCTGTGCCACTGGACCGCCTGCCTGCTCATCTCGCTGCAGCCGTACTCGCCGTCGCTCGGCCTGCCCGCCTGACTCGGTACGATCGGAAGCCCGAGCCGAAGGAGCACGCCATGGCCGAAGTCGAGAGCTTCACGCTGGACCACACCGCCGTCAAAGCGCCGTACGTACGACTGATCTCGGTCGAGCGCGGGCCGCGCGGCGACGCGATCTCGAATTTCGACGTGCGCTTCGTACAGCCGAACGAGGGCGAGATCCCCACCGCGGGGCTGCACACCATCGAGCACCTGATCGCCGCCCAGCTGCGCGATCACCTCGACGGAGTGATCGACATCTCGCCGTTCGGATGCCGCACCGGCTTCCACCTGATCGTCTGGGGCGAGCCCGCTGTCGTGGACGTCGTCGCCGGCATCCGGGAGAGCCTGCGGTTCATCGCCGAGAAGGCGGAATGGGCCGACGTCCCCGGGGTCTCGGCCGTGGAGTGCGGCAACTACCGCGACCACAGCCTGCACAGTGCGCGGGAGTGGTCGAAGGTCATCCTCGACCAGGGCATCAGCCTGGACGCGTTCGAGCGCGTCGGCGTCTGACTCAGGCGCCCTTGCCGTCCGACCCGGCGTCGCCCTGCTCGGCCTCGCGGGCCGCGGCCTCTTCGGCGTCGAGCTCCTCGCGCACCTCTTCGCGGTATCGCACCCGGCGGATGCGGCGGTTCATGTCCCAGATCAGCAGGATCACCGCGACGACCAGCACCACCACGATCGCGAAGCCCACGAAGCCCGGAGTCACCAGGACGGGGTCGACGGTCGACGTGGGCGTCGGCATCGGGGTCTGATCCGCGAACGGGAGCATGTGTGCGCCTTTCATAGCCAGGTCGAATAGCCTGTAGGTACCAGCCTAACGACGCCGCAGGAGACCCGTGACCACCGCCCAGGAACTCGACGAGCGCTACGGCCGCACCCGGAAGCGCCGGCTGCCGTGGATCATCGCCGGAGCCGTCGCCGCACTGCTGGTCGGCGCATTCGGCTGGATGATCGTGGTGAACGAGATGAACTCCGTCGGAGCCGACGATCTGGGCTTCGAACTCACCGATCAGCACACCGTCACGGTGCACTACCAGATCACGCCGCCGCGCGGTCAGGATGTGATCTGCGTGGTCGAGGCCCTCGACGAGGAGTTCGGCGTGGTGGGCTGGAAGGTGGTCGAGATCCCGGCGATCGAGAAGCACTCGAAGGCGATCACCACCGTCGTCCCGACCGTCGCGCAGGCGGTGACGGGTTTGGTGAACTCCTGCAGGGTCGCCTAGACTCGGTGCCAGACAACCGACGCCCCGGCCCGTGCCGGGGCGTCTTGGCATATCCCCCGGCCCTCAGCGGGCCGCACCATGCCCCGGAAAAGGGGCCCGAACGAAGGAGCACGCTGTGTCCACTGACACCCAGGTGCCGTTCCTCACCCAGGAGGCATACGACCGGCTCGTCGCCGAGCTCGAGCACCTCTCCACCGTCGGCCGTGACGAGATCGCGAAGCGCATCGAAGCGGCACGCGAAGAGGGCGACCTCAAGGAGAACGGCGGCTACCACGCCGCCAAGGACGAACAGGGCAAGCAGGAGGCCCGTATCCGCACCCTCGAGCAGCTGCTGAAGACCGCCAAGGTCGGCGAGGCGCCCGCGAGCCGCGGCATCGTCGAGCCCGGCACCGTCGTCACCGCCGTCGTGGCGGGCGGCGAGGAGACCTTCCTGCTCGGCAGCCGCGAGATCGCCGGCGGCACGGACCTCGACGTGTACAGCGAGGCCAGCCCGCTCGGCAAGGCCATCATCGGCCTCAAGGTCGGCGACAAGACCAGCTACGAGGCCCCCAACGGCCGCGCGATCTCGGTCGAGGTCACCGGCGTGGAGACCTTCACCGGCTGAGGTCCGGAACACGAAGACGGCGGGATGCTCCTTCACGGAGCATCCCGCCGTCTTCGTGTGTCCTAGTCGGCGATGACCTCGGGGTCGTAGCCGCCCGCCCGAAGCGAGTCGAGGGTGAGCTGGGTGTGCTCCGGTCCACGGGTCTCGATCGAGAGCTGCAGGATCATCTGGTCGATCTGCAGACCCTGGCCGTGCCGGGTGTGCAGCACCTCCATGACGTTGGCGCCGACCTGCGCGAGGATCTCCGAGACCCGCGCGAGCTGACCTGGTCGGTCGGGCAGCGGGATGCGGACGGTGGCGTACCGGCCGGATGCCGCGAGGCCGTGCGAGACCACGCGCTGCAGCAGCATCGGGTCGATGTTGCCGCCGGACAGCACCGAGACGGTCTTGCCGGTGCCGCGCACCTTGCCGGCGAGGATCGCGGCGACGCCCACGGCGCCGGCCGGCTCGACGACGACCTTCGCGTGCTCGAGCAGCACCAGCAGCGCGCGGGCGATGTCGTCCTCGGTCACGGTGACGACCTCGTCGACCAGCTCGCTGATGATCTGGAACGGGATCGCCCCCGGCTTCGCGACCAGGATGCCGTCGGCGATCGTCGGGTGCGTGGTGATCTCGACCGGATGCCCCGCCTCGAGCGACGGCGGCATGGCGGCCGCGTTCTCGGCCTGGACTCCGATGATCCGCACGGTGCGGCCTGCCGCGGCGGCGGCCTGCTTGACTGCGGCGGCGACGCCGGCGATCAGTCCGCCGCCTCCGATGCCCAGGATGACGGTGTCGACGTCTGGCACGTCCTGGAAGATCTCCAGACCGAGCGTGCCCTGGCCGATCACGACGTCGCGGTGGTCGAACGGCGGGATGAGTACGGCGCCGGTGCGCTCGGCGAACTCGGCGGCCAGTCGCAGCGAGGTGGCGACGGTCTCGCCCTCGAGCACGACCTCGGCGCCGTAGCCGCGGGTGGCGAGCAGCTTGGGCACCGGCACGCCGAGGGGCATGAAGATGGTGGCGGGGATGCCGAGCGCCTGCGCAGCGAGCGCGACGCCCTGGGCGTGGTTGCCGGCGGATGCCGCGACGACGCCGCGGGCGCGCTCCTCGGCGGTGAGCTGCGCGAGGCGGTAGCTGGCCCCGCGGATCTTGAACGAGCCGGTGCGCTGCAGGTTCTCGAGCTTGAGCAGCACGGGTGCCCCGACCACGTCGCTGAGGGCGCGGGACAGCTCCGTGGGCGTGTGCGAGATCACCCCCGCCAGGCTTCGAGCCGCTTCTTCGAACTCTGCCAGCGTGGGGACTGCGCTCATCGATTCCTCCGTCGCCGCTCGCGCGGCACTGTACTCCAGATAAGGTCTGCGTCGGGTGTCTTCCCAGTCTTCCACGACCCCGAGCCGAGCGTGACCGCGACGACGTTGACGAACGCGGCCAGTGGCACCGCGAAGAGCGCGCCGGGGATGCCGGCGATCATGGCACCGCCCGCGACCACCAGCACGACGGCGAGGGGGTGCACCTTGACGGCCGAGCCCATCAGCAGCGGCTGCAGGATGTGCCCTTCGAGCTGCTGCACGCCGAGCACGACCGCCAGCATGGCCACGGCGATCCAGATGCCGTTGTAGACCAGGGCGAGGAACACGGCGATGGCGCCGGTGACGACGGCGCCGACGATCGGCACGAAGGAGCCGAGGAAGACGAGGACAGCCACTGGGAGCGCCATCGGCACGCCCAGCAGGGCGGCGCCGATGCCGATGCCGACCGCGTCGATCGCGGCGACGAGCATCTGGGTGCGTGCGTAGTTGATGACGGTCGCCCAGCCGGCTCGCGCCGACGCGTCGGCCGCGGGCCTGGCCGCCCTCGGGAAGAGCTTGACCGTCCACTTCCAGATGCCGCCGCCGTCGGCGAGCAGACAGATCAGGATGAACAGGGCGAGCACGGCGCCGGTGAGCACGTGAGCGGTCGTCGTCGCGACACCCAGAGCCCCGGACCAGAGCAGCGACGCCTGGTCGTTGATGAGCGCGATTCCCTGATCGATGTACTCCTGGATCTGCTTCTCGGTGAGGTTCAGCGGTCCGTCCAGCAGGAACTGCTTGAGCTGCTCGATGGCCGCGGCGGTCTTCACCTGCACGTCGGGAAGCTGCTCGCGGACCTGCCAGACCACCAGCGTCATGAGTCCGCCGACGACCGCCGCGACGCCGATCAGAGACGTCGTGACGGCGAGCCAGCGCGGCCAGCGGTGCCGCAGCATCCAGTCGAACGCCGGCCACAGCAGCGCCGTCACGAGGATGCCCACCATGAGCGGCACGACCAGCAGCTTCAGCAGCATCACCAGCCAGATGAACACCGCGATGACGGCGACGATGACCAGGATGCGCCACGAGTAACCGGCGGTCACCCGCAGCGGCATCGGCACGTACTCGTCGGCCGGCGTGGAGACGGTGCGCTCCGTCGAGGGCGGCTCTGCACGGAAGGGATTGCGGAATCGCGGCCTGCGCTCGTCGCTCATCGCCTCAGTTTACGTGGCGAGCGAATCCGGTGTCGGATGCCGCGGATACGCTGGCCGCATGACCGCCAGCCTGAGCGCCGCCGAAGCGCGCCGCATGACTCTCGGTGCCCAGGGGTTCTCCCGTCGCCGTCCCGACACGGTGTCGCCGAGGCACCTGCATCGCGCGATGGAGCGCATGGGCGTGCTGCAGATCGACTCGGTGAACGTTTTCGCCCGTTCGCACTACCTGCCGGTGTTCGCGCGCCTCGGCGAGTACGCGCCAGCGCAGTTCGACCGGACCTTCTTCTCACCCTCGAGCCGCTACGTGGAGTACCTCGCGCACGAGGCGGCGTTCGTGCCCGCCGAGGACTGGGCGCTGTGGCGGTTCCGAATGGACGACTTCCGCCGCAAGTGGGAGCGCGATGCGGACTCCTGGCTGAACGCGAACGGGCGCACCCTCGCCTGGGTGCTCGACGAGCTCCGTGATCGCGGACCGCTGCGCCCGGCCGACCTGCGCGATGACGCGCCGCGCGAGCGCGGTGGCTGGTGGAACTGGGACGAGGTGAAGATGGCGCTCGAGCACCTGTGGCGGGTCGGCGACGTCGCCGTGTCGGGGCGGCGCGGCTTCGAGCGCAGCTACGCGCTCGCCGAGGATGTCATCCCTGCGGACGCGCTGGCGCGCGAGGTCACGAGGGATGCCGCGATCCGCGAGCTCGTGCTGCGTGCCGCGCGCGCCTACGGCGTCGCGTCCGAGGCCGACATCGCCGACTACCACCGCATCCGCGACCGCGCCGCTGTGCGTCACGCGATCGACGACCTCACGGATGCCGGCGAGCTCGCGCCCGTCGTCGTGCGCGGCTGGGAGCGACTCGGCAAGCAGGTCCCGGCCTGGACGCACACCGGGGCGGCCCTCCCCCGCCGCATCGACGGCGCCGCGCTGCTGACTCCGTTCGACCCCGTGGTGTGGTTCCGCGACAGAGCCCTGCGGGTCTTCGACCTGGACTACCGGATCGAGATCTACGTGCCGGCGGAGAAGCGCCGCTTCGGGTACTACTCGCTGCCGGTGCTGGTCGGCGACCGCATCGTGGCGCGCGTCGACCTGAAGGCCGATCGCCAGGCGTCCGCCCTGCTCGTGCAGTCGGCGTGGTGGGAGCCGCAGTCACGGGCATCCGACGCCGATCAGATCGCGGGCGAGCTGCTCCGGGCGGCCTCGTGGCAGGGGCTGGAGCGCATCAGCGTGTCGGGCTGGGGCGATGCCGCCGAACCGATCGCGCAGGCGCTGCACGGCGGCGTGGTGGCCGTGGAACGGCACCGGCATCCGCGCGAGTAGCGGCTGGGGTCAGAACTGCACGCGCGGCGGCTCGGAGATCGCGCTGCCGTCGGTGACCTCGAAGAACTCGCGCTCGGTGAACCCGAGCCCGCGCACGAAGAGGTTGTTGGGGAATACCTTGATCTTGGTGTTCAGCTCGCGCACTCCGCCGTTGTAGAACCGGCGCGACGCCTGGATCTTGTCCTCGGTGTCGACCAGCGAGGACTGCAGCTGCAGATAGTTCTGACTGGCCTGCAGCTGGGGATACGCCTCGGCGACCGCGAACAGGCCGCGCAGCGCCTGCTGCATGTGGCCCTCGGCGACGCCGGCTTCCCCCGGTGCCGTCGCGGACAGCGTCTCGGCCCTGGCACGGGTCACGCTCTCGAACACGGCCTTCTCGTGCGAGGCGTAGCCCTTCACCGTCTCGATGAGGTTCGGGATGAGGTCGGCCCGTCGCTTGAGCTGCACGGTGATGTCGCTCCACGCCTCATCGACGCGGACGTTCGCCTGCACGAGAGAGTTGTAGGTCGACCACAGATAGATGCCGACGAGCACGAGCACGCCGACGACGATCAGTACCGGTACGAGCCATTCCATGGGACAGACCTTTCCACACGTGTGCTGTCAATCCTAAGCGCGGACGACTGCGCGACCGCTGGATGCCGCGCAGCGGCGCGGCATCCGCTGTTCGAGACGCCGTTCAGGCGCCGAGGATGCGCTCGAGATGCCGGTTGCCGAACATCCGGTCCGGGTCGAGCCGGTCGCGCAGGGCGAGGAAGTCGTCGAAGCGCGGGTAGCGCTCGCGCAGCTGATCCGCGGTCAGCGAGTGCAGCTTGCCCCAGTGCGGGCGACCGCCGTAGCCCGACATGATCCGCTCGACGGCGTCGAAGTACTCGCGCGGGTCGGCGCGCCAGTAGCGGTGCACGGCGATGTACGCGCTGTCGCGCCCTGACGCCGTGGACAGCCACAGGTCGTCGGCCTTCGCGAAGCGCACCTCGACGGGGAACTCGATCTTCCAGCCTCTGTCGGAGATGAGCTGCTGCACCTCGCGGAAGGCGGGCACGACTTGCTCGGCCGGGATGGCGTACTCCATCTCGCGGAACCGCACCGTGCGACGGTGGATGAGCACCCGATCCGAGCGGTCGGAGTAGGTCGCGTCGCCGGTGAGCTTCACCGCGAGCCTGTTGAACGGCGGGACGATCGCGGGCACGGCCTGGCTGGCCGCGCAGAAGACGCGGAAGACGCCGTTGGTCAGCACGGTCTCGTCGACCCAGTGCCCGAAGGCGGGCAGCGGCTCGCGCCGCGCCGACTCCGGCAGCCGGGTCTGGGTCTTGGTGAGGGCGACGTCGGTGTGCGGATGCCAGTAGAACTCGAGGTGGTCGGATGCCGCGACCCGCTCGTGGATCGAGTCGAGGGTCTCGTCCAGCGGCTGCGGGGCGTCCACCGCCTGCAGCACGAACGCGGGGACGCACTGCAGGGTGACCTCCACGACGACCCCGAGCGCGCCGAGCCCGACGACGGCGCCGGGCAGCAGCTCGCTGTTCTGCTCGCCGTCGATGCGCAGGAACTCGCCGTCCGCGGTGATGAGGGTGAGTCCCCGCACCTGCGTGGCGATGCCGCCGAACTGCGCGCCCGTGCCGTGCGTCCCCGTGGAGATCGCGCCGGAGATCGACTGCCGGTCGATGTCGCCGAGGTTCTCCATCGCGAGCCCGTAGGGTGCCAGCAGCCCGGGGATGCGGTGCAGCCGTGTGCCCGCGAGGAGCGTCACAAGGCCGGTCTTCCTGTCGGCCGAGACGAGGCCCTGCATGTCGTCCAGTTCCAGCAGCACACCGGGCGCCACGGCGATTCCGGTGAAGCTGTGCCCGGCGCCGACCGCCTTGACGGTGAGGCCCTGCTTCGCAGCGGCCTTGACCGCGCGCTGCACGCCCTCCGGCGTACGAGGGCGCTCCACGCGGACAGGACGGATCGACGCCGACCGTCCCCAGTTCTGCCAGGTTCCGCCGGGTCGTGTCACAGGAAGGCCTTTCCCTCGCCTCGATAAGTGGGTGTCTCGTCGATCACGGCGCCGTTCGAGACGACGTGATACGACGCGATGCGCTCGGCCGGCTCACCGCTCTTGGAATGCCGGAACCACACCCGGTCGCCGACGTTCAGCGCGCGGGCCTCCGGCCCCTGCAGCGGCGTCTGCACCTCGCCCGCGGCCTCGCGGGGCAGCGTGCGGAGCCCCGCCGGCCACGCCGGGATCGGCTGACGGGAGGCCACGGCCGGCCCCGACGCGATCCAGCCGCCGCCCAGCACTGTGGCGATGTCGGCGGTGGGCTTGCGCACCACGTCGAAGGCGAACGCCGTCGCCGGCGCGGGCTGGAACGAGCGGTACCCGTCGAACAGATGGCCGGCGAGCAGGCCGCTGCCGGCGGTCGCCTCGGTGACCGCCTCGTCGCTGCCGGTGAACTCCAGCGAGCCGGTGCCGCCGCCGTTGATGAACTCCAGCGGGGCGATGTCGAGCACGGCCGACGAGATCGCCGCCCGGCGCGCCCTCAGCTCCTCGCGCGACCGTGCCTGCATGAGCCGGATGACAGGAGCGTCCGCACCGGCGTCGTCCGGCTGCCCGGCGATCTGCGCCTCGTACATCTGCAGGCCGATCAGCCGGAACCCGGGGCGCTTCACGACCTCCGCGGCGAAGCCTGCGACATCCGCAGCGGTGAACAGCGGCGAGCGGCGCACGCCGAGGTGCCCCAGCGCCGGTGCCTTGTACGAGGCGTCGACGTCGATGACGACGCGGATCTCGGGGCGCATGCCCGGAGCGGCGATGCTGTCGATCAGGTCGAGGTGCTCGGTCTCGTCGACCATGAGGGCGACGCGCGAGGCGAGCTGCTCATCGCGCAGCAGTCGTTCCAGGCTCGCCCGGTCGACGCTGGGATACCCGACCACGATGTCGTCGTGCGTCTCGGCCAGCCAGAGCGCCTCGGCGAGCGTGAAGGCGAGGATGCCGCGGAACCCGGGGATGCGCAGCACGGCATCGAGCACACCGCGCACGCGCACCGACTTCGACGCGACGCGGATGGGGATGCCGCCGGAGCGCACCAGCAGGTCCAGTGCGTTGTGCCGGAGCGCTTCGCGCTCGATGACGCCCACCGGGGCGGGCAGATGCGCGGTCGCCTCGGTCAGCCCGCGCCAGAACCGCGCGGGCTCCTGCCAGGTCTGACGTCCGGGGCTCAGTTCGTCGATGAGGTCGAGCACTCCCCCACCTTACGATGACTTCGGACCGCGATTCACCCCGCACGGCACTCCGTCGCACGCCCGACGTCGTCGCTAGGCTGGCGGCGGGCCCCCATAGCCCAACGGCAGAGGCAGGCGTCTTAAACACGCTTCAGTGTCGGTTCGAATCCGACTGGGGGCACCGGGATACGACGAACGCCCCGACTCGCGGAGTCGGGGCGTTCGTGCGATCAGATCACTTCGCGGCGGAAGCGGTCTCAGACTTCTTGCGAGCCGGAGCCTTCTTCGCAGCCGGAGCCTTCACCGTCGCGTCGTCCGCCGCAGCGGCGTCCGCGGACACCTTCGGAGCAGCGGGCTTCACTTCGGCAGGCTCAGTACGACGCTTCGCAGCCGGCTTGCGTGCGGGAGCCTTCTTGACGGGCTTCTCCGCGGCCGGAGCCGCGACGGTCGCCTTGTCGTCAGCGGCGGCATCCGCGACAGCCTCGGTCTTCGCAGCGGCGGGCTTCTCCGCAGCCGGCTTCTCAGGTGCCTTGGCCGGAGCGGGCGCCGGAGCCGGAGCATCCGCCGCCGGACGCGGGCGAGCCGCGAACTCCTCGAAGACGTAGCGCGGGTTCTGCACGGTCTGCAGGTTCACCAGGTCGCGACCGAGCCACAGGTTGTTCCACCAGCCCCACAGCACACGCCACTTGCGCTCCCACGACGGCATGGCCAGGCCGTGGTAGCCGCGGTGCGCGAGCCAGGCGATGAAGCCCTTCAGCGCGATCTTCCCGGACTGGAAGACGCCGTTGTAGAGGCCGAGGCCCGCCACGGCGCCGAGGTTCTTGTGGAAGTAGTCCTTGGTGCCCTCGCCGCGCAGCACGGCCACGAGGTTCTTCGCGAGCAGCTTGGCCTGGCGGACGGCGTGCTGGGCGTTCGGCACGCAGTAGCCGCCGACGCCGCCGCCGGTCAGGTCGGGCACGGCCGAGACGTCACCGGCGGCCCAGGCGCCCTCGACGGGCTCCTCGGCGGTGCCGACGCGCAGGTCGGCGCGGGTCTGGATGCGACCGCGCTCCTCGACGGGCAGGTCGCCGCCGCGCACCACGGTCGGGTTCGCCATGACACCCGCGGTCCAGACGATGAGGTCGGTGGGGATGACCTCGCCGGTGGAGAGTTCGACGTTGCCGTCGATCGCACCGGTGACCTGGGTGTCCAGGTGCACGTTGGCGCCGCGCTTGCCGAGGTCCTTCATGACCCACTTGCTCGTCTCGAGCGAGACCTCGGGCATGATGCGGCCCATCGCCTCGATGAGGTGGAAGTGGGTGTCGTCGAACGACAGCTGCGGGTACTTCGAGATGAGGGCGGATGCCAGCGAGCGCAGCTCGGCGAACACCTCGATGCCTGCGAAGCCACCACCCACGACGACCGTGGTCAGCAGGCGGTCGCGCTCGGGGCCGGCCGGCACGGATGCGGCCTTGTCGAAGTTCGACATCAGCTTGTCGCGGACCGCGACGGCCTCTTCGATCGTCTTCAGGCCGATCGCGTTGTCTGCGATGCCCGGGATCGGGAAGGTGCGCGAGACGGCACCGGCGGTGACGACGATCTGGTCGTACGCGAACTCGTAGGAGTCGCCGACCGGCGGCGTGATCGTGGCGACCTTGTTCGCGTGGTCGATGCCGGTGATCTTCGCCGTGATGACGTTGGTGCGCTTCAGGTGACGACGGTGGGCGACCACCGCGTGACGGGCCTCGATCGAGCCGGCCGCGACCTCGGGCAGGAACGGCTGGTACGTCATGTACGGCAGCGGATCGACCATGGTCACATCCGCTTCGCCCTTGCGGAGGTGCTTCTCGAGCTTCCACGCGGTGTAGAAGCCCGCGTAACCACCACCGACGATCAGAATCTTGGGGACAGTGCGATTCTCAGGCACAGAGGGACAACTCCTCGTCGTCATGGGGAAGGCGCGCGTCGATCGCGCGCCGAACGGATGCGCCGGGCAGCTGCGGTGACGCCAAGCGCCACCAGAATACCAGGTACCGTGAGCGCAAGAAGCGGCAGGGTACCGTACCGCAGCGATTCGGCGCTCGGAAGCAGCGGTGAACCGGGCTTCGTCGGGGCATCGGCGGCGGGCAGCGGCGGCACCGCGATCGGCGTGACAGTGGGCTCCGGCGCCGGGTCGCTCTTCGCGCGGCGGTACAGCCGGATCCACTCCTCGAGATCACCCATCGGGTTCGCCGACACCTTCGGCACGTCGGCCGTCACGGCCGCGGCTGCGTCCAGGAGCCCGTAGCCATACAGCGGGTCTGGCACCCTCTGCGCACCGGGGACAGGGACCGCCGTGCGGATGATGCGGTTGATCACGTTCGCCGCGTCCAGATCGGGATGCGCGGAGCGCACCAGCGCCGCCACGCCCGCCACGATCGGCGCTGCGCCACTGGTCCCGTCCCAGGTGACGACCGTGCCGTCGGCCGAGACGCCGCGCAGCCCCTCGCTGGGCGCCGAGATGCCGATCGTGATGCCCTGCGTGGACGCCTCGACGCTGGCCTGACCGTGCTGGTCCACGCCGCCAACGGTCAGCACACCGGGGATCGTCGCCGGGGCGCCGACGATCGATGTGCCGCTGCCGCGGTTTCCGGCGGCGACGACCACGACGACGTCGTGCTTGAAGGCGTACAGGAACGCGTCGTCCCAGCTCTCGTCCCAGTCCAGGGTGTTCGTCGTCAGCGACAGGTTGATCACGTCGGCCCCGTTGTCGACCGCCCAGCGCATCGCCTTCGCGATCTGCTCCGTGAACGGCACGACCGCCGCGGCCTCGAAGCCGATCGAGATCGAGAGCAGCTTCGCCTCGGGCGCGACGCCGATCATGCCCGTGCCGTCCGCCGCGCCGCGGGCGCCGGCCAGTGACGCCACCCAGGTGCCGTGGTTCTTGTCCTTCGTGCCCAGCGGCGTGCGCCCGTCGGGCGTACCGCTGCCCGAGACGTCGGTGCCGTCGGTGACGGCGCCGTCGAAGGCTCCGGGTGGACGCCCGATGCCGGTGTCGATGACGGCGATCGTCGATCCCTTGCCGCGCGTCGTCTGCCATGCCTCGCGGATCCGAGCCCCGTCGAGCCAGTACTCGGACGCCCGGATCGGGTCCTTCGGGTCGTCGGCGACCGGCGGCGGGGTGGCGTCCGGCGTCGCGACGGGCGCCGGCGTCGCCGCGGATGCCGGGGCGGCGGCGAGAAGGGCGAGGGATGCCGCCACCGTCGCGGTCGCGACGATGCCGCGCAGCATCCTCATCGCCCTCATCCGGCGGCGTCTCCGCGCGCGGCCCCCGGTGAGGCGCAGGCGCAGCGCTCGGGCGACCAGCTCGAGCGGGCCAGCGCGGCGTCACCGATCGGGTTCACGCCCGGGCCCGCCGCCAGGGCGTGCCCGGCGAGGGCGTGCAGGCACTTCACGCGAGTCGGCATGCCGCCGGACGACACGCCCGCGATCTCCGGCACGTCGCCGAACTGCGCGCGATCAGCCAGGAACGCCTCGTGTGCGCGGAGATACTGCGCGGCGATGTCCTCGTCTTCGAGCATCGCGGCCAGCTCCGGCATGACGTGCTCGGCCTCGAGCGTCGACATCGCGGCGGTGGCCGCGGGATGCGTGAGGTAGTAGAACGTGGGGAACGGCGAACCGTCGTCCAGCCGCGGAGAGGTGGCGACCACGGTCGGATTGCCGCACACGCAGCGTGCGGCGATGCCCACCACACCGCGCGCCGTACGGCCCAGCTGCGCGGACACCACCGCGATCTCGGCGGGCGTGGGGGCGGCGAAGGGCGGAGTCGTCACCTCACCAGCGTACGGGAGCCCGCCTGGGCGAAGGCCCAGGAGCGCCTGTCAGCGCACGGGTGCCTCGACGGCGTTCTTCGCCAGTCCGGAACCGGCGATGCTGCGCAGCAGCTGCGGCATCCAGTCGGACTTGCGCTCGACCAGCTCGTCGCTCACCGGCACCTGCTCCTTGGGCAGCGCGGCGGGGTCGAGGTCGTTGTCGACGAGGTAGGGCACCTCGCCCGGCTTGACGTAGTACAGCCGCTCGCGCGCCTGCGTGCTGATGTAGGCCGGGTCGTTCCAGCGCTCGCGCTCGAGCTCGAGCGCGGCGATGTCCTCCTTGGTGACCTGCACGGACGCCTCGACGGCGGCGATCCTCTGCCTCTGGTCGAGGTACGTGCCGAGACTCGGCACCAGCACCCAGGCCCCCAGCACGACGAGGGACAGCATGATCGCGGAGAACGCCGAGAGCCGGATACCGCTGGCCCACTCCCCCACGTCCACGCGACGGCGGGCGCGAGGCTCGCGCTGTGCACGCGCTGCGCGAGCGGATGCCGCAGGCGGCACGGCGTCCGCCTTCGAGGCGGAGCCGGGCTTCTGAGACGGCGAAAGGGGAGCCGGTCGTCTGGCCATGGCTCCCCTTTCGTCGTTCAGCAGAATGGAATCAGCTGATCAGCCCTTGAAACGCGGGAAGGCGGACCGGCCGGCGAAGACCGCGGCGTCGCCCAGCTCCTCCTCGATGCGCAGAAGCTGATTGTACTTGGCGACGCGCTCGCTGCGTGCGGGCGCGCCGCTCTTGATCTGGCCCGAGTTCACGGCGACGACGAGGTCGGCGATCGTGGTGTCCTCGGTCTCGCCGGAGCGGTGCGAGAGCATCGTGGTGTAGCCGGAGCGGTGCGCGAGGTTGATCGCGTCGAGGGTCTCGGACAGCGTGCCGATCTGGTTCACCTTCACCAGCAGCGAGTTCGCGGTGCCGAGGTCGATGCCCTTCTGCAGGCGCTCCGGGTTCGTGACGAACAGGTCGTCGCCGACGAGCTGGATCTGCGAGCCGAGCTTCTCGGTGAGGGCCTTCCAGCCGTCCCAGTCGTCCTCGGCGAGGGCGTCCTCGATGGTCACGATCGGGAAGTCGTTCACCAGGCCGACGTAGTAGTCGGTGAGCGCGGCGGCGTCCCAGTCTTTGTTGTCGAGGCGGTAGACGCCCTCGTTGAAGAACTCGGTGGCGGCGGCGTCCAGGCCCAGCGCGATGTCGGCGCCCGGGGTGAAGCCGGCCTTCTCGATCGCCTTGACCAGGAACTCCAGGCCCTCGCGGTTGCTGGGCAGGTCGGGGGCGAAGCCGCCCTCGTCGCCCAGGCCGGTCGCAAAGCCGGCGGCCTTCAGCTCGCCCTTGAGGACGTGGTAGACCTCGGTGCCCCAGCGCAGCGCTTCGGAGAAGGTGTCGGCGCCGATCGGAGCGAGGAAGAACTCCTGCATGTCGATGCCGTTGTCGGCGTGCGAGCCGCCGTTGATGACGTTGAACAGCGGGACGGGCAGCAGGTGCGCGTTCGGGCCGCCCAGGTAGCGGAACAGCGGCAGGTCGGCCGAGTCCGCAGCGGCCTTCGCGACCGCGAGGCTGACGCCGAGGATGGCGTTCGCGCCGACGCGGCTCTTGTTGTCGGTGCCGTCGACCTCGATGAGGATCTCGTCGATGACGCGCTGCTCGCTCGCCTCGACGCCCTCGATGGCCGGACCGAGCTCGTCGATGACGGCCTCGACGGCCTTCAGCACGCCCTTGCCGCCGTACCGGCTCTTGTCACCGTCGCGCAGCTCGTACGCCTCGAAGGCGCCGGTGGATGCGCCGGAGGGGACGGCGGCGCGCTGCACGATGCCGTCATCGAGGAGCACCTCCACCTCGACGGTCGGGTTTCCACGCGAGTCCAGGATCTCGCGAGCGCCTACAGCCTCGATCAATGCCACGGAAGAGCTCCTTGCTAGAGGAATTTGGGGGTGTTGGAGCGGCGTCGGTCCGCGGCCCAGTCTAGCCGGGCGGTCTCGGCGCGCCGAGGACGTTTCAGACCACCAGCGCGACGGCGACGCCGTCCCAGCCCTTCAGCCCGACGGTCTGCAGCGCGGTGGCGTCGAAGCGGGGATCCTCGCCCAGCATCCGCAGCGCCTGCTGCGTGCCCACGACCATCGAGTCGGTGCTGTCCGCGTTCGCGATCTCGCCGTCCCGGCCGATGTTGTCCAGCACGACGACGGTGCCGGAATGCCCGAGCTTCGCAGCCCAGTCCAGGTAGATCGTGTTCGACTCCTTGTCGGCGTCGATGAAGACCAGGTCGAACTCCCCGACCAGCGTCGGCAGCACGTCGGCGGCCCTGCCGATGCGGATGTCGACCCGCTCGCCCACGCCCGCGGCATCGATGCTCTCCCGGGCGACGGCGGCGTTCGCCGCCTCCGCCTCGACGGTGACGACGCGCCCTCCCTCGCCCACGCCCCTGGCCATCCAGATCGTGGAGTACCCGCCGAGGGTGCCGATCTCGAGCACACGGCGCGCGCCGCTCATCCGCACCAGCAGGTTCAGCAGCTTGCCGGAGACCGGCGCGACCTCGATCGCCGGCATCCCGGCATCCTGCTGCGCGGCGAGCGCCGCCTCGAGTGCAGAATCGTGCCCGACCAGCGTCTCGGACAGGTAGGCGTCGGCGGCGCGCCAGTTCTCACGAGTGGGTTCCATGATCTCAGCCAACCCTGCCGGTCGCGGCGGGTCAACCGGTCGGGCTCAGGGCGCGGGCGGCTGCGGCGCCGGCGGAGCGGCCGCCGGACGTGGACCCGCGAGTGACGGCTGCTTCCGGAACTGCCCGGTCAGCAGCAGGATCACGACGACGATTGCGCAGGCGATCCAGCCCGAGACGCCGAGCACGATCGCGAACGCCGGGTCGAGCGGGGCGCCGGCAGCCCGGAAGACCATCGGCAGACCCGCCGCGGCGTTCAGCGCACCGTGCGCGAAGACCGCGGGCCACACCGACCCCGAGCGCAGGCGCGTCCAGCCGAACAGCACGCCCACCGCGACGCATCCGCCGACCATCAGCAGCACGCCGAGGACGTCGGGGCGCCCGAAGTTGTAGCCGAGAAGGATCACGGGCGCGTGCCAGAGCCCCCAGATCACGCCGCTCACCAGCAGGGCGGTCCAGGTGCCGTACCGGCGCAGCGCCGGAACCAGGAATCCGCGCCAGCCGAGCTCCTCACCGAAGGCGGCGAGCGCGTTGATCGTCACGGCGGCGATCGGCAGCGACGCCATCTGCGCGGCCACGAGCACGAACGCCGGCGGCAGCTCCGTGCCAGGCGGCACGGCCGCCCGCAGCGTCTCCTCGAAGCCGGACAGGCCGATGAAGTCGGCCTTCATCCATCCGAACGCGATCGCGATCAGCATCGCGAGCACGACGACCGCGACGGTGCCGAACAGCGAGATGACACTCATCCAGATCACGCGCGACGCCGGGCGCAGCGGCCACATGCCCAGGAAGCGCAGCCGCTGCCCTCGCGGCACCGGGCGCATGACCAGCATCACGATCAGCACGGCGGCCGCGGGCGTGTACATGATCACCGGCAGCAGCACGGGGGCGAACGGCGTGGCGAGGCCGTCACCGAGCCAGAGCGGAAGCGCCAGCAGCCAGGCGAGTCCGCAGGCGAGAATGACGTAGGCGATTATCGCGCCGAGGCCGATCCGCGGCGGAGCATCCGTCTCTGCGGACGCGGGATTCTGCGCGGTCATGATGCGTCTCCTTCTGCGGCGTCCTGCACGGGCGGGCGGCCGGCACGATCGAGGTAGGCCTGCAGCACGGCGGCGCCCACCTCCGCGCCATCGACGGTGACGACCAGAGGGTGCTTGTCGCGCCGCTCGACCTCGATGGCGGGACCGGTGCGCAGCACGATGCCGGTGCGACCGTCCAGGCCGAGGCGCCAGCCGAAGCCGCCGAACTCGCCGAACGGGTGGCATTCGACGGCGCGCACGGCGACGATCTCGTCGAGCGGGACCTGAGCGCGCGGCACACCGATCTGGGAGCGGATGGACAGACCGTCCGGCCCGGCCTTCACCCGGAACGATGCGGTGGACGCGAACGCGAAGCCGACGATGAGCAGGGTCAGGACGGGGATCCAGGCGGCCTCGGCCGCCTGGACGACCAGCACCGCGGTGGCACCGACGACGAGCACCACGACGATGCCGATGATGATCACTGCGACCCGCGACATCGTCGCGGTCGCCATCCACACCACGCGCTCGCCGGATGAGATCGATGCCAGATGCACCGGTTGCAGCGGTGCCGCCGGAGTGGGGTGCACGTGCGGCTGCAGGAACCAGCCGACCGCGCCGAGCCCGAGCAGCACCACGAAACCGAGGACGACGATGCCCCCGATGCCGCCCACGTCCGAGGCGTCCCGCAGGCCGCGCTGGATCGCGACCGAGCCTGTGCTGATCACCGCGCTGAAACCCGAGAGCGCCAGCGCCATCGCGCCGAGCAGCCGTGCCGCGCCGCCCCACTGCTCCCGGGCCATCGCGAGCGTGCTGACGACCAGGAGCAGGGGCAGGCCGAGCCCGATGCCGAGCGCCAGCCAGACGTAGGTGACCGGTGCGCCATATCCGTTCACGCCGCCCGCACCCCAGTGCGTCGCCGCGGGATCAGGCAGTTCGGGCAGCCAGGCGAGGATCAGCCCCACTGCGATCGCGGTGATCGCGAGCGGTGCGACGATCCCGACGAGCAGCAGCGCGCGCCGCGCTCGCCGCAGATCGGCCGCGGGCACGGCGGTCACCTGGCGGTCGAGCGGATGTTCGGTCATGGCGTCGTCTCCTTGATGAGTGCGGCGATGGTCGCGGGCGTGAGGCCGAGGCGCGCGCCGCGGCGCACGAGATCGGCGATGTCGTCGGCCAGCTCGGCGAGGGGTTCGGCTGCGGCGGAGACCACGGCGCCGCGCCCGCGGCGCAGATCGACGAGTCCCTCCGCCCGCAGCTCCTGATAGGCGCGCAGCACGGTGTGCACGTTCACGTCGATCGCCTCGGCGACCTCGCGCGCGGCAGGCAGCCGGTCGCCGGGGCGCAGTCGCCCGGCGAGCACCTCGGCGCGCACGGACGCCGCGATCTGCTCGAACAGCGACCTGGTGCTCTCTGGGTCGATCCGGATCAGCATGCTCACCCCCCCTCGGCGCGTTTATTCTATTACAACTAGAACAATAATTGTGGAAGTGGTCCAGATGATCCGTCGCCGGGCGGGGTGCACCGGCAAGCTGACCGTATGCGCATCACTCCCCGTCGCCTCGCCGTGGGCATGTCCCTGTGGATCCCCAACCTGTTCAGCGGCATCCGGGTTCGGCGGTTCTCCCAGGACTGGACGCACGCCACCGTCGAGCTGCACGTCAACCTGTTCACCCGCAACTACGTGAAGACGGCCTTCGGCGGCTCGATGTCGGCGATGACGGATCCGTACTTCTTCATGCTGGTGATGCACCAGCTGGGCCGTGACCACGTCGTCTGGGACACCCGCGGCGAGATCGAGTTCGTGAAGCCGGGGCGCGGGGTGCTCACCGCGGAGTTCTCCGTGCCGAGGGAGAAGGCCGAGGAGCTGCGCGAGCGCGCCCGCGGCGGCGCCAAGGTGCTGGAGTGGTTCGAGACCGTGATCACCGACCGCGAAGGCGACATCGTGGCGCGTGTGCGCCGCGAGGTGTACGTGCGTGAGAAGAAGCGCGTCACCGCTGCCCGCGGCTGACCTCGTTCACCTCTGCTTCGGGCCGGCGAGGTGCGCCCCGCGGCCAACCTCGTAGGCCTCGGCCAGCCACTGCGCGAAGGTGTCGTCCATCTCGTCGAGCGAGGTGACGCGGAAGTAGTTCACGAACAGGCGGCTCTCGTAGGGCGCCGACCGCTGGATGCGCGGGTCGGCTCCGATCGCGCGCGTCAGATCGAGATAGCCGCGCAGGTGGTCATCCCCCGGGACCACCCCGGCGAAGCCACGGCGCGTTCCCTTGATGGTGATCGCGGACTTGTTGACCGAGTAGATGAACGGCCCGCATCCCTCCGCCAGCTCGATGAAACGGTCGTAGAGCGCCACGACCTCGGGCGACTTCCCATCCAGATACTGTTCGACAGTCGGCTCCTGGTCCATCCGGCGATGCTAGCGATGACATCGGACATCGCGTAAGGGCACCTCGGGAGCGCGTCACCCGCCGTTCACCCCGCGGTGCCACGATGGACGGATGCCGCTCGCTCGCCGTCTGACCCTGACCGATGCCGTCGCCATCGGCGCCGGATCCATGATCGGAGCCGGCGTGTTCTCGGTGTGGGGCCCGGCCATCGGCGCCGCAGGCCCCTGGCTGCTCCTCGCCCTCGGCGTGGCCGCGGTGGTCGCGTTCTGCAACGCGACCTCGTCGGCGCAGCTGGCTGCGGTGTATCCGGTCTCGGGCGGCACCTACGCCTACGCGCGCGCGGAGATCGGCCCCTGGGCGGGCTTCGCCGCCGGCTGGTGCTTCGTGATCGGCAAGACCGCGAGCTGCGCGGCGATGGCCCTCACCTTCGCCGCCTACGCAGCGCCCCCGGGGTGGCAGGTGCCTGTGGCCGTGGCCGCCGTGGCCGCGCTCGTCGTCGTGAACTGCTTCGGTGTCACCCGCACGGCGCTGCTCACCCGCATCCTCGTCGTCGCCTCGCTGATCGGCCTCGCCGTCGTCGTCGCGACCGGCGCCACCGGGGCGGATGCCGCGACCCGCGCCCCCCTGCCCGACGTGACCGCGTACGGGGTGCTGCAGGCGGCCGGCCTGCTGTTCTTCGCGTTCGCGGGGTACGCCCGGATCGCGACCATGGGCGAGGAGGTGCGTGACCCCGCCCGCACCATCCCTCGGGCGATCACGATCGCGTTGATCGGCGTGGTGGCCGTCTACGCGCTCATCGGCGTCGTGGTGCTGCTCGTGCTCGGCGGCGATGCCACCGGGACGACCGCCCCGCTCGCCGAGGTCGTGCGCGCGGCCGGACATCCGGCACTGGCACCGATCGTGCGGGTGACGGCGGCCGCCGCCGCACTCGGCGCGCTGCTCGCGCTGATCACCGGCATCGGGCGCACGTCTCTGGCGATGGCCCGCGAAGGCGATCTGCCGCGTTTCCTGGCCGTCGTCGATCCGCGCCGGCAGGTGCCCCGACGCGCCGAGATCACCATCGGCGTCATCGTGATCGCGGTGGTGCTGGTCGCGGACCTGCGCGGCGCGATCGGGTTCTCGTCGTTCGGCGTGCTGCTGTACTACCTGCTCGCGAACGGCTCGGCCCTGCGGCAGCACGGCGACGCCCGCCGGTACCCGCGCGCGCTGCAGGTGATCGGCGCGATCGGCTGCGTGGTGCTGGTGAGCACCCTGCCGCCGCTCGCCTCGCTGATCGGCGTCGGCGTGCTGCTGGTCGGCCTCGCCGGCCGGTTCGTGGCGCTGCGGCTACGGCGTCGTGGCATCCGCACGTGACGCCGGCGGGCGCGTCGTGCAGATGTTCCGCGGCGTGGTCGATCAGGCGTGGGAGGCCGCACGGTAGGCCGACGGGGTGAAGCCGAGGACAGTGCGGAAGTCCGTCGTGAGGTGGGCGTGGTCGGAATAGCCGAACTCGGCGGCGATCGTGGCCAGATCGGCCGACGGATCGGTGCGCACCCGCTCCGCCGCCTCCTGCAGGCGCCGGCAGCGGATCATCGCCGCGGGCGGCAGACCGACGTGACGATGCATCAGTCGCTGCAGCGTGCGCACCGAGACGGACAGGCGCGCAGCCACCTCCTCCGGCGAGCGCACCTCAGTCGTCATGAGCAGATCGGCGGCGCCGTTCGCCTGCCGCGCGGCATCCGTCGGCTCTCCGACCCGGGCGAGCAGCCAACGGGCGAACAGCGCGACGGCGCGCTCTCGGTGGCCGTCGCCGCTCGTCATCGCCGCGGCGACGGCGTCGTGCAGCTCGGGCTCGGTCAGCGCGACCTCCTGATCGATGACGGATGCCGGCGACTCGGTGAGCGCCGCGACGGCCGCCGGCCTCAGGAGGGCGCCGACCGCCCAGCCGCGGCCGGTGAGATCCCGATGAGTTGCCCGCGTCGTGGCTCCGACGAGCGAGACGCCGCCCTGCTCGATCACGAGGTTCAGCGCCGGATACGCGACGACCTCCTGCCGTGAGGTGCGACCGGGTTGGACGTCCCACTCCGGAATCCAGAACCACACTGCGAGGTCGGAGATCTCCGGCGGGGCCGGGAGGCGGTGGAACTCCGGAAGCCGCGCCGGATAGAGCACGCCGCGAGTGGAATCGACCATCCGCTCAGCGTAGCGGCGAGGTTGTCGCGGATCTTCAAGCGCCCGGCATCCGGGTGTCCGTACCGTGATCCGCATGAGTACCGACATCAGAACCGGCGTGACCGGAGAGCACACCACGAACGGACGGCCGAACACCGCGACCTCGCTCACGCCGTTCCTCGCCATCCCGAATGCGCGCGCCGCGATGGAGTTCTACCGCGAGGTCTTCGGCGCCCGCATCACCGACGTGACGGAGTTCGACGGCGTCGTCGCCCATGCCGGACTCGACTTCGGCGCTGGGCTGCTCCAGCTCGGCGAGCCGAACCCGGAGTACAAGCTGGTCGCCCCGCCGTCCGGTGACGACGACTGCTACTCGATGGGTCTGTACGTGCCCGACGTCGACGCCGTGGTCGAGCGGGCGGTCGCGGCCGGTGCGACCGTTCGCGAGCCGGCATCCGACTTCGTGTCTGGCGACCGCTTCGCCAGCATCCGCGACCCGTTCGGGGTGCGCTGGTCGATCATGACCCGCGTGGAGGACATCAGCGAGGAGGAGAGCGCCCGCCGGGTCGCCGACTGGGCGGCGTCGTACAGCGCAGGGTGAGGGGCTGCCCCACGGCTCCGGTCTCAATGGATGCGAGTGTTTCGACCGAAGCACCCGCATCGGTTGAGACCGGAGCGGCAGAAAGGCGTCAGCTCAGCGACTTGACCTCGAGTGCGCCGGGCTCGTCGCCCGCGCGCACGGTCGCGAACGCCGTGTAGCCGTCGGCGGATGCCCGCTCGAGCAGCGCCTTGAGATTCTTCGTGCGACGCTCGAGACGCACGCGCCCGCCGTCCGCAACCAGCGCGGCCTTGTGCGCGAGCAGCTCGGTCAGCGGCACATCGGCGTCGTGCACGAGGACGACCGACTCCGCAGCGTCGGCCTCGAGCGAGGCGACCAGGTCGACGATCCGCTCGAAGCCGATCGAGAACCCCACCGCGGGGACCTGCTGGCCGAGGAAGCGCCCGATCATGCCGTCGTAGCGGCCGCCGCCGCCGAGCGAGTAGTCCACCGAGGGGTGCGCGAGCTCGAAGATCGTGCCCGTGTAGTAGCCCATGCCACGAACGAGGAACGGGTCGAAGACCAGCGGGATCTCCCCCGCACCGGGGCGCGCCGCCGCGACCGCGTCGCCGAGGGCGACGAGTTCGGCGACCAGGTCGTCGGGGGCGTCCTGGGGCAGCGCCTTGCGGATCTGCCGCTCGCCGTAGGGGTTGTACTCCATCGTCTGCGCACGGGTCAGGAAGGCGCGCAGCGCCTCCACTGCGGGCGGGGTCGCGCCGCGTGCCGCGAGTTCGTCGATCACGCCGTCCGCGCCGACCTTGTCCATCTTGTCGATCGTGATCAGCACACCGGGGCGCTCGTCGACCGAGAAGCCGAAGGAGTCCAGCATCCAGTCGAGCACACGCCGGTCGTTCACGCGCACCATGCCGCCCTCGAGACCGAGCGCGTCGATCGTGTCGAGCGAGGCGGTCATCAGCTCGGCCTCGGCACGGGCCGAGTCGTCGCCCATGATGTCGATGTCGCACTGCACGAACTGGCGGTAGCGCCCCTTCTGCGGGCGCTCCGCGCGCCACACCGGGCCGATCTGGATCGAGCGGAACACGGTCGGCAGCTGGCCGCGGTTGGTCGCGTAGAAGCGCGCCAGCGGCACGGTGAGGTCGTAGCGCAGGCCGAGATCGCTGAGGGACGCCGGGTCGTCGGCACCCTGCCGGATGGCGTCGGCGTCGAGCCCGCGCCGCAGGATGTTGTAGGACAGCTTCTCGTTGTCGCCGCCGATACCGGCATGCAGCCGGTCGTACTCCTCGACCACGGGCGTCTCGATCTCGTCGAAGCCGTGCGCGCGGTAGCGCTCGCGGATGACGGCGAGCACGCGCTCGCGACGGGCCTTGTCAGCGGGGAGGAAGTCGCGCATTCCGCGCGGCGGGTTCACGGTTGCCACGGCTCCATCTTTCCAGGTCTGCGCCGGCGACCTGTCACCGCGGCGCGACGGCGACGATCTCGGCGTTCGCGACGCCTGCACCCGTGCAGGTCGAGTCCGCCGCGGCGCCCAGCGACACCGGAGATGACCGGCGACGACGGGTCAGTCGCCGGACTCCGCGGCGCGTACGTCGTCCTCGAGCAGGTGAAGCCGCTCGCGCAGGGCGCGCTCGGCATCCCAGCCGTTCGCGCGGGCGTGCGAGACCAGCGCGAGCAGGGCGTCGCCGAGCTCGGCCTCGGATGCCGGCCCTCCGTCGCGCGGAGCCGTCGCGGTTCCTGAGCGCCCTTCCTCTCGCTCCGCTCGCTCAGGGACCGGAACGCCGGCTGAAGGGCGCTCAGGGTCCGGGACGACGGCGGACGCCCGGCCGAGCAGCTTCTGCGCGAGCGCGAGCGCAGGCATTCCGCGCGGCACGCCGTCGAGCACGCTGCGCCGCTCGCGCTTCTCGGCCGCCTTCGCGGCGTTCCAGTGCACGAGCACCTCTTCCGGCGTCGTCGCCACGGCGTCGCCGAAGACGTGCGGATGCCGGCGCACCATCTTCTCGGTCAGGCCGCGCGCGACGTCGTCGATGTCGTACTCCGAGACCTCCGCGGCGATCGCCGCGTGGAACAGCACCTGCCAGAGCAGGTCTCCGAGCTCTTCACGCAGCTCGTCCGCGGTGCCGTTCTCGACAGCGTCGATGACCTCGTGCGCCTCCTCGATCAGGTACGGCACGAGGTCGCGGTGCGTGATCCGCTGCGACCACGGGCACTCGGCCCGCACCCGGCGCATCACTTCCGCGGCATCCCTCAGCGGGTCGCTCATCCGCCGGCCTTCCTGTTCTCGCCACCCGGTCTTACTGATCGACGTCGCTCGGCCCGGCTCCTCCGCAGGATGGTCACCGACCACGCGATTCGCAGCACGCGCCCGCGCCGCGAGCAGGGGAAGACGCTCATCAGGCCGTCCGTTCGAGCGATCGGTAGTGCTTCGCACGCAGCGAGACGACGACCGCCGACAGGGCGAGAGCGATGAGCGATCCGCCCAGCACGCCGAGGATCGCCTGATCGCGGATATCCGCCTCGCCGGCGAACGCGAGGTTCGCGAGCAGCAGCGACACCGTGAACCCGATACCGCCGAGAACACCGGCGGCGACCAGGTCCGGCAGCACGAGCGCCGGCGCCTGACCGCGCGGGCGGAACCGCATCGCGATCCAGCCGAACAGCGTGATGCCGATGATCTTGCCGACCGGCAGCGCGATGAGGATCGCCCAGAACGCCGGCGACAGGCCCTCGCCTCCGAGCTGCGGGATCACGACGAACGCCGCCGCGAAGGCGAACACCGGCAGGATGATGCCGTTCACCCAGGGCTCGAGCGCGTGCCTGGTGCGCTCCGCGGGCACCGGCGACATCACCAGGCCCAGCATCACGCCGGCGATCGTGGCGTGCACGCCCGATTCCGAGACCAGCACCCAGGTGGCGACCCCCACGACGATCATGAGGACCGCGATCAGCCAGTGGCCGCTGCGCCCGAGCATCCGGCTCAGGATCGCGAACGCGCCCACCGCGACGACCGCGAGCAGGAACAGACCCCACTGCACGTCATGCGCGAACAGCACGGCGATGAAGATGATGCCGATGATGTCGTCGAGGATCGCGAGCGCGAGCAGGAACACGCGCACTCCCGACGGAAGACCGCGGCCGAACATGGCGAGGACGCCGAGCGCGAAGGCGATGTCCGTCGCGGTCGGGATCGGCCAGCCGGACGCCGTCTCGGGGCCGCCCGCGATCAGCAGGTAGATGGCGATCGGCACCAGCACGCCGCCGGCGGCGGCGACCGCGGGCTGGGCGGCCTTGTGCAGGCTGTCCAGCTCGCCGTGCGTCAGCTCGTGGCGCAGCTCGATCGCGACCATGAGGAAGAAGATCGCGAGCAGGCCGTCGGCGATCCAGTCCGAGATCGAATGATCGATGTCGGTACCCGGGATCGCGATGTGGAAGCCGAGCACCTCCGCGATCGAGTCGTGCGTGGGCAGGTTGGCGAGCAGCAGCCCGAGCGCCGCCGCCACCAGCAGGAGCACGGCGGGGAACTGCTGTCCGCGAAGGGCCTTCACTGAGATGCGCATCGCCTCCATGCTCTCACCCCGGCCGGATGTCACGCGGTCGGGACGCCCGTTCGCGCCGGGATACTCTCGAAGAATGACCCCTGAGCCCACCCCCACCGAGGCCATCCGCGTCATCACCCGATTCGAGGCATCCGACGGCATTCCTGACGAGATGCGCGCCGACGTGCGCATGCTGGGCGGACTGCTCGGCCAAGTCCTGCGCGAATCCGGCACGCCTGGCCTGTTCGAGGACGTCGAGCGGCTGCGCCTGGCGACCATCCAGGCCTACGACGAGGAATCGGATGCCGCGTTCCGCCGCGCCGCCGAGATCGCCGACGAGTTCACCATCGAGCGTGCCGATGAGGTGGCGCGCGCGTTCACCTGCTATTTCCACCTGGTGAACCTGGCTGAGGAGCACCAGCGCGTGCGCATCCTGCGCGAACGCGCCGGCAAGCCCGGCCGTGAGGCCGCCGCCGACACCGTGGCGACCGCCTTCGCGCGGCTGCGCTCCGAGGTCGGCGAGGACGAGGCCCGCCGTCGTCTGGCAGGGCTCCGCTTCCACCCCGTCTTCACCGCGCATCCCACCGAGGCGCGCCGGCGGGCCGTGTCCGGCAGCATCCGCCGGCTGTCCGAGCTGCTCACCCAGCACGACGCGACCAGCGACGGTGGCGCCGAGCAGCGCCGGGCGCTGCGCCGGATGCTGGAGGAGGTCGACACCCTGTGGCGCACCGCCCCGCTGCGCGCACAGAAGCCGACGCCCACCGACGAGGTGCGCACGGTCATGAGCGTCTTCGACGAGACGCTGTTCACGACGGTGCCGCACATCTACCGCCGGATCGACGACGATCTGCGCGGCGACGAGTCCGGTGACTCCGCCCCCGTCGTGCCGTCCTTCGTACGGATCGGATCGTGGGTCGGTGGCGACCGCGACGGCAACCCGTTCGTGACCTCGTCTGTGACGCGCGAGGCATCCGCCATCGCCTCGGAGCACGTGCTGCGCGGACTGGAGCGCGCGATCGAGCGCATCGGCCGCACTCTCACGCTGGACGCGGAGGACACTCCGCCGAGCGCCGAAGTGCAGGCGATCTGGGATGCGTTCGCGCAGGCAGCCCCGGAACTGGCCGAGGAGATCGCCACCCGCTCCCCCGCCGAGCCGCACCGCTGCGTGCTGCTCGTGCTCGCGCACCGGGTGCGCGCCACCCGGCACGAGAGCCGCGGCGCCTACGGCGCCCCCGAGGAGCTGCTCGCCGACCTGCGCGCCGTGCAGCGCTCGCTGGCGGATGCCGGTGCCAGACGCCACGCGTTCGGCGGCGTGCAGCACCTGATCTGGCAGGTCGAGACCTACGGCTTCCACCTCACCGAGCTCGAGGTGCGCCAGCACTCCAAGGTGCACCGTCAGGCACTCGCCGAGCTCGACGCCGGTGGCCCGATCAGTGCGCAGACCGAGGAAGTGCTGGAGGTCTTCCGCGCCATCTCCGAGATCCAGAAGCGCTACGGCCTGCGTGCCGCAGGCCGCTACGTGGTGTCGTTCACGCAGTCCGCCCAGGATCTCGCGAACGTGCACCGGCTGGCGGACTACGCGCTCGGCGCGGACGCCCCGGTGCTCGACGTCGTCCCGCTGTTCGAGACCTTCGCCGACCTGAAGGCGGCGCCCTCGATCATGAGCGAGGCCGTCACCACTCCCGAGTTCCAGGCACGCCTGGCCGAGACCGGCAACCGGCTCGAGGTCATGCTCGGCTACTCCGACTCGTCGAAGGACGTCGGCCCGGTGGCCGCGAACCTCGCCCTCTACGAGGCGCAGCGCGAGATCGCCCTGTGGGCGAAGGATGCCGGGATCGAGCTGACGCTGTTCCACGGTCGCGGCGGCGCACTCGGCCGCGGTGGCGGCCCGGCGAACTCCGCGATCCTCGCGCAGCCGCCGCACTCCGTGGACGGCCGGTTCAAGCTCACCGAGCAGGGCGAGGTCATCTTCGCCCGCTACGGCGAGCCCGCGATCGCGATGCGGCACATCGACCAGGTGGCCGCGGCGACGCTGCTGGCGTCCTCGCCCACCGTAGAGGAGCGCACCAGCAGTGCGGCATCCCGCTTCGCGCACATCGCCGATGTGATGGACACCGCGTCGCGCGACCGGTTCTTCTCCCTGGTCGCGGCCGAAGGTTTCGCGCCCTGGTTCGCCACCGTCACGCCGATGGAGGAGATCGGACTGCTCGCACTGGGCTCGCGCCCCGCACGCCGCGGCCTGTCCGTGGAATCCCTCGAGGACCTGCGTGCCATCCCGTGGGTGTTCGCCTGGACACAGGCGCGCATCAACCTCGCCGGCTGGTTCGGTCTCGGCTCGGCGCTCGAGGCCGTCGGCGACGAGGAGGCGCTGATCGAGGCGTACCGCGAGTGGCCGCTGCTGCACACGATGGTCGACAACGTGGCGATGAGCCTGGCGAAGACCGACGAGCGCATCGCCCGCGAGTACCTCGCGCTCGGCGACCGCGACGACCTGGCGAAGCTGGTCCTCGACGAGCTCGAGCTCACCCGGGACTGGGTGATCCGCCTGACCGGCGGCGACCGCCTGCTCGCGAACAAGCCCGTGCTGCAGCGCGCGGTGCAGCTGCGCAGCCCGTACGTCGACGCCTTGTCGCTGCTGCAGCTGCGGGCGCTGCGCGCCCTGCGCACGTCGGCCACCACCGAGCCCGTCGCCTCGCCCGATCTGCAGCGACTGCTGCTGCTGTCGGTCAGCGGAGTGGCCGCCGGCCTGCAGAACACCGGGTGATCGGGTGCCCTCGTGCTGCTGACGCAGAAACGAGGACACCCTAGTGATCGATGTACAGTGAGACTCCGCCCGATCCGGCGAATCCTCACGCGACACGATCGCCCGCAAGACCCATTCCCCCTTCAGAAAGCACCCGCGTGACCATCGAGACCACAGCCGACTTCCACCCGCTCTCCACCGCCGCACAGCCCGTCTTCGACGCCGTGCGCACGCTCAACCCCAACGAGCCGGAATTCCACCAGGCTGTGCACGAGGTCCTGCACTCGATCGGCCCCGTGCTGGAGCGCCGCTCGGAGTACCTCGACAAGGGCGTGCTCGAGCGCCTCGTCGAGCCGGAGCGGCAGATCATCTTCCGGGTGCCGTGGATCGACGACGCCGGCAAGCTGCAGGTCAACCGCGGTTACCGGGTGCAGTACAACTCGGCGCTCGGCCCGTACAAGGGCGGACTGCGCTTCCACCCCTCGGTGAACATCTCGATCATCAAGTTCCTCGGCTTCGAGCAGATCTTCAAGAACGCGCTCACCGGCCAGGGCATCGGCGGCGGCAAGGGCGGATCGAACTTCGACCCGCACGGCAAGAGCGAAGCCGAGGTCATGCGCTTCTGCCAGTCGTTCATGAACGAGCTGTTCCGCCACATCGGCGAGCACACCGACGTCCCCGCCGGTGACATCGGCGTCGGCGGCCGCGAGATCGGCTACATGTTCGGCATGTACCGCAAGATCACGAACCGCTTCGAGTCCGGCATCCTCACCGGCAAGGGCCTGGGCTGGGGCGGTGCACAGGTGCGCACCGAGGCCACCGGCTACGGCGCCGTGTTCTTCGTGCAGGAGATGCTGGCCGTGCACGGCGAGAACCTCGAGGGCAAGCGGGTCGCAGTCTCGGGCTCGGGCAACGTCGCGATCTACGCGATCGAGAAGGCTCAGCAGCTCGGCGCCCGCGCCGTCACCGCGTCGGACTCGACCGGCTACGTGCTCGACGAGGCCGGCATCGACCTGGCCCTGCTGCGCCAGATCAAGGAGGTCGAGCGCGGCCGCATCGTCGAGTACGCGAACCGTCGTCCCGGCGCTGTCTTCGTCGAGGGCGGCAACGTCTGGGAGGTCCCGGTCGAGATCGCCGTACCGTCGGCGACGCAGAACGAGCTCGACGAGGACTCCGCGCGGATGCTCGTCGCGAACGGCGTGCGCGCCGTCGCCGAGGGCGCGAACATGCCCTCGACCCCTGAGGCCGTCGGAGTCTTCCAGCAGGCCGGCGTGCTGTTCGCTCCCGGCAAGGCCGCGAACGCCGGCGGCGTGGCGACCTCGGCCCTGGAGATGAGCCAGAACGCCGCCCGTCAGCGCTGGAGCTTCGCCGACAGCGAGCAGCGTCTGCGCGACATCATGGCCGACATCCACGACGCGTCCTTCCAGGCCGCGGAGCGCTACGGCGTGCCGGGCGACTACGTCGCGGGCGCCAACATCGCCGGCTTCGAGCGTGTGGCCGACGCGATGCTGGAGCAGGGCGTCATCTGACGCATCCGTCGCAGCCTTTTACCGCGACCCCGTCTGGATCACGTCATTCAGGCGGGGTCTCGGCGATTCGGGCGAGCGTTCATCGCCTCGCGGTCGCGGTGCACTTTCCTGCTCGCGCTGCGATTTCGTGCTCAGGCTGCGCATCCCGGCATCCGGCCACGGTCGCGCTGCAATCATCCGCTCACGCGACGCGAATACGCGCCGTGCGAGCTGGGCAATGGCGCGCGAGAAAGGATATGCCGCAGGAGGAGGGACCCGCCGCGCGCGAGCAGAAGAGCGCGGATGCCGCGGGTCAGACCGCGCGGTCGTCGACGTGCCGGGCGAGCGAGCGGGCGTAGCGCTCTGTGAGCTGCACCATCAGATCGGGCGTGGAGCGGTCCACTCCGAAGACGTATCCGGGGAAGTCGAGCTCGTGCTGAGCATCCCAGATCTCCTCGTGCCGATCCGGCGAGAGGATACGCACGGGGTCTCCGACCGCGACCCACCCGATAGGAACCACCGTCTCCGGCGGCAGCGTGGTGCGCAGGTGCACCACGCCGTTGATGCGCACCTCGCTGCGCTCCTGGATCACCGCGCCGTTGAAGACGCGCACGCCGGTGGCGAGGAACACCTCCTCGGCGATCGTCGCACCCGAGATGCTCGCCATCGGGCCCACGAGCACGTGGTCGGCGATGTGTACGGGGTTCGCCGCGGTTGCGCGGATCAGCGCGTTCTCCATCACGATCACGTGCTCGCCGAGTGTGATCGGGCCGCCCTCGGCGGTGATCACGGCACCGTGCAGCACCTGGCAGTTCTCGCCGATCGTGACGTCTCCCGAGATCACGGCCGAAGGTGCGACGACGGCGGTCTCGTGGATGCGGGGTCGACCCCCGAGGTGCTCGTAGATCATGCCGTCAGACTAGTCGTGCGCCGGTGGGTCCCATAGGACTTCGGACGGTGTGCGCGCCGCGGCTCGATGCATCAGAGGCGGCGACGTCCCTACCCCGCAGGACGGAACCGTGCGAGCTCGTCGTCCATGCCCTCATCCGCGGCCGACGCCGCGCCGGAGAACCCGAGCACCGCGGTCGTGAACCGCTCGGCTGTGAGTGCCCGAAGCCGCAGATCGGTGCGAGCACGCACTGTCGCGGTGCGCACCGTGCGGCGCAACAGAGCGATCTCGCCGAATCCCTCACCGGGTCCGAGGGTCGCGACCACCCGGCCGTCGCCGAGCACCTCCGCCTCGCCGGACTCGATCAGGTAGTACCGGTCGCCGATGTCTCCCTGCGCGAACACCGTGGTCCCCTGCGGAACCTCCACGGGCTCCAGACCGCGGGCGAGATGTTCTATCGCCGACAGCGGCAGCGGGCCGAACAGCGGGACCTCGCGCAGCAGGGCGATCTCGGCGTCCTGCTCGCGGACCGTCCGGTCGATGCGCCGCAGCCGCCACCACGACGCGATCGCCAGCGCCGGACACAGCACGCCGATCGCGAGCAGCGCGGTCTCGACGCCGAAGACCTCGGCGAGAGCGGATGCCACCAATGAGCCGATCCCCATCGTGATGGCCACGATCGCCTCGAGCACGCCGAACACTCTCGCCATCACCGCATCCGGCGTCAGTCTGCCGATCAGGGTGAACCCGGCGGCGTCGATGAGCGCGTTCGCGAGGCCGACGACGGCGAGCAGCGCGAGCGCCGTCGCCTGCTGAGGGAAGGCGCCGATGAGTGCGATGGGCAGGCCCCACATTCCGACACCGATCGCGAACCAGGCGCCGAGTCGCCAGGTGCCGATCAGGACCGAGGATGCCAGGGAGCCGAGCACCGCGCCCATGCCCAGGGCCGCCATCAAGGCGCCTGCCCCCGCCTCACCCATCCGGAGCAGTTCGATCGCGACGACGACCGAGAACACGCTGAGCGCCCCGCGGGTGAAGGTCTGCGCGGCGATGAGCGCAAGCATCAGCCGCAGCGGCCGGCTGCCGCCGACCGCCCGCAGCCCCTCGGCCGCCTCGGCGACGAGTGCAGGACGCCGCACCGGCGGAGTCGGGGCTCCCTCGTAGTGCAGGCGGAGCACGAGCAGCGCGGCGATGGTCGCCCCGGCTGCGGCGGTCAGGAGCACCGCCGCAGGGCCGGCGAGCGCGAGCAGGACTGCGGCGAGCAGCGGCCCGATCAGGCTCGCCGAGGAGTCGAGCAGCCCGCGCACGACGTTGGCACCCGCCAGCTCACGGCCGGTGCGGCACAGCGTGGGCAGCAGCGCGGAGTGGGCGGGGCGGTAGAGCGATGCGGTGACGGACGACAGCGCCGCGATCGCATACACGAGCACGATCGGACCCGCGAGCAGGACGATCACCGCGGCAGCGACCATCGACGCCGCACGCAGCAGCGTCACCGCGACCAGCACCCGTTCCCGTCGGACCCGATCGGCCAGTGGCGCGAGCAGCGGGGTGAGCAGCGCGGCCGGCAACATGGTCACGAGCCCGACGAGCCCCACGGCCAGCGTCCCGCCCGCGCCGTAGGCGACGATGCTGAGCGCCACGGCGAAGGCGCACTCGGCCGCCCACCAGCTGAGGAAACTCAGCTGCGCGCGACGCAGACTCGCATTGCCCCAGTTGCTCGCGAAGGCGGCCGCCGCCTCGGCGAACTTCGGGCCCACCCCAGAGGCCATGGCGAAACAATAGGCCGAGCGAGCCCCCGCCGACCAGTGCTGGTCGCGTTTGGGGCGAGGATGGAGACATGCCCGTCGTGCCCTTTTCTCCCCTCGCGTCCGACCAGGAGGCCGTGACCTACGCGCACGGCCCCGACTCGGCGGTGCAACCTGGTGTCCGCGCCGGCACGGTCCGCGAGTTCGTCATCGATGACAGCCGCGCCTATCCCGGGACGATCCGTCGGGTCTGGGTGCACACCGCGGCCGGCCACGACCCGTCCTCGCCGGCAGCTGTGACCCTCTTCAACGACGGCTGGTGGTACCTCGATCCCGAGGGCGATGTCCGCGCCGGCATCGTGCTCGACAACCTCGCCGCGCAGCGCGCGATTCCGCCGATGATCGGGATCTTCGTGGATCCCGGCGAGTTCCCCGGCTCGGTGATGCCCAAGAACCGCAACAACGAGTACGACCCGGGTGACGCCCGCTACGTGCAGTTCCTGCTCGACGAGGTGCTCCCGCGGGCGATCGAGGGACTCACCTTCGGAGGAGGGATGGGGATCTGCGGCGGCAGTTCCGGCGGCAACGCCGCCTTCACGGCCGCCTGGCACCGCCCCGACGCGATCGCCCGCGTGATCGCGTTCAACCCGAGCTTCGCGCAGATGCCCGGCGGAAACCCCTATCCCGCGCTGCTCGCGGACGGCGAGACCCGCCGCATCCGCACTCTCCTGCACGCCGCGCACCACGACATCGGCTGGAACGACCGCGAGGACAACTGGTTCGCCGAGTCGCTCGAGACCGCCGCGGCGCTGGCCCGCTCCGGCCACGATCTGCGCCTGGTCGTCGGCGACGGCGGGCACAGCCCGAACCATGGCGGCGTGCTGCTGCCCGACGCGCTGCGCTGGCTCTGGCGCTGAGCGCGCCCACCCCGCTGCGCCGAACTCCGGACGTCACGGTAGACACGCCGCGCGGACCGCGGACGCCACGGTGCGGCGCGCGCCGGCATCCGCAGCTGGGCACGGCCGTGATTGACTGAGCGGATGCCGGTCTCGCCCTACATCGCCTCGCTCCGCGCCCATGTCGGTCACGACCTGCTGATGCTCCCCGCGGTGACCGCGGTGATCCGGGACGGCGACCGGTTCCTGCTTGCCCGGCATTCGGACTCGGGGATGTGGGGCCTGATAGGCGGCAGTATCGAGCCCGGCGAGCACCCCGCCGACGCGATGGCCCGCGAGGTGCGCGAGGAGATCGGTGCCGGCATCCGCGTCCTTGGGATCGTCGGCGTCTACGGCGGCGAGGAGCTGGTGGTGGAGTATCCGAACGGCGACCGCGTCGCCTACGTGACCACGGCATACTCCTGCGGACTGACCGGTGCGCCTCGCCCCGATCTCGACGAGATCCTCGAGGTCGCGTGGTTCACGCGCGACGAGATCTCCGCGCTCGATCTTCTGCCCTACGTCGAGCAGGTGCTCAGGGACGCCTGACCCGTCAGTGCGTGATCGTGGTCTGCTGATAGAGGGCGAGGCGGAGTCGCCCGTCGCGGAGCGTGTAGAGACTCGTCATCAGCGCCACGAACGGATCCTCGCCGTCTCGCTTCGCGTGAGCCCGGTAGACCAGTGCGACAGCGTCCGCACCGATGGGGACCGTTCGAGCATCGGTCAGCTCGTACGACTTCCAGGCCGGCGCTCCGTCCAGGGACTCGGACACCGCGGTCCGATCGAGGACCGCACCGTTGACGAGGATCATCACGGCCTCGTCGGTCATCAGGGCGCCGTAGAAGGCTCCGCCGCGCGACTCGCACAGCGCGTCCCAGCCCTGCCGCTCGGCTGCGAGCAGCGTGCCCCGTTCGAGCGAGTCCGCGTGCATCTCAGCTCCCGTTCGCCCGTGCGACGCGAGTCATCCCGAGCACGAGGGCCGCGGGGAACAGTATCGGAGTCCGCATGGTCCGAGGATCCGCGATCGTCACCATGCGCCACAGGCCATTGACGCGCACGCCGGGACCGAGTAAGTGAGCTCGTGCGACCGCTGCTAGGGTCGTGGGCATGCAATGCCGGTGAGTCGCCTCCGATCCCCCGCCTTCGGGCGCCGTTCTGTGCGCCCGGGCATCCTTCGACAGGAAAGACCCACCATGCAGCACCCTCTCTCCGGACGCACCGCCCTCGTCACCGGGGTCTCACGCCGCGCCGGCATCGGCTACGCGACCGCCACGACCCTCGCCGCCCTCGGCGCGAACGTGTTCCTGCACCACTTCCGCCCGCACGACCTCGACCAGCCGTGGGGCGGTGACGACCTCGAGGCCGTCCGCTCCGGCGTCGCCGAAGCGCTGGTCCCCGGCGCTCTCTCCGGCGACCGGCACGCCGATCTGCGCGACCCCGAGTCGATCGAGCCTCTGCTCGACGCGGCATCCGCGCTGACGGGATCGCTCGACATCCTCATCTGCAACCAGGCGATGAGCGGCGGCGACGGCGGCATCCTCGACATGACCGCCGACCGGCTCGACGCGCACTGGCAGACGAACGCCCGCGCGACGATGCTGCTCACCGCCGGCTTCGCCCGGAGGAAGGCTGGGACGGATGCCGCGGCGCAGCGCCCCGGCGAGCGTGCAGGTTCCGGCCCGTTCGAGAAGCCGACCGGCCACGTGATCTGGATGACGTCCGGCCAGGCCGACGGTCCGATGCGGGGCGAGGTGGCCTACGCCACGAGCAAGGCGGCGCTGGCGGGGGTCACGAAGACCGTCGCCGCCGAGCTGCTCGATCACGGCATCGTGCTGAACACGGTCAATCCCGGGCCCGTCGACACCGGCTATCTCGATCCGGCTACCACTGACCGCGACCTCAGCTGGCTGCCTGAGTTCCTCGCGAAGACGCCGTTCGGGCGGTTCGGCCGTCCCGACGATCCGGCCCGGCTGATCGGCTGGCTCTGCACGGATGCGGGGTCGTGGGTGGTCGGCCAGGTGCTCACGACCGACGGCGGCTTCGCGCTGCGTTGAGCGCCGACGCTCAGCCTGCCTCGACCTCCCACCCCCGGATGATGTGCACGATCGCGTCGGAGGTCGCACCCGGGGCATCCGCCATCGCGACGTGACCGGCGCCGGGGATCGCGTGCAGCGGCACGCCCTCGGCGTCGGCCCACGCCTGCATCGCCGTGCGGATGTTGCCGGTGCGGTCCTCCGCGCCGACGACCAGTCCGAGCGGCACGGGCGTCCGGTACGCCGGGTCGGGCGCGACGAACGAGGCGGTCGCGCGCCACACGTCGAGGAACAGGGGTTTCGGCACCCGGGCGAACGTCGCGCGGATCGCCTCGATCGCCTCGGGCGTCGTCGCCGAGGCATCCGCCATCAGCCTCGGCAGCCGAGACGCCGGAATGAGCCGGAGCATCGGCGCGGCCAGCCGCAGCCCGAGGCGCTCGCCGGCGGTGAGCGGCCCGGTGTTCCAAGTGGTGCCGACGGCGATCATTCCGCCGACCCGATCGGGGTTCTCACGCACGTACGCCTGGGAGAGGTTGCCGCCCAGCGAGTGCCCGACCAGGATCGGCTGCTCCAGCCGCAGCTCGTCGACGAGCGCGTCGAGATCGGCCAGCGCGTCCTCCGCCGTGAAGCGTGTGCCCGCGGCGAGCGCAGAGGCGCCGTGCCCGCGCAGATCCCAGCGGATGCTGCGGTGCCCGGCATCCTGCACGGCCTGCGCCTGCGCGGCGAACGACTCGCCGTCCATCCCCGCGCCGTGCGTGAACACGACCGGCCGGCCCGGGCCTCCGCCGTCGACGTAGTGGATGGTCGCCGTGCCGCGCTCGAGGATGCCCGTCATGCCTCGAGCCTAGGAGTCCCTCGGCGGCTCAGGACGCCTCGGCCTTGACCGGCTCCGGGAACAGCGCGGTGAACAGGCTCCCCACCCACTCGATCAGGTCGATGTCCTCGGGCATCGGCACCAGCAGCGCCTCTCCCCCGGCGACGAACTTCGCCTTCGGGTAGAGCCGCTGCAGCCGCACCTTCATCGAGTCCGGCAGATTCGCCGGGGCGATCCGCAGGTTCGAGCCCATCGCGACCACGTCGGACAGCCCGGCGCGTGCCGCACGGCGGCGCAGTCGCGCGACCGCGACCAGCCCGCCGACCTCGTCGGGCAGCGCGCCGTACCGGTCGGTGAGCTCCTCGACCACGAGGTCGATCGCGTCGTCGGTGGCGGTCGGCCCGGCGGCGGCGGAGAGCTTCTGATAGGCCTCGAGGCGCAGTCGCTCGCTGTCGATGTAGTGCTCCGGGATCCGTGCGTCCACCGGCAGTTCGAGCCGGAGCTCGACATCGGAGGAGGTGTCCTCGCCGCGGAACGTCGCCACGGCCTCGCCGACCATCCGCAGGTACAGGTCGAAGCCGACGCCGGCGATGTGGCCGGCCTGCTCCGCGCCGAGCATGTTGCCCGCTCCGCGCAGCTCGAGGTCCTTCAGCGCGACCTGCATGCCCGAGCCCAGGTCGTTGTTCACGGCGATGGTCTGCAGCCGGTCGGCGGCGGTCTCGCTGAGCGGCTTCATGTCGTCGTAGAGGAAGTACGCGTAGGCGCGCTCCCGCCCGCGACCGACGCGTCCGCGCAACTGGTGCAGCTGTGACAGTCCGTACTTGTCGGCGCGGTCGATGATGATCGTGTTCGCGTTGGAGATGTCGAGGCCGGTCTCGATGATCGTCGTCGACACGAGCACGTCGTACTTGCGCTCCCAGAAGTCGTCGACCACCTGCTCCAGCTGGTGCTCGCCCATCTTGCCGTGCGCGACGGCGATCCGCGCCTCGGGCACGAGCTCGGCGAGCTCGGATGCCACGCGCTGGATGGACTGCACCCGGTTGTGCACGAAGAACACCTGGCCCTCGCGCAGGATCTCACGGCGGATCGCCGCGGCGATCTGCTTGTCGCTGCGCGCGCCGACGAACGAGAGGATCGGATGCCGGTCCTCGGGCGGGGTCTGCAGCGTGGACATCTCGCGGATGCCGGTGACCGCCATCTCGAGGGTGCGCGGGATCGGGGTGGCGCTCATGGCGAGGATGTCGACGTTGGTCTTGAGCTTCTTCAGCGCGTCCTTGTGCTCGACGCCGAAGCGCTGCTCCTCGTCGATGATCAGCAGGCCGAGGTCTTTGAAGATCACCTGGTCGGTGAGGATGCGGTGAGTGCCGATGACCATGTCGACCGTGCCGTCGACGAGACCCGCCAGCGTGAGCCGCGCCTCCTTGTCGGTCTGGAACCGCGACAGCGGGCGCACCTTCACCGGGAACCCGGCGAACCGCTCGGTGAACGTCTCGAGGTGCTGCTTGACGAGCAGGGTGGTCGGCACGAGCATCGCGACCTGCTTGCCGTCCTGGATCGCCTTGAACGCGGCGCGCACGGCGACCTCGGTCTTGCCGAAGCCGACGTCGCCGGACAGCAGGCGGTCCATCGGGATCGGCCGCTCCATGTCGGCCTTGATCTCGTCGATGGTCTGCAGCTGGTCATGCGTCTCCGCGAACGGGAACGCCTCCTCGAGCTCGCGCTGCCAGGGGGTGTCCGGGCCGAACGCGTGCCCCTTGGCGCTCATCCGCGCCGAGTACAGCTTGACCAGCTCGACGGCGATGTCGCGCACCGCACGGCGGGCCTTGCCCTTCGCCGCAGCCCAGTCGCTGCCGCCCATCTTCGAGAGGGCGGGCGCTTCACCGCCGACGTACTTCGAGAGCAGGTCGAGCTGGTCGGTGGGCACGAACAGCTTGTCGCCCGGGTAGCCGCGCTTGGACGGCGCGTACTCCAGCACGAGGTACTCGCGGGTGGTCTTGACGGCGTTGCGTCCGCCCGAGGACACCTCGCGCTTGGTCATCTCGACGAACTTGGCGATGCCGTGCGTGTTGTGCACGACGTAGTCGCCCTGCTTGAGCTGCAGGGGGTCGACGACGTTCTTCCGCCGCGAGGCGAGCTTCTTGACGACGCGCTGGTCACCGCCGATGGTGCGCCCGTAGAACTCGCTGTCGGTGAGCACTGCGAGGCGTGCCTCTGGCACCTGGAAGCCGGACTCGACCGCACCGGTCACCAGGGTCGCGACACCGGCATCCGGCTCCGCCGCGAGGTCCTCCATGATGCGGGCGGCGATGCCGCGGTCGCCGAGCACATCCAGAGCGCGCTCGACGAGGCCCTGACCGGAGGCGATGACGACGACGCGCCAGCCGTCCTGCAGCCGCGCCTCGACGAAGGAGATCGCGCCGTCGACGTTGCCGTGGAACGAGGGGATGACGGAGGAGTCGAGGTTCGCGGCATCCGCGTCGTCGGTGGCGAACGTGCTCAGCCGCCACCACACGCCGTCACGCTCGCGCACCACGTCGCGCAGCTGCGCGATCGTGCGGAAGTCGCCGGCGCCGAGATCGATCGGAGCGGATGCCCCGGACGTCGCGGCGCTCCACGCGGCGTCGAGGAACTCCCGGTTGGTCTCGCCGAGGTTCTGGGCGCGGGCGCTGGCGCGCTCGGGGTCCACGATCGCGGCGGCGGACCCCTTCGGCAGGTACTCGGCGAGCGTGACGAGCGGGCCGGCGACGGCCGGCAGCAGCGATTCCATGCCCTCTACGGGGATGCCCTCGCTCATCTTCTCCAGCATCCCGGCGATCGCCGGGTACCTGCCGACGAGTTCGCCGGCGCGCTCGCGCACCTCCGCGGTGAGCAGCAGTTCACGACTCGCCGGCAGCTCGATCGCGGCGATCTCGCCGGGGAGCGAGCGCTGGTCGGCGACGGAGAACGCGCGGATCTGATCGACCTCGTCGCCGAAGAACTCCACACGGGACGGATGCTCGGCCGTCGGCGGGAACACATCGAGAATGCCGCCGCGCACGGCGAACTCGCCACGTCGCGAGACCATGTCGACGCGGGAGTACGCCCGCTCGACGAGCTGCTCGACGGCGTCCTCGAGTTCGAGTCCGCGGGCGCCGACGCGCAGCTCGAGCGGGGCGGCGTCGCCGAGGTTGGCGGCGAGCGGCTGCAGTGCAGCGCGCACCGATGCGACGACCACCAGCGGCTTCGCGCCGTCCCAAGTGGTGATGCTGCGCAGTGTCTCGAGCCGACGGCCGACGGTGTCGGGGCTCGGGCTGAGGCGCTCGTGCGGCAGGGTCTCCCAGGCCGGGAACGTGAGGATCTCAGCATCGGCGAGGTAGGTGTCCAGAGCCGCGGCGACCGACTCGGCGCGCCGGCCGGTCGGCGTCACGACGAGCACGGCGGCCGGATGCCCGGCGTCCGCCCGCTTCTGGAGCAGTCCCGCGACGACGGGGGCATCGAGCCCGTCGACCAGCGAGATGTCGGCGTCGGTGGACGCCCAGCTGAGAGCATCGCGGTACAGGTTCGCCTCTTCCAAGGCGCGCAGAATCCCCGGAACAGTCACCGGACAAGTGTATTCCGGGCCGCCGACATGCGGGGCCCGGCGATTACACTGACCGGCATGACGCTCCCTCCGCCGAACCAGTCCCCGCACGCGCAACCGGCGGCCGTCGTCTCCGAGCCCGGCTCGCCCGTGCTGGGGCGCTGGGCTCTGGGTCTGGGGATCACCGCGCTCGTGTGCGGAGCGGTGAGCGCGATCGGCGCCGTGCTCAGCCTGTTCAGGATCCTTCCCTTCGATTTCAGCCCGGCGACCTCACTCGGCACCCTCGTCGGGCTCACCGCCATCGGCTTGGGCATCGCGGCGGCGGTGTCGCGCCGCGGGCGCAGGGCAGGGATCTTCGGCATCGTGACGGCGCTCGCGGGGGCTCTGGTGTGGGGACTCGTCTGGGGTGGACTGATGCTGTACACGCTGATCGGCTTCGGGGCGGTCATCGTCGACCAGTCCTCGTGACCCGTCGACGGGAGCCGCACACACGACCGTTCCGGTCAGCGCGTGCGGCGTGCGGCGCGGAAACCGTCGACGGCGAGCACGGTCAGCGCCACAGCGAGGATGCCGTACACGAAGACGTCCGCGCCCTGCATCCGCTCGCCGAGCAGAAGGGCGACCACCACCAGCAGGACGGGTTCGACATAGCCGAGCAGGCCGAACACCGGCATGGTGAGCAACGACGACGCCGCGAGGTAGAGCGTCATCGCCGCGGCGCTCGCGAACCCGATCGCCAGCATCGCGGCCGTCTCGGGCCCTGACGACGGGCCTCCTCCGGTCAGGAGGAACAGGACGGCGACCGGCAGCATCAGCGCGATCTCCCAGCCGAACACGATCGGACCGTCGAGTCCGAACCGCTGCCGCAGCACGAAGTACACCGAATACGGGACACAGATCACCAGCGTCACCCAGGACAGCTCCGGCGTCGCGACGAGCTTCACCGTGACGGCTACTGCGGCGAGCCCCACCACCGCCCACTGCAGCACGCTCACCGGATGCTTCATGAGGAACCGGCCGCAGAGCACCAGGCAGATCGGCAGCAGCAGATAGCCGAGCGAGGTGTCGAGGGCATGCCCGTTCTGCGGCGCCCACATGAACAACCACAGCTGTACACCCACGATCGCGGTGAGCAGCAGAGACAGCGGCGGCATCCACCAGCGCGAGCGCAGCCGGCGCCACAGCATCCGCAGCGCCCGGCGCGCACCGGGATGCAAGAGTGCGGCCCCGTAGCAGGCGAAGGCGATCACCACCCGCCAGGCGAAGACCACCTCCGCCGAGACCGTGACCAGACCCGCGAGCAGGAACATGCCGCCGAACAGCACGGAGGCGGCGATCGACGCGAGCACACCGCGCGCGGAGGAATGCTGCACCGCCACGCCCGTCTCCGTCCTTCGCGACGTCGTGCCGCCCTCTCAGGATATCGGCGCCCGACGCGGCGGCCGGCTGCTCAGTACGCTGGCCCGATGGAACCCGTCTCCCTGCGCACCGATCGCCTCGTCCTCAGCATCCCGACGGAGGCGGACGTCTGGCCGGTGCTCGCCGGCTGACACGCGGGGATTCGGCCCGTCCGCCCGCGCGCCGCTACGGTGTTGCGGATGGAACCCGTCACCCTGCACACCGCCCGTCTTGTCCTCGACCTGCCTGCTGAGACCGACGTCGATGCGATCACCGCGGCCTGCCAGGATCCGGCGATCCAGCGCTTCACGACGGTGCCCAAGCCGTACGCCCGCAAGGACGCCGAGGACTTCGTGCGGCTGATCCCTCAGTGGTGGGCGGCCGGTTCGGCCGCGACCTGGGTGATCCGCTCCGGAGAGACGCTCGCCGGAGCGGTCGGCCTGGCCCAGATCGACGACGGCGGTGCGGACATCGGCTACTGGATGGCGCCGGAGGCCCGCGGTCAGGGGATCGTCTCCGAGGCCGTGCACGCCGTCGTCGAGTGGGGCTTCGAGGGGCCGCTGCGCCTGCACCGCATCGGCTGGCGCGCCGTCGCGGGCAATGAGGGCTCGGCACGCACGGCCCGCTCCGCGGGTTTCCGCTACGAGGGCACGATGCGCGCGGCCTTCCGGCACGGCGAGCACCGGGATGACGGGTGGATCGCCGGCCTGCTGGCATCCGATGACCGGACCCCGGCGGACTGGCCGGTGCTGGTGCGATAGACGCGCCCCTGGCCGGATGTCGCACCCGGGTGACAGGATGAGTGCATGCCCGAGATGCCGGAGGTGCAGGGTCTCGTCGACTATCTCGCCGAGCGTGCGGTGGGCCATGCGATCACGCGCACGAGCGTGGGCGAGATCGCCGCGCTGAAGACCTACGATCCGCCGAACACCGCACTGCACGGCGCCACGATCACGGCGACGAAAAGGTACGGCAAGTTCGTCGACGTCGCGTGCGGAGACGACCTGCATCTGGTCTTCCACCTCGCCAAGGCCGGCTGGCTGCGCTGGTACGACGCCCTGCCGACGACCCTGATCAAGCCCGGCAAGAGCCCGATCGCCCTGCGCGTCGCCCTCGACGACGGCAGCGGCTTCGACCTCACCGAGGCGGGTACAAAGAAGTCCCTCGCGGTGTACGTGGTGCGCGATCCGCAGGACGTGCCGGGCATCGCCCGGCTCGGTCCCGACCCCTTCGACCCCGCGTTCACCCGGGACGCGTTCGCCGCGCTGCTGGCGGGGCGGCGCACGCAGATCAAGGGTCTGCTGCGCGATCAGGGGCTGATCGCCGGCATCGGCAACGCCTACTCCGACGAGATCCTGCACGCGGCGAAGATGTCGCCATACGCGCCGGCGGCGAACCTCGACGACGCCGAGATCGACCGGCTCTACGAGGCGATGCAGACGACGCTGCGGGAGGCCACAGCCGAGGCGTCGGGCAAGCCGCCCGCCAGCCTCAAGGACGCGAAGCGCTCCGGCTTCCGCGTGCACGCCCGCCGCGGTGAGGCCTGCCCGGTCTGCGGCGATACGATCCGCAGTGTGTTCTTCGCCGACCGCAGCCTGGAGTACTGCCCCACCTGCCAGACCGGCGGCAAGGTGCTGGCCGACCGCCGGCTGTCGCGGCTGCTGAAATAAGGCGTCACCGGGAATGAATCGGCGTATGCCACGTTGAGTAGACTCAGAGCATCAACGTGCTCCGGGGTCGGTGAGAATCCGAACCGGCGGTGACAGTCCGCGAACACCCTTCAGGGTGCCGATCCGGTGGAATTCCGGAACCGACGGTGATGCGGGAGAAGACTCCCGCGTAGTCCGGATGAGAGGAAGCACGGCACGCGCACGCGTGCCTCGGCACCCCCGGAGTCCGGAAAGGACAGCGGATGACAGTGACCGAGGCGGAACGCGACGCGATGTCGCGCGCGCTCGCACTGGCCGCGAACGGCCCCCGAGGACTGAACCCGCAGGTCGGAGCCGTCATCCTCTCCCCCGCGGGCGAGGTCCTCGCCGAAGGGTGGCACCACGGCGCCGGCACCCCGCATGCCGAGGTGGACGCCCTCTCGAAGCTCGCGCCCGGCGCGGCGCAGGGTGCGACCGCGATCGTCACGCTCGAGCCCTGCAACCACACTGGCCGCACCGGCCCGTGCTCACAGGCGCTCATCGACGCCGGCGTCGCCCGCGTCGTGTACGCCCTCGACGACCCCAGCGAGAAGGCCGGCGGCGGTGCCGAACGCATGCGCGCCGCGGGCGTCGACGTGCAGTCCGGCGAGCAGCAGGACGCCGCGCGCACGCTCATCGGCGACTGGCTCGCCGTGCAGCGACTGGGTCGCCCGCACGTCACCGTGAAGTGGGCGCAGAGCCTGGACGGCCGCGCAGCGGCATCCGACGGCACCAGCCAGTGGATCACCGGACCGGCCGCCCGTGCCGACGTGCACGCGCGCCGCGCGGCATCCGACGCGATCGTCGTCGGCACCGGAACGGTGCTCGCCGACGATCCGTCCCTCACTGCGCGCGACGGCGATGCCCTGTACCCCCAGCAGCCCGTGCCCGTCGTGATCGGATCGCGCGAGACCCCGGCGGATGCCGCGGTGCGGCGCCACCCGCACACTCCCCTGTTCTACGACGGCGACCTCGCCGGCGTGCTCGAAGACCTGCGCGAGCGCGGTGTGCAGCGGGTGTTCGTCGAGGGCGGCCCGACGCTCGCGAGCGCGTTCCTCGCCCAGGGGTTCGCCGACGAGATCCTCGCCTACCTCGCGCCGGTGCTGCTCGGCGGCGACCGGCTCGCACTCACAGACATCGGCGTCGGCACCATCGCCGACGCCCGCAGACTCACGATCGACGAATGGCTCCCGCTCGGCGCCGACCTGCTCGCGATCGCGCATCTCGTGGAAGAAGGAGACTGATGTTCACCGGAATCATCGAGGAGATCGGCGAGATCACCGCCATCACGCCCTCCGGCGACGGCTGGCGCCTCACCGTCCGAGCGCCCGGCGCGGCATCCGACGCCGTGCACGGCGAATCGATCGCGGTCAGCGGCGTGTGCCTCACCGTGGTGGGCTCCACCGCCGACACCTTCGACACCGACGTGATGAAGCAGACGCTGGACGTCTCGGCCCTGGCATCCGTCGAGGTCGGCACCCGCGTCAACATCGAGAAGGCGATGCCGGTGGGCGCACGACTGGGCGGACATATCGTGCAGGGCCACGTCGACGGCACCGGGGAGGTGCTCGAGGTGCGTCCCGGCGACCAGTGGCGCGTGCTGCGCATCTCGCTTCCCGCCGACCTCGCCCCTCTCGTGGTCGACAAGGGATCGATCACCGTCGCGGGCACCTCCCTCACGGTCAGCGCCGTGAGCGCCCCCGACGCGACTGCTGCCTGGTTCGAGGTCTCCCTCATCCCCGAGACCCTGACCGCCACCATCCTGGGCGCGCTCGCCGTCGGCGACCGCGTCAACCTCGAGACCGACATCCTCGCCCGTCACGTCGAGCGGCTGCTCGCGTTCCGATCGGAAGGAGGCTCGCGATGAGCCTGTCCACCATTGCCGAAGCCGTCGACGCCCTGCGCGCCGGAAAGCCGATCATCGTCGCGGATGACGAGAACCGCGAGAACGAGGGCGACATCATCATCTCGGCCGAGCTCGCCACGGCCGAGACGATGGCGTGGATGGTGCGCTGGACGTCCGGCCTGATCTGTGCGCCGATGCCCGCCGATCTCGCCGACCGGCTGAACCTGCCGCCGATGGTCGAGTCGAACGAGGACGCCCGCTCCACGGCGTACACCGTCAGCGTGGACGCCGCAGAGGGCGTCACCACCGGCATCAGCGCGCACGACCGCTCGCACACGCTGAACGTGCTGGCCGACCCGGAGTCGACCGCGCAGAGCGTCATCCGCCCCGGCCACATCCTGCCGCTGCGCGCCGTCGACGGCGGTGTGCGCGAGCGCGGCGGCCACACCGAGGCCGGCGTCGAGCTGATGCGACTCGCGGGACTCCAGCCGGTGGCCGCGATCGCCGAGGTCGTTGCGGAGGACGGCAGCATGATGCGCCTCCCCGCCCTGCTCGAGCTCGGTGCGCGCGACGGCGTGCCGGTGATCACGATCGAGCAGCTGATCCGCCACCTGAACGAGGTCGACCCGCGCAGCGACGCCGACTGCGTCGCGAAGAAGACGCAGCGTCGCGTGAGTATGCGCGCCGACGCCACGGTGCCCACCGAGCACGGCACCTTCCGCTTCCTCGCGTACAAGGACCGCATCACGGGCACCGATCACATCGCGGTCGTCTCAGGCGAGCCGACCGAGACCGCGCTGGTGCGCGTGCACTCCGAGTGCCTGACCGGCGAGGCCTTCGGCTCATTGAAGTGCGAGTGCGGACCGCAGCTGCAGGCGGCACTCGACGCGATCGAGCAGGAGGGCGGCGTGGTCATCTACATGCGCGGCCACGAGGGCCGCGGCATCGGCCTGATCAACAAGCTGCGCGCCTACGCGCTGCAGGAGGAGGGCCTCGACACCGTCGACGCCAACCTGGCGCTCGGCCTTCCCGCCGACGCCCGCGAGTACGCGGCGGCCGCCGGCATCCTCTCCGATCTCGGCGTGTCCAAGGTGCGTCTGCTGACCAACAACACCGACAAGGTGAAGCAGCTGCGCGAGCTCGGCCTCGACGTCGTCGAGCAGGTGCCCCTGATCGTGGGCGTCGGCCCGAACAACCACCAGTACCTCGAGACCAAGCGCGACCGCATGGGCCACATCATCGGTGAGTCAGAGCTCGCCGAGGCCCTCGCGCAGGGAAAGGACCACGCATGAGCGGCGCAGGAGCACCCACCCCGCAGACCCCGATCGACGGCACCGGCCTCCGCGTCGTCGTCGTGGCGGGCACCTGGCACGACGTCATCACCGACGGCCTGATCGCGGGTGCCCAGCGCACTCTCGACGCCGCAGGCGCCTCGCACTCGCTGGTGCGCGTGCCGGGGTCGTTCGAACTGGCGCTGGCAGCGCAGGCGGCCTTCACCGGCGGTGCGGACGCGGTCGTCGCCCTGGGCGTGATCATCCGCGGCGGCACCCCGCACTTCGAGTACGTCTCGGCGGCGACCACCGACGGCCTGAACAGGGTCGCGCTGGATGCCGGCAAGCCGGTCGGCTTCGGAGTGCTGACCCTCGACGACGAGCAGCAGGGCATAGACCGCGCCGGCCTTCCCGGCTCGAAGGAGGACAAGGGCGCGGAGGCGGCGGATGCCGCGCTGCGGATGGCCCGCGTCGTCGCCGAGCTCCGCGGCTGACACCCTTTCTTCGCGCACCGTTTCAGCTAGCCTGAAGCCATGGAAACCCTCCGCGCTGTCGTCGTGTTCGTCCACCTTCTCGGCTTCGCCGTGCTCTTCGGAGCCTGGGCGGCGCAGGCCTTCGGAGGGAAGAGGCAGTTCACCCAGCTGATGAACGTCGGCCTGGCGATCGCCGGCGTCGCCGGTCTCGCTCTCGCGGCCCCGTGGGGCATCGAGTGGACCCCGGGGATGAGCTTCTACATCAAGATCACCGTCAAGCTCGTCGTCCTGATCATCATCGGCGGCCTGATCGGCATGGGCATGGCCAAGCAGAAGCGCGGCGAGGCGGTACCGGCCGGCGCGTTCTGGGCTGTCGGCGTGCTGGCACTGCTGAACGCCGCACTCGGATTCTTCTGGCACTGAGTCCTCTTCCGCCCGGAGCCGCGCAGTAACGCTGCTCCGGGCGAGGGCGGGGATCCCCTAGACTCCGATCCAGCGCTGGGAACGCACGACCGGAGGACTGATGACCACGACAAGCGCGCCCGCCAACCCTCGATCACGAGTCATACTCGCGAGTCTCGTCGGCACGACGATCGAGTTCTACGATTTCTACGCCTACGCGACCGCAGCGGTGCTGGTGTTCCCCGTGCTGTTCTTCCCCACCGGAAACGACACCACGTCGCTGCTGGCATCGTTCGGCGTGTTCGGCGCCGCCATGGTCGCGCGTCCGATCGGCGCCGTCGTCTTCGGCCACTTCGGCGACAGGTTCGGCCGCAAGGCCACGCTGGTGGCCTCTCTGCTCACGATGGGGATCGCCACGTTCCTCATCGGACTGCTGCCCACCTTCCAGCAGATCGGCTGGGTGGCGGCGCTGCTGTTGCTCGTCCTGCGTCTGGCGCAGGGCTTCGCGCTCGGCGGCGAGTGGTCCGGGGCTGCGCTGGTCGCCACCGAGAACGCGCCGAAGGGGAAGCGCGCCTGGTACGGGACCTTCCCCCAGCTGGGTGCCCCTCTCGGGTTCATCATCGCGAACTTCCTGTTCCTCGGCATCAACTGGGCACTGCCGCACGCCGACAACCCGGCGCTGAAATCCGAGGCATTCCTGTCCTGGGGCTGGCGCATCCCGTTCCTGTTCTCGGCGGTGATGGTCATCATCGGCCTCTGGGTGCGCCTGAAGCTGGTCGAGTCGGACACCTTCAAGAAGGCCGAGCAGAAGGGCGCGATCCGCAAGCTCCCGCTCGCCACGGTGTTCCGGTACCACTGGAAGCAGCTGATCCTCGGCACGTTCATCATGCTGGCCACCTACGTGCTGTTCTATCTGATGACGAACTTCACGCTCGCTTACGGCACCAAGGCCGCCGATCTCGAGACGGCCTCTGCCGCCGCGCAGAAGGCGGCCGAGGCGACCGGCGCCGCCTTCGACCCTGCGGCATTCGCCGCGCAGTTCTACCCCGGCCTCGGGTTCGGATACACCGACTTCGTGCTGATGCAGATCATCGGCGTGGTGTTCTTCGGGCTCTTCACGCTGCTGTCCGGTCCGATCGCCGATGCGGTCGGTCGCCGCAAGCTGCTGCTGTGGGTCACCGGGCTGATCATCGTGTTCGGCCTGACCTTCAACACCTTCCTGCTCCCCCAGATGGACCCGAAGTTCACCGGCGCGCTGGTGCAGGCGTTCCTGGTGTTCGGCTTCATGCTGATGGGTGCGACCTTCGGGCCGATGGGCGCGCTGCTGCCGGAGCTGTTCCCGACGAACGTGCGCTACTCGGGCTCGGCGATCTCGTACAACGTGTCCTCGATCCTGGGTGCCGCGGTGGCACCGCTGATCGCGGTGAAGCTGTGGGAGTGGGGCGACGGCGCCCCCTGGCTGGTCGGCCTGTACCTCTCGGCCATGGCCGTCCTCACCTTCATCGCGCTGCTCCTGACACCGGAGACGAAGGATCACGACTACGAAGACGACCTGGGGGTCTCTGCCGGAGCGACGCTCTAGCCGTGCTCAACCGGAGAGCCGCCGACGCCACGTGCGCCGGCGGCTCTCCGCGTCTACGCTGGCCGCATGGCGACGCTCGACGATGTGCGCAGGATCGCGATGGAGTTCCCCCGGGTCTCGGAGAGGACAGAGGGGCACGGCGGCGGAGCGTCCTGGCGCACCAGCGCCGGGATGCTGGTCTGGGAGCGCCCGCCACGGAAGCACGACCTCGAGCAGCTCGATGCGCAGGGTCGCGAGTGGCCGGCGGGCGTGATCATCGGCATCCGCGTCGACGGTGAGCAGGCCAAGGCCGCACTGATCGAGACCTACCCCGAGGTCTTCTTCACGATCCCGCACTTCGACGGCTTCCCGGCCGTGCTCACCCGGCTCGACGCGATCGACGAGCAGCTGCTGCGCGAGACGCTGACGGATGCCTGGCTGCTGCGCGTCCCGCACACGGTCGGGAAGGCATGGCTCGCCGAGCACGGACTGGAATGAGCCGCGCATGTGACGCTTTCGCGGCATCCGGACATTCCTGGGTATGAACGACGAAGAAGAGGTCTGGCGCAGGGCGCGCGACGGCAGCGGTGAGGCCTTCGCCGAACTGTTCCGGATGCATCGTGACAGCGTGTTCCGGCGCGCGGCTGCGATGCTCGATCAGGCGCACGATGCCGAGGACGCCACCGCGGTCGCGTTCTTCGAGCTCTGGCGGCGCCGGCGCAGCGTGCGTGTGGTGAACGGCACGGTACTGCCGTGGCTGCTCGTCACCGTCGCGAACACGGCACGCAACCAGCGGCGCAGCGTCAACCGGTATCGCCGGCTGCTGGCGAGCATGCCCCGCGAAGAGACTCAGGATGCGGAGTCCGAGGCGGCCGGGAGGATCGATGCCCAGATCCTCGGCATCCGACTGCGGGACGCGCTTGCGACGCTCAAGCCGGACGACGCCGCGCTGCTGGTGCTCACGACCCTCGACGGCCTCAGCGTCGCCGATGCGGCGCAGGTCATCGGAGTCAAGCCGGGTACCGCGCGGATGCGGCTGAAACGTGCACGGGATGGGCTGAAGGCCGATCTCGGTTCCGAACATCCCCGGAGCACTCGTTACGACGCAGAAGGAGAACTCGCATGAACACGACATTGGACAGGACCTTCGCCGCAGCCGTCGAGCGCGAGCTCGCCGCGATCGGCACACGTCGAAGCAGGCTGCAGCGGCATCAGCGGCACGTCCGCGCCCTTGCCATCGGCGGCGGATCGGTGGCGCTGGCGGGTGCGCTCGCCGGCGCGGCAGTCGTCGCGGGCGGGCTGCCGGGCCAGACCACCGTCACTCCGATCGGAGAAGCGGTCAGCGGATCCTTCACCGGTACCGCCACCATCGATCTGGGGCCGGCCCCCGAATGGGCCGATCGGATCATCCTCGATGTCACCTGCTCGGAGGGCGGCAAGATCGAGGTTCCGACCAACCCCGGGCAGGGGGCGCGCTCGGGCTCTGTCTTCTGGACCTGCTCCGATCCGGTGCGGGCCACGGACACGGTGCACATCGACGACGGCCTGCTCCCGGCGAAGGGCGCTACGACGATCACCGTGACAGCGGATGCCGGCACCCCGTGGTCGGTCGTGGCCCGATACGGCAGCTCGACCACGAAACCCTGGGGCGTGAACGCACGAGGTGAGACCTACGGCGTGCCGAACGATGACGGGATCCCTGATCTCGTGGCCGCGCAGGCGTCGAACGGCGAGATCGGGTACACCAGGAACTCTGAGCAGAGCGCGTTCGAGGGCGAGGGCTACATCAAGGTGTACGAGTCCGACGGCGAGACCGTGATCGGCTGGTTCCCGATCGGAGACCCGGCCGAGCTCGGCGACCCGCCGCCGGTCCCCGTGAAGTAGCGGTCACTCCCCAAGGAACGCCTCGATGGCAGCGATCGTCGAGGCGTTCTCGCGCTGCAGGACGCCGCGGATGCCGACGGCGGCAGCACCGTCGATGGAATGCTGTCTGTCGTCGATGAAGAGCACGTCCGCGGCATCCGCACCCACGCGCTCCGGAGCGAGCAGGTAGGCCTGCGGATACGGCTTGTTCACGCGCTGCTCTGCCAGGCATCGTCGTCCAGTAGCTCGAGCACGCCGCCGATGTCGAACAGGAACTTCTTCGCAGGCATCCGGAGCTCTCTCAGTACTGCGCGGTCACGGTGCGGACTGCGCCGTCCAGCGTCACCGTGCCGCCGTAGGGCAGGATCCACTGCGGGCGGGTGTGGCCGAAGGGCACGCCGACGCACACGACGGCGTCCGGGTTGTACCGGGCGACCTCTCCGATGACCGCGTCGCGCTGGGCGGCGCGCAGCGCCACACGCTCCTCGGGCGATGGGTCGAACTCGAAGTTGCTGACGATCGGGCGGGCGACGAGCACACCGGCGATCGCGCCCAGCAGGCCGCGTTCTCCGAGCGCACGCACCCAGCGCCGCACCCAGTCCGCGTTCGGGAGCTCCTCACAGGTCTCCAGCAGCAGGATCGCACCCTCGAGATCGTCGACGGACGGCAGCCGGTCGGCGTGGGCGAGCTCACCGATGACCTCGAGGCTGCCGCCCCAGGTGCGACCGGCCACGCGCCGCGCGGGACCCGCCCAGGTCCACGCCTCAGTCGGCATGCGGTCGCCGAACTGGGCCAGCGCCTCCGGGGAGTCCCACGGGTGACCGATGTCCTCGGACTCCCCCGGCTCGGTCAGTTCGATCTCACCGCCGTGCAGCAGTGCCGCTCTCAGTGAGCACAGGTGGATGTCGTCGATCCCGGGTCCTGCGCCCAGGTGCAGCTGCGTCGACCCGCCGTGGAAGGCCGCGACGCCGTTCATCCAGAGCCAGTTCAGGATGTTCGTGTTGTCACTGAAGCCGAGGAACGGCTTGGGGTCGGCCTGCGCGAGCGCCGGGTCGAGGTGCGGCGTGACGAGGATCTGATCGTCGCCGCCGATGGTCGCGAGGATCGCCCGGATGCTCGGATCGGCGAGCGCCGCGTTCACGTCGGCCGCCCTGGCCTCGGGAGTGGCATCCAGCTGCCGCGTCGTCGGGTATTCGACGGGGATCAGCCCGGTCGCCTCCTCGAGCCGCCGCATCGCCTGCTCATGAACCTCCGGCCCCGCCGCCGGCGCGGCGAAGGCGGGCGAGAGGACGGCGACGCGGTCACCAGGACGGGCTTTCGGGGGAATCAGCATCCGCCCACCCTGCCACAGGAGAACCGTCAATGACGGTTGACAAACCTCGATGCGTCAACCTAGATTGACTCCCATGACCACGCGAACGGCGATCAGCACCGACCCCGACGGTGAGCCGCTGGCCGAACTGCACCGGCTCACCGGCATCCGTCGCGAACTCGCGCGAGCGGAGGAGGCGCAGGTGCGCCGCGCGCGCCTGACCGGGTACTCCTGGCAGGCGATCGCGAGCGCACTCGGCATCTCGAAGCAGGCCGCGCACAAGCGCTACGGCCGCCAGTAGCCGGTCACCCGAGGAACAGCGCGCGCAGCCGCTTGGTCGTGAAGACCAGCCCGATCGCGATCATGACCACGTAGTAGAGCACGTGCCACAGCATCCCGACGTACAGCGCACCGGTGGTCAGCCCGCGGATCAGCTCCACGCCGTGCCACAGAGGCAGCGCCTGCACGATCGCCTGCACCCACTCCGGGTAGACGGTGATCGGATAGAACGTCGCCGAGAACAGGAACATCGGCATCAGTACGAACTGGATCCAGTCCATGTGCTGGAACGCCTTCATGTAGCTGGTCACCGCCATGCCGAAGCTCGCGAAGCCGAACGCGATCAGTGCCACCGCGGGTAGGGCGAGGATCGCCGTCCACGACAGGTTCAGCCCCCAGATCTGCATGATGATCATGAATCCGCTCGCGTAGACCAGGCCGCGCAGCAGCGCGTAGATGATCTCGCCGAGCGCCACGTCGAGCGGGCCGAGCGAAGTCGCCAGCATCCCCTCGTAGAGCTTGCCGTAGTTCAGCTTGAAGAACACGTTCCAGGTGGAGTCGTAGATCGCGCCGTTCATCGCCGACACCGCCAAGAGGGCGGGTGCGATGAATGCCGCGTAGGGCACGGATGCCCCGGACTCTGTCTGCACGTCGCCGATCAGCGCACCGAGTCCGATGCCCATCGACGCGAGATAGAGCACCGGCTCGAAGAAGCCGGACAGGATCACCACGAAGCTCGACGATCGCGCGGCGATCAGGCCGCGCAGCACCACCGACCAGGGGTTCCCCGCCCAGAGCGCCCGGACTCCGCCGGCGCGGACGCGCGGAGCATCGGTCGTCGTCGTCATGCCGCCAGCCTCCTCGCGAAGATGCGCCGCGCGGCGAGGTAGCCACCCACCGCGAAGGCGAGCAGCACCACCAGGTGCACGGCGACCATCACGCCGTCGGTGTCGCGCGGGTAGGACAGGTCGCGGCCGAGCTCGGTCGCGTGCCAGAGCGGCGAGATCCAGCCGATCCACTGCAGCCACACCGGCAGGCTGTCCAGCGGGTAGAACGTTCCCGAGAACAGGAACATCGGCATGAACACAAACCTCTGCACCAGCGCGAACTGCCCGGTGTCCTCCTCGAGGGATGCCGCGTAGGCGAGCATCGGCGTGCCGAAGGCGAGAGCGGCCAGGATGCCGACCAGGATCATCAGCCAGGACGTCGCCGGATTCCCGACGGCGGGAAAGATCAGCAGGAACAGGTAGTACAGCCCCGCGGTCAGCACCACGCGGGCGCTCACCCCGATCACCTCACCGTTCACGATCTGCCCCGACGACAGCGGCGAGGCGCTGAACCCGTAGAAGAAGCGGCGCCACTTGAACCCGGCCATCACCGGATAGCTGAACTCCTCCGACGCCACGGTGATCGCGGCGCTCATCAGCAGCGCCGGCGCGACGAAGACGACGTACCCGACCTGCTGGGAGCCGTCCTGGATCGGCGCCTGAATGAGCGCCGCGAGCCCCAGGGCGAGGCCGACCAGATACAGCACCGGCTGTCCGACCGCGCCGACGACCAGGGTCCACCCGTAGGCGCGCATCGCGCGGATGATGTGCTCGGCGACGTACCAGGAGCCGCGCCGACGCGGCAGGCGTGCAGCGGCGATCGCCTCGGCGCGCAGCTCGTCGAGCGAGGGTCCTTCGTCTCGCTCGGTTCCTGAGCGCCCTTCGTCTCGCTTCGCTCGCTCAGGACCCGAGGACGAGGAAGGGCGCTCAGGAACCGGATGAGAGGAGTTCATTCGATCAGCGACCTTCCGGTCAGCCGCAGGAACACGTCCTCCAGGCTCGATCGTCGCACCAGCGAGGTGATCGGATGCAGGTCGCGGGCGGTGACCTGCTCGAGTGCGGCCTCGCCGTCCTGTGCGTACACCAGCACCCGGTCGGGCAGCTCCTCGACGCGGTCGCCGATGCCCTGCATCCGCTTCGCCGCATCCTTGTTGTGCGCCGAGCCGAACCGCACCTCGAGGACCTCCCTGCTGGAGTGCTCGCGGATCAGAGACGCCGGCGTGCCCTCCGCCATGATGCGGCCCTTGTCGACGACGACCAGCCGGTCGCAGAGCTGCTCGGCCTCGTCCATGTAGTGCGTGGTGAGCACCAGCGTGGTGCCCTGCTCCTTGAGGCGGAACAGCCGATCCCACAGCACGTGGCGCGCCTGCGGGTCGAGGCCGGTGGTCGGCTCGTCCAGCAGCAGGATTCGGGGATCGTTGATCAGCCCGCGGGCGATCGTGAGCCGCCGCTTCATGCCGCCGGAGAGCTGCTCGACCTTCGCCTGAGCCTTGTCCTCGAGCTGCGCGAAGGCGAGCAGCTCGGCGGCCTTCTCCTTGCAGACCTTGGCGGGCAGCCCGAAGTAACGCCCGTAGATGTACAGGTTCTCGCGCACGTTCAGCTCGCCATCGAGGGTGTCCTGCTGCGGCACGACGCCGAGACGGGAGCGGATCTCCGGCCCGTACCGGTCGGGGTCCAGGCCGAGGATGCTGAGGTCCCCGCCGGTGCGCGCCGACACCGCGCCGACCATCTTCATGGTGGTGGACTTGCCGGCGCCGTTCGGGCCGAGCAGACCGAACGACTCACCGGGCGCGACCTCGAAGCTCAGACCGTCGACGGCGAGGAAGTCGGGCTTGCCCTTGGCACGATAAGCCTTGACGAGCTCTCTGGCGGCGATCACAGGTTCCGGCACCCGCCTCACGGTAGTGGATTCCGCCGACATCCGGCATCCGAAACAGACAGGCGACCCATAAGCGAACCGGAGCACAATGGATCCGCCCCCATCGAAGAAGGTCACCCATGTCTCGCACGGCGACAGCACGCCGACGCGGACGCGGCGCGCAGCAGGACGGTCCGCGCGCCTCGTTCCGCCAGCTCCTCCCGTTCCTGTTCGAACACAAGAAGGTGCTGGTGGTCGTCACGATCCTCAGCATCGTCGGCGCGGCCGCCTCGCTCGTGCAGCCGCTGCTGGTGGGCCAGGTCATCCAGCGCGTCCAGGAGAACCTGCCGCTCGGCATGCTGATCTGGGCGCTGATCGCGTTCGTGATCGTGTCGTCGGTGATCTCGGGCTACCAGCACTACCTGCTGCAGCGCACCGGAACCGCGGTGGTGCTCTCCAGCAGGCGACGGCTGATCGCCCGCATCCTGCATCTGCCGATCAGCGAGTTCGACGCGCGCCGTACCGGCGACCTCGTCTCACGCGTGGGCACCGACACGACGCTGCTCTACGCCGTGCTCACGCAGGGACTCGCGGATGCCGTGGGCAGCGCCCTGCTGTTCGCCGGCGCGCTCATCGCGATGCTCGTGATCGACCCGGTCCTGCTGCTGCTGATCGTGCTGGTGATCGGTGCGTCCGTCGTGGTCGTCGTGCTGCTCAGCGGCCGCATCCGCACGGCGTCCACCGCGCAGCAGCAGAAGGTCGGCGAACTGGCATCCGGCGTCGAGCGCGCCGTCTCTTCGATCCGCACGGTGCGCGCCTCCGGCGCGACAGAACGCGAGACCGAAGCCGTTACCGGGCTCGCGACCGAGGCCTACGGCATCGGCGTGCGGATCGCCAAGATCTCGTCGCTCGTCGTCCCGATCGCCGGCATCGCGCTGCAGCTGTCGCTGCTCGTCGTCCTGGGCGTCGGCGGCTTCCGGGTCGCGTCCGGCGCGATCTCGATCGCCTCGCTGGTCACGTTCATCATGTTCCTGTTCATGCTGATCATGCCGCTGGGGCAGGCCTTCGGCGCGATCACGTCGGTGAACCAGGCGCTCGGCGCGCTCGGCCGAATCCAGGAGATCCTCGATCTGCCGGCCGAGACCGCCGCCGACGAGCCGGATGCCGCTGCGACGGCCGCGCCGGTCGCCGGCTCCGCCGCCATCGAGTTCCGCGAGGTGCGGTTCCAGTACCCGGAGAACGTCGTCGCCGCCCGTGAGGCGGCAGCGAAGGCCGCCAACGATCTGCTGGCCGACGCGCACCTCGCGGCCGAGGCGGATGCTCCCGCCCAGCGCGAGGTGCTGCGCGGGGTGTCGTTCGCGGTGCCGCGCGGGGCGCGCGTCGCACTCGTCGGACCGTCCGGCGCCGGCAAGAGCACGATCCTCTCGCTCATCGAGCGCTTCTACGACCCGACCGGCGGCTCGATCCGGCTGGCCGGCCACGACCTGCGCACTTACCCGCGCAACGAGCTGCGCGCCCAGTTCGGGTACGTCGAGCAGGACGCGCCGACGCTGGCAGGCACACTGGCCGACAACCTGCGCCTGGCGGTGCCGGATGCCACGGACGCCGACTGCGAGCGAGTGCTGCGCGCCGTGAACCTCGGCGACGTGCTCGAGCGCGGTCCGCTGGGGCTTCAGACGCCGGTCGGTGAGGACGGCGTGATGCTCTCCGGGGGCGAGCGCCAGCGCCTCGCGATCGCACGCGCGCTGCTGACCGAGGCGCCGATCCTGCTGCTCGACGAGTCCACCTCGTCGCTGGACGGCGTCAACGAGCAGCGGATGAGGGAGGCGATCGACGCGGTCTCCGCCGACCGCACCCTCGTGGTGATCGCGCACCGGCTGTCGACCGTCGTCGACAGCGACCTGATCGTGGTACTGCAGGACGGCGCCGTGGTGGGTCAGGGCACCCATGACGAACTACTCGAGTCCACGCCGCTGTACCGCGACCTCGCGAAGCACCAGCTACTGGTCTGACGGCAACGCGAAGCGGGGGTGGTGCCATCCGCCAGCTCGGCGTGAGCCGAGCTGTCCTGTGGCCTCTCAGAACGGGGTCACCAGGGACGCCACTGCGCGAACAGCACCACGAGCGCGGCCACGCCTGCCGCACCCACTGCGGCGGTCATGATCGCGGGCAGACGTCCGCTCACGATCAGCGTCTCGTCGCGCACCAGGCCGCCGTGCGCCCGGCGATAGCGGATGCTGCAGAGGACCCACGCCACGACGGAGAGCACCAGCCCGAAGAAGCCGAGCAGGGTCGCCCACGCTCCCAGCGCATCCGAGAGGTACTTGATCGCCGCACCGTTGCCGACCGCCAGCGCCAGGCAGGTGCGCCGCCAGGCGAGCAGCGTGCGCTCGGTCTGCAGACCGGTGTCGAAGGGACGATCGGCCGCGGCATCCGCGCCCTCGGCGGCCTCCGTCACAGGAACAGTCCCGCGCCGAGCAGCAGGATGGCGATGATCACCCCGGCCGCGATGACGACGCCGGTCGTAGGCCCGGCCAGCGCGAGATGCAGCCGCATCGCGCGCTCGCTGCGCGCCCACGACACCCAGGCGTGCACGGTCGCGATCACTCCGAGCAGGACGAACAGCACCGCCGCGAGGAAGCGCGGCACCGGATGGATGTCGAGTTGCAGCGCCTCGATCGCGATGCCGACCGCGACCAGCGCGAGCGCCGTGCGGATCCAGGCCAGGAAGGTGCGCTCGTTGGCGAGCGAGAAGCGGGGGTCCGGCTCCTCGCCGACGCCGTAGACGCTGCGCGGGAACCGTCGATCGCTCATGCCCTCAGCCTAGAACCCGAAACGGATGCGGGACGTCGGCTCACCGGCATCCCGCATCCGTATCGGTATGACGAGCTCAGTTCGCGGTCGCGAGGCGGTAGCGCAGCGCCTCGAGCTCGCTGCGCAGCGCCGCGGGCAGCCTGTCGCCGAAGACCGCGTAGAACTCCTCGGTCCTGTCGGCCTCCTCACGCCAGGCGTCGGCGTCGACGGCGAACAGCTCGTCGAGGTCGGCCTGCGGGATGTCGAGCCCGTCCAGGTTCAGGTCGGAGACGACGGGGAGGCGTCCGATCGGGCTGTCCACGGCGGGAACGCGACCCTCGACGCGGCGGATGATCCAGTCGATCACGCGCGAGTTGTCGCCGAAGCCCGGCCACAGGAAGCGGCCGTCCTCGCCGCGGCGGAACCAGTTGACCTGGAATATGCGGGGGGCACGGTCGAAGCGCAGCGAGCGGCCGACCTTCAGCCAGTGAGCGAAGTAGTCGCCCATGTTGTAACCGCAGAACGGCAGCATGGCGAACGGGTCGCGGCGCAGCTCGCCGACGGTGCCCTCCGCCGCGGCGGTGCGCTCCGACGAGATGGTCGAACCGAGGAAGACGCCATGCGTCCAGTCGGTCGCCTCGACGACCAGCGGCACGTTGGTGGCGCGGCGGCCGCCGAACAGGATGACGTCGAGCGGCACGCCCTCCGGGTCCTCCCAGTCGTCCGAGATCTGCGGGCACTGCGCGGCCGAGACCGTGAAGCGCGAGTTGGGGTGCGCGGCGGGACGGCCGGAGTCCGGCGTCCACGGGTTGCCCTCCCAGTCGATCAGTTCGGCCGGCGGAGTGTCGGTGAGCCCCTCCCACCAGACGTCGCCGTCGGGGCGCAGCGCGACGTTCGTGAAGATCGTGTTGCCCCACAGGGTCTCGACGGCGGTGACGTTGGTCGACTCGCCGGTGCCGGGCGCGACGCCGAAGAAGCCGGCCTCGGGGTTCATCGCGTGCATCCGGCCGTCCTCACCGGGACGGATCCAGACGATGTCGTCGCCGAGGGTCTCGACCTTCCAGCCGGGGATGGTCGGGCGCAGCATGGCGAGGTTCGTCTTGCCGCAGGCGGAGGGGAACGCCGCCGCGACGTGGTAGGCGCGCCCCTCGGGCGAGATCACCTTGATGAGCAGCATGTGCTCGGCCAGCCACCCCTCGTCGCGGGCGATCACCGAGGCGATGCGCAGCGCGAAGCACTTCTTGGCGAGGATGGCGTTGCCGCCGTAGCCCGAACCGTAGGAGTAGACCTCGAGGGTGTCCGGGAAGTGCACGATGTACTTCTCGTCGTTGCACGGCCACGCCACATCCTGCTGGCCCGGCTCGAGCGGGGCGCCCACCGTGTGGACGGTGCGCACCCACGGGGCTCCCTCAGCGATCTGGCGGGTGACCGCGTCGCCGACGCGGGTCATGATGCCGACGGATGCCACCGCGTAGGCGCTGTCGGTGATCTGAACGCCGATGTGCGAGAGCTTGCCGCCGACGGGGCCCATCGAGAAGGGGATGACGTACATGGTACGTCCGCGCATCGATCCCTCGAAGATGCGATCCATGGTGGCGTGCATCTCCACCGGGTCGGCCCAGTTGTTCGTCGGGCCGGCGTCCTCCTCCTTCTCGGAGGCGATGAAGGTGCGCGCCTCGGTGCGCGCCACGTCGCTGGGGTGCGAGCGCGCCAGGTACGAGCCGGGTCGCCACTCGGGGTTCAGCTTGATGATCTTGCCCTCGGCGACCAGCTCGCGCATGATCGCGTCGTTCTCCGCGGCGGAGCCGTCGATCCAGTGCACACGGTCGGGCTGCGTCAGCGCGGCGATGCCGTCGACCCACTCGCGCAGCTCCGCCATGGCAGGGGTGTCGTACGCAGGAGCCGAACCGTAGCTGCGTACGGGGGCGACTGCTGAGAGGTGAGGGGTGAACGTCTCGGCGATAGCCATTTCTGCTCCTTCGACGCGGGGTGCTGTACATCCATCTTCTTCGCGAAACATGACGACTTTCCGATCAGCAGCGCAGAAAGAACTCCAAATCTTTCGCTATGATCAAGTCATGGCGAGCACCGGACTGGAACTGACCACCCTCGGGCACCGCATCCGTCACCACCGGGTGGCACGCGGCCTCACCCTCGATGAGCTGGGCGCCAAAGTCGGCATCGCCGGCTCGCAGCTGAGCCTCATCGAGAACGGCAAGCGCGAGCCCAAGCTGTCGCTGCTGCAGGCGATCGCCGAGGCCTGCGGCACCGAGGTGGCGGACCTCATCTCCGGCGAGCCGCCGAACCGCAGGGCGGCCCTCGAGATCGAGCTCGACCGCGCGCAGCGCTCCCCCGTGTTCCGTCAGCTCGGCATCGCCCCGGTGCGGGTGACCAAGGGCATGAGCGACGAGACCATCGAGTCGGTGCTCGGCCTGCACCACGAGCTGCAGCGCCGCGAGCGCGAGGCGATCGCCACCCCGGAGGAGGCGCGTCGCGCGAACACCGAGCTCCGGCTGCGGATGCGCGCGCAGAACAACTACCGCGGAGACATCGAGAAGCTCGCCGAGAAGCAGCTCAAGGCCGCGGGGCACACCTCCGGCGCCCTCACGCACCGCACGGTCAGCATCATGGCCGAGAAACTCGGCTTCGAGCTGATCTACGCCAACGACCTGCCGCACTCGACCCGGTCGCTCACCGATCTCGAGAACGGGCGCATCTACCTGCCGCCGGCATCGATCCCCGGCGGCCACGGCCTGCGCTCGATGGCGCTGCAGGCGATGGCGCACCGTCTGCTCGGGCACACCCCGCCCACCGACTACGCGGACTTCCTGCAGCAGCGGCTGGAGATCAATTACTTCGCCGCGTGCTGCCTGATCCCCGAGACCGCGGGCGTGGCGTTCCTGCAGCAGGCGAAGAAGGATCGCAATCTCGCCGTAGAGGACTTCCGCGACGCGTTCGGTGTCACCCACGAGGCTGCGGCGCTGCGCATGACCAATCTCATGACCGAGCACCTCGGCATGCGGCTGCACATGCTGCGCGTGGACTCCTCGGGCGCGATCACCCGTGTCTACGAGAACGACGATCTGCCGCTCCCGATGGACGTCACCGGATCGGTCGAGGGCCAGCCCGTGTGCCGCAAGTTCCAGGCCCGCGCGGCATTCGGCCAGCAGAACCGCACCACCGAGCAGCATCAGTACACAGACACCCCGGCCGGCACGTTCTGGTGCGCGACGCAGACCGGCACGTCGAGCGACGGCGAGTTCTCGGTGACCATCGGCGTGCCGTTCGACGACGCACGCTGGTGGCGTGGGCGCGAGACCTCGGCCCGCGCTCAGTCGACCTGCCCCGATGAGGCCTGCTGCCGTCGTCCTGATGCCGATCAGGTCAGCCGCTGGAGCGGCCGGGCCTGGCCGAGCGCCCGCGTGCACACGCACATGTTCTCGCCGCTCCCCCGCGGCGCCTTCCCCGGCGTCGACGACACCGAGGTGTACGACTTCCTCGAGAGGCACGCCGCCGGCTGATCCGGAACCTCGCAGTCTTCGCCAGGTCACCGAGAACAGGAGAACACGCGAGTACAGGACGAGTGCCGAGCATCCGTCCTGTTCTCGCCGAATCTCCTGTTCCCGGCTACGGGGATGGCGGATGCCGCGTCAGCCGGCGCGGAACGCAGCGAAGCGGGCAAGGGCGGATGCCGCGGCATCCGCCACCCCGTCTGACGGAGGCGCGAAGAACTGCGGCTCCGGGGCGGCGCCCTCTGCTCCGGCATGCGACCAGGTGCCGACGACCCGGCCGTCCGCGACGATCGTCGGACGCACCATGCCGTTCTTGCCTGGCCCGACCGCCATCGCGTGTTCGGGGGCGCACACGGGCGTGCGGTCGGCGTACGAGATGTAGTACTCGTCGAAAGCCGGCAGCACGTGCACGGATGCCGCCCCGGCGGCCCGCCGCGGCGTCTCGGCAGCGACGAACACCCCGTCTTCGACCTCCGTCACCCGGTGCCGGCCGCGCTCGACCGCCTCCCGCGCCTGGCCGAGCGTGAGCCCCGCCCACCAGGCCAGGTCCGCCGCACCGGCAGGGCCATGGCCTGTCACGTACCGCACGAAGAGCTCGGCGAGCGGATCGTCCGGCCGTGCCGCATCAGTGATCCAGTCCTCGGCGACCACGAACAGCTGGTCCTTGCCCACGACCGGCCCCTGGCAGAGCACGCCGTTGATCGTCAACACGAACAGCAGGTGGATGCCGCGCTGATCCCGCGGATCGATGCCGACCGACTCGAACGCCTCGAACGCCTGCGCGCGGGTCATCCCGCCGTCCATCCGTTCTCGCAGCGCGCGTTCTGCGGCCGCGACGACGCCGTCGTCGATGCCGAGCTGACGGTGCCGGCTCGCCGCCTGCTGGTGCTGTCGCTGCGCGGTGACCGACAGCATCCAGCCGAGGTCGCGGGCCGGGACGATGTGCAGCGTGCCGCGCATCGGCCAGGCGCGCACGATCTCACCGCGGGTGAACGCGGCATCCACCTGCGACAGTGCGACGGCACCGCGGGTACGCGCGCCGAGCGCCCAGCGCCCGGCCACGAAGTCCTGGCTCTGCACCGCGAGCAGATGCGCCGCGGCGTCCGCCACCGTCCGCGTCGGGGCCGTGAGACGGTGCGAGCGCAACCGCTCGGCGAGCAGGCGTTTCGTGTTCACCCGCCCCATCATGCCGGATGCCGCCGACACGGCTCCGGTCCCAACGGATGCGGGTCCACCGGAGGGAAACACCCGCAACGAGTGAGACCGGAGCAGAGGGCGGGTCAGCCCTGCAGCGTGACCTCGCGGCGGGTCGGGATGACGACCGGGTGCGAGCCGGCCATCGTCTCGAGCACGCGGATGACCTGGCAGGAGTAGCCGTACTCGTTGTCGTACCAGACGTACAGCACGACGTCGTTGCCGGTGGCGATCGTGGCCAGGCCGTCGACGATGCCGGCGCGGTGCGAGCCGACGAAGTCGGTCGAGACGACCTCGGGGCTCTCGACGTAGTCGATCTGCTGACGCAGCTTGGAGTGCAGCGACGCACGACGCAGGTAGTCGTTGAGCTGCTCCCGGTCGGCCGGGTTCTCGAGAGTCAGGTGCAGCACCGCGAGCGACACGTCGGGCGTGGGCACGCGGATGGCCGAACCGGTCAGCTTGCCCGCCAGCTCGGGCAGCGCCCGTGCGACGGCCTTGGCCGCGCCGGTCTCGGTGATGACCATGTTCAGCACCGCGCTGCGGCCGCGGCGGTCGCCCTTGTGGAAGTTGTCGGTGAGGTTCTGGTCGTTCGTGAACGAGTGCACCGTCTCGACGTGGCCGCGCACGATGCCGTACGCCTCGTCCATCGCCTTCAGCACCGGTGTGATCGCGTTGGTCGTGCACGACGCCGCCGACAGGATGCGATCGGAGTCCTCGATCGTGCCGTCGTTGATGCCGTGCACGATGTTCTTCAGCTCGCCCTTGCCCGGCGCGGTGAGCAGCACGCGGGCCACGCCCTTGGCCTGCAGGTGCTGGGAGAGACCGTCGGCGTCACGCCAGCGTCCGGTGTTGTCGACGACGATCGCGTCGTGGATGCCGTAGGCGGTGTAGTCGACCGACGTGGGGTCGTCGGAGTAGATCACCTGGATGCGGGTGCCGTTGGCGATGATCTGCGAGTTCGCCTCGTCGACCTCGACGGAGCCCTCGAACCGACCGTGCACCGAGTCGTGCAGCAGCAGCGAGGCGCGCTTGACGATGTCGTTCTCGGCGCCGCGGCGCACCACGATCGCGCGCAGACGAAGGCCGCTGCCGCCGCTGGTGTGCGCGATGAGGATGCGGGCGAGCAGACGTCCGATGCGGCCGAAGCCGTACAGCACGACGTCGGCGGGCTCGGCGGGCTCGGCGCCGAGCGCCGGGGCGAGCACCTCGCGCAGGTACTCGTCGAGCTCGCGATCGTCGGCGGCGTGGCCCTCGACGAGGCGCGCGACGTCGATAGACGACGCACCCGGATTCAGCCGGCGAAGGCCCTCGAGCACGGCGAGGGTGTCCTCCACGCGCAGCTGCGCGTGACCGAGCTGCGCGACCCGCTCGTGCACTTCGAGCAGTCCCTTGGTCGACAGGCCGAGCAGCCGGTGTCCGTGCAGCGACGTCACCACGTCGCGCTCGCGGCGGAGCGACCCGATGAGCGGGATCATCCGCTCGGCCAGTTCCTCTCGCGAGGCCCATTCATCGTGGCGGGCGGCGAAATCGTTCATCTGCTTCCTTGCATGCATGCGCGCCGGAGGGTGGGGCGGCGCCGGGGTGGATCGGGACGGATCCGTCCCGTGATTCCAGGGTACGTGGCGGTATACCGAAGACCCTGAGGATTGGCGTCGCAAGATCGGCGGATGCGCACGAGATGTTAAGAATTCCGATTCGAATGCGCCGTTAGGGTGAGTACATGACCCAGTCTTTCCGGATCCGTGCGGTGCTCCTCGACATGGACGGGACTCTGGTCGACTCGACGGCCGCCGTCGAACGCACCTGGCTGGCTTGGGCGAAGCCGCACGGTCTCGACCCCGCGCACGTCCTCGAGGTCGTGCACGGACGGCAGGGCTACGAGAGCATGGCCATTCTGCTGCCGGACCGCCCGCACGAGCAGAACATCGCCGAGAACGAGATCATGCTCGCCACCGAGGCGGAGGACGTCACCGGCGTCGTCGCAGTGCGCGGAGCCGAGGACCTGCTGCGGGATCTGCTGCCGCATCCGCACGCGATCGTGACCTCGGCCGATGTCCGGCTCATGCAGGCACGGATGAACGAGGCCAGGCTGCAGATCCCCGCATTGCACATCACGGCCGAGAACGTCACCTCCTCCAAGCCGCACCCTGAGGGGTTCCTGCTCGGGGCGACCAGGCTCGGCATCGATCCGGCCGACTGCCTGGTGTTCGAGGACTCCGGGGCCGGCATCGCCGCCGCGAAGGCAGCCGGGATGCGCGTGGTCGGCGTGGGCGCGGCGTCGGCCGCATTCGACCCCGACCTGGTCGTCGCCGACCTCACCGGCATCCGGATCGAGGAGGATGCCGAGGGGCTGACCGTCACGTTCGGCTGACCCCGTCGGAGACCACAGCCGGATGCGCATGGTGCCGGCGTGTCCCGCCAGGGCACATTTGCCGGCACACCGCACCTCCGGCACCCCATCCGTGATTCCCGACGCCGGCCCGGCGGGCCGATGCGGATGCCGACGGATTCGCCCCGGACGATCGGCTGAGCCCTTCCCCGACCGCTGCTTATTCTGTTCCGGTCTCACTGCTTGCGGGTGCGGCGGGCCTGCAACCCACAAGCGCTGAGACCGGAGCCGTGAGGGATGGCCGGTCATAGACTGAGCAGGCAACTGGATCGCCTTCCGGGGAGGACACTGTGCCGATCACACGGAGCGTGCTCGAAGTGGCGCGGGCGCATCCGGATCGGATCGCGATCGCGGGGCCCGATCAGGCGTTGACGTACGGCGAACTGGTCGAGGACTCCCGGCGCTCGTTCGCCGTCGTGGACACGCTGCATCGCGCGCATCCGGTCGTGCCGGCGCCCGAGACCGGCGGAATCCCGATCACGGCGGTGAGCGTCGGCTCAGCGTTCCACGCAGCGCGGATCGTGGCCGGGCTCGCCGGGTACCGGGCGGTGTCGGCGACGATCGACCCGCTCTGGCCGCTCGCGCACCGCGTGCGCGTGATCGCGCGCTCCGGGATCGGCGTCGTGATCAGCGACTCCACCGATCTCAGCGAAGCTCTCGCCGCCGAGGGCTGGCGGGGCACGGTCATCGGCCTCAGGGAGTTCCTCGCACTCGAGGCCGCGGCGGCGCCCGCTGATCCGCCGACCGTGCGCGACGGCGACGAGGCCTTCCTGCTGCTGTTCTCGTCCGGCACGACGAGCGATCCCAAGGCCTTCCTCAAGACGCGGGCCCAGTACCGCGCGAACTTCGCGATCTCGAGCGCGCACCTCGAGCCGAGGCCGGGCGTCGCGACGCTCGCCCCCGGCCCGCTTTCGTACAGCCTCACTCTCTACGCGCTGATCGAATGCCTGGCATCCGGTGGCGGTGCGCACCTCGCCGATGTGTTCGAGCCGGCGGCGATCGCCCGGCGCGTGCGCGACGGGGGCATCACCCGCGTGGTCGCCGTGCCCGCGATCGTGCAGGCGCTGACGGATGCCGCACGTCGAGACCCTTCGGCCTTCGCCGCGCTCGAACTCGTCGTGACCGGCGGCGCGAACCTGCCCTCGTCGATCCGCGCCGGGCTCGCCGCAGTGCTCCCCGGCGTGCGCCTGATCAGTTACTACGGCGCAGCGGAGATCGGTTTCATCGGCGACAGCCGAGATGGCGACGGCACGCTCATCACCGTGTACGACGGCATTGGCGTATCGGTGCGCGACGATACGCGGCGGCCGTTGCCGGACGGCGACGTCGGCGAGCTCTGGGTGCTCGCAGAGGCCTGCTCCGATGGATATCTCGCCGGCACGAGCACAGACACGCTCGTCGGCCCGGACGGCTGGGCGACCGTGCACGACCAAGCTCGGGTGCAGGACGGTCGCCTCGCGCTGCTCGGCCGCGCCGGCGACATCACCGTGACCGGCGGGCACAAGGTCTCGCTTCCAGAGGTCGAGCGTGCGTTCGACGGGATGCCCGGGCTGGGCGCGGTGTGCGCCGTGGCGCTCCCGGATCCGCGGCTGGGCACGATCGTCGCGCTCGTGCTGGAGGAAGCCCGTCCTCCTGCTCCGGTCTCAACGGATGCGGGTGAGAGCACCGCCGAACCCGCAACGGCTGCGACCGGAGCTCGTTGGGCGGCTGAGATTCCGGGCAAGGACGCTCTGCGTGCCTGGGCCCGGGCACGACTCGCACCGCAATACGTGCCGCGACGCTGGTACACCGTGCCGATGCTCCCGCGCACCGCGGGCGGGAAGATCCGCCGTGGAGAGATGGCGGATGCGCTCCTCGCCGAGGGCTCGACGGCGGTGCGCCTGTGAGCGCCTCGGTACTGGACCGCTCGGCGAGCCGCGCGGCCGCGACTGAACCCGTTACCGCCGAGCGCACCACTTGTGGACGTCGATACCCGGTGCACTCGTCGCGATGTGGTCCGCTCGGCTCTGGGGCGGCGCCCGCATGAACCGCCGCGTCGTCATCACCGGCCTCGGTGCGATCACCCCGAGCGGGCTCGACGTCCCCGCCCTCTGGAATGCCGTCGTGCACGGTCGCAGTGCAGTCACCACGTTGGACGGCCCCGAGTTCGACGGCCTTCCTGTGCGCATCGGCGGGCAGGTGCAGGGCTTCGACGCGGCATCCGTTCTCGAACCGGCGATCGCACGACGACTCAGCCCGGTACAGCACTGGGCGATCGCCGCCGCCGACCAGGCGATGGCGCAGGCTCGCGCGACGCGGAGCGATCTCCCCGAGTCGGCGAACCGTGCCGCCCTCCCCTGGGATCCGTCCCGCTTCGGCGTCCTCGCCGCCACCGGCTCCGGTCCGATCGACGCGATGCAGCAGGCGACCCGTGCACTCGACGCGAAGGGGCCGCGCGGCGTCCCCCTCACTCTTGTCGTGTACGGCGCTCCGGATGCCGCGGCGGCGCTCCTCAGCCAGCGCTACGGCGCGCAGGGTCCGGGCCACGGCGTGACGGCCACCTGCGCGAGCAGCGCGATCGGCCTGGGAGAGGCACTGCGACGCATCCGTCACGGCTATGCCGATGCGGTGCTCGTGGTCGGTATGGAGGACTGTCTGAATCCGGTCAACCTCGCGTCGAACGCCAACCTGCGCGCGCTCGCGAGCGGCTATGAGTATGCCCCGGCGAGCGCGAGCCGTCCCTTCGATCGCGGCCGCCGCGGATTCGTCATGGCGCAGGGCGCGGCCGCGCTGCTTCTCGAAGCGACCGACATCGCGGAAGCCCGCGGCGCGACACCGCTGGCCGAGCTCGCCGGCTTCGGTGAGTCCAGCGACGCGCACCATCCGACCGCCCCCGAGCCGCACGGCCGCGGCGCCGCGCTCGCGATCGCATCGGCGCTGGCGGATGCCGGGATCACCGCCGCCGATGTCGGCCACGTGAACACCCATGGCACGGGGACGCCGGCCGGCGACGCCGCGGAGCTCGCGGCACTGCGCGCCTCCCTGGGCGACCGCCTCAGCGGCATCCCCCTCACCGCGACCAAATCGTCGACCGGGCACCTCCTCGGGGCATCCGGTGCGGTGGAGGCGGTGATCGCCGTGCAGAGCCTGCTCACCGGCATCCTGCCGCCGACGATCAACCTCGACGCCCCGGAGTTCGGCGACGTCGACATCGTGACGGAGGCTCGACGGCTTCCGATCGACACGGTGCTGTCGAACTCGTTCGGGTTCGGCGGCCACAACGGCGCGCTCGTGCTGCGGCGCGCGGAAGGGATCACCCCATGACGGACAACTCCCCTGCTCGGCACGCCGCGCTGGCCGAGCAGTACCTTTCCGCCGCGCTGCTGGAGCGCTTCCGCGAGCGGGCAGCGGTCTACGACCGCGAGAACCGGTTCTTCGACGAGGATCTCGCCGACCTGAAGGATGCCGGATATCTGCGGCTGTTCGTGCCGGAGGAGCTCGGCGGGGGCGGGCTGAACCTCAACGAGGTGTCGAAACTGCAGCAGCGCCTCGCGACCGCGGCGCCCGCGACGGCGCTCGCGATCAATATGCATCTGATGTGCACCGGCGTCGTGCACGCGATGCGCGAGCGCGACGACCACTCCCTGGACTGGGTGCTTGAGGAGGCGGCGGCCGGCGAGATCTTCGCGTTCGGCATCAGCGAGCCCTCGAACGACTGGGTGCTGCAGGGATCGAAGTCCACCGCGGTGCCGCAGGACGACGGCGGTTACCTGATCTCGGGTGTGAAGATCTTCACGTCGCTGTCTCCGGTGTGGACGCGGCTGATCGTGCACGGCACGGATGCCTCGGACGACACGCAGCTGGTCTACGGGTTCCTGGAGCGGGATGCCGACGGCATCACGGTCTCCGACGACTGGGACGTCATGGGCATGCGTGCCTCGCAGAGCCGGGCCACGATCCTGAAGGACGTTCGGATGCAGCCGGAGCGCGTCGCCCGCCGCATCCCGTCCGGCCGGTTCCCCGATCTGCTCACGTTCGCGATAACGAGCAACTTCCAGCTGCTGGTCGGCTCGGTCTACGCCGGCGTCGCGCAGCGCGCGCTGCAGCTGGCGGTCGCAGGCCTCAAGGCCAGGAAGTCGGCGAAGGCGGGCACCACCTATGCGGAGGTGCCCGAGACCCGCATCCGTCTGGCCGACGCGCACATGGAGTACATGTCCGTGCCTGCCCAGCTGGAGGCGTACTGCCGCGACTTCGACGACCTGGCCGACCACGGTGCCGGCTGGCCGCTGCGGCTGGTCAGCGCCCGTCTGAATGCCTCCACCGCGGCCCGCCGCACGGCCGAGGTCGCCCTCATGTGCACCAGCGGCAGTGGCTTCGGCAACCAGCACGAGGCCGGCCGCCTGTTCCGCGACGCCACTGCCGGCCTCTTCCACCCGCCGAGTGCCGACGCCGCCCGCCCCATGTACGCCGCCGCCCTCCTCGACGACTGACCGGATGCACGTCGACCTGCAGATCGTGCGCGACGACGCCTTGGATGCCGAGTCGATCGCGGCGATCGGCGCGCTCTTCGACCGCGAGTACGCGGCCGAGTTCGGCCCCTGGACCCGCTCCGCCCCGTACGGCTACGCCCCGGCCGCGACCCGCGTGCTCGCCTACTCCGGCGCCGCACTGGTCGGCCACGTCGGCTATCAGCCGCGCACCATCAGCGTCGGCGGCAGCGCGGTCGTGATCGGCGGCGTGGGCGGCGTGCTCACGGCGCCCGCGGCGCGCGGGCTCGGCCTGGGCGCGCGGATGCTGCACGCCGCGCAGCAGTCCATGAGCACGGAGGTGGAGTTCGGCTACCTCGGATGCCGCGAGGAGGTCGTGCCGTTCTACAAGTCTGCCGGTTGGCGACGGATGTCAGTACGCGAGCGCTCCCTCTCCCGTCTGGACGGCGCCCCGGTCGTCACCGAGACCGACCCGATCCTCATCCGCTCCGCCGGCCGCCCCGACCACGACTGGCCAGCCGGCGATATCGACCTCCTCGGCCCGCCCTGGTGACTCCACCCCGTCACGGATGCAGGCACGACTGAACACCTGCAGGCGGATAAGCCGCGCACGAGAACCCGCGCCCTTCGTCCCGCTCCGCTCGCTCAACGACCGGTCACCCGCCCCAGTCCTCGAAGATCAGCGACGTCCGTGACGAGCGCACCTGCGGGATCGCCTGGATCTCCTCGAGCACGATCCTCCGCAGATCCCTGTTGTCCCGCGCACGGACCAGCAGCAGCACGTCGAAGTCGCCGCCCATGAGCGCCATGTGCTCCACCTCGGCGATGCTCTGCAGCCGGTCGCGCACCTCCTGCCAGCTGGCCTGCTCGATCGCGACCATGACGTACGCCGAGGCGTGGTGCCCGAGCAGCATCGGGTCGGTGCGCACCGTGTAGCCGGTGATCACGCCGGCATCCGTCATCCGCTTGATGCGGGCGTGCGCGCCGGCGCGCGAGATGTGCACCGCGTCGGCGATCGCGGTCATGGATGCCCGGGCATCCTTCTTCAGCATCCGCAGGATCGCGTGATCGGTCTCGTCGAGCTCCACCATGAGCGCCTCCGATTCGTCGGGGTTCGCTGACATTCTGTCACCCGCGAGTGTTCACCAGAAGCATCCGTCCAGGAAATGGCCTTGGTATCTGGATGATCGGTCGTTCAGGGCTCATGCTGGCGGAAGGACACGTTCGGCAAGGAGGCGGAGCGATGACAGACCTGCTCCCCCGGGACACCCCGGTTCAGCTCATCGATGAGACGGGTTCGGCCCATGCCGACGAACAGTATCGGATGCCGGCATCCGACATCCTCCGCGAGGCGTACCGGATGCTCGTCGAGGGGCGGCGCCTGAACGAGCAGTGCACGGCGCTCGTCAAGCAGGGCCGCCTCGCGGTCTACCCGTCCTCGCACGGGCAGGAGGCCTGCCAGGTGGCGGCGGCCATGGTGCTGGGCGACGGCGACTGGCTGTTCCCGACCTATCGCGACACGGTGGCCGTGGTCGGCCGCGGCGTGCGACCCGCCGATGCGATGGTCATGCTGCGCGGCGACTGGCACGCCGGCTACGACCCGGCGGTGTACGGCGTCGCCCCGCAGGCCACTCCGCTCGCGACCCAGCTGCTGCACGCCGTCGGCTTCGCCCACGCCGCGAAGTTGCGCGGGGAGGACACCGTCGTGCTCGCGCTGTGCGGCGACGGCGCCACCAGCGAGGGCGACTTCCACGAGGCGATGAACTTCGCCGCCGTGTTCCACGTGCCGGTGGTGTTCCTGGTGCAGAACAACGGCTTCGCCATCTCGGTGCCGCTCGCGCGGCAGACCGCCGCGCCCTCCCTGGCGCACAAGGCGATCGGCTACGGGATGCCGGGACAGCGCGTCGACGGCAACGACGTGGCCGCCGTCCTCACGGTGCTCACCGACGCCGTCGATCGCGCTCGCGCCGGAGGCGGCCCGTCGCTCGTCGAGGCGCACACGTACCGGATGCAGCCGCACACGAACGCCGACGACGACACCCGCTACCGCGAGCGCGAAGAGGTGCAGCAGTGGATCGCGCGCGACCCCCTGACGCGCATGAGCGCCCACCTGCGGGCATCCGGCGCGCTCGACGACGAGGCGGAGCAGGCGATCCGCGAAGGGGCCGAGCGTCTGGCATCCGATCTGCGCGACGCGATGAACGTCGATCCCGAGATCGACCCGGAAGACCTGTTCCGCTGGGTGACCGCGCAGCGGTCGCCGCAGCTGGAGGAGCAATGGGAGCTGCTGCGCGGTGAGATCGACCGCGACCGCATGGCCACGACCGAAGGAGGCGCACGATGACGATCGCCGACGTGCGGGCGACGGAGGCCGCCGCACCCGCCACCCAGACCATGACCATGGCGGGCGCCCTCAACCGCGCCCTGGCCGACGCCCTGACCGAGAGCCGGGAGGTGCTGCTGTTCGGCGAGGACGTCGGCAGGCTCGGCGGAGTGTTCCGCATCACGGATGGTCTCGCGGCGCGGTTCGGCGAGGATCGCTGCTTCGACACGCCGCTGGCCGAGTCGGGCATCGTGGGCACCGCGGTCGGCATGGCGATGAACGGCATGCGCCCGGTCGTGGAGATGCAGTTCGACGCGTTCGCCTACCCGGCGTTCGAGCAGGTCATCAGCCACGTCGCGAAGCTCGGCAACCGCACGCGCGGCGCTATGCGCCTGCCGATGGTGATCCGCATCCCGTTCGGCGGCGGCATCGGCGGAGTCGAGCACCACTGCGATTCCTCTGAGGCGTACTACGCACACACGCCTGGTCTCACCGTGGTGACGCCGTCGACCCCGCAGGACGCGTACTCGATGCTGCGCGCCGCGATCGACTCCCCCGACCCGGTGATCTTCCTCGAGCCGAAGAAGCTGTACTGGACCAAGGGCGAGGTCGACACCTCGCGGCGCACCGAGCTCGGCACCGCACGGATCGTGCGCGATGGCACCGATGTCACGCTGCTCGCCTATGGGACGGCGGTGCCGATCGCGCTCGAGGCGGCGGATGCCGCAGCCGAGGAGGGCCGCAGCGTGCAGGTCGTCGACATCCGGTCGCTGTCGCCGTTCGATGACGCGACCGTGACCGCGGCGGTACGTTCGACCGGCCGCGCCGTGGTGATCGCGGAGGCACCGGGCTACGTGTCGGTGGCATCCGAGATCCAGGCCCGCGTCTCGGAGCGCTGCTTCGAGCACCTCGAGGCGCCTGTGCGCAAGGTCACCGGCTTCGACGTGCCGTTCGCGCCGCCGAAGTTCGAGCACTGGTATCTGCCCGACGTCGACCGCGTGCTCGACGCGATCGACACGCTGCACTGGGAGGACGAAGGATGAGCGTCGCCACCGCCCGTGTGTTCCGGCTGCCCGATCTGGGCGAGGGCCTCACCGAGGCCGGCCTCGTGCAGTGGCTGGTCGCCGTCGGCGACACCGTCACCGTCGATCAGCCCATCGCCGAGGTCGAGACGGCCAAGAGCGTCGTCGAGCTGCCCACCCCCTTCGCGGGCGTCGTCACCGCGCTGCACGGCGCCGAGGGTGAGACGATCGCCGTCGGCGCGCCGGTACTGGAGGTCGCGGATGCCGCGGCGCCGGCTGCCCCCTCGGATCATGCCACTTCGGGTCCTGAGCGAGCGGAGCGAGACGAAGGGCGCCCAGATTCCGCCCTCCTCGAGGCGCACCGCCAGGAGGAGCAGGCCGGCTCCGGCAACGTGCTGATCGGCTACGGCACCCCGGAGCGTGCCTCGTCGGGTCGGCGCCGTCGCCCCCGCCGCCATTCGACGTCGTGGATGCCGTCGGAAACCACAGACCAGACCGATACCGGTCGGCGCGCCGCCCCCGAACACGCAGTCCCCACACCGGACGGCCCGTCGAACCCGACCCCGCCGAACACTCGCATCCGCCCAAACCCCACGTCGGAAACCACAGACCAGACCGGTACCGCACGGCGCGCCACAGCCGGACACGCCGGCTCCGCGCAGGACCGTCCGTCGAACCCGACGCGCTCGGTCGCCGTCCGCAATCCGATCGTCCGCAGGCTCGCCCGCGACCTGGGCCTCGACGTTCATACGATCACGCCGACCGGCGTGGACGGCGCCGTCACGCGCGCCGATGTGCTGCGCGCCGCCGTGGACCACGCGGTCGTTCACGCCGCAGCTGCTCACGCGGCGTCCAGCTCGCCGGCATCCGCCTCCGCCGACCCGTCCGGTCTGGCGATCCGCTCGCAGGAACCGCTGTCGCCGCTGCGGCGCGCGGCGAGCGCGACGCTGAGCCGCAGCCGGGCGGAGATCCCCGAGGCCACGGTCTGGGTCGACGTCGATGCGACTGAGCTCTGGAACGCCAGGAAGGCGATGGCTCCCGAGGGCGGACGCGCCCCGTCGATGACGGCGCTGCTGGCACGATTCACCCTGCTCGCTCTGGAGGACTTCCCGATCCTGGCTTCCCGCCTCTCCCCCGATGCCACCGAGCTCACGGTGTTCGACGGCGTGAGCCTCGGTATCGCTGCGGACACCCCGCGCGGCCTGGTCGTGCCGGTGATCCCGCGCGCCCACGCGATGGATCTCGACACGCTCGACACCGCGATCCGGGATGCCGCCGACGCGGCCCGCGCCGGCACGCTGGCGCCAGAGCGGATGCGCGGATCGACGTTCACCCTGAACAACTACGGCACCCTCGGCGTCGACGGATCGGCGGCGATCATCAACCCGCCGAACGTCGCGATCTTCGGCATCGGCCGCATCATCGAGCGCCCATGGGTCGTGGACGGGCAGATCGTGCCGCGTCGCGTCGCCCAGCTCTCCCTGGTGTTCGATCACCGGGTCTGCGACGGCGGCTACGCCTCGGGTTTCCTGCGCCGGGTGACCGACCTGATCGAGCATCCGCTCCGGGCGTTCGGGAGGCTGTGAACCGCGGCCGGACCGGTCCGGCCGGCGAGTAGTGTCGGCTTCGTGAGCGCATGGACGTACGAACCGGGCGTGGTGGAACTGCCGGATGGCGGGCGCATCCGCGGCACCGGGGCCGTCGAGACGCGACGTCAGCGGCGCTGGGTCGAGGCGACGGCCAGGACCATCCGCGCGCACCGCAACTGAACTCACCCCCGCAGCGCGAGGGCGAACGGCAGCACCGCCGTGGCACCGGCCCCGCGCAGGGTGCGCGCGGCGACCGTCAGGGTCCATCGGCTGTCGGCGAGGTCGTCGACCAGCAGCACCGGGCCCGCCGGCACCTGCAGCTCGTCGGCGGTGAAGCGGTCCCAGATGCCCGCCAGACGGAACGCGCTGTTCCCGCCGGGCGCACCGCTGGGCCCGCCGTTCGCGAAACCGAGCTCGCCCAGGTACGGCAGCCGGCCGATCTCAGCAAGGCCGCGCGCCAGAGAACCGGTCAACTGCGGCTTCGATCGGGACGGCATCCCCGCCACGGCGACCGGGCGCTCGTCCCAGCCCCACCCGGCGAGTACCCGCACGCACGCCTGCAGCACCTGAGGCGGCACAGGCCCGTCCGCGGCTCCCGCCGCGAACAGCTCTCGCAGCGTCCCGCCCCAGCCGAGGTCGGTCAGGCGCGCCAGGGCGCGCCCCTCGGCGGCCTGCTCCTCTGCCCCGATCCGCCCGCGCACCGGCACGTCGAGCCGGTCTGCTCCGGTCGGCCACTGTCGTCGGGGCTCGATCGGAACGCCCACGCGGTCGAGCGACTCCGCAGCATCCGTCTTCGCACCGGCCGCGATCTCCGCGGGGAACCAGACCCCCGCGCAGTTGTCGCAACGGCCGCACGGCGCCGCGGTGTCGTCGTCCAGCGAGTGCTGCAGGAACTCCATCCGGCATCCGCTGGTCTGCTGGTACTCGATCATGTGCTGCTGCTCGGCGCGACGCTCGGCGGCGATGCGCTCGTAGCGCTCCGCGTCGTAGTCCCAGGCCGCGCCGGTCGCGACCCAGCCGCCCTGCACGCGCTTCACCGCACCGTCGACGTCGAGCACCTTGAGCAGCAGTTCGAGCGGAGTGCGGCGGATGTCGACCATGGCCTCCAGCGCCGGGGTCGAGATCGGCTGATCGCCCAGTGCGGCGATCACATGCTCGGCACGCTCCCGATCCGGCATCGACGCGGTCGCGAAGTAGTGCCAGATGTCGCGGTCCTCCGCGCCGGGGAGCAGCAGCACGTCGGCGCTGTCGCTCGCGCGGCCGGCTCGGCCGACCTGCTGGTAGTACGCCACCGGCGACGACGGTGCGCCGACGTGCAGCACGAACCCCAGGTCGGGCTTGTCGAAGCCCATGCCGAGCGCGCTCGTGGCGATCAGGGCCTTGACCTCGTTGCGCTTCAGCAGCCCCTCCGACTCCTCGCGCTCCTCGGCATCCGTCTGGCCGGTGTAGGCGCGCACATCGTGGCCGTGCTCGCGCAGCAGCCGCGCGGTGTCGACGGCAGCCGCGACGGTCAGCGTGTAGATGATGCCGGAGCCGGGCAGGTCGTCGAGATGGCTGAGCAGCCAGGCCAGCCGGCTCGCCGCGTTCGGGAGCTGGAGCACGCCGAGGCGCAGCGATGCGCGCGCGAGCGGCCCGCGGATGGTGAGCACGTCCGCGCCGCCGAGCTGCTCCGCGACATCCGCGACGACGCGGCTGTTCGCGGTCGCGGTCGTGGCGAGCACCGGGACGTCGGCCGGCATCTGCGCGATGAGGTCGCGCAGCCTGCGGTAGTCCGGCCGGAAGTCGTGCCCCCAGTCGCTGATGCAGTGCGCCTCGTCGACCACGAGCATGCCGATGCGCTGCACCAGCGCCGGCAGACGCTGCTCGCGGAACGCCGGGTTGTTCAGGCGCTCGGGCGAGACCAGCAGCACGTCGACCTCGTCGCGGTCGAGCCGGGCCAGCACGTCGTCCCACTCGTGGGCGTTGGTGGAGTTGATCGCGACCGCCCGTACGCCGGCACGCTCGGCCGCGGCGATCTGATCGCGCATCAGCGCCAGCAGCGGCGAGACCAGCACAGTGGGACCGGCGCCCTGACGCCGCAGCAGCAGCGTCGCGACGAAGTACACCGCTGACTTGCCCCATCCGGTGCGCTGCACGACCAGCGCGCGGCGACGCCCGGCGACCAGCGCCTCGATCGCTTCGTACTGTCCGTCGTGGAAGTCGGCATCCGCCCGCCCGACGAGGTCGCGCAGGGCGGTGAGGGCGGCTTCGCGGGTGGGAGAGGTCATGCCTCCACCCTGCCGTACGACGCCGACACTCGCGTCGCGCTGTCCACAGGTCAGGCGGTGGGCGGCAGCCCGAGGTCCTCTTCGCGCACCGTGCCCTTGTACGACCACGGGAAGTCGATCCAGAGATCGGTGTCCTTCCAGGCGTAGTCGGGCTGGATGATCGTCGTCGGTTTCGTGTAGATCGTCACCGAGCGGACGTCCGCGCCCTTGTCCTGCAGCAACTGGACGGCGAGGGCCAGGGTGCGGCCGGAGTCGGCCACGTCATCGACGAGCAGCACGCGCCGTCCGTTGAGATAGTCCATGTCGAGTTCGGGCGGCAGCACCTCGGGAGCATCCAGCACCGTGCCGATGCCGGTGTAGAACTCCATGTTGATCGCGCCGCAGTTCTTCGCGCCGAGGCCGTATGCGATCGCGCCTGCCGGCAGCAGGCCGCCGCGGGCGATCGCCACGACGACCTCCGTCTCGAAGCCGCTGTCCAGGATGCGGCGGGCGAGATCCCGCGTCGCGTCACCGAAACCGTCCCAGGTGAGCGTCTCGCGCTCTACTGCCGTATCCGTCATGAACCCATTGTGGTGCATCTAGAATCGGAAAGTCCGGCTGCGCAGCCGGTGCCCGAAAAAGGGGCACGAAGCCCACGGCGAGACACATACGGAAACCTCATCCGTCCGTCTTGAAAGGCACCGTCATGCCCACCGTCTCCGCGCACGTCGCCCTCACCATCGCCCGCCACATCGACCACGTGTTCGGGGTGATGGGCAACGGCAACGCCTATTTCCTGGACGCCCTCGAGAAGCAGACGGATGCCGCATACACGGCCGTCCGTCACGAGCAGGGCGCGGTCGTCGCCGCCGATGCGCACTTCCGCGCCTCCGGCCGCATCGCCGCCGCGACGACCACCTACGGCGCCGGCTTCACGAACACGCTCACCGCCCTGGCCGAGTCCGTGCAGGCGCGCATCCCGCTCGTCCTCGTCGTCGGTGACGAGCCCACCTCCGGTCCGCGGCCCTGGGATGTCGACCAGATCGCCCTCGCCTCCGGCGTCGGCGCGCGCACGTACACCGTCGGACACGCGGATGCCGCCGCGACGGTCGTCATCGCGATCGAGCACGCCCTCACCTACCGAGTGCCCGTCGTGCTCGCGATCCCCTACGACGTCGCCACGCTGGAGGCGGGCGAGGTGCCCGAGAGCGCCAGGCCCCGCATCCCCGCGCCGCTGCTCCCGCGCGGCGAGTTCGCCGAGGGGATGCTGGACGAGATCGCCTCTGCGCTGTCTGGCGCGTCGAAGCCGTTCCTGCTCGCCGGACGCGGTGCCTGGCTGGCCGGCGCCGGTGCTGCGCTGGGCGAGCTCGCGGCGCTGACCGGTGCACTCACCGCCTCGTCCGCACTCGGCCGGGGCATCTTCCCCGAGCAGCAGTACGACCTCGGCGTCACCGGCGGCTTCGGCGCCGAGGCGGCGATGGAGCTGGTGCGCGATGCCGATGTGGCGGTGGTCTTCGGAGCATCCCTCAACCAGTTCACGATGCGGTTCGGTGACCTGTTCGCCCCCGGCACCCGGGTGTTCCAGGTGGATGTCGCGCCCGCTGCGACCCATGCGCACGTCAGCGGCTTCGTCCGCGCGGATGCCCGGGTCGCTGCCGAGATGCTCGTCGAGCGCGTGCGCGGGCTGCGCGAGGCACCCGTCGCCGGTGCGCACCCACGGGAAGGTGCGCACTCCGCCGACGAATCCCGCGCAGACTCCGGCGGGAACAGCACAACCCCGCGCGAGGCGCACGGCGCCTGGCGCGAATCCGTCGACGTCGCCGCGGCCCGCGCCTACGAGCCGGGCGACGACCTCGCCGCAGACGGCCGCCTCGACCCGCGCTCGGCCGCGCGCCGCATCGCCGAGCTTCTGCCTGAGGACCGCGTGGTCGTCTCGGACGGCGGGCACTTCATCGGCTGGGCGAACATGTACTGGCCGGTCGCGTCGCCCGATCGCATGATGATGATCGGCACCGCGTTCCAGGCCATCGGCCAGGGCTGGCCGAGCGTCGTCGGTGCCACCCGCGCCCGCCCGGAGTCGACCGTGGTGCTGACGAGCGGCGACGGCGGCGGCCTGATGGCGATCGCCGACCTGGAGTCGGCCGTGCGCGCCGCCGGCGGACGCGGCGTCGCGGTGGTCTGGAACGACGCCGCCTACGGCGCGGAGGTCAACCTGTACGGGCTGAAGGGTCTCGCCGAGCAGCCGATGCTCATCCCCGAGGTCGACTTCGCCGCTTTTGCCGCCGCCGTGGGTGCCGAGGGCGTCGCGGTGCGCACGCTCGCCGACCTGGACCGACTCGCCACGTGGACGGCGGAGGACCCGGCATCCCGCCGCTTCCTGGTGCTGGACCTGCGCGTCTCCGGCGCTGTCATCGCTCCGTACCAGCAGGAGATCATCCGCGTGAACTCCTGACGGAGCACGCGCCGCGCTTCCGGCTCTCGCCCGCTCGCGCGGCACTTGCTCGCCCGCGCGGCACTTCTCCGCGCGCCCCGACCAGCGAGCGCCATTTCCACGCTCGCGCGGCGCAGATCCGCGCAGCGCGAGCCGAAGACAGCAGCGCGAGCGGAGGACACAGCGCCGGCGTCCGCCGTCGCCGCGCTGCAGACGACGGATGCCCGGGCCCGCAGGGGCGAGTCCGGGCATCCTGTGCGTCACTGCCGGCGGCGAGCCGGATCAGTCCTCGGTGGTCATGCCGCGGCGCAGCAGGCGGCCGCGCGGCGTCTCGAAGTCGATGACCTCGCCGTGCAGCCAGGTCTTGCGCACCTTGCCGGCCAGCGCCTTGCCGTTGTACGGCGTGAGCGGGTTCTTGTGGTGCAGCTTCGTGACGTCGACGACGTACGCGTCGTCCGCCGCGAAGATCGAGAAGTCGGCGTCGTAGCCGGGAGCGATGCGGCCCTTGCCGGTGAGTCCGGCGAACTGGGCGGGCCGCTCGCTCATCCACTCCACGACTGTCTCGAGCGACAGCCCGCGCTGGCGCGCCTCGGTCCAGATCAGCGAGAGACCGAGCTGCAGCGACGCGACACCGCCCCAGGCCACGGCGAAGTCGCCGTTCTCGAGGTCCTTCAGATCGAGCGTCGAGGGCGAGTGGTCCGAGACGATGAAGTCGATCGTGCCGTCCTCGAGGCCCTGCCAGAGCAGCTCGCGGTTGCCCGCCTCGCGGATCGGCGGGCAGCACTTGAACGCGGTGGCTCCGTGCGGGATCTCCTCGGCTGTCAGCGTGAGGTAGTGCGGGCAGGTCTCGACCGTGATCTTCAGGCCGTCGTGCTTGGCGGTGCGCAGCATCGCCAGCGCGTCCGACGACGACAGGTGCAGGATGTGCGCGCGTCCGCCGGTCCAGCGGGCGCGCTCGATGACCTCGGCTATGGCGAGGTTCTCGGCGCCGCGGGGACGGGATGCCAGGAACTTGCTGTAGTCGTCGCCCTCGGGCTGCGGGGCGCGGTCGATCGCGCGGGAGTCCTCGGCGTGCACGATCATGACCGAGTCGAACTTCTTGAGCTCGCGCATGTCCTTCTCGAGCTCTTCCGGGTCGAGCGGCGGGAACTCGTCCACGCCCGAGTGCAGCAGGAAGCTCTTGAAGCCGAACACGCCGGCGTCGTGCAGCGGACGCAGGTCCTCGGTGTTGCCCGGGATCGCGCCGCCCCAGAAGCCCACGTCGACGTGCACCTGATCACGCGCGACCGCGCGCTTCTCGTTCAGCGCGTCGACGCTCACGGTCGGCGGGATGCTGTTCAGCGGCATGTCCACGATGGTGGTGACGCCGCCGGCCGCGGCGGCGCGGGTCGCCGAGGCGAAGCCCTCCCACTCGGTACGGCCGGGCTCGTTGACGTGCACGTGCGTGTCGACCAGGCCGGGGATGAGGGTCTCGTCGTCGGCGATCTCGACGATCTCGTCGCCCTGCAGGTTGTTGCCCAGCGGCTGCATCGCGACGATCTTGCCGTGGCGGACGCCGACCTCGCGCGGGACGATGCCCGCGGTGGTCAGCACGCGCTGGCCACGGATGACCAGGTCGTAGTGCTCGCCGGTCGGGTCGAGAGACGCCGTCTCCTGCTGTTCGGTCTCGTGCGACATGTCGCGATTCCCTTCTGCCGGCGGCTTCGCCGGTTCTGCTCTGTATCGGGGGTGATTGAATTCTGCGCCGGTCTCAGCGTGCCAGGCTCGGGAACCCGGTGATCCGCTTCGGCCTCGGCGGTGCGTAGGTGCGCACCTTCGAGGTCGTGAGCCCGAGGCGCACCAGCCCTTCGGCGACGGCGACCGCGGCCTGCACGCCGTCGACGACGGGCACGCCGCACAGCTCGACGACGCGGTCCTTCAGCTCGGCCATGCCGCCGCAGCCGAGCACGATGACCTCGGCGCGGTCGATCTCGACGGCGCGCTGCGCCTCGGCGGCGATCGCCTCGATCGCGCGCTCGGGGTCGGATTCCAGCTCGAGCACGCCGAGTCCGGACGAGCGGACCGACGCGCAGCGGTCGTGCAGTCCGGCGAGGATCAGACGGTCCTCGATCAGGGGCACCGCCCGATCGAGCGTTGTCACCACCGAGTACGACCGACCGAGGTACATGGCGGTCGAGGCAGCGGCCTCCGTGATGTCGACGACCGGCACGTCGAGCAGCTCCTGCAGCCCCTCGCGGCCGTGCTCGCCGTACCCGGCCTGGATGACGGCGTCGTACTCCCCGTCGTACCGGACGACCTTGTCCATCACGGCGATCGCGGCGAGGTAGCTCTCGAAGTTGCCCTCGCACGACTCCGCACCGAAGTCGGGGGTGAGCCCGATGATCTCGGTGCCCGGTGAGGCGACGGCCCGCGCCGCCTCCGCGATGCCCTCGGTCATCGTCTCGGTCGTGTTCACGTTCGCGACGAGAATGCGCATGCTCTTGCTTCCGTTTCGGGTGTCGGGATGTCAGTGGGTCGGGGTGACGGCGATCTCGGTGCCCTCCACGTCGTGGAAGGGGCCCCGTCTGTCGGCGATGATCGCATAGACGATCGCCGCGGACCCGGCTGCCACGAACCAGGAGAAGTCGTGCAGTCCCTTGAACGCGGGCACGAAGGTGATGACCAGAGCGAAGGCGCCGGAGAGGATCAGGGCGATCACGGCACGGGGGTTGAAGCCGCGCGTGTAGGCGTACTCGGCCGTCGGCGAGTCGGAGTACAGCTCGGGGACGTTGATGCGCTGCTTACGGATGATCCAGTAGTCGACCATGATGATGCCGAACAGCGGCCCGAGCAGTGCGCCGAGGCCGCCGAGGAACACGTTGATGACCACCGGGGAGTTGTACAGGTTCCACGGCAGGATGACCAGGCCGATGACGGCCGAGACGATCGCCGCCTTGCGGAAGTTGAGGTGTCGCGGGAAGAGGTTGGTCAGCGCATAGGTCGGCGCGACGAAGTTGGCCATCAGGTTCACCGCGATGGTGAGCACGATCAGGGCCAGCGAGGCCAGCACGAGCAGGAACGTGTTCGGAATGGCGGCGACCACCTGCGAGGGCGAGGTGATGAGCTCTCCGTTGATCTTGAACGATCCGCCGGTGAGCACCACCACGACGACGCCGAAGAACAGCATGTTGATCGGGATGCCCCAGAAGTTGCCCTTGACGATCGCCTTCTTCGACTTGGCGCCGCGGGTGAAGTCGCAGAAGTTCAGCACGAAGGTGCCGTAGATGGCCACCCAGAGGGATGCCGCGCCGAGTGCGGTCAGCCAGAACTCGGCGCCCTCGGCCTGGCCGGCCGGCGCCCAGTCGATCTGGAAGCCGGACTGCACCAGCACCCACACGGCGAGGGCCACGAAGGTGGCGAGGATGATCGGGCCCGCCCAGGCCTCGTACTTGCGGATCATCTCCATGCCGTAGCTGACGATGATGACCTGGACGACCCAGAGCGCGACGAAGGTGATCCAGCCGAGCGCGGACAGCCCGAGGAACGAGCCCTCCTGCAGCCCCTGCAGACCGGGGAGGACCGCGAGCAGCACCACCTGCAGCACCTGCGAGGCGAGGAAGGTCTGCACGCCGAACCAGGCGATCGCGACGCCGCCGCGCAGCAGTGCGGGGATCTGCGCGCCGTGGATGCCGAAGGCGATGCGGCTCATGACGGGGAACGGGACGCCCGTCTTCTCCCCCATGTATCCGGACAGCGTGAGCAGCAGGAACAGGAAGAGGGCGCCGAACGCGAGCGCGGCGAGCACGCCGCCCGCGCTGAGCCCCAGGGAGAACAGGCCGATGGCGAAGGCATAGTTGCCGAGGCTGTGCACATCGTTCGCCCAGAGGGTGAAGATGCTGTAAGCGCTCCAGTGCCGGCCCTCTCGGGTGGTGGGCGCGAGGTCGCTGTTGTACAGCCTCGGGCTGATGCCCGCCTGCACGGCAACCAGCATGGACGGCGGCTCCGCCAGTCCTTCGGATGCCCGGCTGGGTATGTGGACGTAGTCCTCTGCGGTCATTGTGATGGACCCCTCTCGGCGACGACTTCGTCGACGACACTCGATTTCACAATCCGAAAACTCTTTTTCGAATAGAGAGATTTCAGCACAAAAGGGGCCGTCTTGTCAACGGCCCCCTTCAACACCCGCGTCAGGATGCCGCGATGAACGCTCCGTCGAGGAACGACGACAGCTCGTCACGCGCCTGCAGGGGCAGGATCGCGGCGACGTACTGATCGGGTCGCACGACCACCACGACGCCCTCCCGTGACAGGCCACGCTCGTCGAAGATGTCGCTGCGGCACCACGCGTTCGGTGCCGCCGAGTACACCTTCTCCCAGTCGGTCAGGCCCAGCGGACCGGTCTTCGGCTGCAGCACGTCCGGCACATCGGGCAGGTCGATCTCGTCGAAGGCCTTCTGGTAGACGGCCTTCACGTCGAACACCGCGTCGAGGTCGGCATCCGCCGGCGTGAACTTCGCGACCTCGCCGCCGATCCAGGCCGCCCAGTCGTCGAGTGCGGCACCGGAGCGGTCTCCGAAGCCGTACACGCGCCAGCGCCCGTCAGCCTTGGCGTGGTGCCCGAGGTGCACGACGTTGCCGTCGCAGACGCGCACGACCTCGGCCGATTTGAAGCGGCGGCCGAGCGGGAAGCCCGTGGCCAGCTCCTGCTGCGAGGCGCCCGCGACGATCATCGACGGCTGGTACTCGGTCATGAACCCGGAGGGGAACTCGGCGGTGCCGAGGTAGAAGGTCGCGAGCTCCTGCGGGTCGGAGATCTCCTCGGGCTTGCGTGCCATCAGCGAGGACCACTCCTTGTCGAAGTCGATCAGCTGCTGGGCGACAGGGCGCCGCTCGGCGGCGTACGTCTCCAGGAGCTCCTGCGGCGAGCGCCCGGTGAGCACGGCGCCGAGCTTCCACCCCAGGTTGAAGCCGTCCTGCATCGAGACGTTCATGCCCTGACCGGCCTTGGCGCTGTGCGTGTGGCACGCGTCGCCGGTGAGGAAGACACGCGGATGCCGGTCGCTCTCGAGCGCGTCGTCGAACCCGTCTGTGACTCGGTGGCCGACCTCGTACACGCTGTGCCAGGCGACCTGCTTCACGTCGAGTGTGTACGGGTGCAGGATCTCGTTCGCCCTGCGGATGATCTCCTCGATCGGCGTCGAGCGCACCTGGTGGTTGTCGTCGTCGGCGACGGCGCCGAGGTCGATGTACATCCGGCTCAGGTAGCCGCCCTCGCGCGGGATGTGCAGGATGTTGCCGGCCTCGGCGTTGATGGCGCACTTGGTGCGCCAGTCCGGGAAGTCGGTGTTGACCAGGACGTCCATGACGCCCCACGCGTGCGCGGAGATGCCGCCGACGTGCTTGCGCCCGATCGCCTCGCGCACGCCGCTGCGGGCGCCGTCGCAGCCCGCGACGTACTTCGCGCGGACGGTGCGCTCGCCCGCGGTCGTGCGCACCTGCACCTCGACCGGATACTCCCCCGCCTCGTGCACGGTGAGCCCCACGAACTCCACGCCGTAGTCGGGCACGATACGACCCGGTCCGTTGTGCGCGGCCTCGGCGAAGTAGTCCAGCACGCGCGCCTGGTTCACGATCAGGTGCGGGAACTCGCTGATCTTGTAGCCGTAGTCCTCGGTGCGGCTGGTGCGGATGATGTTGCCGGGGTTCTCGGGATCGGGGCCCCAGAAGTTCATCCAGCCGATGTTGTACGCCTCGGCGACGATGCGCTCCGCGAAGCCGAAGGCCTGGAACGTCTCGACGCTGCGGGGCTGGATGCCGTCGGCCTGGCCGAGCACGAGGCGCCCTTCGCGCTTCTCGATGAGGCGCGTGACCACGTCGGGGTACTGCGACATCTGTGCCGCGAGCAGCATGCCGGCCGGGCCCGAGCCGACGATGAGCACGTCGACCTCGTCCGGCAGGTCGGCAGGACGGTCGATCCCGGTGCCGGATGCCGGGAGCACTCGCGGATCACCGGAGACGTAGCCGTGGTGGTGGAACTGCATCGTCGTCGATTCCTTCCAAATGTTCTATATTCGAACACAAAGTTCTACTATTGAACAGATCGTATACGAAGGGAGCCACCTTGGCCAGCCCCGCCTCACAGACCCTCAGCCGCGGCATCCGGATCCTGGAGATCCTCGCCGACGGGCCGGGCGCGCTGTCGATCGACGACGTCGCCGGCCGGCTCGAGGTGCACCGCTCGATCGCCTACCGCCTGTTGCGCACGCTCGAGGACCACGGACTCGTGTCGCGGGATGCCGCCGGACTGGTCGCGCTCGGGCCGCGGATGGCGGCCCTCGCCGCCGGAGTCGCGCACGACCTCCAGGCCGAGGCTCTCCCGGAGCTCACCGCGGTCGCCAACGAGCTCGGCCAGACCGCATTCCTGGCGGTGCTGGACGGCGACGAGTGCATCACCCTGACCAGCGTCGAACCCCGGCACGCCGTCGCCAACGTCGCGCAGCGCCCCGGAACCCGGCATCCGGTCACCGCCGGCGCCCCCGGCAAGGCGATCCTCACGCAGCTGCCGGATGCCCAGTGGCCGGAGGCCGATGCGGCGCTGCGTGCCCAGGTCGACGCAGCTCGCGAGTGCGGCTACGCGACCAGCCACGACGAGGTCATCCCCACGGTGCAGTCGGTCGCGGTGCCGCTCGTGCTGCGCGGCAAGCGGCCCGCCGCGCTGGCCGTCGTGCATGTGGCATCCCGCTTCGACGACGCCGAGATCGCCGCGCGCCTGCAGCGCTCCGCCGCGACCATCCGCGACGCCCTCGGCGGCTGATCCGGCGCCGACCACTGCCCGGTTGTTAGGTTCTGTTGCCTTTCGGCGCCTTTCCTTGACCTGATTCGCACCGCTCAGCAGACTCTCTTCGCACGGCTCCCACCCGTTCGAAGGAGAACGATGTCTTCCCCCGCCCCCGCTTCCGCACAGCTCTCCCGCCGCACCCTGCTCGCCTCCGGCGCGGCCGCCGGGCTGTTCGCGCTCGCCCAGATCGCGCTGCCGTCACAGGCTCACGCCGCCGGTTCCCGTCCCGGTGCCGGCCCGGTCATCACGTCCCTCGGACCCGGCATCGTGCAGTACTCGCTGATGAGCGGAGTCCTCGTCGGCGACGTGTACTACGTCGGCTCGCGCAACCTCGAGCCGGCCGGGGTGGTCGGGATCGACCTGACCACCGGCAAGGTGGCGCACCAGACCACGCTGGCGACGGGGTACGCGATCCAGGCCCTCGCCGTCGACCCCCAACGCAACGCCCTCTACATCGGCGTGCTGCAGAAGAGCGGCGGCCCCCAGGCGAATCTGTATCGCTGGGACCTGTCCGCGCCGCAGCTGCCCGCGTCGCCGATCGGCACCATCGGCGACCGCGACGTGCGCGACCTCGCGGTGGCGCCGGACGGCATGCTGTTCGCCGTCGGCGGCGGCAGCGGCACCGCGCCGGCGCTGTGGCAGTGGAGCCCGGCGACCGGTGCGGTCACCGATCTCGGAACCCCCGACGCCACGGCCACGCTGGCCCGCGCCGTCGCCGCCACCGACTCGCACGCCTACTTCGGAGCCGGAAGCACCCTCGGTGGCGGCGGATCCACCTCTCGCGCCTCGCTCTACGCCTACGACCGCGCGCAGGGCGGATTCACCGACATCACCCCGACCGGGATGCTGCCGGACCCGAGCATCCGCGAACTCGCCGTGCTGCACGGCGAACTCGTCGTGTCAACCGCCGGCGCCGCAGAACCGAGCAAGCTCGCCACGCTCTCGCTCACCGACCACTCGGTGCGCGCGATCATCACCTCGATCGGCAAGACGGCGAAGAACTTCACCGTCGTCGGCGACACCATCCACTGCGCCAACGAGGCGGGCATCCTCGCCTGGAACCCGCAGACCGCCGACCTGAGACAGCTCGACCTCGGCCTGCTCGATCTCGGCGAGATCTGGGGTCTCGACGCGCGCGGCGGGAATCTCGTCGCAGCCTCCGGCTACGGCTTCCTCGGCGAGGTCACGACGGCGGGCGCGACCGTGCAGACGATCGACCTGAGCGCGGCCGGCGCGCCGGTCAGCGCGCAGACCTGCATGGGCGTGGCCGCGGGCGGCGGCTTCGCCTACGTCGGCGGCAACGGCGGCATCGCCCGCCACGACCTCGCCACCGGCGAGGTCGTCAACCTGCTGCTGCCCGGCGAGGCGAAGGACGCCGAGGTCATCGGCGGCGTGCTCTACACCGGCCAGTACAGCGGCCAGGGCATCTGGCGCTACGACCCCCGCTCCGGCGCCCCCATCACGCGCGTCGCCTCCTTCCCCAGCACGCAGAACCGCCCGCTGGACACCGAGTGGGATGCCGCGCACGGGCTGCTCCTGGTCGCGGCTCAGGCCGACACCGAGGGCGGCGGGTCGATCTGGACGTTCGACCCGGAGACCGGCGCGAGCACCTGCACGGTGAACCCGATCGACGACATCCAGCTGGTCCGTGCCGTGGCCGCCGCAGACGGCATCGCCTACCTCGGCGGGGACAACGCGCAGAAGACCGGACCGCGCGGCACCATCGTGGCCTGGGATCCGGTGAACCGCACCGAACTGTGGCGCCTCGAGACCGGGACACCGAACGGTATCGCCTCGCTCGAGACGCACGGCAGGCACCTGTTCGCGCTGACTCTGCGCGGGACGCTGATCGTTGTCGACCGGCCGACACGTCGCATCGTGCACACCGCCGACCTCCGCAGCATCTGCCCCGGGTTCTCTGCGATGAAGGCCGCCCGCGGCGCGGTCTACGCGGTCTCGGACACGACCCTGTTCCGCATCGACCGGCGAGCGTTCGCCACGACCGTGGTCGTGCCGGAGATCAACGGCGGCTGGTACAGCGGGCCGCACCTGAACATCGACGAGGACGAGGCGATCTACACGCTGCGCGGCCGCGACCTCGTCAAGGTGATCGACAACCCGCAGGCCTGATCCAGGTGCCGCGCCCCGGTCGGGCGCGGCACCGACTCAGGTCAGCCCGTACTCGGGGATGCTGTCGTCCGTGGCGAAGGTCTCGGTCATCCAGAGCATCGTGCGGTACATCAGGCGATTCGAGAACATCCGGTCCCGCATCCGGATGCGACGCGCTGAGGGCGGCGCGAGGAACGGCCCGGCGTTCCCGGTGCGAGCGACCTTCGTCGGCTTGCGCATCCGCCGGTCGTAGGCGGCGAAGGCGACGTCGTGGTCGCCGCCGGCGGCGATCAGTTCTCCCGCGAGCACGTAGGCCCCCACAAGGGCGAGACCGGTGCCGAAGCCACCGAGGGTGTTCGCGTATCCGGCGTCGCCGACGAGAGCGAAGCGACCGCGCGTGAACGTCGACATGCGGGTACGGGTGAGTGCGTCGAGGTAGAAGTCGGACGCCGTGCTCGCGGCCTCGAGCGCCGCCGACACGCGCCACGCCCCGTCCGCGAATGCGGATGCGAGGAAGGCCCGCTGGGACTCGACGTCATGGCGGTCGTAGCCGCCGGCGTCACCGCGAAACACGAACAGCGCCGGAGCCTTCTGCCCGCCGAGGAGTACCAGCCTGTCCGGGGTGTTGCACCCGTAGGCGACGGAGCGCCCGCCGGGAAGCTCGGTCTCGAGTCCATCCAGCGACACCTCTCCGCTCGCGACCGCGTAGTGGTATCCGGAGGACTCTACGAATTCCTGCTCGGGTCCGAACGCCAGGCGCCGCACGGCGGAGTGCACCCCGTCGGCTCCGAGCACGAGATCGAAGCGCTCGGCGGCGCGTCTCGCGAACTCGACCTCGACCCCGTCCGTCGTCTCGGACATCGCCGTGATCTCATCGCCGAAGACGTAGTCCGCGTCGCCGTCGGAATGCCGGTGCAGGATGCCCGCGAGGTCGCCCCGCAGGATCTCCAGGTCGCCGCCGATGAACTCCCCCGGCACCACGGCCAGCACACGGTCGTCGGCGTCCACCATGCGCCAGTCGGTCTTCGCGGTCTGGTTCGCGCGCACGTCGTCGAGGATCCCCATGCGCGCGAGGAGGTCGAGATGGGTGCGGCCCTTGAAGTCGACGGCCTGACCGCCGGGCCGCAGGGCGGGTGCCTTCTCGACGACGGTCACGTCGAAGCCGCTGCGGCCGAGCCAGCGGGCGAGTGCGGGACCGGCGATGCTCGCGCCGGAGATGAGGATCTTCTTCACAGTCGTGAGGTGCTCCTTGGTGAGGATGAGTTAATTGCGTCCCATGGATACAATAACTAATCGCGTACGCTGGACGCAATAACTTTCCCGAGGAGGGCGGATGGCCGATCAGGACGACTCCGCCGGAACAGGCGTGCTGTGGGGCGCCCCGGCGCCAGCACGCCGGGGGCCGAAGCCGAAGCACACCCTCGACGGCATAGCCGAGGCCGCATCCGCGATCGCCGACGCGGAGGGACTGCACGCCGTCACGATGCAGCGCGTCGCCCAGAGCCTCGGAACGACGAAGATGGCGCTGTACCGCTATGTCCCCGGTCGCGCCGACCTGGATGCGGTGATCCTCGACCGTGCGTTGGGAGCGCCTCCGTCGACTTCAGGGGCGCCCTGGGAGCACGCACTCACCGACTGGTCCCGCGCGCTGTACTCACGGGCGCTCGAGCGCCCATGGACGGTCGAACTGGCCCAGAGGCCGCACGTGCCCGGCCCGCAGGAGCTCACATGGTACGAGCGCGGGCTGGAGGCCACCGACGGGCTGTCGCTGACGGCAGGTGAACGACTCGACCTCCTGGCGCTGCTCTCGGGCCACGCGCTCTCACTGGTGCGCCAGCAGGCGGGATCGTCCTCCCCCGAGGAGGATCTGGCATCGCAGCTCGGCCCCGTCCTCGCCGCTCACACCGCGAGGTTTCCGCACGCGACCGCCGCCTTCGCCGAGGCCGGCCGGGAGGGCTCCCGCGACGACGCCCTGCTGTTCGGCGTGCGACGCATCCTCGCGGGCGTGGCGGCGCTGCTCGAGGAGCGGCGCGGCGTCGCGGACTGACGACGTCCCTCGCGTCGCGCCGACATGCGGAATCCCGGAGCCCCCTACAGGAAGCATCCGGGATTCTGCCGATCGTCTCGCACTGCTCACGCTGTGACCCGCTGGGCGACTCACAGCGCGAGCAGTGCGAGAAGGTGTGCCGAGGTCAGGCCTCCGACATGCCGTAGATCGGGCTGACCGACTGCTCCTCCTCGCTGTCCGGGCCGAGCGGGATGCCGCTGCGGTCGCGCAGCAGCAGGGTCGCGATCAGGCCGATCAGTGTCATGCCGGCCAGGTACCAGGTGACGGCCTGCGTCGAACCGGTCGCGTCCACGATCGCCGTGGCGATGGTCGGCGCGAACGCGCCGCCCGCGATCGCACCGATCGCGTACGAGATCGAGACGCCGGAGAACCGGATGCTCGCCGGGAAGAGCTCGGTGTAGAGCGCTGCCTGCGGACCGTACGTGAAGCCCAGGCCGATGGTGAGGATTGCGAGTCCGGCGAACAGCAGCCAGATCTGCCCCGTGTTCACCAGCGGGAAGAGCGTGAAGACACCTACCAGCTGCAGGATCCAGCCGATGATGTAGGTGTTTCGCCGGCCGATGCGGTCCGAGACCCAGCCCGCCAGCAGCGTGGTGAGCAGCCAGGTCACCGCGGATCCGGTCACCGCCCAGAGCACCGGCCCGCGCTCGAGGCCGATCGGTCCCTCGGGGTTGGTCGCGTAGCCCTGGATGTAGCCGCCGGTGGTCATGTAGCCCACCGCGTTGTTTCCGGCGAAGACCAGCGCGGCGATGATCACGAGCAGCAGGTGCTTGCGGAACAGCTGGACGATCGGCATCTTCGCCTTCTCCTTGCGCTCGGCGAGTTCGGCGAAGACAGGGCTCTCCTCCACGCGGCGCCGGACGTAGTAGCCGACCAGGATGAGCACGACACTGAGCAGGAACGGGATGCGCCATCCCCAGGCCACGAACTGATCGCCGGGGGCGATCGCGGTCATCAGCGCCATCACACCGGAGGCGAGGAGCAGACCGAGCGGGACACCGATCTGGGGCGAGGCCCCGAAGATGCCGCGCTTGGTGCGCGGCGCGTGCTCGACGGCCATCAGCACAGCCCCGCCCCATTCGCCTCCGGCCGAGATGCCCTGGATGATGCGCAGCAGCACGAGCAGGATCGGAGCGGCGATGCCGATCGCCTCGTACGTGGGCAGCAGACCGATCAGCGCGGTCGCCGTCCCCATGAGGATGAGCGTCCACATCAGCACGGTCTTGCGTCCGAGCTTGTCGCCGAAGTGCCCGGCGAGGAAGGCACCGAGCGGCCGGAACAGGAAGCTCACGCCGACGGTCGCGAAGGCGATCAGCGCGCTGTTCGCACCGAGAGGGGCGAAGAACAGCTGGCCGAAGACCAGGCCGACGGCGGTGGCGTAGATGAAGAAGTCGTACCACTCGACAGTGGTGCCGACGACGGTGGCGAAGACGACGCGTCGCCTGTCCGCCTGTGATGCGATGGTGCCGGTCGGGGTGAACCCGTCCTGCTCTGAGCCGCTCATTGTCTCTCCTTCGAGGGTGACGTCCTTGTCGCGGCTGTCGGAATTCGATGCTTGCCGCCGGGTATCAGGATGATATACGATTTCGAATACGACGCACAAGGCCCGCAAGGAGGCGCCCGTGAGCCAGCAGATCCCCCACCCGGGAAAGATCATCGCGATCCACCTGAGCTATGCATCCCGCGCCGATCAGCGCGGCCGGCGCCCCGCCGCACCCTCCTACTTCTTCAAGCCGACCTCCTCGGTCGGCGCCTCGGGCGGCACCGTCGAGCGCCCCGCCGGCACCGAGCTGCTCGCCTTCGAGGGCGAGATCGCCCTGGTCATCGGCACCGCCGCCCGCCGGGTCTCGCTCGCGGACGCCTGGTCGCACGTCGGGTGGGTCACCGCTTCGAACGACCTCGGCCTCTACGACCTGCGCGCGAACGACAAGGGCTCGAACGTGCGCTCCAAGGGCGGCGACGGCTACGCGCCGCTCGGCCCCGAGTACCTCGACGCCCGAGCCGTCGACCCGGAGGCGCTGCGCGTGCGCGCCTGGGTTAACGGCGAGCTGCGCCAGGACGACACCTCTGCCGGCATGATCTTCCCGCTCGCCCAGCTGGTCGCCGACCTCTCGCAGCACTTCACGCTGCAGCCGGGCGACGTCATCCTCACCGGCACTCCAGCGGGTTCGTCGGTGATCGTGCCGGGCGACGTCGTCGAGATCGAGGTGGATGCTCCGGATTCCGGGCTCTCGACCGGCCGGCTCGTGACCACCGTGACCGAGGGCGACGCCCCCTTCGACGAGTCGCTCGGCTCACTGCCCGCCGTCGACGATCTGCAGCGCACCGAGGCCTGGGGGTCTCGTGAGGAGGCCGGGCTGCCTCCGGTGACGGAACCGGGACTCTCCCCCGAGCTCCGCGCCAAGCTCGACCTCGCCCCCACCGCGGGCCTGTCCAGCCAGCTGCGCAAGCGCGGGCTGCACTCCTGCTTCATCGACGGCGTGACCGCGAACCTCCCCGGCACGAAGATCGTCGGCACCGCCAAGACGTTGCGCTTCGTGCCCGCCCGTGAGGATCTGTTCAAGAGCCACGGCGGCGGCTACAACGCGCAGAAGCGCTGCTTCGACGCCATCCGCCCCGGCGAGGTCGTCGTCATCGAGGCACGCGGAGAGTCCGGAACGGGCACACTCGGTGACATCCTCGCGCTGCGCGCGAAGACGCTCGGCGCCGCCGGCGTCGTCACCGACGGCGGCGTGCGCGACTTCGACGCGGTCACCGACATCGGCCTGCCGGTCTTCTCGCAGGGCGCGCACCCCTCGGTGCTCGGCCGCCGGCACGTGCCGTGGGACGTCGACGTGACGATCGCGTGCGGCGGCGCGACCGTGCAGCCCGGCGACATCATCGTCGGTGACGGCGACGGCGTGATCGTCATCCCCGCTCACCTCGCCGAGGAGGTCGCCGACGCGGCTCTCGCGCAGGAGGACGAGGACGCCTGGATCGCCGAGCAGGTCGCTGCGGGGCATCCGGTCGACGGGCTGTTCCCGATGAACACCGAGTGGCGCGCGAAGTACGACCAGCGGGACCCTTCGACGAACTCAGGGACCCAGTCATGAGCATCCCCGCCCCGCCCACCAGCAAGTCCGAGGCCGCCTACGCCTGGATCCGCGAGCGCATCGCGAACCACGCGTTCGGCCCCGGCTACAGGCTGGTGCTCGGCGCGATCGCCGACGAGCTCGGCATGAGCGTCGTGCCCGTGCGCGAGGCGATCCGACGGCTCGAGGCCGAGGGGCTGGTGACCTTCGAACGCAACGTGGGCGCCCGCGTCACGCTGGTGGACGAGAGCGAGTACGTGCACACCATGCAGACGCTCGGCCTGGTGGAGGGCTCCGCGACCGCGCTGTCCGCGCCGCTGCTGCTCGAGGACGATCTGGAACGCGCCGACGAGATCAACAACCGGATGCGGCATCTGCTCGACCACTTCGACGCACACGCGTTCACCGCGCTGAACCGCGACTTCCACTCCGTGCTCTACGAACCCTGCCCCAACCCGCACCTGCTCGATCTCGTGCACCGCGGATGGTCGCGGCTCTCCGGCATCCGCGACACGACGTTCGCGTTCGTGCCGGGCCGCGCCCGGCACTCCGTCGAAGAGCACGTGGAGATCCTGCACCTGATCCGCACCGGCGCGGACCCGCTCGAGATCGAGCTGGCCGCGCGCAATCACCGCTGGCGCACGATGGACGCATTCCTCGATGCCCGGCATCCGAAGACCGCCTGACCCCGAAGGATGATGATGACCGACGTGTTCGTCCCGGCCGACCTGCCGGCGAAGATCCAGCACTACATCGACGGCGAGTTCGTCGATTCGATCGACGGCGACACCTTCGAGGTGCTCAACCCCGTCACCAACGAGACCTACGTGCACGCGGCCGCCGGCAAGAAGGCCGACATCGAGCGTGCCGTCGCCGCCGCCCGCCGCGCGTTCACCGAAGGGCCGTGGCCGCGGATGCTGCCGCGCGAGCGCTCCCGGGTGCTGCACCGCATCGCCGACATCGTCGAGTCGCGCGACGCGCGCCTGGCCGAGCTGGAGTCGTTCGACTCCGGTCTGCCGATCACGCAGGCACTCGGCCAGGCTCGTCGCGCCGCCGAGAACTTCCGCTTCTTCGCCGACCTGATCGTCGCCCAGGCCGATGACGCGTTCAAGGTTCCCGGCAAGCAGATGAACTACGTCAACCGCAAGCCGATCGGCGTCGCGGGTCTGATCACGCCCTGGAACACCCCGTTCATGCTCGAGTCGTGGAAGCTCGGCCCCGCGCTGGCCACCGGCAACACCGTGGTGCTCAAGCCCGCGGAGTTCACGCCCCTGTCGGCCTCGCTGTGGGCAGGCATCTTCGAGGAGGCCGGCCTCCCCAAGGGCGTGTTCAACCTGGTCAACGGACTGGGCGAGGATGCCGGTGACGCACTGGTCAAGCACCCCGACGTGCCGCTCATCTCGTTCACCGGCGAGAGCAGCACCGGGCAGCTGATCTTCGGCAACGCGGCGCCGTTCCTCAAGGGGCTGTCGATGGAGCTCGGCGGCAAGAGCCCGGCCGTCGTCTTCGCCGACGCCGACCTCGACATCGCCATCGACGCCTGCATCTTCGGTGTCTTCTCGCTCAACGGCGAGCGCTGCACCGCCGGCTCCCGCATCCTGGTCCAGCGCGAGGTGTACGACGAGTTCGTCGAGAAGTACGCCGCGCAGGCGAAGCGCGTGAAGGTCGGCCACCCGCACGACCCGGCCACCGAGGTCGGCGCGCTGGTGCACCCCGAGCACTACGACAAGGTGATGAGCTACGTCGAGCTCGGCAAGACCGAAGGACGCCTCGTCGCGGGCGGCGGTCGCCCGGAGGGCTTCCCCACCGGCAACTACGTGGCTCCGACCGTGTTCGCCGACGTCTCCCCCGATGCGCGTATCTTCCAGGAGGAGATCTTCGGACCCGTCGTCGCCATCACGCCGTTCGACACCGAGGACGAGGCGCTCGCCCTCGCGAACAACACGAAGTACGGCCTCGCCGCCTACATCTGGACCAACGACCTCAAGCGGGCGCACAACTTCGCGCAGTCCGTCGAGGCGGGCATGGTGTGGCTGAACTCGAACAACGTGCGCGACCTCCGCACCCCGTTCGGCGGCGTGAAGGCCTCCGGTCTCGGCCACGAGGGCGGCTACCGGTCGATCGACTTCTACACCGACCAGCAGAGCGTGCACATCACGCTGGGCGCACCGCACAACCCCACATTCGGCAAGCAGGCGCCGCCGGCCGCACCCGATCTGGACGACCCCGACCCCCGCTGACTCGGGCTCTCGCGACAACGAGCAAGGACGCTGACATGACCAACCGTGAAGACATGACCCTCACCTCCTCCGGCTTCTACGTGAGCCAGGAGGCGCCGATCCGGACCGACAACCCGACGCCGACCCCGGCGAGCACGCCGCCGGACGTGCTGCGCTGCGCGTACATGGAGCTGGTGGTGACCGACCTCGCCGCGTCGCGCCAGTTCTACGTCGACATCCTCGGCCTGTACGTGACCAGCGAGGACGACGAGGCGATCTACCTGCGTTCCACCGAGGAGTTCATCCACCACAACCTCGTGCTGCGCAAAGGTCCGATCGCTGCCGTCGCCGCCTTCTCATACCGCGTGCGGACCTCCGAGGACCTCGACCGCGCGGTCGAGTTCTACACCGAGCTTGGCTGTGACGTGCGCCGCAACCCGGACGGATTCGTCAAGGGGATCGGCGACTCGGTGCGCGTGGTCGACCCGCTCGGCTTCCCGTACGAGTTCTTCCACCAGACCGAGCACCAGGAGCGCATGTCCTGGCGCTACGACCTGCACTCCCCCGGCGAGCTCGTGCGCCTGGACCACTTCAACCAGGTCACCCCCGACGTCCCCCGTGCCGTGAAGTTCATGCAGGACCTGGGCTTCCGCGTCACCGAGGACATCCAGGACGAGGAGGGCACGGTGTACGCCGCGTGGATGCGCCGCAAGCCCACCGTGCACGACACCGCCATGACCGGCGGCGACGGTCCTCGCATGCACCACGTGTGCTTCGCGACGCACGAGAAGCACAACATCCTCGCCATCTGCGACAAGCTCGGCGCGCTGCGCCGCTCCGACGCGATCGAGCGCGGCCCCGGCCGTCACGGCGTCAGCAACGCCTTCTACCTGTACCTGCGCGACCCGGACGGCCACCGCGTCGAGGTCTACACGCAGGACTACTACACCGGCGACCCGGACAACCCCGTGATCACCTGGGACGTGCACGACAACCAGCGCCGCGACTGGTGGGGCAACCCCGTCGTGCCGTCCTGGTACACCGACGCCTCGCTGGTGCTCGACCTTGACGGCAACCCGCAGCCGGTGCACTCCCGCACCGACAGCAGCGAGATGGCCGTCACGATCGGCGCCGACGGGTTCAGTTACACCCGCGCGGATGAGCGCGAGGGAAAGCTCGGGCACCAGCTGTGACCCTCCCCGCCGAGACCATCGCCGCCATCGCCGAGGAGCTCGCCGAGGCCGAGCGCACCCGCGCGCTGATCCCGCGGATCACCGCGCGGTATCCGGATGCCACGATCGAGGACTCGTACGCGATCCAGGGCGTCTGGCGTGACCGTCAGCTCGCCGCCGGGCGGCGCCTCGTCGGTCGTAAGATCGGGCTGACCTCGAAGGCCATGCAGCAGGCGACCGGCATCACCGAGCCCGACTACGGCGTGATGTTCGACGACACCGTGTACGCCTCGGGGTCCGAAATCCCGTTCGACGACTTCACGAACGTGCGCATCGAGGTAGAGCTCGCCTTCGTGCTGAAGGCGCCGCTGCAGGGCCCCGACTGCACGCTCGACGACGCCCTCGCGGCGATCGACTACGCAGTGCCCGCGCTCGAGGTGCTGAACTCGCACATCGAGCTGGAGGGGCGCACGATCGTCGACACGATCAGCGACAACGCGGCCTACGGCGCGATGGTGCTCGGCGACGTGCGCATGCGGCCCGACGAGATCGACCTGCGCTGGGTGCCCGGCGTGCTCAGCCGCAACGGCGAGATCGAGGAGACCGGCGTGGCCGCCGGCGTGCTCGGGCATCCGGCGACGGGCGTGGCGTGGCTCGCGAACAAGTTCCACCAGCACGGGGCGCGGCTCGAGGCGGGCGAGATCATCCTGGCGGGGTCGTTCACCCGCCCGATGTGGGTGCAGCGCGGCGACGAGGTGCTCTGCGACTACCGGGAGATGGGCACGATCGCCTGCCGCTTCGTGTGAACGGCGCGCGAGGGGCGTAGCGTCGGATCCATGTCCGTGCTCTTCGTCGCCACGATGCCCGCCTCCGGTCATGTGAACCCGCTGCTGCCCGTACTGTCGCGGCTCGCGGCATCCGGGACGAAGGTGGTGGCTGCGGGCACAGAGGAGTTCGCCGAGCGGATCAGCGCGACGGGCGCCGACTTCGTGCCCTATCCGCCGGGTGTGCTCGAGTCGGCGGACATCGCCGAGGCCACGCAGAGCGGCAGCAGCGTCGCCGTGATCGTGCGGGTGCTGAAGGCGACCGAGACCTTCGCGCCCTTCGTCGCCGAAGAGGCGAGGAGGGTGTCCGCGAGCGCGATCCTGCACGACTCGAACGCACTGTGGGGGCGCATCGGCGCGCGTCTCGCCGATCTGCCGACGGTGTCGTTCATGACGACGATCCTCATCGGAACCGGTGCCATCAAGGCGCTCTCACTTCGCGAGTCGATGGCCGAGACCTGGCCGACCATGCGCTCGCTGCCCGCCGCGGTGAGCGGGCGCCGCGAGGTCGTGCGGATGTTCGGCAAGGACCTGGTGCCGCCGACGCCGATGCTGCCGCTGCGCGGCGACCTGACGCTCTTCCCCGTGCCGCGCGATCTGCAGGGACCGGACGATCGGCTGGACGACACCTGCGTCTTCGTCGGGCCGACGGCGGAGGCCGGCACACCCGCCGCCCTGGACGACGTGCTGCGCACCTTCATCGACGGCACCGAACCCGTGGTGCTCGTCTCGCTGGGCACTCTGCATGCCGCGGGTGAGGAGTTCTTCGAGACCTGCGCGGCAGCGTTCGGCGAGCTCCCGGTGCGGGTGGTCCTGGCCACGGGGCGCAGCGAGCTCGAGACCCCGCTGCCCGCGAACATGCTGGCCATGCCCCGGGTGCCGCAGACCGATCTCCTCGCCCGCACCGGCGTGTTCGTGACCCACGGCGGCATGAACAGCGCGCTCGAGGGCATCGCGGCAGGGGTGCCGCTGGTGGTCGTGCCGCAGCAGGTGGAGCAGTTCCTCATCGGACAGGCGTTCGCCGAACAGGGCGCGGCGCTCGTGCTCCGCGAGAACCTCTCCGGTCGCCCGGTGCCGGCCGACGAGCTGCGGGTCGCCGTGCGCACCGCCCTGGACGATCCCGGCTTCCGCGAGGCCGCCACGGCCCTCGGCGAGCGGATGCGGGCGGAGGGCGGTGCCGATCGCGCCGCCGCGCTCATCGGCGCGTTCCTCAGCGAGCGGGGCTGACCGCCGGGTCTACCCTCCCCCTTGCACCCGGCGGACGAATCCGCACCGGGCGGCAGACACGCCGGCCAGACGTCCGCCATCCGCAGAAACGTCCGCCATCTGTCGGGCCGTCACCGCCCCTGGCTCGCCGCTGCCCAGGCATCCATGCCGCCGGCCAGGTTGCGCAGTGCGGCATCCGCCGGCGCCGACGCGGCGAGCGCATCGATCGCGCACGCGGAGCGCAGCCCGGCTTGGCACACCAGCACGATGTCCCCGCCGGCCTCGTGAAGCGCCCCGGACACGGCCACCCAGCCGCGATCCAGGATGTCGTCCAGCGGCACATGCGCGGAGCCGGGGATCTCGGATGCCGCGCGCTCCCCGTCCGTCCGCACGTCGATGACCGTCAGCCCCGATCCGCCCAGCCGCGCGGCGACCTCATCGGCGGAGATGTCGTCCGGCCGCCCCCTCGGCACCTCGCACAGCACGGCGATCTCCTCGAGGCTCATGACCGCGGGCCGGTCGGGGTCGGCGGCGAAGCGCAGCTCGTCCCACCTGGCGGCGAGCGCGTCGTAGCGGGCCAGCCGCCCGACGAGCGGCTCGCCGACGCCGCAGAGCAGCTTCAGCGCCTCGACGGCCATCGCCGATCCGACCACGCCGCACAGCGCCCCGAGTACGCCACCCACCGCGCAGGACTCGATGGCGTCGGCGTCCGGCACCTCGGGGAAGAGGTCGCGCAGCATCGGACCGCGCCCCGGCAGGAACACGCTGAGCTGCCCGCTGAACCGGTGGATGCCGCCCCACACGACCGGGGTGCCGCTCAGCTCCGCTGCGTCGTTCACAAGATACCGGGTGGCGAAGTTGTCGCTGCCGTCCAGCACCAGGTCATGCGCCTCAAACAGCTCGACGGCGCCTGCCGGATGCAGCCGTTCCACGTGTGCGGTCACATGGACGCCGGGATCGAGCCGAGCGACGGCATCCCGCACAGACTCCGCCTTCGGCCGGCCGAGGTCCGCCTCTCCGTGCAGTACCTGGCGCTGCAGGTTGCTGCGCTCGACCCGGTCGTCGTCGATGACGGTGATCAGGCCGATGCCGGCGGCGACGAGGTACTGGACGATCGGCGCGCCCAGGCCGCCGGCGCCGATCACGAGCACGCGCGCCGCGGCCAGGCGCCGCTGTCCCTCCGCACCGATGCCGGGCAGGGTGAGGTGCCGTGCGAAGCGCGCGGCGCGGCCCGCCGGCAACGGCGGCCCTGGGTCGACCAGCGGAGGGATGCTCACAGGTCGGCCTCCGAGGGACGGGCGGCGATCAGTCCGTCGGTCGCCGAGGATGCCCGGGCGAGCGGCCGCCGGGGAATCCGTCCCGCGCCCCGCGCGAGCCTGCCCGCCTCCACCGCGCCCCGCATCGCCCGCGCCATGACCGCCGGATCGTGGGCGCGGGTGACAGCGCTGGCCAGCAGGACCGCATCCACCCCGAGTTCCATCGCGAGCGCGGCATCCGATGCGGTGCCGACGCCGGCGTCGAGCACGACCGGCACCGACGCCCGCTGCACGATCGTCTCGATGTTGTGCGGGTTGAGGATGCCCAGACCGCTGCCGATCGGCGATCCGGCGGGCATCACAGCGGCCGCACCGGCGTCTTCCAGCCTGCGGGCCAGCGCGGGGTCGTCGTTCGTGTAGGCGAACACGTGGAAGCCGTCCGCCACGAGGTGCTCGGTGGCGCGGAACAGCTCGATCGGGTCCGGCAGCAGGGTCTCCTCGTCGGCGATCACCTCGAGCTTGACCCAATCGGTCTCCAGTGCCTCCCTGGCCAGCTGCGCAGTGAGCACGGCATCGCGCGCCGTGTAACACCCCGCCGTGTTCGGCAGGGCACGGATGCCGAGGCGGTCCAGCAGCGCGAACACCGAATCGCGGCCCTCCGGCGAGAACCGGCGGATCGCGACGGTGGTGAGTTCGGTGCCGGAGGCGACGAGGGCGTCCTCGAGCAGGGCGAGGCTGGTCGCGCCGCCGGTGCCCATGATCAGCCGGGAGGAGAACGACTCCCCCGCGACGAGGAACGGGTCGGCGACGGTCTGTGCGATGGTGCTCACGGATGCTCCTTCTCAGCCGCCCTGGACGGCGGTGACGATCTCGATCTCGTCGCCTGCGGCGACCTGGTGCGCGGACCAGCGGCTGCGGGGAACGACGGCACCGCCCACCGCGACGGCGACGCCGAGGCGGCCTCCGTCGACGCGCGAGCCGTCATCATGCAGGGCGTGTCCGGTGAGGCGCACGACGAGGTCGAGAAGGGTGTCGCCGGGGCGCGCGTCGATCGCCTCCCCGTTCACTCGGATGGTTTCGGTCATCATCGCCCTTTCTGTCCGGCACCGGCGAGTTCGGCGGGAGGGGTGAGGTCTGCGAAGGCTCGGCGGGTACGGACATCCGACGAGAAGCGCAGGGGGTCGACGGCCGCGGCCGTCACAGGATCGATCGGCAGTCCTTCGGCGAGGTCGGCGCCGAGGCGCGCGGCGAGCGGCGCGAGCAGCACACCGTGCCGGTCGTAGCCGGTGGAGATCACGAGTCCCGGCTCGACGGTGCCCAGCAGCGGAAGGGCATCGGGTGTCGCCGGGCGCGGACGGGCGAGCATCTCGACGATCTCGCACTCGGAGATCCCGGGCAGCACCGTCTCCGCGTCGCGCAGCAGGGCGAGCACCGAGCCGGCCTGCACGCCTGCCACACCGCCCTCGCGCACGGAGGCGCCGAGCACGACGGTGCCGTCGTCGCGCGGGACGACATAGACCGGGCGCCCGCGCACCTGCGCGCGCACCGTGCGGGTGAGCAGCGGACGCAGAGCCACGGGCACGCGTAGCCGGAGGATGTCTCCCCACACCGGCCGCAACGGCAGCGCGGGCAGTCCGTCGATGCCGGCGGTGCCGAGCCCGGCGGTCACGATCACGACGTCGGCGTCGATCTCCTCCCCCGTCGTGAGCCGGATGCCGGTGACGCGGTCGTCCCTACGGGTCACGTGGCAGACGCGCTCCTCGCGGAGGCGCTCGCCGAGGAGTTCGCCCAGCGCGGCCGTGACCCGGCGCGGATCGATGCTGTGGTCCTCGTCCGCGAGCACGGCAGAGGTCACCGCGGGCCCGAGCGCGGGCTCGAGGTCGCGCGCGGCGCTGCCGGTCAGGCGCTGCACCGGCACACCGTGCGCGCTCTGCAGCTCGCCGAGTTCGAAGAGGGCGGCACGATCCGCGGCATCCGCTCCGACCGCGAGCGTGCCGCTCATGCGGTACCCGACGTCGACGTCGCGCCCGACGGCCGTCTCCAGAGTGGCGACGAACGCGGGGTACAGCGCGGCGGAGGCGCGCGCCAGCGGTAGCAGATCGTCCTGCCCCCAGGCAGCCTCGGCGGCGGCCGCCAGCATCCCGGCGGCGGCGCGACTGGCGCCGTTCGCGGGCGCGGGGTCGAGGAGGACGACATCGTGGCCACGGCGGTCCAGCTCGGCGGCGGTCGCCAGCCCGATGATCCCCGCGCCGATCACAGCGGTGCGCATTGCGTGCCCTTTCCTACGACGGCATGACCCGTATCAGGTTCAGCGGTCGGCACGTGGCCCTCTCAGCCTCTGACAGGCTCCCGCGGACGCCTCTACCCTATAGGTGTGTGGTGCCGCTTCCGGCCCATCCCCTCAATGACGATCGAGGAGCATCCATGGCACTGCAGCTCGCCCCCACCTTCCGCGCCCGGCTCGCCGAGAGCGACCGAGCACTCGTCGGCATGTGGGCCTGCTCGGGTTCCCCTCTGGTGACGGAGGTCGCCGCGGGGTCCGGTCTGGACTGGCTGCTCATCGACATGGAGCACTCCGCGAACACGCTGGAGTCGGTGCTGGTGCAGCTGCAGGTCTCCGCCGCCTACCCGATCACGCCGATCGTCCGCGCGCCGTTCAATGGCACGGTCGCGATCAAGCAGATCCTCGACCTCGGGGCGCAGAACCTCATCGTGCCGATGGTGTCCTCCGCCGAGGAGGCGCAGGCCGCGGTGCGCGCCGTGCGGTACCCGCCGGCCGGGGTACGCGGTGTGGGCAGCGCGCTGGCGCGCAGCGCCCGCTGGAACCGTGTCGACGGCTACCTGCAGGACGCCGCGGAGCACACCACCCTGATCGTGCAGATCGAGACCGCCGCCGGCGTGGATGCCGCGGCGGAGATCGCGGCCGTCGACGGCGTGGATGCCGTGTTCGTCGGGCCCAGCGACCTGGCTGCCTCGATGGGCCACCTCGGCGAGCAGACGCACCCGGATGTGCTCGCGGCGGTAGCCAGGGCGTTCGCCGCGGTGAAGGAGGCCGGCAAGCCGGTCGGCGTGAACGCCTTCGACCCGGTCGCGGCCGAGGAGTACATCGCGCACGGCACCGACTTCATCGCGGTCGGCGCCGACGTCGCGCTCCTGGCGCGGGCGTCCGAGGCCCTTGCGACGCGCTTCATCCCGGCATCCGACTCCGCACAGCGCGCGTCGTACTGACGGCTGGGGATCCTCGCATCCGCCGTGCCAGAATCGACGGATGCGCTTCCTGAGAACCACCCGATGAGCCGCGGCCTCGCGGCGCTGGGCGACCGCAACTTCCGCTGGTTCTTCCTGGCCCGCGCGATCACGCTGATCACGGGCTCGATGTCGTCCATCGCACTGGCGTTCGCGGTGCTCGACATCGACAATCACCCCGAGAGCCTGTCGTTCGTGCTCGCCGCGTTCACGATCTCGAACATCGTGTTCGTGCTCTTCGGCGGCGTGGTCGCCGACCGTCTTCCGCGGGCCCTCGTGATCCAGGCCTGCTACGTGCTCGACATCCTGTCGATAGGCACGGTCGCAGTGCTGCTGTTCACCGGCACCGCGACCATCCCCGCGATGATCGGGCTGGCCGCGCTCAACGGCGCGTCGACCGCGTTCGTACTGCCCGCCATGCAGGGTCTCATCCCGCAGCTGACCACGCCGGCTCACCTGCAGCAGGCGAACGCGATGCTGTCGTTCGTGCGATCGGCGGTGACGATCGGCGGTCCGGTGATCGCCGGTGTGCTGGTGTCCACCGTGGGTCCTGCGTGGGCGATGGTGGTGCAGGTGCTCGGCTGGTTCGCGGCGATCCCGATCCTCGCGATGGTGAAGCTGCCGCCGCCCTCCGGGTCGGGCGAGTTCTCCCTGTTCGCCGATCTGCGCACCGGGTGGACGGAGTTCTGGAGCCGCTCCTGGCTGTGGACCATCGTGCTCGCCTTCATGATCATGAACGCGATCCACGTCGGCGCCTGGGGCGTGGTCGGCCCGTACATCGCGAAGAACGACGACCGCCTGGGCATCTCCGGCTGGGGCTGGGTGGTCAGCGCGGAGGGTCTCGGCGTGCTGCTGATGACGCTGGTGCTGATGCGCTTCCCGCTGCGCCGGCCACTGCGGCTCGGCATGATCGGGATGGCCGTCTTCGCGATCCCGCTCACCGTGCTCGGCGTGCACCCGGCGGTGGTGCTGCTGGCGATCGCGGCGTTCCTCGCGGGCGCCGGCGCCGAGATCTTCAGCACCGGCTGGAGCGTCGCGATGATGGAGAACGTCCCCGGCGACAAGCTCTCCCGAGTGTCCAGTTACGACATGCTCGGCAGCTTCGTCGTGATGCCGATCGGCACGCTCGTCTACGGCTGGCTGATCACGCGGGCCGACCCTGCAACGGTGCTCGTCACCTCCGGCATCCTGTACGCCGTGATCGCACTGTCAGCGCTCGCGGTGCCGAGCGTGTGGCGGATGGGCCGCCCCGAGGGCGCGATCGCGTCGCATTCATAGTCCGCACGCGGACGGTTCAAAGGTGCCAGGGGTGCGATTCATAGGCGCGGGGCGCACACTGAGTGCATGACCTTCGATGCCCTCCGCCCGCTCGCCGCACGGGCGGCGCTCTTCTCCGCCCTCCGCCAGGATCAGTTCGTCATGGCCGTCGACGCGCTCGGCGAGCACCGCTGGGACGCCGACCTGGATGCGGGAACCATCACGTTCTCCTCGGCGGCCGACCCGTCGCGCCGGATCACCGCGACCGCGCACCTGATCGCCTCGATCGCGCCCGAGGCGCGGTCCGTGCTGTGGGGGTGGGCGCACCCGATGGGAGCACCGGACGGCGTGGCTGTCAAGCTGCGAGACTACGGCTCGCAGTACGGCCTGCCCGCGCTCTCGGAGGGCGAGACGCCGTTCCCGGACGGCATCGCCGACATTGACGCGTGGGTGATCGACGCCGCACATGTCGTGGGCGGCACCGCCGGCGAGCTCACCGGCCGCGCTCCCTACTTCGCGGCGGATGCCGGTGGCGGCACCCGCGCGGTCTTCGTGCTCGACGGGGTGCTCGGCCCGCTCACGGTCGCGGACGCGGTCGTCGCGCTCCCGCGCATCCTGGCATCCGCTGAACTGACCGACCCGCGCACGTCGGTGTGGGACCTCGCGCGGCTCGCCGCGTGGAACCTTCAGTGGACCGACGACGCGTTCACCGGCGCCGTCGTGACGGATGCCACGGGCTCGGCGACGTTCCGCTTCGACGAGCAGGCCAGGATCGCCGGCATCGAGAGTGCCCTCGCCGCCGTCTGACCCCGCGCGCGTCCGCTTCCGGTGTGCGAAGCTGGGCGCATGCGCAACGCCATCGTCCGCTTCGCGGCGCTCTACGTGTTCAACGTCGCCGTACTGCTCGTGCTCGGTCTGGTGCTGCGCTCGGTGTACGTCGGATGGAACGCGCTCTGGGCAGCGGTCATCCTCACGCTCGCCGCACTCGCGCTCAAGCCGGCTCTGCTGAAGTGGTTCCGCTCCTCCGCGGCGAAATCGGCCGGTGACCGGTCGGGCTTCGGCGAGAAGATCGTGCAGTACGCGATCATCTTCCTCGTCGAGCTGATCATCTGGGCGGCCACCGTGCTGCTCAGCGGCGTGTCGGTGAGCGGGTTCTTCTGGGGCTGGATCGTGCCCCCGATCGTGCTGCTGATCGGATGGGTGATCTACGACCGGTTCGACGACCGGCTGCGCGCGAAGGCCGGCGCCGTCTACGACGCGACCTCGGCGAAGATCACCGGCAAGCAGGCAGCCGGGTCGACCACGCCGGCAACGCCCGATTCACCCGCGACGAAGGCCGGCGAGCACGAGCTGGCCGACGGTCTCACCCCCGAGCAGCGCCGCATGCTCGACGAGCTCTAGGAGAAGCCATGAGCGGTCTGGATCTCATCCCCGCAGGACGGACCTTCACCGAGGACGACATCGTCGTCTACGCCGACCGTGAGCACCGCACGCTCGACGAGGCGATCCGAGACGCCGACGTGCTGATCAGCGCCCCGCACGCGGGGGCGGCGATCCCGGAGGAGATCGCGGAGTTCCTCTCCCCGGCTCTCACCCGGCGGCTGCAGTACGACTTCACGGATGTCGCGACCGACGCGATCGTGCGGCGCTGGGCGTCGCAGGACCCGCGGGTGGTGGCGGTGCTCAACCCGCATCCGCGGCTGGTCCGCGACCCGAACCGCGCGAAGCCGGCCGACGTCGCCGCCGACCTGTCCGCGGCGATCGCACGGACCGCCGAGGCCGGTCCGTGGCAGCGCGTCGACCTCACCGGCGTCGACGCGATCCGCCCGGTGACCTTCTCGTTCTTCCCCATCCTCGAGGTGCCGCGCACCGAGGCGGAGCTGCACCGGCTGGTCGGCACCTTCGTCGAGGTCGCCGAGCGGGGCCTCGGGGTCTACGAGCGCATCCGCGACGAGCTCACAGAACGTTTCCTGGCTCGCGGGCTCGCCGAGGGCGGCCGGTTCACCCGGCTGTCGTTCCACGACACGATGAACACCACGACCACGCGCGAGGGTGCGGTCAACGTCGCCCGCGACGAGAAGGATCGCCTGCCCCGGGTGGTCGCGCTGTCGAACCGTGGTGACACCCGTGGCGAGCTGCGCACGACCGAGGACCCGCCGACGATGGATCCCGCGCGGCTGCGCGCGCTGGCCGAGGCGCACCGGGAGGGCTTCCGGGTCGCAGACCCGGCGGACGTCGCACTGAACAAGCCCTATCTCGGCAGCCAGGAGATCCTCGCAGCGGGCGCCCGCTTCCGCGAAGCGGGTGCGCAGGCGCGCGCCGCCGGCCTCGAGCTCGACGCCGTGCAGGCCGAGTTCCTCCGCGAGTACCTGCTCGGTGACGCGGCGGTCGGTGAACTGCACCGGCCCGGCACGGAGTGGATCACCGAGGACCAGGTGCACGTCGACGCCGTCGCGGCATCCTGCCGGCGCGCTTGGGACCTCTACCGCGGCTGACCCGCCACGGTCACCCGCCCCAGAGCAGCCCGAACAGCGAACCGGCCGCGATCGTCGTGACTGCGAGGATCAGCGACGGCAGGAAGAACGAGTGGTCGACGAGCTTGGTGCCGAGCTTCGTCGTGCCCGAGGTGTCGAAGTTCGCCGCGGCGATCTGCGAGCCGTTCGTCGGCAGCACATAGATGCCGGCGAACGCGCCGGCCCACATGCCGGACAGCACGCCGAGCGGGATGCCGGCGGACAGGCCGATCGGCACGATCGTGCGCGTCGCCGTGGACTGGCTCGTGGTGAGCACACAGACCAGGAACACGCCGAGCGCGAAGACCCAGGGCGCAGCGGCGACGAGCCCGCCGACCGTGTCGGCGATCAGCTCGGCATGCGCGGTGAGGAACGTGTCGGTCAGCCAGGCCAGACCGAACAGGGCGATCGCCGAGACCATACCGGCGCGGAACACGGTCGCCATAGGCACCTCGGCGACCTTCGGCCGGGACACCAGCAGGATGACCGTGCCGGCCAGCAGCATCACGATCTCGATGATCGGCGTCATCCCGATCGGCGCGCCGTCCGCGTCGACCGGGCGGATGCTCTTGAACAGACCGAAGACGACGATCACGAGCACGCCGGTGAGGAAGATGATCGCGGCGTTCCGGCCGGCCTTGGTCACGGTCACCTGCGCCTTGACCTCGGCGGCGTCACCGCTCGGAGGTGCGAGGGTGCCGGCGGCGATCTTCGCCTGCACCTCGGGGTCGTCCGCCAGCTCCTTCCCGAGCCGGTTCACCACCAGCGACGAGAGCACGATGCCGACGACGGCCGCGGGGATCGTCACCTTGAGGATGTCGATGAGTTCGAAGTCGTACGGCGCGACATCGGTCAGCGTCACCATCGCCGCCATCGCCGCCGACACAGGGCTGCACGCGAGAGCGACGCCGGTGGCGACGACGGAGAGCGACAGCGGACGCGACGGACGGATGCCGTTGCGGTACGAGAGGTCCTGGATGACCGGGAGCAGCGGATAGAGGATGTTCGAGGTGCCGGCTCCGACCGAGAACAGGAACGACACGAGCGGCGCGACGAGGGTGATCTGCTTCGGGTTGCGGGCGATGAGCTTCGCCGCGACCGAGACCATCCAGTCGATGCCGCCGGCGACCTGCATCATCGAGGCCGCCACGACCACCGCGAGAACGATGAGCAGCGCGTCCACCGGCGGCGACCCCGGAACGAGCCGGAAGCCGAACACCAGGATGGCGACACCGGCGCCGCCCCAGAGGCCCAGCCCCACGCCGCTGGAGCGGGTGCCCATCACGATGCAGCCCAGCACGACCAGCAGCTGGGCGATGAAAAGGACGACCTCCATGACGGCTCCCCCCGACGCGAACGGCGCGATTCGGGGTCAGCCTATCGGTGCCGCCCCGTCTCGCACACGCATCGACGCCCCGGCGCGATGCGCGCCGGGGCGTCGATGACAGGGCGAGGGGGCTCAGCCGGCCGTGACCGCTCTCTCGGCAGCCTCGACCACGTTCGTCATGAGCAGCGCCACGGTCATGGGGCCCACGCCGCCGGGGTTGGGCGAGAGCCAGCCCGCGACCTCGGCGACATCCGGATGCACGTCGCCGTAGACCTTGGACTTGCCGGTCTCGACGTCGGCCTCTCGCGTGACGCCGACGTCGAGCACCGCCGCACCCGGCTTCACATCCTCGGCCCTGATCAGGTGCTTCACCCCGGCCCCGGCGACGATGACGTCGGCCGTGCGCAGGTACGGCGACATGTCGGGGGTGCCGGTGTGCACCTGCGTGACCGTCGCGTTGATGTCGCGACGGGTCAGCAGCAGGCCGATCGGCCGCCCGATCGTGACGCCGCGACCGACGACCACGACGTGCTTGCCCTTCAGGTCGTAGTCGTTGCGCAGCAGCAGCTCGATGACGCCGCGTGGCGTGCAGGGCAGCGGGGTGTGGATCGGCGCGTTGACGTTCAGCACCAGGCGTCCGAGGTTGGTCGGATGCAGGCCGTCGGCGTCCTTGGCGGGGTCGATCCGCTCCAGGATGGCGTCGGTGTCGAGGTGCTTCGGCAGCGGCAGCTGCACGATGTAGCCGTGGCAGGCCGGGTCGGCGTTGAGCTCGTCGATCAGGGCCTCGACCTGCTCCTGCGTGGCATCCGCCGGCAGCTCGCGCTGGATCGAGTTCATGCCGATCGCCTCGGACTGCCGGTGCTTCATGCCGACGTACAGCTGGGACGCCGGGTCTGCGCCCACGAGCACGGTGGCGATGCCCGGCACGACGCCGCGCTCGCGCAGCGCCGCGACGCGCTCGGCCAGCTCGCTCTTGATCTCCGCCGCAGCGGCCTTGCCGTCCAGGACTTTCGCAGTCATGTCGTCTTCTCCTTGTCGACGCTCGCCGAGTGCACGGCTTGGCATCGAGTGCACGGCTTCCTCACGTCGAGAAGCCGTGCACTCGCCGAGATCCCGTGCACTCGGCGCGGCGGGATTCGGGACGCGTGGGTGCTTACTGCTGCAGGTCGGGGTACAGCGGGAACGCCGCGGCGAGCGCGTCGACGCGGGTGCGCAGGGCCTCGACGTCCGCGCCGGGCTGCAGCGCCAGGGCGATCACGTCGGCCACCTCGGTGAACTCGGCGTCGCCGAAGCCGCGGGTCGCGAGCGCCGGGGTGCCGATGCGCAGGCCCGACGTGACCATCGGCGGACGCGGGTCGTTCGGCACCGCGTTGCGGTTCACGGTGATGTGGATGTCGTGCAGCAGATCCTCCGCCTGCTTGCCGTCGATCTCGGCGTCACGCAGGTCGACCAGCACCAGGTGCACGTCTGTGCCGCCCGAGCGCACGGCGATGCCGGCATCCTTCACGTCCTGCTGCGAGAGGCGGTCCGCGATGATCGCGGCGCCGCGCAGCACGCGCTCCTGACGCTCCTTGAACTCCGGCGTGCCGGCGATCTTGAACGCGGTCGCCTTCGCGGCGATCACGTGCATCAGCGGGCCGCCCTGCTGACCGGGGAACACGGCCGAGTTGATCTTCTTGGCGATGTCGGCGTCGTTGGTGAGGATGAAGCCAGAACGAGGGCCGCCGATGGTCTTGTGCACCGTCGACGAGACGACGTGGGCGTGCGGCACAGGGTTCGGGTGCAGGCCCGCGGCGACGAGACCGGCGAAGTGCGCCATGTCGACCCAGAGCAGCGCACCTACCTCGTCGGCGATCGCGCGGAACGCGGCGAAGTCGAGGGTGCGCGGGTAGGCCGACCAGCCGGCGATGATGACCTTCGGCTTGTGCTCGATGGCGAGGCGGCGGACCTCGTCCATGTCGATCGTCGAGGTCTCCGGGTTCACGCCGTAGGCGACGATGTCGTAGAGACGGCCCGAGAAGTTGATCTTCATGCCGTGGGTGAGGTGGCCGCCCTGATCGAGCGACAGACCCAGCAGCGTGTCGCCGGGGCGGGCGATTGCGTGCAGCACGGCGGCGTTCGCGGTGGCGCCGGAGTGCGGCTGGACGTTGGCGAACTCGGCGCCGAACAGCTCCTTGGCACGGGCGATCGCGAGCTCCTCGGCGACGTCGACCTCTTCGCAGCCGCCGTAGTAGCGGCGACCCGGGTAGCCCTCGGCGTACTTGTTGGTCAGCACCGAGCCCTGCGACTGGAGCACCGACACGGGCACGAAGTTCTCGGACGCGATCATCTCGAGGAAGGTCTGCTGACGCTTCAGCTCACGGTCGAGGACCTGTGCGATCTCGGGATCGACCTCGGAGAGCGGAGCATTGAAGAAGCGGTCGGTCATGGCGGTTTCCTGCTTTCTCACGGGAAAAGGGGATGGATTCGCATCGGCCCAGGCGCGCGGTCGATTCCCATGAGAAGTCGCTCCCCGGTGGTGACCCACCCAGACGCCAGTCGCGACGAGGAAGAGCCTACCCGATGGCCGTGCGCAGTGGATGCTGGAATCCCGTCGATTGTCGACGCTCCGCCCCTCCCCCTGCGACGCGCCATCACGGTAGGTTTTGTTCATGGCCCTTCCTGATTCCCTGCCGCTCGTCCCCCATCCTGCTGACGTCCGCAGAGAAGAGGGGGTGATCCCCCTGGCATCCGCCCGCATCTCCGGCGACGCCGGCGTCGCCGGCCTGCTGCGCGACGCACTGGTCGCGCGCACCGGCGTCCGATCGCAGGTCGTCGGCGAGGGAACGGATGCCGAGATCGTGCTGTCCGTCGATCCGGCGGCGGGCGCCGCAGAGGCATACGTCCTCGACGCGCTCGGCGACGCCATCCGGATCACCGGCGCGGACGCCGCCGGGCTGTTCTACGGCACCCGCACCCTGCTGCAGCTGCTGCACGATTCGGATGCCGGCTGGGCCGTGCCCCGGGTGCGCATCGAGGACGCCCCGCGCTTCGCCTACCGCGGGGTGATGCTCGACGTCGCCCGGCACTTCTTCGGGGTCGACGCTGTCAAGGCCTACATCGATCGTGCCGTGGACCTGAAGTTCAACCACCTGCACCTGCATCTGACCGACGACCAGGGGTGGCGCCTCGAGATCGACTCCTGGCCGCTGCTGACCGAGCGCGCCTCCGGCAGCGACACCACCGGCGGCGCGGGCGGATTCTTCACGAAGGACCAGTACCGCGAGATCCTCGCGTACGCGTCGGAGCGGCACGTCACCGTCGTGCCGGAGATCGATCTGCCCGGCCACACGCATGCGGTCGGCATCGCCTACCCCGACCTCGTCGAGGAGCCCTGGCTCAGCGAGCAGTCCATCGCCGAGCAGGCGGCTCTCGGCAGCCCGCTGCCCGTCCACGGGGAGTACTACCGCGGGGCCGCGGTGGGGCATTCCTCGGTGCGCATCCACGAGGAGCGCACCTACGACTTCATCACCGACGTGCTGCGCGAGGTCGCCGAGATCACCCCCGGCCCGTACCTGCACATCGGTGGCGACGAGTGTCTGGGCACCCCCGCCGCGGACTTCGCCCTGTTCTTCGAGCGGGTCAGCCGCATCGCCGCCGACACCGGCAAGACCCCGGTCGCCTGGCACGAGGCGGGCGCCGTCACCGGGATCGCCGAGGGCACGATCGGCCAGTACTGGGGCAGCGTCGAGCCGAAGGGGTCGCACGCAGAGGAGGCGGAGCACTTCGTCGAGCGCGGTGGCGCGCTGATCATGTCGCCGTCCGACCGCGCCTACCTCGACATGAAGCCCACGCCGGACTTCCCGCTCGGCCTCGTCTGGGCCGGGATCGTGCCGGTGCGCGCCGCCTACGAGTGGGAGCCGACCGCCGTCGTGCCCGGCCTGGCCGACGACGCGATCCTCGGCGTCGAGGCCCCGCTGTGGACCGAGACGGTGACGACCATCGCGGCCGCCGACACCCTGGTGTTCCCTCGCATCGCCGCGCACGCCGAGACGGCCTGGTCGCCGAAGGACGGCGCCGAGCGCACCTGGGACTCGTTCCGGGCGCGGGTCGCGGGCCTCGCCCCCGCGTGGGAGGCTTCGGGTATCGAGTTCACCCGTTCTGAGGAGATCGCATGGGCATGACGCACAGCTCGGCGGAGGGTTCGCTCCTGATCCACTCCGCACGACTCGTGAACGACGGATTCATCGTCGACGACGCCTGGGTGCTCTTCGAGGACGGCCGGGTCTCACAGCTCGGAGTCGGCGCGGAGCGGCCCGAGGCCGGCACCGTCGTCGACGCATCCGAGGCGGCCGGCCCCGGCGCGATCCTCACACCGGGCTTCATCGACATCCACGGTCACGGCGGCGCTGGTGCGACGTTCGACGACGGCGTCGCCGCCATCCGCACCGCGCGTGACATGCACCGTTCGCACGGCACCACCAGGGCGGTCGTCTCGCTGGTGACCGGCTCGCTCGACGCCCTTGCGGCGCGGGTCGCCGAGATCGCCGACCTGCGCGAGACGGATGCCGACATCCTCGGCAGCCATCTGGAGGGCCCGTTCCTGGACCCGGGCCACAAGGGCGCACACGACCCCGAGCTGCTCAGGGAGCCCACCGCCGGCGACGTGCAGCGGCTGCTCGACGCCGGCCGCGGCACAGTGCGGCAGATGACGATCGCGCCGGAGATCCCCGGCGGACTCGAAGCGGTGCGCGTCGTCGTCGCGAGCGGTGCCGTCGCCGCCGTCGGGCATACGGATGCCGATGACGACACTGTCCGCGCGGCGTTCGACGCCGGCGCGTCGATCCTCACCCATGCCTTCAACGCGATGCGGCCGATCCACCACCGCGATCCCGGTCCTGTGCTCACCGCGGCCGCGGACCACCGGGTGACGCTGGAGGCGATCGTCGACAACATCCACCTGCATCCGCACGTCACCAAGCTGCTCTTCGACGAGGCGCCGGGCCGCGTGGCCCTGATCACCGATTCGATGGCGGCGGCGGGCTCCGTCGACGGCGAGTACTCGCTGGGCGGACTGCACGTCACCGTCCTCGACGGCGTCGCTCGGGTCGACTCCGGCTCGATCGCCGGCTCGACGCTGACGCAGGATGCCGCGCTGCGCAACGCCGTCGCGGCCGGTGCGACCCTGTCGGACGCCGTGCGCGCCCTCACCGAGACTCCCGCCGCGGCGATCGGCTTCGGCGAGGAGCTCGGCGCTCTTCGCCCGGGGATGCTCGGCGACGCGGTGCTCCTGGACGCGGACCTCCGGGTCGTGAGCGTCTGGACCGGCGCGCGCTCCGCGCGCTGACATGCCTCAGAAAACAGAAGAGGCCGTCGCCCCCAGTAGCGACGGCCTCTGCCCCTGTTCGGGTCAGGTCCCCAAAACCTGAGAGCCGGCGGGGCTCGGGAGCTCCTCCCCCGAGGACCCCGAGCCCACCGGACCGGCGAGTTACCCTTCACCGGCTGTCGTCCGCACCGCCCCCCGGTGGCACGTGCGACATGCTCTACGGATGAGACGACGGTCCACGCGATTCATTACGCGGGTTCCGCAGAAACTTTCCCGAGAGGTTGATCCGCAGTCGCCGGGAGTTGTCCCGACTTGTCCACAGGGGCTTTCCGAATCGTGGAGTTGGGGTCAGAATGGGTGAGGCGCGTGACAGATCCGGAGTTCACGCGTCTCTTCCTGTGAACCCGCTCCCGCGGTCCGGGAAGCACCGACAGCCTTGGAAAGATCTGTGCACGACGACACCACCGACGAACTGACGGCAGACGCCGACCTCGTCCTCCGCACCCGCTCGGGTGATGCCGAAGCGTTCGGCGAACTCTGGCGTCGGCACTATCCGTCCGGGATGGCGGTCGCCCGCTCGATCACCTCCACGATCGACGCCGACGACCTCGTGCAGGAGTCCTACGCCCGCATCTACCAGGCGATCCTGAAGGGCGGCGGACCGAACGGCTCGTTCCGCGCCTATCTGTTCACCAGCATCCGCAACACCGCCGCGGCCTGGGGCCGTTCGCGTCGCGAGACCGCGATCGACGAGCTCGACGCCGTCGCCGATCCGTCCAGCACCGATCAGGCGGCCGAGGAGGCGCTCGACCGCGGTCTCACCGCGCAGGCGTTCCGCAGTCTTCCCTCCCGCTGGCAGGAGGTGCTCTGGTACTCCGAGATCGAGCAGATGAAGCCGGCCGAGGTCGCGCCGCTGCTCGGCATGAAGGCCGGAGCGGTCTCCCAGCTCGCGTTCCGCGCCCGTGAGGGACTGCGCGAGGCGTGGATCCAGGCGCACCTGCGCAGCGCCGAGCCGGGCTCCGACTGCCAGTGGACGATCGAGCATCTCGGCGCCTACTCGCGCGGCAACCTCGGCGTGCGCGACCGCAGTCGGCTCGAGGCGCATCTCGACGATTGTGCGCGCTGCATGATCGTCGCCGCCGAGGCGAAGGACGTCTCCAGCCGGCTCGCCCTCGTGCTGCTGCCCCTCGTGCTGGGCGTGGCAGGCGCCGGCGGGTACCTCGCCGCGCTGCAGGGCGGCGGCACCCCGATCGTCGCACTCGCCGCCATGCCTTCCGGCGTCGTCGAAGGCGCGGTCGTCGCAGGCGCAGGCGCCGGACTGGCCGGCTCCGGTCAAGCCGGCGGATCGGCCGCAGGTGCAGGAGGCTCCGGGGCGTCCGGTGGATCGATCGGGGGTATCGGCGCGCTCGTCGGCGCCGGTTCGGCTGCGCTCCTCGTCGCGGGTGTCGTGGCCGCCGTCGCGGTCGTCCCCGGAATGATGAACGCCTCGCCCGCGACCTCGCAGCCCTCCGCGGGCGATGACGACCCGTCGTCGATCTCGTCCGAGGTCTCGCCCGACCAGTCCGTGCTCGGCAAGCAGCCGATCGTGATCGAGGTCGATGACGAGCAGCAGCCTGATGCTCCTCTTCCGACGGAGCCCCCGGCCGGCGACGCCGATGCGGACGTGTTCGCCGCCCCGGACTCCCCCGCCGTCCTCGCGCCGGCGCCTGCCGAGACCGCGAAGCCCACGACGCCGCCCGTCGACCCCACGGATCCGACCGATCCGGGCACGGATCCAGGCACGGATCCGGGTACAGACCCGGGCACCGATCCCGGGACGGACCCCGGCACCGACCCCGGAACGCCCGCGCTCTCCCAGGGGCCGGCGACGTTCTGGCGCGACGCCGACGGGCAGGTGCACGCCTCCATCCCGGTCGGCGGCGTTCCCGGGGCGACCGTGCAGGCGATGGTCGACGGTGCACCGGGGCTCAGCGCCAGGACGGTGCTCGGCGACTCGGGCCTCGGCCTGATCGACCTCGTCATTCCCGCCGGGCACCTGAAGCCGAACGCCGACGTCGCCCTCCGGGCGACGGTCGACAACGCACCCGGGGCATGGCTGCACCTCTCCCTCGCCCAGTTGGGCTGGACAGGCACCGTCCCCGACCTCCCGCCCGGTGAGCAGGCTCCCGAGCCCGCTCCGGAGGATTCGACCGCCCCGGAGGCACAGTCACCCGCGCCGTCTCCCGCAGACGTGCCTGCACCCGCGTCCGACCCCGCGGTCGTCCCCGAACCGACGGCGATCGTGGAGGATGCCTCGGTCACGGAGGCCGCGGCGGTCACGGAGGCGGACGAAGCCGCACCCGCCGATCAGGCCGTCGCATCCACCGACCCGGTGCCCGTCGACTGATCCCTCGCCGCGCGCGATCCTCGTGAAGAGGCGCCGGTCTCCGTCGCGTCCCCGGCGCTGCGCGCCGCCCGCCGGCGACCGTTCGGCCCGGGAGCCACGAACTAGACTTGAGGCATGCCGCAGGACTCCGCCGCCGTTCCGGGCGTGAACCGCCCGAACATCACCCCGCTCGAGATCGTCCGCGCGATCGTGCTGATCGTCGCCCTGTTCTCCCTCGGACTGTGGGGCTTCGTGTCCTGGCCGCTGCCGATGAACCTCGTGTTCGGCATCGGGCTGCCTGTGATCGTGCTGGTGGTGTGGGCGCTGTTCCTGTCGCCTAAGCCCGTGCTGCGGCTGCATCCGTTCCTGCGGGCCGTCGTCGAGCTGCTCATCTACGTCGGCGTCACCCTCGCCTGGTGGGCGATGGGCCAGGGCTGGGCGGGCATCGCCTTCGCCGTGGTCGCCGTCGGCGCGGGACTGATCTCCGGGCGCCGCGCGCTGTCATGACCGCGCTGGAGCGGCTCCGCGCGGCGCTGGGCGGACTGGTCGACACCGATCCGGCCACACTCGAGGCCGTCCGCTCCGACCGCTCCGGTCATGCCGCGCAGGGCCGGCCGCTGGCCGTCGTGCACGCAGAGACCGTCGAGCACGTGCAGCAGACGATGCGCATCGCCACGGCGACCGGCACCCCCGTCGTCGTCCGCGGGGCCGGCACAGGTCTGGCGGGTGCGGCGAACGCCGGCGCCGGCGAGATCGTGCTCTCCCTGGGCGGGATGACCCGCATCCTCGAGGTGCGCCCCGACGATCTGCTGGCCGTCGTCGAACCGGGCATCCTGAACGCCGACCTGAACGCCGAACTGGACCGGTACGGCCTCTGGTGGGCACCGGATCCCGCCAGTCGCGAGATCTCGACCGTCGGCGGCAACATCGCAACGGGTGCCGGCGGCCTGCTGTGCGCGAAGTACGGAGTGGTCCGAGACGCGGTGCTGGCCGTCGACCTCGTGCTCGCCGACGGCCGGCTGCTGCATCTCGGCCACCGTTCGGTGAAGGGCGTCACCGGCCTCGACCTCACCTCACTGGTGATCGGCTCCGAGGGCGTGCTCGGCGTGGTCGTGGGCGCGACGCTGCGGCTGCGCCGCCGCATCGAGGGCGAGGTCTGCACGCTCGCCGCGATCTTCCCCGGAGTGCGCGCCGCCGCCGCGGCATCCGCCGCAGTGACCGCCGCCGGCGTGCAGCCCGCGATCATGGAGCTCATGGATGCCTCGAGCCTCGAGGCCGTGCACGCCCTGCTCGGGCTTCCCGCGCCGGTGCCCGGTGCCGCGCAGCTGACCATCCGCACCGACGGCCCCGCGGCCCTCGCCGAGGCGCAGCGGATCGCCGACGTGCTCCTCGCCGCCGGCGGCGAGGTCGCCTGGAGCGCGGATGCCGAGGAGGGCGAGCGGCTGCTCGCGATCCGCCGCTCGATGCACGCCGCGATGGCGAGCCTCGGCACCACGCTCATCGAGGACGTCTCGGTGCCGCGCAGCGCGATGCCGGCGATGTTCGACGAGATCGCCAGGATCGAGCAGGCCTACGGCATCCGCATCCCGACGGTGGCGCACGCCGGCGACGGCAACCTCCATCCGAACTTCGTCATCGACGGCGACGTGGTGCCGCCACGCATCTGGGACGCCGCCGGCGAGCTGTTCCGCGCCGCTCTGCGCCTGGGCGGCACGCTGACCGGCGAGCACGGCATCGGCACGCTGAAGAGCCGCTGGCTGGCCGAGGAGCTCGGCGACGACCAGTGGGAGCTGCAGCGGCAGATCGTGCGCGTCTTCGACCCGCAGGGCATTCTCAACCCAGGAAAGGTGTTCGCTCCCCATGACTGACATCCACGTGAGCGCGGCCGTCATCACCGACAGCGAAGGACGCGCCCTGCTGGTGCGCAAGACGGGCACCGAGCGCTTCATGCAACCCGGCGGCAAGCCCGAGGCCGGCGAGACGGCGGCCGAGACGCTGGTGCGCGAGCTGAGGGAGGAGCTGGGTCTCGTGGTGTTCCAGGATCAGCTGCGTCCGCTGGGCACCTTCGTGTCTGATGCCGCCAACGAACCCGGTCACCGCGTGGTCGCGACCGCGTTCGCCATGACCGCCGAGCCGGGCGAGGTCGTCGTGCAGGCCGAGCTCGCCGAACTGCGCTGGATCACCGAGGCTGAGCAGGGCGGCCTGCCGCTGGCGCCGCTCAGCGAGGAGCACCTGCTCCCGATCGCCTGGGGCTGATCCCCCGCCCTCCTCCCCTCCGAGGTGGGTCCCAGCAGGGTCGTGGGTCAGATGCCCTGCCAGGCGGGCTTGTTCGCGTAGGTGTAGCGGTAGTAGTCCGCGAGCTTGAGCTTCGACGCCGCGGCCTCGTCGACGACGACCGTCGCGTGCTCGTGCAGCTGGATGGCGGATGCCGGGAGGATGGCCGACACCGGGCCCTCGACGGCGTCGGCGATCGCCTGCGCCTTGCCCTCGCCGAAGGCCAGCAGCACGAGGTGTCTGGCGCGCAGGATGGTGCCCAGTCCCTGCGTGATGCAGTGCCGCGGCACCTGGTCGATCGAGTCGAAGAACCGCGCGTTGTCCTCGCGGGTCTGCTCGGTCAGCGTCTTCACGCGGGTGCGCGAGGCGAACGACGAGCCAGGCTCGTTGAAGCCGATGTGCCCGTCCGTGCCGATGCCGAGGATCTGCAGGTCCACTCCGCCCGCGGCCTCGATCGCGGCCTCGTAGTCGGCGCCGGCGTGCTGGATCGTCTCGTCCGAACCGTTCGGCACGCGCACGCGGGCCGGGTCGAGCCCGAGCGGCTCGACGACCTCGCGCGTGATCACCGACCGGTAGCTCTCGGGGTGCGCGGGGTCGAGGCCGACGTACTCATCGAGGGCGAAGCCGCGCACCTGCGACAGGTCGCGCCCCTCCACGCGCTGCGCGAGCGCCTGGTAGACGCCCAGCGGCGTGGAGCCGGTCGCCAGCCCCAGCACGGCGTCGGACTTGCGGTCCAGCAGCTCGATGATCTCCTCGGCGACCAGGGCGCCGGCGGCGGCGGCGTTCTCGACGATGACGACTTCAGCCATGAGCGGCGGTCTCCTTCAGGGGGATGGGGAACTCGGCCGGTGCCGCGACCAGCAGGGCGGCACCGAGGGCCGCGACCGGCGATCCGGTCGGCAGCAGTTCGATTCTCTCATCGAGGTGCAACGAGCGCATGAACGCCGAGCTCTCGGCATCCGCGCGCAGCGCCTGCATGATGTCGCTCTCCAGCCGCGCGCCGAGCGCGGTCAGCCCGCCACCGATGACGACGGTCTCGACGTCGACCGAGAGCACCAGGATGCGCACGGCGGCCGCCGCGCCCCTGGCGAGGTCGGCACGGAGCCCCACGGCCACGGGGTCACCCGCCTCTGCTGCATCGAAGATGTCCAGCACGGGCAGCTCGCCCGGGCGTCCCCACGCCCGCGCCAGTGCCCCGCCGCCGCACAGCGTCTCGACGCAGCCGCGCTGGCCGCAGCCGCACACGCGACCGTGCGGATCGACCGAGATGTGTCCCACTTCACCGGCGCTGCCGTGCACGCCGCGCCAGATGCGGCCGTCGGTGATGACCCCGGCGGCGACGCCGGTGCCGAGGTTGAGGTACGCCATGGAGGCGTCGCCGCCGCGCAGCGAGGCTGCGCCGAGCGCGGCGGCCTTGACGTCGTTCTCGACGGCGAACGGCGCGTCGAGCACCGGGCGGGCGCGCTCGGCGATGTCGAGCGACTCGACCCCGAGGTTCACGGCGTGCAGCACGCGGCCCGTGGCGCTGTCCACCATGCCGGGGATGCCGACGCCGACCGAGCGGATGTCGGCGGTGCTGAAGCCCGCCTCGTCGGCGAGGGCGAAGGTGGTATCGAGGATGCCCTGCACGACCGCGTCCGGTCCCCATCCGGTGGGCCGGCGGATGCGCCCGAGCATCTCCCCCGAGTCGTCCACGGCAACGGCATCCGTCTTGGTTCCGCCGACATCAAGGCCCACTCGTATGGCCCGGCCTTCCAGCCGGGCGATGCCTGCCACCATCTACGAGACTCCCAGCTGACCGGACAGGACCATCACCGCGGCACCGCGCAGCACGATGTCGTCTTGGTGGGTGAGACGGATGGCGACATCGTCGAAGATCCCCTCCAGGGTGCGCGCGCGCAGGGTGTCGATCGCCGCGTCGATGAGGACGTCGCCGAGCAGTTCAGGCGGTCCGGACAGGACGATGTCGGACAGGTCGAGTGCGGCGACGATCGGTGCGATGCCGATGGCCATCCGCGCACCGGCATCGCGGAGGATGTCGTCGCGGGCGGACGGCTCCTCCTCGATCGCTGCCGTCAGGCGGGTGACGTTGACCCAGGCCTCGAGGCAGCCCTCCTTGCCGCAGACGCAGCGCGGTCCGCCGTCGGTGCCGACCACGACGTGGCCGATCTCCCCCGCGGCGAAGCGGCTGCCGAGCAGCGGCTGGCTGCCGGTGATCAGGCCGGCGCCGACGCCGCGTCCGATCTTGATGAGCATGAAGTCGCTGCGCTCCTCGCCGAAGGTGTACTCGGCGAGGACGGCGGCGTTGGCGTCGTTGCGGACGATGACGGGAAGATCGAGGTCGAGGCCGAGGCGGGCCTCGAGCGGGAACCCGTGCCAGCCGAGGTTGGGCGAGCTGAGCACGACGCCGTCGGACCGCACGATGCCCTGTGCGCCGATTCCCACGCCGAGCAGCGGCCGGCTGGATGCCGCCACCAGTTCGCGGGCGAGCGCCAGCGTGGCCGCGTAGGCCGCGTCGCCGTCCTTGCCCTCGGGCCTGGTCACCGTGCGTCGCTCGACGACGTCGCCGTCCAGGCTCATCACGGCACCGTCGAAGTGCGTCGGGCCGGAGAGGTCGATGCCGATGATCTGGTGTCCACCGCGATCGATGTCGACGAGGATCGGCGGCTTGCCCGGGCCGACGGTCTCGCGCACGCCGATCTCGACGACGATGCCGTCGGCGATGAACTCGGCGACCAGATCGGAGATCGTCACCCGGGTCAGGCCGGTCTCGCGGGACAGGTCCGCACGACTCATCGCCCCGGAGTGGTAGAGCGTCTGCAGGACGAGGGCGCGGTTGTGCCCGCGGGCGTGCTCGGGGAGAACCTTGGCACGGGACCGGAGTCGCCGCACGGGTCCGAAGGCGTGCGCCGGTGCGCCGAGGTGATCCATCGACGTCGGCGTGCGCAGCTCATCCGGTTCGGACATGTTTGTTAGTAGACCTTACGAACAAAATTTTCGCAACCCTGGTCGCCTACGTGGACGATCACGGTTACCGAAACGTTACTTTACTCTGATCCGCCGCCACCAGCGGCAGGACCGCCGGCGCGCGGGGTCGACAGACCCGCGACGAGGTCCGCCACGATCGCCTCCCGCTGGGCGAGGGTCAACGGCTTACCAGGGACTCCGGGACGGCGCTGCGCGGGCGTCGGACCGTCCAGCGGGCGGTACTGCACGCCGGCTGCGGCGAGCCGGCGCAGCTGCACGGGCAGCCGCTGCGCGAACCCGTCGACCGACGGCGCTTCTCCCCCCTCCCACAGTCGCTCCGCGATCGCGCAGAGTCGCGGGAACACCGCGAAGTCCACCCGGTCGCGGGTCGGCAGGTGCTCGCTCCACACGTTCGCCTGGCCGCCCTCGGCGCCGTCCGGCACGCGCAGGGTGTACGCGCGCTCGATCGGCAGCGGAGGACCGACCCGGATCGGCTCGTCCTCCGAGTCCGACTGCGGGTAGTCCAGGTAGACCTCCAGATCGGGGCAGGCCACCACGGGGATGTCGCGACGCAGCGCCTCCGCCATCGCGACCGGGCCGCGCCAGGCGAGCACACGCACGCCCTCGGGCACGTCGCCCGCCAGCACCTCGTCCCAGGCCAGCGCCGTGCGCCCGTGCGAGCGGACGTGGGCGACGAACGCCCGGGTGAACCACGGCTGCACCTCCTCCGGCGACGAGAGGCCGAGCTCCCGCATCCGCTCGTGCGCCGCGGGACTGGCCGCCCATTCGTCGGTCGGCACCTCGTCTCCACCGATGCCGATCCACTCCGCGTCGAACTGTTCGCACAGCGCATCGATCGCGGCACGGCCGAAGGCGAGGGATGCCTCGGTCGGCGCCAGAACGCGCCGGTTCACGCCGAACCGCTCCCAAGCGCCCTCCGGCGACCCCGAGACGTCGGTGTTGCCGAGTTCGGGATAGGCGGCGAGTGCGGCCTGCACATGGCCAGGCAGCTCCACCTCGGGAACGACCGTCACGAACCGCTCGGCCGCGTAGGCGACCAGGCCCCGGATCTCCTCGGCCCGGTAGAACCCCTCGTGCACGCCGGGCTCCACGGTGGCCAGCGGGCCGTGTCCGAGCTGGGTGGCCTGCCGTACCGCTCCGACCTCGGTGAGCCGAGGATAGCCCGGCACCTCGAAGCGCCAGCCCTGGTCGTCGGAGAGATGCAGATGCAGCACGTTCAGGTGATGAGCGGCGAGCAGGTCGATCATCCGCCGCACCTCGTCGACGGGACGGAAATGCCGGGCCACGTCGAGCATGAGCCCGCGCCAGCCGAATGCAGGCTCCCCCCACCACGTTCCTGCGGGGAGGCGGCTGCCGACTGCGCGCTCCGGATCGCACAGCTGTCGCAGCACGGTCGTCCCGCGGAACACGCCCTCCGCCGAGCCCCCGGCGACGTCGATGCCGGAGGCGCCCACGCGGATGCGGAACGCCTCGGGTCCCCCGACCGCGGAGTCGACCCGCAGTGCGATGGCGGGCAGCGCGGCATCCGCCTCGCCCAGGCCGAGCGCGTCGCGGAGCAACCCGGCGATACCCTGCAGCCCATCCTGCGGATGGACCGCGGTGCCGGCGTGCAGCACGAACGGCGCCGCATCGGAGTCGATCTCGTGAGCGGTCCGCGGCACCGTCGCCCGATGCGGCGGGGGCGGCATGCGCAGCGCCCGCCCCGGCGTGGCCCCGGTGGTCTCGCCGGCCGTCAGCACGGGCACGCCGGACACGAGCACCTCGCGGATGCCGGTCGGCGCGGCGCCCCGGTCGTCGAACGTCTCGGGGTCGAGCAGCACCAGATCGGCGGCGGCGCCCTCGCGGATCACACCACGCGGCGTGTCGCCGAGGTGCAGGCCGAGGCGCTCGGCAGGGATGCGGGACCGCCGATGCACGGCCTCCTCCAGGGTGAGTGAACTCCGGAGTTCCACGGGTTCGCTCTCATCCACGTCCGGCGCCCAGAGACCGCCGCGCTCTGCGACGACGCGACGCAGAGCCTCGAGCTCGGCGGCGTCGGCCTGCGTCCCGGACGCGAGTCCCGCGGCTCCGCCGTCCAGCTCCTCCCCCAGCATCCGCTGCAGTTCCGTGATCTCGGCGGCGGTCGCGGGCCGCTCCACCGCACCCAGCGCGCGCCTGCGCAGGTCGCCGAGCCGCACGAGCATCACGGTGTTCCCGGCCGACGGCGCACCGGCACCGTGCGCACCTACCGTCGCAGTCGTGACGCCCCGACGGATCCTCTCGTCAGGTGCGACGCCGTCGGCAGGCTGCAGACTGAGGTCGATGAACCCGGGGGCGAGCACCAGGCCGGCGGCATCCGTCTCGACCGCTCTCTCCGGCGCCTCGATCGGGTCGGCATCGCCCGGACGCCGGATGCCGACGATCCGCGCCCCTTCGACTGCGACATCCGCGAGATACCGCGGCGCTCCGGTGCCGTCGACCACTGTGGCTGCGCGGAAGACCCTGACCTGTCCGGACGCGGCGAGCACGCTGCTCAGAAGCATGTGTCCGCCGTTCCGACAGCCGGCAGAGGGAAGAGTAAGGGCATCTGACAAAGCTACTAGCCGCCGCCGTTTTCCAGCGCCCGGGTCACCTGTGGTTGACTTGGCGCCGTTCGTTTGCGCGGGGAGACACCCCGCGCGGGAGGGAAACGTACCTGATGAACCGTCGTATCGCCGCACTCGCCATCGCCGCCGTCGCGGTCCTGGGCCTCACCGCCTGCTCTGGCGCTCCTGCGTCCGACTCCAGCTCGGACAAGTCGAGCTCGGCCTCCAAGGAGGCGCCTAAGACGTCCGAGCAGTCCGTCGCCGACGCCTGCAAGGTCGCCACCGACAAGGTCTCCGCCGCCACCAGCGGGCTGCAGGACATCGACATGTCGAAGGCCGCCAGCGACCCGCAGGGCACCATCGATGCCCTCACCACCCTCGTCGACAGCCTCGGCGAAGCATCCGACACGGTCACCAACCCCGAGGTCAAGGCTGCCGTCTCCGACTTCCACGACTCCTACGCGCAGCTGCGCGACGTGTTCAAGAAGGTCGTCGTCGACGGCGACACCTCTGCCGCGTCCGACATCAGCACGCTGACGGGCGACCTGAACGACTCGGTGAAGGCGCTCACCGAGCTCTGCACGGCCTGACCTGCAGGAAACGTCGAGGGCGGATGTCGCATCATGCGGCATCCGCCCTCGACCGTTGCCCCCTCGTTATCGTCCGTCCTTTATCATTGATGCTGGAGGGTTGTCCGAAGACACGGGGGGTGAGTTCGTGACCGATCTTGTTTCTGCACCGAACACTGGCGCGCAGAACATCGTCGCAGGCGACGCTGCGCCGACGGTTCCGCTGACGGATGCGCTGCCGCCATCAGATGGCGCCTCGCACCTCGAATGGGCACCCTCGCAGCCGGCGCCGAAGAAGCACCACCTCGGCCTGTGGATCGGCATCGGCGCCGGAGCTCTCCTGCTCGCCGCAGCCGGAGCCTCGACGATCCTCATCGCACCCGGCACCACCGTCGCCGGCATCCCGGTGGGCGGGATGACCGCCGGCATGGCCGCGGATGCGATCAGCTCGCACCTCGCCGACACCGAGATCGTCCTCACCGGGGCCGGGTCGGATGCCACGGTCAACGGCGCGTCCCTCGGCGTGGACACCGATGCCAAGGCCCTCGCCGAAGCGGCCTTCGCCGCGCACCCGATGTGGAACCTGGGCGCCTGGGCCGGCGATCCGATCGAAGCCGACATCACGCTCGACCCGGACGCCGCCGACCGCTCGCTCCGCGCCGCCGTGCCGGCGAGCTATAAGGACGGCGTCGACGCCGCCGTCACCTTCGACGCCGCGTCCGGCACCTACACCGTCACCCCGGCCACCGACGGAACCGGCCTCGACCTCGATGCCCTGACCAAGGCCTTCGTCGCGGCCGTCGCCGATGGGAAGTCCTCCGCAGAGTTCGACGCCACGGGCACCCCGGTTCCGGCTGACATCACCGACGACGAGGCGAGCGCCGCCGCGGCGAAGCTCAACGAGATGCTGCCGACCATCGGCTTCTACGTGGGCGAGGAGCGCACCGTCCCGGTCGCCCCCGCTGTCGCCGCCAGCTGGCTGTCCGTGACCCCCGTCGACGGCGACCTCGTGATCGACGCCGACGCCGGCGCCATCCAGGAGACCGTCGCGACGCTGCCCGGCGCTGTCGACCGAGCCCCTGTCAACGCGACCACCGTCGTCGACTCGAACGGCAAAGTGCTCCGCTCGCTGACCGACGGGCAGACCGGACGCGCGCTCGGAAGCACCGCCGGCATCGCTGCGGCCTTCGCCGCCCAGCTCGGCCAGGGCAACGGCGCGTACGCACTGACGGTCAACGAGACGCCCTTCGAGACCACTCCGCTGTACCGCCACGCAGTCGTCGACCTGTCGCAGCAGCACGCCTACTTCTACGAGAACGGCAAGCTCGTCCGCGACTGGGCGGTCTCCACAGGGAAGCCCGGCTTCGACACCCGCCAGGGGCACTTCCGGATCCGCGCGCACGTGGCGATGCAGGACATGGTCGGCGAGACCTACGTCACCAAGGACGTCAAGTGGGTCACCTACTTCAACGGCAACCAGGCATTCCATGGCACGTACTGGCACAACAACTTCGGGAACGTCATGAGCCACGGCTGCGTGAACATGACTGAGTCGGCTGCCAAGTGGGTGTACGACTGGGCACCGGACGGCTTCGAAGTCACGGTGCAGAAGTAGTCAGCCCTCTCAAACGCTGCGGCCCGGCATCCTCTCGGATGCCGGGCCGCAGCGTTTCTGCTGAGTGGCGCTCAGATCGCGTCGATCACCGCGTTCAGCGTCGCGGAGGGACGCATCACGGCGTCCACCTTCGCGGCGTCCGGACGGTAGTAGCCGCCGATGTCGGCGGCCGAGCCCTGCGCGGCGTTCAGCTCGGCGACGATCGTCGCCTCGTCTGCGGCCAGCTTCTCGGCAACCGGGGCGAACGCGGCCGCCAGCTCGGCGTCCTTCGTCTGCTTCGCCAGCTCCTGCGCCCAGTACAGGGCCAGGTAGAAGTGGCTGCCGCGGTTGTCGATCGTGCCGAGCGCACGGCCGGGCGAACGGTCCTCCTCGAGGAAGGTGCCGGTGGCGGCATCCAGCGTCTCAGCCAGGATGCGCGCCTTCTCGTTGCCCTCCGCGTCGGCGAAGTGCTCGAGCGAGGCGGCGAGGGCGAAGAACTCGCCCAGCGAGTCCCAGCGCAGGTAGTTCTCCTGCACCAGCTGCTGCACATGCTTCGGGGCCGAACCGCCCGCGCCGGTCTCGAACAGTCCGCCGCCGGCGAGCAGCGGGACGATCGAGAGCATCTTGGCGCTGGTGCCGACCTCGAGGATCGGGAACAGGTCGGTCAGGTAGTCGCGCAGCACGTTGCCGGTCACCGAGATGGTGTCCAGGCCGTGACGCATGCGGGCCAGCGTGTACCGGGTCGCCTCCTCAGGAGCGAGGATCGTCAGCGTCAGGCCGTGCGTGTCGAGCGTCGCGAGCCCCTGGTGCACCTTGGCGATGATCTGCGCGTCGTGCGAGCGGTTCGCGTCCAGCCAGAACACGGCCGGGACGCCGGTGGCACGGGCGCGGGTGACGGCCAGCTTGACCCAGTCCATGATCGGGATGTGCTTGGTCTGCGTGGCGCGCCAGATGTCGCCCTTGCCGACCTCGTGCTCGATGAGCACGGTGCCCTCGCTGTCGAGCACCTGCACGATGCCGTCCGCGGCGATCTCGAACGTCTTGTCGTGGCTGCCGTACTCCTCGGCCGCCTGCGCCATCAGGCCGACGTTCGGCACGGTGCCGATCGTGGCCGGGTCGAGCGGTCCGTTCGCGATCACGTCGTCGATCACGGCCTGGTAGACGCCGGCGTAGGACGAGTCCGGGATGACGGCCAGGGTGTCCGCCTCACCGCCGTCCTTGCCCCAGAGCCTGCCGCCGTTCCGGACCAGCGCCGGCATCGAGGCATCCACGATGACGTCGCTGGGCACGTGCAGGTTGGTGATGCCCTTGTCGGAGTTCACGTACGAGAGGCGGGGGCCCTCGGCGATCGCCCTGTCGAACGCGGCAGCGATCTCGTCGCCGCCGGCGACACCGGACAGCCCGTTCAGGATCGAGCCGAGCCCGTCGTTCGCGCTGAGGCCGGCAGCGGTGAGCTGCTCGCCGTACTGCGCGAACACGTCCTTGAAGAACGCCTTCACCACGTGGCCGAAGATGATCGGGTCGCTGACCTTCATCATCGTGGCCTTCAGGTGCACCGAGTAGAGCACGTCGTCGGTCTTGGCGGTCTCGAGCGTCTCGGCGAGGAAGGCGTCCAGCGCCTTCGCCGACAGGAAGGTGGCATCGATGATCTCGCGCGGCAGGACCTTCAGCCCCTCCTTGAGCACGGTGACGGTGCCGTCAGCGGCCGTGTGACGGAAGCTGAGGACGTCGTCGTGCGCCGCGACCCAGGAGCGCTCGTTGTTCTTGAAGTCGTCGTGACCCATGGTCGCGACGCGGGTCTTCGAGCCTTCGGCGAACGGCTTGTTGCGGTGCGGGTGCTTCTTGGCGTAGTTCTTCACCGCGAGAGGAGCGCGACGGTCGCTGTTGCCCTCGCGCAGCACCGGGTTCACCGCGGAGCCCTTGATGCGGTCGTAACGCGCGCGCACGTCCTTCTCCTCGAGCGAGGACGGCTCGTCCGGGTAGTCCGGCACGTCGTAGCCCTGCTGCTGCAGCTCCGCGATCGCGGCCTTCAGCTGCGGGATGGATGCCGAGATGTTCGGCAGCTTGATGATGTTCGCCTCGGGCAGCGTGGCCAGCCCGCCGAGCTCGGCGAGCGCGTCGCCGACCTGCTGCTCGGGCGTGAGCTTCTGCGGGAACGCGGCCAGGATGCGGCCGGCCAGCGAGATGTCGCGCGTCTCGACCTCGATACCGGCCTTGCCGGTGAAGGCGGAGATGATCGGCAGGAACGAGGCGGTTGCCAGTGCCGGCGCCTCGTCCGTGTAGGTGTAGATGATGGTGGAGTCAGTCACCGCATGCCTCTTCGTTCGTCACGGGTATGGGTCGACTCAGCTTACCGTGTGCGCAGAGATATCTTGATATCGAGATATCTGGGTCTGCCGGTGGGAAGGCGAAAGGGACTAGCCTGGGGTCATGTCGGAACTGAGCCTGGTCGAACTCTCCGCCGCGACGATCGTCGCGGTCAACAACCTGTCCCTCAAGCCCGGGCAGGAGCAGTTCCTCGCGCCTGTCTCGTACGGCATCGCAGCAACCGTCATCAACCCGCAGACCTCCTGGCAGCGGGTGGTCCTCGATGGCGATCAGGTCGTCGGTTTCGTGAGCGCGAGCTTCGATCCGGAAGCTCTTGAAGAGCACTTCCGCAGCATTCTGTGGCGGATCAACGTCGACGCCGACGACCAGGGTCGCGGTGTCGGACGGTTCGCCGTCGAAGCACTTCTCGCCGAAGCGCGAAACCGTGGCGTGGATCACGTGGACGTGATCTATGAAGCCGGAGAAGGGGGCCCGGAGGCGTTCTTCCGCCGTGTGGGCTTCCAGCCCGTCGGCGAGACCGAGTACTCCGAGGTCATCGCCGAGATCCGGATCGCCGACTAGAACGGCGGCGGGGCCTCGAATCCCCTCCCCCATCGAGGCCTCGTCGCCCCCCATCGGTCGGCGCGCGAGTCCGCGTTGCCCGGAAGCAGCAGCGTCAGCGCGGGTCCTCTCGGCGGCGCACGGTGCGATCGGTGACGGAGCGGATCGCCTCCGCACCGAGCTCGATGACCTGATGCGCGGTGTCCTGCCACGCGGGGCGCGGCTCGCGCACCGCGCCCGCGGCACGCTCGGCCTCGACGAGAGCCCGCTCCAGTTCTGTCACGGCGTCGCGATAGGCCGCGAACTCCGCGGGCGTCACGCGCTTCGCCTCCGCCGCCGGCCGGGTATCCCGCGCACGCAGCTGCGCGGCGAAGAAGGCCGAGGTCGCCGGGGCCTTCACGTCGCTCATCTGCGGGAACGCGATCGCCCGCGCGGGGTCGGTCTCGTACTCCATCCATCGCACGTTCAGCGCGTCGTGCGCGGCCCACAGCCGCTCGAGCGGATCACCGGGGGTGGCGAGTTCGGCGCGGGACGCCGCGACCCGAGCGCGCCGGGCACGCACCAGGGCGGATGCGGCCTTCGCCTGCTGCTCCGCCTCGCGAAGCGCTCGTCGCGCGCGGGTGACGTCGGCGTCGGAGGCCCGTCCTGCGCCGCGTTCCGCGGTCGCGTGCGCGAGCTCGGCCCTGGTCGCTTTGAGGGCGGCAGTGGTCGCGACGGCGCTGGTGCGCGCCTCGGCGAGCTGCATCCGCGCGGCGTCGAAGCCGAGCCGCTTCCGACGGCGGCCACCGCTGCGTGCCCCGATCACGGCAGCACCCGCCCCGCCGGCGACGACCGGCGCGATCCACCAGAGTTCGAGGAGCATGTCCACTCCTTCATGCTAAGCCGCACACCGGCGTTCGCACCTGCCGGATGCCGCGAAGCGGCGGGGCGCCTCGGCCCCGCCGCTTCGTGCATCAGACCAGGGTCTCCTGCCAGGCCGCGTGCAGCTGGGCGAACTTGCCGGTCCCGCCGATCAGCGCGGCGGGGGTGTCGTCCTCGATGATGCGGCCGTGTTCCATCACCAGCACCCGGTCGGCGATCGCGACCGTCGACAGGCGGTGCGCGATGATGATCGCGGTGCGGTCGGCGAGCAGCGTCTGCAGTGCGTCCTGGATGAGGCGCTCCGACGGGATGTCCAGCGAGGCGGTCGCCTCGTCGAGGATCAGCACCGCCGGATCGGCGAGGAAGGCGCGGGCGAACGAGATCAACTGGCGCTGACCGGCCGAGACACGACCACCGCGCTTGTTGACATCGGTGGCGTAGCCGTCGGGCAGCGACTCGATGAAGCCGTCCGCGCCCACGGCCCGCGCGGCGGCCCGGATCTCCTCGAGCGTCGCATCCGGCTTGCCGAGTGCGATGTTGTCTGCGACAGTGCCACTGAACAGGTACGCCTCCTGCGTGACCATGACGATCGCGCGGCGAAGGTCCTTCGGGTGCAGCCTCCGCAGGTCCACGCCGTCCAGCGTGACCTGGCCCTTGGTCGGGTCGTAGAACCGCGACACCAGCTTCGCCAGCGTGGACTTGCCCGCACCGGTCGTGCCGACCAGTGCGATCGTCTGTCCGGCGGGGATGTCCAGTGAGAAGTTCGGCAGGATCGTCTTCTCGCCGTTGTACCCGAAGGTGACCTCGTCGAAGCGGATGCCACCGCGCGACTCCCAGAGGTCGACCGGCTTCTCGGGGTCGGGCACCGTGGGCACCTCTTCGAGCACGCCGGACACCTTCTCCAGCGCCGCCGTGGCGGACTGGTAGGAGTTCAGGAACATCGCGATCTCCTGCATCGGCGCGAAGAAGTTGCGCACGTACAGCACCGCACTCAGCAGCACGCCGACGCCGAGCGCGCCGGTGGAGACCCGAATGCCGCCCCACAGCACCACGAACGTCGTGGTGAGCGCGGCGACCGCCATCAGACCGGGCTCGAAGGTGCCGAACAGCACCATCGAGCGGCGGTTGACGTCGCGGTAGTCACCGGCGAGCTTCTGGAAGGTCTCGTCGTTACGCGGCTCCTTGCGGAACGACTTCACGGCGCGGATGCCGGTCATCGTCTCCACGAACTGCACGATCACCTTCGCGCTGATGACGCGGGACTCGCGGTACACGAGCTGCGAGCGCTGATAGAACCAGCGCATCAGGAACGCCAGCGGCACGCCGGCGACCAGCAGGATGACGCCGGACTGCCAGTCCGCGATCAGGAGGGCGATGAACGTGAAGATGCCGAACAGCACACCCGAGACGAGGTTGTTCAGACCGCCGTCGAGCAGCTCGCGGATCGAGTCGAGGTCGCTGGTCTGGCGCGAGATGATGCGGCCAGACGTGTACGACTCATGGAACTCGAGGCTGAGCCGCTGGGTGTGCAGGAAGATGCGCTTGCGCAGGTCGAGCAGCACGGCCTGGGTGATGCGCGCGGCCACGACGACGTACCAGCCGATCAGGGCTGCGGCCGTGGCACCGGCCAGCAGGTACACACCGCTGACCACCAGCGCCGGCATCCAGTCGTTCTCCTCGAGCAGCACCGGAAGGGCCTTGTCGATCGCGACGCCGATCAGGATCGGGCCGGCGACCTGCAGCGCGGTGGAGATCACCAGCACGACGGCGGCGAGCGCGATGCGCGCGCGCAGTGGCGAGATCAGCGAGCCGAGCAGTCGCAGCGAGCGCTGCCGGATGGCCCGGCTCTCCTCGCGGGTGTAGTTCGAGCGGTCCTCGCCCTGGGTTCCCGTGATGGTCATGCCTGCACCTCCTCTTCCTCGGATGCCGATGCTTCACTTCGACTCGCTGTCGCTCGCTCAGCACCAGCGTCGGCGATCATCTCCTCGGTGATGATCGGGATCGTTCCCGTGCGCGCCGCCTCTTCGGCCTCGAGGCTCGAGATCACGTGACGGTAGTGCGCGCTGGTCTTCAGCAGGTCGGCGTGCGTGCCGACCGCGGTGACCTTGCCGGCTTCGAGCAGCGCGACGCGGTCGGCGAGCGCGACGGTCGAGGGCCGGTGCGCGACGATCAGCGCCGTGGTCTCGGCGAGGACGTGCCGCAGCGCCTCCTCGACGAGTGCCTCGGTGTCGACGTCGAGCGCGGACAGCGGGTCGTCCAGAACGAGCACCTTCGGCGCCGCGGCCACCGCGCGGGCCAGCGCCAGGCGCTGTCGCTGTCCGCCGGAGAGGCTGAGGCCCTCCTCGCCGATGATCGTCTCGGTGCCCTCCGGCAGCGAGTCTACGAACCCGGCCTGCGCCACGTCGAGAGCCTCGCGCATGACGCGCTCGCCCTCTTCGCTGTGCGGGTCGAGGTCGGCGCGGCCGAGCAGCACGTTCTCGCGCACGGATGCCGAGAACAGCGTGGCGTCCTCGAACGCCATCGCGATGTGCCGGCGCAGCTCCGACAGGGGCAGGTCGCGCACGTCGACGCCGTCGAGCGTGACCCGGCCGCCGGTGACGTCGTAGAGGCGGGCAGGGAGCGTGGTGAGCGTGGTCTTGCCGCTGCCGGTCAGACCGACGAGCGCCATGGTCTCGCCGGGCCGCAGCACCAGGTCGATGCCGTCCAGCAGATCGCGCTCGGATGCACCGGCGTCCTGGTAGCGGAAGTGCGCGCCCTCGAACGCGAGCTCACCGCGCGGCGCGGCGATGTGCTTCGGATTCTCGGGGTCGGTGATCGTGTTCGTCTCCTGGAAGATGTCGAACACGCGGTCGGTCGCGGTGCGAGCATCCAGCATGAACGAGAACAGGAACCCGATCGACTCGATCGGCCAGCGCAGCACGGTCGCCATCGCGAAGAAGGCGAACAGCTGCGCCGCGTCGATCTGGCCCTGCCAGATCAGCCAGATGCCGGTGAGCAGGCTGAGGCCGAACGCGATCTGCGGCATGAGGTCCAGCCAGAACCAGATGGTGCCGACCGCGCGGGCCTTGCTGAGCTCGGTCTCGCGCAGAGTCTCGGCCTGCGAGCTGAAGCGTCGAAGGGCGTGCTTGCCACGGCCGAAGGCCTTCAGCACGCGGATGCCGTGCACGCTCTCCTCGACGCTGGTGGCGAGGTCGCCGGCCTGGTCCTGGCTCTGCCGCGCGAGCACGCCGTAGCGCTTCTCGAACAGGAAGCCCTGGATCCACATCGGAATGCCGGTGACGAGGAAGATCGTGCCGAGCAGCCAGTGCCACTGGAACAGCAGCACGGCGCCGATGACGATGGTCAGCAGGTTCACGACGAGCAGGATGAGGCCGAAGGCGATCCAGCGGCGGATCAGGCCGATGTCCTGCATCATGCGACTGAGCAGCTGACCGGAGCCCCAGCGGTCGTGGAAGGCGACCGGGAGGGTCTGCAGGCGCGCGTAGATGTCGGCGCGCATGCGGTATTCGACCTCGGTGGCCGGGGTGAGAACGAACCAGCGACGCAGCCAGACCATGGCGGCCTCGCCGAGGCCGAGCAGCAGCACAATCGCCGCACCTCCGACGATCGCGGCGACGTTACCGGTCGCGATCGGACCGCGGATGATCTGCTCGAGCACGATCGGCACCATGAGCGCGAGCACCGCGGCCGCGAGCGCACTGGCGGCGCCGCCGGCGAGGCGCCCGATGATCGGCTGGACGAACGGCTTCAGCCGCCACAGCGCAGCTGGGGTGGAAAGGGATGACGAAGGAGATTCGGGAATGGGGGACGCAGACATGTGACGTATCGATGATTCTCAAGAGAGGGCGGAACTACGGCGACGATGAGGAAGCGGATGCCTCGAGGGGCACCCGCCGGTCGGTGGAGGCGGTGACTGCGGTGGTACTCAGCCCAGAAGGGGAGCGTAGACCGAGCCGGGGACATCCGTGACGGCCGGCGAAGCGGTGATCGTGAACATGGTGTCCTCCTCGAAACTCGGCGATGCCGGCCGATCGGCGCGACAGCCCTCCAGCGTATTCCTGTGAACTCGCTGATGCAAGCGTATTCCCGAACCGGTTCCCGCGGCGACGCATCCGCACGACGCAGCGCCCTTCGCTGCTGTCAGCGGAGGGCGCTGCGGTCGCCGAGGGCGCCGGATCAGGCCGCCTCTCTCGCGAGGAGCGAGCGCTTCACGTCGACGCCCCAGGCGAAGCCGCCCATGCTGCCGTCGCCGCGCAGCACCCGGTGGCACGGCACGAACAGTGCGGGCGCGTTGCGGGCGCAGACGGATGCTGCCGCCCGCGCCGCCTGCGGATTGCCGAGCGCGATCGCGAACTCGGTATAGGTCAGCGGCTCCCCCGGCGTGATCCGGCGCAGCGCGTCCCAGCCGCTCTGCTGCCGGTCGGTGCCGAACTGGCGCACCGGCACGGAGTCGATCGCCGCGAGGTCGCCGTCGTAGTAGGCCCGAACCGCGGAGGCGGCATCCGTCTCGCCCTCGGGGATCTCGGCGGGTCGGTGCGCCGGCGCGAGCCGCGCGATGATCTCGTCGCGGGAATCGGTCCAGCCGGATGCCAGCACGCGCTGTTCGTCGTCGGCGAGGATCGTGAACGGCCCGTCAGGGGTCTGGACGGTCTGGATGGTCGCGGTCATGAGTTCGTCTCCTCGGTCTTCTTCGCGGTTCTGCGCTTCACCGGCGCGTTGCGCCAGAGGTGCGCGGTGAGATAGCTGCGCCACGGCGCCGTGCGCTCAGCCCACAGCGCGAGCGGGGCGGGGTCGGCGGGGAGTCCCGCCGCCGCTCCCCCGGCGCGGGCGGCGACGTCGCCGGGCAGGAACACGTCGGGGTCGCCGATCACCCGCATCCGCACGTAGTCGGCGGTCCACGGGCCGATGCCGGGCATCGCCAGCAGCGCGGCGCGCTGATCCTCGGCGTCGTCACCGACGCTGAGCACGAGTTCGCCGCTCGCGAGCGCGGCGGCCGCGCCGGTGATCGCCCGGATGCGGGCCGCGGGACCGCGCAGCACCTCGGCGCCGTGCTCGGCGATCGCGGTCATCGTCGGGAACAGGACGCCGCCTTCGGCGGTGCGCTCGCCGAGCGCATCGGCGAGTGCGGTGAGCGCAGTGCGGGCCGCGACGACGGTGATCTGCTGGCCCACCATCGCGCGGATCAGCATCTCGTGCGGGTCGACCGCGCCGGGGACGCGGATGCCGGGGACGCGGGCAACGAGCGGAGCGAGCTCCGGATGCCCGGCGAGTGCGGCATCCACCGCGTCGGGGTCGGCGTCCAGGTCGAACAGCCGGCGCGAGCGCGCCACGAGCGGGGCGAGGTCGCCGAGCCGGGCGAGCCGCGCGCGCAGATGCAGCCGCGTGCCGTCGTGCCGCAGCCGGAACCACGCCGGCCCGCCGTCCAGCCGGAGATGACGCTCGAACGTCCGCGGCCCGGCCTCCTCCACGCCAGGGAGGGCGCGGGCCGCCATCCAGTCGAACAGGCCATCCAGGTCGATCGGCGCTCGGTACGGCAGCACCAGATCGATCGTGCCGGGGACCATCTCCTCGGCCGGCGCGGTGCCGGCCCGGCGCCGGGCGCGCAGCTCGGTCGGCGTCATGCCGAACACCTCGCGCACGGTGTCGTTGAACTGGCGCAGACTGGCGAAGCCGGCCGAGAACGCGGCATCCGCCACCGGCAGGTCGGTGCCGACCAGCAGCATCCGCGCGGTGTGCGCACGGTGCGCGCGGGAGAGCGCGAGGGGACCAGCGCCCAGTTCCGCGACCAGCATCCGGTTCAGATGCCGCGGCGAGTAACCGAGCCGGCGCGCCAGGCCGGGGACGCCCTCGCGATCGACGACGCCGTCGCCGATCAGGCGCATCGCTCTGGCCGCGGCGTCGCCGCGCAGGTTCCAGTCCGGCGAGCCGGGAGCCGCCTCGGGCAGGCACCGCTTGCACGCCCGGTACCCCGCCTCATGCGCGGCGGCGCTGGTCGGGTAGAACGTGACGTTCGCGGGTTTCGGCGTCCGTGCAGGGCAGCTCGGCCGGCAGTAGATGCCGGTCGAGCTGACCGCCGTCACGAACTGTCCGTCGAAGCGGGTGTCCCGCGCGCTGATCGCGCGGTACCGCTCGTCGAAGGTCATCGTCAGGGTCATGCCCCTACTCTGACACGCCCAGACGACGACGGCTCGCGGAAATCGGACACGGCTGTGCCCGCCCGCTCCTAGTGGAAGAAGTGGCGCTCCCCGGTGAAGAACATGGTCACGCCGGCCTTGCGGGCGGCATCCACGACCTCCTCGTCACGCACCGAACCGCCCGGCTGCACGATCGCCGTGATGCCGGCGTCGATGAGCACCTGCGCACCATCGGCGAACGGGAAGAACGCGTCGGACGCCGCGACCGATCCGGCCGCGCGGTCACCGGCGCGCTCGACCGCGAGGCGGCACGAGTCGACGCGGTTGACCTGGCCCATGCCGACGCCCACCGTGGCGTTGTCCTTGGCGAGCACGATCGCGTTGGACTTGACGGCGCGGCACGCCTTCCACGCGAAGATGAGGTTTTCCATCGCGGCGTCGTCCGGACGCTCGCCCGACACCAGCTCCCAGTCCTTCGCGACCGAGACGATGTCGTCCGGGAAGCGGTCGGCATCCTGCAGCAGCAGACCGCCGGACACCAGACGCACGTCCATGCGCTCCTGCTGCCAATCCTCGGGCAGCTTCAGCAGACGCAGGTTCTTCTTCGCCTTGAACACCTCGAGCGCGGCCGGCTCGAAGTCGGGGGCGACGATGACCTCGGTGAAGATGTCCTTGAGGTTCTCGGCCATCTTCAGGGTGACGGTGCCGTTCGCGGCGATCACGCCGCCGTAGGCCGAGACCGGGTCGCACTCGTGCGCGCGCAGATGCGCGCTGGCGATCGGGTCGAGGGCGTTCGGCGCGGTCGTCGCGATGCCGCAGGGGTTCGCGTGCTTGATGATCGCGACGGACGGCAGCACCATGTCATAGGCGGCGCGCAGCGCGGCATCCGCGTCGACGTAGTTGTTGTAGGACATCTCCTTGCCCTGCAGCTGCGTGGCCTGGGCGATGCCATGCCCGCCGGCGCGGGTGTAGATCGCCGCGCGCTGGTGCGAGTTCTCGCCGTAGCGCAGCGTGGCAAGGCGCTCGGCCTTGATCGTCAGGTGCTCCGGCAGGTCGGCGCCGTCGCCCAGCGTGCCCTCGGCGAACCAGGCGGCCACGGCGGTGTCGTAGGCGGCCGTGTGCGCGAAGGCGCGTGCGGCGAGCTCGCGGCGCTGCACCAGCGTGGTACCGCCGGCGCGCACCGACTCGATGACGGACGGGTACGACTCCGGCGAGACGACGATCGCGACATTCGCGTGGTTCTTGGCCGCCGCGCGCACCATGGCAGGGCCGCCGATGTCGATCTGCTCGACGATGTCGTCGCCCTCGGCACCGGATGCCACGGTCTCGACGAACGGGTACAGGTTGACCACGACCAGCTCGAAGGGCTCGATGCCGAGGTCCTTCAGCTGACGCTCGTGATCCTCGAGGCGCAGGTCGGCGAGCAGGCCGCCGTGGATCTTCGGGTGCAGCGTCTTGACGCGACCGTCGAGCATCTCGGCGACGCCGGTGACAGCGGCCACGTCGGTGACCGCGTGCCCGGCCGCGCGGATGGTCGCGGCGGTGGAGCCGGTCGAGACGATCTCGACGCCGGCCTCGGTCAGCGCCGCGGCGAGCTCGAGCAGGCCGGACTTGTCACTGACGGAGACGAGCGCGCGGCGGATCGGGACCGTGTCGCGGTGGCGGTAGAGCGAGGGATCCTGACGGGGGCCGGCCATGGTGATGCTCCTTGGAGTGCGTGTCGGGTTTCGAGGGGGTTCAGGACGTGAGTGCGAGCTCGCCCGTGGCGATGCGCTGCACCACTTCGATGAGCAGTCGGCGCTCCACGGGCTTGATGCGCTCGTGCAGGCTGTGCTCGGTGTCGCCCGGCAGCACGGGTATGCGCTCCTGGGCGAGGATCGGTCCGGAGTCGACCCCGTCGTCGACGACGATGACGCTGGCCCCGGTCTCGGAGACGCCCGCGGCGAGCGCGTCGCGCACGCCGTGCGCGCCGGGGAACTCGGGCAGGTAGGCCGGGTGCGTGTTGATGATGTGAGGCGCGTACTGCGCGACGAGTGCCGCCGGCAGCAGACGCATCAGGCCGCTGAGCACGATGAGGTCCGGCGACCAGACAGCCAGCTGGCGGCCTAGCTCGGCGCCCCAGGCATCCCGGTTCTCGTGCTCGTGCCATGGCACGGTGAAGGTCGGGATGCCGAACTCCTCCGCGTGTGCGAGGCCGTCGGCATCGCGATCGGCGCCCACGACGACCACCCGAGCCGGGAAGTCGGGGTGGCGGGCGGCTTCGAGCAGGGCACGGAGATTCGAGCCGGTGCCCGAGATCAGAACAGCGACCGTCAGCACGCGGTCAGTCTACCCGGGTGCCGGGCGTGTCCTGACCCGATGACCTTCCATCCGCCGACGCCGCATCGAACGCCGCCATCTCCTCGCGCCAGCGGTCGGTGCGCTCCTCTGCGAGCTCGTCGCGGTGGCGGGGTGCGAGCAGCAGGATCGCGGCGCCGACGAGCACCTCCAGCCCGATCGCGAGGGCGAGCCCCCCGGGTTGCGGTCCGGTCTCGGCGAGGCGGCCGGGTCCGATGGAGCCGGATGCCAGCACCGCCGCCAACGCGGCGACCCCGGCCGAGAGCAGGGCGATGCCGGCGGCGATGGCGGCGCGCGGGCCGTACCCCTCGGCCGTGCCCTCCCAGACCAGTTTCGAGCGCACCATCCAGCCGGCCAGCGCGCCGGCCGCGATCGGGATCAGGACCACGACGAGCATCCAGAACGAGTCCACGGGCGGCAGCAGACCAAGCACCGGAATGCCGGGCACGACGCCCAGCTGAGTGCCGGCCGGTGACACAGCAGTGCCCGCGCCGACCGCGAAGCCGGGGCCGGCGATCCAGGCCACCGCCCATACCAGCAGCGTCGGCAGGTAGGCGAGCTGGCCGAGCGTGATCACCGTCGCACCGAGCGCGTCGACGTGTGCGCTCTCGAACAGCGCGATCACCTCTCCCCCGCGCAGCACCGTCATCGCCGCGAGACCCAGTGCCCCGACACCGGTGAGCGCGACGACCGTCACCGCGGCGCCGCGGACGGCCTCGGCGGGCACCGGGGCCCAGTCACCCCACCCGTCGACGATGTCGTGCACGAGGTCGACCACCCCGCCGTCCCCCTCGGACCAGGCGTGCCGTACGGCGCCGGCGAGCGCGCCCGCGAGATAGACCGCGACGGGCAGCAGGGCTCCGGCCCAGAACGGGATGCGGGCCGCAGGCGTGCCCGCTGTGAGGGCCACCAGCAGCGAGATCGCGGCGAAGACCACCGTGCCGCCGATGACGCCGGAGAGCCATGCGCCTGCCGTGGAAGCACGCCGGCCCGACCGCGCCGCGAACAGCAGCGTGAACAGCAGCATCGCGAGCGGGGTGAGCGAGAGGGTGAACTGCGCGGCGGCTGGGGCGATTCCGGTGGAACGGACCACCTCGTCGGGGATCGTGATCTGCATCGCGGCCCCGTGCCCGAACTGCCAGAGCGTGCCACTGGCGGGCCACAGCGCGCCCCAGTCCGCGGCGGACCCGAACGCGATCGTCCACAGCAACGTGAGGGGCGCCAGCAGCACGGCGAGACCGACGGCTGCGGCGATCGCGGCGTCGAGCGCGGCGAGAAGGGCGACGGTGAGGCGTTGCATGTCGTCAAAAGCCTACGATGTCCGCCCCGAGCCTTTTCCGCGCACCCCCGCTACACGATAGATTCTCCTGCGGAGGTCCCCCGATGACTACAGCCCCTGCCGTCCCCGACACCGACCAGAAGGAGCCGGTGAACGCCGTCGACCGCTTCTTCGAGATCACCAAGCGCGGATCCACCTTCGGCGCGGAGATCCGCGGCGGTGTGGTCACGTTCGTGACGATGGCGTACATCGTCATCCTGAACCCGATCATCCTGTCGACGCCGGATGTCGCCGGCAACACCCTGCCCGGTCCGGCCGTGGCCGCAGCGACCGCGCTCACCGCCGGCGTGATGACGCTGATGTTCGCACTCATCTCGCGTCTGCCGTTCGCGTTCGCCGCGGGGCTCGGCATCAACGCCTTCCTGGCGTTCTCCGTGGTCGGGACCGTGACGTGGCCCGAGGCCATGGCGCTGGTCGTGATCAACGGTCTGGTCATCGTGCTGCTCGCCGCGACCGGCCTGCGGAAGATGATCTTCGACGCCGTCCCCGTGCAACTCAAGCTCGCGATCACCGTCGGCATCGGCCTGTTCATCGCCTTCATCGGCTTCGTGAACGCCGGCTTCGTCACGGCGACGGGCAACGCCTCGCCCCCGGTCGACCTCGGCACCGGCGGCTCGGTGGCGAGCATCCCGACCCTGCTCTTCGTGATCACCCTGCTGATCGGCGGCGCGCTCATCGCGCTGCGCGTCAAGGGCGCCATCCTCATCGCCCTCGCCGGAGGCACCGTGCTCGGCGCCATCATCAGCGCGATCTGGAAGGTCGAGGGCCTCGGGTTCGACCTCTCCGGCGGCATCGTCGGCGTGCCCGATCTCAGCCTCATCGGCGCCGTCGACTTCTCATTCGACCTCGGCAAGGTGAGCGTCGTCGCGCTCGTGATGTTCGTGTTCACCCTGGTCTTCTCCAACTTCTTCGACGCCATGGGGACGATGACCGGCCTCGCGAAGGAAGCCGATCTGGCCGACGAGAAGGGCGACTTCCCGCGCATCAAGTCGGCACTGATCGTCGAGGGCGTCGGCGCGGTCGTCGGCGGTGGCACGTCGTCGTCGTCGGCGACGGTGTTCGTCGAGTCGGGCGCGGGTATCGGCGAGGGCGCGCGCACCGGCTTCGCCACCGCGATCACCGGCGTGCTGCTGCTCCTGACCATGTTCTTCACGCCGCTGACGTCGCTGGTTCCCAGCGCGGTCGCGGCCTCGGCCCTGGTGCTCGTCGGCGCGATGATGCTCGCGCAGATCAAGAACATCGACTTCAGCGACTTCCGTGTGCTGCTGCCGGTGTTCCTCACCGTCACCGTCATGCCGATGACCTACTCGATCGCCAACGGCATCGGAGCGGGCTTCGTCAGCTGGGTGGTCGTGAATGCGGTCTCCGGCAAGGCGAAGACCATCCATCCGCTGCTCTGGATCGTGGCGGCCGGCTTCGTGCTGTTCTTCGCCCGCGGCCCGCTCGAGGTCGCCTTCGGCGTCGCCTGAGGCCGATTCAGCCGGTCACGCGACGAAGGGGACGGATGCTGCGGCATTGGTCCCCTTCGTCGTCTCTCAGGTGTACGCCTCGGCGAACTCCGCGGACGGCTCGATCGGTTCGATGACGTCGAGCAGCACGCCGCCGGGCGCCTCGACGATGAAGTGCCGTTGCCCGAAGTGCTCGTCGCGCAGCGGCAGCCGCTCCGGCAGCCGGAGCTCGCCGACCAGGCGGGCGTGTTCGGCAGCGGCATCCGCCACCTCGACGTTCAACAGCAGACCGGTGACCGGCCGGCGGAAGCCGTGCGGGATCGTCTCATGCGTGCTGTCGAGGACGGCGAGCTCTCCGCCCTCGAAACGCAGGCTGACGTACCAGTCGGCCTCGAACGTCGTCTCGAATCCCAGCACCTCGCGATAGAAGCGGGCGGAGACCTCGACGTCCTCCACCATGAGCACGGGATAGAAGGAGCTGATCTGCATGTCGTGTCCTTTACATACTCTGCGTTTGTATCTTCCGGAGTTAGGATACATGCACACCGTATGTAAGGGAACGTCCGATGCCCAGAGCCACTGCCGCCGAGGCCGCTGCGACCGCCGAGCGCGTGCTGGATGCCGCGACGGAGCGCTTCGCCGCGCAGGGATTCGCGGCGACCTCGGTCGACGACGTCGCAGCGGATGCCGCGGTCACCCGCGGCGCCGTCTACCACCACTACGCGTCGAAGCCGGGCCTTTTCGCAGCGGTCGTGCAGCAGATGCAGCAGGAGGTCGCCGGTGCCGTCGTCGCAGCGGCCGGCGACAACTCCCCTGCCGAGGCGCTGCGCCTCGGCAGCCACGCCTTCCTCGACGCGATCACCGCCGGCGGGCACGCGAGGATCCTGCTGCTCGACGCCCCGGCCGTGCTCGGCTGGGATGCCTGGCGGCAGGCTGACGCCGAGGCATCCGCTGTGCATCTCCGCGAAGCGCTGCTCGCCGCCGGAGTCGCGGATGCCGAGGCGGATGCCGCGACCGCTCTGCTCTCCGGAGCGATGAACGAGGCTGCGCTCTGGCTCTCCGAGCGTCCGGGAGACGCCACGGCGCGGTCATCCGTGCATTCCGCGCTGGACCGGATGCTGGACGCCGTCGCGCCCCGGTAGCGGGTCAGTGGCGTTCGAGCAGGAACAGCGCGATCAGACGGTCGGTGCGGGTCTGGTAATCCGCGTAGGCGGGCCACGCCTCCACCGCGCGCTCCCACCACACCGCGCGCTCGGAGCCTGCGAGCTCGCGAGCCGTATAGTCGTGCTTCTCCGCGCCGTCCTGCAGCTCGACGTGCGGCTGACGGCGCATGTTGCCGGCCCACTTCGGCTCGTCGGGCGCTCCGCCCTTCGACGCCACAACGACGTACTCGCCGTCGTGCTCGACCCGCATCAGCGCGGTCTTGCGCAGCGCACCGCTCTTCGCTCCGACCGTGGTCAGCACGATGATCGGCTTGCCCTGCAGGTCGGCGGCTTCGGCACCCCCGGTGGCCTCGAACTTCTCGGCCTGATCGCGGGCCCAGGCGGATGTGGACAGCAGATACTCTCCGGAAAGCGGCATGCCTCGATCCTATGCACGGCCGACGCCCGGCGGACCGATCTGCGGATGGCGGACGATCCTGCGGCGAGTCCGCCTCCGCCTGCGGATCGGACCGCCATCCGCAAGGGGCGACACGACGAAGGGCTCGGATGCCACGCATCCGAGCCCTTCGCGGGAAGCAGTGCTTACAGACCTGCGATGATCTCGCGCATCAGCGAGGCGGTCTCGGACGGCGTCTTGCCGACCTTGACGCCGGCGGCCTCGAGGGCCTCCTTCTTCGCCTGAGCGGTACCGGCCGAGCCCGAGACGATGGCGCCGGCGTGGCCCATGGTCTTGCCCTCGGGAGCGGTGAAGCCCGCCACGTAGCCGACGACCGGCTTGGTGACGTTCGCCTTGATGTACTCGGCCGCGCGCTCCTCGGCGTCGCCGCCGATCTCGCCGATCATGACGATCGCCTTGGTCTCGGGGTCGGCCTCGAACGCGGCGAGCGCGTCGATGTGCGTGGTGCCGATGACCGGGTCGCCGCCGATGCCGATGGCGGTGGAGAAGCCCAGGTCGCGCAGCTCGAACATCATCTGGTAGGTCAGCGTGCCCGACTTCGAGACCAGGCCGATCGGACCCTTGCCGGTGATGTTCGCCGGCGTGATGCCTGCGAGCGCCTCACCGGGGGTGATGATGCCGGGGCAGTTCGGGCCGATGATCCGGGTCTTGTTGCCCTTCTCGATCGCGTAGGCCCAGGCCTCGGCCGAGTCGCCGACCGGGACGCCCTCGGTGATGACGACGAGCAGCGGGATCTCGGTGTCGATGGCCTCGATCATGGCGTCCTTGGTGAACGCCGGCGGCACGAACGCGACGGACACGTTCGCACCGGTCTTCTCGATGGCCTCGGCGACCGACCCGAAGACGGGCAGCTCGACGGGGTTGCCGTCCTTGTCGACGTGCGACACGGTGGTGCCGGCCTTGCGGGCGTTGACGCCGCCGACGACGTTGGTGCCGGCCTTCAGCATCAGCGCGGTGTGCTTGGTGCCCTCGCCGCCGGTGATGCCCTGGACGATGACCTTGGAGTCGTTGTTGAGGTAGATCGACATGTCTCTAGTCCTATTCGTCTCAGGCGTTGGCCAGCTCGGCGGCCTTGTCGGCGCCCTCGTCCATGGTGGCGGCGAGCGTCACGAGCGGGTGGTTCGCAGCCGCGAGGATCGCGCGACCCTCTTCGACCTGGTTGCCGTCGAGACGCACGACGAGCGGCTTGGTGGCCGAGTCGCCGAGGATCTCGAGGGCCTTGACGATGCCCTCTGCGACGGCGACGCAGGAGGTGATGCCGCCGAACACGTTCACGAAGACGCTCTTGACCTGCTCGTCGCCGAGGATGACGTCGAGGCCGTTGGCCATGACCTGCGCGTTCGCGCCGCCACCGATGTCGAGGAAGTTGGCGGGCTTCACGCTGCCGTGGTTCTCGCCCGCGTAGGCGACGACGTCGAGGGTCGACATGACCAGGCCCGCGCCGTTGCCGATGATGCCGACCTCGCCGTCGAGCTTGACGTAGTTGAGGCCGGACGCCTTGGCCTTGGCCTCCAGCGGATCCTCGCTGGCCTTGTCGGCGAGCTCCTCGTGCTCGGGGTGACGCACCTCGGAGGCGTTGTCGTCGAGGGTGACCTTGCCGTCGAGGGCGATGATGTCGCCGTCCTCGGTGCGGACCAGCGGGTTCACCTCGACGAGGGTCGCGCCCTCGCCCTTGTAGACGTCGTAGAGCTTGACGAAGACGTCGGAGACCTTCTCGACGAGGTCCTCGGGGAAGTTCGCGGCGCGCGCGATCTCGACGGCCTTGGCCTTGTCGATGCCGGTCAGCGCGTTGACCTCGACCCGGGCGAGCGCCTCCGGCTTCTCGACCGCGAGCTGCTCGATCTCCATGCCGCCCTCGACGCTGCACAGCGAGAGGTAGGAGCGGTTGGCGCGGTCCAGCAGCACGGAGAAGTAGAACTCCTCGGCGATGCGCGCACCGGCCGCGACCATGACGCGACGGACCACGTGGCCCTTGATGTCGAGACCGAGGATCGCCTTGGCCGCCTCGTACGCCTCTTCGGGGTTCTTGGCGACCTTCACGCCGCCGGCCTTGCCGCGGCCGCCGGTCTTGACCTGCGCCTTGACGACCACGACGCCGCCGAGCTTCTCGGCCGCTGCCTTCACCTCCTCGGGGGTGTCAGCGACGATGCCGGCGAGAACCGGCACTTCGTACTTCTCGAAAAGGTCTCGTGCCTGGTACTCGTAGAGATCCACAGTGCAGTCCTTCGCTGGTTGCGGCGGTTGGGACGCGACATGATTGTCGGGTGTCGATTATCATTCGACCCGATAGGCAAGCGTACTACCGCGGAACACGGGCTCCTGACCGCGGGCGTTAGGCTCTCGCTATGCACGAATCCGTACAGCCCCCCAACGGCGTCGTCGGGGCAGCGCTCGAGCTGTTCGCACAGCAGGGCTTCGAGCAGACCTCGGTCGAGCAGATCGCCAAGGCGGCCGGTGTCTCGAGATCGACGTTCTTCCGCCAGTTCGGCGGCAAGGAGGACGTCGTCTTCGCAGACCACGAGGCACTGATCGAGCAGCTGCGGTCGTTCCTCGACGAACCGCACGACGACCCCTGGCAGGCCGTGTGCGAGGCATCCGAGCGGGTGTTCGCGTACTTCGCGCGCGATCCGGAGCTCGCGCGCCGCCGGTACCAGATCGTGCGCGACGTCCCCGCGCTGCGCGAGCGCGAGATCATCACGGTGTTCCGTTACGAACGTCTCTTCGACGACTACCTGCGGCAGTCGCTGCCCGGCATCGACCCGCTGGACGCCGTCGGCTTCGCCGCCCTCGTCACCGCCGTGCACAACCACGTGCTGCGCCAGCTGCTGCGCGGCAAGAAGGTTCCGGTGTCGGTGCTGCAGAAGGCGCTCGCCGACGTGCGGCGGCGGTACGGCGTGCTGGAGGACGCCGCTGACGCGGCATCCGACGACGTGGTCGTCGCGGTCTTCCCGCGGTCGATGCCGATCGCCGAGATCACGAGGCGCGTGCAGGCCGAGCTCAGCTGAGCCGCGTCCGCGAGAGGAACGTCACGCGTTTCGTCACTTCGTCTCGCTGCGCTCGCTCAGGAACCGCGGAGCGAGACGAAACGCGCCGAGTCCCTGATCAGTCGCAGCCGCAGCCACCCGAGGGCGTCTTGACCATGAAGCAGACGTCGCAGACGCCGTAGTCGCGCTCCTCCTTCGGGGTGACCTTCGGCGTGCGCGCGACGGGCTGCGCGGCGGCACGGGGCGCACCGGCCCGTTTGGCCTTCGCCTGCGCCGCGGACGAGAACTCGCTCGGATGCGAGACGTAGTAGTACGGCGGTCGACCTTCGCTCGGCTTCAGATTCTGCGCTGCGAAGCCCACGACGACCAGCTCTTCCTCGGTGAAGCCGTTCGTGTAAGTGCGGCCGATGTGCAGCGCGGCGCCGGGCCCACGGCGGATCGCCTCGATGTATCGGCCTCGGTCGATGAAGCTGCTGATGCCGATTGCATCGACGATCCGGGTGATGAACGCGTGGTTCTCCTCGGGAACGCGGTGCGCGCGAAGCGCATCCGGAAGGTTGCGGTAAGGACGGGAGGTGCCTGCGGGGGTCGGCCCCTGTATTTCGTTCATCACTTCAAGGATCCCACGGTTCGGGGTGTTCCGGGCACCGGATCACTAGGCTGGCCGTATGGCGCGCGCGACGGTGATCGGAAGCGGGCCGAACGGACTCGCTGCCGCGGTGGCCCTGGCCCGCGCGGGCTACGCCGTCGAGGTGCTCGAGGCCGCCGAGACCGTCGGCGGCGGCGTGCGCACGCTCGACGGGCCGCTGCCCGGCTACCGGTACGACGTGTGCTCGGCCGTGCATCCCGCGGCGCTGACGTCGCCGTTCTTCCGCGCCTTCGGGCTGACCGACCGAGTGGACTGGATCCGCCCGGAGATCTCGTACGCGCATCCGCTGGACGACGGACGCGCGGGCATCGCCTGGCGCGACCTCGAGCGCACCGCGGAAGGGCTCGGCGTCGATGCCAGGGCCTGGAGCGCGCTGCTGCGCCCGCTGGTGCGCCGGCTCGACGAGGTGGTGGAGTTCACCGGAGGGGCGATGTTGCGCGTTCCGCGGCATCCGGTCACCGGCATCCGCTTCGGCCTGCGGATGCTGGAGCAGGGCAGCGCGCTCGGGCCGCGCGCGTTCCGCACCGATGAGGCGAACGCGCTGCTGGCCGGCGTGCTCGCGCACGCGGCGACCCCGCTCCCCTCTCCGTCATCCGCAGCGGCCGGACTCCTCCTCGCCGCGCAGGCGCACGGCGACGGAGGCTGGGCCTACCCGCGCGGAGGTGCGCAGCGCATCGCAGACGCGCTGCAGGACGACCTCGAGGCGCACGGCGGCGGCGTCCGCACCGGTGAGCAGGTGCACGATCTGGGCGACCTGGACTGGGGCGACCCTGCCCGGGGCGACCTGCTCGTGCTGAACTGCTCACCGAGGCTGGCGCTCACGCATCCGGACATCCCCGCGAGATACGCCCAGTCGCTGACCGAGTACCGCTACGGACCGGCGGCGGCGAAGGTCGACTTCGCGCTCAGCGGACCGGTGCCGTGGGCGAACGAGCAGGTCGCGCTGTCGCCGACCGTGCACGTCGGCGGCACCCGTGCCGAGATCTCCGCGAGCGAGAACGCCGTCGCGCGCGACGCCGTGTCGGATCGCCCCTACGTGCTCGCCGTGCAGCCGTCGGTGCTGGACGACACCAGGGCGCCGGATGGCGGAGCCGCACTGTGGGCGTACATCCACGTGCCGCTCGGCTCCGACCTCGACCCGACCGAGCTCGTCACCCGACAGGTGGAGCGCTTCGCCCCTGGTTTCCGCGACGTGATCCTGGAGAGTCGCGCCGTGGCGGCATCCGAACGCGAAGCGTTGAACCCGGCCGAGATCGGCGGCGACATCTTCGGCGGCTCGTTCTCGATGGCGCAGGCGTTCCGGCGCCCGGTCGTCTCTCCGGCGCCGTGGCGCACCCCGATGCGCGGTGTGTACCTCGCATCGGCGTCGACCCCGCCCGGCCCGGGCGTGAACGGCATGGCCGGCTGGCACGCCGCGCGCACGGCGCTGGCGGATGCCGGCACTCCGGCGACGCTGCAGGAGCTCTTCTCCTGACCTCCCGCCTGGGGAATGTCGCAGATGGCCGCATCCCGGGCCCGGATGCGACAGACAGAGACATTCCCTGGAAGGAGGATCGGGGCTCGTGGGATGACGGCGGACGGGCCAGGATGGACCCATGTACGAGATCCCCGCGCCGATGCTCGCCAAGGCCGCTGCGGCCGTGCCCGATCCCGCCAAGACGCCGATGCTCTTCGAGCCGAAGTGGGACGGCTTCCGGGGGCTGATCGCCTGGGACGGCGAGACCCTCGAGATCGGATCCCGCGGCGCGAAGCCGCTGACGCGCTACTTCCCCGAGTTGGTCGAGCAGCTCCCCGGCATCCTGCCCGGCCCCTGCCTGCTCGACGGCGAGATCGTCGTCGCGACCGGTCCCGCCGGCGCGCAGCGTCTGGACTGGGAGGCGCTGAGCCAGCGCATCCACCCCGCCGCCTCTCGCGTCGCGAAGCTCTCCGTCGAGACTCCGGCGATGTTCATCGCCTTCGACCTGCTCGCCGAGGGCGATGACGACCTGCAGCAGCTGCCGTTCCGCGAGCGCCGCGCACGCCTCGAGCGGATGCTGGCGGATGCTGCGTCTCCACTGCATCTGACGCGCACCACCGACGACCGCGCGACCGCCCAGCGCTGGCTCGCGGAGTTCGAGGGCGCAGGGCTCGACGGCGTCGTCGCGAAGCCGCTGGATGATCCGTACGCCCCGGGCAAGCGCACCCTGAGCAAGATCAAGCACGCCCGCACAGCCGACGTCGTCGCCCTCGGCTACCGGGTGCACAAGAGCGGTTCCGGCGTCGGCTCCCTGCTCGTCGGCCTCTACGGCGACGACGGCGTCCTGCGCCAGGTCGGCGGCGTCGCCGCCTGGAGCGACGCGATGAGACAGCAGCTGGTCGACGATCTGGAGCCGCTCGTGGAACGGGATGCCGACGGCGCGGCGGTCACCGGCGCGGGCGAGCGCTCCCGGTTCAGCGGCGCGAAAGACGTGTCGTTCGTGCGTCTGCGCCCCGAGCGCGTGCTCGAGGTGAAGTACGACCAGCTCGAGGGCGCGCGTTTCCGGCACACGGTGCAGTTCGCGCGCTGGCGCCCGGACCGGGATGCCTCATCGTGCACCTACGACCAGCTTGACACCGTGTCAGGGTACGACCTGGCGGACGTGCTGCTCACTACTCCCTCTCGTTGAGCGCGCGCGGCGGCGTGAACTCCACGATCGGGATCTCGGCCTCTCCGCCGGCGGCGTAGTCCATCGCGGCGCTGAGATGCTTCCAGGCATCCGGATGCTCGGCCGCGTAGACCTTCAGCCGTGCCGCGGACTCCTCGGCGTCCAGCATCCGCACCGCGGCGCGCGCCCGGCGCGCATGCCCGGTGCTGAGGTACGCGACACCGTTGGCCTCGAGGTTGCGGTACCACTGCGCCTTCTTGCCGAACCCCGACGCCACCCGGATCACGTTGTGCTCGCGCTCGACGACCTCGACGACGACGAACCTGCGCTCGTGCGACTTCCGGCCGAGGTGCTCGATCATCACGAGACGGTCGCCGAAGATCCAGCCGAAGCCCGCCCGGTACAACCCGATGGGCGCGCGCACCAGCCAGGGCGTCGCCAGCATCCGGGCGGCGAGCCGGTCCATGATGCCTGTGTGCTCACTCATCGTTCTCCCAGTTCGCGGCGACCTTCTTGCTGGGCTGCACGCGCGGCGGCTCGCCCGGCATCTTCGGGAACTCCGGCGGGAACGGCAGCTCGCCGAGACCGTTCTCCACATCGCGATCCCACCACTGCAGGAGCGTGTCGATCCGGCCCGGCGCGTCCTGCATGCCGGCCCACGGGTCGCCGACATCGGCGAGCCGGGCGGGGATGCTGCGCACCGTGAAGCGCGCAGGGTCCAGGTCGTCGAGCTCCTCCCACCGGATCGGCGTCGAGACCGGTGCGCCGGGCAGCGCGCGCGGACTGTAGGCACCGGCCATGGTGCGATCGCGGTTGGCCTGGTTGAAGTCCACGAAGATGCGCTCACCGCGCTCCTCCTTCCACCAGTTCGTGGTCACCGCCTTCGGCATCCGCCGTTCGAGTTCGCGTCCGGCGGCGATGACCGCGTGACGCACGGTGAGGAACTCCCACTCCGGCACGATGGGGCAGAACACGTGCAGACCGCGGTTGCCGCTGGTCTTGATGAACGGCTCGAGGTCCGCCTCGCGCAGCACGGCGCGCAGCTCGCGTGCGGCGACGATCGCCTCGGCCATGCCCGTCCCCGGCTGCGGATCCAGATCGATGCGCAGCTCGACCGGGTTGTCGGTGTCGGCCGCGAGCGAGGCCCACGGGTGGAACACGATCGTGTTCATCTGCACGGCCCAGACGATCGCGCTGGTGCGGTTCAGCACGATCTGCGGATGCCGGCGGCCGCTGTTGTACGTGCACATCACCGAGTCGACGAAGTCGGGCGTGCCCTTCGGCGGGTTCTTCGAGAAGAATCCCTCGCCGCCGATGCCGTCGCGGAATCGCTCGAGCGACACCGGCCGATGACCGTTGGCGTTCAGGAACGGCGTGGCCACGGTCTGGGCGTAGTCGGCGTACTCGGCCTTGGTGATGCCGTCGCCGCCGTCCACGGGCCAGACGACCCTGTTCGGACTGGACAACCCGATCTCGCGCTCGACGTCCTCACCGGAGTCGGTGTCGGTCACGGTCAGAGTCACTCGCTCAGAGGCCATGCTCCGAGACTATGACGTGCGCACCCCGCCTGTCAGTCCCCCTGGACTGTCATGCGCTCCAGGCTCTCAGTCCCCGAGATCGACGGCGAGTACCAGCACCGGCCCGAGCGCGTCGCGCTCGACCGCCAGCGACGGACCGGCGGAGTCGACGATCACGCCGTCGAGCTCGCTGTGGCTGCTCAGAACCTTGGCGAGCTGCTCGGGCTCGAAGGGCATCGGGCGGTCGTCCCGGCCCAGCGCGACCACCTCGAGCGGGTGCGAGAACACCTGCAGGAACCGCTTGCCGTCGGCGGTGTGCGCCTCGGCGATGCCGACAGGTGCGCCGGTCGTGCCGTCACTCACCGCGACCCAGACCTTCGTCTTCGCCAGCGCCTCGCCGACCCGCGCCGCGGTGTCCGGCTGACGGGGAGAGGAGACCAGGCCCTTGATCGCCATGGCCGGGTCGCCCTGGCTCAGCGCCTGCTGCAGCAGCTCGGTGGGGAACACGACGCGGTGCGGCGCGGACGCGTTGTCGATGATGATGCCGGTGAATCCGCCGTCGATCACCTGCTGGTAGATCAGGCCGACCGGCTGCGCCATGGCGGACGTGGCTGCCGGGTCCTCCTCAGCATCCACCGCCGCGCGCAGTGCAGCGCCCGAGGAGAACGCCAGCAGGAACGACTTCTCGTCCTCGCGGATCACCGCGACCGACAGCGGCTGACCGTCGCCGATCTGCTGACCGGCGTCGCCGTGGACGCGCAGGTACAGGTGTCCCTGCATCGACTGGCGCATCACGCCGAGCAGCTCCTCGTTGCTCGCGCCCTCGGCGATCTCGGCCAGGGCCTCGCGCAGCAGCACGTTGTCCTTCAGACCCTCGATCGTGTGGGTGTCCTCCGGCGGCATCGCGGAGGCGAGCGGCAGGCGCGGCTTCTCGGTCTCGACGACGTTGATCGTGGGCTCGCGACGCGGGAGGGGAGCCGACGGCGCCACGGGCGCCTCGTCGTCGGGACCTGCGGCCTGCTCATCGACGGGCGCAGCGACCTCCGGTCCGGCATCCGCGCCGACCCCGCGGAACGCCTGCACGGAGATGCCGACGTTCGGAACGGCCTCCTCGGCCGGCTCTGCTGCCGCGGCCTCCTCGGCGGGAACGCCGGGGACCGGAGCAGCCTCTTCGACGGTGGAGGGATCTGCGGTCTTCTTGCGGCGGGAGAACAGGGCCATATGTGTCAGCCTAACTGCGGAATCAGAGCTTGACGATCGGGGCGATCTTGATCAGCAGCTTCTTCTGCCCGGCGGTGTCGAACCGCACGTGCGCGATGCGCTTGGCGCCCTCGCCTGTGACGGCCTCGATACGCCCCTCGCCGAAGTCATCGTGCCGGATGCGGTCCCCCGCCTCGAGCTCGAGGTCGCCGTTGTCACGCACCTTGGCGGTGACCTTGTTCGGGAACCTGTCCATCGCCGTCGACAGAGGCGTGAGCCGTTTCTCCAGAGGCTGCGCGGCGAACCGATCGCGGGTGCCTCCGCCGCCGAATCCGCCCTGCCGGCGCGCGTTCAGTGCGCGCGACTGCGTCCCGCCGCGGGAGTTCACGTCGCCGGGCGACTGCCGCCAGTCGATGAGCTCGGCGGGGATCTCCTGCAGGAACCGGCTCGGCATCGCGACGGACACCTCGCCGAACTGCGCGCGGGTCATCGCCAGCGACAGGTGCAGTCGCTTCCGTGCGCGCGTGAGACCCACGTAGAACAGCCGACGCTCCTCCTGCGGCCCGCCCGGCTCCCCCGCGGAGATGCGGTGCGGGATGAGATCCTCCTCGACGCCGGTGACGAACACCGCGTCGTACTCCAGGCCCTTGGCGGTGTGCATCGTCATCAGCGAGACCGTGCCCGACTCGTCGTCGAGGTCGTCGGCGTCCGAGACCAGGGCGACCTCGGTGAGGAAGTCGACCAGCGTGCCGTCGGGGTTGTTCCGCGCGAAGTCGCGGGTGACGGCGACGAACTCGTCCAGGTTCTCGAGCCGGGCTTCGTCCTGCGGGTCGCGGCTACGGCGCAGCGAGTCGAAATAACCGCTCTTCTCGAGCAGCAGCGACAGTCCTTCGGCCACCGATGTCGCCGACGGCACCTCACCGGATGCCGGCAGCATGATCGCCGTCGCCTCGGTGAGCACCTGGTCGAGCTGCGCGATCGCCGCCTGCAGCTTCGGGCCGACGCCGAGCTGCGAGGGGTGCGACAGCGCCTCACGGAACGTGATCCCCTGCTCCTCGGCGAAGCGCGCGATCGCGGTCTCGGTGACGTCGCCGATGCCGCGTCGCGGCTTGTTCAGGATGCGGCGCAGCGACATCTCGTCTGCGGGGTTGGCGACCGAGACCAGGTAGGCCAGGGCGTCCTTGATCTCCGCGCGCTCGTAGAACTTCGTGCCGCCCATGATCTTGTACGGCACGGCGGCGCGGATGAAGATCTCCTCCAGCGCGCGGGACTGCGAGTTCGTGCGGTAGAACACCGCCATCTCGGAGTACGGCATCCCGGCGCGGCGCAGCGCCTCGACCTCGTCGGCCACGAACTGCGCCTCGTCATGCTGCGAGTAGCCGGTGAAGCCGACGATCTTCTCGCCGTCGCCCTTGTCGCTCCAGAGCTTCTTGTCCTTGCGATCGAAGTTGTTGCCGATCACCGCGTTGGCCGCCGAGAGGATGTTCTGGGTCGAGCGGTAGTTCTGTTCGAGCAGGACGACCTTCGCACCGGGGAAGTCGCGCTCGAACTCGCTGATGTTGCGGATGTCGGCGCCGCGGAAGGCGTAGATCGACTGGTCGGAGTCGCCGACCACGGTGAGCGACGCTCCGGCCTCTTCACCGGTCCCTGAGCCCGACGAAGGGTCGGGTTCGAAGATCATCATGCCGTTCGAGGCATACGGATCGGGGGCGTCGCCCTGCACCGGCCGGGTGAGTTCGTGGATCAGCGCGTACTGGGCGTGGTTGGTGTCCTGGTACTCGTCCACCAGGATGTGGCGGAACCGGCGGCGGTACGTGTCGGCGACGTGCGGGAACGCCCGGAACAGGTACACCGTCTGCCCGATGAGGTCGTCGAAGTCGAAGGCGTTCGCCTTCTGCAGCTGCCGCTGGTAATCGGCGAAGATCTCGGTGAACAGCCGCTCCGCCGGGTCGTTCATGTTCGCGTCGCGGGCGTACGACTCGGCATCCTGCAGCTCGTTCTTGAGCTTCGAGATGCGCCCCTGCACGGATGCCGGAGTCAGGCCGTAGGCGTCGGCCTCGTGCTCCTTGACGAGGCGCTTGATGAGCGCGCGGGAGTCTCCGGAGTCGTAGATCGTGAAGTTCTGCGTGAAGCCGAACTGCCCCGCCTCGCGACGCAGGATGCGCACGCAGGCGGAGTGGAACGTCGAGATCCACATGCCGCGCGCGGCATCGCCGACCAGCGCGCCGACGCGCTCGCGCATCTCACCGGCGGCCTTGTTCGTGAACGTGATCGCGAGGATCTGGCTGGGCCAGGCCTCCCGGTTGCGCAGCAGCAGGGCGATGCGGCGGGTGAGCACGCTGGTCTTGCCCGACCCCGCGCCCGCGACGATCAGCAGTGCGGGGCCGCGGTGCGTCACCGCGTCGAGCTGCTGCGGGTTGAGCCCTGCGAGCAGGTCGTCTGAGGCCTGAGGGCCGGCGGATGCGGGGACGATGAGTGGAGCTTCGGTCATGGCCCTTCGAGTCTAGATCGCCCCGCCGACACCGATCCCGGCGCGGCAAGGACGAGTACCATCGAGGCATGATCGAGGTGCTCGGCGAAGAGGAATGCCTGGCCCGGCTGGCGACGTCCACCGTCGGGCGCATCGGCCATGTCGAGGACGGACGCGTCGAGATCATCCCGGTGAACTACCGGATAGACGGGCGTGACCTGTACCTGCGCACTCGGGAGGACGGGATCCTCTCCGGCCTCCCCGACGAGCCGGACATCGCGTTCGAGGTGGACCACATCGAGGGCCTCGAGGGCTCCGGGTGGAGCGTCCTGCTGGGCGGACGCGTCGAACGCCTCGAGCCGGGTGAGGGCCAGTCGATCGACGCCGCCGCGCACGTACGGCCCTGGGCGGGCGGTGAGCGCACGCTCTGGTTCCGCTTCGTCATCGAGCGGATCTCGGGCCGTTCCGTGCGCCGCTCGAACGCCTAGCTGTTCTTCCCCGTGAGGTTGTGAACGCGTTGGATGGGTGTTGAGCCTTCGAGCGCG
>NZ_WSEN01000007.1 GCF_009758255.1 Microbacterium sp. MAH-37
CACACCGCGCTCGAAGGCTCAACACCCATCCAACGCGTTCACAACCTCACGGGGAAGAACACCTAACCGGATGAGGGAAGATGAGACGTCCACAGTCTCCGATCACGAGGTCTCACCGTGCGCCTGCGTCCGCTCGCCCTGCTGTCCACCGTCGCCGCGGCGACCCTGATCCTGGCCGGCTGCTCGGGTTCGCCGGATGCCGGGTCGACGCCGACGCCCACCAAGAGCTCGTCGTCGTGCGTGCTGGACACTCAGCCGGGAGCGACCTCCGACTCGGTGAAGGTGGAGGGGTCCGGACTGGAGGCCAAGGTCACCGTCCCCAAGGACGCGAAGTTCGCCGACGTCGAGCGCACCGTCGTGAAGAAGGGCGACGGCAAGGACATCACCCCGACCGACTTCATCTCCGTCCGGTACCAGTTGATCGAATCCGGTGACAGCAAGGTGCTCGGCACCTCCGAACGCGGACCGGAAGGCGTGCTGCCGGTGCTGCTGAACCCGAACCAGCAGCAGCAGTTGTACGACTTCACCCAGTCGTCGATCTTCGTGATCGCGACCGAGTGCATGCCGATCGGCTCCGAAGCCGTGCTCGCCATCCCGGGCGAGAAGCTCGGTGAAGGTCAGCCGTCGGTCGTGCTCTATGTGCAGACCCTCGAGAAGCTCCCGACCGTCGCCACCGGTGAGGAGGTCGACCCGCCGGCCGGCATGGCGACGGTGAAGCTCGGCAAGGACGGCGCGCCCACGATCACCATCCCCGAGACCGACCCGCCCGCCGAGACCGAGATCGGGCAGCTCAAGCAGGGCGACGGCGCGACGGTCACCGAGAACGACCTGGTGACCGTGCAGTACCGCGGTGTGAAGTGGAGCGACGGCAAGGAGTTCGACTCCACGTGGAGCCGCGACGCGTACCCGTCCCAGTTTCCCGCGACGGGCGTCGTCACCGGATTCCAGAAGGCTCTCATCGGGCAGAAGGTCGGCTCGCAGGTGATCGCCGAGATTCCGCCGAAGGACGGCTATGGCGCGTCCGAGGGACATGAGCTCCAGAAGGAGACCCTCGTCTTCGTGGTCGACATCCTCGGCGCGACGCCGCTGGAGAAGTGACGCGCGGGACAGCGCAATAGGCTGACAGCATGCGTCGCATCCTCGTCCTCGGCTCCACAGGCTCCATCGGCACCCAGGCGTTGGACGTGATCCGCGCGAATCCGCGGAGGTTCGAGCTGGTCGGCATCGCCGCCGGATCGAACGCGGCGATGCTGGCTGAGCAGGCATCCGAGTTCCGGATCGAGCACACCGCGCTCGGCGCGGAACAGGCGGAGCAGTTGGTGCGCGACGTCGAGGCCGACGTGGTGCTCAACGCGATCACCGGCTCGATCGGACTGGGCTCCACGCTCGCGGCTCTGAAGGCGGGGCGCACCCTGGCGCTGGCGAACAAGGAGTCACTGATCGTCGGCGGCTCGCTGGTGCGGGCCGCCGCGGCTGAGGGGCAGATCGTCCCGGTCGACTCCGAGCACTCCGCGATCGCGCAGGCGCTGAGATCGGGGGAGCACGGCGAGGTGCGGCGTCTGGTCGTCACCGCATCCGGAGGTCCGTTCCGCGGGCGCAGCCGCGAGCAGATGGCGGACGTCGCCCCGGCGGAGGCACTCGCCCATCCGACCTGGGACATGGGGCGGATGGTGACGACGAACTCCTCGACCCTGGTGAACAAGGGCCTGGAGGTGATCGAGGCGCACCTGCTGTTCGACGTCGCCTACGACGACATCGAGGTGGTGGTGCATCCGCAGTCGATAGTGCACTCGATGGTCGAGTTCGTCGACGGGTCCACGATCGCGCAGGCGTCGCCGCCGGACATGCGGCTGCCGATCTCGCTGGGGCTGGACTGGCCGCACCGCGTGGGCGGCGTGGGGCGGCCGCTGGACTGGCGACAAGCCACCAGCTGGACCTTCGAGCCCCTCGACGACGTGGCGTTCCCATCCGTGGCGCTCGCGAAGCAGGTCGGCCGAGCCGGCGCGACCTTCCCCGCCGTCTACAACGCGGCGAACGAGCAGGCGGTGGACGCCTTCCACGAAGGGCGACTGCCGTTCCTCGGGATCGTCGACACGATCGCCGCGGTCGTCGACGCGCACGAGCCGCCGGAGCAGCTCACGATCGAGACGCTCGCGGATGCCGAGACCTGGGCTCGCGCGAAGGCCGACGCCCTCATCGCCGCCGCCGGTCGTTGAGCGCGCGCCGAGGAACATCCCGCTCCTCGGTCGTTGAGCGAGCGAAGCGAGTCGAAGTGACGAAACGCTCTCAGATCAGCTGAAGCCGTTTCGTCTCGCTCCTTCGTCGCTCACTCAACGACCTGAGGTCGCTCAACGGCCGGAGGACGCTCAACGACCGGAAGGCGCCGGCCAGCCGGCATCCTGCAGCGCCTGGCGGGCCAGGGCGCGCGCGGAGAACGGGGTGCGGACGCCGTCGATCTCGCGGTAGTCCTGGTGGCCGGGACCGGCCCACAGGATCGCGTCGCCCTCGCCGGTCATGGCGACCGCGGTGCGGATCGCCTCCTCCGGAGCGGCGATCTCGATGATCTCGGCATCCGTCCCCGCGGAGCGAGCGCCCTCCAGCAGGGCGGCACGGATGGGAGCCGCCTCCTCGTAACGGGGGTGGTGATCGGTGACGATGACGACGTCGGCACCCTCGGCGGCGACGCGCCCCATGATCGGCCGCTTGAGCGTGTCCCGGTTGCCGGAGGCGCCGAACATCATCAGCACTCGGCCGGGGGTGACCTTGCGCACGGCGGCGAGGGTCTTCTCGAACGAGTCCGGAGTGTGCGAGAAATCGACGTAGACGACAGGACCCTGCGCGCCGGAGACGATCTCGGTGCGCCCGGGCAGCACCGCCCGGACCCCGCCGTCGCGCTCCAGAACCGCCGCGATCTCCTGGAAGTCGTGGCCGGCCTCGACGAGCATGGCGATGGCGAGGCCGGTGTTGGCGGCCATGTGCGCTCCGATCACCGGGATCGTGGTGGTGATCTCCGCGCCGCCCGGCGCGCGGACCGTGAACGTCGTGGCGCGCTGCGTCTCCTGCTCGATGCGGACGATCCAGTCGGCTGAGGCCGCGGCATCCGCATCCTGCGCCAGCTGCGGCGCGCCCACGGTCACGACCGGGATCTCCGCGCGCGAGACGACCTCGAGCCCCGAGGGAGTGTCCACGCAGATCACGCCGCGGCGGGCGCGGTCCGGCCGGAACAGCGCGAGCTTCGCCTCGAGATACGTCTCCAGGTCGCCGTAGTCGTCGAGGTGGTCATGGGTGAGGTTGGTGAAGCCCGCGACGTCGAACAGGAGCCCGTCCACGCGGTGCCGCGAAAGCGCCTGGGCGCTGACCTCGACGGCGACGGCGGCGACGTCGCGTTCGCGCATGAGCGCGAGCAGCGCGTGCATCTCGGACGACTCCGGCGTCGTCAGCCGCGACACGATGGTCTGTCCGGCGATGTGCCGCTCGGCCGTGGAGCTCAGGCCCGTCACGACACCGAGCTGGTTCAGGATCGCCTCGAGCACGTGCGCAGTGCTCGTCTTGCCGTTGGTTCCCGTGACGGCGAGCAGCGTGGGCATGTCGCGGTCGGTGCCGTACAGCCACGCGCTGATCCCGCCGAGCACCGCACGCGGGTCGTCAGCGATCAGCACGGGGAGCCCGCTCGCGGAGGCGATGTCCGCGCCCTGCGCGTCGGTGAGGATCGCGACAGCGCCCTGCTCCGCGGCCTGGCCGGCGAACTCGGCGCCGTGCCGGCGCGCACCGTGGATGCCCACGAACACCTCGCCGGCGCGCAGATCGGCCGTCGCGAGCGTGATGCCCGTGACGTTCCGACCGGTGAGATCCCCGCGGATGCCGAGTCCGAAGCGCTCGGCGAGATCGGACAGCGTCCGGTGCGGAGGGCGCTCCGGACGCAGGACGGGGGGCAGGGGAGCGGAGGCAGGTGCAGTGGCCATGGCGGTTCCAGTCTCCCACCCCTTCGGAGTCACAGCGGATTCCTCGCCACGGCCAGTACGGTGATCTGGTGGAAATCCTGCTGTACCTGGGCGGCATCCTGTTCATGCTGATCGGTCTCGCGCTGTCCATCGGACTGCACGAGATCGGGCACCTCGTGCCCGCGAAGCTCTTCGGCGTGCGCGTCGGGCAGTACATGATCGGCTTCGGCCCGCGGCTGTGGTCCAAGCAGATCGGGGAGACCGAGTACGGCGTGAAGGCGCTGCCACTGGGCGGCTTCATCTCGATGTCGGGCATGTATCCGCCGTCGAAGGACACCGGCAAGGCCAAGGGACTGTTCTCCAAGCTGGTGCAGGATGCCCGTTCCGCCAACGACGAGACGATCGCGGAGGGCGCCGAGGACCGCGTCTTCTACAAGCTCCCGGTGTGGAAGCGCATCATCGTGATGTTCGGCGGTCCGTTCATGAACCTCGTCCTCGGCCTGCTGATCTTCACGGTGGTCGCGTCGGGCATCGGCATCCAGCAGGCCACGACGACCGTCGCCTCGGTGAGCGAGTGCGTGCTCCCGGCCGGGACGAGCCAGACCGCCTGCGCGCCGGACGACCCGACGGCACCCGCGGCCGAGGCGGGCATTCAGCCCGGCGACGTGCTGCTGAGCGTCGATGGAGAGCAGGTGGACACGTTCGCCGAGGCGTCCGCGATCATCCAGGCCTCCCCGGGAGAGGCGCTCCCGGTCGTCGTGGAGCGCGACGGCGAACAGGTCGACACGACCCTCACCCCGGTCCCCGCGCAGCGCCAGGAGGTGGATGCGAACGGGCAGCCCGTCGTCGACGCGAACGGCGAGCCCGTGATGCACGAGGTCGGGTACGCGGGCATCACCTCGCAGCTGGCCTACGTGCAGCAGCCGATCGGCATGGGCGCGCAGATGACCGCGCAGCAGGTCGGGGGCGTCGCCTCGATGATCGTCACCCTCCCGCAGAAGATGTGGGACGTCGCCGAGACGGTGTTCGCGGGCGCGCCGCGCGACCCGAACGGGCCGCTCAGCGTCGTCGGCGTCGGGCGCCTGGCCGGTGACGTCGCGGTGACAGACAGCCCGGTCCTGAACCGACTCAGCACGCTGCTGTACCTGCTCGGGGCGCTGAACATCGCGCTGTTCGTGTTCAACCTCATCCCGCTGCTCCCGCTCGACGGCGGTCACATCGTCGTCGCTCTCTGGGAGGGCATCAAGCGCACCTGGGCGAAGCTCACCGGCCGTCGGCAGCCGAAGCCGGTCGACGCGACGCGGCTCGTCCCGCTCACCGTCGTGGTCGCGGTCCTCATGATCGGGATGGGCGGACTGCTGATCGTCGCCGACCTGCTCAAACCCGTCAACCTGCTGGGCTGAGGGCGTGCTCCAGCGCGCGACCTGGCGGCTGTGGCCGTGGCTGAACTGGCTGCTGCCGATCGGGTTCGTGCTCTTCTGCCTGTGGCGACTGCTGAGCTTCCGCGGCGAGACGGCACTGACGCTCGTGCTCGCCTCGCCGCTGATCATCCCGGCGGCCGGGCTTCTCGGCTCGCTGCCACGCCTCGTCCTGCGCCGCGCCGGAGTGCGTTCGACCCCCGCGCCCCGGATCTGGCTGCTGGTGCTGCACTGGTGGTGCTGGCCCGCGGTGGCGTTCGCGATGCCGGACATGACCCTCACGGGGGATCCCACGGAGACACCTTCGGCCCCGGTCCCGTCCGTGCTGCAGCAGATGGTCGGCGCTCCGATGGGCGGAGTGCTCTCGGCATGGGCGCTCGTGGTCGCGGTCGTCGTCGGCCTGGGATCCTGGGTGGCGCTGCTGGTGGTCACCGCCGGTCCGGCGGCGCTGCGGCATCGGCGAGCGTGGCTGCGGGCCGGGTGGGCGGCGGCCGTCCTGGCGCCGGTGCTGCTGTTCGGGGTGGCCGCAGCGGGCGTCGCCGCCGGGCAGGCGCGGTGGGATGCCGCGGGTGAGCGTCCGGCGCAGGCGACGGCGCGGACGGCGGACGAGCAGATCGCGCTCGCCGAGCACCGCTACGACACGGTTCAGCAGGTCGTCGCAGATCTGCGCGCCGTGGCGGCTCCGCAGCTCTGGGAGTCGGATGCCGCATGCGCGGAGCCCGCCGATGCCACGGCGACCGGCCTGGACTCCTATCGGGTGATCATCGGCTTCCGCCACCAGGCCACCGGCGACCTCGTGGTCGATCGCGACGCCTTCGTGCGCGTGCTCGCCGACGCGGGCTGGACGATCACCGACGAGCGGGAAGCGCCGATGTCGATCGAAGCCCGCGGCCCGCAGGGCGCCGAGATCCGCCTCGTGGCCGACGGCGACATGCCCTTCCGGATCTCCGCCACCGCAGGTTCGTGGTGGCAGTCGGCGGATCAGCCGGGCACGTCGAGAACGTGCGAACCGGGCCGCGGCGCCGGTGGCGGCTACGCCGCCGACCGCTGGCCGGGGCTCGGATGAGCCGGAATCGACCCGCGGACGCTCAGCGACCGTCGGATGCCAGGGCGTGCTCCGCGAGCCGCTCGAGGGTGCGGATGCCGTCGCGGGACAGGATCGACTCGAGGTGGCCCTGGATCGATGCGAAGCGCTCGCCGCGGAGCGCGTAGACATCTCCGGTCACCGCATCGGCCGAGACCTCGACGTCCGCCGCGGACACGGTGCCGGGGGAGACCCGTGCGGTGAAGGTGTTGTAGAAGCCGACCGAGGCGTCCTCGCCGAACACCGGCACGATCTTCTGCACCCCCTGATGCGGCGCGTCCAGCGGCACCAGTGCGATTCTCAGCGAGTCCGCGAGGATCTGGTGGCTCAGGCACACGGCCAGCAGCGGAGCATCCGCCGTCCGGCGACGGGCGACGACCTCCCGCATCCGCGCGATGCGCGCCGAAGCGGCATCCCGAGGGTCACCGGGGCCGGGGCCGGCCACCACCAGGTCGGCGGCGTCGATCTCGTCGTCGGTCACGGTGTCCCACGACACGACGCGGGCCTCCAGACCCAGGTGGCGCAGCTGGTGGGCGAGCATCGTCGTGAACCGGTCCTCGGCGTCGACGACGAGTGCGGTGCGGCCGGACAGCGGGCCCGCAGCCGCGGCGTCCTGCGGCTGCAGCCAGAACTCGGCCAGCCGCGCGTTGCGTGAGGCGAGCAGCTCGGCGACCTCTGGGTCGTCTGCGAGCGACGGTGCCGCATCGGGGGCGTCGGCGTCGTCGCGCGCCTCGGCGGCATGGTCGCGTTCGATCGCGCCGATCGCGCCCAGCACGCCGGCGGCCTTGCCGTGCGTCTCGCCGACCTCGCCGTACGGGTCGGAGTGGCGCACCAGCGTGGCGCCTACCGGGACGGCGAGAGACCCGCGGTCGACATAGACCGTGCGGATGAGGATCGGGGCGTCCAGGTCGTGGCCGCCGCTCGCGTTCGGGCTGAACAGCGCCGCCACGCCGGAGTAGTAACCGCGCGGTGACCGCTCATGCCGACGGATCACCGTGCACGCGTTCTGCATCGGCGAGCCGGTGACGGTCGGCGCGAACATCGTCTCGCGCAGCACGTCGCGCGGGTCGAGAGCGCTCCGCCCGCGCAGCATGTACTCGGTGTGCGTCAGCCGCGACATCTGCTTCAGGTGCGGACCGGTGATGCGCCCCCCGTCCGAGCAGACCTGGCTCATCATCTTGAGCTCCTCGTCGACGACCATGAACAGCTCCTCGGTCTCCTTCGTCGAGGAGAGGAACTCGGTCAGCGCCGCCTTCGTCGCACCGCCCGCCGGATGTCGGAACGTGCCCGAGATCGGGTTCATCGTGACGAACCCGTCGCGGGCGACGACGTGCGCCTCCGGGCTCGCCCCGACCGCGATCCGCCCGGGTGTGATGACCGCGAACGTCCAGTAGGCGCCGCGCTCGTGCTCGAGCAGGGCGCGGAACCAGGTCAGCGCCGCGGTGCGGTCGTCCGTGTCGAAGGATGCCGTGTAGTCGCGGCGGATCACGAAGTTCGCGCCCTCGCCGCGACCGATCTCCTCGTCGATGACCTGCTCGACGATCGCGGCGTAGTCCTCGTCGGAGATGTCGAATCCGCCGTCGCGCAGCGCGATCGGTTCGTCCGGCAGAGCGGCGATCAGCTCTGCGGCATCCAGCGTCTCGTGCTCGTCGACGAGGATGCAGCGCAGCGGTGTGCCGTCGTCCTGCGCCTCGAAGCCGCGCTCGCGCACCTGCCGGTACGGCACGAGGGCGAAGACCTCGCGGTCCGGCTGCAGCGGGATGTCGGCGAGCAGCTCGACGTCGGCGACGGTGCCCGTGAGCAGCTCGACACCGCCGTCTCGCGCGATGAGCACGAACGACGCGTCGGGGTCGGCGGTGAGGGCGTGCAGGCGGTCGGCGATGGCCATCGGGTCTCCTGTATCGGGGAATCCGGCGCGGGATGCAAAAAAGACCGCCCCGGAAGGCGGTCTGATTCTCGTGGGTACGCGAAACTCCGCCTAGAAGGCGGGCCACCAGGTGCGGTTCGCGGACATATGGCGAAAGTACCACACAGGCGGCATCCGGCCCAGGCGTGTGACGCCCGGGTACGCTGGAGGGGTGCCAGCAGTGAACCTGGGGATGCCGCGCGTCCCGGAAGTCCTCGCGCCTCGTCGCAAGTCCCGTCAGATCCGGGTCGGCAAGGTGCTCGTCGGCGGCGACGCCCCCGTCAGCGTCCAGTCGATGACCACGACGAAGACCACCGACATCAATGGCACCCTGCAGCAGATCGCCGAGCTCACCGCCTCGGGCTGTGAGATCGTGCGCGTCGCGGTGCCGTCGCAGGACGACGCCGATGTGCTGCACATCATCGCTAAGAAGAGCCAGATCCCGGTCATCGCCGACATCCACTTCCAGCCGAAGTACGTGTTCCAGGCGATCGACGCAGGATGCGGCGCGGTGCGCGTCAACCCCGGCAACATCCGCAAGTTCGACGACCAGGTCGGCGCCATCGCCAAGGCGGCGAAGGATGCCGGGGTCTCGCTGCGCATCGGCGTGAACGCGGGCTCGCTCGACCGCCGGCTGCTCGAGAAGTACGGCAAGGCGACCCCTGAGGCGCTCGTGGAGAGCGCCGTCTGGGAGGCGTCGCTGTTCGAGGAGCACGACTTCCACGACTTCAAGATCTCGGTCAAGCACAACGATCCCGTCGTCATGGTCAAGGCGTACCGCATGCTCGCCGAGCGCGGCGACTGGCCGCTGCACCTCGGCGTGACCGAGGCCGGCCCCGCGTTCCAGGGCACGATCAAGAGCGCCACGGCGTTCGGCATCCTGCTCGGCGAGGGCATCGGAGACACCATCCGCGTGTCGCTCTCGGCGCCGCCGGCCGAGGAGGTCAAGGTCGGCCACCAGATCCTGCAGTCGCTGAACCTGCGCGAGCGCAAGCTCGAGATCGTCTCCTGCCCGTCCTGCGGGCGCGCCCAGGTCGACGTGTACACGCTCGCCGACGACGTCACCGAGGGCTTGAAGGACATGACCGTGCCGCTGCGCGTCGCCGTCATGGGTTGCGTCGTGAACGGTCCCGGCGAGGCCCGCGAGGCCGACCTCGGCGTCGCCTCCGGCAACGGCAAGGGTCAGATCTTCGTCAAGGGCGAGGTCATCAAGACCGTGCCGGAGGCGGACATCGTCGCCACGCTCATCGAGGAGGCGAACCGCATCGCCGCCGAGATGGGCCCCGACGCCCCGCTCGGCACCGCGCAGGTCGTCACCAGCTGACCGACGCCGGACATGTCCGATCACGGACATCGGAATTCCTTGTGAGTCTCACAGCCACTTGATTCACTGCTCATGAGTTCAGGCACCCCAGGCCTGGCGAAGAGTAAGGAGATCAGTGCTGATGAAACTCTCGATCAAGACACCCCTCGCGATCGCCTCGATCGCAGCCCTCGCGGTCACCGGCTTCGGAGCGTCCGCCGCCTCAGCGGCGACCGCTCGGACGGCGCCCGTGACTCCGGCGTCCATCGCGTCCCCGTCGGATGCCCAGGATGCGGCGTCTGCGCGCGCACAGTTCAACGAGTATCTGAAGACCGCCGATCTCGATGACGCGACCCGGGCGGAGTACGAGGCGATCGGCGCCTCGGACGAGTCGTTCCGAGCCGCCGTGCAGACCGAACTCGCCGCCGTGCGCGAGACGCTGCGCGACGCCGGGATCTCGGAGGGGATGGCCGGCGCCATCGACCCGGGTGACTACGAGTGCAGCACGAGCGAGCTGACGACGTGGGCGCGCGCCAAGCTGGCGGCCGTGGACCCGCAGTCGTGGCAGTGGTACAACAACGGCCTGCTCGGTGTCTCGCCCGCGCTGTTCCTGCAGTACTGGACGCTGATGAAGACCCCGACCGACCCGCACGACGCCCAGTTCGGGGTGAACGGCGACAAGACGAACGAGATGTCGCGCACGTTCCGCGCGCTGGAGAGCTTCTGGGGCATCGACGACAGCGAGATCGGCCTGGTTCCGTTCGACGCGAAGGTGTTCGCCGACACGCCCGAAGCGGCGGCAGACCGGCAGTTCGTCTACGACAAGTTCGGCGAGGTCAACGGCCTGATCTCCATCCTGATGATGCTCTCGGTGGAGAGCGGCGTGAAGGCGGGCTGGGTGGACGGCTTCCCCGGCGGCGTCGACAACCCCCTGTTCACGCTGAACGCGTTCGCGCTCGACCCGGACCGCGCAGGCGACAGCACGGGGATGCTCGCGGACCTCGGGATCACCCGCCGCGTCGCGATGGGTGTGGGGCTGAGCAGCATGTGGAGCGAGATCGGACTCGGCTCGGTCGGTGACCGCGCAGTGCTCGGTCACGAGTACGCTCACCAGGTGCAGTACACGCACGACCTGTTCGAGACGGATCTGACCGATGAGTCAGAGCAGACCCGCAGGTCCGAACTGATGGCGGACGCCTTCAGCACGTACTTCACGGTCAGCAAGCGCGGCGAGTCGCTGAACAAGGCATCGGCGCTGCAGGCCATGCAGTCGTTCTACACCGTCGGCGACTGCTCGTTCGAGAACCCCGGTCACCACGGGACTCCGAACCAGCGCTACGCCAGCTCGGCGTGGGCGGCGGACTTCGTGAAGGCGCAGGAGAACCAGGGGCACATCATCGCCACCGAGGACCTCGCCACCGAGTGGGAGCGGGTCTTCCCCGAGCTCATCGCCCCGGACGCGGAGTGACCTCGCCGTATCCGTGACCGAACCGCGCGCATGACCGTGGCGGCCGTCGAGTCACACCCAGCCCTGCATGGCCAGCTGCAGACCCAGCTGGAACCTGGTGTCCACACCGAGGTGCTCCTGTAGAGCGGTGACTCGGCGGCCGACCGTGCGTTCCGAGACGCCCAGCTCGCGGGCGATGGCCCGGTCGGTGATCCCTAGGCTGAGCAATCGGACCAGCTCGCGGTGCTCCTCCGGCGCGGGATGGCGCACCGACTCCAGGGCGCTGCCCGGGTCGAAGGGCAGCGCCAGCTGCCAGAACGTCTGGAAGACCGCCCGCCACGAGGCGACCAGCCGACGGCTGCGCATGAACGCGAGATGGATGGGCTCATCGTTGTCGTACGAGACGTTCAGGGTCGCGCAGTCGTCGGCGATGACGAGATTCACCGGCACGCGGGGGAGCACCCTGGCCTGCTCTCCTGCCGCGACGCACTCTGTCGTGACGGCCAGAGCCGACTCGTTCTCGAACAGTCGGCTGTGGTACACGACCTGCACGCTCACACCGCGGTCCAGGGCATCCAGCAGGCCATGCGCGGGTTCGATCGTCATCCCGGCTCGCGGACCGATCGAGAGCGCGAGGATCTCGCGTCGTGCCTGCGCGATGTGGGCGTCGAACTCCCGGCTCGCGGCCGGTCCGGAGAGCACCTCCACGCCGACCTCCTGACCACGAGCCGTGCGCCAGATCGCCATCAGATCATCGATGGCGAGCTGCGCGGCGACGGCCCGCTGGGTGTGCTGGTCCGCGATCTCCTGCAGCGGACCGGCCGGCGGCACGATGTCGACTGATCCGGCATGCACGACGGCCAGCCCTGCCGCGAGGAGAGTGCGCAGCGCGGCAGTGTCGATCTGCTCGAGCGGGAGCGGGCCCATGCTCGCCAGGTGGGCGTACAGCGTACGGGAATCGTCGTCGATGCCGGGCAGGTCGTAGTGCGCGGGGAGCAGCAGCCGCGGGATGCGTTCGTTCACTTCACGGTCACCTCGGGTCGGACGTGGCGGGAGCATCCGATGCCTCAGCGTATCGCGCGCTGATGCCGCGGACGCCGCCCGCGTGGAAGCATGGAGTCATGCATCCCGATGTCCTCGCGCGCCCCACGACCGTCACGTTCCCCACCGGAGCTCTGCGGGCGGATGCCCGGGTGCTCGCGGTGCAGGGGGACGTCGTGGTCACCGATGCCACCCCGTTCCACCCCGTGGATCACACCTGGCCCGATCAGCCGGGTGACTCAGGGACGATCGTGGTCGGTGCGGATGAGGTCGCGGTGGCGGAGGCCGTGATGGCGGCGATCAGCGACGACGGCGCCTTCGCTGTCGGGACCGACATCCCGGTCAAGCGCGGCGCCGAGGGCTGGACGTGGCTGGTCGCCCACCGCATGGACGGCGAGATCCCGGCATCCGTCGTCGCGGGGTCCACTGCGGCGCTCGAGGTGGACGCGGATCGCCGTGCCGGGCTGAGCCGCGGGCACACGGCCTGCCATCTGGCATCCCTCGCCCTCGATCTCGCACTGGCGGACCTGTGGCGCAAGGACCCGGGGCCGGATGCTCTCGGCAATCCGGATTTCGAGGGCCGAGCGAATCAGACCAGCTTCATCCACGCCGACGGCGCCGTCGACGAGTATCGCCTCGGCAAGAGCCTGCGCAAGGCGGGCTTCGACACCGAGACGTTCGCCGCGAGCATGGCGGAGCGCGAGGCGGCGATCAACGGCACGCTGGCCTCGTGGGTGTCGTCCGGGGCACCGAGCCGTGTGGTCGTCGACGGTCCGACGATCATCGACATGCGGCGCTGGGAGTGCGAGCTGCCCGAGGGCACCGCGTCGATCCCGTGCGGCGGCACGCACGCCTCCTCGCTCGCGGAGTTCGCCTCGATCACCGTCTCGCTGGACCTCTCCGACCCTCAGCTGCTGGTCATGACGACGACGGCCGTTCCGGCCTGAGGTCTCAGGCCGTCGCGCGGCCGTCGAGACCGTGCTCGTCGAGCCAGGTGTGCCAGGGTGACACCGTCTCGACGAACGCGATCGCGTCGAACGCCGCGCGCACCGGCAGCGGCTGCAGCACGTCCCCGTTCTGAAGCCCGGCGGTCCGATCCAGCGCCTCGGCCGCCGCCGGCGTCGCCTGACGCAGATCCACGACGAAGTCGCCGACACCCGCGCGGGCGAATGCCGCATCCGCGCTGTCCGGACGCGCGGGTTCGAGAGGCTGCACGAACGGCCGGGAGTGACCGGGGGCGTCCGCAGGATCCGGCCGGTGCAGCCACGCGTCACCACCCCCGAACGAGGTGCCGATCGCGACGTAGTCCGACCCGAACCGGTCTGAGAGGTGCCCGCCGAGAGTGATCATCGGATCGGGCACGTACGGCGGCGCTGAGAACGGCGTGTGCTGCACGTGTCCGTTCGCTGCGGCCACGAGGATGCGCGGCTCGTCGCGCAACATCCGCTCGACCGCATCCGCCATCCAGAGATCCCGGATGTTGGCGGGCGGCCAGGTGCGGACCGGCCCGACGGCCATCGCACGCAGGAAGTCGTCGGCGGCACGTGCGCTCTCCGCCGCATGGATCGCGGAGTCGACACGGCGCACCGCCGACCGGCCGCCGCCGCACCGCGCGACCAGGTCCGGCCGGAGCGCCCGCATCCGTGCGGTGAGATCTCCGATGGCTGCCACGATCTCATTGCGCCGCTCGGGCGGGAGGGCGAGGTAGGCCTGGATGGCCGGTGCCGCCTGCACCAGCCCGGTACGATCCGCGGGGAGATGGTCGAACAGTGGGACGACGCTCGCGCGGACGTGTGCCGCGTACGCCGGGTCGGCCTCGTCGAGAACCTCCAGTGCGGCGAGGATGCCGGGAAGAGCGCTGGCCGAGGAATCCGGCACGTCCATCCCGGCGAATCGCACCGGGATGCCGCGGACGTTCTGTTCTCGCATCCAGGTGACCTGATCGAGCATCTCCTCGCAGGCGTCGAAGCGGTAGGTGATCCCGCGACTGAGCACCTCGCGCAGTCCCGTGCCACCGTGACGCAGCCAGCGATCCACGCCGAGCCCTTCCGGCTGCCCGCTCTCCATCACCAGGGCGGTGAACCCTGCACGGCGCACCAGGAAGCGGAACACACGGTGCCGCAGAGCGAGGAACTCGTGCACGCGATGCATCGACTCGCCGATCGCGACGATGCGCGCGTCGCCGATGATGCCGAGGAGCGGCTCGAGGTCGCTGTCGTCTGGTTCGTCCGGATCCAGGGTGCGCAGCCGGTGCGCGTCGGTGCGGAGCCAGGAGACGAGCGGGTCTGCAGTCACAGCAGGATGGTACGCCGCGCGAGGTCTCCACACGTCCGGCGTCGACCCCGCTGCCTTCTTCCTCGTCGAGGGAGTAGCGTCGTTGCCTGTGACCGCCAATCGGATGAGCAGGGCCCTCCGGTGCGCGGCCGTCGCCGGTGCGGCTGCGCTCGCCGCCGTCATGGTCTGGTCGGAGCTCGTGCACGAGCGCTCCTCCCGCCGGCGGATGGGCGCCGGTGACGGGCATCCGGTGCGGCGCGAGGCGATCGTGGTGCTCGGGTTCCGCAATCGGGGCACGCACGCGAACGCCGTGAACCGCTACCGGGTGCGTGCCGCGCTGCGATCGCTGTCGCCGGATGCCGGCGAGGCGGTGCTCGTGCTCTGCGGTGGCGCGGTGGGCGGGGATGTCCCCGAGGCGGAGCTGCTCGCCGCGTACGCGAGGCGACGCGGGTACGCCGGCCCGGTCCGGCTCGAGACTCTGAGCAGGACGACGCGCGAGAACGTGCAGAACGCGACCGGGCTGATCGAGGATGCCGATGCGATCAGGATCGTGTCGAACTCGCCGCACGCCGAGCTCGCCAGGGCGTACCTCTGGGAGCTGCGGCCCGATCTCGGCAGGCGCCTGCAGCGCGCGAAGGAGCAGCGTCTCGGCGAGGTCCTCTACATGAAGCCGTATTCGGCCGTGCGCGGGCTCAGCGCTCTCGCGCGGTACGACCGTGGAACCGGAGACGAAGGAGCATGACGATGCAGAAGCGAACCCTCGGGCAGGGACTCGAGGTCTCGGCGATCGGGCTGGGTTGCATGGGGATGTCGCGGGCCTACGGCCCGAACCCCGGAAGCCGAGACGAGATGATCGCCGTACTCCGCGGCGCCGTCGATCTCGGTGTCACACTGTTCGACACCGCGGAGGTGTACGGGCCGTACGTGAACGAGGAACTCGTCGGCGAGGCACTCGCACCGGTGCGCGATCACGTGGTCATCGCGACGAAGTTCGGATTCCGCATCGGCGAGGAGGGCCTCGACAGCAGGCCGGAGCACATCAGAGAGGTCGTCGACGCCTCGCTGGGACGCCTCGGCACCGACGTGATCGACCTGCTGTACCAGCACCGCGTCGACCCGGCCGTGCCGATCGAGGATGTCGCGGGGACGGTGGCCGAGCTCATCGCCGAAGGCAAGGTGCGGCATTTCGGCCTGTCCGAGGCATCCGCCGCGACCATCCGTCGCGCACATGACGTGCATCCGGTGACGGCCGTGCAGAGCGAGTACTCGCTGTGGACCCGTGACCCCGAGGCGGAGGTGCTGCCGGTGCTCGGCGAGCTCGGCATCGGCTTCGTGCCGTTCAGCCCGCTGGGACGAGGGTTCCTCACGGGCGGGATCGACACCACGACGGTTTTCGCGGCCGACGACATGCGCAACGGATTGCCGCGCTTCAGCGAGAAGAACCGCGAGGCGAACGCCGGTCTGATCGCACATGTCACCGCGCTCGCCGCGGCGAAGGACGCCACGACCGGGCAGATCGCGCTGGCATGGCTCCTCGCTCAGCAGCCGTGGATCGTGCCGATCCCCGGCACCCGACGGCTCTCGCGCGTCGAGGAGAACCTCGGGGCGGCCGAGCTCGTGCTCCGGGGTGACGAGCTCGCCGCGCTCGACGCGGTCGCCGACGTCGTACAGGGGGAGCGGTACACCGCCGCCCAGTTCGCCCAGGTGGATCGGTGAGCGCGCCGATCGTCGATCAGCCGCGGAGGAACCCCAATACCGCGTCGACGTACGCCGAGGGGCGCTCGACGAACGCGAAGTGGCCCGCCTCGGCGATCGTGGCCACCGAGCCTCGGGTCGCCGCGCGGTAGTCCGCCACGATCGCCGGGGCGGCGACGAGGTCCGCCTCACCGTGTACCAGCATCGACGGCATGGTCAGGTCTGCCAGACGCGGCAGCCGGTCCACGTACATGTCGGCCAGCAGCACGCGATGCGACCACGACTTCGACCAGTCCAGCTCGTCGGGTGCGGCATCCGCGATCTCCTCGTAGCGCCTTCGCCCGTCCGCGTCGGCGAAGAACAGGTCGAGGTACTGCGCGCCGAGCGGCGTCATCGCCTCCCACGACCGGTCCTCCGCGGTGAGCCGGTCCCCGCGCGCCGCGATCTCGCGGCAGCGCGCGGCCTCCTCCGGCATTCCGGCGGCATCGAGCATGGCGGCGGCGCGCGGCAGGCGATGCCGGTCGGTCGCGTCCGTGTCGAGCGCGGGGCAGTCCAGGACCAGCCGGGTGACGGCGCCGGGGTGCGCCAGCGCGTAGTCGAGCGCATACGCGCCACCGGAGGAGTGCCCGATGAGCGACCACGCCCCGATGCCGAGTGCCTCGCGCAGCTGTTCGAAGTCCTCGATCAGCACCGGCACGCTCAGGGCGGGTTCCTCCGGCAGCGCGTCCGAGCGTCCGACGCCGCGCTGATCGACGCCGATGACGCGCACGCCGCGACCCGCGAACAGGTCGCCGACCGACTCCATGAAGTCCCAGGACGGGTTGCCCGGTCCGCCGTGGATGAACAGCAGCGGCTCGCCGCCTGAGGGGCCGCGCTCGTCGACGAAGATCCCGGTTCCGTTGATGTGCAGCGTCTGACCCATGGTTCCGGAGGTTAGCAGCGCAGTCCCGGAACGTCAGTCGGTCTTGTACATCAGCCGAGGCACACCGACAGGACCGCCTGCTGCGCCGGCAGGAGCGTCCTCTTGAAGCCGTGGCCGGCGAAGGCGGGATGCCGGAACGCGTCCGCGGTGGCCTCCCGGCCGGCGACGTGCGGGGGGACGGGGGATGAACTGCGCGTCGGCGGGCGCGGCGTCGAGTAGCGCGGCAGTGATCCGGAACGGTGCGAGAGCCTCGGCATGAGGGCCTGGCCCATCCGTGATGATGACGTCCGCCGTCGTGATCGCGCGAGCGAGGTCTTCGGTGTTCACGAGCCCGGGCGTCGCGAGTTCGGGCGGGCAGCACTGCATGAGGTGGAGGCCCAGCACGTCGCTGATCTCCTGCCAGGCGCGGGCGATGTTGCCATCGGCACCGACGAACAGGAATCTCAGCGACTGCGGCTCGCGGGTGCGGCTGAGCGCGTACACGTCGCCGATGACCTCGCAGGGATGGTTCAGCTCGGTCATCGCATTGACGACGGGGATCGGGCTGGACGCGGCGAGCTCCTCGATGATCTGCATGCGCTGCCGCACGATCAGGACATCCGCCCAGGAGGCCAGATACCCGGCGACGTCGGCGAGGGCCTCGGGCTTCTCCAGTGACTCGGTCGGAAACACGATCGGCTGCAGCCCCATCAGCTGCGCACCGCGTTCGAAGGAGACACGCGTGCGCAGGCTGCTCGGCGGGAAGAACATCACCGCACATCCCTCGCGACGGGGGCCCGCGCCACGCTCGTACTCGTCTGCGAGGGCGAACACCCGCTCGACATCGGCGCGATCCCAGTCGGACAGGCGGATCAGATGGCGCATCCGGCCATGCTATCCACGAGGCGGATCAGCCGAGGGCCTTCGTCATCCGGAAGTTGGTGAGCTCGATGCCGTCGATCACCGGATGCTGCTCGGCCTCGACCACGAATCCGGCATGCTCGAAGAACGGCCGGGCGGTGATGCTGACGTTCGAGGAGAGGCCCGTGGCGCCGGCATCCCGGGCCCTGGTCTCGAGCTCGGTCAAGAGTGCGCGGGCCAGGCCCCGGCGTGCGAAGCTCGGGGAGACGAACATCATGTCGATGTACCCCGCCGCGTTGACGTCGGAGAACCCCGCGACCTGTCCATCGACCACGGCGACGATGCCGGCGAGCCGGTGCATCGCTGCGCTCCAGTCCGCGAGGCCGCGCTTCTCGGGCCGCGCCCATGCCGCGATCTGTTCCGGTGAGTAATCCTCGGCGGCGGTGACGGTCACGGCGTCGATGAACACCCGCAACGTCGCGGCCGCGTCGGCATCGCGGTAGTCGCGAATCAGGACGCCGCTCACCGCACGAACCCGTCCTGGACACGTCCGCCGGCGCGATCGAGTTCCGCCTGCACTCGATCGGCGAAGGCCGGGTGGTCATCGCTCAGCAAGGGCGCGGTCAGCGTATCGACCCGCGCCGGGTCGAGCTCCCGAAGCCGGCGGGGGAGCCACTTGCCGGTGCCCAGCCAGCGCCCGTCGGTGAGCAGCATGAGTTCGGCCGTTCGCTCGAACAGCATCGATGCCAGTACTCGGCGCTCCAGCGGATCCGTCGCGTCGCGCAGGTCGTCCAACGCATCGGTGATCACGTAGCGACGGAACGCGGCTTCCTTCGGCGTCAGCGACGGGCCGGACTTCAGCACGGCGCTCCAGTGCTGTCTGAGCGCCGCGAGCTCTGCACCGGCACGCACGGGGAGGCCCTCGACGAGCATGTGCACGATCACCGGACGATGCTGCTCGATGCCCCGCTCCGCCCACTCCCGGAAACCCTCCGCGGTGTAGGCGAACACCTCGAAGACCTCGCCGTCGAAGACGTGGGTCGATGCCGACGACATCTGCCCGTCGGCGAACAGCTGCTCGCCGATCAGCAGCAGATCGACATCGCTGCTGGCGGTGCGCTCGCCGCGGCTCGTGCTGCCGGCCACGATCGCCGTCGTCGCATCGGGAAAGTGACTGGCGATGAATCTCTCGGTGACCTCGGCGAAGTGCATTCGGCCAGCGTATCCGGCGGCGGCAGCATCTCGGAGAACTGCCATATCTCGGAGGAAACCGCTCCCCGGCGTCCGCGAACGTACCGAACTCCGACGCGGCGCCCGCTCCGACGCGGCGCGCTCAGAACGCGGCGAGCGCCTCGGCCAGCATCCGGTGCCCTTGGCGCTCGAAGGGCTCGTCGCCGACCTTGTACGCCCAGACGGCGGTGCCGACGGCCTCGCGCAGCGCGTCGAGACGCCACAGCTCGGGGTCACGTGGATCGGGGCCGTACCCCTCGAAGAAGGCGGCCTCGAACTCCGGATGCCCGCGCCACTGCTGCGTCGTCAGGCGCACGAGATCGGTGGATGCCGGTCGGAACGCGAACCGTCCGAAGTCGATCGCACGCACGACGCCCCGGTCGAAGAGCCAGTTGCGCGGATGCCAGTCGCCGTGCGTCGGCACCATCGTCACCGCGGATGCCGGAGCGGAGGACAGGATCCGGCGGGCGTGCTCTGCCGTCACGCTGTCCACCCTGTGCGGCTGGTCGAGCCATTGCAGCGCGCGGGCCGTCGCACGCGCCTCGTATTCGGCATCCGTCCTGGTCTCCAGCCGGTGCAGCCTGCTCAGCAGCTCGCCGGCCTGCCGGTAGGTGTCCGACTGCCGCTCGGTCTCCGTGCCGAGCACGAGCGTGCCGGGCAGATACTCGAGCAGGATGATGCGGGCCGCGGCATCCGCGTCGAGCAGGCGCGCGGCCTGCCCCGTGGCCGCGAGCGGCGCGACGTACCCGGGGTGCGCGGACATCTCCCGCGGCAGGTGCGTGTCGTCGGGACCTGCGGCCTTGACGACGAAGTCCCGCCCGGCGGACCGCACGTGCAGGACGGTGGTGTCGACGAGGTTCCACGACATGTCCGCGACGACCTCGGCGCCCGGCAGCCGCTCGGCGACCCAGGCCCGCTGTGCGGCATCCAGTCGGACGCTCACCTCGGCCCCGCGGTCGAGAAGGCGACAGCGCCGGTGCGGATGTCGGCGGCGTCGAGCCGCACGCGCACGACGGCGCCCGGCCTGGCCTCTGCGGGGATCGGTGCGCGGGCGGTCACCGCGGGCTCGGCGATCTGCACGGTCGCCTTCCCCTCGCCGTTAGCGGGGCGGATGACAGTCGCCTCGAACACCTCGCCGACGCGCGGTGCGAGCAGGGCCGCCTCGACGCACTCGACGGTCTGCGCGTTCAGCTGCGACGCCCGCGACGACGACTCCTGCATGAGTTCCGGCAGCTCGGCCAGACCTTCGCGTGCCCACGCCGGAACCTCCTCGCCCCGTGAGAGCGCCAGGCAGATCGCGAGGGACCATCGGTCGACGAGCCGACGCAGCGGTGCCGTCGCGTGCGCGTACGGCGCGCCGATCGCCGCCTGCATCCGCTCCTCGGGCGGCGTGCCGTCGAAGACGACGTAGCCGGCGCCGCGGAACAGGGCGCTCGCCGCCTCGAGAACCGGAAGGGTCAGCGGATCCGCCCGGTCCAGACCGCGCAGGTACTCGCCGTACCGACCCGTGGTCCAGGGACGGCCGAGCGCCTGCGTCTGCGTGCGGAACTCCTCGAACGTCTCCTCATCGGGCTGCGGCATGGTGCGCAGCACGCCGACGCCGCCGTCGAGCATGATGTCCGCGGCGGCCATGCCCGTCATCAGCGACAGCTGGGCGTTCCAGTCCTCGACGGGCAGCGGCTGCCTGCGCTCGATGCCGTACTGTCCCGGGCCGGTGCGCACGACCTCCGCGTCGGGCAGGTTCAGGCTCGCGCCGCCGCGTGCAGCCTCCTGCTCGAGCCGCAGCCGCCCGATCTCGGGCAGCAGCGCGGCAGGGGAGTCCTCGCCGCGGTCCAGCGCCTGCTGGGCGGTGACGTAGTCGAGCTGTGCGCGGGAGCGGATCAGCGCGCGCTGCAGGGTCGTCTCCGTCACGACCCCCTCGGCGTCCAGGGCGAACGTCCACACCAGTGCAGGGCGGTCCTGATCGGGCAGCAGCGACGCGCTGCCCTCGCTGAGCACCGGCGGATGCAGCGGGATCGAGCCGTCCGCGGCATACAGCGTCTGCCCGCGCTCGCGCGCTGCGGCATCCAGCGCCCCACCCGGTGTGACGAACCCCGGCACATCCGCGATCGCGTACCGCACCGTGAAGCCCCGGCCGGCGCGCTCGAGCTGGAACGCCTGATCCAGATCCCTGGATCCTTCGGGGTCGAGCGTCGCGAACGGCACATCGCGCAGATCCACGTCGGGCGCGATCGCCGTGGCTCTCTCGGCCTCGGCGACCGCTTCGGGCGGGAACGGGGTGTCGAACGGCGCCCGTACCGCGGCAAGGGCCTCGGCCAGAGCGCTCTGCGCGGCGGATTCTGCGATGTGCGATCGGCGCTGAGGCATGGCGCCAGCCTATGCGCCTTCTTCGGACACATCGGCCCCGGGCCTCCGTCCCGGCGTTAGCGTGGCTGTCATGACCAACACTGCGGACAAGGCACAGACACTCGCCGCCCTCTACGACGCGCCGGAGATCCTGCGCGTCGTCAACATCTGGGACGTCGTCTCGGCGCAGGCGATCGCCGCACTGCCCGAGACACGCGCCCTCGCCACAGCCGGGCACTCCATCGCCGCCACCTTCGGATACGCCGACGGCCAGATCCCGCGCGACATCATGATCGACTTCGTCGGACGCATCGCCGCCGCGGTCGAGCTGCCGGTGAGCGCGGACCTCGACGACGGCTACGGCGACGCCGGCGAGACCACCCGGCTCGCGATCGGCGTCGGCGTGGTCGGCGCGAACATCGAGGACCGTCTGAAGCCGCTGGCCGAGTCCGTCGCCCAGATCGAGGCGATCGTGAAGGCCGGCGAGGCGGAGGGCGTGCCCTTCGTCCTGAACGCGCGCACCGACGCGATCGTGCGCGGCGGCGACAAGCCGCTCGCCGACAAGCTCGCCGACGCCGTCGAGCGCGGCCGCGCCTACCTGGACGCCGGGGCCAAGGCGGTCTTCGTGCCCGGCATCCTCGATGCCGATGCGACTCGCACGCTCGTCGACGGGATCGGTGTCGGCAAGGTGAGCGTGATCGGCCTGCCCGGTGCGCTCACGGCGGCTGAGTACGAGTCGCTGGGGGTGGCGCGGATCTCCTACGGCCCCGTGCCGCAGCGGGTCGCGCTGACCGCACTGCAGGATGTCGCGACGAGCCTCTACGCGAACGGCGTGATCCCCGAGGGCACCCGCGCACTGAACTGACGATGGTGAAGGGGGCGGGCGGCCACCCGTAGAATCATCCCGTGGTCACCCGTCTCTCCCATCTCTTCGTCCGTACGCTCCGTGAAGACCCGGCTGGTGCCGAGGTCACGAGCCACAAGCTGCTGATCCGTGCCGGCTACATCCGGCCGCAGGCAGCCGGCATCTTCGCCTGGCTCCCGCTCGGGCTGCGCGTGAAGGCGAAGATCGAGAAGATCGTCCGCGAGGAGATGGAGGCCGCCGGCGCCCAGGAGGTGCACTTCCCGGCACTCATGCCCCGGGAGGCATACGAGGCGACCGGTCGCTGGGAGGAGTACGGCGATCTGCTGTTCCGCCTGCAGGACCGCAAGGGCGGCGACTACCTGCTCGCGCCGACGCACGAGGAGGCGTTCACGCTGCTCGTGAAGGACCTCTACTCGTCCTACAAGGATCTGCCCCTGTCGATCTACCAGATCCAGGACAAGTACCGCGACGAGGCGCGTCCGCGGGCCGGCCTGCTGCGCGGCCGCGAGTTCACGATGAAGGACGCGTACTCGTTCGACTACACCGATGCCGGGCTCGATGCGAGCTACCAGGCGCAGCGCGACGCCTATGAGCGCATCTTCCAGCGCCTCGGCATGGAGTACGTGATCGTGCAGGCGGATGCCGGCGCGATGGGCGGATCCCGCAGCGAGGAGTTCCTGCACCCGACCCCGATCGGTGAGGACACCTTCGTGCGCTCCGCCGGCGGCTACGCCGCCAACGTCGAGGCGTACACGACGCCGGCGGTCGCAGCGGTCGCCTTCGACGCGGATGCCGCACCGGTGATCTTCGACTCGCCGAACACTCCGACCATCGACACGCTCGTCGCGCACAGCAACGCCGTGCTGGACGGCGACTACACCGCCGCGGACACGCTGAAGAACGTCGTGCTCGCGCTGACCCACCTCGACGGCACCCGCGAGCTCGTCGTCGTCGGCGTGCCCGGCGACCGCGAGGTCGACGAGAAGCGCGCCGAGGTGGCCTTCGCGCCCGCCGAGGTCGAGCCCGCCACGGACGCCGACTTCGAGAAGAACCCGCTGCTCGTGCGCGGCTACATCGGCCCGTGGAGCGAGACCGGCGCTGTGCTGGGCGAGGAGTCCGCCACCGGCATCCGCTACCTGGTCGACCCGCGCGTGGCCGAGGGCACCAGCTGGATCACCGGCGCGAACATCGACCAGAAGCACGCGCACAGCGTGGTCGCCGGCCGCGACTTCGCCGCGGACGGCTTCGTCGAGGTCTCCAGTGTGCGCGATGGCGACGAGGCGCCCGACGGCTCCGGCCCTGTCACCATCTCGCGAGGCATGGAGATCGGCCACGTCTTCCAGCTGGGCCGCAAGTACGCCGAGGCGCTCGGACTCAAGGTGCTCGACGAGAACGGCAAGCTGACGACCGTCACGATGGGTTCCTACGGCATCGGTGTCACCCGCATCCTCGCGGCGATCGCCGAGCTGAACAGCGACGAGAAGGGTCTGATCTGGCCCGAGACCATCGCGCCGTTCGACGTGCACGTGATCGCCACCGGCAAGGACCAGGTCGCCTTCGATCTCGCCGCACAGCTGTCGGCGGACATCGAGGCGACCCGCCGCGAGGTGCTGTTCGACGACCGTCCGAAGGTCTCGCCCGGTGTGAAGTTCGGCGACGCCGAGCTGCTCGGCGTGCCGACCATCGTCATCGTGGGACGTGGCGCGGTCGACGGCCAGGTCGAGCTCTGGGACCGCCGTTCTGGCGAGCGCGAGACCATCGCGGCGTCGGACCTGGTCGCCCGCCTGGGCTGACCGGTCCGCCTTCGTTCGTCCGTCAGCGCTCGGCGAGCAACTCGCGGATCTCCGCCTGCATCCGTTCGGACTGCGCGAGCAGCGAGCGCAGGCGGTCGTCGCGGGTGGCCGCGTCGTCCTTCGCCGTCGCCCCCGCCGCGACCGCTCCGGATGCTGCGCCGCCGGCGACCCCGGCGGATGCAGCCTTCGCCGTGTCGGGCGTGTTCTGAGCATCCGTGTCGGCTGTGGCGTCGGCGGTCACGGCACTGGCTTCCGCGTCGGACGAGTCGTCCTTCGACGGGCCGAGGAACAGGTTCGCGAGATACCCGGTGAACGTTCCGAAGATGCCGACGCCGACGATGATGATCAGCACGCCGAGCACACGCCCGACGTTCGTCACCGGGTACTGATCGCCGTAGCCGACCGTCGAGATCGTGACGACGGTGTACCAGAGCGCGTCGGATGCCGAGGTGATGTTCGCGCCGTCCGCGTGCTCCTCGACGGCGAGGATGGAGATGCTGCCGAACTGCAGGACCAGGATTCCCAGCAGCAGCAGGGTCATCAGGGTGCTGTTCGCGCGGTCGTGCACCAGCGTCGACACGATCTTCCGGAAGCCCAGCGCTCGGAGCAGCCGGAACACGCGCAGCAGGCGGAACACGCGCAGGATCTTCAGCTGCGGGAAAGGCAGGCTCGCCAGGAGGTCGGCCCACCCGAATCCGCGGAAGAAGTACTTCCAGGGTGTGTCCGAGGTCGTGATGCGGTACACGAAGTCGATCAGGAAGATCACGCTGAACAGGGCGTTCATCACGGACAGCACCAGCTGCATCGCGCCGTCGCCGGCGAACACGTAGACCAGCACGAGGTTCGCGATCGAGAGCAGTGACAGGATGCCGATGAAGATCTCGTACGCGGTGTTCTTGAGCTCGCTGTGACGCGCGCGCTTCGTCCTGGCCATGGGGCGTTCTCCTCCTGCCGTGCTGCACGGCGCGGCAGCACTCATCTTCCGGCACTGCGGACCCGGCGGCGGTGAGGACTCGCCCGGCGCGGGCGACGATCACCGCGTCGGTGGCGCCCGTGCGGCCACCGCGTGACAGGGTGGAGGCATGACCGACGTGATCCTTCCCGATGATCTCCGCGCCAGACTGGGGGCGCTGCTCGACGCCGAGGGAGTCACGGGCAACAGGAGTCTCATCACCCGCATCCTGCAGTCGGCGATCGCGCTGGGACAGGACCGCACCGACCGCCTCGATCTGAAGATCGCCTCGGCCGCGCTCAGCGAGATGCGGGACGCGTTCCGCCTGTTCGCGCCGCTGCGCGGCGTGCCGAAGGTCACGATCTTCGGATCCGCCCGCACGACCCAGGCCGATCCGCTCTACGGCCAGGCGCAGAATGTCGCGAGGCTGCTGTCGAAGGACGGCTGGATGGTGGTGACCGGGGCCGGCCCCGGCATCATGCAGGCCGCGGCGGAGGGCGCAGGGCGGGAGATGTCGATCGGGGTCTCGATCCGCCTGCCGTTCGAGGAGAAGGCGAACGCGGTCGTCGCGCAGGACGCGAACCTCGTGTCGATGAAGTACTTCTTCACCCGCAAGCTCATGCTGGTCAAGGAGTCCCGCGGATTCGTCTGCCTGCCGGGCGGATTCGGCACCATGGACGAGATGTTCGAGCTGCTCACCCTGCAGCAGACCGGCAAGGCCGAGCCCGTGCCGATCGTGCTGCTCGACGAGCCGGGCGGCACGTTCTGGCACGGGCTGAAGACCTTCGTCGACGGGAATCTCGCGGCGGGCGGTTACATCTCGGCCGGCGACCTGGACCGTGTGCTGATCACGGACTCGGTCGATGCGGCGACCCGCGAGATCCTCGGCTTCTGGCACAACTACGACTCGCTGCGCTGGGTCGGCGATCAGTTGGTGCTGCGTCTCCACCACGAGCCGACGGACGCCGAGATCGCGGACCTGAACGACCGGTTCGGCGATCTGCTGCTGCGCGGGCGCATCGAGCGCACCGAGGCTCTCGCCCCGGAGCGCGCGGATCACGACGCGGTCGACCTGCCGCGGCTCGTGCTCGTGTTGAACCAGTTCCGGGTGGGCGCGCTGCACAGCCTGATCAGGGCGATCAACACGCTGCCGTCGGCGGGCTGAGCGCCGTCACCGGTCGGCGAGCCGTTCGATCCGGTCCGCCGCCACTGTGGCACCCCGCTGGGCGCGCAGCCGGACGCCGGTCTGTGCGGCGATCGACCGGATGCGCGCATCGGCGAGCAAGCCGGTGATCGTGTCCGCCAGCTCCGGGGCGAGCGCCGAGCGCGGCAGCGTCCTGCCCACGCTCTGCGACTCGACGATCCGGCCGATCAGCGGCTGGTCGGAGCTCGTGTTCATCGGCAGCACGAGCAGCGGCACCCCGTGTGCGAGCGCGGCGAGTGTCGTCGAATGACCGCCGTGCCCGATCATGATCGCCGCATGGGGGAGGAGCTCGGTGTGCGACGATCGCCCCCGCACCTCGACGTTCGGCGGGACCTCACCCTGCAGCGGGGTCTGCGGGGTCGCCCTGGTGACGATCGCCCGCACGGGCAGACGGCCCAGCGCGGTGATCACCCGGCGATACACGTCGTCCTGCTTGCGCTGCCAGACGCTGCTGAGACTCACCAGCACGAGGGGCGGCTCCTGGGCGGGGTGCGGTGCCGGCGGCGCACCGCGCTCGGTGGTCCCCGTCCACTCGAACCCGATCGTGTTCTCCTCGTCGGTCAGCGGGTCGAGGTCGCGATCGGTCAGCAGCAGCCGGGCGTCCGCCGCACCCCACACCGCGATCGGGCTCAGGCCGAACGGCGCGAGAACGGCGTTCGCAGCTCCCTGCGACATGCGTCCGCCCCAGAGCGCTCCGAAGGAGTGGAACAGCACAGCGACGGGCTGGCCGATTCGGGTCGCCTCGCGGATCGACGAGATCATGATGCCGTCGATCACGACGACATCCGGGTGCCGCTGCCCGATCGCCTGCCGCACCTGCCGCGCGACGCCCCGGCTCATGCCCATCCGCGCCATGTCCGTCAGCTGGGCGGCGCCGCTTGTGGCGAGCCCTGGCTGATGCCCGACGAGCGCGGGAAGCGGCACCGGTTCCACACCCGGATGCCGGGGGAGCATGCCGGCGAAGGCGACGCGATGCCCGCGCGCGACGAGCTCGCGCGACACGGCGACCGCAGGCGGCACGTTTCCGCCCGCATCCGCGCCGATGAAGAGAATGTTCAGCGGTGCCACGGGAGTCCCGATCTCGTTCCCCAAGTGGGATGCCCGGCATCCCTCGAAATCCGATGTGATCAGGGTAGACCCGGCGTCGTCGCCCGACAAGCGCCGGCACTGTCGCGCGGACGGGGATCAGGCGGGAGCCGGGCGGCCGGCCGGGGACTCGGCGACCGCGGCGGCGAAGGCCGCCAAGTCGACCGGGCGGCCGAGCACGCGCTCCGCGGCGCGATGCCCCGAGGCGTACGCACCGCCTACCGTGGCGGGCTCGTCGCCCCAGGTGGCCTCGCCGGCGATGTGCAGCACGTCGTCCACCGGACCGGCCAGTGCGTCGTGATCGCGATGCGAGGTGCCCGTCGCCTGATACGAGTAAGACCCGAGCGAGTGCGGATCCTCGCCCCATCGTGTGATCCAGTGCGCGACGGGCTCGGGGACGCCATCGCCGTAGAGTGCGCGCAGCGCGGTGAGCACGTCGGCGACGATCGCGGCATCCGACACCTCCTGCAGATGCCGGCCCAACGGGCCGGCGGCGAAGGTGAGCAGCGTCGGACGCCCGCCTATCGCGGAGACGTCGTACCAGGAGTGCCACAGTTCGCCCGCCTCGCCGAGGGCGCGGATCGCATAGCTGCCCTCGTCCCAGAACCGCTCGGGGAACTGCAGGAAGATCTTGTTGAACACGCCCATGCCGAGCCGGTCGAGCGGCTCGGCGACCTGCTCGGGCAAGGGTGGATCGAAGGCGATCACGCCCGCCTTCAGCACGCCGAGCGGAGCGGTGACGACGACGGATGCCGCGTCGAACGCGCCGTCATCCGTCGTCACCGTCACACCGTCCGTCGTCCGCGAGACGGCGGTGACGGCCTGCGACAGGCGCACGTCCAGCCCTGCCGCGATCCGGTTCGGCAACTCGTCGTACCCGCGCGGGAAGATCACCTCGTCGCCCTCGATCGCGTCCTCGTCCAGCCCGTGCGCATCGAGGTCGCCGATCCATGCGCCGCACTGCTCTTCGACGCGATGCCGGAAGAACTCCCGGATCTCGTCGATCCGCTCCGGCTGGAGGCCGGATCGGTCCAGCACCCGCTCGGTCACGTCGAGGTAGGTGTCGCCGGGGGAGGCGGCGGCGATCTCGTCGAGCACCGCCGCGTCGACGCGGGCGACGTCGTCCACCCACTGCGCGCTCGCTGCAGCATCCATCCGGCGCCCTGCGCCGTCGAAGTCCTCGATCGGCCGGCCACCGGCCTGGAAGCTGCCGACCGTGAACTCGATCGTCGGCACTCCGAGCGCCTGGGCGAGCGCCCACAGCGGGGAGTCCGCGATCCCGTGGATCCAGGATGCGCCGAGGTCGACGGGGAAGCCTGCAGAGCGGTCGGTGTTCATCCGGCCGCCGATCCGGTCCCTCGCCTCCAGCACCAGGACGCGCTGTCCGGCGTCCTGCAGCATCCGGGCGCACGTGGTGCCGGCCATGCCGGCGCCGACGACGATCGTGTCGTACCGGTCCATCAGCGCCTCCGGATCTCGATCGGGCCGGTGACCGACTCGGAGTCCTCCCAGACGCTGATACCGGAGATGTCCGGCATCCGATCCCTGGTGAAGATCGGGTCGAAGCCTTCCCTGCGCTGCTGGGAGTAGTCCTTCAGCAGCCGGAACGCGACGCCCGAGAGCAGCGCGATCGCGATCAGGTTCACCAGCGCCATGATGCCCATCGCGCCGTCGGCGAAGTTCCACACCACGTCGGCGGAGACCACCGAACCGACGAACACCGCGACGATCGCGACGATCCGGTATCCGGTCAGGGTGCCGCGATGCGTGGTGATGAACTCGATGTTCGACTCGCCGTAGTAGTAGTTGCCCAGTACGGAGCTGAACGCGAGCAGGAAGATGATGACGCTCAGCGCGATGTTCGACCAGTCGCCGAGCGTGCTCACCAGCGCTCCCTGGGTGAGGTCGATGCCGCGCGTGGCGCCGGCGAGATCGGGCACGGAGACGAGGATGATGAACGCGGTGATCGAGCAGACCAGGAACGTGTCGAAGTAGACGCCGAGCGTCTGCACCAGGCCCTGCTTCACCGGATGCGTGACGGCAGCCGTCGCACCGGCGTTCGGGGCAGAGCCGAGGCCGGCCTCGTTCGAGAACATCCCGCGCTTCACGCCCTGCAGCACGACATACCCGAAGGCGGCACCGACGATCTCGTTGGGGCCGAACGCCTGGCCGAAGATCGCCCCGAACACGTACGGGATGCGGTCCCAGTGCAGAGCCACGACGATCAGGCCGAGCAGCAGATAGCCGAGCGCCATAAGCGGCACGAGCATCTGCGTGACCGAGGCGATTCGCCGCACGCCACCGAACACGACCAGCGCCATCAGCACGGCCAGCGCGATGCCAGTCACCCACGGCAGCCAAGCCGGGGCGGAGTCGCCCAGGCTGCCGGCGAGCGTCGCCTGAATCGTGTTGGCCTGCAGCGAGCTGAACGCGATCGGGAAGCACACGATCAGCACCACGGCGAACAGCACGCCCATCCACCGCGCCTTCAGGCCGTGCTGCATGTAGTACGCGGGCCCGCCGCGGAAGCCGTCCGCGTCGCGGACCTTGAACAGCTGGGCCAGCGATGACTCGATGAAGCTGGACGCACCGCCGATGAACGCCATCAGCCACATCCAGAACACCGCGCCCGGCCCGCCGATCGCGATGGCGGTGCCGACCCCTGCGATGTTGCCGACGCCGACGCGGGATGCCGCGGAGATGGTGAAGGCCTGGAACGCCGAGACCGACTGCGGCTCGCCGTCGGCGTTGCGCGGAGTGCGATCGGTGAGGGTGCGGAACATCTCCGGGATCATCCGGAACTGCACGACGCCGGAGCGGAGGGTGAAGTACAGGCCGAGCAGAACCACGATCGGCAGCACCAGCCACGTCCAGAAGTTGTCGCCCCACGTCAGCAGCCAGTCGTTGATCGCATCCATGTCCGCCAGTATCCGGGGCGGAGACCGCACTCGTCCAGCGGCGCGCGGGGCACGCGCCGTGGAAATGCCGGGGTGGGGCGACGGCCTTCGCACACGGAGTTCAGGTCGAGTTCACGTGCGCGTCATCCCATGGGGCCACCATGTCCGGCGACCGCACCCCGATGAGGAGGATCCCCCATGTCCCTGGCTCAGAACATCCGACGCAGCCTGCCGATGGCCGATCACGCGAAGGGCAAGCGCTCCGCGGTGACCTGCCAGCTGAAGTGCGCGAACGCGTGCCTGGGCCCGGAGTGCAACACCTCGGCGAACGAGGACTTCCGGTCGATCGCCTCCGCGGTCTTCTCACGGCGCGCGCTGTTCGGCCTCGGCGCGGCGGCGGCCGTCGCGGTCGCCGTCGGCGTGGGGCGCGAGACCCCGGCATCCGCGGCGACGGGGACCACGGCATCCGGACCAGGCGCCTCCTTCGCGCGCCCCGGTCGCGCCGGACTCGCCTTCGGCGCGATCGCGCCTGTCGACGCCGAGGTCGACGCGTTCACCGTGCCGGCGGGGTACACCTGGTCGCCGATCATCCGCTGGGGCGACCCGCTGTTCTCCCGTACACCGGCCTTCGACATCATGGGTCAGACGCCGAAGGCGCAGGCGGAGCAGTTCGGGTACAACAGCGACTACCTCGACATCGTGCCCGACCCCTCAGGGAAGACCGGCGTGCTCGTGAACAACCACGAGTACGTCAACCCCGACCTCATGTTCCCGCCGACCGCGGATGCGGCGGAGCTGCGCCGCCGCGGCGACATTTACAAGGCCGCGCAGGGAATGTCGGTCGTCGAGATCCGGCGCAAGGCGGTGGGCGACCCGTGGACCTACGTCGTCGACGGTCGCCGCAACCGCCGCATCACCGTCGAGACCGTGTTCGAGCTGACCGGACCTGCGGCGGGCTCCGAACTGGTGAAGACCGCCGCTGATCCCGAAGGACGCTGGGTGCGCGGCACGCTCGGCAACTGCGCCGGCGGCACGACGCCGTGGGGCACGATCCTCTCCGGCGAGGAGAACTTCAACGGCTACTTCGCCTGGGCCGCCGACACGGCCGAGCAGAAGCGCTACAGCGCCTCCTCGACGACGAGCACGTCGACCGGCTGGGAGTCGTACGACTCGCGCTTCGACGCGCACGATGCGGACTACGTGAACGAGCCCAACCGCTTCGGGTACATCGTCGAGATCGACCCTCAGGATCCGACCTCCACGCCGCGCAAGCACACCGCCCTCGGCCGGTTCAAGCACGAGGGCGCCAACATCCATGTGGCCGACGACGGCCGCGTGGTCGCGTACATGGGCGATGACGAGCGCAACGACTACCTGTACAAGTTCGTCTCCAAGAACCGCATCTCCGGCTCGCGGCGGAAGAACATGACCCTCCTCACAGAGGGTGACCTGTTCGTCGCGAAGTTCAGCGGCAACTCGCCGGCTGCGGAGATCACCGGCACCGGCGCCCTGCCCTCCGACGGTGCGTTCGACGGCACCGGCACGTGGATTCCGCTGACCAGGAACGGCGCGAGCGCGGTGCCCGGTTTCACGCTCGAGCAGGTGCTCGTCTACACGAGGCTCGCAGCGGACGCCGTCGGCGCGACCAAGATGGACCGTCCGGAGGACGTGGAGCCGAACCCGGTGACCGGCAAGGTCTACGTCGCGCTCACGAACAACTCCCGGCGCGCGGCCGTCGACGAGACCAACCCGGTCACGGGCAACCGCTACGGTCACGTCGTCGAGCTCACCGAGACGGCGGGGCACTCCGGGACCATTTTCGGCTGGAGCATCCTGATGCTCTGCGGCGACCCGAACTCGTTCGGGAACGCCTACTTCGCCGGCTTCCCGAAGGAACTCGTCTCGCCGATCTCCTGCCCCGACAACGTCGCGTTCGACTCGGAGGGGAATCTCTGGATCTCGACCGACGGTGCGCCCAGCACGATCGGCTACGGCGACGGCCTGTTCAAAGTGCCGCTGACAGGCGCCGAGCGCGGTCACGTGCAGCAGTTCCTCTCCGTCCCGCGGGACGCCGAGACCTGTGGTCCCGTCATCCACGACCGCGAGGGTCTGGTCTTCGTCGCGGTGCAGCACCCGGGGGAGGACGGCACCTTCGCCGCGCCCCGTTCGCTGTTCCCCGACTACGGCTCCAGCGCTCCCGGTGATGTCTCCACCGCGCCGCGGCCGTCGGTCGTGCAGGTGCACAGGGCCTGACCCGGTTCACGCACCTCTCGATGCCCGTGCCGCCCATCCGGTGGCGCGGGCGTCGTGCTGCGGGCATCGGGTATTCTGGTCGGATGCCCGCGGCGAACCTGACCGCGGTGAGAGCTTAATAGGGAGGCCGTCATGGACATCGAACTCGGACTGCTGCGCGGTATCGAGAAGGAGAAGGCGATCCCCTTCGATGAACTCGTCGAGATCATCGAACAGGCGATCCTGACGGCCTACCTCAAGAACGCGTCCTCGGAAGGCGAGGAGACCACCGAGGGCGTGCGCGTGCACCTCGACCGCAAGAGCGGTCACGTCGCCGTGCTGCAGCCGGTGCTCGACGAGGAGGGCGCGGTCATCGGCGAGGAGGAGACCACGCCGGACGACTTCGGCCGCATCGCCGCCTTCGCCGCCAAGCAGGTCATCAGCCAGCGGCTGCGCGACATCGCCGACGACGCCGTGCTCGGCGAGTTCCGCGGCAAGGAGGGCGACATCGTCGCCGGTGTCATCCAGCAGGGCCCGAACCCGCGGATGATCCACGTCGACCTCGGCTCGGTCGAGGGCATCCTGCCCCCCGAGGAGCAGGTCCCCGGCGAGGAGTACACGCACGGCTCGCGTCTGCGCGTCTACGTCACCAGCGTGTCCAAGGGCGCGAAGGGTCCGCAGATCACCGTGTCGCGCACCCACCCCGGGCTGGTCCGAAAGCTGTTCGCGCTCGAGGTCCCCGAGATCGCCGCAGGCCTGGTCGAGATCGTCTCGCTCGCCCGCGAGGCCGGTCACCGCACCAAGATCGCCGTGAAGGCCAACGACCCGTCGATCAACGCGAAGGGCGCCTGCATCGGCGAACTCGGACGCCGTGTGCGCGCCGTCACCGAGGAGCTCTCCGGTGAGAAGATCGACATCGTCGACCACAACCCCGACCTCGCGACGTTCGTCGCCAATGCGCTCTCGCCTGCGAAGGTCACCAGCGCCTTCGTGCTGGATGCCGGCACCAAGGCCGTGCGCGCACTGGTTCCCGACTACCAGCTGTCGCTCGCGATCGGCAAGGAAGGGCAGAACGCCCGCCTCGCCGCCAAGCTGACCGGGGCGAAGATCGACATCCAGCCCGACAGCGTCATGGACTGACCCGGCGCGGGGGAACGGACACCCGAGGCCGAGGTGTAGGATGGAACCTGTACGAACGTGTGTCGGTTGCCGCGAACGTGCCTCTCGATCCGCCCTGATCAGGGTGGTTGCCCGGAATGGTGAACTCGTCCTCGACGAGCGCGCCGTGCTGAGCGGGAGGGGAGCGTGGCTGCATCCGACGCGGGAATGCATGGATGCCGCGCAGCGGCGCCGTGCTTTCGCACGAGCACTGCGTGTGTCCGGATCTCTGGAGCTCTCCGAGACGGACGCGCAGACCATCGAAAGACACCGCCAGAGAAACAAAGGCTGAACGGCTATGGAAACAAAGTGAACGGCTCGAAATGAGACCCGTCCGCGACTGATGGTCTGCCCTGCCTGGGCGGACCGACCCAGACAGGAGAATTGTGGCTGCCAAACCACGTGTGCACGAGATCGCCGCTGAACTCGGCGTCGACAGCAAGTTCGCTCTCGCGAAGCTCAAGGAGCTCGGCGAGTTCGTGAAGAGCCCGTCCTCGACCATCGAACCGCCGGTGGCGCGCAAGCTGCGCGCGGCGATCGAGGCCGACCCGACCGCGAAGCCGGTCGAGGCAGGGCCCGAGACGAAGAGCGCCCCGAAGCCCGCGGCTCCGGGTGCGAGCAGCGCCCCGAAGCCGGGACCGAAGCCCGGTCCCGCGAAGCCGGCAGCGCCCGCCAAGCCTGTTGACGAGGCTCCGGCGCCGGCTGCGGAGAAGACCACTGCCGAGAAGCCGGCTGCGGCCGCGGCTCCGGCATCCGACGCGCCCAAGCCGGGCGGCAGCGCACCCAAGCCGGGTGGCGCGCCGAAGCCGGGTGGCGCCCCGAAGCCGGGCGCGCCGCGCCCCGGCAACAACCCGTTCTCGTCCTCGCAGGGTATGGGTCAGCGCCCCGCAGGCCCCCGCCCCGGCAACAACCCATTCGCCTCGGCGCAGGGTATGGGCCAGCGTCCGACCCCGGGCAACATCCCGCGTCCCCAGGCGCCGCGTCCGGGTTCCCCGCGCGTCGGCGGTCCCCGTCCGGCGGGCGCCGGTCGTCCGGGTGGCGCACGTGGTGGCCAGGGCGGTCGTCCCGGTGCACCGTTCCAGCAGCGCTCCGGCGGTCCGGGTCGTCCCGGCGGTCCCGGTGCAGGTGCCGGTGCGGGCGGCGGCTTCCAGCGTCCGGGCGGCGGCTTCGCCGGTCGTCCCGGCGGTGGTGGCGGTCGTGGCCGCGGACCCGGCGGCGGTACCGCGGGTGCGTTCGGCAAGGGCGGCGGCAAGAGCAAGCAGCGAAAGTCGCGGCGGGCGAAGCGGCAAGAGTTCGAGATGCGGTCGGCGCCGGTCGTCGGCGGCGTCAACGTCCAGAAGGGCAACGGCGAGATCATCCGCCTGCGCCGCGGTGCATCTATCGCCGACTTCGCGGACAAGCTCGAGGCCCTGAGGGGTTACACCGTCCAGCCCGGCACGCTCGTCACCATCCTGTTCAACCTGGGTGAGATGGCGACCGCGACCGAGTCGCTCGACGAGGCCACCTTCGAGGTGCTCGGCGAGGAGCTCGGCTACAAGGTGCAGATCGTGTCCCCCGAGGACGAGGACAAGGAGCTCCTGGAGGGCTTCGGTCTCGACCTCGAGGCCGAGCTGGAGGCCGAGAGCGAGGACGACCTCGAGATCCGTCCTCCGGTGGTCACCGTCATGGGCCACGTCGACCACGGTAAGACCCGACTGCTCGACGCGATCCGTCAGACCAACGTCATCGAGGGTGAGGCCGGCGGCATCACCCAGCACATCGGTGCGTACCAGATCTGGACCGAGCACGAGGGCAACGAGCGCGCGATCACCTTCATCGACACCCCGGGTCACGAGGCGTTCACCGCCATGCGTGCCCGCGGTGCGCAGGTGACCGACATCGCGATCCTCGTGGTCGCCGCCGACGACGGCATCATGCCGCAGACGGTGGAGGCGCTGAACCACGCCCAGGCGGCGGACGTGCCGATCGTGGTCGCGGTGAACAAGGTCGACAAGCCCGAGGCCAACCCGGCCAAGGTGCGCCAGCAGCTGACCGAGTACGGTCTGGTCGCCGAGGAGTACGGCGGGGACGTCATGTTCGTGGATGTGTCGGCTCGTGCCGGCACCGGCATCCAGGAGCTGCTCGACGCCGTGCTGCTGACCGCCGACGCGGGTCTGGACCTGACGGCGAACCCGAACAAGGCCGCCCGCGGTGTCGCCATCGAGGCGAAGCTCGACAAGGGTCGCGGTTCGGTCGCCACGGTGCTGATCCAGTCCGGAACGCTGCACGTCGGCGATGCGATCGTCGCGGGCACCGCCTACGGCCGCGTCCGCGCGATGCTCGACGAGAACGGCGACCCGGTCGAGGCCGCAGCGCCGTCGCGTCCGGTGCAGGTGCAGGGTCTGAACTCGGTGCCGCGTGCCGGTGACGTGTTCATCGTCACCGACGAGGACCGCATGGCTCGCCAGATCGCTGAGAAGCGCGAGGCCGTCGAGCGCAACGCGCAGCTGGCGAAGGCCCGCAAGCGCATCTCGCTCGAGGACTTCACCCGCGCTCTCGAAGAGGGCAAGGTCGAAACGCTCAACCTCATCATCAAGGGCGACGTGTCCGGTGCCGTCGAGGCGCTGGAGGAGTCCCTCCTCAAGATCGAGGTCGACGACTCGGTGCAGCTGCGGATCATCCACCGCGGTGTCGGCGCCATCACGGAGTCGGATGTGAACCTGGCGACGATCGACAACGCGATCGTCATCGGCTTCAACGTCCGCCCCGACGCGAAGGCCCGCGAGGCGGCGTCCCGCGAGGGCGTGGACATCCGGTTCTACTCGGTGATCTACAACGCCATCGACGAGATCGAGAGCTCGCTCAAGGGCATGCTCAAGCCGGAGTTCGAAGAGGTCCAGTCGGGTGTCGCCGAGATCCGCGAGGTGTTCCGCTCCTCGAAGTTCGGCAACATCGCGGGTGTCATCGTCCGCTCGGGCACGATCACGCGCAACGCCAAGGCGCGCGTCATCCGCGACGGCGTCGTCATCGCCGATGGCCTGGCCATCGAGTCGCTGCGTCGCTTCAAGGACGACGTCACCGAGGTGCGCACCGACTTCGAGGCCGGTATCGGCCTCGGCAAGTACAACGACATCCAGATCGGCGACGAGATCGAGACCACCGAGATGGTCGAGAAGCCGCGCGGCTGATCGAATCCGTACGATGTGAGGGGCGCCTGCGGGCGCCCCTCATTCGTCACACAGGGGAGTAGAGAACATGGCTGGCGAACGACAGGCACGGCTCGCGGACCGCATCCGCGTCATCCTCGCCGAGAGGCTGGAGAAGGGGCTGCGCGACCCGCGCCTCGGCTTCGTGACGATCACGGACGTGCGCGTCTCGGGAGATCTCCAGCACGCCTCGGTGTTCTACACGGTGCTCGGCACCGAGGAGGAGCGTGTCGCCAGCGGCGCCGCGCTGACCTCGGCGACCGGCATGCTCCGCAGCGAGGTGGGACGTCAGCTCAGCACCCGTCTGGTGCCGACGCTGGAGTTCATCCCCGATGCACTGCCGGAGACCGCGGACCACATCGGCGCACTGCTGCGCCAGGCGCAGGAGCGCGATGCCGAGGTGGCCAGGCTCGCGTCCACCGCCACGCACGCCGGCGAGGCCGACCCGTACCGGACCGATGACGAGGACGACGCGTCGTAACACGCGGCATACCGGATACCACCGGGCCATGCGATTAGTTTGTAATCGGTGCTAACATTTTGCCCACGCGATCAGCGTTGTGATCGGAGGGCGATGTGGCCACGGTTTTCGCAGTACCCAGGAACGTCCGCGGATCGATGGCGGCGGCGCTTCCGACGCTGAATCGAACGATCGCGCCGCATGTGCACGCGCGGCTCGTCGCGACCTGCTGCGGGGACGAGGCGATCGCTGCCGAGATCGCGGACGCCCTCACTCCGGAGCAACTCACCGGCCTCAGCGCACTGCCCGACCCGCTGCCTCTCGTCCCAGGCATCCGATCCCTGGTCGGAGCGGCGCTGGGGCCGTCCGACCTGCGGATCCTGCTGATCGCTGCCGTCTGCGTCGACGATCGCGTCGACGTGCTGCTCGAGGCCGGCGGCACGACGATGGCGCTGCTGATGGGCTCGGCCGCCAGTTCCGTCCTCTCGCTGGTCGCCGGCCGGTTCTGGTACGCGGATCCGCGCGTGCGGATCCATGTGCACGAGTCGGCCGGCCTCGCCGCGCGCACTGCCGTGCACCGCGCCCTGCAATCGGTGTACGAGGCACGCGGCGAAGAGGAGCGTGCGCTGTGGCATCGTGCGCTCGGCTGCATGCAGGGCGACGGCGAGCTCACGCGGCCGCTGCTGCAGCTGTCCGCCCGGGCGCTGGACGCCGGTCAGGCCGACCGGGCGTACGCGATCGCCCGCGAGGCGGCGAGCCATGCGGATGCCCCGGACGTGGATGCCGCCCGCATCGCGGCCGGACGCGCGGCGCTGAGCGGCGGCTGGCTCGATGATGCAGTGGCCTGGCTGACCCCGGTCATGGCCGGGGCCCACCCGGACGCATCCGCGGCGCGCGCGCTGTCGATCGCGACGATGCTGCGCTACGGAGCCGCACCCTCGGTGGTCGAGGACGAGCGGGATGCGGTCGACCGCGACCTTCTCGCCGGAATCTGGTCGGGCGTCGACGTCTCGCCGGCCGAGGATGTCGACCCGATCGAGGCGCCGCTGCGCGCCGCCCTGCGAGCCGCGCTCGGAGGCGACGTCGCGGAGGGACTCCGGATCCTCGCCGTCGCCACGGCGCCGCAGCCCGCGAATGCGGATGCCAGTGCGCTCGGCGTCGCGCACAGCCCCCTGCTGCGCGCGCATCGCGAGGTGCTGGCGGCGCTGCTGCGCACCTGGGAGGGTGAGCTCGGCGAAGCCCGCGCCGCACTGCAGCGCGCGGCGTCCGCGGTGCCCCTTGCGCTGCCGTTCTGCGGGCTCGCCATCCGTCTCGCGCGGCGGCTGGAGCTGGCCTGCGACGGCCGCAGCGGCGAGCTCTCGGCAGCCCTCGAGGCCGTTTCGCCCCTGCCGCGCGTGCAGGCGCGCCCGGTGGAGCGGGCGATCGCCGCCTACCTCTCCGGACGCAGCGACGAGGCATCCGTGCACCTGCGCATCTGGGCCGAGCGGACGCCGCAGGGGATCGGGATCGGGCTGCCTGGCATCGACGAGGTCGGCCCGCTGGAGGTGCCGGCGCAGGTCCAGCCGCCGGATGCCGCTCACGCCGGCGCCCTGCGCCGGCAGATCCGCGCCGTCGGGGTCGGTGCCTCAGGCACGGTGCTGGACGACCTCGCCGAGGAGGCGCGATCGATCCGCTCGCCGTTCGAGCGGGGCAGGACCGAAGCGCTGCTGGGCATCACCTTCCTGACCAGAGGCGACGCCGCCTCCGCGACGCGGCACCTGCAGGCAGCCATCGGCATGCTCTCCGATGCGGGAGCCGACGCGTGGCGCTGCGCGGTGGAGGCACGGCTCGCCAGGCTGGGGGAGCTGCCCGTCATCGACGTGCGCACCCCGACCACGCCGATCCAGATCTGCGCGAGCGATCCGCTCGGCGTGTGCCGTTCGGCGTGGCAGCCGATGCTGACCGCGCGCGAACTGGAGATCGCCATGCTCATTGCCGAGGGGGCGAGCAACCGCGACATCGCGGAGCGGCTGCACCTGTCCGTGCGCACGGTCGAGGTCCATGCCGGCCGGGTGTTCCGCAAGTTCGACGTGCGCAGCCGAGGCGAGCTGACTGCTCTCGCGCATCGGACCAACCAGCACGGCTGACGGTTCCTCCGGGGTATGTGGAAACCACGGATGTGGAGCTCCTGCCCGCGCCGATAGCGTCGGGCCAGCCCGGATCCCGGGCCTGCTGTCCGTTCGGAGAACAGGAGCCCCATGCACACACGTCGATCCTCGTTCCGGCTGCGCGCCGGAGCGGTCATCAGCGCCGCGGTGGTGATCGCGGGCTTCGCGGTCGCCTCGAACGCGGTCGCCACCGCTGCGGAACCCTGTCAGACGCCGTGGGCGGCCGCCACTGCCTACACCGGCGGCACCCAGGTGTCGTACAGCGGCGCGAACTACCGGGCGAAGTGGTGGACGCAGGGCGAGACCCCCGGCGCCGGAGCCTGGGGCGCCTGGGAGAGCCTCGGCGCCTGCGGCGGCTCGACTCCGGACCCGGAGCCGACACCCACGCCCGATCCGACCCACACACCGGACCCCACTCCCACCCCCGACCCGACTCCGACGACGGAGCCGGGCACCCCGTGGACGTCGAACCCCGATGAGAAGTGCCGCCCGGACGGCCTGTACCAGACGCCCGGTGTCGACGTCCCGTACTGCACGGTGTACGACCAGGCCGGGCGCGAGAAGCTCCCGAACGGCCTCGAGAACCGCGTGATCGGCTACTTCACCAGCTGGCGCACGGGCAAGAACGGGCAGCCGAGCTACCTGGCATCCGACATCCCCTGGACGAAGCTCAGCCACATCAACTACGCCTTCGCGCACATCGGTGGCGACGGCAAGGTGTCGGTGAACCAGGATGCGGCCGGCAACCCCGCCACGGACATGACCTGGCCCGGCCAGGCAGATGCCGAGATGGATCCGGCGTACTCGTACACCGGTCACTTCAACCTGCTGAACAAGTACAAGAAGCAGAATCCGGGCGTGAAGGCGCTGGTGTCGGTGGGCGGCTGGGCCGAGACCGGCGGTCACTTCGACGCCGACGGCAACCGCGTCGCCGACGGCGGCTTCTACACGCTGACCGACTCGCAGGCGAAGATCGACGCCTTCGCCGACTCCGCCGTGCAGTTCATCCGCACCTACGGCTTCGACGGGGTCGACATCGACTACGAATACGCCAACAGCAACGGCAAGGCCGGAAGCCCCGACGACTTCGCGTTCTCGGAGCCGCGTCGTGCGAAGCTCTGGGCCGGCTACCAGTCGCTCATGAAGACGCTCCGCGAGAAGCTCGACCGCGCAGCGGCCGTTGACGGCAAGCACTACATGCTGACCGTCGCCGCACCGGCATCCGGCTGGCTGCTGCGCGGCGCGGAGGCGCACCAGATCCTGCAGTACCTCGACTACGTGAACATCATGAGCTACGACCTGCACGGGTCCTGGAACGACTACGTGGGCGGCAACGGCGCGCTGTACGACGACGGCAAGGACCCCGAACTGGCAGCCGGCGGCGTCTACAACGCGTACAGCAACATCGGCTATCTCAACACCGACTGGGCGTACCACTACTTCCGCGGCGCCATGCCGGCCGGCCGGATCAACGTGGGCGTGCCGTTCTACACCCGTGGCTGGGACGGCGTGCAGGGCGGAACCGACGGACTGTACGGCTCGGCACCGCTCGCCGACCAGACGAAGTGCCCCGCAGGAACCGGTCCGTCGCTCGGCGGCACCTCCGAGTGCGGTGCGGGCGCCGTGGGCATCAACAACCTGTGGCACGACCTCGACAAGTCCGGCGGCGAGGTCGGCGCGGGCGCGAACCCGATCTGGCACGTGCTGAATCTCGAGAAGGGCGTGGTCGGCGACTACGCCGCCTCGTACGGAGCGCCGACGACGATCACCGGCACCTACACCCGCCACTTCGACCAGACCACGAAGGTGGAGTGGTGGTGGAACGCGCAGACGAGGACGTTCCTCTCCGGTGACGCGGATCAGGCGATCGCGGCCAAGGCCGACTACGTCGCTGACAACGGCATCGGCGGAGTGATGATCTGGGAGCTGGCCGGTGACTACGGCTACAACCAGGCCAAGGGCCAGTACGAGATGGGCGAGACGCTGATCGACATCATCCACGATCGCCTCGCGGCGTCGACGCCGTACGGTGCGACGAAGGCGAACGTCGCGATGCCGACCAAGGCCCTCGACCTGCGGGTCGGGTACAGCGACTTCGCGCTCGGCGACAACAACTATCCGATCAATCCCAAGGTGACCTTCACCAACAACGGCAAGACCGCCATCCCGGCGGGCGCGACGATCACGTTCGACACCGGCACCAGCGACACCGGCGCCATGGGAGAGCAGAACGGATGGGGGCTGACCAAGGTCTCCAGCGACCACACCGGCAGCAACGTCGGCGGTCTGAAGGGCGACTTCCACACGTACTCGCTGAAGGTGCCCGCGGGCGGCATCCCGGCGGGCGGCTCGGCATGGACGAAGCTCAGCTGGCGACTGCCGATGGCGCAGATCTCGAACCTGCGCGTGACGATCGGCGCCGAGACCTATTCGACGCTGCACGACCTGACGCGCGGTGCGACCCTCGTCGAGCCGAGCAGCGGAACCGGCGGGGGATCGGACGGCGGCGGCACCGGCACCTGCACTGCGCCGGCCTGGAGTGCCACCTCGGTCTATACCGGCGGCCAGAAGGTCGGCTACGACGGCTCCGAGTACACCGCCAAGTGGTGGACGCAGGGCGACAAGCCCGGCACCGCCTCGGTCTGGGGCGACGGCGTCCGCTGCTGAGACGGCGTCACCCGCTGAGTCCCCGGGCGGCGCGATCCCTCCTCGCGCCGCCCTGAACAGCCGTCCCGCACATCGCGGGGCGAACCGCGGATGCCCGGCATCCGCCGAAACAGGAAGAGAAGGTATGAAGAAGACCAGATCACCCCGGCGCGGCATCGTCGCAGCGCTCGCGGGCGTAGCGGCCGCAGCGACGCTGGCCGCGGCCTTCGCGGTGCCGGCTGCAGCGGCCACACCCGCCGAGACCACATCGGCGAGCGAGACCGGCAACGTCAACGGCTACCGCAACGTCGGCTACTTCGCCCAGTGGGGCGTGTACGGCCGCAACTTCAAAGTGAAGCAGCTCGACACCTCCGGCGCCGCCGACGACCTCACCCACATCAACTACTCGTTCGGCAACATCCACTATCAGACGTTGAAGTGCTTCATCGCGAACAAGGCGCAGGGCGAGGGGCCGAACGGCTCCGACGGCGCCGGGGACGCCTGGGCCGACTTCGGCATGAGCTACGACGCCGCCTCGTCGGTCTCCGGCAAGGCCGACACCTGGGACCAGCCGCTCGCGGGCTCGTTCAATCAGCTCAAGCAGCTCAAGGCGAAGCATCCGAACCTCAAGGTTATGATCTCGCTCGGCGGGTGGACCTGGTCGAAGAACTTCTCCAAGGCCGCGGCGACGGATGCATCGCGCAAGGCGCTGGTGTCCAGCTGCATCGACCTGTACATCAAGGGCAACCTGCCGGTGATCGACGGGCGCGGTGGCGCGGGTGCCGCGGCGGGCGTGTTCGACGGCATCGACATCGACTGGGAGTGGCCGGGCAGCCAGAACGGCAACGTCGGGAACTACGTCGACGAGGTGAACGACAAGGCGAACTTCAAGGCGCTGCTGAAGGAGTTCCGCACCCAGCTCGACGCCTACGGCGCCACCAGCGGCAAGAAGTACCTGTTGTCGGCATTCCTGCCGGCCAACCCCTCGGACATCACCGCGGGCGGCTGGAACGATCCGGAGAACTTCCAGGCGCTCGACTACGGCAACGTACAGGGCTACGACCTGCACGGCGCATGGGACCCGGCGCTGACCGGGCACCAGGCGAACCTCTTCGACGATCCGAAGGACACTCGCGCGGAGAACCGCCGGTTCAGTGCCGACAAGGCCGTGCAGATGTACCTGAAGGCCGGTATCGACCCGAAGCAGCTCGGCCTGGGCATGGCCGCCTACGGCCGCGGCTGGAAGGGCGTCGCCTCCGCTGAGCCGTGGAACACGGCGACCGGCGCCGCCCCCGGCACGTGGGAGGCCGGCAACGAGGACTACGACAAGCTGAAGACCCTCGGCACGGAGTACTACGACGCCGCGACCGCCTCGGCCTGGCGCTACAACGGCGACCAGTGGTGGAGCTACGACAACACGCAGTCCATCGAGCGCAAGGCGCAGTACGTGCTCGACCTCGGCCTCGGCGGAGGCATGTTCTGGGAGCTCGACGGCGACCGCAACGGCGAGCTGATCGGCGCCTACGCCGACAAGCTGCGCACCGGCACGCCCGGCGACGGCGACACCCCCGGCAACGGCGGCACGGATCCCGGCACCGACCCCGGCACCGACCCCGGCACGGACCCGGGAACCGGCGAGTGCGCGGCTGCGGCCTGGTCCGCCACCGCCGTCTATACCGGCGGTGCGAAGGTGAGCTTCGAGGGCGCCGAGTACACCGCGAAGTGGTGGACGCAGGGGGACAGTCCCGGCAGCAACGCCGTATGGGAGAAGGTCGGCAGCTGCACCACCGATCCCGGCACCGACCCGGGAACCGATCCCGGCACGGATCCCGGCACCGACCCCGGCACGTGCGCCGCGGCATGGAGCGCCGGAACCGCGTACCCCGGCGGCTCGACCGTGAGCCACCAGGGGTCCGAATACAAGGCGAAGTGGTGGACGCAGGGCGAGACCCCCGGCGCATCCCCGTGGGGTGCGTGGGAGCTCGTCGCCGCCTGCAGCTGATTCGCATCGCCTGACGCCGCGCAGCGGCGTGCGGACGCCCCGGGGATTCGGGTTCCCCGGGGCATCCGTGCGTTCAACGGGGGAGCAGCAGGTGGCCGTCCAGTGCCTCGATGAGGCCGTCGGCGATCAGCGAGTCGATCGCCCGGTCGCGCTGGGCTCGATCGGGCCAGTCCGCGAGCACCTCATCCGCCGGCATCCGGTGGTCCGGCGCGTGGCGGAGCGCGCGCAGGATGCCGCCCCTGGCCTGCCGGTCCGAGCCCTCGTAGCGCGCCTGCCGGCGCCGCTTGTCGCCGGTGTCGGGACGACCGGCGGCGAACCACGCGCAGGATGCCGCGATCGGGCAGACCTCGCAGCGCGGGGAGCGGGCCGTGCAGACGACCGCGCCGAGCTCCATCGCGGCGGCATTGAACACCGCAGCATCCGTGTCGTCATCCGGAAGGAGAGCTGACATGCGCGCCAGGTCGGATCGCGCCGGCGGCGCGGGCTGGGAGCGGCCGTCCACGGCCCTCGCGATCACCCGTCGGGTGTTGGTGTCGACCACCGGATGCCGGTCCCCGTAGCTGAACACCGCCACGGCGCGGGCCGTGTAGTCGCCGATTCCGGAGAGCGCGAGCAGCGCGTCGACATCGCGCGGGACGACGCCGCCGTGTCTTTCTACGACCTCGATCGCGGCACGATGCAGCCAGAGCGCGCGCCGCGGATAGCCGAGGTTCGCCCACTGGTGCACGACCTCCGCGGGCGTCGCCGACGCCTGCGCGGCGGGCGTGGGCCAGCGATCCAGCCACGCCTCCAGGTGCGGGATGACGCGGGTGACGGGCGTCTGCTGCAGCATGAACTCGCTGACCAGGGTGCCCCAGGCGCCATAACGATCCGAGAACTCCGGCCGTCGCCAGGGGAGATCCCGGGCCTCTTGTGCGTACCATTCCAGCAGAGCTGGGCGCCACGCGGCGGGGGGAATCGCGGGCGTGGGCATCCAGCCAGCCTATCGAGCGGAACGGATGTGACGGAGGGCGACCGATGACCAGGATGATGGGAGAGCGCGCGACGGCGACGCTGGGCGCGATGACACTGGCGGTGATCCTGGCAGGATGCGGGACGCCGACGCCCACGAGCAGCACTGCGCCGCCTCCCACGTCGGTGCAGTCGCCGACCCCGACGCCGATCGAGACAGAGCACACGAACCCGGAAGCCGATCCGGCCGACCCGACCACGTGGACGATCACGGCGGAGGGCATGGGACCCGTGCAGCTGGACGAGCTCTTCGCCGACGCGGTCGCGGGCGTGCCCACCTGGACCGTCGACGAGAACTGCACCTGGGCGGCGTTCTGGAACGACCAGGAGACCGGTGTCACCGCGTACTTCGCGCGGGACAGCGAGGTGAGCGACGGGAATGTCACGACGATCGACGTCGCGTCCACGACCGACACGGTGCAGCCGCAGGACGGCCCGCGCACCGCCGACGGGCTCGGTGTCGGCTCCACACGCGACGATGTGCTCGCAGCCCACCCGGACGCGGTCGAGCAGAAGCCGACCATCGGAGACGGGGCACTGCTGCGTGTGGGACCCGCGGGTGAGGGGCAGGGGGCGATCTTCTTCTCGTTCCGTGCGGGGGAGGACACCGTCAGCGCGGTGACCGTCACCGCAAGAGAGGAACCGCCGTACGAGGTCTGCGGCTGACACGCCCTAGGCTTGAGGGATGGTCTTGCCCGGAATCCTCCTCGTCGACAAGCCAAGCGGGCTCACCAGCCATGACGTCGTGGCCCGCGTGCGACGCGCCTTCGGCACCCGCAAGGTCGGCCACGCCGGCACGCTCGACCCGATGGCCACCGGACTGCTCGTGATCGGCATCGAGGGCGCCACGCGGCTGCTCACGTACATCGTCGGCGCGGACAAGACGTACGAGGCGACGATCCGCCTCGGGCAGGTCACGAGCACCGACGACGCAGAGGGCGAGATCGTCTCCCAGGCGGATGCCGGAGACGTGACGGCCTCGGCGATCGCGGCCGGGATCGCCGCGCTGACCGGCGAGATCTCGCAGGTACCCAGCTCGGTCTCCGCCATCAAGGTCGACGGGCGCCGTGCCTACGACCGGGTGCGTGCGGGGGAGCAGGTGGAGCTCGCGGCCCGCGACGTGACTGTCTCGCGCTTCGAAGTGCTGGCTGAGCGTCGCAGCGGCGGGGTCGTCGACCTCGACGTCGTCGTGGACTGCTCATCGGGCACCTACATCCGTGCGCTGGCGCGTGACCTGGGCGCTGGACTCGGCGTCGGCGGGCACCTCACCGCGCTGCGGCGCAGCCGGGTCGGCGACTTCGACGTCGCGGACGCCGTCACCGTCGAGCAACTGTCGGATGCCGTGCCGATGACCCCCGCGGCGGCCGCGGAGTGCGTGCTCCCTGTGCTGACGGTCACGGCCGACGAGGCGCGCGACCTGCGGCACGGGAAGCGCCTGTTCGGTCAGGCGACCAGACTCTCCGCGCTGCTGGCCGCGGCGATCGATCCCGAGGACGTGCTGGTGGGGGTCGTCGAAGCCCGCGGCAAAGACCTGAAGAGCGCCATGAACATGCCCGAGGAGGCAACCGGATGATCCTGTGGTTCACCGTCGTGCAGATCGTCATCGCCTGCCTGTCGGGGCTGTTCTGCCTCATCGCCGGCTTCGCCGGCCGCCGCCCGAGCGACTGGACCGTCGGCAGTCTCGCTGTCGTGGAGCTGCTGCTGATCGTGCAGGTGGTCGTCGCGATCATCGCGCCGTTCGCGGGGAATCCGCCCACCGGCGACCTGCTCGAGTTCTGGGTCTACCTGATCGCCGCGGTGCTCCTGCCGCTGGGCGGCGTGGCCTGGGCGCTGCTGGAGCGCAGCCGGTGGAGCACCGTCATCCTCGGCGTCGTCGGTCTGTCGCTCGCGATCATGCTGTGGCGGATGCAGGTCATCTGGACGATCCAGGTCGCCTGAACCTGCCTTTCACCTCTTCGCGGAGAGGCGATGCTCGACGCCGTCGAGCAGAAGAGCGAGACCGAAGTCGAAACTGTCGGACGGACCGGTCGACAGAGCTCCGCTGTCGATGGCCGTGAGCAGCTGCGGGAACCGTTCCGCGGTCGCCAGCCGCGTGATCATCCGGGACTCGGACAGCACGATCTCGGATGCGTCCGCACTTGGCTCGTTGCGGTATCCGCGCTCGACGAGCGCCCGGAATCTCGCATGACCGCTGACCTGCAGCACGACGGAGAGCCGCTCGTGCATCGACAGCGCCGTGTGGCGGAGCGCGGCGAGTCCGGCCTCCATCCAACTGAGATTGTTCGGGGTCGTGGCGATGCCGGAGATCGGGATGTCGAGCATCCACGGATGCGATCGATATACCTCTTCCGATGCCTTCGCGTACGCGGTGAGCCCTGCGCGCCAGTGCGCGGCTCCGGCGATGTCCGGGGGCGGGCTTCCCATCCCGTGGTCCTGCAGAAGCAGTAGCAGTGTCTCTTTCGAGACGACGTATCGGTAGAGCGACATCGCTGTGAGGCCGAGCGCCTGCGCGACCGAAGGCATCGTCACCGCAGTGATGTCGTCGGCGTCGGCGAGGGCCATCGCGGCGTCGAGCACCTGGTCGAGCCGGAACTCCCGTTTCGGTCCTCGTTGTGGTTGCGGGACCGCGCCCCATGCGAGGGCGATCCCTCGTGGCACGTCGGGATCGGTCATCTGCCCAGCTTATGCGTGCGCTCGTCACGGCCACGCTCCGACATCCGGTTCACACGGCCGACCAGCCGCCGTCCGTGGCGAGGATGACGCCGTTGATGTTCCCCGCTTCCTCGCTCGCGAGCCAGAGGATCGTTCGCGCGATCTGCTCGGGCGACGCCGGCGGCGACATGGTGGCTTGGAGCACGGGGCCGGTTCGGGACACGCCGAAGTCCGAGCGCCAGGACACGTCCAGTCCGGTGTCGACTGCGCCGGGCGCGACCGCGTTCGTGCGAATGCCCTCCGGCCCGTACATGAATGCGGTGCTCTTCGTCAGGCCGACCACGGCGTGCTTCGATGCCGTGTAGGCGACACCACCGACCGAACCGCGGAACGACGCCTCTGAGGCGACGTTGACGATCGCGCCGTGCCCGCGTCCCCGCATCAGAGGAAGCACGGCGCGCGTCATCCGCAGCGAGGCCGTCACGTTGACGTCGAAGACGCGCTGCCAGGTCTCGTCGTCCACTTCCTCTGCCGGCAGGACGCCGTCCATGACTCCGGCGATGTTCCCGAGTACGTCCACTCTGCCGTTCGCGGCATCGATCACCTCCTGCACTGTGCGCTCGTCCGTGATGTCCCCGGCCACGGTCGCGAGAGAGTGATCCGGCAACTCATTCGCGAGCTGCTCCAATCGCGCCTCCGAGATGTCGCACGCGATCACCCTCGCACCGGCGGCGGCGAAGAGCATGGCAGATGCCCTGCCGATTCCTGAGCCGGCGCCGGTGAGCACTGCGGTGCAGCCGGCGAACTGATGCGCGTTCTGTCGGTTCATGGTCTCGTTCTCCCTTTTTACTAGTACAGGCATAAACAGTATATGAGCATACGGGAAAAGGAGTGGGGTCGGAAGGAACGGTCTAGCCACACGCCCGTAGGATGGAACACGCCATGACCAACACTGTTTCGCGCGCCCGGATGACGGGTGTCGGCCGAGTCCTCGTGATCGTCTACGCCGTGATGGCGCTCGGCGCGACCGGACGCAGCTTCGTGCAGATCGTCCGCCGCTTCGACGAGGCGCCCCTGGCGTACACCCTGTCGGCGCTTGCCGCCGTGGTGTACATCCTTGCCACGCTCGCGCTGATCAACGCCGGCAGGCCTGGCTGGTACACGGTGGCGTGGATCGCGATCGTCTTCGAGCTGGTCGGCGTGCTGGTGGTCGGGACGCTCAGCCTGGTGGAGCCCCAGCTGTTCGGGCACGATTCCGTCTGGTCGTACTTCGGCATGGGTTACGTGTTCATCCCGCTCGTGCTGCCGATCTGCGGCCTGTGGTGGCTGCGCATGCACCGCCCGGAGGCCTCCGCATGATCGTGTTCCGCAGCCCGGAGGAGGTCCCCGCAGACTTCGGACCCTCGGTCGTCGCCATCGGCAAGTTCGATGGCGTGCACATCGGTCATCAGGCCGTCATCCGCCGGATGCGGGAGGACGCGGCGGCGATCGGCGCCCGTACGGTCGCGGTCACCTTCGACCGCAACCCGCTGGCCGTGCTGCGCCCGGAGATCTGCCCGAAGAACGTTGTCGACGTCGAACGCAAGCTCGAGCTGCTCGGAGACCAGGATCTGGATGCCACGCTGCTGCTCACCTTCGATGAGGAGCGTGCGTCGCAGCCGGCCGAGGAGTTCGTCGAGAAGATCCTCGTCGGAGCTCTGCACGTGACCACGGTGCTCGTCGGCCGGTACTTCCGCTTCGGCAGCGGTGGTCGAGGCACTCCGGAACTGCTGCAGGAGATGGGGCAGAAGCTCGGCTTCACGGTCGATTTCGTCGAGGACGTCTACCTGCCCGGCTCCGAACGACAGGTCTCGTCGACGTGGATCCGGGAAAGACTGGACGCCGGCGACGTCGCGCAGGCGGCTCGTGCCCTGGGACGAACCGTCGGCGTGACGGGCGAGGTCGTGCACGGCCTCAAGCGCGGGCGGGAGTTGGGATTCCCGACCGCGAACCTCTCCGAGACCGTCGACGCACTGGTCCCCGCTGATGGCATCTACGCCGGCTGGCTCTTCGACGACGGCGTGCGGTACCCGGCGGCGATCTCGGTCGGCACCAACCCGACCTTCGACGACGTGCCACGGCGGCAGGTCGAGGCGCACGTCATCGGACGCACCGGCCTGGATCTGTACGGCCACGTCGTCACCGTCGAGTTCGTCGACCGGCTGCGGGGCATGGTGGCGTTCGAGGGTGTCGATGCGCTGATCGCGCAGATGTCCGACGACGTGTCCGCAGCGGAGCGGGTGCTGGGCGTCGGCGCCTGACACGCCGCCGGTCACCGCACCGGTCCGCCGCAATGGCGTAGACTTGTGCGCGGATTCCCGCCCGAGCGCATCTGCTGCGCATCGGCGCCGGCGATCCGGAGGTCGCGGGGGCAACGGCCCGAGTGCGCAGTCGTCATGCGAGTACGCATCCGGCGAGGCCCGTTCCGGCAGCACGCCGCCCGCGGACGACAGGTACGGCCGAGCATCCTCGGCACGGATATCTCAGCTCAGGAGGAGCATGCCGACCACGGCGACCGCCGCCCCGCGGCGAAAGAAGACGTCCCGTCGCGATGACGAGGCGCCTCTGATCCCGATCCTCGCCCGAAAGGTGCGCGAGATCGAGGCGAAGGCCCAGCGCGGAAAGCTCGGGCCCACCAATCGTGTGAAGTTCCAGGTCATCGCCTTCCTGGTGCGCGAGGAGCGCGCCAGGGTGAAGGCCGACCAGGAGCTGTCCGACACTGCCCGCGCCGAGCTGCTGAAGCGCCTCGACGGCGTGGCGACCATCCTCGCCAAGACGGCTGCGCGCGACACCTCGCTGATCCAGCTGCTCGAGGCCGACCAGGCGACGAGCCCGGTGGCCAAGCGCATGCGGCGCGACTGGCTGCTCGAGTCGGGCGCGGAACTCGCCCCCGAGGAACTCGTCATCACCGACGTCGTCGCCCCGGTGCGCCAGACCACCGTGGTGTCCGCGGCGCTCGCCGAGAAGCAGGTCACGCCGCCCTCGGTGGAGTCCCGCCAGCTCGCCAACCCCTTCCTCGCCCCCGACCTCACGCCGCGCCCGGCCTCCACGCCGCGCCGCCGCTTGGACGGCTGGGAGCTGATGGGCCCGCTGTACAAGGCGTTCGAGTCCGGCGCCGGTGGGGGAGCAGCGACCATGGAGTTGCCGCCCGTGCCCGAGTACGACCACATCTCGCCCAAGGGGCGCGAGGTCATGGTGCATCAGTCGCGGTTCATCGAGTCCGTCCGCGCTGGGCACCGCAGCTTCCTGCTCGCCGACGAGCCGGGGCTGGGCAAGACGGCGCAGTCGGTGCTCGCGGCATCCGTCGCCGAGGCGTACCCGCTGCTGGTCGTCGTGCCCAACGTCGTGAAGATGAACTGGGCCCGCGAGGTGGAGCTGTGGACCCCGCAGCGCCGGGCGACCGTCATCCAGGGCGACGGCGCCGACATCGACGCGTTCGCCGACGTGTTCATCGTCAACTACGAGATCCTCGACCGGCACCTGTCCTGGCTGAGCTCGATCGGCCTGAAGGGCATGGTCGTCGACGAGGCGCACTTCATCAAGAACCTCTCCTCGCAGCGTTCCCAGAACGTGCTGGCACTGGCCTCCCGCATCCGCGATCGCGAGCGGAACCCGCTCATGCTCGCCCTCACCGGAACCCCGCTGATCAACGACGTCGAGGACTTCGATGCGATCTGGCGCTTCCTGGGTTGGACCAACGGCGAGAAGCCGGAGCCGGCGCTGATGGAGAAGCTGGACGCCACCGGGCTGACCCCCGCCGACAAGTCGTTCTACGCCGAGGCGCGGGAGGCCGTCATCTCGATGGGCATCGTGCGGCGCAAGAAGAAGGACGTCGCCGCAGACCTGCCCGACAAGCTCATCGCGGACCTGCCCGTCCAGCTGGACGACGAGTTCGGCCGCGGCATCCGCGAGGCCGAGCGCGAGCTGGGCCAGCGGATGGCGGCGAAGTACCGCCGCATCGTCGAGGCGCGTGCCGCCGCGCACGGCCCGTCCGAGGCCGGCGAGATCGACGAGGACATCGTCCGTCTCGTCGCGCACAACGAGCTCGAGGAGTCCAAGGCCGCGGGCACCGGCGGAGACAATGTCTTCACGATGGTGCGCCGCATCGGCCAGGCCAAGGCACAGCTCGCCGCCGACTATGCCGCCCAGCTGCAGCGCTCGGTCGAGAAGGTCGTGTTCTTCGCCAAGCACATCGACGTCATGGACCAGGCCGAGGCGCACTTCGCGGCGTCCGGCATCAAGGCGGTGTCGATCCGCGGCGACCAGACCACCCCGGCCCGCCAGGCAGCCATCGACGCGTTCAACTCCGACCCGGATGTCGGGATCGCGGTGTGCTCGCTGACCGCGGCCGGCGTCGGCGTGAACCTGCAGGCCGCCTCGAACGTCGTGCTCGCCGAGCTCAGCTGGACCGCGGCCGAGCAGACGCAGGCCATCGACCGCGTGCACCGCATCGGTCAGGACGAGCCGGTCACCGCGTGGCGCATCATCGCCGCGCACACGATCGACACCAAGATCGCCGAACTCATCGACCAGAAGCAGGGCCTCGCCGGTCGTGCGCTGGACGGCGAGAACATCGAGCCGGGAAGTGTGGAGTCCGTGCAGCTCGGCGCCCTCATGCACCTGCTGCGCGAGGCGCTGCAGGGAGCCTGACGTCACGAACCGTTCAGAGGGCGTTAAGAACATTCGTTCTTGACGCCCTCTCGCGTTCGAGATCGTTGAGATCTCGCAAGATCATGGTTTTGCCCCGTGACGGCTCGCAAGATTCCCGGTTTTCGCTCGGTTCGAATGGCATCGGATGCCGCCGCACACTAGGGTCGGAAGCAGGCAGCGTCGCCTTTACCCTTTTCCCCCGAAGCACGAAGGCAGCAGCATGAAGATCGGCATTCTGACCAGCGGTGGCGACTGCCCCGGACTGAACGCAGTCATCCGCGGCATCGTGCTCAAGGGCACCACCGCCTACGACCTCGAGTTCGTCGGCATCCGTGACGGCTGGCGCGGTGTGGTCGACGGTGACTTCTTCCCGCTCACCCGACACGAGGTCAAGGGCCTGTCCAAGGTCGGCGGCACCATCCTCGGCACCAGCCGCACCAACCCCTACGAGGGCGAGCGCGGCGGAGCCGAGAACATCGCCAAGACCCTGTACGGCCACCGCATCGACGGCATCATCGCCATCGGCGGCGAGGGCACTCTGGCCGCCGCCGACCGCCTCGCCAAGGACGGCATCAACGTCATCGGTGTGCCGAAGACCATCGACAACGACCTGCGCGCCACCGACTACTCGTTCGGCTTCGACACCGCGGTCAACATCGCCACCGAGGCCATGGACCGGCTTCGCACCACCGGCGACTCGCACCAGCGCTGCATGGTCGCCGAGGTCATGGGCCGGCACGTCGGCTGGATCGCACTGCACGCGGGCATGGCGGCCGGTGCGCACGCCATCCTCATCCCCGAGGTGCCGCAGACCCTCGAGGAGATCGCGGCGCTGGTCACCAGCGCGCACGACCGCGGCCGTGCGCCGCTCGTCGTCGTGTCGGAGGGCTTCAAGCTGCAGGGTATGGACGAGGCGTACAGCGACAAGGGTCTCGACGCCTTCAACCGCCCCCGCCTCGGCGGAATCGGCGACCGGCTGGCTCCCGAGATCGAGCGCATCACGGGCATCGAGACGCGCGCCACCATCCTCGGACACATTCAGCGCGGCGGCTCGCCCTCCGGGTTCGATCGCGTGCTCGCCACCCGCCTCGGCCTGCACGCCGCAGACGCGATCGTCGACGGCGCCTGGGGGCAGATGGTGGCCATGCAGGGTACCGACATCGTGCGCGTCCCGTTCGAGGACGCGCTGGGCGAGCTCAACACCGTGCCGCGCAGCCGCTACGACGAGGCCGCAGCGCTCTTCGGCTGAGGATCAGGGCCGGCGCGCGGCGCCGGCCCTGATCCGTCAGCCAGCGAGGCCGAAGCGGTCCAGCATCCAGGCCAGCGCGAACGCGCGCTCGCGCCAGGCGTTGTAGCGCCCGCTCACTCCGCCGTGCCCTGCGGCCATCTCGCACTTCAGCAGCACGTCGTCGGCGCCCGCGAACCGGAGAGCGGCCACCCACTTGGCAGGCTCCACGTACAGCACACGGGTGTCATTGATCGAGGTGATCGCAAGGATCGGCGGGTACGCGGCATCCGTCCTGATGTTCTCGTACGGCGTGTACGACTTCATGTACCTGTACACCTCGGGGTCGTGCAGCGGGTCGCCCCACTCGTCCCACTCGACGACAGTCAGGGGGAGCGACGGATCGAGGATCGACGTCAGCGCGTCGACGAAGGGCACTTCGGCCAGGATGCCGGTGAACAGCTCGGGCGCGAGGTTGGCGACCGCGCCCATCAGCAGGCCCCCGGCGCTGCCACCCTCCGCGATCATCCGATCCGGAGTCGTGACACCCGCATCCACCAGGTGCTGCGCGCACGCGATGAAGTCGGTGAATGTGTTGCGCTTGCGCAGCATCTTGCCGTCGTCGTACCAGTGCCGGCCCATCTCGCCGCCGCCGCGCACATGCGCGATCGCGAACACCACACCGCGGTCGAGCATGGAGAGGCGCATGGGGGAGAAGCCGGGATCCATCGACGACTCGTAGGAGCCGTAGCCGTAGAGGTGCACCGGGCGGGGCTCCGCACCCGGTTCGCCGAACGAGCGCCGCCACACGAGCGAGATCGGCACCTGAGCGCCGTCCTCCGCCGTCGCCCAGAGCCGGCGCTGGTCGTAGTCGGCGGGGTCGTACCCGCCGAGCACCGCCTGCTGCTTGCGCACCAGACGCTCACCTGTCGCGACGTCGAGGTCCATCACGGTCGAAGGGGTGATGAACGAGACGTAGCCCATCCGCAGCAGCGGGGCGTGCCACTCCGGATTGCCGGAGAACCACGCCGAGTACAGCGGCTCGTCGAACTCCAGCTCGTCGAGCACGTCATCGGCGTAGGACAGCAGGGCGATCTGTCCCAGCCCCTCGCGGCGGTACTCGACGGTCGCGAAGTCGCGGAAGCAGTCGACCTCGAGGATCCGGCGACCCGGCGTGTGCGGCAGCACGACGCGGCGCTCGCCCTGCGGGTCGGAGGCCGGCACGGCGACGAGCTCGAAGTCGAGGGCGCCGTCGTTGTGCAGCACGTACAGCACGTCCTCGCCGTCGATCACGGCATGGTCGATCTCGTACTCCACGCCGTCACGGCGCGGCCAGACCACCCGACCGCCCGCGGTGAGATCGGCGAAGTCGAACAGGCGCGCCTCGCTGGTGATCTTCGAGCCCATCTCGACGACCAGGTACTTCTTGCTGCGGGTGATCCCCGCGCCGAGCCAGAACCGCTCGTCTGGTTCGTGGAACAGCTTCACATCCTCGGCCACAGGCGTGCCCAGCCGGTGCAGCCAGAGGGTGTCCGGCCGCCAGGCCTCGTCGCGCGTGGTGTAGAGGATCGCGCTGCCGTCCGGGGTGAAGAACGCCTGCCCCGTGTTCTCGATGACGTCGTCGAAGTCGGCGCCGGTCGCGAGGTCGCGCGCGTGCACGGTGTACAGCTCGTCTCCCTCGACATCCACAGACCACAGCATCCGCGTGCCGTCGTCCGAGACGTCGAACGCGCCGAGCGAGAAGAACTCGTGCCCCTCGGCCTCGACGTTGCCGTCGAGCAGCACCTGCTCGCCGGGCACGGGTTCGCCGGGCAGCAGCTTCGGAGGAGTCCAGTCGTCGGCGGATGCCGCGGTGCGGCACTGGATGCCGTACTGTGCGCCCTCCTCGGTGCGGCCGTAGTACCACCAGTCGCCCTGGCGCGTCGGCACCGAGAGGTCGGTCTCCTGCACGCGGCCCTTGACCTCCTGGAAGAGGCGCTCGCGCAGCGCGTCGAGGTGCGACGTGCGCTGCTCGGTGTACGCGTTCTCGGCCTCGAGGTGGGCGACCACCTCCGGATCCTCCTTGGCGCGGAGCCATTCGTAGGGGTCGTCGAAGGTGTCGCCGTGGTGGGTGCGGGGCGCGGGGCGGCGCGCCGCGACGGGTGCGCTCGTGGTCTGCTCGGTCACCCTCCCACGCTACCGGGCGCGAGTTGACCGAGGGGGAGCAGGGTGGGAGGATTCAGAAGGGCCGATTAACGGATCTGATACCCACGGTGAACTCTTCGTTCGTCACGCCGACCTCGTCGGCACTGTCTCTGCATCTTCAACGAAAGCGACCGGTGGAAACCGCAGCCCTCATCGTCGTGCTGGTCATCGCGCTGGCACTGTTCTTCGACTTCACGAACGGCTTCCACGACACCGCCAACGCGATGGCGACGCCCATCGCCACCGGTGCTCTCAAGCCCAAGACCGCTGTGCTCCTGGCCGCGGTGCTGAACCTGGTCGGCGCGTTCCTGTCCACCGAGGTGGCCAAGACCGTCTCGGGCGGCATCGTCCGCGAGGATCAGATCGATCACAGCCTGCTGCCCTCGCTGATCTTCGCCGGGCTCATCGGCGCGATCACCTGGAACATGCTCACCTGGCTGCTCGGTCTGCCCTCGAGCTCGTCGCACGCGCTGTTCGGCGGCCTGATCGGCGCGACTCTGGTCGGCGTCGGCGTGGGCGGCATCAACTTCGGCGTGGTGCTCTCGAAGGTCGTGCTCCCGGCGCTCATCGCTCCGGTCACCGCCGGTCTGATCGCCTTCGCGGCGACGAAGGTCGCGTACGGCATCACCCGGCGCTACGACGGCAAGCCCGACGGACGCTCCGGCTTCCGGTGGGGGCAGATCTTCACCTCGTCGATGGTCGCGCTCGCACACGGCACGAACGACGCGCAGAAGACGATGGGCGTGATCACTCTCGCCCTGATCACCGTCGGCTGGCAGACCGGCGACCCCGGCAGCGCGGACTATCACAACCCGGAGTTCTGGGTGATCGTGGCCTGCGCGTTCACCATCGCCCTGGGCACCTACCTCGGCGGCTGGCGCATCATCCGCACGCTCGGCAAGGGGCTCACCGAGGTGAAGCCGGCGCAGGGCTTCTCCGCCGAGAGCTCGACGGCCGCCACCATCCTCGCCTCCAGCGCCTTCGGATTCGCGCTCTCGACGACCCAGGTCGCCTCCGGCTCCGTGATCGGCTCCGGTCTCGGCCGACGTGGTTCCACGGTGCGCTGGCGCACCGCGGGGCGCATCGCCCTGGGCTGGCTGCTGACGCTGCCGGCCGCCGGAGCGGTCGGAGCGGTCGCCGCGCTCTTCGTCGTCTGGCTCGGCGGCTGGGGCGTGATCATCGATGCGATCGCCGCAGTGGCCATCATCGTGGGGCTGTTCCTGAAGTCCCGCAAGAACGCGGTCACGGCGAGCAATGCGATGAGCGACGTCGCCGAATCCGGCCACGCGATCGATCTGCCCGACGTGCCGGGCCCGACCCGCCGCACCAGCCGCATCGAGCTGATGCGTGCGCTCGAGCGCGCGGAGCGCAAGGCCGATGAGGCCGAGCGCGCGGCGCAGAAGGCCAAGAAGCTGAAGAAGAAGGGCGGAACGCCCGGCGAGGTCAAGGCCGCGCGGAAGGCGGCTGAGCGCGCCGCGCAGAAGTACGCCGAGGCCGATCAGGCGGCCAAGGAGTGGGAGGAGCTCAGCGGCAGCCGACGCAAGCGCGCGGAACTCGCCGAATGGGACCTCGACATCGATGAGCAGGAGGACGCACGATGAGCGTCGAGATCGACTGGATCGCCTTCGGCTACGTCTTCTTCGCCGCGCTCGTGGGCGCGGTCGCCATCGTGTTGTTCTACTCGCTGGGGCTTCGCATGCTCGTGCGCGCCGGTCGCATCCCGGTGGTCTCGCCGGCGGAGTTCACCGACGCGATCACCGTGCTCTCCGACAAGGAGATCCGCCGCGCCGAGAAGCAGGCGGCCAAAGCGGCGAAGAAGAGTCCGCTGACCGAGGCGCAGAAGTCGCTGGCCTTCGTGGCGGCGATCGGATGCTTCGTACTCTGCGGCGCAGCGGTGCTCGGCGGCATCACCCTGATCGTGATCGGGCACTGACCGCCCTATCATGAGGGCATGACCGCCCTTCCCGCGTTCGGTCGTCACGAGGCGGCGTCGCACACGATCATCCACCTCAGCGACCCGCACCTGCTCGCCGGGGGAGCGCGGCACGCCGGCGGGGCGGACTCCGACGCCAATCTCGAGCGCACCCTGCAGGCCGTGCGCCGTGTGCATCCGGCGCCGTCGGCCATCGTCGTCACCGGCGACCTCACCGACTTCGGCGAGCCGGACGCGTACCGCCGGCTGCGTGCCGCGCTCGAACCGGTGGCCGCCGAGCTCGGCTGCCCGATCGTCTGGGTGGCGGGCAATCACGACGAGCGGCCGGCGATGCGGGCTGAGCTGTTCGACGCCGAGGCGACCGAGGAACCCGTCACCGGGGTCTGGAACCTCGACGGTCTGCGCCTGATCGCCCTGGACTCGAGCGTGCCCGGGTGGCACCACGGCGACCTCGACGTGGAGCAGCTGGACTGGCTGGCCGAGCAGTTGCGCACGCACGCCCCGCACGGCACTCTGCTGGCGTTGCACCACCCGCCGCTGCCATCGCACCTGCCGCTGTTCGACATCCTCGAGCTGCGGCACCAGGACGAGTTCGCCGACGTCGTCCGCGGCACCGACGTCCGCGGCATCCTCGCGGGGCACCTGCACTACTCCTCGTCCGGCATGTTCGCCGGCGTGCCGGTGAGTGTCGCCTCGTCGACGTGCTACTCGATGAACGTCGCGCTGCCGGCTGCAGAGGTCAACGGGATGGATGCCGGGCAGTCGTTCCATCTGGTCCACGTGTACCCCGACACGATCACGCACACGGTCGTCCCGGTCGTCGACGCACCGACCGGCGACTTCTTCTCGGAGGAGTGGGTGCGCGAGATGGCGGCGCTGACTCCGGAGCAGCGGCTGGAGGCGTTCTCGCGCAAGCCCCCGGCGTAGACTGGGGGCATCCCCCGCTTTCCGGTAACCGCTGAACACCCACAAGGATGTGACATGGCCGCTGACGCGCCTGCCCGCACTCGCACCGAGACCGATTCGATCGGAAGCATGGAGATCCCCGTGGACGCCTATTACGGCGTGCACACGCTCCGTGCCGAGGAGAACTTCCCGATCACGAAGCGCCCGATCTCGGTGTATCCCGACCTCGTGGTCGGTCTCGCCATGGTCAAGCAGGCCAGTGCGCGAGCAAACAAGGAGATCGGGGTGCTCGACCCCGAGCGCGCGGACCTCATCGACAGGGCCGCGCAGCGCGTGATCGACGGCGAGTTCCACGACCAGTTCGTGGTGGGCGTCATCCAGGGCGGCGCCGGCACCTCGACGAACATGAACGCGAACGAGGTCATCACCAACATCGCGCTCGAGATGGCCGGGCGGGAGAAGGGCGACTACGACTTCCTGTCGCCGATCGACCACACCAACCGCAGCCAGTCCACCAACGACGTGTACCCGACGGCGGTCAAGATCGGCCTGTCGCTGACCCTGCGATCGCTGCTCGAGGAGCTCGATCTGCTGCGCGGCTCGTTCCTGAAGAAGTCGCGCGAGTTCCACGACATCCTCAAGGTGGGCCGCACCCAGCTGCAGGACGCCGTGCCGATGACGCTCGGCCAGGAGTTCCACGGTTTCGCATCGACTCTCGGCTTCGACCACGCCCGTCTGACGGAGAACGCGTCGCTGCTGTTCGAGATCAACATGGGCGCCACCGCGATCGGCACCGGCATCACCACGCACCCGGCCTACGCCCCGGCCGTGCTCAAGCACCTGCGCAAGATCACCGGTCTCGATCTGCAGACCGCCAGCGACCTGGTCGAGGCGACCAGCGACACCGGCTCGTTCATGTCGTTCTCGTCGTCGCTCAAGCGCAACGCCATGAAGCTCTCCAAGATCTGCAACGACCTGCGTCTGCTCTCGTCGGGTCCGCAGGCGGGCCTCGGCGAGATCAACCTCCCGGCGATGCAGGCCGGGTCGAGCATCATGCCCGGCAAGGTGAACCCTGTCATCCCCGAGGTCGTCAACCAGGTGGCCTTCGCGGTCGCCGGCGCCGACATGACCGTCACGATGGCGGCCGAGGCCGGCCAGCTGCAGCTGAACGCCTTCGAGCCGGTCATCGCGCACTCGATCTTCCAGTCCATCACCTGGATGCGCCAGGCCATGTGGACGCTGCGCGTCAACTGCGTCGACGGCATCACCGCGAACACCGACCGCCTCGGAGCGATGGTGGGCGCGTCGGTGGGCGTGGTCACCGCTCTCACCCCGTTCATCGGGTACGCGGCATCCGCCGCGCTGGCGAAGACGGCACTGCTGACCAACCGCAACGTCGCCGACCTCGTCGTCGAGGCAGGTCTGATGACCCGCGAAGAGGTCACCAAGCAGCTCTCGCCGGCGCGCCTGTCCGGTCTCGAGACGATCACCGCCGCGATCCCCGTGATCGCCGCCGAGGACGACTGAGCGCCCTGCGCCAATAGGCTGTCCTCCATGACCTCCGGAGGACAGCCGCCCGCCTACGGTCCGCCGCCCGCGCAGGGCGGCGGACCGCAGGCGTATCAGCCGCCGCGGCCGGCGTACCCGTCGGTGCTGGCGAAGAACCCGATGCGCGTCGCGCCGCAGGCGCCCGCCGCCCCGGCGCCCAGTCCGGCACTGCCCGCGCTGCCGACGCCGGTGCGCAAGGGCCGGACGATGTCGTTCTGGATGTTCGGCGTGCTCGCGTTCCTGCTGCTGCAGCTGATCGGCTACTTCGTGAACGCCCTGGGCGCCGGGGCATCCGTGCTCGGCCTGGTCCTCGCGCTCGTGCCGCTGTCGATCGTGCTGCTCGGAGTCTGGCTCATCGACCGTTGGGAACCCGAACCGCGCAGCCTGGTCGCCTTCGCGCTGGCCTGGGGCGCCATCGCCGCGGTCGGCATCGCGCTGCTCGTCGATCGGGGCCTCGGGCAGGTCTTCGGAGACCGTCCAGACGCCCTCACCGCGGTGGTCCAGGCACCGCTGGTGGAGGAGGTCGGCAAGGGCCTCGGCGTCTTCCTGATCTACGTGTTCGCGCGCCGTGCCTTCGACGGGCCGGTCGACGGGGTGGTCTACGGCGCTCTGGTCGGTGCCGGCTTCGCCTTCACCGAGAACATCCAGTACTTCGCGATCAGCCTGCACGAGGGCGGGGGGCAGCAGCTGACCGCGACGTTCGTGGTGCGCGGTCTGATGTCGCCGTTCGCGCACGCGATGTTCACCTCGCTCACCGGCTTCGCGATCGGCCTGGCGGCGCGACGTGGCGCGAGCGCACAGAGCGCCTTCGGCGCCGGATGCCTCGGAGTGCTCGGCGCCGTCGCGCTGCACGCGCTGTGGAACGGGTCCTCGCTGTTCGGGGACTTCTTCCCGCTGTATCTCACGATGCAGGTGCCCCTTTTCGTCGGCTTCATCCTGGGCATCATCGCGCTGCGGCGCGAAGAGTCGCGGCTGACCAGGGAGCGGCTCGGCGACTATGCGCGGGCGGGCTGGTTCACGCCCGAGGAGGTCACCATGCTCGCGACGGCGGCAGGCCGGCGGACGGCGATGAAGTGGGCGTCGTCGCTGCGCGGCGACCGCCGACCGCTGATGAAGTCGTTCATCCGGGATGCCACCGAGCTGGCCGCGGTGCGGCAGCGGGCCATCACCGGCCACGACAGGTACGCCGCAGCGGACGAGCACGCCCTGCTGGTGAGGACGCGGGCGACGCGGGCGGCGCTGCTGGCGTACTGACGGTCGCGGCCGCTGAGCTGCCAGGCCATTGACAGACTCAGCGCCCGGTGCTGCGGCGATGCCTGCAAGCGAATCCGGGCGCTGAGTTGATCTGTACCCAGGGTGCATCACCGGATGGGAAGTGTCAAGAGTCGCCTGTTCGCTCTCGGCGCGCATCCTCGCGTTGACCGTGCGCGGGGCGTCCGGTTACATGGAGGCATGACTGATCGCACAAAGCCCGAGTTCGACGCCCCCACCGGCGAGGCTCCCGCGGAGCTCGTCATCCGCGACATCATCGCCGGCGACGGCGCCGAGGCGAAGCCCGGCGACACCGTCACGGTGCACTACGCGGGCGTCGAATACGACACCGGCGAGGAGTTCGACTCGTCCTGGGGTCGTGGCGAGACCATCCAGTTCCCGCTGCGCGGCCTGATCCAGGGCTGGCAGGAGGGCATCCCCGGCATGAAGGTCGGCGGACGCCGCGAGCTGGTCATCCCGCCGCACCTGGCCTACGGTCCCGCCGGGGCGGGGCACTTCCTGTCCGGGAAGACGCTGATCTTCATCATCGATCTCGTCAACGTCGGCTGACATCATCTCCGAGGCCCTCGTCCGCAGCATGCGGGCGGGGGCCTCCGTCACTCCGGAACGTTTCTCACTCTCGGGAATACATCCATTTGCATGTAAGTTGTAACCCGTGTCGCCGATCGGCGGCAACGACTTCCCCCAAGGAGCAGCATGAGCACCATCGACGTCCCCGGCTACCGCGCCGGCACCTGGACCCTCGACCCTTCGCACAGCGAGGTCACCTTCAGCGTTCGCCACATGATGATCTCGAAGGTGCGCGGCAGCTTCGGCGTGAAGAGCGCGACCCTGATCGCCCCGGAGAACCCGCTCGAGGCCAAGGTCGAGGCCAGCGTCGATGTCACCTCGATCGACACCAACGACGAGAACCGTGACGCGCACCTGCGTTCCGCCGACTTCTTCGACACCGAGAACCACCCCACCATGGACTTCGTGTCGACCGGTGCCCGCGTCGAGGACGGCGACCTGTTCGTCGACGGCGACCTGACCATCCGCGGCATCACCAAGCCGGTCAGCTTCGCGCTGGACTTCGGCGGCTTCGGCACCGACCCGTGGGGCAACTACAAGGCCGGCGCTTCCGCCAGCGCGACCATCAACCGCGAGGACTTCGGCCTCACCTGGAACCAGGCCCTCGAGACCGGCGGCGTCCTGGTCGGCAAGGACATCAAGATCAACCTCGACCTGCAGGGTTCGCTGCAGGCCTGATCGCCACACTGCGAGAGGGGTGCGGATGCTGCGGCATCCGCACCCCTCTCGCATGTTCAGCCGGCCCGCCGCCGCAGCCGGAGCCGATCCTGCGCCAGCAGGATGCCGGCGAACACGATGAGCGCGCCGAGTGGCTCGTTCCAGCTCACCTGCTCATGCAGCACGAGGACGCCGAGCGTGACCCCGACCACCGGGGTGATGTAGGTCACGGTCGACGCGCGAGTCGGTCCCCAGGCGCGCAGCACGTTCTGATTCCAGACGTAGGCGAGGCCGGTGCCCAGGAAACCGAGGAGCACCACGGCCACGACGATCGCCGCGTCGAGATGCACCGGCGTCAGCACGAGCACCGGGGTGAGCAGGAGCATGATCGCGGCGGCGAGGCCGATGTTCAGGAACGAGAAGACCAGTGCGCTCACCCCGGAGTCCGAGAGGAAGCGTCGCATGTACGCGAAGCTGAAGCCGTAGCAGGCGGTGGCGCCGAGGATCGCCAGCTGCGCACCGATGCTCTGGCTCGCATCCAGTCCGCTCCACGGCGCGATGATGACCATTACGCCGAGGATCCCGATCAGGATGCCGGCGATCTGCCCCGGCTTCAGCCTCTCGACCCGCATCACGGCCCAGGCCATGATCGCGGTCATGATCGGGGTCGTCGCGTTGTAGATGCTGGTGAGACCCGAGCTCACGTACTGCTGCGCCCAGGCGAAGATGAGGAACGGCACGACGCAGAACGTCACGGCGACGACGGTCAGGTGCATCCAGATGCGGCGGTCGCGTGGCAGTCTGTCGCGGCGCAGTACGACGAACAGGCCGAGCGCGAGCGCGCCGAGCAGCAGCCGGGACCAGGCCACCTGGGCGGGGGAGATACCGCCCAGTGCGACCTTCATGAACAGGAAGCTGGAGCCCCACACGATCCCGGTGAGCACGAACTGGATCACGATCGAAGCGGTCCGCTGACGCGCGGCGACGGGAGGCGGGGAAGCGGCGGTCGAGGTCACTCCCGAACTCTATTCACGTCGCGGCCCGCGGCGGGGCACTTCCGGATGCGACGTCCGATATCCGCCGCTGAACGGCAGGATTCCGCTGCGGGAGCGGTTCAGGGCACCGGGTCCGCGGCGTCGTACGCGGCGAAGCTCGGGTGGCGCCTGGCCAGCAGTGCGACAAGGCCGATGACCAGGAAGCCGCCCAGCAGCGGCGGGAACCACAGTGCCGTGAGCGTGGCCAGGGTGCCGGCATAGAGCGCGCCGACGCGCGGCCCGCCGGCGACGACGATGATGAACACCCCCTGGAGGCGCCCGCGCATGGTGTCGGGCACGGCGGCCTGCATCATCGTGTTGCGGTAGATCGAGCTGACGTTGTCGCAGGCGCCGGACAGCGCGAGCGTGAGACAGGCAGCGACGATGAGCCCGACGTTCGGGGTCTTCTCGGTGGCAGGGGAGAGGAATGATCCGATCAGCAGCACGGCGCCGAACAGCACGATCGAGAGGCCGTAGGCCTGAACTGCGCGCTCGATGCCGCGGCCGTGCCAGCGGTACTGCACGACGCGTCCGGAGAGCAGGCTCGATGCGAACGTGCCCACGGCGACGGCCGCCGTGAGGATGCCGGTGGTGAACGCGCCACCGCCGAGGATCACCGTTCCCAGCGCCGGGAACAGCACCAGGGGCTGCCCGAACGTCATCGCCAGGATGTCGCAGAGGAACTGCATCCGGATGTTCCCCGCGCGGCGCAGGAACCGCCAGCCGTCGGCCAGGGATGCGAGACCGGGTCGCACGATCTCGCCCTCAGGCACGAGCGCGGGCAGGGTCCACAGCCCGAGGAACATCGCCAGCATCAGCACGATGTCGATCGTGTACGTCCAGCCGTACCCGGTGAGCGCGACGAGCAGTCCCGCGAGTGCCGGGCCCGCCATCACCGTGAGCCCGAACGCGATGCCGTTCAGGGCGGATGCCGCGGCCAGCTGCTCGCGGGAGATGAGCCGGGGCACGATCGCCGTACGGGTGGCCATGCCGACGGAGTTCGCCGCGGCGATGATCATGCTCAGCGCGTACAGCCACCAGATGCTCTCGGTGTGCGTCCAAGTGAGGGCGGCGAGCAGAGTGGTGGCGGCGAAGGTGACCGTGGCGGCGATCAGGGCGACCACGCGGCGGTCGAAGGCGTCGGCGAGCATGCCGCCGTAGAGCCCTGCGAGGATCATCGGGACGAGACCGGCGACAGCGATCATCGAGACCGCGAATGTGCTGTGCGTCAGGGAGAACACGTGCAGCATGACGGTGACCATGGTGAGCTGTCCGCCGATGCCGGCCAGCGTGGAGCCGATCCACATCCGCGCGAACGCGGGGCTCGCCTTGAGCGGTGAGAGGTCGATGAAATGGCTCACGCGAGAGTTCCGTACTGCATCATCCGAGCGTATCCGAGGGGCGGGCGTACCCCGTCCGTCGGTGGCCCCGATCACTGGTAGACTCTTCAGGTTGCCGTTAGATCGGCCGCGGATAAAGAGAGCTCACGCATCAGGCGTCGGGCACCGCGCAATGAGTGAGAGGGGATCGAATCTATGGCACTGGAAGCAGACGTCAAGAAGGCGATCATCGAAGAGTACGCGACGCACCCCGGTGACACCGGATCCCCCGAGGTGCAGGTCGCGATGCTGACGCAGCGCATCAAGGACCTCACCGAGCACCTCAAGGAGCACAAGCACGACCACCACTCGCGTCGTGGCCTGTTCCTGCTCGTCGGTCAGCGCCGCCGTCTGCTCGGCTACCTCCAGGACGTCGACATCGAGCGCTACCGCTCGCTGATCGAGCGCCTGGGTCTGCGTCGCTGAGCACAGCACGCGTTCCAGCGTTCAATCGCGCAGAACATTCTTGAGAAGGCCTCCCACGGTGTGGGAGGCCTTCATCGTTCCCGGCGGAGAGCGTACGCTGACCGCCATGCTGGCGAACAGATCGATGCCTGTCGACGCGCTCATCCCGGTGCTGGCGTATCCGGACGTGCCCGAGGCCGTCGAGAGACTGGGCGAGGCATTCGGCTTCACACTGCGCTGGCGCATCGGCGACCACCGTGCGCAGCTGGCCGTGGGCGACACAGCGGCGGTGGCGATCGTGCGCGGTGAGCGCCCGAACGGCGCCGACCACGTCATGGTTCGGGTGGCCGATGTGCGGGCGCTCCGGGAACGCGCACTGGCGGCCGGAGCCGCGGCGTCGACCGTCGAGGAGTTCCCCTATGGAGAGCGCCAGTGCACCTGCGTGGACTTCAGTGGACGCACCTGGGTGTTCTCGGAGTCGGTGGCGGACGTCGACCCGCGCGAATGGGGAGCCGCCACCGGCTGACCGGGCGCTCCTCAGCCGGCGATCAGCGAGACGGGCCGGCGCCGGATGACCAGCGCGGTGCAGGCGCTGAGCGCGATGCCGAGGATCGCCATGACCAGGATGCTGGCGGTCCAGCCTCCCGTCGCGTCGTGCAGCAGACCGAGCAGCAGGCTGCCGACGCCGGCGACGGCGTAGCCGACGCCCTGCGCGATCGCGGACAGGATGCCGGCCGACGGGGCATCGGCGGCGAGGCTGACCAGCAGTCCTATCGCGAGTCCGAAACCGGCGTTCTGCACGATGCCGAGCCAGGACACGACCGCGGCATCCGTTCCGGTGCTGAGTGCGAACCACGCGTAGCCGGCCGCCATCGCGACGCCGAGGCCAGGGCCGAACCAGGTCAGAGCACGTCTGCGGCGCGCGATCACCGGTGCCACGAGCGAGGGGATCAGGCCGATCAGGCTGAACCAGCCCAACAGCCAGCCGGTGGTGGCCGGATCGGTGCCGCGCTCGGCGAGCATCGACGGCAGCCAGGTGGTGACGGCGAAGTAGAGCAGCGACTGCAGCGAGAACACGGCGGTCATGATCACCACGGTCAGCCGGTTGTCGCTGGCGATGGTGATGCGGGGCCGCCCCTGTGCGGCGACGTCCGCACCGCGTCCGACGAGCAGCAGCACGGCGGCGGCGAGCACGGCGAGCACCGCCCAGCTGGCGAGGGCCTGCGCTGTTCCGCCCAGTGCTCGCTCCAGGGGCACTGAGAGCCCCGCGCCCAGCGCCGCACCGACGCCGAAGGACATCGTGCTCAGCCCCACCCACAGACCCGAGGCGTTCAGCGACTTCAGGAACGGCGGGATCAGCGTCGCGCCTACCATGATCGCGGCGCCGGCGAGGAACGTGCCGGGCACCAGCATCCAGCCGTCGACCACGCGCAGTGCCAGCGCGACGGCGAGCACGACCATCGCGGCCAGCAGCGCCCGTGAGGTGCCGATGCGGCGTGCGAGCAGCGGGCCGAGCGGCGCACTCACGCCGAAGACGACGATCGGGAGCGTGGCGAGGATGCCGGTGCCCGTGTCGCCGAGCGCGAACGTCGTCGAGATGTGGTCGAGCAGCGTGGAGACCGAGGTGATCGCCGGACGCAGATTGACCCCGACCAGCAGGGCCGCGCCGAGCGCGATCGCACGAGCGGCCCCGGAGGGCTCAGCGGACGTCGTCATCGGATGCGGTTTCGCCCCAAGGGCGCTCGTCTCGGATCAGCACTGTTCTGGTATACCAGATCAGGATGGATGGGCTGCCTGCCCCGCACGCGAGGCGCGGCTGACGCGGGTCTCGTCGGGAGTCAGGCCCTGACCAGGTCGGCGTGGTGGATCGCGGCCACATCCGGATGTGCGCGCAGTCGCGACTTCAGTGCGTTCTCGCCGTAGAGGGCGTGGATCGGGTTCGACGGATCGTCGGTGACGCCGTGCGCCTCGGCGGCGAGCTCCGCGGGCAACTCGATCAGCGGCAGCCGCGAATCCAGCGCCGGGTTGAAGAAGAACGGGATCGAGATCCGCTCATCCGGCGCCTTCGGCGAGATCACTCGGTGATCGGTCGCCTTCAGGTAGCCGCCGGTGGCGTACTCGAGCATCTCACCGATGTTCACGACGAAGGCACCGGGTACCGGCGGGGCGTCCACCCACTCGCCGTCGTACCGCACCTGCAGGCCGCCCTTGCCCGGCTCCACCCAGAGCAGAGTGAGGACGCCGGAGTCCTTGTGCGCGCCGACGCCCTGCTGCTGCTCAGGGTCGACCTTGCCGGGATAGCGCACGATCTTGATCAGGGTCTGCGGTTCGCCGAAGTGCTCGTCGAAGTAGGACGAGTCCGCGCCCAGAGCCTCGGCCCACGCTCGAAGCAGCCGCCGAGACACCTCCGAGAGCGTGGCGTGCCACTCCGCGACGACCTCGCGCAGCTCGGGCTGCGCCTCGGGCCACAGGTTCGGTCCGACCAGTCGGTTGAAGGCCGGGCCGCCGGCGAGCGGCTCGCGCTCCGGACCGATGTCGATCTGCTCTCTCCAGTCGACCTCGCCCTGCGTACGCTCGCCGCCCACGCGCGTGTACCCGCGGAAGTGCGGGCTCTTGACGTTCTCGATCGACAGCTTGTCGGCCTCGGGCAGGGCGAAGAAGTCCCGCGCCGCCCGGTGCAGGCGATCCTCGAGCTCGGGTGAGACGCCCGTGCCGGTCAGGTAGAAGAACCCCACGTCATGGGTGGCCGCCCGAAGCTCCGCGCGGAACTGCTCGGCCGCCTCTGGGCCGGCGTCGAGGCGGGAGAGGTCGAGGACGGGGAGGGGGAGTTCGGCCATGGCTCGACGGTAGACGTGCTTTCACACGGCGTCACGTATGTTGCGCACGGTTACTCGGATGCTAGGGTTTCATAGGTAAGGCATTCCTTACTTACCCCTTCCTCGGAGTCTCCCGCGTGATCGCATCACTCCTCATCGGCCTGCGCGAAGGTCTGGAGGCCGCGCTGGTCGTCGGCATCCTCGTCGCCTATCTCAAGCGGATCGGCCGCGCTGACGTCCTGCCCCGGATGTGGGCGGGCATCGGCCTGGCCGTGGCCCTGTCTCTGACCATCGGCGCCGTGCTCACCTTCGGCGCGTACTCGCTGGCGCCGGGCGCCCAGGAGCTCATCGGCGGCCTGATGTCGCTGTTCGCCGTCGCCATGGTGACCTGGATGATCTTCTGGATGCAGAAGGCCGGCCGCACCATGAAGGCCACGCTCGAGGGCGGTCTCGACCGTGCACTCGCGAAGGGCGGCCTCTGGGCGCTGGTCGCGATCGGTTTCGTGTCGGTTGCACGCGAGGGCATCGAGACCACACTGCTGCTGTGGTCGATGGTGCAGTCCTTCGGCAGCGCGCCGATGGCACTGCTGGGCGCCCTGATCGGTCTCGCCATCGCGATCGTCGTCGGCTGGCTGCTCGCCCGCGGGGCGGTCAGGCTCGACCTGCGCCGCTTCTTCGCCTGGACCGGTGGTTTCCTCGTGATCGTCGCCGCCGGAGTGCTCGCCTACGCGATCATGGACCTGCAGGAGGCCGGTGCCCTGCCCGGCCCGTTCACCACCGCGGCGCCGATCGACCCCGTCACCGGCGCCGTCGCCACCGGGTTCGCGGCGTTCCCGTTCGGCTGGGCGTTCGATCTCAGCGGCGCGATCGCCCCAGACGGCACCGCCGCGACCATCCTGCAGGCGACCCTCGGCTTCATGCCGCGGATGACCTGGCTGCAGGTGATCGCATGGCTCATCTACATCGTCGTCGTCGGCGCGTTCTTCCTGCGCGGCCTGCCTCGACGCCGCGGTGCGCGGAAGCCGGATGCTGCGGCATCCGCTCCAGCCACAGCGCAGCCCTCGACCCCAGCGGACGCCGCGCCCGCAGCGTCCGCGTCCCCCACCGCACTTCCCGTCACCACAACTGAAGGAACAGCATGACCTCGTCTTCCCGCGTCGCCTGCGCCCTCGCCGCCACCGGCGCCGCCGCGCTCCTGCTCAGCGGCTGCGTGGCCAAGGCCGACGCCGACCCGTCGGCCGCGCTCACGGTCTCATCCACCGCATCGGACTGCGCCGTCTCCGCGGGCACCGCGAAGAGCGGCACTCTGACCTTCGACGTGAAGAACGCCGGCGACCAGGTGACCGAGTTCTACCTGCTCGCCGACGACGGTCTGCGGATCGTCGGCGAGGTCGAGAACATCGCCCCGTCCGCCTCGCGCACCCTCACAGTCACCGCGCAGCCCGGCGACTACTTCACGGTCTGCAAGCCCGGCATGGTCGGCGACGGAATCGGCAAGGCCGCGTTCACCGTCACCGGCGACCGGGTCGCCGTGGACGGACCGGACGCCGAGCAGAAGCAGAAGGCCGTCGACCTCTACGCCGCCTTCGTCAAGGACCAGGTCGGACAGCTGGTCCCGGCGGTCGACGAACTGGTCACCGCGTACGAGGCAGGCGACGACGCGAAGGCGCAGGAGTTGTTCCCGACCACCCGCGCGTACTACGAGCGCATCGAGCCCGTGGCGGAGGCGCTCGGCGACCTCGATCCGCGCATCGACTATCGCGAGGTCGACGCCGTGGCCGAGGGGCTGGACTGGACCGGCTTCCACCGCATCGAGAAGGATCTCTGGGTCCCGGCGAAGGAGGCGCTGAACGCCGACGGCGAGACCTCGGCGTGGCAGGACTGGGCGCCGTCCACGTCCGAGCAGCGCGGTGAGTTCGGTGACCAGCTGATCGCCGACGTGCAGGAGCTGTACGACTACGTGCACTCCGACGACTTCGTCAGCAACCTCGAGGATCAGGGCATCTCCGGCGTCTCGAACGGCGCCATCGCGCTTCTGGACGAGGTCGCCACAGGCAAGATCACAGGCGAGGAGGACTGGTGGTCGCACACCGACCTCTACGACTTCGCCGCCAACGTCGAGGGGTCGAAGATGGCGTTCTCGCTGGTCAGCGACTTCGCCGCCGCCCAGGGCGACGACGGAGCGGCCCTGGTGAAGGAGATCGAGACCGGCTACGCCGATCTCGAGAATGCACTCGCCCAGCACGGCACGCTGAAGGACGGCTTCGTCGCCTTCACCGATCTGAGCGATGCACAGAAGCGCGAGCTCGTCGACCTCATCAACGCCCTCGCCGAGCCGCTCTCGCAGCTCACCGGAACCACGCTGTCCTGACGTGACAGGCGAACAGGGCGCGCAGCCGGTGGAGGAGCAGGCTCCAGATGCCGACAAGCGGAGGGGGCTGAGCAGGCGCGGCCTGCTCGGTCTCGCCGTGGGAGGCGGCGCCGCCGCACTCGCTGTCGGCGCGGGCGCGGGATACGCGGTCGCCGCGTCTCAACGCGGCCCGAACGAGGCGAAGCCCTACGAGTTCTTCGGAGCGCACCAGGGCGGCATCGTCACGCCGGTGCAGGAGCACCTGCACTTCGCATCCTTCGACATGATGCCGCGCACCGATCGCGCCGACCTCGTCGAGCTGCTGCAGGACTGGTCCTACGCCGCATCCCGGATCACGCAGGGACTCGACGTGTCGGCGACCGGCGCAGTGGGTGGCTCGCCCGAGTCGCCGCCCGACGACACCGGCGAGGCGCAGGGACTGCCGGCGAACGGTCTGACTGTCACGATCGGATTCGGCCCGACGCTGTTCGACAAGGACGGCGAAGACCGCTACGGCATCCGCGACCGGCGCCCTGCCGCGCTCGAGCGGCTGCCGGCTTTCCTCGGCGACGACCTCGCGCCGGAATCCTCCGACGGCGACCTGTGCATCCAGGTGTGCGCGGACGACCCGCAGGTCGCCGTGCATGCGGTGCGCAACCTCAGCAGGATCGCGTTCGGGCGGGCACGGCTGCGCTGGTCGCAGCTCGGCTACGGCAAGACCTCCCGCACGACCGCGGAACAGCAGACCCCTCGCAACCTCTTCGGGTTCAAGGACGGCACGGCCAACATCCTCGCCGACGACACCACCGCCCTCGACGAGAACGTGTGGGTGGCAGCATCCGACGAGCCGGCCTGGCTGTCCGGCGGCTCGTACCTGGTGGCGCGCAAGATCGCGATGCTGATCGAGACCTGGGACCGGGTGCGGCTGTCCGAGCAGGAGAACATCTTCGGCCGGGACAAGGGCGAGGGTGCGCCGCTCTCCGGCGGCACCGAGTTCACCGAGCCGAAGCTCGCGAAGCTCGACGCGCACAGCCACGTGCGGCTCGCGCACCCCGATTCCAACGGCGGCACCCGGATCCTGCGCCGCGGCTTCAACTACGTCGGCGGCAACAACGCACTCGGGCGGCTGGACGCCGGGCTGTTCTTCCTGTCGTACCAGCGGGATCCTGCGCAGTTCATCACGCTGCAGCGCAGCCTCTCCACCGACCTGATGAATGAGTACGTGCGACACGTCGGCTCGGGGCTGTGGGCGATCCCGCCGGGTGCCGCGGCCGGCTCCTATGTGGGGGCGCCGCTGTTCGCGTAGCCCCCACCGGGTTCAGGACGCGGCGTCGATCAGAGCGACGATCTCGTCGTACCCGGACTGCTCGGCCAGCTCCCGCGGCAGCGCGCCGTTGCCGTCCGCGATGCTCGGATCGGCGCCGGCCTCGAGCAGCAGGCGGACGGTCTCGATGTGATCGGGTGATCCGGTGCCGAGCACGATCGCCTCGAGGAGCGCGGTCCACCCCAGGTCGTTCACGTGGTCGAGCGGTACGCCGGCCTCGATGAGGATCCTCGTGGTCGAGACGTGGCCGTGCTCGCCGGCGGGGATCAGCGCGGTGCCGCCGTAGCGGTTGGTGCTGGTGACGTCCGCGCCGTGCTCGATCGTCGCTGTGAGGATCTCGTCCAGGCCCTCGGCACCGGCGTACAGGAACGCGGAGTCCTCGATGCCGTCCTTCGCGTCCGGGTCGGCGCCGGCGTCGAGCAGCAGCAGGGCGATGTCGGTCTGCTCGTCCTTGGTCGCGGCGACCAGGGGAGTGGCGTCACCGTCGCCACGTGCTTCGAGGTCGGCGCCGTCGTGGACTGCGGCGCGGGCCGCGCCGGCGTCGCCGCTGTCGATCGCCTGCCAGAGCGCGGCAGTGGCGTCGTCGGCGGAGGTGGGATCGGATGCGGGCGACACGGAGCACGCGGTCACGACGAGGGCGACGGTCACGAGCGCCGCGGCCAGACCGGCGGACTTCGCTGTCGATCTGCGGTTGCGGGTGCGGAAACGGCGAGGTCTCATCGGCTTCTCCAGGGGATCGGGGACGTCTCCAGACTCGCAGCGGGCGACGCCGGTCGGCATCATCCGATCGGCTACTCGTTCGCACCCGGCAGGACGATGCAGCGTGCCCGCGCCTCGAATGACGATGGATGCAATCGGCCTTGGCATCCACTCCTACCGGTCGAGATCACGAAACGAAGGACATGGAAATGACGCTCAAGAAGCCGATGAAGACGATCATGCTCACCGCCTCGGCGTTCGTCGCCCTGGGGCTGCTGGCCGGCTGCACCGCGGCTCCGACCGAGACCGCCGGTGCGCCGTCATCCAGTGCTGCGGCATCCGAGGAGTCCGCAGGGCCGACGCCCTCCGAGATCCTCGCCTCGACGGCATGGGAGACCACGGGCGCGACCGACGCCGAAGGCGCCGACGTCGCCCTCGACGACGAGAACGTGAAGAACTTCGTCGGCTGGGCGTACTTCAAGGACGGCGGTTCGTTCACGATGTACAACCTCGACGACTCCCCGAAGATGCAGGGCGACTGGAGCGTGACCGCGGACGGCAGCTCTCGGCACATCGTCGCGAAGGACGACGCCGGCGAGGTGCTCTTCGAGCGCGACTCCGACATCGTGACGCTGACCGAGGAGGAGTTCACCTACCGGGTGTTCCCCGACCCCGCGAACACCGAGGTGTACTTCGACATCATCCACACCCCGACCGATCACGAGGAGCCCGCCGCCTGACCGGCCCCACTCCACGGCGAGGCGCCCGTGCCGGAAGGCACGGGCGCCTCGTGCGTCTACTCGGGGCGGCGCCGCGACCCGGTCGGGTCGCTGCGGTGGTCCTGCGCCGACACCAGCGCGGCATCGGCGAACAGCCAGCGCGGACGCGGCTCGATGAGCGGCCGGAACACCCGTCGCACCGCACGCGTCGACAGGGCGAACGCGATGAGCACCGCGACGACGGTGATCAGCGGCAGCCAGAGCCAGGTCGGGTCGAGGCCCCGCAGGATGCCGGACTCGCGGAACGGGTACAGCACGAAGGAGTGCAGCAGGTAGACGTACATCGTGTACTGCCCGAAATGGGTCCACCATGTGGCGCGACGGGGGATGAGCAGGAAGAACGCTGCGCTCAGCACGATGGCCAGTGCCATCAGCGCGATGCGGATGCCGCCGGCCCACCACTGGTCCGCGGCGAGGCCCGCGTACGAGTCGTCGTAGAAGAACCAGAACCGCAGATCGACGGCATCCCAGGTCGGCAGCCAACGCCAGCAGACGAAGGCCCAGGCGCCCAGGGCGACGATCGCACAGACGCGCAGCCACCACGGCCGGAACTCGATCAGACGGAACCTGCGCACGATGTCGTGCTCGCGCAGCCACCAGCCGAGCGTGAAGAAGAACATCAGCCCCAGGGTCCGCGACAGCGAGAAGGTGCTGTCCACGTTCTGCATGTAGCCGACGCCGATCGAGATCAGGAACGCCCACAGCAGCGGCCAGCGCAGCAGGGCGAGGTAGGGGAGCACCAGGCGGAAGATGCCGAGCGCGAGCAGGAACCACAGCGTCCAGGAGGGCTGCGTGAGGTTCGGATCGGCCTGCCCCTCGACCAGCCACTTCGTCAGCGCCCACAGTCCCTCGAAGATCACGTACGGCACCAGGATGTCGGTGATCACCCGGGACATCTGTCGTCGGGTGGGGCTGGAGGCCTTCGAGAAGTAACCCGAGATGATCGCGAACGCCGGCATGTGGAAGGCGTAGATCAGCAGGTAGAAGGCGTAGGAGATGTCTGAGTCGTAGATCAGCCGCTGGATGCCGTGTCCCAGCACCACCAGGACGATGCAGGCGAACCGGGCGTTGTCCCAGAATGGCACTCTTCTTCGGGGGCGATCAGCGGGTACAGCGGCACTGCTCATGGGACGAGGCTACCGGCGGGAATATGTTTGCGGTCTGAGCGTTGTACCGGATACATTCATTTGAATAAACCCGGATGCTGAGGCATCCCGATCTGGAGAGAAATCGTGAACGAACAGAGCGGCATGCAGTTCGGCCTCATGTCGGTGAGCGACATCACGGAGGACCCGACCACCGGAGTCACCCCGAGCGAGGCGGAGCGCATCCAGGCAGCGGTCACCATCGCCAAGCACGCTGAGGAGGCGGGGCTGGACGTCTTCGCCATCGGCGAGCACCACAACCCGCCGTTCTTCTCGTCGAGCCCGACCACCCTGCTCGCGTACATCGCCGCGCAGACCGAGCGTCTGATCGTGTCTACCTCGACGACGCTGATCACCACGAACGACCCGGTGCGCATCGCCGAGGAGTACGCGATGCTGCAGCACCTCTCCGGCGGCCGCATGGACCTGATGATGGGTCGCGGCAACACCGGGCCGGTGTACCCCTGGTTCGGCCAGGACATCCGGCAGGGCCTGCCGCTGGCGATCGAGAACTATGCGCTGCTGAACGAGCTGTGGACCAAGGACGTCGTGGACTGGGAAGGCAAGTTCCGCACGCCGCTGCAGGGCTTCACCTCGACCCCGCGACCGCTCGACGGCGTCAAGCCGTTCGTCTGGCACGGCTCCATCCGCACGCCGGAGATCGCCGAGCAGGCCGCGTACTACGGTGACGGCTTCTTCGCGAACAACATCTTCTGGCCCAAGGAGCACTACCAGCGACTCATCGAGCTGTACCGCCAGCGCTGGGCGCACTACGGTCACGGTGCGCCCGAGACCGCGATCGTCGGCCTCGGCGGCCAGGCGTTCATCCGCCCGAAGTCGCAGGACGCCGTGAACGAGTTCCGGCCCTACTTCGACAACGGCCCGGTGTACGGCCACGGTCCGTCGATGGAGGACTTCAGCGAGATGACCCCGCTGACCGTCGGGTCGCCGCAGCAGGTCATCGACCGCTACGCGGCGATGCGGGAGCACTATGGCGACTACCAGCGCCAGCTGTTCCTGATGGACCACGCCGGCCTGCCGCTGAAGACCGTGCTCGAGCAGATCGACCTGCTCGGCGGCGAGGTCGTCCCGGTGCTGCGCAAGGAGCTCGCGAAGGATCGTCCGGCGAACGTGCCGGACGCCCCGACCCACGCCGCTCGCGTCAAGGCGGTCTACGGCGATGGCCCCGCCAGGCAGGCGCGCCCCGGTGCGAACCGCGGCGACAACCTCACCGCCGGCTCGCCGTACCAGGACGGCGGTGTCGCCCCCGCGGGCTCGGCGTTCGGGGCCGCGGCGACGAAGGCGGGTGCCTGAGATGGCCGAGCGTCGTATCGCCGTGATCTCGGCGGGCCTGTCGAACCCGTCCTCCACGCGGATGCTGGCCGACCGGCTGGCCGCCGAGACCGTGAAGACGCTCCGCGAACAGGACATCCCGGTGACCGTGGACGTGATCGAGCTGCGCGACCTGGCGCACGACATCACGAACAACCTGCTGACCGGCTTCGCGCCGCCCGCGCTGGAGACGGCGATCAACACCGTCGTCTCCGCCGATGCGCTGATCGCGGTGACGCCGATCTTCTCGACGAGCTACTCGGGTCTGTTCAAGTCGTTCATCGACGTGCTCGACCCCGACGCGCTCACCGGCAAGCCGGTGCTGATCGGGGCGAATGCAGGCACCGCCCGTCACTCGCTGGCGGTGGACTACGCCATCCGGCCGCTGTTCACCTACCTGCACGCCGAGCCCGTCTCCACCGGCGTCTTCGCCGCCTCGAGCGACTGGGGCGCGAACGCGGACGACGTGGCGCCGCTGAGCGCACGCGTCGAGCGCGGCGCACGCGAGCTGGCCGAGGCGATCGCCCGGCGCGAGCCCGCAGCGGACGCCGATCCGTTCGATCCGGAGACCTACCTCGGCAAGGGGCGCTCGTTCGGGCACCTGCTCGGAGGCCTCGCCGGGGAATGACCCAAATGGTATACCATTCAGTCTGGACTGACTGAAGGAGACCGTCGTGACCGAAGCCGACACCCGCCCCACCCAGCGGATCGGCCTCGGCACGGCGGTCTCCTCATTGCGGGGCAACCGCAGCTTCCAGCTGCTGTGGACGTCGAACCTGTTCTTCTTCGGCGGCGTCTGGACGCAGACGCTGGTGCTCGGATGGATGGCGTTCGAGATGACCGGCTCGGAGTTCCTGGTCGCGCTCTTCACCACAGTGCGGCTCGCCCCGCTGCTGCTCGGTCCGATCGCCGGCGCTCTCACCGACCGGTTCGACAAGGTGCGCCTGCTGCTGGCGGCCTGCGGCTGGGCGACGACGGCGATCGCCGTCGTGTCGTTCCTCGCGTCATCGGGGATGCTCTCCTACTGGGTGCTCGTGGCCGGGGGACTGGCCATCGGACTGGCGCAGTCGCCGTCGCAGACCGCCCGCGCCTCGCTGGCACTCGAACTGGTGGGGCCTGCAAACCTCTCCAACGCCAACGCCCTGAACTCACTGGCCATGAACATGACACAGGTCGTCGGGCCGGCGATCGGCGGCGCGATGATCGCCGGGCTGGGTGCGCCGGCGGCGCTGTGGGTGTCCACCGCCTGGTACGCCATCTCCTTCGCCCTGCTGATCCCGCTGCGCAGCATCCCGCATGTCGCGCACGCGGAACCCGAACCCGTGCTCCGGATGCTGGTGAGCGGCGTCCGCCTGATCGGGCGCAACCGCCTTGCGGTCGGGGTGCTCATGGTGACCGTGGTGGCGAACACGTTCCTGTGGCCGGTGTACCAGTCGTTCATGCCGGTGTTCGCCGATCAGCGGTTCGGACTCGATGCCGACGGGCTGGGCATCATGCTCTCGTGCTCGGGCATCGGCGGGCTGATCGGGTCGATGGTGATCGCGGCGCTCGGCGACTTCCGCCGCAAGGGCGCCCTGTTCGTCTTCGGCACGATGGTCTGGGGTGCGCTCTGGGCGGTGTTCGCGATGCTCACCTCGCCGCCGGCGGGATTCGTGGTGCTGGCTCTCGCCGGTTTCGCCAGTGCTGCGTTCGGTGTGCTGCAGACGACACTGCTGCTGATCGTCACCGACAAGTCACTGCACGGCCGAGTGCTCGGACTGCAGGAGCTCGCGATCGGGATGATCCCGATCGGCTCGCTGCTGCTGGGCGTGCTCGCTCAGACGTTCGGTGTGGCGCCCGTGACGTTCTGGGCGGCCGTGCTGCTGGTGCTCTCGGTGGGGGGCGTCGCGCTGCGCGTGCCGGCGGTGCTGCGGATCCGCTGACCCACGGCACCGCCGACTGCGCGAGGGATCAGCCCTCGATGCCGCCCTCGAACGCCTCGGCGCCGAGACCCCTGCGGACCTCGAGCTCGATCTCGGCCTCGCTCTGTGCCGTCTCGAAGGCCTCGTCGTCGCGGAGGGTCTCCTTCTCGGCGTCGGGACCCTGCGGCTTCTTCTCTGTCATGAGCGTGCTCCTGTGCCGTTCTGCTCAGCCGCTCTTGCGGCGGAACTCGCGCTTCATCTGCGGGGCGGCGGTCGCGTGCACGGCGGAATCGCCGTCCAGGTGCGCCTGCCCTGAGCGATTGTGCGCGTTCTTCTTGTCGAGCGCCTCTTTGAACTTGCGCTTCATCTCGTCGGACGCGGCGTCTTTGCCTTCGGTACTCATGGCGCCAGCCTAACCCGCGGGGCGGGTCATGGGCGGCGATTCCGAGGTGTTGGGCGTGCCCGCGAGACGGCGAGGTCGATGAGGAGGCCGATGCCGACGGCGGCACCCGCGGAGACGAGCACGGTCACGATCGGGCCGCCAGGACGGATCAGAGCGATCGCGGCGCCCAGTGCTGCCTGGTAGACGGCCCAGCCCGTGCCGGCGACGGCGGCGACGGAGAGATAGCGGAGCGGCGGAGTGCGTGCCGCACCCGCGACGAGATTCACGGCGAGCCGCGCGAAGGGGATGAACCGCGCCGTGAACAGGACTGTCGCCGTGCCCCGGTCCAGCCTGCGTCGTGCGCTCCCGATCGCCGCGCGCACCCGGCGATGCCGCATCCAACCCCACCGCTCGACGCCGACCGTGCGGCCGATCAGATAGCAGCAGGTGTCGCCGATCAGCGCGCTGCCGGCCGCAACGGCGATCACGACCCACAGCGGCGGGCGGCCGGTCTGCACGGCGAGCGCGCCCACGGCGGTGACGGCGACCTCGCCGGGTATCACGACGGTGAAGGCGTCGCCGATCACGAGTGCCGCCATGATGAGCAGGCCCCAGGTGCCGGTGAGGAGGCCGGTCAGCGCGTCCGGGATCACGGGACGAGCGTCTCTCATCCGGATGAACGGGAACCGACCGGGGGATATCCGGTGATCGGCATCCGTGCGACAGATGAACACTCGGTGATCCACGGCGGTCCCGGCGTCGGGAGCACCGTACGGCGCGGATCCTGATGTCGTGAGAGTCGCGGTCGTGACTGAATCCTTCCTGCCGCACATGAACGGCGTGACCGGATCCGTGCTGCAGATCCTTCGGCACCTCGAACACGCCGGCCACGAGGCCCGGGTGATCGCGCCCGCCGACCAGGACCTCCCCGTCGCGGTCGGCTCGGCCCGGGTCGAACCCGTGCCGTCCGTCGCCCTGCCCGGGTATCGCAGCGTCCGGGTCGGCACCTCCGGCGCCGGACGGGTCGCCTCCGCTCTCGAGCGNCGGCGCCGGACGGGTCGCCTCCGCTCTCGAGCGCTTCGATCCCGACATCGTCCATCTCGCCTCGCCCTTCGCCCTGGGATGGAGCGGGGTGCTCGCCGCGAATCGCCTCGAGCTCCCCGTCGTGGCCGCCTACCAGACGGACGTCGCCGCGTATGCGTCGCGCTACGGCGTCGCGCTGTCGACGGCTCTGGCGGAGCAGCACATCCGGAGACTCCATCGCAGGGCGACGATGACCCTCGTCCCGTCCGGCGGTTCCGAGGCACAGCTGGCCCGGCTGGGCGTCGACAGGATGCGTCGCTGGGGGCGGGGCGTGGACGCAGAGCTGTTCCACCCGGGGCGCCGGAGCGGCTCCCTGCTGCGTCGCACCGACGGAGTGGTCGTCGGCTATGTGGGGCGGCTCGCCCCCGAGAAGCAGGTCGAGGATCTGCGGGCGCTCGACGGGCTCCCCGGAATCCGCCTCGTCATCATCGGTGACGGCCCGTCCCGCGCGAAGCTGGAGGCGCTGCTGCCGCACGCCGAATTCCGCGGACATCTGGCGGGGGAGGAGCTCGCGGCCGTCGTCGCCTCCTTCGACGTGTTCGTGCACCCCGGCGAGAGCGAGACCTTCGGGCAGACGCTGCAGGAGGCGCACGCCAGCGGCGTGCCGGTGGTGGCGACGGGCCGGGGCGGCCCGCTCGACCTGGTGCGGATGGGCATCGACGGCTGGCTCTATCGTCCTGGCGATCTCGCGGACCTGCGGATGCGGGTCGCCGACCTCGCCGGGGACGCGCGCAAGCGCCGCGCCTTCGGGTGCGCAGGACGGGAAGCCGTGGAGCAGCGATCCTGGTCGGCGGCGGGCGATCAGTTGCTCGCGCATTTCGACGACGCCCGCGCCCTGCACAGCGCGGACCGCGCATCGGTGACCGTGCGAGCGCGCCGCCCCGAACTGCCGCAGCCGCGCGCGGGTGTTCGGCGGCGCTACATCGCGCTCGGTGACTCGCTCACAGAGGGACTGTGCGACCCCGCTCCGGATGGGACCCTGCGCGGCTGGGCGGACCGGCTCGCCCTGCTGCTCGCCGCTGAAGGAGGGTTGCGTTACGCGAATCTGGCCCTCCGTTCGCGTCGCGTGTCCGACGTCTGCGGTACTCAGCTGCAGCGCGCTCGCGCGCTGCAGCCCGACCTGGTTTCGATCCTGGCCGGGGCGAACGACCTGGTGAAGCCCTGGCCGGACGTCCGCCGGATGGCGGCCGAACTCGAGGAGGCCGTCGCGCGGTTGCGTGCCGACGGCGCCGAGGTGCTGCTGGTGACCCCATTCCTGCCCCGCCGCCGGGAGGCGGTGCTGCTCCGGCGGCGGTTCGCGGCCTTCGCCGACGAGCTGACCGGCGTCGCAGCGCGCACCGGTGCGACGCTGCTCGACACCGATCTGCTCCCGCTGCTCGGCGAGCGGCGCAATTGGGGCGAGGACCTGGTGCATCTCTCCTCGCGTGGGCACCGCCTCCTCGCCTACCGCGCGGCCGAGCTGCTCGGGGTTCCCCATGCCGATGCGCTCGGCCTGCTCGACGAGTCTTTCCACGGTGAGGAGGCGGCGCTGCGCATGCAGTGGTGGCGCCGGCATGCGCTGCCGTGGATCTGGCGGCGGATGCGGGGACGCTACGCCGGGGAGGGGCGCACGGCCAAGCACGACGACTACGTGTTCCTCGGCAGGGGGCGGGTCTCCGTCGGCGAGCGCGCGCCGGAGGCATGATCCGCTAGGCGCACTGCTAGACTCGATGCGGTTGCCTGTGGCATCCGTTCAAACTGCATACAGGCACGGAGCGGTCGGCTGGGAAGCTGGTCTCCTGTGGTGGGTTCCCCGGCGAGGCGTCGGGTGGTCTTCTACTGGTGACCAGCGCAGGCGAGAACCGCGGGTCCTCCCGCGCGCCGAGACTTTCCGCATCCGCTCCTTCGTGAGTCCTCGCACGCCAGACGGGCGCGCGAGTCTAAACAAAGAAGGAGAGACCTCTTGGAAGGTCCTGAAATCACTGCCACCGAGGCCGTTCTCGACAACGGCCGCTTCGGCACCCGCACCATCCGCTTCGAGACCGGCCGCCTCGCGCAGCAGGCGCAGGGCGCAGTCGCCGCCTACCTCGACGGCGAGACCATGCTCCTCTCGGCAACCAGCGCGGGCAAGCACCCGCGTGAGGGCTTCGACTTCTTCCCGCTGACGGTCGACGTCGAGGAGCGCTCCTACGCAGCGGGCAAGATCCCCGGCTCGTTCTTCCGGCGCGAGGGTCGTCCCTCCACCGAGGCGATCCTGGTCTGCCGCCTCATCGACCGTCCGCTGCGTCCGTCGTTCGTCGACGGACTGCGCAACGAGGTCCAGATCGTCATCACCGTGCTGTCGATCGCGCCGGGCGAGTTCTACGACGCGCTCGCGATCAACGCGGCATCCGCGTCGACTCAGATCTCGGGCCTGCCGTTCTCCGGTCCCGTCGCCGGTGTGCGCCTCGCGTTCATGCCGGGTCACGGCGAGCACGCCGACCAGTGGGTCGCGTTCCCGACCGCCGAGCAGGTAAGCGAGGCCGTGTTCGACCTGATCGTCGCCGGTCGCGTCGTGACCAAGGCCGACGGCACCGAGGACGTCGCGATCATGATGGTCGAGGCCGAGGCGACCGAGGGCAGCTGGAACCTGATCAAGGCCGGCGCCACCAAGCCGAACGAGGAGATCGTGGCCCAGGGCCTCGAGGCCTCGAAGCCGTTCATCGCCCAGCTGGTGAAGGCTCAGGCCGAGCTGGCCGCGCAGTCGTCGAAGGAGCCGGGCGTCTACCCGGTGTTCCTGCCCTACTCGCAGGAGACCTACGACTTCGTCGCGCAGCGCGCCTACGACGAGCTCGTCGGCGTCTACCAGATCGCCGACAAGATCGAGCGCCAGACCGCCGACGACGCCATCAAGGAGCGTGTCCACGCCGAGCTGGTCGCCGCCGTCGAGGCGAGCGAGCTGCAGGCCGTCGCGACTCTCGAGTTCTCGGCCGCCTACAAGGCCGTCACCAAGAAGATCGTCCGCGGACGCATCCTCAGCGAGAACATCCGCATCGACGGCCGCGGGCTGGCGGACATCCGCCCGCTCGACGCCGAGGTGCAGGTCATCCCGCGCGTGCACGGCTCGGCGATCTTCCAGCGCGGTGAGACCCAGATCCTGGGCGTCACCACGCTGAACATGCTCAAGATGGAGCAGCAGATCGACTCGCTGTCGCCCACGACCAGCAAGCGCTACATGCACCACTACAACTTCCCGCCCTACTCGACCGGTGAGACCGGCCGCGTCGGGTCGCCGAAGCGTCGCGAGATCGGGCACGGCTTCCTGGCCGAGCGCGCGCTCGTGCCGGTGCTGCCCACGCGCGAGGAGTTCCCCTACGCGATCCGTCAGGTCTCCGAGGCCCTCGGCTCCAACGGCTCCACCTCGATGGGCTCCGTCTGCGCTTCGACCCTGTCGCTGCTGAACGCCGGTGTGCCGCTGCGCGCACCCGTCGCCGGCATCGCCATGGGCCTGGTGTCCGACGAGGTCGACGGTCAGACCCGCTACGCGGCGCTGACCGACATCCTGGGTGCTGAGGACGCACTGGGCGACATGGACTTCAAGGTCGCCGGTACCAGCGAGTTCGTCACGGCGATCCAGCTGGACACCAAGCTCGACGGCATCCCCTCCGAGGTCCTGGCCGGCGCGCTGACCCAGGCCAAGGAGGCCCGCCTCACGATCCTGGGTGTCCTGAACGCCGCGATCGACGCTCCGGACGAGATGGCGCCGACCGCGCCGCGCGTCATCAGCGTGCAGATCCCCGTCGACAAGATCGGTGAGCTGATCGGCCCCAAGGGCAAGACGATCAACGCGATCCAGGACGAGACCGGCGCGCAGATCTCCATCGAGGAGGACGGCACCGTCTACATCGGCGCCGTCGACGGCCCGTCGGCAGAGGCCGCTCGCGCCCAGGTGAACGCGATCGCCAACCCGACCAACCCGGAGGTCGGCGAGCAGTTCCTCGGCACCGTCGTGAAGATCGCCACCTTCGGCGCCTTCATCTCGCTGCTGCCCGGCAAGGACGGCCTGCTGCACGTCACCGAGGTGCGCAAGCTCGCCGGTGGCAAGCGCGTCGAGAACGTCGACGACGTGCTCTCGGTCGGCCAGAAGCTGCTGGTCCGCATCACCAAGATCGACGACCGCGGCAAGTTGTCCCTCGAGCCCGTGCTCGAAGAGACCGCCGCGGACGAGAAGGTCGAAGAGGTCGTCGAGGGCTGAGCCCCGGCATCCGATCACGAGGTCCGGTCCCGCTCGCGGGGCCGGACCTCGGTCGTATCCGATGTGATCAAACCGTTACGGTAACTTTTCGGCCGTTCCCAGGGAATCGGCAGGAGCCGTGGAAATCGTCGCTTACTCTCGAAGTACGCACCGGGGGGTGCTGAAAGTCGAACGGATCGCGAGATCCGCGGGGGTTTTAGAGTATGCGTCTATTCAGCGTCGGCACATCAGCCGAAGCGGAGCGCGCCCCGCAGCGGACGGACGGGCACCCGTCAGCCCCGATCCCCGTCGTCGGTCCGGGCGTCGGTGAGAGCATCCGCGTGGACCTGGGCGAGACCGGTCTGCGGACCTTCCCGCTCATGCTCGGCGCCGCCGAGTTCGGCTGGAACGTCGACCGTGACACCAGCCACGCCATCCTGGACCGCTACCTGGAGTTCGGCGGCAACGCCGTGCACACCGCCGACGGCTACTCCGGCGGACGCAGCGAGCACATCGTCGGTCAGTGGCTGGCTTCCCGAGGCGTGCGCGACCGCATCGTGCTCGGCGCGCGCGTCGGCGCGCACCCCGACAACCCCGGCCTCGGGTCGGTGAACCTCGTCCGGGCCGTGGAGGCCTCGCTCGGCCGGCTCGGCACCGAGCACATCGACGTGCTGTACCTCGATGCCACCCTCGATCAGAGTACGAACCTCGAAGACACCATGGCCACCGTCGAGTGGCTGCGCGAGACCGGCAAGATCGGTGCGGTGGGTGCGTTCCGCTTCGCCGCCGAGCGTCTGGTCGAGGCCCGCATCCTGGCATCCGCAGGCTACCCGCGGATCGACGTGATCGATGAGCCGTACAACCTGGTGCGACGGGAGCCCTTCGAGGGCGACCTGCGGCTGGTGGCCGGCGCGCAGAACCTCGCAGTCACGCCTTCGCACGCGCTCGAACACGGATTCCTGTCGGGGCGGCACCGCAGCAAGCAGTCCGCGACCGGCGTGCGCGGCGAACAGCTGCGCTCGCACCTGAACCGCCGCGGCATCAAGATCCTGCGGGCGCTCGACCTCGTGGCGCAGGAGCTGGCTGTGCCCGTCGCTGCCGTCTCGATCGCCTGGCTTCTCGCTCAGCGCACGATCGCGGCGCCGATCGTGAACACCTTCGCTCCCGATCAAGTCGACGAGCTGATGCAGGGCGCCGGCGTCACGCTGTCGCGGGCGCAGGTCGCCGATCTCACCCGGGCGGCGAGCTGAGCCGACCCGGCGTCGGCGGGGTGGCCTAGGCTGGTGGTGCCCCGATGATGGGGCATGAAGCGAGCGGGTTGTGACGCATTACATCTATCTGGTCAGGCACGGCGAACATCAGGATGCCGAGCACGGCGTCGACGACGGACCCCTCTCTCCACGGGGGCAGCGGCAGGCCGAGTTGATCGCGGATCGCCTGTCCGGACTGCCGCTGGACGCTGTCTGGCACTCGCCTCTGCTGCGTGCTGCCGAGACCGCGCGCGCCGTCGCCGCGCGGTTGCCGTCGGTCGATCCCGCGCCGTCCGCTCTGCTGTTCGACTGCGTCCCGACCGGGATGACGGAGGAGACCCCGGCGGTCTTCGAGCCGTTCTTCGGCTCGGTGACGGACGCCGAGATCGAGGCGGGCAAGGCGCAGATGTCGGATGCCGTGAACGAGTTCCTGATGCGCAAGAACGGTGAAGTGCACGAGGTGCTGATCACGCACAACTTCGTGATCTCGTGGTTCGTGCGCGAGGTGCTCGGTGCGCCGGAGTGGCGCTGGATGACACTGAACCAGGCGCACTGCGGGCTGACGGTGATCGCGCAGAAACAGGGCCGGCCGTGGTCGCTGCTCACGCACAACGACCTCGGTCACCTGCCGATGGAGCTGCGCACCGGGTTGCCGGACTACGCGTCGGTCTAGGCGCCGACGACCTCGTTCGCGAAACCGAGCGAGAGGATGCCGATCCCGTCGTGCTCGCGCAGCCAGTCGAGGGCGTGCCGCTCGTGAGGCGGCATGTTCGAGGGCAGCGCGTCGAGGGCGAACCAGCGCAGCTCGGCGCACTTCTCAGGTTCCTGGATCGTCGGCTCACCGGTCCAGGCCGTGCACGTGAAGAACCACTCCACGCGCTGCTCGATCGGGTCGTCAGTGCCGTCGGTGCGCTGCAGCACGCAGATCGGGTCGAAGTCGTCCTGGGCGATGGCGATGCCGAGCTCCTCGGCGACCTCGCGCGCGGCGGCGCGGGTCGCGGTCTCGCCCGGCTCGACGTGCCCGGCGGCTCCGGCGCTCCACATCCCGTCCATGTAGCCGGTGTTCTGCCGCAGCTGCAGCAGCACGCCCTCGTCGCTGCGCAGGAAGACGTACGACGCCGGGATGACCGAGAATCTGCTCACCGGACGATGCTAGCGGGTGGAGTTCGGTGCGTCAGGAGACCGCCTTGCCGTACCACCTCGTCGCGTTCGGGTTCTCGTTGTACGGCTCGATCTGCTCATAGCCGCTGCGGGCGTACAGGCCGCCGGCGGCCTCGAGCGTGTGGTGCGTGTCGAGGACCAGTTCGGTCGCGCCCCAGCCCGTCGCGCGGCGCTCGAGCTCTTCGAGGATCGCGCGTCCCGTGCCTGCGCCGCGGCCCGCGGGCTGAACGAACAGGTGCTTGATCTCGAAACGGGGACCGGAGTCGCCGTCGGCCAGGCGCCGAACGGCGCCGCATCCGAGCACCTCACCGTCGTCGTCCAGCGCGAGCAGGAACACGCCGTCGGGCTCGCGGAACGCGTCAGGTCCGGGGAATGACGGGCGGTACTCGCCCGGGAATGCAGCGGCCCTCATCGCGAAGTAGTCGGTGAGGACGGCGACTGCCGCGGGATCTGTGGCCGGGACGGCACGGAATGTCACCATGGAGCAACGGTATCGCGCGCCACGGCAGGTTCAGAGCCGTCCTGACTGCCATATACCTAAACTGGAATCATGACCACACAGGTTGCTCTCGTCGGCGGATCCGGCAAGCTCGGCGGCATCATCCGCGCGGTGATCGATGAGCTCGACGGCTTCGAGGTGACTCGGGTGCTCGGCTCGTCCAGCGACCTCTCCGAGCTCGACGGGGCCGATCTCGTCGTCGACGCTTCGACGCCCTCTGTGAGCGTCGAGGTCGTCCGCGCCGCGATCGAGCGCGGCATCAACGTGCTCGTCGGCACCTCCGGCTGGTCGCAGGAGCGGATCGCCCTGGTGCGTCCGCTGGCGGATGCCGCGGGCACGGGCGTCGTGTTCATCCCGAACTTCTCGCTGGGGTCGGCGCTCGGCTCGGCGCTGGCCGCGGCCGCCGCGCCGTTCTTCGCCTCCGCCGAGATCATCGAGGCGCACCGGGACACCAAGATCGATTCGCCGAGCGGCACGGCGGTGCGCACTGCCGAGCTGATGGCGGATGCGCGGGAGGGGCAGGGGCCGGTCTCGGCTCCCCACGCCGACCAGCGCGCCCGCGGCCAGCGGGTCGCTGGGGTGCCGATCCACTCCCTGCGCCGCCCGGGCGTGGTCGCCAAGCAGGAGGTCATCCTGTCGGGCGCGGGGGAGTCGCTGACCATCACCCACGACACGGTCGACTCCGCTGCGGCCTACACCCCGGGCATCCGTCTCGCGCTGCCCTTCGCGCGTGACGCGCGAGGCGTCGTCGTGGGCCTGGAGAACATCATCGACCTCGGCCTGCGCCCGAACGCATGACCTTCCGGGTCGGCGTGCTCGGCCCCGTCCAGCTCGCCGATCGCGACGCGGGTGGCGCAGCCATGCGCGCGCTGCTGGCGGCGCTGACCCTGAGCGGCAGCGGCTCGGTCCGCTCCGTCTCCGCGCTCGCCGACGATGTCTGGGGCGAGGAACAGCCGCAGAACCCGAAGGCGGCACTGCAGACGCTGGTCTCCCGGGCACGCGCGGGTGGCGGCGCCGACCTCGTGCGCAGTGCTCCGGGCGGCTACGCCCTCGGCACCGATGAGACCGACCTGCACCGCGCCAGGCAGCTCGTCCTGGAGGCGACGAACCGGGCGGAGCGGGATCCGCAGCGGATCGACCTGTTCGAGTCCGCGGCCGCGCTGTGGCGCGGCGAGCCGGGGCTCGATCTCGGCGACGCGCCGGTGGCCGGCGAACTGACCCGCACCGCGACAGCCCTGCTCGACACGATCCGCTCCGGCCTCGCCACCGCGTACGCCGACGCCGGCCGAGATCCCGAGGCCATCGCACTGCTGACCGCGCTGGCCGAAGAGCGCCCTCTCGACGACGGCGTCCACGTGGCGCTGATGGATGCGCTCGCGCACGCCGGCCGCACCTCCGAGGCGCTCGCGCTCTTCGCGGGTCTGCGCATGCGGCTGCGGGACGAGCTCGGCACGTCGCCGTCGCCGGCGGCCGTGGAGCTCAACGCGCGACTGCTGCAGACCTCGGATCAGGCCGGGCCGAGGGTGCGCATCGGAGTCCAAGCCGCACCGAACGAGCTGATCGGCCGGGACGGGGCCCTCCGCGAGGCGAAGGCTCTGCTTGCACGCACGCGACTGCTGACGATCCTCGGCGCCGGGGGCATGGGCAAGACGCGGCTGGCCCAGGCGATCGCCCTCGACGCCGATGCTCCCGCGGTCGTCGTCGTCCCCCTCGCCGGCGTGCGCGAGGACGCGGGGGTGTCGATCGCCGTCGCCGCAGCCCTCGGCATCAGCGAGATCGTCCCGGGTCGTCGGCTGAACGACGCGGTGCCGCGACCCGACCTGATGGCGCGCGTCATCGCGATGCTGGGCGAGCGGCGCACGCTCCTCGTGCTGGACAACTGCGAGCAGGTGATCGACGGCGCCGCGCAGTGCGCGGCGGAGCTGCTGGCTGCCGTGCCGACGCTGCGGATCGTCACGACGAGCCGCACTCCGCTGGCGATCGCCGCCGAGCAGGTGCTGCCGCTGGAACCGTTGACGATCGACGCCGATCCGGCGGCTCCCGCCGTGCGCCTCTTCATCGAGAGGGCGCATGCAGCCCGCCCCGGCGCGACGCTCGACCTCGAGACGGTCGCGCGCCTGTGCCGCCACCTCGACGGACTGCCGCTGGCGATCGAGCTCGCCGCCGCGCGCGTGCGCACGATGACGCCCGAGCAGATCGAGCTGCGACTCGAGAACCGGTTCGCGCTGCTGACGACCGGTGACAGATCGGCGCCGGAACGGCATCGCACACTGCAGGCGGTGATCGAGTGGAGCTGGGACCTGCTGGCGCCCGAGGCGCAGCGAGCGCTGTCCCTGCTCTCGGTGCTGCCAGGCGGATTCTCCGCCTCTATCGCCGAGGCCGTGCTGGGCGGCGGGCCGGCTGACGACGTGCTCGACCTGCTCGTCTCGCATTCGCTCCTCGGTGTGATCGAGAACGATGCCGGGGCGGAGGTGCGCTTCCGGATGCTCGAGACCGTGCGCGAGTTCGGCCAGCAGCGGCTGCAGGACGCCGGCGGCGAGGAGGAGGCCTGGGAAGCCGTGATCACCTGGGCGACGGAGTTCGCCGCCGCACAGGGCGAGGGCAGCAGACGATTCCCGGCGGGGCTCACCGCAGCGGAGCATCTGGCGGTCAGCCGGGAGCACGACAACCTGGTCCATGTCCTGCGCCATCTCCTCACCGTCGAGCGCGACGCCGAGGCCGTGGTGCTGTTCGCCGTGCTCGGCCAGTCCTGGTTCATCCGCGGCTCGTTCACGGAGTTCATCGGCTACGCCCCGCGGATGATCGGCGCCGCCGCGGGGGCCGATCGCGACAGGATCGGCATCGATCTCGTCGTCATCGCCCTGGCGATGGGCGTGCTGGGCTGCATGATCAGCGGCGACCCGGGTGCCGCGCGGGGTCTCGCGCTGCTGCGTCTGCGCAGAGAAGCGGCCAGTGACAGCCTGGCCCCGGCCTGGCGTCTGCTGGCCGAGGCACTGGACGCGGCGGCCCGCGGAGGAACCGCCGGCGCCGGCGACATCGTCGCGGGCGAGACGGACCCCCGCGCACAGCTGGCGGCCGACATCCTCATGTCGCAGGCATCGGAGAACGACGGCGAGCCGGACGCTGCGATGCGCGCCGCGCGCAGCGCCTGGGAGCGCGCCAGGCGGATCGGCGAGCGGTGGGCGGAGGGACTGGCCGCCGATCTCGCCGCGCAGCTGGCCGCGCAGACCGGTGACGCCGAGGACGCACTCGTCTGGCTGGACCGCGCCGCCGAGGTGTTCCGCGAGTACGACGCGCAGGATCAGCTCAGCCAGCAGGAATGGGTGCGCGGTGGTGCGCTGCTGTGCCTGGGACGCACTGCGGACGCCCGGCCGCTGTTCCAGCGGCTCGTCGACGAGGGCGGACTCAGCCAGGACGGCCTGGAACTCACCTCCATCGGTGTCTACGGTCTGGCCGAGGCCGACCTGGTGGACGGCGATCTCGTCTCCGCATCCGAGTACTTCGCCGCCGCCATGCGGGCGTTCGCCGAACCGTCGCCACGGCGTTCGCCGTGGTACCTGATGGCGATGTCGGGCTATCTCGCGGCAGCCGTGCGCTCGCTGGGACTGGCGGCGGACGAGGTCGCGGTCTGGGAGCGCAGGCTGCGCACCAGGACGATCGCCGCCTGCAGGCAGCGCCGAGAGGGAGTGGACCGCCCGGTGCTGGGCACGGCCCTCATGGGCTGGTCGGCCTGGGCGCTCCGCAGCCCGGGGCAGGTCGCGCGGGGTGTCGAGGCCGTCGCACTCTCCGAGGTCCTCGGCGGCCGGCAGAACATGCCGACGCTCCACCTCGCCGCGCATCTGGCGGATGCCGAACGGATCGCCGGCGCCGATGTCGTGCAGCGGGTTCGCACCGAGGTCGCCGCGCTCAGCCCCGAGCGACGGCTCGAGCGCGGGCTGGCCGTGCTCACCGGCCGCTGAGCCCGGGTGCGCGGAAGGGGCGGCCGCCGTCGGCGGACGCCCCTGAGCGCGGGGAGGATCAGGCCTTTCGCATGTAGGCCCGCACCGTGAGCGGTGCGAAGACAGCGACGATCACGGCCGCACCGAGCAGCGAGATCCAGGCATCCGCTCCGAACGCACCGGTCGCGGTGAGCTCGCGGACGGCCGTCACGAGGTGCGAGACCGGATTGATGTTCACGAACCACTGCATCCAGTCGGGCATGGTGTCGACCGGCACGAAGGCGTTCGAGAGGAACGTCAGCGGGAACAGGATGATCATCGAGATCCCCTGCACGCTCGAGGCGGTGCGGGCGATGACGCCGAAGAACGCGAAGATCCAGCTGACCGCCCACGAGCACACGACGACCAGCAGGCCGGCGGCGACCACCGACCAGAGGCCGCCACCGGGACGGAAGCCCATCAGGGCGCCCATCGTGAAGGTGAGCACGGTGGCGATCGCATAGCGGACGGTGTCCGCCAGTAGCGCGCCGGACAGCGGGGCGATGCGCGCGATCGGCAGCGAGCGGAACCGGTCGAACACGCCCTTGTCCATGTCTTCGCGCAGCTGCACGCCGGTGACGACCGAGGTGGTGATCACCGTCTGCACCAGGATGCCGGGGATGATCACAGGCAGGTACGACTGCACGTCGCCCGAGATCGCGCCGCCGAAGATGTAGGTGAACATCAGCGTGAACAGGATCGGCTGCAGCGTGACGTCCATCAGCTGCTCGGGCGTGCGGCGGATCTTGATGAGGCCGCGTCCCGCCATCGTGAGGGTGTTGCGCAGGGCGAGCCCGAGACCCGCGTGGTTCTTCAGGTTCCGTTCGGATGCGGGGATGATGCGGGTGGCCGCGGGGGCGAGAGCGCTCATGCGCGCACCTCCTCCTTCTGTGAGGCGGCCGCAGCCGCGCTGTCTTCGGTCTCGTCCTCAGCGGAGTGACCGGTGATGGTGAGGAAGACCTCGTCGAGGGTCGGCTTCTGCACGCTCATCTCGCTGAGGCCGATGCCGGCCTCGCGGAGCACGATGAGCAGGTCCGCGACCCGATCGGCGTCGGTCATGGGGGCGGTGATCCGAGCAGCCTCGGGGGAGAGCACCCCCTGCACGCCGAGCACCCGCTCGATCGCGCGCAGTGCGTCCCCGGCATCCGCCGGCTCGGTGAGCCGCAGCTGCAGCGAGGATGCTCCGACGGAGGCCTTGAGGTCGTCGGGGGAGCCCTCGGCCACGACGCGGCCGCGGTCGATCACCGCGATGCGGTCGGCCAGCTGGTCGGCCTCGTCGAGGTACTGCGTGGTGAGCATCACCGTGGAGCCGGTGCGCACGAGCTCGCGGATGGTGTCCCACATCTGCCCGCGGGTGCGCGGGTCGAGACCGGTGGTCGGCTCGTCGAGGAAGATCAGCGGCGGCTGGGCGATCAGCGACGCCGCCAGGTCGAGACGACGGCGCATGCCGCCGGAGAACTGGGCGAGCGGGCGGCGCGCCGCCTCGGTGAGCCCGAACCGCTCGAGAAGGTCCGCGGACTTGGTGCGCGCCTCTGCCCGCGTCAGGCCGAGCAGCCTGGCGAAGATCATGAGGTTCTCGTTCGCGGACAGGGTCTCGTCCACCGAGGCGAACTGCCCGGTCACGCCGATGAGCTGGCGGACGACGTGCGCCTCGCGCACGACGTCGTGGCCGAAGATGCGGGCGCTCCCGCTGTCCGGACGCATCAGCGTCGCGAGCATGTTGATGGTGGTGGTCTTGCCGGCGCCGTTCGGGCCGAGGACTCCGTAGACGGTGCCGGCGGGCACGCGCAGGTCGACGCCGTCGACTGCGCGGTTCGCACCGAACACCTTCACGAGTCCGTCGGCCGCGATGGCCCATTCTGAGGTGGAGTTCGTCATGCGACGAGCATCCGCCCCGCCGCTGTCGGCGCACTGTCACGGCGCTGTCTGCGACTGTCACCCGCTGTCCGCGCGTGGGGCCGGCCCCACGCGCTCCTAGGATTGAGGCATGACCTCTCGCATCGGCGTCGCCGTCATGTCCGCCGCGCTGCTGCTGTACATCGTGGCCGTCGTCTGGCTCGCCGTGCTCTTCCTGCGCAGCGGCACCGGCGCGGGGATCGCGATGGGCATCGCCCTGATCGTCATCGCGCCGATCGGCGCCTGGGCGATGTACCGGGAGCTCGCCTTCGGCCTCGCCGCCGACCGGCTCGGCAGGCTGCTCGACAGCGAGGGCGGGATGCCGGAGGCGCCGGAGCAGCTCACGCCCAGCGGCCGGCTGATGAAGGACGACATCGAACCGCTCGTCACCCGGTACACGGATGCTGCGGATGCCGCCCCGCAGGACTGGCGCGCCCGTTACCGCCTCGGGGTGGTGCAGGACGCCGCGGGGCGCCGCAAGGACGCCCGCTCCAGCATCCGCGAGGCGATCAGGATCGCGAAGACCACGCCCTGACCCGCGGCGTCCCCGACTTCGGATGCCGCACGCCGGCGGCCGGCGTGTCGTCGACGTTCTGCGGCGTGTTGCGGGTCGGATCCGAAGTTGAGCAGGCGCCCGCCCCGAAACGCGCAACGCCCCCGTCAGCGACGGGGGCGCTGCGCATGTCAGAGCACTCAGACGAGCGAGGCCTCGAGGGTGATCTCGATGCCGGCGAGAGCCTGCGACACCGGGCATCCCGTCTTGGCGCCCTCGGCGAGCTGCTGGAACTGCTCGGGCGTGAGGCCGGGGACGCTGGCGTTCACGTTCAGGTGGCTGCCGGTGATGCCGGTGCCGGGCTTGAAGGTGACGGACGCCGTGGTGTTCACGCGCTCCGGCGGTGTGCCGTTCTCCGCGAGTGCGTTCGACAGCGCCATGCTGAAGCACGACGCGTGCGCGGCGGCGATGAGCTCCTCGGGCGTGGTGGTCGTGTCCGAGCCCTCGCTGCGGGCCTTCCAGTCGATCGGGAAGGTCCCGAGCTTCGACGAGGAGAAGGCGACGGTGCCCGACCCCTCGATCAGGGATCCGGTCCAGGTGCTGGCGGCTTCACTGGTGACGGGCATGGTTCCTCCTGTGTTGGGCGGGCTGTCCGGCAAGCCTATCCAGCCCTCATGCCCGAGGGAACGGTTCAGGCCGCGCGCAGGACGCCGGCGCGCCGCAGCAGCAGGTACAGCTCGCAGCCCAGGCAGAAGCCGAAGACGGCGTTGAGGAACGCGGCGATGAAGGCGGCGGCGGCCGCGATCGGCAGGGCCCACGGCACGCCGAGCAGATGCAGCAGCAGACCGACGCCGACGACGAAGAGTCCGACGCCCTGCGCGAAACGCGGCGGTCGGGGGTCCTCGAGCTCGGCCGGGGGAGCGAGGCGCGGCTGCACGAGTTTCCGGAACAGCACGCTCCAGGGCTGGGTTCGCGGCGACAGCACGCCCCAGAGGAAGAGCAGCGCGATGACGAGGAGAAGCAGGAAAGCGGGGTCGAGGATGCGCTGGAGTGGAGACACGAGCGTGATCGTCCAGGGCACGCCCGCCAAGAACCCGAAGTCGGTGGCTCCGCCGCCGGCGAGCGGAAAGGCTCCGATCGCGGGGAACCTGGCTGTCGACAACCCGACCAGTCCCAGCAGCACCGCGATGAGCAGCAACACGGCGGTGATGGATGCCGCGAACCGCGGGCCGCGGGGATCGATGCCGGTCGGGGTGCTCATCGTGCCTCCTGCAGTGCGGGCAGTGCGCCCAGGGCTTCCTCGACGTCTGTACGGCGGGGCACGCCGTTGAACCGTGCCCGCACGGTTCCGGTACCGTCGACCAGGAACGTCGTCGGTGTCTGCAGCACCCGGTACTTGGATGCCAGGTCGGTGCGGTGCGTCAGGTCGACGTCGGCGTGCAGGACGCCGTCGTGCTGGCCGGCGACCTGTCCCAGCATCCGGCGCACCTGCGGGCAGCGGGCGCACATCTCGGTGCTGAACTGCACGAGGGTGGCGCGCGCGCCCAGCTCACCGGCATCCGCTGCGTCCACGACCTCGCCGCGCCCTGCGCGACGGCGGCCGTCCCGCGCGTGCCATACGAAGCCGAGCGCGAGGCTGCCGACGAGCAGTGCGCCGGCGACGGCCAGGGCGGCGATCGGGTTCATGCTCAGAGGCTACGTCCGGCGGGATCGATGAAGGGCGGATGTGTCGCACGATGACGGGCCGGTGTCGGTGCCCCGCCGGTATCGTGTCTGTCATGACCGTTCCCACGCCGTATGAAGATCTGCTGCGCGACGTCCTCGCGAACGGAACCCACAAGGACGACCGCACCGGCACCGGCACGACCAGCGTGTTCGGCCGTCAGATCAGGTTCGATCTCGCCCAGGGATTCCCCCTCATCACGACCAAGCGCGTGCACTTCAAGTCGATCGCCTACGAGCTGCTCTGGTTCCTGCGCGGCGACTCCAACGTGCGCTGGCTGCAGGACAACGGCGTCACCATCTGGGACGAATGGGCTGACGCCGAGGGCGACCTCGGGCCGGTCTACGGCGTGCAGTGGCGCTCCTGGCCGACGCCGGACGGCGGCCACATCGACCAGCTCGCCCAGGTGATCGATCAGATCAGGGCCACGCCCGACTCGCGCCGGCTCATCGTCTCCGCCTGGAACCCCGCAGACATCCCCGACATGGCGCTCGCGCCCTGCCACGCGATGTTCCAGTTCTACGTGGCCGACGGGAAGCTGTCCTGCCAGCTCTACCAGCGCAGCGCCGATCTCTTCCTCGGCGTCCCGTTCAACATCGCCTCGTACGCGCTGCTGACGATGATGGTCGCGCAGCAGACCGGACTCGAACCGGGCGACTTCGTCTGGACCGGCGGCGACTGCCACATCTACGACAACCACGTCGCGCAGGTGCGCGAGCAGCTCACCCGCGAGCCGTACCCGTACCCGACGCTCCGCTTCGCGAGGAAGCCCGAGTCGATCCTCGACTACACCTACGACGACCTGGTCGTGGAGGACTACCAGCATCACCCCTCGATCAAGGCGGCGGTGGCGGTATGACCTGGGTGGGGCTCATCTGGGCCGAGGCGCACGGCGGCGTCATCGGCGCCTCGGGCGGCATGCCCTGGCACGTGCCGGAGGACATGGCGCACTTCAAGGAGGTCACGCTCACCGCTCCGGTCATCATGGGGCGCAAGACCTGGGACTCGCTGCCGGAGCGGTTCCGGCCGCTGCCTGGGCGAGAGAACATCGTGATCACCAGGCAGCAGGACTGGGCCGCCGACGGCGCGCGCCGCGCGGCGAGCGTGCAGGATGCCGCGCGCGGCCTCGAGAAGGTCTGGGTGATCGGCGGTGCCGAGATCTACGCCCAGGTCATCGCCGACGCCGACCGGCTGGAGGTCACCGAACTCGATCTGGACGTCGCCGGGGATGCCTACGCTCCGCCGAAGACGGGCTGGCGTCTGGTGTCCGAGGGCGAGTGGCAGACCTCTCGCACCGGCATCCGCTACCGCTTCCTGCGTTACGAGCGCTGATGCCCACTGCACTCATCACCGGTGCCAGCGCCGGACTCGGTGCCGAGTTCGCCAGGCAGCTCGCCGCCCGCGGTGCGGACCTCATCCTCGTCGCGCGCGGCGTGGACGCGCTCGAGGCGCTCGCCACGGAGCTGCGGAGCACGTACGGCGTCTCGACGGACGTGATCGCCGCCGACCTGTCGGTCGAGGCCGACGTCGAGATCGTGGCCGCACGCCTGCGTGATGCCCGGAACCCCATCGACCTTCTGGTGAACAACGCCGGCTTCGGACTGCCCCTGCAGTTCGCCGACAACGACATCGACGCCGAGGTGCGCCATCTGCGCGTGCACGTCGAGGCCTCGATGCGGCTCATGCACGCCGCGCTGCAGACGATGCGCGGCCGCGGGGGACGCATCATCAACGTGGCATCCGTCGCCGGGTTCATCTCGCGCTCGACCTACTCGGCGTGCAAATCCTGGCTGATCGGCTTCAGCCGATGGGCGAATGCGGAGTACGCCCGCGGCAACGTCACCGTCACCGCGGTGTGCCCCGGGTTCACGCACACGACCTTCCACGAGCGGATGGGCCTCGCCCGCGGCGAGGAGGGGATCCCGGCGATCGCATGGCTGGATGCCGAGGACGTCGTGCGGGAGGGACTGCGAGACGCCGCCAGGGGCAAGGCGGTCTCGATCCCGTCGCTCCGGTACAAGGCGGTCGTCGCGCTCACCGGCATCCTGCCGCGCTCGCTGACCGCGGGCCTCGCGCGCCGGGGCCGTGTCTGACGGATCCGTCGCGCGCGGCGGCAGCCCGAACCGATACGCTGGGAGGCATGACGCATACGGGCAATCCCTTCGGACAGGTGCTCGTCGCCCTCATCACCCCGATGACGGCCGACGGTGAGGTCGACTGGCCCTCCGTCGAGAAGCACATGGACCGGGTGATCTCCGACGGCGCCGACGGCATCGTCGTCACCGGCACCACCGGCGAGACGTCGACGCTGACCGACCCTGAGAAGCTCCGTCTGGTCGAGGTCGGCAAGGACGTCGCCGCGGGCCGCGCGAAGATCATCACCGGCGGCGGGTCGAACGAGACCGCGCACGCCATCGAGCTCTACAAGGCGAGCGAGAAGGCCGGCGCCGACGGCATCATGATCGTCACGCCGTACTACAACAAGCCCACCCAGTCCGGGATCCTGACCCACTTCCGCCTGGTCGCCGACGCGACCGATCTGCCGGTCATCCTGTACGACATCCCCGGCCGCACCGGCGTGCCGATCAAGTACGAGACCATCCTGCGTCTCGCCAAGCACCCGAACATCCTCGCCGTGAAGGACGCCAAGGGCGACTTCTCCGAGGTCAGCCGGGTGCTCAATCAGACCGACCTGATGTACTTCTCCGGCGACGACTCCAACGTCCTGCCCCACCTCGCGATCGGCGCCACCGGTCTCATCGGCGTCACCGCGAACATCACCTCCGCGCCGTACCGCACCATCGTCGACGCGGTGAACCGCGGCGATCTGGCCACGGCCACCGCCGAGCACAAGCGTCTCGAGCCGCTGGTGCGCGCCGCGATGACCCACGTGCCGGGCACCGTCTCGGCGAAGTACATCCTGCACGGCCTCGGCCGCATCGACAGCCCCCGCGTCCGCCTGCCCCTCGTCGGGCCGGAGGAGTGGGAGGCCGCAGCCATCGAGGATGAGCTCGCGCTCGTCAAGGACATCCCGGGTGCGGACTTCTCCGACTTCCGCCCCGACCGCAATGCCGCCGCAGGCGGCGCACTCCCCAAGGTGCACGGCACGACCAGATGACGGTCGTTCGTCGGCGCAGGGAGCAGATCACCGGGCGCGCAGCGCGCCCCGCCTAGGAGGCACCCATGTCCATCCCCATCGCCGATCCGGAACCCATCGCCGACGGCACTCTGCGCGTGATCCCGCTGGGCGGTCTCGGCGAGGTCGGCCGCAACATGACGACCTTCGAGATCGACGGCAAGATCCTCATCGTCGACTGCGGCGTGCTGTTCCCCGAGGAGCACCAGCCCGGCGTCGACCTGATCCTGCCCGACTTCGAACCGATCAAGCACCGCCTCGACGACATCGTCGGCGTCGTGCTCACGCACGGCCACGAGGACCACATCGGCGCGGTGCCGTACCTGCTGCGCCTTAAGCAGGACATCCCCCTGATCGGCTCGGGGCTGACTCTCGCGCTGGTCGAGGCGAAGCTCAAGGAGCACCGCATCAAGGCCTTCACCCTCACGGTGAAGGAGGGCGACCGCGAGCAGGTCGGTCCCTTCGACCTCGAGTTCGTCGCGGTGAACCACTCGATCCCGGATGCCCTCGCCGTCGCGATCCGCACGGATGCTGGCATGGTGCTGGCCACGGGCGACTTCAAGATGGACCAGCTGCCGCTGGACGGCCGCATCACCGACCTCCGCGCGTTCGCGCGGCTGGGGGAGGAGGGCGTGGACCTGTTCCTCGTCGACTCCACCAATGCGGACGTGCCGGGCTTCACACCCACAGAGCGGTCGATCGGCCCGGTGCTCGACCAGGTGATCGGCAAGGCTCCGCGTCGTGTGATCGTGGCGAGCTTCTCCAGCCACGTGCACCGCGTGCAGCAGGTCATCGACGCCGCGCACGCGCACGGACGCCGGGTCGCGTTCCTCGGCCGCAGCATGGTGCGCAACATGACCATCGCCGAGCAGCTCGGCTATCTGCACGTGCCCGACGGCGTGCTCATCGACTACAAGAAGGCGCGCGACCTGCCGGACGACCAGATCGTCTACATGTCCACCGGATCGCAGGGTGAGCCGATGGCCGTGCTGAGCCGCATGGCCAACCTCGACCACGCGATCGAGCCCGGCCCCGGCGACACCGTCATCCTCGCCTCCAGTCTCATCCCCGGCAACGAGAACGCGGTCTACCGCGTGATCGACGGGCTGACCAAGCTCGGTGCGAACGTCGTGCACAAGGCGAACGCGCGCGTGCATGTCTCCGGTCACGCCGCCGCCGGCGAGCTGCTCTACTGCTACAACATCCTGAAGCCGAAGAACGTGCTGCCCGTGCACGGCGAATACCGCCACCTGATGGCGAACGCCAAGCTCGCGCAGGACACCGGCATCGACGCGGAGCGCACGATCATCGCGTCGAACGGCACCGTGATCGACCTCGAGGGCGGCAATGCTCGTGTCGCCGGTCAGCTCGACCTCGGCTTCGTGTACGTCGACGGCTCGACGGTGGGCGAGATCACCGACGCCGACCTCAAGGACCGCCGCATCCTCGGCGAGGAGGGCTTCGTCTCTGTCATCGTCGTGGTGGACGCCGCCACCGGCCGCATCATCTCGGGCCCGGAGATCCACGCCCGCGGCATCGCCGAGGACGACGCGGTGTTCGACGACGTCGCACCGAAGATCGTCGCCGCGCTCAAGGAGGCCTCCGGCAACGGAGTGCGCGACACGCACGCGCTCTCGCAGGTCGTGCGCCGCACGATCGGCCGCTGGGTCAACCAGAAGCTGCGCCGCCGTCCGATGATCGTCCCGCTCGTCATCGAGGCGTAACCCGGATCGGATGCCGGGAATCGGTCGCGATCGCGCATCGATTCCCGGCCCCACCCGCGTCATTGCGGGGTTTTGTCGGTGCCCGGGAATACCGTAGAGGACATGGCCAGGAGCACCACGAAGTCTGAGCGCGCGTCCGCGGGTGCTCCCAAGAGCGCTCCGCGGCAGTCCTCCTCGCGATCGTCATCCTCGAGGTCGCCGAAGTCGGCTCCCGCGCCGAAGAAGTACGTCGACGAGCTGGACAAGCCGTCGATCGGCCTGCGCATGTGGATGGGCGTCGCGCACGGCGTCGGCGGGCTGTTCCGCGCCTTCGGCCCGGAGACCCTCGAGAAGGACCAGCGCCGCGACGGGTTCCCGTTCTTCCTCGTGCTGCTCGCCTGCATGGGCGCGGTGGTGGAGTGGTTCTTCATCGGCAACGAGGTCGCCGCGCAGATCTCGGCGTACTCGGTCGGCGGCCTGGTCGGGCGCACCGCGTTCCTGATGCCCGTGCTGCTGCTGTTCCTCGCGGGCTGGCTTTTCCGGCATCCGTCGTCCGTGCACGACAACGGGCGGATCGGCATCGGCTTCGGAATGCTGATCCTCGCGATCGCCGGCATCTGCCACGTCGCCTCCGGCACGCTGAACCCCAAGGGCGAGATGGTCTGGCCGCAGCCGCGCGACGGCATGCCGGCGCTCAGCGAGGCCGGCGGCCTGTTCGGCTGGATGATCGGGCAGCCGCTGCTGTTCCTCGGCCAGATCGTCGCCTACGTCGTGCTCAGCCTGCTCATCGGACTCAGCATCCTGATCATCACCAAGACCCCGCCGAACCGCATCGGCCAGCGTCTCGGCGATCTGTACGCCTGGATGTTCGGCGCGGAGCGTCGCGAGAAGGCCGAGAAGACGGCGGATGCCGCAGACGAGACTCCCGATGAGGATGACGGCGTGCTGCCCTGGTGGCGGCGCAACAAGACCGGCCGCGAAGAGGACCCGGACGACGGCGTCGACTCGAAGGCCATCACCAAGCTGCTCGACGAGCCGACCGCGAAGGCGGCGTACGACCAGGCGATCATCGTAGACGACCCGTCCGACGCCGCGACCGAGGTGCTCACCGACGTCAGCGCACTGACCCAGCTGCTCGACGAGCAGAACAACGCGACCGCTCTGATGGACGACTCCGGCACGACCGGCGAGCTGCCGGGCTTCGACGGCTTCGGCACGGCGGGGCCGGGTCAGAACGGGCCGCAGCCGCCCGCGGCGCCCTACGTACTGCCGTCCGCGTCCGTGCTGGCTGAGGGACCGCCTTCCGTGGCCCGCTCCGAGGCGAACGATCGCATCGTGCAGCAGATCACCAACGTTCTCACGCAGTTCAACGTCGACGCGAAGGTCACCGGATTCTCGCGCGGCCCGACGGTCACGCAGTACGAGGTCGAGGTGGGCCACGGCGTCAAGGTCGAGAAGATCCTGCAGCTGAGCAACAACTTCGCGTACGCGGTGGCTTCCAACGACGTGCGCATCCTGTCGCCGATCCCAGGCAAGAGCGCGATCGGCATCGAGATCCCGAACACCGACCGCGAGACGGTCTCGCTCGGCGACGTGCTGCGCTCGCCCGCGGCGCAGAAGAGCACGCACCCGCTGACGATCGGGGTCGGCAAGGACGTCGGCGGCAACTTCGTCGTCGCCAACCTCGCCAAGATGCCGCACCTGCTGGTGGCGGGTTCCACCGGCTCCGGTAAGTCCAGCTTCGTGAACTCGATGATCACCAGCCTGCTGATGCGGGCGAGGCCCGCCGACGTGCGCATGGTGCTCATCGACCCGAAGCGTGTGGAGCTCACCAGCTACACCGGCGTGCCGCACCTGATCACGCCCATCATCACGAACCCCAAGAAGGCCGCCGAGGCGCTGCAGTGGGTCGTGAAGGAGATGGACATGCGGTACGACGACCTCGCGTCGTTCGGCTTCCGTCACATCGACGACTTCAACCGCGCCGTGCGCGCAGGCGAGGTCGAGGTGCCCGCCGGCAGCGAGCGCGTGCTCAAGCCGTACCCGTATCTGCTGGTCGTGGTCGACGAGCTCGCCGACCTGATGATGGTCGCCCCGCGCGACGTCGAGGACTCGATCGTCCGCATCACCCAGCTCGCCCGAGCTTCGGGCATCCACCTCGTGCTGGCGACTCAGCGTCCCAGCGTCGACGTCGTCACCGGTCTGATCAAGGCCAACGTGCCCTCGCGTCTGGCATTCGCCGTGACCAGCGTCACCGACAGCCGTGTGATCCTCGACAGCCCCGGCGCGGACAAGCTGATCGGCCAGGGCGATGCCCTGTTCTCGCCCATGGGGTCGTCCAAGCCGTTCCGCCTGCAGGGCGCGTGGGTGCAGGAGAGCGAGATCGACGCGGTCGTCAAGCACGTCACCGGCCAGGCGCGCCCGGAGTACCGCCCGGACGTGCAGGAGGCCGCGGGAGCCGCGAAGAAGGAGGTCGACGAGGACATCGGCGACGACCTCGAGCTCCTGCTCGCCGCCGCGGAGCTCATCGTCACCTCGCAGTTCGGCTCCACGTCGATGCTGCAGCGCAAGCTGCGCGTCGGCTTCGCGAAGGCCGGCCGCCTGATGGACCTGCTGGAGTCCCGCGAGATCGTCGGCCCGTCCGAGGGATCCAAGGCGCGCGACGTGCTCGTCACGGGCGAGCAGCTCCCCGAGGTGATCGCGCGGCTGCGTGGTGCACCCGCCCCGGCCTCCGCTGCTGCGCCCGCTCCGCAGGCCGCACCTCCGGCACCGGCGGCGGATGCCGCGGACCCGTACCCGACCGATCCCATCGAGGCGCAGTACGACGGCCTTCCCGTCGTCGAGAGCGACGGCGATGAGGACGCCTGGGGCCTGACGGGGCGCGACTGATGGCGATTCCCCGGCAGCTCCCCAACGCGATCACCGTCGCCCGCATCCCGCTGGCTGTGGTGTTCTTCGTGCTGCTGCTCATGGGCGGCACGTACGGTCAGGCGCAGCCCGTACTGCGCTGGGTCGCTGCAGTCCTGTTCATCATCGCGATCTCGACCGACTGGGTCGACGGCTACCTGGCGCGCAAGTACGACATCGTCAGTGACTTCGGGAAGCTGTGGGATCCGATCGCCGACAAGCTGCTGACCGGATCGGGTTTCATCGGGCTGGCGATTCTCGGCGAGGTGCCCTGGTGGATCGTCATCATCATTCTGATCCGCGAGTGGGGTATCACCGTGCACCGGCTGATGATCAGCAGCGAGCACGTCGTCGCAGCGGCCTGGATGGGCAAGATCAAGACCGTCGTCCAGGCTGTCGCGCTGAGCTGGGCTCTGCTGCCCCTGCACGTCCTGGTCGGGATGACGGCATGGATCGTCGTCACCCAGACACTCATGATCACCGCCCTGGTGCTCACGGTCGCGAGTGGGGTGGACTACATCGTCGCGCAGGTGCGCGGATCACGCGCGGCACGCGGATGAGCGATGCCGCGGAGCTGATCGACGCGCTGCGCCGCCGCGGGTGGACGCTCGGCGTCGCGGAGTCGCTCACCGGGGGAGCGGTGTCAGCCGAACTGGTCTCGGTCCCGGGAGCGTCGAACGCGCTGCTGGGCGCGGTGGTCGCCTACGCCACCCCCGTCAAGCACAGCGTGCTGGGTGTCGACCAGGCCCTGCTCGATGCCCACGGCCCGGTCCATCCTGACGTCGCGGCCCAGATGGCCGATGGCGTACGCCGGGCCGTTCAGGTCGAAGCGCGGCCCGCCGACGTGGGAATCAGCACCACGGGCATCGCCGGCCCGGACTCGCCGGACGGTCAACCGGTCGGCACCGTGCACATCGGCGTCGCGAGTCCCATTGGGCGGGTGGTGCGATCGTTCGTGTTCGACGGCGACCGCGCGCAGGTGCGCCGCAGCAGCGTGGATGCCGCGATCGCCGCGGCTCTCGAACTGGTTCGGGAATAGCAGCGGGCACTTCCCGGTTTCCTCAGATGTGCTGATGACACAGCGAACGCTCACATCCGAACCACAGCGAGAAACAGTAGATTTGAAGATGCCAGGTGGGGTTAGACTGGCGATCCGTTCGGCGCGACAGTCGAACCAGACGATGGAGGGGAGGTTCCGATGATCCTTGTACGACAGGAGATCGGCGATGTGCTCAGGGACTTCCGCCTGCAGAAGGGGCGCACGCTCCGGCAGGTAGCGGGCAAGGCATCCGTCGCCCTCGGCTACCTCAGCGAGGTCGAGCGCGGTCAGAAGGAGGCGTCCAGCGAGATCCTCGCATCGGTCGCCGAAGCCCTCGACGTCCCCATCTCGACCATCATGCGTGAGGTCGGCGACCGCATCTCGGTGCTGGAAGGCATGCAGGTCTTCCCCGATGTGGTGCCCGACGACCTGGTGGCCTCGGTCGAGCCCGAGTTGTCGCTGCGCTGATCGCGGATGCGTCGCAGTGAGTTCCTGCGCGCCGTCGACGACGAGTTCGGCGCGCGTGCAACGGCCCTGACTCAGGATCTCGTGCTGAGCAGCATCGGTCGTACGGCTGTCGAGGCATTGGATGCGGGCGTGCCGCCGCGCGACATCTGGCTCGCGCTCTGCGAGGCCGCCGACGTCCCGCCGAACCGCAGGTACGGTGTCGGGCGTCTGGAGCCCCGTAAACGCTGACCGTGCATCCGCACTTCTGATCGATGCTGTGACGGCGTGTCGTCGAATAAGTGTTCGATAGGCGCGTATCGTTCTGCACAGATGGGTTCCAGCCGGAGTCTTCCCACAGCAAGGGCTGTCGACGACGTGATGTCGGAGGCCCCGCCTACGGTGAAGACATGGCCTGAAGCCATACGCCTTGTCTCAGATCCGACCCCGCCGGGGTCGGGCGCGACAGCCTACAGGCGGCAGAACTCGAGCACGAAGGAGCACGTCATGCCCTCACCCGCAGACCGCGAGAAGGCCCTGGAATCCGCCCTCTCCCAGATCGACCGCCAGTTCGGAAAGGGCTCGGTCATGCGACTGGGCAGCGACGAGCGCGCCCCGGTCGAGGTCATCCCCACCGGATCGATCGCGCTGGACGTCGCCCTCGGCATCGGAGGACTGCCGCGTGGCCGCATCATCGAGATCTACGGCCCGGAGTCCTCGGGTAAGACCACGCTGACTCTGCACGCGATCGCCAACGCCCAGCGCGCAGGCGGCATCGCCGCGTTCATCGATGCGGAGCACGCCCTCGACCCCGACTACGCGAAGAAGCTCGGTGTCGACATCGACCAGCTGCTGGTGTCGCAGCCCGACACCGGTGAGCAGGCGCTCGAGATCGCCGACATGCTGATCCGCTCGGGGGCGATCGACCTGGTCGTCATCGACTCCGTCGCGGCCCTGGTGCCGCGTGCCGAGATCGAGGGTGAGATGGGCGATTCGCACGTCGGCCTGCAGGCCCGCCTCATGTCGCAGGCGCTCCGCAAGCTGACCGGTGGCCTGAACCAGACCAAGACCACCGCGATCTTCATCAACCAGCTGCGCGAGAAGATCGGCGTGTTCTTCGGATCGCCCGAGACCACCGCCGGCGGTAAGGCGCTGAAGTTCTATGCGTCGGTGCGCCTCGACATCCGCCGTATCGAGACGCTGAAGGACGGTTCCGACGCGGTCGGTAACCGCACCCGCGTCAAGGTCGTCAAGAACAAGATGGCACCGCCGTTCAAGCAGGCCGAGTTCGACATCCTGTACGGCGTCGGCATCTCCCGTGAGGGCAGCCTGATCGACTTCGGCGTCGAGCACGGCATCGTCAAGAAGTCCGGTTCCTGGTACACCTACGACGGCGACCAGCTCGGCCAGGGCAAGGAGAACGCCCGCAACTTCCTGATCAACAACGACGACATCGCCCTGGCGATCGAGACGCAGATCAAGCAGAAGCTCGGCATCGGCGGGGCCGCGGCGCCGGCCGAATCCGCGGCCGACGAGCTGGCGCAGCGCCGCCCGGCCTGATCATGACGGCAGTCGACGGAGGCGAGCGCGACGACGATCGTCTCGCCCCCGTGATCCCGTTGTTCGGGTCCTCCTCCGTGCCCCGCTCTCGGCGGGGCACGAAGGACGGCTCCGGATCGGACTCGAACGAGGGCAGCGACACCGCTGTGCCGCGTCGCACCGGCGAAGCCGGCCTGTGGCGCTCCAGCTGGGACGAGGGCGATGTAGAACGCCCTGCCGACCCGGGTGCGCGGCATCCGGCCTATGGCACGCATGCGCGTGCGAACAGCGAGGGTGAGCAACCGGCCACGGTGCCGCGGCTGCGCGCGCTCCGGCCCGCGCACGCAGCGGATGCTGGCGACGATGCGGCGACGCGCGATCCCGATGAGCTCCGGAGGGTGGCTGAGGAGAGCCTCGTGCGCAAGCTCCGCAGCCGCGCCATGTCGGTGTCCGAGGCGCGAACCGCCCTGCGAGCGGCAGGGCTCGAAGGCGACCAGGCCGATCAGGTCATCGACGACTTCGAGCGCCGTAAGTATCTCGACGACCGCACGCTCGCTGGACATCTCGTCACCGCGGGCGTGGAGCGCAAGGGACAGGGGCGCGTGGCACTGTCCCGCGCACTCGCGCAGCGCGGCATCCCGCGCGACATCGTCGACGATGCGCTCGCGGAACTGCCCGACGACGACGAGGAGCGCGCCCTCGAGTACGCCAGGAGCAAGGCCCGCAGCATGACCAGGCTCGACCCCGACGCCGCGCTGCGACGTCTGGTCGGCCAGCTGTCGCGCCGCGGATATGGCGGTTCGGTAGCGATGAACGCGGCGAAGACCGCACTGCGCGAGGCTGCGGGCGGTTCCTCGCGGGGTGTGCGGTTCGTGGAATCGGACTGAGGGCGCGGCAGGCGGAGCGCACGTGCAGAGTCCGCTCGTAGAATGGACGGCATCATGATTACTCCGCGCAGCGAACCGACGATCATCGCGCCGTCGTCGGCAGCGATCGACGCCACGGGGCACCACCGCTCCTACGAGGTGCGCACCTTCGGGTGCCAGATGAACGTGCATGACTCCGAGCGACTCTCCGGTTCTCTGGAGAGCGCCGGCTACGTGCGTGCCGCTGACGGTGAGGACGCTGACGTCGTCATCATCAACACGTGCGCCGTGCGCGACAATGCCGCCGGCAAGCTGTACGGCACGCTCGGGCATCTGAAGTCCAAGAAGGACAACCACGACGGCATGCAGATCGCCGTAGGCGGCTGCCTCGCGCAGATGGACAAGGACGCTGTGCTCGACAAGGCGCCCTGGGTGGACGTGGTCTTCGGCACGCACAACATGGGTTCGCTGCCGAGCCTGCTCGAGCGGGCCCGTCACAACGGCGAGGCCGAGCTCGAGATCCTGGAAGCACTCGAGGTGTTCCCGTCGACTCTGCCCACCAAGCGCGACTCCGCGCACAGCGGCTGGGTGTCGATCTCGGTCGGCTGCAACAACACCTGTACCTTCTGCATCGTGCCCAGCCTGCGCGGCAAGGAGAAGGATCGCCGTCCCGGCGACATCCTGAACGAGATCCGCCTGCTGGCCGACGACGGCGCGATCGAGGTCACCCTGCTCGGGCAGAACGTGAACTCGTACGGCGTCGAGTTCGGCGACCGTCAGGCGTTCGGCAAGCTGCTGCGCGCCGCCGGTGAGATCGAGGGCATCGAGCGGATCCGCTTCACCAGCCCGCATCCCGCCGCCTTCACAGACGACGTCATCGACGCGATGGCCGAGACGCCCGCCGTCATGCCGCAGTTGCACATGCCGCTGCAATCCGGCAGCGACCGCATCCTGCGCGCCATGCGTCGGTCTTATCGCAGCGAGCGGTTCCTCGGCATCCTCGACCGCGTGCGGGCGAAGATCCCGAACGCGGCGATCACCACCGACATCATCGTCGGCTTCCCCGGCGAGACCGACGAGGACTTCGAGGACACCATGCGGGTCGTCGAGCAGGCCCGGTTCTCGGGGGCGTTCACGTTCCAGTACTCCATCCGCGAGGGCACGCCCGCCGCGACGATGGAGGACCAGGTGCCGAAGGAGGTCGTGCAGCAGCGCTACGACCGCTTGATCGCGCTCCAGGAGCGCATCTCGCTCGAGGAGAACCAGAAGCAGGTCGGGCGCGAGCTCGAGGTGCTGGTCTCGGTCGGCGAGGGCAAGAAGGACGCCGAGACGCACCGCCTCACCGGCCGCGCCGAGGACAACCGCCTGGTGCACTTCGAGGTCACGCCCGGCTCCGATCTGCCGCGCCCCGGTGACGTCGTGACGGTGAAGGTGACCCACGCGGCGCCGTTCCACCTGCTCGCCGACGACCCGACGGGCGCCCCGCTGCGCATCCGCCGCACCCGTGGCGGCGACGCCTGGGACCGTGCGCAGGCCGAGAGCTGCGCGCTGCCCGAGCCCGGTGCGTCCGGCTCGGCGGGCACCGTGCGCCTGGGGCTGCCCACGCTGCGCGTGGGCGTGTGACCGGCATTCGCGCCACTCAGACGGTCGCAGAAACACGGGATGTCGCCGACCTTCGACCGACCGTCTGCGACATCCGGGATATCTGCGACATCCGGGCGGCGGCAGGATGACTCGGCTGTGGGCGATCGTCGGCGCGACCGGCACGGGGAAGAGCGATCTCGCTCTCGACCTCGCCGAGGCGCTCCGCGCGCAGGGCAATCCGGCGGAGATCGTCAACGCCGATGCCATGCAGCTGTACCGCGGCATGGACATCGGCACGGCGAAGCTGTCCGAGGGCGAGCGCCGCGGCATCCCGCACCACCTCTTCGACGTGCGCGAGGTCACGGAGGAGGCCGCGGTCGCGTGGTATCAGCCGCTCGCCCGCGCGGCGATCGCAGGCATCCACGAGCGCGGCGGCGACGCGATCCTGGTCGGCGGCTCCGGTCTCTACGTGTCGAGCGTGATCTTCGACTTCCGGTTCCCGCCGAGGGATGCCGCGCTGCGCGCCGAGCTCGAGGCGGAACTCGAGGCGCAGGGTACCGGGGTCTTGTTCGCGCGGCTGCAGCAGCTCGATCCCGTCACGGCGAATAAGATCGACCCGAAGAACGGACGCCGGGTCGTCCGCGCGCTCGAGGTTCTCGCGCAGGGATCGGAGACCCACGGCGCCACTCTGCCGGATGCCCCGGTGCTGTGGCATCCCGACTCGCGCATCTTCGGACTGCACGTCGAGCGCTCCGTCCTCGTGGAACGGCTCGACCGCCGGGTGGAACGGATGTGGGAGAACGGCCTCGTCGACGAGGTACGCGGACTGCGAGGGCACGGTCTCGAGGACGGCGTCACCGCGCGTCGCGCGATCGGCTACGCGCAGGCGCTCGCCGAGCTGGACGGGCGGATGTCCGAGGCCGAGGCGATCGCCGAGACCCAGGCGCTGACCCGGCGCTACGCGCGCCGCCAGGTGTCGTGGTTCAAGCGCTATCCGGGCATCCGCTGGATCGAGCCGGGCACCCCAGCGGACTCACTCCTCGACTGAGAGCTCGTCGGGCTTGACCCCGAAGGCGAAGTAACTCGCCGGGCCGATCCAGTTCACCAGGATCACGGGGATCCATGCGGCCTTCGGCCCGCGCACCTGCCGGGCATCCCGAGCGGTGAGATCCCAGAACGCCAGTGCCGCGAACGCGATCTGCGCGATGCCCAGGATCGTGAAGAGCACCTTTCCGCCGGCGCTGATCTGCTTCTTCTCGGACCTCGCATCGCAACCCATGCCTCGAGTCTGGCCCACATCAGCACGAGGAGCGAGGGTTTCTCATGTCGGTGGCCAGGAGCACCATGAGATCATGACCACCCACTTCTACACCGCGTCGTCGCTGGACGGCTTCATCGCCACCGCCGATCACTCCCTGGACTGGCTGCTCAAGCAGGACATCGACATGGAGGGCCCGATGGCGTACCCGGGGTTCGTCGCCGAGGTCGGGGCGCTGGTGATGGGCTCGTCGACCTACGACTGGATCCGCCGACACGAGGGCGACACCTGGAACTACGCGCAGCCGACCTGGGTGCTCACCCATCGCGACCTGGCGGAGATTCCGGGTGCGGACATCCGCTTCGCTCAGGGTGACGTGCGCGCGGTGCACGAGGCCATGACCGCGGCGGCGTCCGGCCGCGATCTGTGGGTCGTCGGCGGAGGAGAGCTGGCCGGTCAGTTCGCCGATGCTGGTCTGCTCGACGAGGTGTGGGTGCAGTATGCACCGGTGACTCTGGGATCCGGCGCACCGTTGCTGCCCCGTACTCTTGATCTCGAACTCATCGACGTCGCGCGCAACCGGGCGTTCGCCTGCACGCGCTACCGCGTGCTGAAGGGTGCGCAGAACGGAGACACCAGTGACCGTGCAGCTGAGGACGTTCGTCAGGGCGGATGAGAGCGCCGTCGTCGCACTGTGGGAAGAGGCCGGGCTGACCCGGCCATGGAACGACCCGCATGCCGACATCGAGCGCATGCTCGCGGTCTGGCCGGATCTGCTCGTCGTCGCCGAGGACGCCGGCCGGATCGTCGGCACTGTCATGGCGGGCTATGACGGTCACCGCGGATGGATCTACTACCTCGCCAGTGCGGCCGACCGTCGCGGCGAGGGAATCGGCCGGATGCTGGTGGAGGAGTCAGAGCGCCGCCTAATCGCCCTGGGCTGTCCGAAAGTGCAGCTGATGGTGCGTCCGGGGAACGAGATCGTCTTCGCGTTCTACGACCGCATCGGCTATGAGCGCTTCGACATCGGCATGACCGGAAAGCGCTTGATCGTCGACGCTCCGGCTGAAGCCGTCGTCTGAACGGGAGACCTGCTCGGGCTGAATAGACTGGGCGCATGGTCGCATTCACCAAGGGACACGGCACCGGCAACGACTTCGTCATCATCGCCGACCCCGACGGCGAGCTCGAGCTGAGCGCCGAGCAGGTCGCGGTGCTGTGCGACCGCAACTTCGGCATCGGCGCCGACGGCGTGCTGCGCGTCGTGCGCTCCGCCGCCATCGCCGACGGCGCGGCCGCGCTCGCGGAGGAGCCGAACGCGGAGTGGTTCATGGACTATCGCAATGCCGACGGCTCGGTCGCCGAGATGTGCGGCAACGGCATCCGGGTCTTCGCGCACTATCTGGTCCGCTCGGGGCTCGCCACTCTCGACCCCGGCTCCACCCTGCCGATCGGCACCCGCGCGGGCGTCCGCGATGTGATGCGCGGTGAGACCGGCTACCAGGTCGACCTCGGCCTCTGGCGGCTGGTCGACGGGGACCCTCTCGTGAAGGCACGCGGCCTGGCTGTGGCGCGACCCGGCACCGGCATCGACGTCGGCAACCCCCACGTCGTGGTGGCTCTGGCGTCCGAGCAGGAGCTTGACGAGCTCGATCTGCATGCGGGTCCCGTGCTGGAGCCGGCGCCGGCGCACGGCGCGAACGTCGAGTTCGTGGTCCCGGGTGAGCCTCTCGTGCGGGACGGCATCGGCCACGTGCGGATGCGGGTTCACGAGCGCGGCGTCGGTGAGACGCTCAGCTGCGGCACCGGCGTCGCCGCGACGGCACTCGCCGTGCGGTACTGGGCGGGGGACAAGGCACCGAACGACTGGCGCGTCGAGGTGCCGGGCGGGAAGCTCGGAGTGCGCATGTTCCCCGCCGAGGATGGCGAGCACGTCGCCCTCTCGGGACCTGCCCAGCTCGTCTACACCGGCGAGATCGACCTCGCGTGAGGCCTCGCCGGGGCCGGAACGCTCAGGACGGGATCGCCACCGGCTCGGTCGGCGGGGTGCCATGCCGGCGCACCTTCAGCACCCGGTAGCCCTTGCCGGTCGCGGCGCGGAACACGCTGTACCCCGGATCGAACGTCGCATCGATCCAGCGCTGCAGCGAGTCGGCGCCGAGGTTGCGCTGTACGACCAGCCACGCATCGCTGCGCTCGTCGAGCCTGGGGATCCAGCGCTCGAGCATGCCGTGCAACTCGTTCTTGCCCACGCGGATCGGCGGGTTCGAGCGGATCGTGCGGAACACCACGTCGTCGGGAACATCGTCGGGCAGCACAGCGTTGACGTTGGTGAGGCCGAGCGACTTGGCGTTGCGGCGCGTCAGATCGAGGGCGCGTTCGTTGACGTCGACCGCCCACACGGTGGCGTGAGGGGCGGACAGCGCCATGGTCAGGCTGATCGGCCCCCACCCGCATCCGAGGTCGAGGAAATCCCCGCTCGGCGGCAGTGGCGGCATGTTTGCGAACAGCACAGCGGTTCCGGCATCAAGGCGGTCGGGACTGAAGACACCGCCGGCGGTCGTGACTTCGAGGTCACGGCCGGCGAGGGTGACGCGGATGTTCCGCAGGTTCTCCGCACTGGCCGGGGTCGCGGTGAAGTAATGGTCGGACCCCATACCGCGAGCGTAGCGGACGCGGCGGGCTAGGGTTAAGACGCTATTCAGAGAAAGCAGGAATCCGGACCGGATGACGAACTCCAAAAACAACGACGACAACACGCAGGACTCTCTGGACCGGGTGCTCGCGAACGCCGAACCACGCATCGAGCCGATCGTCTTCGGCGGCGCGCAGGCGCTGCAGGATGCCGCGACCGCGGGCTACGGCTCCGCCGACGGCGACCAGTGGGACCTCGAGGACCGGCATGCGCTGCGACGCGTGGGCGGGCTGTCGACCGAACTCGAGGACGTCACCGAGGTCGAGTACCGCCAGCTGCGGCTCGAGAACGTCGTGCTCGTCGGCGTCTACCCGCAGGGCGCGCAGGACGATGCGGAGAACTCGCTGCGTGAGCTCGCCGCCCTCGCGGAGACGGCCGGTGCCGTCGTCCTCGACGGGCTGCTGCAGCGTCGCCCCCATCCGGACCCCGCCACCTACCTCGGCCGCGGCAAGGCCGAGGAGCTGCGCGACATCGTGCGCGCCGTCGGTGCCGACACCGTCATCGCCGACACTGAACTGGCTGCCAGCCAGCGGCGCGCCCTGGAGGACGTGGTCAAGGTCAAGGTGATCGATCGCACCACGGTCATCCTCGACATCTTCAGCCAGCACGCGAAGAGCCGCGAAGGCAAGGCGCAGGTCGAACTCGCGCAGCTCGAGTACCTGCTGCCGCGCCTGCGCGGCTGGGGCGAGTCGATGAGCCGCCAGGCCGGTGGCCAGGTCGGCGCCGGCGGCGCCGGCATGGGGTCGCGCGGACCGGGTGAGACCAAGATCGAGCTGGACCGCCGCCGCATCCGCACGAAGATGGCGCTGCTGCGCAAGCAGATCCGCGACTTCGCACCGGCGCGGGAGGCGAAGCGTGCCGAGCGGCATCGCAACGCGATCCCGTCGGTCGCGATCGCCGGGTACACGAACGCCGGCAAGTCGAGTCTGCTCAACGCGCTCACCAGCGCCGGCGTGCTCGTCGAGAACGCGCTGTTCGCGACCCTGGATGCCACGGTGCGGCGCTCCGAGACCGCCGACGGCCGCGTCTACACGCTCACCGACACGGTCGGGTTCGTGCGGAACCTGCCGCACCAGCTCGTGGAGGCGTTCCGCTCCACGCTGGAGGAGGTCGCCGAGTCGGACGTGATCGTGCACGTCGTCGACGGATCGCACCCCGACCCCTCGGCGCAGCTGCAGACCGTCCGCGACGTCATGGGCGACCTGGGCGCGCGCGACATCCCCGAGATCGTGGTCTTCAACAAGGCGGACCTGCTCTCCGACGATGAGCGCCTCGTGCTGCGCGGTCTCGTGCCGGGAGCGCACTTCGCCTCCTCGCGCACGGGGGAGGGCATCGAGGAGCTGCGCGCGGCGATCGAGGAGACGCTGCCGATGCCCGCCGTCGAGGTGCGAGCACTCGTGCCCTACGACCGCGGCGACCTGGTCTCGGCCGTTCACGAGAGCGGCGTGCTGATCTCCGCGGAGCATGAGGAGAACGGCACAGCGATCCACGCGCACGTGTCCGAGCGCCTCGCGGCCGAGCTCGCGCCGTTCTCCACCGGGTCCTGAGCGCCCTTCGTCTCGTCGCTGCGCTCCTCGCTCAGGATCCGCGCAGGGGGAGGAATGGCGTCAGCTCGCGCTGAACCGCGCCTCGACGGTAGCGGACACGACGATGTCCTCCGCTTCGTAGACCATGCCCGGCCGCCCGAGGCGTCGAAGGCCGCCGCACGCATGAGCATCTTGCCCTGCGGCGGGCCCGCCGACTCCTGACGGGAGATCAGGCCGAGGTCGGCGATCTCCACAGGCTGCACGTTGTGCAGGCCGAGGGCGGCGGCGTAGGCCTCGGCACGGGCGACGGCGACGGACACGGCCTCGGCCGCGACATCCCGCTCGGTGCGTGCCCGGGTCTGAGGAGTGAGCTGCCAATCCACGCCGCCGATCTCGACGCCGTCGCGCACCGCGACATCCGAGACCCAGAGCGAGAGCTCCGACGCCTCGGCGAACGTCACGGTGAAGGAGATCGCCGCGTGGTGCACCGGCGCGAGCCGCTTGCCCTCGTTGTTCCACGGACGCTCCGCGTGCACGGTCATGCGGGTGCTCGACCACTCCACGACGGCATCGGAGTCCTTGCGGTCGACGATGCTCTGTCGGATGGGCTCCGCGAGGCGTGTGGCCTCGTCGACCGCGGATGCGCGCTCGGCGCCCTCTGCGCGGATCGTGAGATGGACCACGGCGCGCTCGGGTGCGATGCGGGCCTCGTTCTCGCCGCGGACGGTGATGATGACGTCGCTCATGAGGGGACTCTACGGCACCCGCCGACCGTCGGAACGGGCGCAGGCCTGGGCAATCAGGATTTGGTATGCCAAGATGTGGCGTGTGCGACTGATGAGGGGGAGCGTCATCGGCCTGCTGGCCGCTGCCGCCGTGCTGACGACGACGATGACCGCGAGCGCTGCGACCGAACGGTCCTGGGCGCAATGGGCGCCGATGGGTGGAACATCCGGGGCGTACACCGGGGAGGTGTCGATCGCCGAGACGCCGCAGCTCGACGCGACGTATTCGAGCACCTCGAGATCCGGCTCGGTCGGAGTGATCTCTGGAGCCAGCACCTGGCTCTCCGAAGGCACGCCGGTCGGCGCGGTCTACGGGTCGAGCCGGAACCAGCAGTACCTGAACCTTCGCCCCAAGGCGGACAACGCGTCGTCCCCGTCGATCACGACCTACGCGTTCGCGCAGGCGACTCCGGCATCCGGCTGGGCATTCACGCTCGGTGACATCGACGCCGACGCCGTGCAGATTCGCGCGATCGGGCCGGACGGCACCGCGCTCACCGCGGCGCAGCTCGGTTTCCAGGGCGGCTTCAACTACTGTGCCCCGGGCGTCGCGGGAAAGCCGTCCTGCACGGGCGACGCCGCCGATGTCCCGACTTGGGACGCGGGAAGCAGCACGCTCACCGGCAATGCTGGCGCCCTGGACACGCAGGGAGCCGCCGCTTGGTTCCAGCCGACCTCGCCGATCTCCTCGCTGACCTTTACGTTCACCCGCCGTGCGGGCTTCCCCGTGTACCAGACCTGGTTCTCCGCGATCACCCGCGGCGTGACGGGAGTCGTCCAGGACACGACCGCCGGCGCCCCGATCGGTGGTGTGCCGGTGCGCCTCACCGACGCGAGCGGTGCCGTGATCGGCGAGACCGTCACGGCCGCGGACGGCACCTATTCGTTCCCGAGCGCGGTGGCGACCGACGGGTACACCGTCGACATCGTGCCGCCCGCGGGGAAGACCAGCGATGAGTCCAGCCGCCCTGTCGACCTGACAGATCAGGACGGCGTGGCCGATTTCTCGGTGCGCGACATCGTGCCGGTCGCCGTGTCCGGCACGGTCCGGGATGCGAACGGAGACCCGATCGCGGGAGCCGTCATCACCCTCGACGACGGGACCACGGTGCGGACGAAGCCGGACGGCACGTACCTCATCGACACGGTCCCGGTCGGCGAGCACACCCTCACCGTGGCCGCGCCGGATGGCTACACGGTGATCTCCTCGCCGGCCCCGTTCACGGTCCCCGAGAACTCCGAGACCCCGATCACGGACCAGGACTTCGTGCTCCAGGAGCTTCCGGCGCTGTCCGGGACCGTGACCGCTGCCGGCACGGGAGTGGGGGGTGTGGTGGTCACCGCGGAGGGGCCCGGCGGCACGGAGCACGCCGTCACCGCCGCGGACGGCAGCTATTCGTTCCCGGGACTCACGGCGGGCGACTACACGGTGCGCGTTGAGACCCCGAACGGTTATGTCGCCTCGGGTCCCGCCGCCCGGGAGGAGGCCGTCGACGCGGCCGACGTGACCGGCGTCGACTTCGCTCTGGCTCGTCTGGGATCGGTCTCGGGCATCGTCACCACCACGGACGGAGACGCTCAGCCCGGGGTGACGCTGCGGATCACCGGCCCCCAGGGCACGGTGACGACGATCACGGAGGCCGACGGAGGCTACGGCCTGGGCGACCTCCCGCCCGGGGAATACGAGATCGAGATCGTGCTGCCCGACGGATTCGCTTCAGCATCCCCGACGTCGCGCACGATCACGATCACGGATGCCGGTGAACTGATCGAGGGGCAGGACTTCGTCCTCACCCCTGCGGTGGTCACCCCGACCCCCACCCCGGATCCGAGCGGATCGACGGAGCCGACCCCCGCGGCGCCGTCCGACGCCTCCGACGACGGTCTGGCGACGACGGGCGTGGACCCCTGGCCGGCGGTCGGCACCGGGGCCGCGTTGCTCGCGCTCGGTGCGATCACGCTGATGGCGACACGTCGTCGCCGGGCCTGAGCCATGCGCGGCGTCGGTGCCGGCGTGGAATGGCGCGGGCGCCGCATCCGTTGTAGTCTGTAGAGCTCGGCTGCGATGCATCCGAGGTGGTAAATCAACAGTGCGACAGCGGCTCCTTCGCAAGAAGGTCCACGGGGCTGATCGGTTTCGACGGCGCCTGTGAATCCACGAGAAGCGGGCCGAGGATGCAGGGTTATCTCGTGAACGCTCCCTGCAAAACAATAAGTGCCGATGCAAAGCGCACTGACTTCGCCCTCGCTGCGTAAGCGAGCCCGATAGTCCGTCAGGCCGTATGTGATTCCGATACGGATCCTGGCGTCATCTAGGAATCTTGCTGTGTGACGGCGTCTGGACGTCACACGGGACTCTTCCCAGGCTGGGCTTGTCGACTTAGGTGTCTGTGACAAAGGTCGGAGCCGAGTAGAACGTCTGCACAGACTGCGCCCGGAGAAGGCGTGGAGACTCAGCGTCGGACGGGGGTTCGATTCCCCCCAGCTCCACAGAACCGCTGTCGCACATCAAGAGGCCCGCCTTGCTGGTGAACACCGGGAAGGCGGGCCTTCTTGTGCAACCATCGACGCATGGACATCACGGATGATTCTCCGCAGGTGGGGCCGGCCGACGTCGACGAGGACGCGCTCGGAGACTTCGTCGCCCTCGCCGGCGAGTCGGGCTCCACCGACGAGCTGCGGACGAAGCCGGAATAGGCTGGCGCTCATGTCCGACCTGCAGGTTCTGAGAGCGCGTCACGACGTGATCGCAGCTCTTCTTGTGGCCGCTGAGAATGCTGAGCACGTGATGCGGATCTGTTCATCTGCAGCACCCGATGCTGCGGATGAGCTGGTGCGGACGTTCGGCGTCAGCGATCTTCAGGCACAGGCAATCCTGGAGATGCAGCTTCGGCGATTCGCTCCTGAAGCCGCCGCCGCCATGCGAGCCGAACTGGTCGAGGTCAGCCGCCGCATCAGTGAGATCGAAGCGCGCTAGCCGCAGCACGCTCGGACCGTCTCCTCAGGAGGAGGGCTTCTCCATCTCCGCGAGTGCGCCGGTCAGCCGGGCGCGCGCATCCGGATCTGCCGACGGGACGCGCTCGGAGATCATCCCGATGATCTCGGATGCCGCCTGCGGCGAGACAGCGAGGCTTACGAGCAGTTCGATCGCCTCGACGTCGTCGACGCCCTGCACGATCAGGTCGACGAGCGCGGGTACCGCGTCCAGATCTCCGCGGCGGCCGCGGATCAGTGCGGCGCGAGCGCGGACGACAGTGTCGGAGTCGGCGAGTGCTCCGGCGAGTGCGGCGAGCGCCCGGGCGCTGCCGATCTTCTCCAGGGTCACAGCGGCCTTCCGGCGCTGTGCGACGTCCGGAGACTCCAGCGACGCCTTGAGCAGCGGGACGGCGCGATCGCCGATCCGAGCGAGTGCCCAGTCCAGCGCCCCCGCAGCGTTCGGGTCGCTGTCGACTGGCGGCGCCGGCTCGACTCCCGCGGCATCGTCCGCGGGAGCGCGCGCCGCGGCCTGTCGGCGGGCGGGCGGCTCGGCGGACTCCACCCCGTGCATCAGGCCGACGATGTGCAGGGCCGCGGCCCCTTGCGCGGTTTCGCCGCTGCGGAATCGCTCCAGGCGACGGACCAGTTGCTGCTCCCGCGCCATGCGCTCGGCCGTGTCGATGAGAAGGCGGTCGACGACCGCAGCGGGGGAGAAGTCGGGTGAATCGAGCACGTCGGCGACCTCGGGGAGGCCCAGTCCGGATGAGCGCAGCGCCTCGACGTGGAACAGTCTCTGAACATCGGCGTCGGTGTACCGCCGATATCCACCGGCGGTGCGCTCGCTCGGGGACACCAGTCCGATGCTGTCGTAGTGGCGCAGCATCCGCGTACTGATGCCGGTCTGCGCCGCGACTTCGCCGATGAGCATCTCCACATTCCACCGCTGAGATTGTCACGGTGTCAAGGTCATGTCCGTGTCCCGGCCGGCGGAATATATGCGGATGCATAGAGGTTGGGGCTGACGTGAGCGATATCGAGTTCGGGCTGGACACGTTCGGGGGAGTCACCAAGGACGCCAAGGGGCAGAGCCTGCCGCATCCGCAGGTGATCCGGGATCTGATCGACGATGCGGTCGTCGCCGACCAGGCAGGACTGGACTTCTTCGGCGTCGGCGAGCACCACCGCCCCGACTTCGCGGTGTCGAGCCCGGAGATGGTGCTCTCGGCCATCGCCGCGAAAACCGAGCGGATCCGCCTCGGATCCGCGGTCACCGTCTTGAGCTCGGACGACCCCGTGCGCGTCTTCGAGCGTTTCGCGACGCTCGACGCCGTCTCGAACGGGCGTGCCGAGATCGTCGCGGGGCGCGGCTCCTTCATCGAGTCCTTCCCGCTCTTCGGCTACGACCTGCAGGACTATGAGGTGCTGTTCGAGGAGAAGCTCGACCTGCTCGCGGCGCTGCTCAAGGAGGAGCCCGTGACCTGGCAGGGGTCGACGCGCGCTTCGCTGACCGACCAGCGCGTCTTCCCGACCACAGAGCGCGGTCTGCGGGCCTGGGTGGGCGTCGGAGGCAGCCCGGACTCCGTGGTGCGCACGGCGCGGCACGGCCTCGGCCTCTTCCTCGCGATCATCGGCGGCCCCGCCGCGCGGTTCGCACCGTACATCGACCTGTTCGAGCGCGCGCAGGACCAGTTCGGTGTGGAGCGCCAGCCCGTCGCGGTGCACTCGCCCGGCCTCGTCGCCGAGACCGACGAGAAGGCCCACGCCCTCGTGCGTGACGGCTGGTTCGCGATGCGTACCCGGATGGGCCAGGAGCGCGGCTGGCCGCCGCCCGCAGTCGGCGACTTCGAGCGTGAGATCGAATCCGGCGCGCTGTACGTCGGGTCGCCTGAGACGGTCGCCCGCAAGATCGCCGCGACGCTGCAGATGCTGAAGGTCGACCGCTTCGACTTCAAGTACGACCAGCCCGTGCAGCACGCCGCTCACCAGCGCTCGATCGAGCTCTACGGTGAGAAGGTCGTGCCCATGGTGAAGGACATGATCGCCTGAGCGCGTTCATTCCGTCGGCGGCCACTCCTTCGCCACGAGGGTGAGCACGTCGTAGGTCGCGACCGGCTCGTCGTTCTGGTTGACGACGACGGCATCCCAGCGCACCTCGCCGTAGTCGGCCGAGCTGCGCGGAGTGAGCTGCTTCACCGTCAGCGTCACCCGGATGGTGTCGTCGGCCTTGACCGGAGTGAGGAAACGCAGCCCGTCCACGCCGAAGTTCGCGAGCACGGGGCCCGGATCCGGGTCGACGAACAGGCCCGCTGCCAGCGAGACCACCAGGTAGCCGTGCGCGACGATCCCGCCGAACAGCGGGTTGTTCGCCGCCGCCTCCGGGTCGGTGTGCGCGTAGAACCGGTCGCCGGTGAAGTCGGCGAAGTGGTCGATGTCGGCCAGCGTCACCGTGCGCGGCGCCGAGACGATGCTGTCGCCGATGCGCAGGTCGCGCAGGCTCTTGCGGAACGGATGCACGGCCTCCACGGTGCGCACCGAACCGGTCGTCCAGCGGCCGGTGATCGCGGTCATCATGTCGGGGGAGGCCTGCACGGCCGTGCGCTGCATGTGGTGCAGCACCCCGCGGATGCCGCCGAGTTCCTCGCCGCCGCCGGCGCGACCCGGGCCCCCGTGCACGAGCATCGGCAGCGGACTGCCGTGCCCGGTCGACTCGGCGGCGTCGTCGCGGTCGAGCACCAGCACCCGGCCGTGCCAGGGCGCGAGCCCCAGCACGATCTCGCGCGCGAACGCCGGATCGTGGGTGACGACGGATGCCACCAGGCTGCCGCGTCCGCGCGCGGTCAGCGCGATCGCCTCGTCCACCGTCCGGTAGGTGATGACGGTGCTGACCGGTCCGAAGGGCTCGACGTCGTGCGGCTCCTCCGCGCCCTCGTGGGCGCGGAGCAGGATCGGGGAGAGGAATGCCCCGGCCGCGGCATCCGCTCCGACCACCTCGACGCTGTCGGGGTCGCCGAACACCAGGTCGGAGCTGCGCCGCAGGGTCGCGACGGCCCGACGCACCTCCTCGCGCTGACCGATGCTGGCGAGCGCGCCCATGCGCACCCGCTCGTCGGTCGGATCGCCGACCACTGTGCGCGCCAGCCGACCCGACACCGCCGCGATCACGGCATCCGCCATCGCCTCCGGCACGATCGCCCGGCGGATGGCCGTGCACTTCTGGCCCGCCTTGACCGTCATCTCGGCGACGACGCCCTTGACGAACAGGTCGAACTCCGGGTCGTCGACGGTCACATCCCTGCCCAGCACGGAGGCGTTCAGCGAGTCCGCCTCGACCTGCAGCCGCACGCCGCGCTCCTGCACGGCGGGGTCGCGTCGCAGCAGGTCGGCCGTCGCTGCGGAGCCGGTGAACGAGACCGAGTCCTGTGCGTCGAGCATCGCGAGCAGGTCGCCGACGCCGCCGGAGATCAACTGCAGCGCGCCCTCCGGCAGGATGTCGGACTCGACGATCCTGCGCACGACGGCCTCGGTGAGGTAAGCGGTCTGGCTGGCCGGCTTCACGATCGTGGGGAGCCCGGCGAGGAAGGCGGGGGCGAGCTTCTCGAGCATGCCCCAGACCGGGAAGTTGAAGGCGTTGATCTGCACCGCCACGCCGGGCCGCGACGTGTAGACGTGCTGGCCGAGGAACGTGCCGCCCCTGCCGAGCTGCTCTACCGAGCCGTCCAGGTACACGATGTCGTTCGGCAGCTCGCGCTTGCCCTTGCTCGCGTAGGAGAACATGGTGCCGATGCCGCCGTCGATGTCGACCGCCGAATCGCGCTTCGTCGCTCCGGTGCGTGCGGAGAGTGCGTAGAACTCGTCCTTGTGCTGCCCGAGCATCAGTGCGAGCTCCTTGAGCATGCTCGCCCGCTCGTGGAAGGTCAGGGGACGGATCGCCGGACCGCCGACGCGCCGTGCGTAGTCGACCATGGCAGCGGTGTCGAGGCCTGCGCTCGAGATGCGGGCGATCTCGTTGCCGGTGGCCGCATCGAGAAGGGGCGTGCCCTCGTCGTCCGCGCGGAACCAGTTGCCGGCGGCGTAGCTCTCCAGAAGTGGGCTGGTCACTGGGGCATCCCTTCACTCGTCATCGAGGGCGCGGGGCGGCATTGCGCGACTCGCATCCGTGTGTCAGAGTAGTACAGAACGGTCGGTCAGTAAATAGGGCCGGATGCTCCGACGGAGGTGCAGCATGAAGGTCGAGGACGACCTGGAGCTCGAACGGCGCTTCGAGGAGATCGTCGCGCGGCGCGATCGCATCGAGCCGCGCGACTGGATGCCGGAGGCGTACCGCAAGACGGTGATCCGCCAGGTGGCTCAGCACGCGCACTCCGAGATCATCGGCATGCAGCCCGAGGGCAATTGGATCGGCCGGGCACCCTCGCTGCGACGCAAGGCGATCCTGCTCGCCAAGGTGCAGGACGAGGCAGGGCATGGGCTGTACCTGTACTCCGCGACCGAGACGCTGGGCGTCTCGCGGGACGAGCTCACCGAGAACCTCATCTCCGGCCGGCAGAAGTACTCGTCGATCTTCAACTACCCGACTCTGTCGTACACCGATGTCGGCACGATCGGCTGGCTGGTCGACGGCGCCGCCATCTGCAACCAGGTGCCGCTGTGCCGGACCTCCTTCGGTCCCTACGGGCGCGCGATGATCCGGATCTGCAAGGAGGAGTCGTTCCACCAGCGGCAGGGCTACGAGCTGCTCATGACGATGATGCGCGGCACCGACGCCCAGCGCGAGATGGTGCAGGAATCCGTGAACAGGTTCTGGTGGCCGTCCCTGATGATGTTCGGCCCGCCGGACGACTCCTCACCGAACACCGCCCAGTCGATGGCCTGGGGCATCAAGACGCACACCAACGACGAACTGCGGCAGAAGTTCGTCGACATGACGGTGCCGCAGGCCGAGGCGCTCGGCGTCACCCTCCCCGATCCCGATCTCGTGTGGAACGAGGAGCGGGGCCACTACGACTTCGGCACGCCGGACTGGGACGAGTTCTGGGCGGTCGTCGGCGGGAACGGCCCGTGCAACACGCAGCGCATCGCCTGGCGGCGAAAGGCGTGGGAGGAAGGTGCCTGGGTACGTGAGGCGGCCATGGCATACGCGGCGAAGGAGGACGCGGCATGAGCGAGGTCGAGGCCCAGGGCGTAAAGGCGGAGTGGCCGCTCTACGAGGTGTTCGTGCGCGGTAAGCGCGGGCTGAACCACGTCCACGTCGGTTCGCTGCATGCGGCCGACGACCAGATGGCGCTGCGGCACGCCCGCGACGTGTATACGCGCCGCAACGAGGGCGTGAGCATCTGGGTGGTGCGCTCCGACGAGATCTCCGCGTCGAGCCCGGACGAGAAGGATCCGATGTTCGCCCCCGCGGGCGACAAGGTGTACCGGCATCCGACGTTCTACGTGATCCCCGACGACGTGCCACACATGTGAGGTGACGACGATGACAGACGAGTTCCACGACAACGCCTACGCCGGACTTCTGGTGAACGACGCGCACTGGGCGTTCGGCACCGACTTCGAGGACCCGCTCGCCGGTGTCGACACGACCGTGCCGGACGGCGTGGATCCGCACGCGCTCGCCGAGTACTGCCTGATGCTGGGCGACGACGCCCTCGTGCTCTCGCAGCGGCTCTCGGAGTGGTGCAGCCGCGCGCCCGACCTCGAGGAGGACATCGCGCTGGCGAACATCGCCCTCGACCTGCTCGGCCAGGCCCGGCTGCTGCTGGCACGTGCGGCCGCCGCCGACCCGTCCGTGGTGCCCTCGCTGCCCGAGGGCTCGCCGGTCCCCGACGAGGACCGGCTCGCGTACTTCCGCGACGACCGGGAGTTCCTCAGCGTCCGTCTCGCCGAGGTGCCGAACGGCGACTTCGCCGAGACGATCGCCCGCATCCTGATCTTCTCGACCTGGCGCTACGCGCTCTTCGAGCGCCTGTCGGGCAGTCGCGACGCCGTGCTCGCCGCCGTCGCCGCCAAGGGTGCGAAGGAGCTCGCATACCACCGGGACTTCTCGGGCCGCTGGTTCGTCATCCTCGCGCAGGGGACGGAGGAGTCGCGCCGACGCCTCGTCGCCGCGCTCGACGGGCTCTGGCCGCTCCGCGCCGAGCTCTTCGAGACGCACCAGGTCGAGCGGACGGTGGCGGATGCCGGTGTCGGTGTCGACCCCGCACAGGTGCAGGAGGAGGTGGACGCCGTGCACGACCAGGTGCTCGCCGCGGCCGCGATCGAGCGCCCGGAGCGCGCCGCTCTCGCCGGGGTGCAGGGGCGCCGCGGTCGCGACGGCAGCCACACGGAGGCGCTCAGCCGCATGCTCGGCGAGATGCAGGTCGTCGCTCGCGCCCACCCGGAAGGGCGGTGGTGACGATGACCGCCGTCCTCGACCGAACCCAGCTGCTGGAACGCGCCTGGGCCGCGGCCACCCGCGTCGTCGACCCCGAGCTGCCGATGCTCACACTCGCCGATCTCGGCGTGCTGCGAGAAGTCAGCCTCGACGACGACGGCACGGTGATCGCCGCGATCACGCCGACGTACTCCGGATGCCCCGCCATGGCGACCATGCGCGACGACCTGCAGCGTGAACTGCATGAGGCCGGGTTCCCCGCCGCCCGCATCCGCGTCGCCCTCGAACCGGCCTGGACCACGGACTGGATCTCACCCGAGGGACGTGCGGCGCTCGCCGCGGCCGGCATCTCGCCGCCCGGACCGGCCCCGGTGCACACAGGACCGGTAGCGATCCGGCTCGGCCCGACGCACCGGGCCGTGCACTGCCCGCAGTGCGGCAGCACGGACGTCGCGCTCTCCAGCGAGTTCGGCTCCACGGCGTGCAAGGCCATGTACAGGTGCCGCTCCTGCCTGGAGCCCTTCGACCACGTGAAGGAGATCTGACGTGACGGCCGCAGCAACCGCCACCAGGGGAGCGTTCCATGCGCTCACCGTGACCGCGATCGACGTCCTCACTGACGACGCCGTCGCGGTGACCTTCGCCGTGCCGGAGGAACTCCGCGCGGAATACGACTTCGTCGCCGGGCAGTCGCTGACCCTGCGCAGGTTCATCGACGGGGCCGAAGAGCGCCGCACGTACTCGATCTGCTCGCCGGCCGGTAGCGCTCCGCGCATCGGCGTGCGCGTCATCCCGGACGGCCTGTTCTCGCCCTGGCTCGCGCACGAGCTGCGCCCGGGAGACGCCGTCGAGGTGCAGACCCCCAGCGGGAGCTTCCGTGCGGAGGCGGGGCAGGGCGGACGCCACCTGTGCATCGCCGCCGGATCCGGGATCACCCCGATGCTGTCGATCGCTGCGACGGTGCTCACCGATCCGGGATCCGACGTCACGCTCATCTACGGCAATCGCACCACGACTTCGGTGATGTTCGCCGAGGAGCTCGCCGACCTGAAGAACGCTCACGCAGGGCAGTTCGACCTGGTGCATGTGCTCTCGCGCGAACCCCGCGACGTCGAGCTGTTCTCCGGACGCCTCGACGCCGAGCGACTGCGCACCCTGCTCACCACGCTGGTGCCGGTCAGTGACATGGACCACGTATGGCTGTGCGGCCCGTTCGGCATGCTCACCGACGCGCGAACGGTGCTCGACGAGCTCGGGGTGCCGCACGACCGCGTGCACGTCGAGCTGTTCTACGTCGACGAGCCGCCGCCCGAGCTGCGGCACCCGGATGCCGTCGTCGAGGGCCTCACCAGCGATGTCACCGTCGTGCTGGACGGGCGCCGCACGACCACGGCGATGTCACGCGGCGCCAGCATCCTGGACTCCGCGCAGCAGACCCGCACCGACCTGCCGTTCGCCTGCAAGGGCGGTGTGTGCGGCACCTGCCGTGCCAAGCTGTGCGCAGGCGAGGTCGACATGGTGCGCAACTACGCCCTCGAACCGGGCGAGGTCGAAGCCGGCTTCATCCTCACCTGCCAGTCGTTCCCCGTGAGCGACGAGGTCACAGTCGACTACGACAGCTGAACAGGAGAACCATGTCCGAAGCCTTCATCGTCGACGCCGTCCGCACGCCCATCGGGCGCTACGGCGGCGGCCTGTCCGGGCATCGCCCCGACGACCTGGCCGCGCACGTGGTGCGCGCGGTCGTGGACCGCAGCGGCATCGATCCCGAGCTCGTGGATGAGGTCGTTCTCGGGGCCGCGAATCAGGCCGGGGAAGACAATCGCAACGTGGCGCGCATGGCGGTGCTGCTCGCCGGACTCCCGATCACCGTACCCGGGTACACGGTCAACCGTCTGTGCGCCTCGGGCCTGACCGCGATCCACACGGCTCGGCAGATGATCGCCGCAGGCGACGCCGACGTCGTGGTCGCCGGTGGAGTGGAGTCGATGACCAGAGCGCCCTGGGTCACCGAGAAGCCGGCGAAGGCCTGGGCGAAACCCGGTCGCACCTGGGACACCTCCCTGGGGTGGCGCTTCACGAACCCGCGCTTCGGCGCCGACACGACTCTCTCGATGCCGGAGACCGCCGAGCGGGTCGCAGCGCAATGGAATCTCACCCGAGATGAACTCGACGAGTTCGCGCTCGCGTCGCACCGTCGGGCGGTCGCGGCACAGCAGGCCGGCCGATTCGACGCGGAGATCGTCGCGGTGGGTGACGTCGTCGCGGACGAGGGGCCGCGGGCCGACACCACCGCGGAGAAACTGGCCGGCCTCCGCCCGATCCACGGCGAGGGCGGGCTGATCACGGCCGGCAACTCCAGCACGTTGAACGACGGAGCGGCCGCTGTCATCGTCGTGAGCGAGCGGTTCGTCGCGCAGCACGGGCTCGAACCACGGGCCCGGATCATCGCGGGAGCCAGCGCCGGAGTGGAGCCCTCCATCATGGGCATCGGTCCGGTGCCCGCCACCCGCAAGGTGCTCGAGCGATCGGGCTGGGACATCGAGGAGCTCGACGCCGTGGAGCTGAACGAGGCGTTCGCCTCGCAGTCCCTCGCCTGCATCAACGACCTCGGGCTCGATCCGGACACCGTCAACGGGTGGGGCGGCGCGATCGCGCTCGGGCATCCGCTCGGATGCTCCGGCGCGCGCATCGTGACGACCCTGCTCAACCGGCTGGAGCAGGGCGGAGGCAATCGGGGTCTCGCCACCATGTGCGTCGGCATCGGCCAGGGCACCGCACTGCTCTTGGAGCGCGCATGACCGCACCGGTGCTCGTCGAGCAGCACGACGACCGCGTCGTACTGCGGTTGAACCGTCCCGAGGTGCGCAACGCGATCGACCTCGCCACCGTCGACGCCCTGCACGACGCATGCCGGATGCTGGAGCGCGAGCCGCGCATCGCAATGATCATCGGTTCCGGTGGCACGTTCGCCGCCGGTGCGGACATCGGCGAACTGCGTGAGCGTGGCCGGACCGACGCCCTCGCCGGGATCAACTCCGGTCTGTTCGACCGCATCCAGCGCCTGCCGATGCCGACCATCGCCCTCATCGACGGATATGCGCTCGGCGGCGGCGCGGAGCTCGCCTACGCGTGCGACTTCCGCATCGGCACACCGGATGCGCGGATCGGGAACCCCGAACCCGGTCTCGGCATCCTCGCCGCGGCCGGTGCCTCCTGGCGGCTCAAGGAGCTGATCGGAGAACCACTGGCAAAGGAAGTGCTCCTGGCCGGGCGCATCCTCACCGCCGACGAGGCGCGCGAGGTGCACCTGCTCACCGATGTCGTCCCGGCGGATCAGCTGGAGGATGTCGGGAACCGCCTCGCCGACCGGGTCGCCGCGCAGGCGCCGCTCGCAGTGCGGCTCACCAAGGCCGCCTTCCACGCTCCGCGTGAGGCACATCCGCTCATCGACGACCTCGCACAGGCGGTGCTGTTCGAGACGCAGGACAAGCGCGACCGGATGACGGCGTTCCTGGAGCGCCGCGCGAAGAAGGAGAGCTCATGACGAGCCTCGGGGGAGTGCCCGCACGAGTCGGTGTCTACGGCGGCGGACGCATGGGCGCCGGCATCGCGCACGCGTTCGCGTTCGCGGGCTCGACGGTCACGATCGTCGAGAACGGCGCGGATGCCGCGGGCGCGGCGCGCGAGCGGATCGCGGCGAGCCTCGCGAAGGCGCAGGAGAAGGGCATCGAGGTCCGCGGCACGAGCAAGGTCGTCACCGACCCGTCGGCGCTGCTCGACTGCACGCTGGTCGTCGAGGCGGTGCCCGAGCTCGTCGATCTGAAGAGCGAGGTGCTCGCTCGCATCGCGGAGGTCGCGCCCGGCGCGATGATCGCCACGAACACCAGTTCGCTCTCGATCGACGTACTGGCGGACGCGCTCCCCGACCCGTCGCGCCTGATCGGCCTGCACTTCTTCAACCCCGTCCCGGCGAGCGACCTCGTGGAGATCGTGGTGGGCGCTCGGACCCCTGGCGCCCTCGCCGAGGAGGCGCGCGGCTGGGTCGCGGGGCTCGGCAAGGCCGCGATCACCGTGCGGGACACGCCAGGGTTCGCGAGCAGCAGGCTCGGCGTCGCACTGGCTCTCGAAGCGATGCGGATGCTGGAGGAGGGGGTCGCGGTCGCCGCAGACATCGACACCGCGATGACGCTCGGGTACCGGCATCCGGTCGGTCCTCTGAAGACGACGGACATCGTCGGACTGGACGTGCGACTCGCGATCGCCGAGCATCTTGAGCGTGAACTCGGCGCGCGCTTCGCGCCGCCGCAGCTGCTGCGCGACAAGGTGGCGGCGGGGGAGCTGGGACGCAAGACCGGCCGCGGCTTCTACGAGTGGTGATGAGGTGCTGCAGATGGTGAGCGAGATGGATCCGCAGCGGCTCGCCGAGGCGTGTGCCGAGCGGATGTGGTCGACGGATGCCGCGAGCATCGCGCTCGGCATGCGCATCGAGCAGGTCGGGCCCGGCACGGCGACCTTGACGATGACCGTGCGCGACGACATGGTCAACGGTCACGGAAGCTGCCACGGCGGAATCATCTCGTCGCTCGCGGACAGCGCGTTCGCGTTCGCGTGCAACAGCCGGGGAACGGTCACCGTCGCCGCCGGCTTCGAGGTGGACTTCATCGCGCCGGTCATGCTCGGAGACCGGCTCGTCGCGGAGGCGCACGAGACCGTGCTGCGCGGCAGATCGGGCATCTACGATGTGGTGGTGCGCAACCACGAGGCCGTGGTCGCCGTGTTCCGAGGGCGCAGTCGCTCTCTCGGCCGTCCCGTACTGGAGGATTCATGACAGACCAGGTTCTGCTCGACCGCGACGGCGCCGTCGCGATCATCACGCTCGACCGCCCTGAGGGACGCAACGCACTGAACGTCGCGCTGAAGACCGCGCTCGTCGCGGCGACCGCGGAGGTGGCAGCCGACGAGACGGTGCGTGCGGTCGTGCTCGCCGCCGACGGGCCTGCCTTCAGCGTGGGGCAGGACCTCGCCGAGCACGCGGCGCTGCTGGCCGACGGCGGCGGAGCTGCGGCCATCAGCACGGTGCGCGACCACTACTCGCCCGTGGTGCGGTCGCTGATGACGATGCCGAAGCCCGTGATCGCCGCCGTCGACGGCGCATGCGTCGGTGCCGGGCTGGGGCTGGCGCTGGCCAGCGACCTGCGCGTGTTCGGCCCGGGAGCGAAGCTCGGCACCGCGTTCACCGGCATCGGGCTGACCTTCGACACGGGCCTGTCATACACGCTGCCGCGCGCGGTCGGCGAGGCGCGCGCCCGTGAGCTGATCCTGCTGCCGCGCATGTTCGGGCCGCAGGAGGCGGTCGCCTGGGGGATCACCGGGGAGATCGCGGAGGACCCGCGCGCCAGGGCGCGCGAGATCGCCGGACTGCTCGCCCAGGGGCCGACGGCGGCGTACCGCGAAAGCAAGCGGCTGCTGCTGGATGCCGCGGCGCTGGAGGCGGCACTGGAGGCGGAGGCGGTCTCCCAGGCGCGCGCCGGCGACACGCAGGATCACAGGGACGCGGTCGAGGCATTCCTCGCCCGCCGCGCGCCGGTGTTCACCGGGAAGTAGACCGCCGCAGCCCTTCGATCGCCACGGAGAGCACATCGTCGGCGAGGCCCTGCGGATCGATCGCTCCGTCTGGCCGGTACCACTCCACGATCGAGTTGATCATGCCGAAGATCAGCCGTGTGATGGTGCCGGCGCCGATGTCGTCGCGCAGCAGGCCCTCGTGCTGCGCTCTGCGCACGAGTGAGGACACGCGCTGGTCGAAGGCGCGACGACGCTGCAGCGCGGCGAGCTCTACGGGACTGTTCCCGCGCAGACGAAGAAGCAGGGTGACTTGAGGCTGCTGCGCGGTGAGCACGCGCACCGCGCCGCGGATGGCCTCATCGAGCTGCTCGGATACGCCGTCGCACGCCATCGCCTCGTCCAGCGCGCCCTCCAGGCCGCCCAGCGCGCTGTCCAGCGCGAGCTCGAGCAGCTGCTCCTTCGAGTCGAAGTGGTGGTAGAGGGCGGACTTGGTCAGTCCGAGCCGTGTGGCGAGGTCCGAGACCGAGGTCGCGTCGTACCCCTGTTCGTTGAACAGGGCCACGGCGATCCGCAGCACCTGATCCCGGCTGTAGCCGGGACGTCCGCGGCGTGCGGTCTGCGAAGCGGTCATCCCGGGCTCCTCCCTGCGTGCGTACGCATCCGCGCGTCAGCATCCTGGATCAAACGTAGCGGGCCGTCGGCGCTAAGCTGGAGGGACACTGCCCGATTCCGAGAGGACCGTCATGGCCGCATTCATCGCCTTCATCATCATGTTCGTCGGCGGAATCTACCTGCTCGGCCTGTCGTTCGGTCTCGAGGCCTTCCAGGGCGTGGTCTTCGTCGCCGGCATCCTGATCGTCAGCCTCGCGCTCGGCCTTCTCATGCGCCAGCGCGGCTCGGCGACCCGACGCACGAACAACTGGTCGCAGGACAGCTGAACCACTGACGAAGAACGCGCGACGGCCCTGCAGCCGTCGCGCGTTCTTCGTGTGTCAGGTGCAGGTCACTTCCAGTCGACGAGGATGAGTCCCTGCTTCGTGTCGGCGTACTTCACCCAGCCGTCGCCGAACTCGTAGGTGACTCCGTAGCCGTCCTCATCGGTGGCGAATGCGTATTTCGGGTCCTCGGTGATGAATCCGTCCTCACCGTCGATGCGCTGCCAGCCCTCCGCGAGCATCTGGGACTGCACATCGTTCGCGGTCTTCGCGTCGATGGGGGCCCAGCCGTACTGCTGGCCGTGATCCGAGGCAGCGGAGTAGTCGGCCCAGCTGCACATGATCCCGCCGTCGAGGACGAGCTCGCCGAGGGTGAACTCGGTGGGCTCGGCCGTCCAGCCCTGCTCCTTCAAGGCCTTCACCGTGCCGGCCGAGATGATCGTGTCGCAGGTCGGTTCGGCGCCCTTGGTCGGCGCGGGATCGGGTTCCTCCGCGGCGGCGGTCGCCGGCGGCGCCTCGACGGGCTTCTCGGCCGTCGTGGTCTTCGTCGGGGCCGGATCGGGCGTGGGCGCGCAGGCGGTGATCGCGAGGGCGAGGGCGAGGAAGCCGGTGGCGGCGAGGGGGATGCGGGGGGTCATCGTCTCTTGTCGGGTCGGTCGGGACGCGGGGGCGTCACCGAGTCGGATCAGCTCGCAGCGTTGCGAGTGAGTTCGAGGACGGCGTCGTGCAGGACGTCGTTGGTGGCGAGGGCGGAGCGGTCGGTGATCGAGTCGGATCCGTCGAACGCGCTGAAGCGGCCACCGGCGGCGCGGACGATCGCCACGGCCGCGGCGATGTCGTACTCCTTGACGTCGAACTCGGCGACCATCTCGAGGCGCCCCTCGGCGAGCAGCATGTAGCTGTACACGTCGCCGTAGGCGCGATCGCGCCAGACGCGCTCGGCAAGGGTGAGCAGCGCGGGCAGCTGCCCGGCATCGGCCCACTGCGTGATGCTCTGGAAGCTCACGCTCGCCTCGTCGAGGGATGCCACCTGCGACACCTGGATCGGCCGGTAGCCGCCGTCGCCGTTGGTCCAGGCGCCGCGGTCGACGATGCCCCACCAGCGGCGTCCGAGGGCCGGCATGCTGACGACGCCCAGGCGGGGCTCTCCGTCGATCGCCAGCGAGATCATGGTGCCCCACAGCGGCACTCCGCGCAGGAAGTTCGCCGTGCCGTCGATCGGATCGATGATCCACTGCCGGTGCGTGCCACCGCCCGTGCCGAACTCCTCGCCGAGGATTCCGTCACCCGGTCGCTCGGCGGCGAGCAGGTCGCGGATGGCACGCTCCGTGGCGAGATCGGCATCCGTGACGTGGGACCGATCGGCCTTCAGCGACACCTCGAGGTCGGCCGCGTCGAATCGCGGCAGCGACTGCGCATCCGCCGCGTCGGCCAGACGCAGAGCGAGCTCGAGGTCGGCATCGACGGAGCTGTTCTCGGGGGAGGAGGTCACGGTCTCAGGATAGTGGGCCTACGTGTGAGAACGACGTGACAACGAGAAACCCCGTCTCATCAAGAACCTGATGAGACGGGGTTATCGGTGCACCCCCAGGGACTTGAACCCTGAACCCACTGATTAAGAGTCAGTTGCTCTGCCGATTGAGCTAGAGGTGCTCGCTGCCGTGTCCGGCAACGAGGAATTACGTTACCAGGCGGCGGGGTCGCGGACAAATCCGCGCCGTCCTCCCGGGCGCGTCGTCAGGCTGCCGCTCCGAGGTGAGCGGCGTCGTTGAACCGAGTGACGGCGATCTCGCCGTTCGAGCGGAGCTGCAGCTCGGTGACCGCCGCATTCCCGACCGGGAGCAGCATCCACGCCGCTGGCGGCGCCGATAGCGCTGCGGCGACGAAGCTGCCGACGACGAACGCATGGGTCACCACCATCAGCGCACCCTCGCCGCGGCCGTCCAGCATCCCGGCGATCCGAGTCCAGGCGTCGCGCAGCACGCGGCCGTCCTCGTCCTGCTCCTCGACGGGGGTCTCCTGCAGCCACTGCCACCGGTGCGCCGGATAGTCGCTCCAGCGCTCCGCGGAGGGCATCGGCGTGCGGTCGTCGAGGACAGGGGCGACCTCGAGCGGCAGGCCCAGACGTTCGGATACGGTGGACGCGGTCTGCCGGGCCCGGCGCCTCGGGCTGCTGAGCACGCGGAGCACGGGTTCGGCGGAGAGCCGTTCGGCGAGCAGGGCCGCCTGATGCTCGCCGGTCGTACTGAGCGCGGGGTCGGCGCCGTCATGGCCGTCGGCCTGAGCGTGACGCACGAGGAGGAGTCGATCCATCCGAGCAGTCTTCCAGAGGGTGCCGAGCTCCTTCGTCCGCCGTTCACCCTCGGGCTCTTCCGTCCCGTGCATCCTGGTGGGATCATGGCCTTCACGAGGAGGCTCTCATGATCGAACTCGATGAGATCGACACCGACGAGGATGGCGCGCTCACAGCGATCGCCGAGCTTCCCGGTGGGCGACGCGTCACGGTGCAGTACGACTTCGACGACGACTTCGACCTCGACGAGGGGGAAGACGACGATCTCGACGACGAGGACGATGACGACGGCGGCGGAGGGATAGACCCGGAGAATCTTCCGGACCTCGATGAGATGCAGTCCACCGCCGAACACGCACTCGCGCGGCTCACCGAGGAGACGCTCGACGGCATCGAGCGCGACGTCGTCAGGGCCCTCGCCGAGGCCGCCGCGGAGGACGACGAGTCCGACCTCGACGACCTGCTCACCGACCTTGCGGACGACATCGCATTGGACGGCGTCGTCGTCTTCGGCGACGGCGGCATCACGCTGCTCTACGTCGCCAGCGACAACTTCCCCGACCTGACCGTGTACTGCCTGCTCGACGACGACCTGGAGATCGACGACCTGATGGTCGAGTAGGCCGCTCAGGTCACCCGCACCAGTTCTCCGCCGGTCAGCGTGCGCAGCTGCTCGAACGTGAGCGGCATCACCGAGTGCGGGGTGCCCGCCGCCGCCCAGATCTGCGCGTATTGCTGCAGATCCTCGTCGATGAAGGTGCGCAGCGGCGCGGGATGCCCCACCGGGGCCACGCCTCCGATCGCCTGGCCGGTGACCTCGCGCACGAGCGCGGCGGGGGCCATGGCGACCTCGGCGGCGCCGAGCGCGGCGCTCAGGACGCCGAAGTCGACCCGGTGCGCACCGCTGGTCATCACCAGCACGGGAGCGCCGTCTGCGGTGAGCACGAGGCTGTTCGCGATGGCGCCGACCGCGCAGCCCACCGCCCGCGCGGCCTCGGCCGCGGTGCGCGCCGAGTCGGGAAGGACGACGACTCGGGTGTCGACGCCTGCTGCGGCGAGATGCTCGGCCACGATACGGCTGCGCGGGGGAAGGGTCTGCTCGGTGGTCACGACGTCATCGTCTCCTCGGATCGGGGGGAGCGGCGGATCAGGCCGCATCCCCCACGAGGATAGCCTCAGCGTCCTCGCCCGGGCCTTCGCTCTCATCGTCGATGTGCGAGAGCACCTTGCGACCGAGCAGCACCGTGAGGGCCGCGATCAGCACCGAGGCCGCGGCGAACAGGTACGGCACGGTGGCGTTGTAGTGGTGCCACAGCAGCGCGGCGATCGGCGGGGCGGCGGCGCCGCCGAGGAACCGCACGGCCGAGTACGACGAGGACGCCACCGAGCGCGGCAGATCCGTCGCCTCCATGACGGCCTCGGTGAGCACGGTGTTCATGATGCCGAGCAGCAGACCGCCGACGATGATGCAGGCGACGAGCCACATCGCGTCGGCCACGACCAGGCCGGCGACGACCAGGTCGATCGCCAGCAGCGGCAGCACGGTGAGGATGATCGTGGTGCGGCGCATCCGGCGCATCAGCACCGGCGCGACCCAGACGCTGGTGATCGCGAGGGCGACGCCCCAGCCGAAGAACGTGAAGCCGATGCCCATCGCGCCGAAGCCGAGCGGGAACGGCGAGAACGCCAGCAGCACGAAGAAGCCGATGTTGTAGAACAGCGCGGTCACGGCGAGGATCGCGAGGGCCGGCCGGCCGAGGGCGGTGAACGGTGCCGAGAACGGCACCGGCTCGCGCTTCTCGCCCTTGCCGCGCACCAGGGTGAGCACGGCGATGAAGCCGATGGCCATCAGCACGACGACGCCGAAGAACGGACCGCGCCAGCTGACCTCGCCGAGCAGGCCACCCAGCAGCGGGCCGACCGCGATGCCCAGGCCCAGTGCGGCCTCGTAGAGGACGATGGCCGCGGCGCTGCCGCCGGATGCCGCGCCCACGATGGTCGCGAGGGCGGTGGAGATGAACAGGGCGTTGCCGAGGCCCCAGCCGGCGCGGAATCCGATCACGGCCTCGACGCTGCCGCTGGTCGCGCAGAGGAGCGCGAAGACGACGATGAGGCCGAGTCCGGTGAGCAGCGTGGCCTTGGCGCCGATGCGGCTGGACACCCAGCTGGTGATGAGCATCGCAAGACCGGTGACGAGCAGGTAACTGGTGAAGAGCAGTTCGGTCTCGACCGGCGTCGCCTTCAGCGACTCGGCGATGGCCGGCAGGATCGGGTCGACCAGGCCGATGCCCATGAACGCCACGACGCAGGCGAACGCCACCGCCCACACCTGCGCGGGCTGTTTCCAGACCGATCCCGTCGTCGTGCTCATACTGCGTCTCCTGTCTCTCGGCTGTGGTCGTGCAGGATCTGCGCCGCACGGGCGAGGGCCGCCCAGTCCGCGTCGTCCAGCCCGGCGAAGCGCGGGGCGAGCGTGGCGCGGAAATCGGTCCGCCAGGCGTGCATCACCCGTCGTCCCTCGCCGGTGATCGTCACGAGCGTGGCGCGCGAGTCCTCCGGGTCGGGTGTCCGTGCGACGAGTCCCGCGCGCTCCAGGTCGCCGATCAGCCGGGTCATCCCGGGCTGCGTGGTGCGCGCGGCGGCCGCGAGTGCACCGACGCGCTGCGCCGGGGACTCCTCGAGCAGGCTGAGCACGCGCCATTGGGCGGCCGGTGCGTCGTTTCGCGCTTCCTGGGCGGCGATCCGCCCGAGCGCGTACGACGACAGCACCAGCGTGGGGATGATCTCGTCGCGATCCATACCAAAGAGTATATACCGCCTGGTATGTATCAGGGGCGCCGCGAGCCCGCGATCCGTGAGGAGAGCTGGTGCGCGTGTGCGAGCAGGGTGCGGCCGAGCTGGGGGAGCCGGTCCGGTCCGAACCGGAACTCGACGCCGGTGAGGCTGAGCGCCCACTCCGGGCGGCCGTCGCGGTCGAAGACCGCGGCGCCCATGCCCCAGGAGCCCTCCACGATCAGGCCGGGGTTCACGGAGTAGCCCCGCGCCTTCGTCTCGGCCAGCCGGGTGCGCAACGGACGCTGCGCATGCGTGCGCCCCCATCGTTCCGGCAGCTCCGGATGCCGGTCGAGATAGGCATCCACATCGTGGTCAGGGAGGAACGAGAGGATGGCGAGGCCGGCGCTGGCGACGCCGAGCGGGAACCGCACGCCCTCGCTGAGCACGAAAGAGCGGATCGGAAACGACCCCTCCTCGCGCAGCAGACAGACGGTCTCGTCCGCGCGTCGCACGGAGAGGAAGGCACTCTCTTCGGTCTTGACCGCCAGAGACCGCACGATGTCGCGTGCGAGTTCGGTCACGTCGTAGCGCGCTGCGGCGACGGTGCCCATCAGATACAGCTCGGGTCCCGGCATCCACAGGGCGGTGGCACGATCCTGGTCGACCAGGCCCTCCACCTGCAGCGCGGTCAGCAGTCGGTGCGCGGTCGACCGGCTGAGCTCTGCGTCACGGGCGAGCGTCTGCAGCGAGGCGCCGTCCGCCGCGGCGGTGACCAGCCGCAGCAGGCGCGACGCGCGCGCGACCGCCTGTGCGCCCGGCACCGTGCGTCTGGCCGTCGAAGACGATTCCATAATGTGGACGCTAGTCGGCACCGCGACCACATCGCAAGCATCCGTTTGCCGGAGCCTCGGGCGGAGGCGGATGCTGGAGGAGTACCCCATCACGAAGGAGTGACGCGTGATCGACAAGCAATGGGCATCTGCCACGGAGGCGGTCGCAGACATCCCCGACGGAGCGTCGCTGGCTGTCGGCGGATTCGGCCTGTCCGGCAACCCGATGAAGCTCATCGAGGCTCTGCACGCGCAGGGCACGAGCGACCTCAGCATCGTCAGCAACAACTGCGGCGTGGACGACTGGGGGCTCGGCATCCTGCTCGGCGCGCAGCGCATCCGCAAGATGACCTCGTCGTATGTCGGCGAGAACAAGGAGTTCGAACGGCAGTTCCTCTCCGGCGAACTGGAACTCGAGCTCACCCCGCAGGGCACGCTCGCAGAGAAGCTGCGCGCCGGCGGCGCCGGCATCGCCGCGTTCTTCACGCAGACCGGCGTCGGCACGCAGGTGGCCGAGGGAGGCCTGCCGCGCCGCTACGACGGCACCGGCGGCGTCGCGGTCGAGTCCCCAGTGAAGGAGGTGCGCAGCTTCTCGCTCGGTGGCACTCCGCATGACTACGTGCTCGAGGAGTCGATCGCCACCGACTTCGCCCTCGTCCATGCCTGGCGCGGTGACCGGCACGGGAACCTGATCTTCAACAAGGCCGCGCGCAACTTCAACCCGCTCGCGGCGCAGGCGGGGCGCATCTGCATCGCGCAGGTCGAAGAACTGGTCGAACCCGGCGAGCTCGACCCCGACTGCATCCACCTGCCCGGCATCTACGTGCATCGCGTCGTGGAGGTCGGCACCGGCATCGAGAAGCGCATCGAACGGCGCACGATCACGGAGGCGAACTGACATGGCGCTCACCCGCAACGAGATGGCTGCCCGCGCAGCGCTGGAGCTGCAGGACGGCGCCTACGTCAACCTCGGCATCGGCTTGCCCACGCTCGTGCCCAACTACGTGCCCGCGGGTGTCACCGTGGTGCTGCAGTCCGAGAACGGCATCCTCGGCGTCGGCCCGTACCCCACCGAGGAGAACGTCGACCCCGACCTCATCAACGCCGGTAAGGAGACCGTCACGACGCTGCCGGGGGCGGCGTACTTCGACTCCGCGACGAGCTTCGGCATGATCCGCGGCGGCAAGATCGACGCCGCGATCCTCGGCGCCATGCAGGTCTCGGCCCGCGGCGACCTCGCCAACTGGATGATCCCGGGCAAGATGGTCAAGGGACCGGGCGGCGCGATGGACCTCGTGCACGGCGCCGGCCGGCTGATCGTGCTGATGGAGCACGTCGCCAAGGACGGCAGCGCGAAGATCGTCAACGACTGCTCACTGCCGCTCACCGGGCGCGGCGTGGTGCACCGGATCATCACCGACCTCGCCGTGATCGACGTCACGGATGAGGGGCTGGTGCTGGTCGAGACCGCGCCCGGCGTCTCGGTGCAGGACGTGATCGACGCGACCGAACCCGAACTGATCGTCTCGACTGCGCTGGTCGAGAAGCGCGAACTGGAGGAGAACTCATGAGCGACATCGTCATCGTCGCGGCCGCCCGCACCCCGCAGGGGCGGCTCAAGGGTCAGCTGGCGGGCTTCACCGCGCCGCAGCTGGGCTCGCTCGCCATCAAGGGCGCACTGGCGCAGGGCGGGATCGACCCGTCGGAGGTCGACGCCGTGATCGTCGGCCAGGTGCTGCCGGCAGGCTCGGGGCAGAATCCCGCCCGCCAGGCCGCCATCGGCGCCGGGATCGGCTGGGACGTGCCGGCGAGCTCGGTGAACAAGGTCTGCCTGTCCGGCCTCACGGCGATCATCGACGCCGCGCGCATGATCCGTCTCGGCGACGCGACCACGGTCGTGACGGCCGGCATGGAGTCGATGACGCGCGCGCCGCATCTGCTGATGGGCTCGCGTGACGGCTGGACCTACGGCAGTGTCGAGGTGCTCGACCACATGGCGTACGACGGCCTCACCGACGTCTACGACAAGGAGAGCATGGGGGCATCCACCGAGCGCCAGAACCCTCGGTACGAGCAGACTCGCCAGACGCAGGACCGGGTCGCCGAGCTCTCGCACCAGCGCGCCGCCGCGGCGGCTGAGGCCGGCCTCTTCGACGCCGAGATCGTCGCCGTCGAGGTGCCGCAGCGCAAGGGAGACCCCGTCGTGCTGACCCGCGACGAGGGCGTGCGCCCCGAGACCACAATGGAGACGCTCGCGACGCTGCGTCCCGCCTTCGTGGAGGGCGGCACGATCACTGCAGGAAACTCCTCGCAGATCTCCGACGGCGCATCGTCGGTGATCCTCACCACCCGCGAGAACGCCGAGGCGAAGGGCTGGGAGGTGCTCGCCGTGGTCGGCGCGAGTGGACAGACCGCGGGTCCGGACAACTCGCTGCAGGCGCAGCCGGCACGCGCGATCGAGCGCGCCTGCGAGAAGCAGGGCATCACACCCGCGGATCTCGATATCGTCGAGATCAACGAGGCCTTCGGCGCAGTGGTCGCACGCTCGCAACAGGAACTGGGCCTCAGCGAGGACATCGTGAACATCCACGGCGGAGGCATCGCGATCGGGCACCCGATCGGCGCCAGCGGCAACAGGCTCGTCGTGCACATGGCGCACGAACTGGTCCGTCGCGGCTCCGGCACGGTCGCCGTCGGCCTGTGCGGCGGCGGCGGTCAGGGCGAGGCGCTGATCCTCATGCGCTGACTCTCAGCGCTTCGTCGCCTTCGCGGTCTTCTCGATCTGCTTCGCCTGTTTCCTCGCCCTCTTCGCCTGGACAGGGGCGATGGGGGAGTCGACCGCGACGGCGACGCCGCGCTCATCGCGGCGCATGTCGACGACGGCGCCGATCGCGAAGGCGAGAGTGATGGCCCAGCTCGCCCAGGCGAGCAGCGCCCGCCACGTGATCGGCGCATCGCGGGTGCCGCGCAGCAGCGAGATCCCTGCGGAGATCGCGGCGAACAGGCCGGTGCTGAACAGGTAGCGCATGCATCCACGCTAGCGGGTCCGGATCGGACGCGCCCGGTAGAATGGTCGACGGATGCCACGCATCCGCCAGCTGTGTATCTTCCGGCCGTCGGCACCCCGACGGATAACGGCGGCACCCGACCCCGCGCCGATCCGGCGCGCGAGAGCCATGACACAGACCACTTCGTCACCGAGCCTGATCCGTCTGGCCGGCATCCCGTACTTCCTCATCGCGTTCGTCGCGCGGCTGCCGTTCGCCATGATGGTCGTCGGCGTGCTCACGCTCGCTGTCTCCGCCCGCGGCTCCATCTCGCTGGGCGGACTCACGTCCGCCGCCGTCGGTCTCGGCACCGCCTGCATCGGCCCGCTGCTGGGCGCCGCCGCCGACCGCTTCGGGCAGCGTCCGGTGCTGCTGATCATCGCCCTCGCGAACGCCGCGGCTCTCGTGCTGTTCACCCTCGCGGTATACAGCGACGTACCCGACGCCGTCATGCTGCTCGCCGCCTTCGCGATCGGCGCCACCGCGCCGCAGGTGGCGCCGATGTCGCGCTCGCGACTGGTCACCATGATCACCGAGAACATGCCGCGCTCGAGGCAGCCGAAGGTGATCGGCTCGACGATGGCCTACGAGTCCGCCGCGGACGAGACCGTGTTCGTGTTCGGACCGTTCCTCGTCGGCGTGCTCGCCTCGCTGATCGCACCGTGGGCACCGCTGGTGATCGGCGCGGCGCTCACAGTCCTGTTCGTCGGCGCGTTCGCGCTGCATCCGAGTGGTGCGCACATCTCCGCGGCGCGGAAGGCCGATGGCGCGGCCGTGGCGCCCGTGCGCGAGCTGTTCCGGGCGCGACTGCTGGTGGTCGTCGTGGGCATGTTCGGTGTCGGACTGTTCTTCGGCACCATGCTCACGGCGCTGACGAGCTTCATGGAGGACCGCGGCCACCCCGAGCAGGCCGGGCTCCTGTACGGCGTGATGGGCGTCGGCTCGGCCGTGCTCGCCCTCGGTGTCGCCTTACTGCCGCCGAGCTTCAGCCTGCGGAACCGGTGGCTGGTGTTCTCCGGGATCCTGTTCGCGGGCACCCTCCTGCTGTTCGTCGTCCACGATGTGCCGAGCATGAGCCTGGCGCTGGGACTGATGGGCATCGGCATCGGCCCGACCCTGGTGACGCAGTACAGCTTCGGCGCCGCGCACACGCCGGCCGGCCGCTCGGCGACGGTCATGACCATGCTCGGCTCCTCGATCATCGTCGGACAGTCCCTCGGAGCGGCGGTCACCGGCCGGCTCGCCGAGACCGCCGGTACGACCGCCGCACTGTACCTGCCGATCCTCGCCGCGGCCATCGTGGTCGTCGCAGGCGTCGCCAACCACGTGCTGAACTCACCGCGCCGCCTCGCTCGATAGCCTGTAGACCTGTAAGGGAGGTCGCCGTCGTCGGCGACAGGACGGGAGGATCCGTGTCGCGCAGCGAACAGGCGGAGTTCGTGGTGGTGGCCAACAGGCTGCCCGTGGACAGGGTCGTCACCCCTGACGGCGAGGAGAGCTGGCGCACGTCGCCCGGCGGACTCGTGGCCGCGCTCGAGCCGATGATGCGCAGCGTCGACGGCGCCTGGGTGGGCTGGGCCGGGCAGCCCGACCTGGAGATCCAGCCGTTCACCGCAGACGGCATCCGGTTGATCCCGGTCACGCTGAGCGGTGAGGAGATCGCGGACTATTACGAGGGTTTCTCCAACGACACGATCTGGCCGCTCTACCACGATGTCATCGCACCGCCGCAGTATCACCGCGAGTGGTGGGACGCCTACGTGCGAGTGAACCGCCGGTTCGCGGAGGCAGCAGCCGCCGCATGCGCCGAGGGCGGGACGATCTGGGTGCACGACTACCAGTTGCAACTCGCTCCGGCGATGATCCGCGAACTCCGGCCGGACGTCACGATCGGATACTTCCATCACATCCCGTTCCCGACCCACGGGCTGTACGCGCAACTGCCGTGGCGTGACCAGGTGCTGCACGGCCTGCTCGGCGCCGACGTGATCGGCTTCCAGCGCGCGCAGGACGCCACCAACTTCCTCACCGCCGTCCGTCGTCGGCTGCGGCACGAGGTCAAGGCATCCACGGTCAACAAGGCCGACGGGCACACCCCCTTGGTGAAGGCGTTCCCGATCTCCATCGACACCACGCCCTACCGAGAACTCGCCCAGCGCCCCGACATCCGGGCCAGAGCCGCCGAGATCCGCGCGGAGCTCGGGCATCCGAAGCGCATCCTGCTGGGTGTGGACCGGCTGGATTACACCAAGGGCATCCGGCACCGGGTCAAGGCGTACGGTGAGCTGCTCGATCAGGGTCGTCTCTCGGTCGAGGACGTCACCTTCGTGCAGGTCGCCAGCCCCAGCAGGGAGCGCGTCAACGCCTACATGCAGCTGCGCGACGAGATCGAGCTCGCCGTCGCGCGTATCAACGGAGACTACGACACGACGGGGCATACGGCGATCCGCTACCTGCACCAGGGGTATCCGCGCGAGGAGATGGTCGCGCTCTACCTCGCTGCCGACGTCATGCTCGTCACCGCGCTGCGGGACGGGATGAACCTCGTCGCCAAGGAGTACGTCGCCACCCGGTTCGACAACAGGGGAGCGCTGGTGCTCAGCGAGTTCACCGGCGCCGCCGACGAGCTGCGGCAGGCCGTGCGCGTGAACCCGCACGACATCGAGGGCCTCAAGGAGGCCATCATGACGGCGATCGAGATGCCGCCCTCCGAGCAGGGCAGGCGGATGCGCTCTCTGCGCAAGCGCGTGCTCGAGCACGACGTGGACGCGTGGTCCACGTCGTTCCTCGACGCGCTCGCCGACGCGCGCGCCAAGAAGGCGCGCTCGTGACCCGCGCCTGGATCCCCGGAGCAGCGGATGCTGGGCTCGCGGCGGTCGCCCGCACGCCGCGGCTGCTCGTCGCCCTGGACTTCGACGGCACGCTGTCCGAGCTGGTCGCCGACGCTATGAGCGCCCGCGCGGTGCCCGAGGCGGCCGCCGCAGTCGAGCGCCTGGCCGCGCTGCCGGACACGCTGGTGGCCCTGGTCTCCGGGCGCACTCTCGACCACCTCCGGATCATCGCCGAGCACGACGACGACTCTCCGGTGGTGCTAGCGGGCTCGCACGGCGCACAGGAATGGACCCCCGGGGTCGGGGCGACCGAGCCGGCCGACCCGCCCGAGGAGCGCGAGCTGCGCGAACAGCTCTGGACGGATGTCGAGGAGCTCCTCGCCGCGTATCCGGGCGTCGAGCTGGAGCGCAAGACCTACGGCCTCGGCGTCCACGGGCGATCGGCGGACGTCGCGGTGGAGACGCAGGCGTTCTCCGCCGTCGACCAGCTGATGGCGCGTCGCGCCCCGCATTGGCGGCGCCGCACCGGCAGCCGCATCCTCGAGTTCTCCTCGCGGCAGGAGGGCAAGGACGCCGCGATCGCGACGCTCCGAGCCCGGTTCGGTGCCACCGCCGTCCTGTTCGCCGGAGACGACGTCACCGACGAGGACGCGCTGCGCTCGCTGGAGCCCGGCGACCTGGGCGTGCGGGTCGGCGCGGGGGAGAGCGCGGCCGCGCTGCGGGTGGAGAATCCGCAGCAGATGGCGGCCCTCCTCGGCGTCGTCGCGGACGAGCGCCGCGCCGGTCGGGAATAGACTTCCGTCATGTCCTTCCACGAAGCACCCGAGGGCGCGTCCGACGCCACTGCAGAGATCGACATCAAGCCCCGCAGCAGGGTCGTCACCGACGGGATCGAGGCCACCACCTCCCGGGGCATGCTCCGCGCCGTCGGCATGGGCGATGCCGACTGGGACAAGCCGCAGATCGGCATCGCGTCCAGCTGGAACGAGATCACGCCCTGCAACCTCAGCCTCGACCGCCTCGCGCGGGGCGCGAAGGAGGGCGTGCACTCCGGCGGCGGCTACCCGCTGCAGTTCGGCACCATCTCCGTCTCGGACGGCATCTCGATGGGCCACGAGGGCATGCACTTCTCGCTGGTCTCGCGCGAGGTCATCGCCGACTCCGTCGAGACCGTGATGATGGCGGAGCGTCTGGACGGCTCGGTGCTCCTGGCCGGTTGTGACAAGTCGATCCCCGGGATGCTCATGGCCAGCGCCAGGCTCGACCTGTCCAGCGTGTTCCTCTACGCGGGATCCATCGCGCCCGGCTGGGTCAAGCTCTCCGACGGCACCGAGAAGGACGTCACGATCATCGACTCGTTCGAGGCTGTCGGCGCCTGTCGCGCCGGCCTCATGAGCGAGGAGGACCTGAAGCGCATCGAGTGCGCGATCGCACCCGGCGAAGGCGCCTGCGGCGGCATGTACACCGCCAACACGATGGCGTCGGTCGCCGAGGCGCTCGGTCTGAGCCTTCCCGGCTCCGCCGCCCCGCCGGCGGCGGACCGCCGCCGTGACTACTATGCGCATCGCTCCGGTGAGGCTGTCGTCAACCTGCTCCGTCAGGGCATCACGACCCGCGACATCCTCACCAAGGAGGCGTTCGAGAACGCGATCGCCCTGGCGATGGCGCTCGGCGGCTCGACCAACGTGGTGCTGCACCTGCTCGCGATCGCCCGCGAAGCCGACGTCGAGCTGAGCCTGCACGACTTCAACCGGATCGGCGACAGGGTTCCGCACGTCGCCGACATGAAGCCCTTCGGAAAGTACGTCATGAACGACGTCGATCGGCACGGCGGCATCCCGGTGATCATGAAGGCGATGCTCGACGAGGGCCTGCTGCACGGCGACGCGCTCACCGTCACCGGGAAGACCCTCGCGGAGAACCTCGCAGAGCTCGACCCGCTGCCGATCGACGGTGAGGTCATCCACACCTTCGACAACCCGATCCACGCCACCGGTGGCCTGACGATCCTGCACGGCTCATTGGCACCCGAGGGCGCCGTCGTGAAGACCGCCGGCTTCGACGCCGCCGTCTTCGAGGGCAAGGCGCGCGTGTTCGAGCGCGAGCGGGCCGCGATGGACGCCGTCGCCGAGGGGTCGATCGAGCCCGGCACCGTCATCGTGATCCGTTACGAGGGACCCAAGGGCGGCCCCGGCATGCGGGAGATGCTCGCCATCACCGCGGCCATCAAGGGCGCGGGGCTCGGAAAAGATGTACTACTCTTGACAGACGGACGATTCTCAGGCGGCACAACCGGCCTGTGCATCGGCCACATAGCACCCGAAGCGGTGGACGCTGGTCCCATCGCCTTCGTGCGCGATGGTGATCTTATTCGGGTCGATATCGCGGCTCGTGCTCTCGACCTACTCGTCGACGAGTCCGAGCTGAGCTCCCGCCGTGAGGGCTGGGAGCCGCTTCCTCCGCGCTACACCCGAGGCGTTCTCGCCAAGTACTCCCGACTCGTGCGCTCCGCTGCAGAAGGAGCCACCACCGGTTGAGTTTCCCGGCATCCCGACGATTCCGCCAGATCACATCAGGAATGACACATGACTGCTGACTCCGCCCCGGCCGTGCCACGGCCTCCCGCCCGTCCTGCCGCAGCCCCGGAGATCTCCGGGGCCGACGCCGTCGTCCGCTCGCTCGAGAAGCTCGGCGTCACCGACGTCTTCGGCATCCCCGGCGGCGCGATCATGCCCGTGTACGACCCGCTCATGGACTCCACGGGCGTCCGCCACGTACTCGTCCGGCACGAGCAGGGCGGCGGACACGCCGCAGAGGGCTACGCCACCGCATCCGGCAAGGTGGGCGTGACCATCGCGACCTCCGGCCCGGGGGCCACCAACCTCGTGACCGCGATCGCGGACGCCTACATGGACTCGATCCCGATCGTGGCGATCACCGGACAGGTCTTCTCGACCCTGATGGGCACCGACGCGTTCCAGGAGGCCGACATCGTCGGCATCACCATGCCGGTGACGAAGCATTCGTTCCTCGTGAAGGACGCCACCGAGATCCCCGGTGCCATCGCCGCGGCGTTCGAGATCGCCTCGACCGGTCGCCCCGGCCCGGTGCTCGTGGACATCACGAAGGACGCCCAGCAGCAGGTCGCGCCGTTCGTGTGGCCGCCGAAGGTGGATCTGCCCGGCTACCGCCCGGTGACGAAGGCGCACGGCAAGCAGATCCAGGCCGCGGCCGCACTGCTGGCCGAGTCCAAGAAGCCGGTGCTCTACGTCGGCGGCGGCGTGATCCGCGGCAAGGCCTCCGAGCAGCTGTACGCGCTGGCGGAGTCGACCGGCGCGCCGGTCGTGACCACGCTGATGGCGCGCGGCGCCTTCCCCGACTCGCACCAGCAGCACCTGGGCATGCCGGGCATGCACGGCACGGTTCCGGCCGTGCTGGCGCTGCAGGAGTCCGATCTCATCGTCTCGCTCGGCGCGCGGTTCGACGACCGCGTCACCGGCAAGGCGTCGCTGTTCGCCCCGAACGCGAAGGTCGTGCACGTCGACATCGACCCGGCCGAGATCTCGAAGATCCGCACCGCCGACGTTCCGATCGTGGGCGACCTGCGCGAGGTCCTCGTTGACCTCGACACGGCCTACCGCGGCATCACGGCGGGCGCGAAGCCCGACATCGAGGAGTGGTGGTCCTACCTCGACGGCCTGCGCACCGAGTTCCCGCTCGGCTATTCGCAGCCCGAGGACGGCCTCATGTCGCCGCAGTACGTGATCCAGCGGATCGGCGAGCTCACCGGCCCCGAGGCGATCTACGCCGCAGGCGTCGGCCAGCACCAGATGTGGGCCGCGCAGTTCATCAAGTACGAGCGCCCGAACTCCTGGCTCAACTCCGGCGGAGCCGGCACCATGGGCTACTCGGTTCCGGCGGCGATGGGCGCCAAGGTCGCCGAGCCCGACCGCGTGGTGTGGTCGATCGACGGCGACGGATGCTTCCAGATGACCAACCAGGAGCTCGCCACCTGCGTCATCAACAACATCCCGATCAAGGTCGCGATCATCAACAACTCGTCGCTCGGCATGGTGCGGCAGTGGCAGACGCTGTTCTACGACGGCCGCCACTCGAACACCGACCTGAACACCGGCCACGGCACCGCCCGCATCCCCGACTTCGTGAAGCTCGCCGAGGCCTACGGCTGCCTCGCCCTGCGGGTCGAGAAGGAGGAGGACGTGGATGCCGCGATCCAGACGGCTCTCGAGACGAACGATCGCCCGGTGGTGATCGACTTCGTGGTGAGCGCCGACGCGATGGTGTGGCCGATGGTGCCGCAGGGCGTCAGCAACAGCTACGTCCAGTACGCCCGTGACCACGCCCCGGCGTTCGACGAGGAGGACTGACCATGTCGAAGCACGTGCTGAGCCTGCTCGTCGAGGACCGCCCCGGTCTGCTGACCCGCGTCGCGGGGCTGTTCGCCCGCCGCGGCTTCAACATCGAATCCCTCGCGGTGGGGGTGACCGAGGTGCCCGGCGTCTCGCGCATCACCGTCGTGGTGGACGTCGAGGACCTGCCCCTCGAGCAGGTCACCAAGCAGCTGAACAAGCTGATCAACGTGATCAAGATCGTCGAGCTCGAGCAGTCGGCCTCGGTGCAGCGCCACCACATGCTGATCAAGGTGCGCACCGACAACAACACCCGCTCGAACGTCCTCGAGGTCGTGAACCTGTTCCGCGCCTCCGTCGTCGACTACGCGCCGGACGCGCTGGTGATCGAGGTCACCGGTGACAAGGGCAAGGTCGAGGCACTGCTCCGCGCGCTCGAGCCGTTCGGCGTGAAGGAGCTGGCGCAGTCCGGCCTCGTCGCCATCGGCCGCGGCGGCAAGAGCATCACAGAACGCGTGCTGCGCGGCTGACATCCAAGAACTCGCTCGCCCGGCGGTTGCTGAGCGAGCGGAGCGAGACGAAGTACACAATCAAGGAGAAACACAAGTGAGCACCGAGATCTTCTACGACGCTGACGCCGACCTGTCGATCATCCAGAGCAAGAAGGTCGCGATCGTCGGCTACGGCTCGCAGGGTCACGCGCACGCGATGAACCTTCGCGACTCCGGCGTCGAGGTCGCGATCGCCCTCAAGGAGGGCTCGAAGTCGATCGCCAAGGCTGAGGAGGCCGGCTTCCCGGTCAAGTCCGTGGCGGATGCCGCCGAGTGGGCCGACCTCATCATGATCCTCGCGCCGGACCAGCACCAGCGCGGCATCTACGCCGACTCGATCAAGGACAAGCTGACCGCGGGCAAGACGCTGGCCTTCGCGCACGGCTTCAACATCCGTTTCGGCTACATCGACGCTCCCGAGGGCGTCGACGTGATCCTGATCGCCCCGAAGGCCCCCGGACACACCGTGCGTCGCGAGTTCGTCGCCGGCCGTGGCATCCCGGACATCATCGCCGTCGAGCGCGACGCGTCCGGCCAGGCCTGGGACGTCGCCCTCTCGTACGCGAAGGCGATCGGCGGCACCCGTGCCGGCGTCATCAAGACGACCTTCACCGAGGAGACCGAGACCGACCTGTTCGGTGAGCAGGCCGTGCTGTGCGGTGGCATGAGCCACCTGGTCCAGGCCGGCTTCGAGACCCTCACGGAGGCGGGCTACCAGCCGCAGATCGCCTACTTCGAGGTGCTGCACGAGCTGAAGCTCATCGTCGACCTGATGTGGGAGGGCGGCATCGCCAAGCAGCGCTGGTCGATCTCCGACACCGCCGAGTTCGGCGACTACGTCTCCGGCCCGCGCATCATCGACGCCGGCGTGAAGGCCCGCATGGGCGAGGTGCTGGCCGACATCCAGTCCGGCGCCTTCGCGAAGCGCTTCATCGAGGACCAGGACAACGGCGCTGCCGAGTTCCTCGCCCTCCGTGAGAAGGAGCAGGGCCACCCGATCGAGGCCACCGGCAAGGAGCTGCGCGCCCTGTTCGCCTGGAAGCAGTCCGACGAGGACTACGTCGAGGGCAGCGCTGCGCGCTGACCTCGACGCAGCCCCGGGACCCTGTGCTGGTCTGGCCGCTTTGCGGTCGCCGGCCCTCCGGCCTGGGGCGAGGGCGGCGCCGCGCGCTGACCTCCTGATCCGAACGAAGCGGATGTCGCCCTCGGGCGGCATCCGCTTCTTCGTCGCCAGACATCCGATGTTTGTGCCAGGATGGACACATGCGGCAGCAATGGTTCGATGAGGCCCGGTTCGGGATGTTCGTGCACTTCGGTGCGTACAGCGTCGCGGCGCGTCATGAGTGGGTTCAGAACTACGAGCGTCTGACGGACGACGAGTACCGCCCCTACGTGGAGCACTTCGACCCCGACCTCTTCGACGCCCGCGCGCTGGCGCGCCGCGCCAAGGAGACCGGGATGGGATATGTGGTGCTGACCACCAAGCACCACGACGGATTCTGCCTGTGGAACAGCGACGAGACCGACTTCTCGTCCGTCACGACCTGCGGACGCGACATCGTGCAGGAGTTCGTGGACGCCGTGCGCGCCGAGGGGCTGCGGGTCGGGTTCTACCACTCGCTGCTGGACTGGCATCACCCCGATTTCACGGTCGACTGGAATCACCCACGCCGCGATGACGACGCCGGAGCCGCGCTCAACGAGGGGCGTGACATGGCGCGCTACCGCGCGTACCTGCATGCACAGGTGCGCGAGCTGCTGACGCGCTACGGCACGGTCGACTACCTCTTCTTCGACTTCAACTACCCGGAGAGCCAGGACGGCTGGGCGGGCAAGGGGCCGGATGACTGGGGTTCCGAGGCGCTGCTCGCGATGTGCCGTGAGCTGCAGCCGGAGATGCTCGTCAACGACCGCCTCGGCATCCCCGGTGACCTCGTCACCCCTGAGCAGTACCAGCCGACGTCGCCGCTCGTGGATTCCGACGGCGTGCCGCAGGTGTGGGAGGCCTGCCAGACGCTGAACGGCTCGTGGGGGTACCACCGCGACAACCACGACCAGAAGCCGGCGACTCTGCTCACGCAGATGCTGGCGGACTCGGTGTCGATGGACGGCAACATGCTGCTCAACGTCGGTCCCAACGGGCGCGGCGAGCTCGCACCGCGCGACGAGGCGACGCTCGCCGAGATCGGCGAATGGATGCGGCTGCACCGCGACGCGATCGTCGGCGCCGGTCACGCCGACGTCGTGCCACCCCGCGAGGGCGTCTACACGCGGCGCGGGAACCGGCTCTATCTGCACCTGTTCTCGTGGCCGCTGGGCTTCGTCCACCTGCCGGATCTCGGCGGTCGCGTGAGCTTCGCGCGGCTGCTGAACGACGGATCGTGGCTGCGCACCTCTGTGATCGACCCCGATCAGCAGGCGGTGAACATGACGCCCGCCGGGCAGGCCGAGGGCACGCTGACGGTGCACCTGCCCGTGCAGCGGCCAGACGTGCTGATCCCGGTCATCGAACTGACCCTCACCGACTGAAGATCACGGAGTCCGGAGCTCGAGCCCGTCCATCGCGAGTCGTGCGGCGCCCTGCAGGATCGCGTCCGCACCCGTGCGGGCGGCCTCGATGCGCAGGGTCTGCGTGACCAGCGGGTGACAGCCCTGGTAGACCCTGCTCCGCACGGCGGCGAGGAACGGCTCCGACGCGCTCATGCTGCCGGTGAGGAACACCGCGTGCGGGTTGAAGAAGTTCACCACCCCGGAGAGCGCCTGCCCGAGGTGGTTCCCGGCCGTGCGCACGAGCGTGGTCGCATCCGGGTGCGCGTCCCTCGCGAGCGCGAGCACGTCCTCGGTGGTGTGCACCGTGCCGTAGCCGCGTTCGTGCATCTGCCGCACGAGGCTGGCGCCGCTGGCCACGGTCTCCAGGCAGCCGGTGTTGCCGCACGAGCACGGGATGTCGCCGCTGCTGTCGATCCTCGTGTGGGTGATGTCCCCGGCGGCTCCGGTGGCACCGCGATGCACGCTGCCGTCCACGATGATTCCGCTGCCGATCGCGGTGCCCGCCTTGACGGTGATGGAGTGCTTCTCCGCGCCGAACTGCGAGGTGTGCTCGCCGAGCGCCGCCAGATTCGCGTCGTTGTCGACCGCCGCAGGCACACCGTGCCGGGCACGCAGGTGCTCGCCGACGCGGAATCCCGGCCATCCGGGCATCCGTGACGGCTGATCGACCGAACCTGTCGCGATGTCGACCGGACCCGGCAGCCCCACCCCGATGGCTCGCACGGAGGCGTTCTCTCCGAACCGGTCGAACACGGCGCTGACACGCGCCAGCGTCGCCTCCGGACCTTCGGTGAGATCGACGGCGATGGTCTCGACCCGATCCAGAGCCCCGCCGAGCGTGTGTCGTCCGATGCGCGCGTGACCGCCGCCGAGGTCGGCGGTGAGGATCGTGCCGGCTTCGGCGAGCTGGAGCACGCGGGGGCGGCGTCCACCGCGCGAAGTCCCGTCGCCGGCCTCCCTGAGGACGCCTGCGTCGAGCAGCGTCTGCACGCGCATGCCCACGGTGGAGGGGGCGACGCCGAGCTGTGCCGCGAGCTCGCTGCGTGATCGCGCCGCGCCGCTGGCGATGAGCTCGACGATGCGGCGGCCGTTGGTGTCGTCTGAGGGCGGCATTGCTGTCTCCTGGGTGTCCGCTGAGGTGCCGCGGCTGCTCCGTAGACATCGGATGTTCCGCTTGCGTCGTAGTACGAAGTATGGCACGGTGTCTTCGTTCAAGACACAACCAGGTTGTTTCGGCCCTCGAAATAACCTCTGTGTCCCTGCTAGGAGGCAATCAATGAAGATCAAGCGCGTGGGGGCCGTGATCGCGGTCGCCGGCGTCGCCGTGGCGATGGCCGGATGCTCCAACGGCCCGAGCAACGGCGGGTCTGCGGACGGCGACACGATCGTCGTCGACATGTGGGCGGGCAGCGAGGACGACACCGCCGCGCTGAAGGCGCAGATCGATGTCGCGAAGAAGCAGAATCCCGACCTGAAGATCGAGCTGCGCACGGCGCCGTGGGGTGACTTCTTCACGAAGCTCACCACCAACATGGCCTCGGGCAACATGGCCTGCGTCACCGGCATGAACTCCGGCATGCTCGCCAGCTACACCGACGGCTTCGTGAAGCTCACCGACGCCGACCTGAAGACCGCAGGCCTCGCCGAGAGCGACTTCGCAGCCGGCGCCACCGAGATCCTGAAGAACAAGGGCGACCTGTACGGCCTGCCGTTCGACGTGTCGACCATGGTCGCCTATTACAACGAGGACCAGCTCACCGCCGCCGGCGCGGAGCTGCCGACCAACGACTGGACCTTCGAGGACTTCGAGTCCATCGCGAAGAAGGCCACCACCGGCGGCAAGTACGGCTTCGGCATCGGCATGGGCGACTTCCAGTGGCAGGCGCTCCCGATCGCGAAGTCCGGCACCCAGCCGGTCTCCGCCGACGGCGAGCTGCAGCTGACCGACCCCGGCTTCCTCGAGGCGTCCGAGTGGTACGCGGGCCTCGTCACCGACCAGAAGGTCGCGGCTCCCGTGGCCTCCGCATCCGAAGGCGGCTGGGGCGAGAACCAGTTCACCAGCGAGAACGCCGCCATGGCGGTCGACGGCACCTGGAACGCCGTCGGCTACCTCCAGAACGACGCCGGCTTCAAGGCGGGCCTCGCTCCGCTGCCCACCGGCGCCAACGGCGACCTCAGCCTCGTGCTCGGCTCGGGCTACGGCATCGCCGAGACCTGCAAGAACAAGGAGGGCGCGCTGAAGGTGCTCGGCTCCCTGCTCAGCAAGGACTCGCAGGACTACATCGCCTCCTCGGGCCGCAGCTACCCGGCGCGCGCCGAGAGCCAGCCGCTGTACTTCGAGTCGCTCGACGAGTCGTACCGTGACCAGGTGAAGTCGGTCTTCGAAGCCGCCTTCAAGAACGTCGAGGGACAGAACGTCTCCGACAACTGGGCCAAGGTCGGCACGTACGTGCAGCCCGAGCTCGTCAGCGTCTACAACGGCCAGGAGTCGATGAAGACGGTGCTCGAGTCCGCGCAGCAGCAGTTCGGCAACTGAGCCTCGCACAACACCAAGGGATGTACACAGAGATGACCACCACGACCGCTCCTCGCCGTCGTCGCGGGTCGCTCGCCAAGGTCGAGGCGCGCCAGGCGCTGGGCTTCGCAAGCCCGGCCCTGGTGGGCCTCGCCCTGTTCACGATCGTGCCGGTCGTCTTGTCCATCGTGATGAGCTTCTTCGACTGGCCGACGTTCGGCGAGCGCACCTTCAACGGCGGCGCGAACTACGCCAGGCTGTTCCAGGACCCGAACTTCCTGCCTGCCCTGAGGAACACGATCGTGTTCACGCTGCTGTACGTCCCCGCCAGCATCGCCCTGTCGCTGCTCATGGCGCTCGCCCTCGGGCCGCGGATCCGAGGGCGCGGCGCGCTGCGCGTGCTGTTCTTCATCCCCGTCGTGACGCCCATGGTGGCGAACGTGCTGGTGTGGAAGATGCTGCTGCAGCCGCAGGGTCTCTTCAACGGCCTGGCGCAGACCTGGTTCGGGGTCGAGCTGCCGAACTTCCTGGCCGACAAGAACTGGGCGATGATCATGGTCGTCGTCATGAGCGTCTGGCAGGGGATCGGTTACAACATGCTGATCTTCTCGGCGGCGCTCGAGCAGCTCCCGGAGAGCGTGATGGAGGCGGCGGTCATCGACGGCGCCCGCGGATTCCGCCTCACCTGGAGCGTGATGATCCCGATGATCTCCCCGGCGATCTTCTTCGCCACGATCATGACGATGATCACGTCGCTGCAGGTTTTCGTGCAGCCGCAGATGCTCACCGGCGGCGGTCCGGGCAACGCCACGATGCCCCTGGTGATGTGGATCTACAACCAGGGCTTCAAGTTCCAGGACCTCGGCCTCGCCGCAGCGGGCGCGTGGATCCTGTTCGCGCTGATCATCATCATCACCGCGCTGCAGTTCGGCGCGCAGAAGAAGTGGGTGCACTATGAGCACTGACGTCATGGAGCCCCTCGTGCTCGGCGACCCCGGCGACGACGGAGCCGTCGAGGGGGAGCGCATCCGCAGCCGCCCGCCGCGGAGCACCGCCGGTCGTGTCCGGCTCGTGTTCGCGCACATCGCGGTCTACATCGCGGCGGGCATCTTCCTGCTGCCGCTGATCTACGCCTTCTTCTCGGCGCTCAAGCCGAACGGCGAGATGTTCGCCATGCCGCCCCGCCTCATCGGATCCGAGGTGCGCTGGTCGAACTTCGCCGAGGTCTTCGAGTACGGCCCGTTCTGGACCTACATCTTCAACTCGCTGTTCGTCTCGGTCGCGGGCACTCTGGTGGTGCTCGTCGTCTCCACCACCGCCGGCTACGCGTTCGGGCGCCTGCGCTGGAAGGGCAGGGACGCCGTCTTCGTACTGTTCCTCGCCACCCTGATGGTGCCGGCCGAAGTGCTCGTCATCCCGATGTTCCAGGTGATGCAATGGGCCGGCTGGGTCGACACGTTCCAGGCGCTGATCTTCCCCTTCGCCTTCACCGCCTTCGGCACGTTCCTGATGCGGCAGTTCTTCCGCGGCATCCCGTACGAGCTGGAGGAGGCCGCCCGCGTCGACGGCGCCGGCGCGGTGCGGACGTTCCTGCGCATCATCCTGCCGCTGTCGACCTCCACGGTCGCCGTGCTCGCGGTCTTCACGTTCCTGTCGTTCTGGAACAGCTACCTCTGGCCGCTGATCGTCACGGTCGACTACAACGCGCACGGCACGCTGCCCGTCGGCCTCGCGAGCTTCTCGGGTCTGACCGGCACGCGCTGGGACCTGCAGATGGCGGCGTCGATCATCTCGATGATCCCGACCACGATCCTCGTGATCGCGCTGCAGAAGCACCTGGTCAAGGGCATCGCCATGGCGGGTCTGGGCGGTCGTTGACGTGAGCACGAGACAGTACGAGGGCACCGCTGTGCCCGCCGGCGTCCCCGCGGACGCCGGGATCGACATCGGCGGCACCAAGATCGCCGCGCTCATCGTCGACGAGCAGGGCGCCGTGCTGGCGCGGGGCAGCGCCGCCGCGCCGGCCAGGGAGGGCGGGGCCGCGATGGCGGATGCCGCCGCAGCCCTGGTCACGCGACTCTGCATCGAGGCGGGCGCCTCGCTGCGCGCCGCGGGCGTGGGCGCTGCGGGCGTCGTCGACCACGCCTCGGGCACCATCCGTGCGGCGTCCGAGACGTTCGTGGACTGGGTAGGCTTCCCGCTCGCCGACGAGCTCTCGTCCCGTCTGGGCGTGCCGGTGCGGATCGAGAACGACGTGAACGCATTCCTGCTCGGTGAGGCCGCCGGTCGTGACGACCGCGACGTGCTGGGCGTGATGCTGGGCACCGGTGTCGGCGGCGCGCTCATCGTCGACGGCGACCTGCGGCACGGCCCGCACGGCGCGGCCGGCGAGATCGGTCACACCCCCGGATACAGCGACCTGCGCTGCACGTGCGGTCAGACCGGTCACCTCGAAACACTGGCATCGGGCACCTCGATCGGCGCGCGATACGCCGAGCGCACCGGCGACGAGCTGGATTCGCGCGAGGTGGCCGATCGGGCCAGGAAGGGCGACGCCGACGCGATCGCGGTGTTCCACGACGCCGGCAGGGCCCTCGCACTGGCCTGCGCGAGTGCGGCGACGCTGCTCGACGTGCCTGTGGCGATCGTCGGCGGGGGAGTGGCGCGGGCCTGGGATCTGCTCGCCCCGGCCGTCGAGGAGACGCTGCGCACCGATGCGCCGATCACCGGCATCCCGCTTCAGGTGATTCCCGCGCAGATGGGCGGCGACGCCGTCGCTCTGGGCGCGATCCAATCCGCACGGCGCGCCCACGCCGTTCCCGCATACTGAACCCGAGTCGTACAGGAGGACACATGACCGACCGCCCGGAAGCGAGTGACATCTGGAAGGGGCCGCTGGGTTCCGTCGCCGACGGCGGGCTGATCGCCCCGCGCATCGGCATCGCCGGCATCTCGATCGAGTCGAGCACCTTCTCGCCGCACGTCTCCGGCGACGAGGCGTTCACGATCCGCACCGGCGACGAGCTCATCGGGTACTACCCCTTCCTCGACGCCGGCCGGGAGCTGCGTGAGGCCGCCCGATGGGTGCCGATCTTCCACGGGCGTTCCCTGCCCGGTGGCGCCGTGGCGCCGGAGACCTACCGGCGGATGAAGGATGCGATCGTCACCGGCATCCGCGACGCCATCCGCGACGGCGGCGCGTTCGACGGCTTCTTCTTCGACATCCACGGTGCGATGAGCGTGATCGGCATGCAGGACGCCGAGGGCGATCTCGCCCGCGCGGTCCGTGCGGAGCTGGGGCCCGACACCCTGGTCACCACGTCGATGGACCTGCACGGGAACGTCTCCGAGGTGCTGCGCGACGAGGCTGATCTGCTCACCTGCTATCGCATGGCGCCGCACGAGGACTGGATGAACACGAAGGAGCGGGCGGTGTGGAACCTGCTCGACCGGCTGCGGGGGCCGCACGGCGCCGATCCGGTGCTGCGTCGTCCGTACAAGGCGTGGGTGCCGGTCCCCGTGCTGCTGCCCGGCGAGAAGACCAGCACCAGGCTGGAGCCGGCGCGCGGCATCTACGCCGAGCTCCCGGGGATCGAGGCGATGGACGGCGTCGTGGACGCTTCGGTGTGGATCGGGTACGCCTGGGCGGATGAGCCGCGCTGTCAGGCCTACGTCGTCGTCACCGGCGATGACCGCGATCTCATCACCGCCGAGGCGGAGCGCGTCGCGCGGATGTTCTGGGACAGCCGCGAGGACTTCGTCTTCGTGGCGGAGACCGCCACGCTGGACGGGGCTCTGCAGAAGGCGCTCGCGCCGGATGCCGCGCATCCTTACCTGATCTCGGATTCCGGCGACAACCCCACGGCCGGCGGCGCCGGCGACGTCACGTGGACGCTGGCCGAGTTGCTGGCCCGTCCCGAGCTGACGGACGGCACTCGGACCACGCTCGTCGCGTCGATCTTCGACGCCGAGGCGGTCGCCGCAGCGGAGGCCGCGGGCGTGGGGGCGACCGTGACGCTCGACGCCGGTGCACGCGTGGACCACGGACCGCGCGGCCCGGTGCGGATCACCGGGACGGTCTTCTCGATCACCGAGGGCGACGCGGATGCCGGCACGCAGGCGGTCATCGCGGTGGGCGGCCTGCACGCGATCATCACCTCGCGACGCAAGCCGTTCCACCACCTGGACGACTTCCGGATGCTCGGGCTCGACCCCGAGGCAGCCGACATCGTCGTCGTGAAGATCGGCTACCTGGAGCCCGAACTCTACGACCTGGCCGCGGACTGGACCCTTGCGCTCACCCCGGGCGGGGTCGACCAGGATCTGCTCCGTCTGGGCCACAGCCACCTGCAGCCCGGCGTCTACCCGTTCGACACCACCGGCACCCCTGCGCTCACCGCCGTCGTGGGCCGCCGCGGAGAGGAGAGCACCGCATGCTGAACTTCGAGATGCGCACCGGCCCCGACTTCGGCGCCTCCGCGCCGCAGTATCCGGCGAACGGCGTGCCCGAGTGGTACCGCGACGCCAAGCTCGGCTTCTTCGTGCACTGGGGGCTGTACTCGGTGCCGGCGTGGGCGGTGCAGCACGGCGAGGGCGTGAACATCCCCACCGAGGACGCGTATGCCTGGCACCAGTACGCCGAGTGGTACGGCAACACCGTGCGCATCGCGGGCAGCCCGACCTGGCTGCGGCACCAGGAGCTGTACGGCCCCGGCACCTCGTACGAAGACCTCGCGGACCGCTGGGACGCCTCGGCCTTCGACGCCGACGCCTTCGTCGGCGAGCTGGTCGGCGCCGGCGCGAAGTACGTCATTCCCACGACGAAGCACCACGAGGGCTTCTGCCTGTGGGGCACGGCGACCACGGGGTTCAACGCCGCCGCTCGTGGCCCACGACGCGACCTCATCCGCGAGTTCCACGACGCGACCCGGCGCGCCGGCGCCCGCTTCGGTGTCTACTACTCCGGTGCGCTGGACTGGCACGTCAGCGATTTCCCCCCGATCGAGTCCGACACGGATCTGTTCCGCTTCCGCAGGAACGACGAGCACTTCTCACGCTACGCCGCCGCGCAGCTGGAGGAGCTCGTGGAGAACTTCTCGCCCGATGTGCTCTGGAACGACATCGACTGGCCGGACGGAGGCAAGGGCGACGACGACTTCGCCGTGGCCGCGCTGCTGAAGCGCTACTTCGACGCCGTGCCCGAGGGGGTCGTGAACGATCGCTGGGGCGTGCCGTACCACGGCTTCCTCACGCGCGAGTACCGGAACATCCCCGACATCCTCGAGCATCCGTGGGAGTCGACGCGTGGTCTCGGCTACTCCTTCGGGTTCAATCAGGCCGAGGACGGCCGCCACTCGCTGTCCGGCGACGAGCTGATCCGGATGCTCGTCGACGTCGTGTCGAAGAACGGCAACCTTCTCATCAACGTCGGTCCCGCCGCCGACGGCTCGATCCCCGCGCTGCAGCTGGCCGCCATGCGCGCGATGGGCGCCTGGCTGGGCGAGAACGGCGAGGCGATCTACGGCACCCGGCCATGGATCCGGTTCGGCGAACCGCTCGCCCCGGTGCGATACACGGCGTCGTCCGCAGGCGTCCACCTGCACGCGCTCGATCCGGCGACAGGCGAGGTGGCACTGCCCGCCGAGCTGGCCGGCCGGGAGGCCCGCTGGGTGGACGGATCGATCGCCCGGTCGGCCGCGCGTCCGGACGGTACGGCCACGCTGAGCATCCCCGAAGGGCTGCGCGGCGCGGCCGTCGCGGTGGCGACGATCGGATGATCGGCTCTGCACCGCGCGCGCATCGCGTGCAGCTCGAGATCGCGGTGCAGGACGCCGCCGGTGCGCGGACCGCGTTCCAGGCGGGCGCGGATCGTGTCGAGCTGTGTCAGGCTCTCGCGGAGACGGGCGGTCTCACGCCGTCGGCGGGGGCCGTCGAGGCGGTGCTCTCGGTGGCGGGACGCGCCGAGCGGGTGGCGGTGCTCGTGCGTCCCCGCCCGGGCGGCTTCGTCTACGACGCCGACGAAGTCGCGGTTGTCGCCGCCGACGTACGGGAGATCGTGCGTCGCGGGGCCGGGGCAGTGGTCGTCGGCGCTCTGGACGCCGATGGACGGATCGACGTGGACGCGGTCAGTCGCTGGATCGACGCCGCGGAGGGCGCCGAGGTCGTCTTCCACCGGGCCATCGACACGCTCACCGCCCCGGCCGACGCCATCGATCAACTCGCCGAGCTGGGCATCCGCCGCATCCTCACCAGCGGGGGCGCCGTGCGCAGCATCGACGGGCTGAGCACGATCGAGGCGCTCGCACGCCGGTCGGACGGCCGTGTGCAGATCATGCCCGGCGGAGGAGTGCGCGCCGTGGACATCCCCGCGTTCGTGGCGGTCGGAGCGGATGCCGTGCACCTCTCCGCCCGCAGGCCGTCCGGCGACACCTCGCCGAGCGGCCCCGGCGGCGGAGCATCCGGCTTCGACGTGACAGATGCGACGATCGTCGCCGCCGCACGCACGGCTCTCGACGGCGTGACAGCCGCGCGCTGACAGAGAGCGCTGCGCTCACGCCTCGGTGGCAGCAGCGCGGGCGCGAGCGATCCGGGAGAGCCCGGCGGGATAGGGGAGTTCTTCAGCGAGCTCGGTGAGCTCCTCGAACTCGCGCGCCGCGCGGCGCGTGTCGCCCCGTAGCGCCCGGGCTGTGGCAAGGATGATCCGCGCGTCGATCGCCGTGATGAGCTCACCCTCGCCCGTCGCACGGGAGATCTCCTCGGCGGCGATGCGTTCTGCGGCTGCGGCATCGCCCAGTTGAAGGCGTGCCCAGGCCTCGAGTGCGGCGGACCCGCTGGTCAATCCACGGAGCACGTGCAGCGCGGCATCCGGCTTCTCCTGCTCGAGCAGCAGCAGCGCCTTCGCACGGGCGATCTCGTCGAGCGCCTGGCGATCGGCGGATGCCTCGGCGGCCGCCTGCCCGATGTCGAGTGCGCCGGAAGGATCCTCCCCGCGCCGGATCTGCACCAGCGCCAGCGCCACGAACGCGTACGGCGTGGACCAGCCGGCAGGGGCGGGCGGCGCGGCCGCGACGGCCGCTTCAGCGAGCTCGGCCGCGAGATCCACCTCTTCCACGAGCAGATGCAGTTCCGCGAGGTTCGCCTGCTCGAACGCCTGGGAGAGCTGCTCGCCGGAGCGCATCGCCAGCTCGAGCGCGTGGTGACCGATGGCGAGGGCCTCGCGAAGGCGTCCGGAGCGGCGTGCCTGCTCACGCTGCACGGACAGTACCGAAGACAGGATCTGCGGATCGCCGTAGGCCTCGGCATGGGGGAGCGCCTGCTCGGCGGCCGGTCCCGCCTCGGACACCCGTCCGGCGAGTGCGAGCGACACCGCCTGGTACTGGAGGGCGCGAGCGAACAGACCGCGCCTGCTGCTCTCCGGCGTCTGTGCGGCGACGCTCTCCGCGCGCCGTGCGTACTCGACGGCGTCGGCATAGTCTCCGGTGACCAGCAGCGCCCGGGTGCGGGAGAGATGGTGGGTCGCCGCGGCGAGAGGTCCCGTCGCGCCTGTCACCGGATCGCGATCGAGTACGACCAGTGCGTCCTGCGGCGCGGCGGTGCTGACGAGCACCTCCGCGATGCGTGCGCCGGCGAGCACGACGCCGTCGTGGTCGCCTCGCCTTCGCAGTTCGCCGAGCGCCTCATCGAGCACGGCGCGCGCCTCGTCGAATCGCCCGGTGCGCTGCAGCACGACGCTGCGGTCGAGGCGCACCCACGCCGCTTCGGCGCTGATGGCGTCGAGCCGGCTGATCAGCTCTGCGTAGTAGAGATCGGCGGTGTCGTTCGCGCTCAGGCTCGCCGCACGATCCGCCGCCTGACGCAGGTAGGTGGTGGCGCGCGGGTCGTCGGCGCGCACCAGGTGCGTCGCCAGCGCGTCGACCGCATGCGGCCGCCGCCGCAGCACGACGTCGGCATACGCGCTGTGCAGCACTTGCCGGCGCACCGCTGACAGCTCGTCGTAGGCGGTCAGCCGGACGAGCGGATGCTGGAAGACGAGACCCGGCACGGGGCGTCCGTCGATCACGACATCGCGCTCGTAGAGCACCGAGGAGCGGAGCGCCTCGTCAACAGCCTCGGCCGTCTCGCCGGCCGAAAGCGGCGGATGGAGTACCTGCGTGGCGACATCCACGACCTCCGCGACGGCCGCCTCCCCGCCGGCGGTGGCGACGACCTCGGCGATGCGGCGCGCCGCAGCGGGCAGGCGGGAAAGCCGTGCGGTGACGAGTTGCCGGATGCCGTATGACCTCGGCCCCTCGCTGGTGTGCTCGACCTCGCGCGCCAGCTCGATCGCGAACAGCGGATGTCCGAGCGAGAGCTCCCACACCCGCTCCGGTGCGTCCGCGCCGGTGACGTCGGCGGCCAGGGCAAGGCACTCGGCACGCGTCAGCCGCGGCAATGCCAGTGTCTCGGCGAGGCGATCGCGCGCGAGCGCGTCGAGGAGCGCACGGCGCGGGTCGTCCGTATCGATCTCGTCTTCGCGCAGCGTCACGATCACGCGCCACGACGCACCTGTCATGGATTGCCGCCGGGCCAAGCTGCTGAGCAGTTGCACGGTGCCGAGATCGGCTGCGTGCAGGTCGTCGAGCACCAGGAGCACGGGAGCCGCCGCGGCGAGTTCCTCGAAGACGGCTGTCACGGACTGGAACAGGCGGCGGCGCTCGTCGTCCGGGCTGCGCTGCAGCTCGGGCAGCGTGTTGCCGAGGCTGGGCAGGATGCCGGCGAGCTCGGGATACTCGCTGCCGGCACGCGCGCGCTCGGTCGCCGGACGGCCGGACAGCCAGCCGTCGAGTGCCTCGACGAACGCACCGTAGGGCGTCTGGCCCTCGGTGTCGTGCCCGGCTCCCCAGAGCACGATCGCGCCTGCGTCGAACGCACGACGGGCGTGCTCAGCGACAATGCTGGTCTTGCCGAGACCGGCCTCTCCTGTGACGAGGAGAACCTTCGCGGTATCGTCGACCGCCAGCCGATCGAGCACCTCGCGACGGCCGCGCAGAGGGGTGGCCAGTGCGGTGCGCAGCACCGGCGGAGGCAGGATGGCCGCGTCGACCGGTCCGGCCGCGCCGGCGTTCACGTCCAGGATCTCGAGATGCAGCTGCTCGGTCTGCGGGCTCGGCCGGACACCCAGCTCGACGTCGAGCGCCTCGCGGCAGGCGTGGTACTGCTGGATCGCTTGCCGCCGCAGCCCGAGCGCGAGCGAGGCACGCATGACCGAGCGGTGCGCGCGCTCTTCGGCCGGATGCTGGGCGAGCACGCCCCTGGCGGTCGTGATCGCCTCCTCGGGGTCGGCGGAGAGCAGCGCCTCGCACAGCTCCAGAGCGACGCGGAGCCGCAGTCGGGCGAGGTGATCGCGGCGCTCGGCCGTCCACGGTGCATAGCGGTCCTCGGGAAGCAGTTCGCCGTCGAGCGCGGTGTGGGCGCTCCGCAGCTGCGCGGCATCGCCGCTCGCGAGGGCCAGAGAGGCGAGTCGCTCGGCATGGTCGGCGTCGATCCATACTGTGGCCGGATCGAGCTGCAGCATCGCTCCGTCACCGACGAGGTAGTTCGACGGCTGCCGGGACACCAGCTCCGGCTGAAGCGCACGGCGTGCGGCATGGAGGGCGACGCCGAGGCTGCGGGCCGCCGCTGGCGGATCGGCGTCGGGCCAGCACGCGGCCATGATCTCGTCGCGGTGCATCCGATGCGCCGGCGCGATTGCGAGCAGCTTCACGAGTGTGCGTGCACTCGGGCGCGGCCAGCGCTCCGGGATCGGCGCTCCGCTGTCGCGGGTCGCGCGGAAGCCTCCCAGGAGGTGCAGGCGCAACTGCGGCGGGTCGAGCGTGTCTCGAACGCTGGCAGCGTCGGAGGGGTCGCTCGTACGTGCCATCCCTAAGAGGGTAGTCGGCGGAACACAGATCGGCCCCGTCCCAGGGGACGGGGCCGATCTGCCGGGGGACTTCAGCTCACAGTGCGTCGAAGGAGATGATCATGAACTGGCGCATCGCCGTGAACGGCTGGGAGATGCCGGTGCCGAACAGCTCGGCCGCACGGTCGGCGCTGCGCAGGTCGGAGGTCAGTGAGACCGCTTCCTGACGCCCGTCACCGTCGAAATCGCCGAGCATGAGCTCCCGGCCGGACAGGTTGCCGGTCTGAGTGGACGCAGAGATGAAGGTGCTATCGGGATTCAGGAGATGTGAAACCCGATACGTGCTCACTCCGCCGACGGTGGCCGTGGCCAGGAGTCGCTCACCGTTCGGGCCGGCGACGAGCTCGGCGTCGTTCAGATCAGCGACGGTGTGCGTCTCGACGTCGCCGTCCGGGCGGAACGTGTACACCGCGCCCAGCGAGATCGCCATCAGGCCGTCGGAGCCGGCGATCCAACCGCCGAGCGTATGCAGACCACCGAGCGCCGCGGAGCGGATCACCTCCCCGGTGCGTCCGTCGCGGATCTCCATGAACATCCGGGGCGCGGTCGTCTGGGAATCCCGGCTGATCCAGGAGTACACGACGGCGTGCCCATCTGCGTACGGGATCTCGGGAGAGGCGAAGGTCGCGGCGCGCATCGTCGCGCCGTGCACCAGGCCGTCGAGCGGGAGCTCGGGGTCGACGGTCGGCGTCTCCTGCCAGCGCACCTTGCCGGTCGTGGCGTCGAGCGCAACGGCACGGACGTAAATGTCCTCCGGTGCTTTGTCGAACGACCCGCGGCTTGCGAACTCGGCATAGATCTGCCCGTCGCCGAAGGAGAGGTCACCCACGACGAGGTCCGCAGCGGGCCGGTACTCCCAGATGAGCTTGCCGTCGGCGCCGTAGACGCGTACCGCGTCGGTGGCCACGACGATCTCGGCCTTGCCATCGCCGTTCACATCGCTCAGGTCGACGGTGCGGACGAACTGGCCGCCACCGGCGATCGTGCGGAGCACCTTGCCGGACGTCGCATCCACCACTGCGGTGGCGGTGTCGGCCGCGACGACGACCTCGGCCTTGCCGTCGCCGTTCACATCGCCCTTGGCGACGTCGGTCACGCCGCCGGGGAGCGTCGCCGTCCACACGGGCACCCGCTTGCCGGCCATCAGGGCGTGGCCGTCATAGGCGGTGAGGGCCGCCGACTTGCCGCCGACGATCAGGTCGTCTGCGCCGTCGCCCGTGATGTCGAGCGCGACGCCCGTCGAGGAGTCGGCGCGGAGGGCGGACATGCCCATCTCCTTGCCGGAGCCCAGGTTGTAGAGGTGGATGTTCTCCTGTGTGTCGACGGTGCGGATCTGAAGGTCCTTGCCCGTGCCGACCACCTCGGACCAGACCGGCGATGCTGCCGTGCCGGTGTGCTCCCACTTCACCGCGCCGTTGTTGCCGGCGAGTACGGAGATGCGCCCGGAGACGCTCGCAGCACGGTTGAGAGCAGTGTCGTAGCCCTGGTCGTCCCTGTAATTGGCGATCACGCGGCCACCGGCGACGACGACACCCCAGCCGAGGACCCCATCGCCACCGTTGCCTTCTGCACGCTTGAGGGTGCGGGACCAGCGCTGTGCACCGCTGTCACCGTCGAGCGCGCGTACGGTGGACGCGTTGAAATAAATCGAGCTGTCTACAGTGGACTCGCTGACGACGATCTCCGACTTTCCGCCGTCACCGAGGTCACCGACCGCCGTGCTGAGCGGGAACGCGTTGATACGGGTGTCGAGCACGGTGCGAGCGCCGTCGGCGACCGGATAGGCCGCTACCTGGTACTGCACGCCGTCGTTGACATCGGACTGCTCGACCGCGACGATCCGCTGGCGCGACGCGTCGAAGCGCAGCTGTCGAGAGTAAAGCCCGTCGGTCGTGGTCTCCCACTTGACGGCGCCGCTCTTCGTGTCGATCACCAGGGTGTGCCCGGAGACCACCGTGTCCAGAGTCTCCTTGCGACGGTCCCACGACGCGGCGAGCAGGCCGTGGCCGACCGGCTCCAGGTCGGCCCAGCCTGAGCGCTGCGGAGCGTCGGGAGTGTAGGTCCAGGCCTCCGTGGCGTTGAGCTTCGCGCCGTCCTTGGTGAACCGCAGCGCGTGCAGCGACATGGTCGTGCCCTTGGGGGAGTTCATGTTGAACGACGGGGAGTCCGCGAGCACCAGGGTGCCCTCCACGAGGTCGAGCGCGTAGACGCCGGCGTACAGCCTGGTCCACAGGGTGTGGCCGTCGGCGCCGTCGAGGATCGTGACGAACGTGCCCGTGGAGGGGGTGCCGGCCATCGGACGGTAAGGGTACGAGCCGACCTCGGCGGAGAACACCAGGTCGTCGACGCCGTCGCCGTTCAGGTCGCCGGTGGCGAAGCCGCTCTCGCTGGTGGCGCCGAACGGGCTGACCGCGTTGTAGCCGATCACGATGCGAGCCGGGTACGGCTCGATCTGCCACGGTCGGGCGTTCTTGACGCCCCAGTCCGTGTAGAACGACATGTTGTCGCGACGCCAGACCTCAGCGCCGGCCGCGGTGCGGCGCTGCACGAGACCGAGTGCGTCGATCGTCAGGTAGTCGTCGCCGGCACCCGCGAGCGGTGCAGTCTGCACCATCCCGCCATCGCCCTCGACGGTGGCGTGCACCGTCTGCTTCCAGGTGGGCGGCTCGACGGCCTGCAGCTCGTTGCCGCCGTCCACGACATCCGTCTCATCTGCAGGCGCCTCGGCGGCGGGATCTGCCCGGCCGGCATCGCCGTACACGTCGGCAGTGGCGCGGGCGGCGAGCGCCTCGCCCTGCTCGGGCGTGAGGACGATCGGGTCCCCGTCGGTCGTCGCCGCAAGAGCCGGCGACGCGAGGCTGAACGCCATCGTCACGGCCGCGCATGTGGCGACGAATGCCGCGCCTCGGCGCTGTCTGGTGGTGAACATCAGTGTCCCTTTCGGATGAAGCTGATCGCCGAGCCGTCTGTCACGACGGCCTCGTTGAAGGAGTACTGCAGCGCGTCGGAGCCGTTCCCGCTCTCGATGCCGATGGTCGCCGAGGCGCCACGCTCGAGCGGCGAACCGGCGACGTCCTTGTACTGCAGGGTGACGGTGCCGGACGCCTCGTCGAAGACGGCCTCGAAGGAGAGGCGCACCGAGGGGTCCGCCGCGACGGCGGCGTTGTTCCACACGATGGCGAACTGTCGCTTGCCGGCGGTGCCGACGGTCGCGGTCTGCACGCTCGCCTTCTTGTCGATGACGAGGTCGTCCCAGAACGCGGCGATGATGCCGTTCGGCGCGGCGGCTGTCGGCAGGGCGCTGTTGGCGTAGTCGCCGAGGCGCGGTGCGACGAAGTTGATCATGCCATTCGTGGTGACCGCGGCGGTCGTATAGCTCGTGCCGTAGTGGTCCACCGCGAAGGGCAGCTTCACGGTGGCGGCATCCTCATCGCCCGAGATCGCGACCTTCGTCGAACCCTTGATCCAGGAGTACTTCGCGGGGAGGCACGAGGTGCCGGCCGCATCCGTGCGGGCGGGCAGGTCGATGTCCTCGACGACGTCGGCAGCGACCACGAGCGGCACGTTCGCGACGCCGTTGCAGAGCACGGGGGCGGTGGGCGTCGCAGTGATCGCAAAGGTCCCCTCGGCCACTGAGGGCAGAGTGTAACGGCCCTGCGCGTCGGTCTTGACGGCGGGCACCGGGATGCTGCCGAGCGAGATCGTGACACCGGACAGCGGGGCGCCGACGACGTCGCGGACGACGCCGGTCACGCTGTGGTGGGGCACCGCGGTGAGGGTGAAGTCGTGGTCGGCGTCGGTGCCTGCGGAGACGACGTATCCGTCCTCGACGAGGTTCGCGTAGCCGTAGCCGCTCAGCGCGAACCGGAAGGTGCCGGCGGGGAGGACGACACGATAGCCGCCGTCGGCGCCGGTGGTGACGATCCGGTCGAAGCCGGCGCCGGTCACGTGCACGGAGAGGTTCGCGATCGCGGCGCCGGTCACACCATCCGTGGCGGTGCCGGTGACGATCGCGCGGGTGTGCGGAGCCGCGTCCACAGCGGCGAGGATGTCGAGCTTGCCGTCGCCCCACACGTTGTTGCGTCCGGCGGTGCCGCCGCAGTGCGTGTCGTCGACGTCCCGCGCCGACTGGTTGAGAAGCGCCTGCGTGGCGGGGATGTCGCCGATCAGTGACGGAGCCTCGGACCACAGCAGGGCGACAGCGCCGGCGAGATGGGGCGTGGCCATCGAGGTGCCGTTCATCGACTGGTAGCTGTTGCCGGGGATCGTAGAACGCACATTCACGCCGGGCGCGGTGATGTCGGGGCGCATCGAGCCGTCGACAGGGGAGGGGCCGAAGCCCGAGAACGACGCGATCTTGCCGTTCACGTCATAGGCGCCGACGCCGTAGACCTCGCCGCGTCCTCCGGGGGCAGCCGTCGTCGAGCAGGTCACACCGTCGCCGTCGTTGCCTGCTGCGAATGCCTCGAAGATGCCGGCCGAGTTCCACGCCTCGATGATGTCGGCGTAGAAGAACTGGTCGTCGCTGCCGCCCCACGAGTTGTTGATGATGTCGGGGGAGAGATCAGGACGGGGGTTCTGCCCGTTGTGGTCGGTGGGGGCGAGCATCCACTGGCCGGCGTCGAGCAGGAACGGGTCGCTGCACGAGCGGCCCTCGCAGCCCTTGGCCGCGATCCAGGTCGCGCCCGGCGCGACGCCGATGCCGCCGGCGCCGACCATGGTGCCCATGGTGTGGGTGCCGTGGTTGTTGTTGTCGCAGGGGACGCCGCCAGTGCAGACGCCGGTCGGGTCGTACCAGTTGTAGTCGTGCGAGAAGGTGCCGTTGCCGAGGTTGCCGCGGTAGTTGGCGACCAGGGCCGGGTGGTCGTACTGCACACCACTGTCGATGTTCGCGATGACGATGCCATCGCCGTCCACGCCGTACTGCGACCAGACCTGGTCGGCCTTGATGTCGGAGATGCCCCACTCGACGGTGGTGTCCGCGGCGACAGCGGCCGCCGTGGTCGCGGACTCCGCTGTAGCCGAGACGATCGTGTCGTCGAGGGCGTAGGTGCGCTCGGGGACGATCTTCGCGACGTCCTTGCGGGCGGCGAGGTCTTCGATGAGCTCCACGTCCGCCGTGGTGGCGTGGATCGTGTTGGCGATCCAGTACGGCTGGTACTCGACGTGGTTCTTGTCGAGGAAGTTGCGCAGCGGGCGCTGGGTGTTCGCCGCGGTGGTGGTCAGCTCGGTGTACGCGAGCTCCGCCTTCTTCTCGTGACCCTTCGCCTTGCGGGCACCCGAGAGATCGGCCTTCTCGGTGAGCACGATGAAGAACGGAGTCTCCTCGCCCTGCTGCGCGGAGTCCAGCACGGACTGGTCGATCTTGTCGGCTCCCTTGTCTGCGGGGGCGGCGAGCGCAGGCGGTGCGGCGATGACGAACGCGGCGGCCGCTGCGGCGGCTGTCAGCGACGCCAGCCACGCGCGGGCGGTTCTGGACTGTTGCATGTCGTGTCCTTCGATGGTTGACGGCAGGTCCCGCGGGCGACGACGCTGGCGGACGCAGGATGGCGTCACGCTATCCGGGCCTTCTTACTGACGGATTACTGAAACCGCCCAGGCATGAATAAGGAGGGCATCCCGTGCGGGATGCCCTCCTTCTTCTGAGGATGCGTCGTCAGTTCGCCGGAGCGGCGTCCTTCACGACGATCGGCGGTGTGACGCCTTCGCCCCAGACCGGCGCCGGCAGTACGACACCGGTCGCACCGTCGCGGATCTCACGGATCGCGCTGACGATCTCGGCGGAGTTCTCGGGCACGGGCAACCCGCACTTCTTCAGTTCCGACGCGAACTCGAGCGTGAGGCGGGTCTTGCCGGCCTCGATGGCTTCCGCCGTCGTGCCGGTGCGGATCTCGCTGCCGGTCTGCACATCGGGCACTTCATCGCACACGTGGTAGACCTTGCCGCCGTCGACCCAGACGACCTGGTCCTTGCCGAGCAGCATGACCACGGTGGACTGGTCGGCGGTGTACTGCTCGACCGACGCCGGGGCGAAGTCGATGCCGATGTAGGTGGCGAGGAGGGCCAGCGCGACGCCGACGATGCCGGCGGTGGCCTTCTGCCCCTTGTCCATGTCCTTGTTCAGGAAGATCAGGATCACCAGCGGCAGGAACGCGATGATCGCGATGATCGCTCCGAGCTGGTTCTGCACGAAGAACCGCGCCTTGTCGGACTTGCGTGCCGGGTCGAGGCGGTTCGCCTTCTTCCAGAGCACCGAACCCGTGATCGACAGCGCGGCGATGACCACCAGCAGCACGAGCAGCGAGATGAACGCCCACTGCGGGAAGATCGCGGTGACGCCGCTCTCGCTCACCAGTCCGGTCTCGGGGTCGCGCGTGAAGGTGCCCTCCTCGCCGACGTACACGCGCTGGCGCAACAGCCAGAAGATGCCGACGGCCTCGCCGACGATCGCGACGACCCACAGCGCCACGGCGATCCAGCGGAAGGTGGTGGCCTTCTTCTTCGCCTCGGGCGTGGGCTTCCAGCCCGGTGCTTCCGTCTCGACTGCCTGCTCGTCGCTCTCAGCCACGATGGCCCCCTCCTGAGTGTTTGCTGAACGCCCTGAGCCTACTGGGCGCAGGATTCTGATCGCTACGCTGGAGACATGACATCCGACTCCGACGATGACGCCCTGAGCTGGGGTGGCGATTCCGACGTGGATCGCCCCACGCTGCCGAAGGGCTGGCACGCCGTCGGCCGGGGGAGCGAGGACGTCGAGTCCGCCCCGGCGGAGGAAACCGCCCCCGAGAAGGTCTCGTCCGCGGTATCCGCCGCCGACGAGGTCGCGGAAGAGGATGACGACGAGGAGTACGAGGGGCTGTCCACCGGGATGCTGCTGGCCCTCGGCGCGGTCGGCGGCATCTACCTGCTCTACACGATCGGCTGGCTGATCGGCGGCATGCGGATGCAGGCGGGCGCTCTGTTCCTGATCCCGAGCGTGATGTACACCGCCACCCTAGTGATCGCCGTCGCCGCGCCCGCGCTGTGGTTCGCGGCATCGTGGATGCTGACGCGCGGTTCGCGCAGCTGGGTGCGACTGGTCGCACTGATCGCCGGCGTCGTGTTCCTCGTGCCATGGCCGTTCGTGATGACTGGGGGAGTCGCCGCATGAGCGTCGCAGAGAACACCGTCGACCCCGCGCCCTCACGTCTTCGTTCCGCGCTGACCGGGTTCATCACCGGGCTGGCCGGCCTCGCCTACGCCTACCTGATCTGGAACGCCATCGCGTTCCTCATCGGTGTCGCTCCGTTCGGCCTGCAGGCGATGGACTGGGTGGCGCTGCTGTTCGCGGCCGTGCTTCCCGCGCTCGTCTTCACGGCCGCGATCGTGCTGGCGCGCAGACGGTCGCTCTGGCAGTTCGTCATCGTGCTGCTCGCCGGGCTCGGCCTGTCGGCGGTGTTCTGGCTGAACGTGCTGTCGTACATGATGCGCAGCATCGCGGTGGCCTGACCGGCCGGGCGTCACACGGACGGGAGCATCGGTCGCTCTCGGGTACAGTGGTGCTCGATCGCGCCCCCGACGGTGTGCGGCGCATCGGCTCTCTCCCGCCTGCCGCGCTGCCCCGAAGGATCCACTGTGCCGAAGCCCGTCGTGCTCATCGCCGAAGTCCTCTCTCCTGCCACGATCGAGGCCCTCGGCCCCGATTTCGACGTCCGCGACGTCGACGGCACCGACCGCGAGGCGCTGTTCGCCGCCCTCGCCGACGCCGATGCGGTGCTGGTCCGCTCGGCCACGAAGATCGACGCAGAAGCGCTCTCGCACGCACCGAAGCTCAAGGTCGTCGCCCGCGCCGGCGTCGGACTCGACAACGTCGACATCAAGGCCGCCACGGCCGCGGGCGTCATGGTCGTCAACGCGCCGACCTCGAACATCGTCTCGGCCGCCGAGCTGACCGTCGGCCACATCCTCAGCCTCGCGCGGCACATCCCCGCCGCGCACGCGTCGCTGGCCGCCGGCGCCTGGAAGCGCTCCAGCTTCACCGGCACCGAGCTGCTCGAGAAGACCGTCGGCATCGTCGGCCTCGGCCGCATCGGCGCCCTGATCGCCGCTCGCCTGAGCGGCTTCGACGTGCGCCTGATCGCGTACGACCCCTACGTCACCAGTGCCCGCGCGCAGCAGCTCGGCGTGCAGCTCGTCTCGCTCGACGAGCTGCTGGCCGAGGCCGACTTCCTCACGATCCACATGCCGAAGACCCCGGAGACGACCGGGATGATCGGTGTCGAGCAGCTCAAGGCGATGAAGTCCTCGGCGTACGTCATCAACGTCGCCCGCGGTGGCCTGATCGATGAGGAGGCGCTGCTCGAGGCGCTGCAGACCGGCGAGATCGCCGGCGCAGGACTCGACGTCTTCACCTCCGAGCCGCCCGCCGAGGGCAGCACCGCGCGAGCTCTCACCGAGCTGCCGAACGTCGTCGTCACCCCGCACCTCGGCGCCAGCACCGAAGAGGCTCAGGAGAAGGCCGGCGTCTCGGTCGCACGCTCCGTCCGTCTCGCGCTCGGCGGAGATCTGGTGCCCGACGCGGTCAACGTCGCCGGCGGCGTCATCGACCCTTATGCGCGTCCCGGCATCGCGCTGGTCGAGAAGCTCGGGCAGGTGTTCTCCGGTCTCGCGCAGTCGCCGCTCACCAGCCTCGACGTCGAGGTGCACGGCGAGCTGAACGACTACGACGTCAGCGTGCTGAAGCTCGCCGCTCTCAAGGGAGTCTTCGCGAACATCGTCAGCGAGACCGTGTCGTACGTGAACGCACCGCTGCTCGCCGAGCAGCGCGGCGTGGCCGTGCGGCTGCTGAAGGACGACGTCAGCGAGGAGTACCGCAACGTAATCACGCTGCGCGGGGCGCTCTCGGACGGCTCGCAGCTGTCGGTGTCCGGCACGCTGACCGGCCCGAAGCAGATCGAGAAGCTGGTGGGCATCAACGACCACGCGCTCGAGCTGCCGCTCGGACAGCACCACGTCGTGATGCTCTACACCGACCGTCCGGGAATCGTGGCCGTCTACGGCCAGAAGTTCGGCGAGGCCGGCGTGAACATCGCGGGCATGCAGATCGCCCGTCGTGCCGCCGGCGACCAGGCCCTCAGCGTCCTGACGCTCGACTCGCCCGTCGGCGACGAGCTCATCGACGAGATCCGCGAGGCGATCGACGCCGATCTTTTCCGCCAGATCGAGGTCACCACGCTCTGACATCCCCGCAGAACGGCCCGTCCTCGCGCGAGGGCGGGCCGTTCGCCGTTCTCCCGAGGAAGAAGTTCTGAAAGAATCTGCGCGGGCTGTCGATTTCGAAGGATGCTCCACGTCATATCGGTGTTCGACACCTCAGCGGGCCGCTGGCCCGCCCGACGAAGGAGACATGATGTCCGACGAGTACATGATCATCATCCGCGAACCGGAATGGGACTACGCCGGCAGCTCACCGGCGCAGCTCGAGGCGGATCTGGCGGGCCACAAGGCGTTCCAGGCGGCCGTCGCTGCAGCCGGCCAGCGGATCACCGCCGGCGTGCCGCTGCGCGCGCAGTCCGAGGCGTTCCGCATCCAGCCCGGCGCGGACGGCCCGGTCTACACGGACGGCCCGTTCGGCGAGACCCGCGAGGTCGTCACCGGCTTCTACGTGTTCACCGCCGACACGGTCGATCAGGCGAGGGAACTGGCAGCCCTGGTGCCCACGGGCGGCTGGCTGGACGTGCATCCGGTGCTGGACATGGCGGCGGCACCCGAAGCGCAGTCCTGAACCGATGAGTGACCGGATCGAGGATGCGTTCCGCGCAGATGCGGGGCGCATCCTCGGTGCCGTCGCCGCGTACACCGGCGACCTGCAGCTCGCCGAGGACGCGGTGCAGGACGCGTTCCTGCGCGCGATCGCGCAGGAGCGAGCCGGAGTCGTGCTCGCGAATCCCTCGGCGTGGATCACGACCGCCGCGCGGCGCGCGGCCGTCGACACGATCCGCCGGCAGCGCACGGCGGCGAAGGCACTCCCCGTGCTGGCGGCCGACACCGCCACGGTCACCGCGGATGCCGCGGACTTCGCGTTCACCGGTGATGAGCGGCTCGAGCTGATCCTGACCGTCTGCCATCCGGAGCTCGCGGAGGAGACCCGGCTCGCACTCGCCCTGCGCTTCGCCTGCGGCATCGCGACGCACGACGTCGCGGCGATGCTGCTGGTGTCGGAGCCGACGATGGCGGCACGGCTGACCAGGGCGAAGAAGCGGCTGCGCGATTCCAGCATCCGGTTCGCGATGTCGGATGCCGCGCAGGCGCACGCCAGGCTGCCCGACGCGCTCTCGGTGATCTCGCTGCTGTACACGACCGGCTACGCCGCGCCGACCACGGGGGATGGGCGCAGGCTGTGCGCGGACGCCGTCGAACTCGCGCGCGACGCGCGGCGGATCGCCGGCGACGACTCCGAGGCGAACGGGCTGCTCGCCCTGCTTCTGCTCACCGAGGCGCGGCATCCGTCGCGTGTCGACCCGGCGGGGGAGCTGGTCGCGCTGGCCGAGGCTGACCGCCGCCTCTGGGATCGTGCGCTGATCGCCGAGGGCGAGGCGCTCGCGACCGTCGCCCTGAACGGCGGGACCGGCCGTTTCGCACTCCAGGCCGGCATCTCGGGCCTGCACGCCATTGCGCCGGACTGGGACGCCACCGACTGGCCCGCGATCGCTCGGCTCTACGACGGGCTCGTCGCGCAGTGGCCCTCACCGTCGGCGAGGCTGGCCAGGATCGTCGCGCGCGGCTATGCGGACGGCATCGGCGCCGCCGGGGCGCGTCTGGAGCTGGATGCCGACGAACAGCTGTTCCAGGGGTCGCTCGCGGCGCAGGCGTTCGCGGTGCGCGCCGAGCTGGGGCTGCGCAGCGGCGACACGGACGGGGCTGCTCGCGACTTCCGGCAGGCGATCGCGCTCACCTCGGATCCGGCCGTGCGGCGGCACCTCCACCGCCGGCTGTCTGAACGTGAGGGTTGAGCGCCTGCAACTCCGGTCTCACTGTTTGCGGGTGCGGAGACCGTCTGACCCACAACGAGTGAGACCGGAGCAAGAAGGGGGTCAGGCAGCGGAGCCGGTCGCCTTCAGCACGAGCGCGATGAGCGCGCGCATCCGCTCCTCGTCGGGGACGAGACGATCGCCGCCGTCACCTCCGAGCGCGTTGTTGAAGTACAGTCCGTCGCTGAGCATCATCACCAGGTCGAGAGCGGCCTCGTCTCGTACGCGGGGGGAGATGGTCGCCGACCAGCGCCGCCGCACGTCGTTCAGGGCGGCGGCGGCCGCCGCGTGTCCGCCCTGCGCGAGCCGTGAGGTCGCGATGAGCGCGCGGTCCAGCGGATCGTCGATCGCGACAGAGGTACGCAGATAGTAGGCGACGACGCCCTCTTCGGCGGTCTCCATGCGCTGCACGTCGGCGTCGACGAGGTCGGAGAGCCGCTGGATCAGCCCCGCTGCGAGATCCTCCTTGGAGCCGAAGTGGTACAGCAGGCCGCCCTTCGAGACGCCGGCGGCTCTGGCCGTGGCATCGAGGGTCGCCGCGCGCTCGCCCTCCTCGATGAGGAGACGCTCGTAAGCGTCGAGGACGCCTTCCTTGGCGCGAGGCGGGCGCGACATGGGGACTCCTCTGCTCAGTGGATGCTCAGACGCATCGCCATTACTATACCAACTGGACGGTATAGTTATCTGGTCGTCCCCGAACAGGAAGAGCGTGAGAGCATGACCACCACCGCATCGATCCCCGTGCAGGAGACCGACGGACCCCGCGTCGGAGCACGCGGCTGGTGGGCGCTCATCGTGCTCATGCTGCCGGTGCTGCTGGTCTCAGTCGACAACACGGTGCTGAGCTTCGCACTGCCCGAGATCTCGCTCGCGCTCTCTCCGAGTGGAGCGGAACAGCTCTGGATCATCGACGTCTACCCGCTGGTGCTCGCGGGGCTGCTGGTGACGATGGGCACGCTCGGTGACCGGTTCGGCCGGCGGCGGATGCTGCTCATCGGCGCCACCGGCTTCGCCGCCGTCTCCGTGCTCGCGGCCTTCGCGCCGACGGCGCTCACGCTGATCGGCGCGCGCGCCCTGCTCGGCTTCTTCGGCGCGATGCTGATGCCGTCGACGCTCTCGCTGCTGCGGTCGATCTTCACCAACCGCGATCAGCGCCGCATGGCGATCGCGGTGTGGGCATCGGCGTTCTCGGCCGGCTCCGCGCTCGGCCCGATCGTGGGCGGCTTCCTGCTCGAGCACTTCTGGTGGGGCTCGGTGTTCCTCATCGCGGTACCCGTGCTCGTCCCGCTGCTGATCTGCGCGCCGCTGCTGGTGCCTGAGAGCCGCGACCCGAACCCCGGCCGCATCGACCCGATCAGCATTCTGCTGTCGATGGCCGCGATGATCCCCGTCGTCTACGCGATCAAGTCGTTCGCCGTGGAGGGCCCGACGTGGGCCGGGGGAGCGTGGGCCGCGCTCGGCATCGCGATGGGCGCGCTGTTCGTGCGCCGTCAGCTGTGGGCCGAGATCCCCATGCTCGACATGGCGCTGTTCCGCCGCGGCTCGTTCTCGGGCGCCATCCTGGTGAACCTGCTCAGCGTCGTCGCGCTGGTCGGCTTCCTCTACTACGTCTCCCAGCACCTGCAGCTGGTGCTGGGGCTGACGCCCATGGTCGCCGGGTTCGCCCTGGTGCCCGGCATGGCCGCGATGATCGTCTCCGGTCTGGCGATCGTGCCGGTGTCGCGTCGCGTCTCGCCGCACATCCTCATCCCCGCCGCACTGATGTTCTCGGTGCTCGGCTATCTGCTGGTGGCGTTCACGAGCGGCTCCATCGCCGCCCTGGTGCTGTCGTTCGTCTCGCTCGGCATCGGGATCGGCGCGGCGGAGACCATCTCGAACGAGCTGATCCTCGCCAGCGCGCCGCCCGAGAAGGCCGGTGCCGCCAGTGCGGTCTCCGAGACGGCCTACGAGCTGGGTGCCGTGCTCGGCACCGCGATCCTGGGCGGCATCATCACCGCCTTCTACCGCGGCGCTCTGGTACTGCCGGATGGGCTGGACGCCGCGGCCGCGGACGCCGCACGCGAGACGCTCGCCGGCGCGTACACGGTCTCGCACGGGCTCGGTGAGCCCGCGGCCACGCAGGTGTGGGATGCCGCGATCGCGGCCTTCGGCTCCGGCGTGGGCGTGACGTCGCTGATCGGCGCAGGACTCGTGGTGCTCGCGGCGGTCATCGCGGCGACTACGCTGAAAACACGCACCCGCTCCTGAGGCGTGGCGGGGCGGTCCCCGAGCAAGGAGTGTCATGTCGCGTGTCGTGAAGCTGGCCGTCATCCCCGGTGACGGCATCGGACCCGAGGTCATCGCGGAAGCCGAGAAGGTTCTCGACGCCGTCACCGCCGGCGGCGAGACCGTCTTCGAGAAGACGCCCTTCTCGCTCGGTGCGGGCCGCTACCTCGAGACGGGCGACACGCTCACCGACGACGACCTCGACGCGATCCGCACGCACGATGCCATCCTGCTCGGCGCGGTCGGCGGTCAGCCCGGCGATCCGCGGCTCAAGGACGCGAACATCGAGCGCGGGCTGCTGCTGAAGCTGCGCTTCGAGCTCGACCACTACGTCAACCTGCGCCCGTCGAAGCTGTTCGCCGGCGCCCCGGGGCCGCTCGCCGAGCCCGGCGAGATCGACTTCGTCGTCGTCCGCGAGGGCACAGAGGGGCCGTACGTCGGCAACGGCGGCAGCATCCGTCGCGGCACGCCGCACGAGGTGGCGAACGAGACCAGCGTGAACACCGCCTACGGCGTGGAGCGCGTGGTGCGCTACGCGTTCGAACTCGCCGAGCGGCGCGACAACCGCCTCACCCTGGTGCACAAGACCAACGTGCTCGTGAACGCCGGCGGCCTGTGGAAGCGGATCGTCGACGAGGTCGCGCAGGAGCACCCCGGCGTGGCCGTAGACTATCTGCACGTCGACGCGGCCACGATCTTCCTGGTCACCAACCCTTCGCGCTTCGACGTGATCGTCACCGACAACCTCTTCGGCGACATCCTCACGGATCTGGCCGGCGCCGTCACCGGTGGCATCGGACTCGCAGCCTCGGGCAACATCAACCCGACCGGCGCCTTCCCCTCGATGTTCGAGCCCGTGCACGGCTCGGCTCCGGACATCGCGGGTCAGCAGAAGGCAGATCCGACCGCCGCCATCCTCTCCGTCGCCCTGCTGCTCGATCACCTCGGGCTGCGCGACGAGGCCGCCCGCGTGCAGCAGGCGGTCGAAGCGGACATCGCCGAGCGGAATGCCCCGCGCGGCACCGCCCAGATCGGCGACGCGATCATCGCCCGGCTCCGGGCGTAATCTGGATTCCGGCGCACTACTCGCCAGCTTTCGACCTGTCAGGACACCACATCATGACCATCGGACTTCCCCTTCAGGCTCCTTCGCCCGCCGGCCTCATCTGGCAGGTGACCCGCAATGAGAACGCGCGCTCCGACGCGGAGCGCGAGGAGATCCTGAGCCACCCCGGGTTCGGTCAGTACTTCACCGACCACATGGTCGACCTGTGCTGGTCCGAGAAGGGCGGCTGGCACCGTCCCCGCGTGCAGCCCTACGGCCCGATCCCGCTCGACCCCGCCGCCGCGGTGCTGCACTACTCGCAGGAGATCTTCGAGGGGCTCAAGGCCTACCGGCACGCCGACGGCTCGGTGTGGACCTTCCGTCCCGACCGCAACGCCGCGCGCCTGCAGCGCTCGGCGCGCCGGCTCGCCCTGCCGGAGCTTCCCGAGGAGCTCTTCGTCGAGTCGCTCAAGCAGCTCGTCGCGGTCGACGCGTCGTGGGTGCCCAGCAACCCCGAGGAGAGCCTGTACCTGCGTCCGTTCATGTTCGCCAAGGAGGCCTTCCTCGGCGTGCGGGCGGCGAAGAAGGTCGGCTACTACCTGATCGCCAGCCCCGCCGGAGCGTACTTCCCCGGTGGCGTGCAGCCGGTGAACATCTGGCTGTCGACCGACTACGCCCGTGCCGGGCACGGCGGCACCGGTGCGGCCAAGACCGGCGGCAACTACGCCTCGAGCCTTCTCCCGCAGGAGGAGGCCTACGCCAAGGGATGCCAGCAGGTGCTGTTCCTGGACGGCGAGTACATCGAGGAGCTCGGCGGCATGAACCTGGTGCTCGTCACCAGCGACGGCCGCCTGCTCACGCCGCAGTCCGACTCGATCCTGGAGGGCATCACGCTCGCGTCGATCCTGCAGCTCGCCGAGGACCGCGGTCTGAAGGTCGAGCAGCGGAAGCTCTCGATCGACGAGTGGCGCAAGGGCGCGGCATCCGGTGAGATCGTGGGCGCCTTCGCCTGCGGCACGGCCGCCGTGGTCGTGCCGATCGGCAAGCTCATGGCGACCGACTTCGAGATCGTGCACGAGGGCGCGGAGTCGACCGAGCTCGCGATGTCGCTGCGCGAGGAGCTCACCGACATCCAGTACGGCCGTCGCGAGGACAAGCACGGCTGGCTCGTCCGCCTGGACGCCTGACCCGCCTCACGCCGAGACCCCGCTTTACCGCCGAGACCCCGGGTTGCTGACGTCAGCAGCCCGGGGTCTCGGCGCAAGCCCGGGGTCTCGGCGGGAGAAATGCCGGGTGAGTAGGCTGAGCGGGTGAAGATCGCGCGTTTCAGTCACCAGGGCGGCATCCGATTCGGCATCGTGGACGACGGGGATCTCGTCGTCCTCGAGGGCGACCCGATGTTCGCAGGATACGAGCCGACGGGGGAGCGCGTGCCGCTCGCGGACGCCGCGCTGCTGGCGCCCGTGATCCCACGTTCGAAGGTGGTCTGCGTCGGCCGCAACTACCACGACCACGCCGCCGAGTTCGGCAACGTCGCCCCGGAGGAGCCGCTGCTGTTCCTGAAGCCGAACACCGCGGTGATCGGCCCCGGCGACGCGATCGTGCGCCCGATCGCCCTCTCCGAGCGCACCGAGTTCGAGGGCGAGCTGGTCGCCGTCATCGGACGCATCGCGAAGAACGTCAGCGCCGAGAACGCCCTCGAGCACGTGTTCGGCTACACCGTCGGCAACGACGTCACCGCGCGCGACCTGCAGCGCAAGGACGGCCAGTGGACGCGCGGCAAGGGCTTCGACACCTTCTGCCCGCTCGGCCCGGTCATCGAGACCGAGTTCGACGATGCGTCAGCCACCATCGAGACCCGCGTCAACGGTGAGGTGCGCCAGCACGCGCCGCTGTCCGACATGATCCACTCGGTCGCCGACATCATCGCCTATGCGTCCGCCGTGTTCACGCTGCTGCCCGGCGACGTCATCCTGACCGGCACCCCGGCGGGCGTCGGCCCGATCGTCGCCGGTGACACCGTCGAGGTCGAGGTCTCCGGCATCGGCACGCTCCGCAACCCGGTGCGCGACGCCTCGTGACCACGACCGAGCTCGCTCCGGGCGATCTGGAGCGCATCCAGCGCCGCACAGTCGGCGTCCTCGCGCTCGGTCAGGTGCTCGGAGGCATCGCGTTCGGCGCCACGGTATCGCTCGGCGCCCTGCTGGCGGCCGACCTCTCCGGCGACGACGCGCTGTCCGGTCTCGCCACGGCGTCGGTCACCCTCGGTGCAGCAGCGGCAGCCATCCCGCTGGCACGGTTCGCGAGCCGTCGCGGGCGCAGGCTGTCGCTGACCGTCGGCAACCTGCTCGCGCTCGTGGGCGTGGGCATCGTGATCACCGCGGCATCCATCCGCAGCTTCCCGGTGCTGCTGGTGGGCGTCATCCTGATCGGCATGGGGAATGCCGGCAATCTGCAGTCGCGCTTCGCCGCGACCGACCTGGCCTCTGCGCAGCATCGGGGCCGCGATCTGTCGATCGTGGTCTGGTCGACGACGATCGGCGGCGTCGCCGGGCCGTTCCTGCTCACGCCTGGTGAAGTCATCGGGCAGGCACTGGGGATGCCGCATCTCACCGGCTCGTACGTCTTCTCGCTGATCGCCCAGGCGCTCGCACTCGCGCTGTACCTGATCGCGCTGCGGCCCGACCCGCTGCTGCTCGCGCTGCGGATCGCCCGCGACGAGGGCAGAGGAGCCGTGCTCGGTGCCTCCGTCGACCGCCCCGTCGCTGCGCGCTATGCGATCTTCGCGGTCGCCGGCTCGCATGCCGTGATGGCCTCCGTGATGGCCATGACCCCGATCCACCTCTCGCACATGGCTCACGGCATGCACGGCATGGCGACCACGGAGACCGATGTCACCACGCTTGTGGGACTGACGATCGGTCTGCACGTGGCCGGCATGTACGGACTTTCTCCGGTGTTCGGCATCCTCTCCGACCGCTGGGGACGTGTCCGCGTCGTGCTGCTCGGCCAGGCCCTCCTCACAGCTTCGCTGCTGACCGCGATCTTCGCGGGTGAGAACCCGGTCGGCGTCATGGCGGCGCTGATCCTGCTGGGGCTGGGCTGGAGCGCAGCGACCGTGGCGGGCGCCGCGCTGCTGACCGAGTCGTCGACGACGCTGCAGCGTCCGCGCCGGCAGGGCATCAGCGACTCGCTGATGAGTCTGACCGCTGCCGTCGGCGCGGCACTGGCCGGACTGGTGCTGACGAACTTCGGCTACGGGGGCCTCGGAGCGGCCGCCCTCGTGATCGTCATCGCGATCACCGCGCTGTCGCCGCTGGCCCGCGTGCGACCGACCGCATGAGCTGGGCCGGCACGGGCGACGCGTACGCCGCCTCCTACGCCGCGCTGTGCGCCGGCACGGGCGCGCGGCTGCGAGAGCTCGCCGGCGCGGCCGGCGGCCGTACCCTGCTCGACGTCGGCGCCGGCGACGGCACGCTGGCCGCGGCCTGGGCCGACGCCGGGTGGCGGGTCACAGCGGCCGAGCCGGAGCCGAGCATGCGCGAGGCGGCACTCCGGCGGCATCCGTCGCTCCGAGTGACGGACGGCATGCTGCCGGAGCTGCCCTTCGAGGACGGCGCATTCGACGTGGTCGTGGCGAACTTCGTGCTGAACCATCTGGCCGATCCCCGCGCGGGCGCTGCGGCGCTGCGGCGTGTCGCACGGAGCACCGTGATCGCCAGCACCTGGTCGGCGTCACCGTCGAGCTTCTGGGCGGACGTGACCGCACGATCCGGCCTCACGCCGGCGACCGGTAACCGCCTCCCCGCGGACAAGGACTTCGAACGGACGGCCGCAGGCTTCGGGCGGATGCTGCGGGAGGCAGGCTGGACGCCGGAGGTCACCGAGCTCACCTGGACCTGGCGGCCATCCGCTGAGACGCTGTGGACCTCCGTGGCCGGAGGAGTCGCCGGAGCCGGAGCCTTCTACGCCGGACTCTCAGCCGCGGAGAGGGAGCGATTCCGCACGGTCTTCGACGAGATCGTCGCGGCGACGTCACAGGACGGCGCGCTCCCGCAGACGCAGACCGCTGTCCTCGCGGTCGACCGATTGCGCTGAGGCGCCGCGCGACGACGCCGGTGTTCCGGCTCTAGGCTGTCGGGATGAGCGACAGCGAGGTGCCCAGCGACCTGTGGACCAAGGCGACCGCCGACGCGTATGACGACCCGGGCGATCCGATGTTCGCTCCGGAGCTGCTGGCCGCGACGTCGGCGTTCCTCGCCGAACGCGCGGAGGGGCGTCCTGCACTGGAGTTCGCGATCGGCACGGGCCGCGTCGCGATCCCACTGCAGGAGCGCGGCGTCGCCGTGAGCGGCCTGGAGTACTCCCCGGCGATGGCCGGTCGACTGCGGGAGAAGACGGATCGCATCCCGGTCGTGATCGGCGACATGTCCTCCACGACGGTGCCCGGCGAGTTCGGCCTCGTGTACCTCGTCTTCAACACGATCGGCAATCTCTGGACGCAGGACGCGCAGGTGGACTGCTTCCGCAACGCCGCGCGTCACCTCGTCCCCGGCGGGCGCTTCGTCGTCGAGGTCGAGGTGCCGGCCGCGCGGCGGATGCCGCCGGGTCAGGCCGCCGCGCCGTTCGACGTATCGGAGGAGCATGCCGGGATCGACACGTACGACTTCGTCACCCAGCGCGCGATCTCGCACCACTACACGCGTCAGGACGACGGCAGCTACCGGTACGGGGCGCACCACTACCGTTACGCGTGGCCGGCGGAGCTCGACCTGATGGCGCGCATCGCGGGCATGTCCCTGGAGTCGCGGCACGCGGACTGGACCGGCGCGCCGTTCACGGCGGAGAGCGAGTCGCACGTCTCGGTGTGGCGGAAGGATGCCGCGTTCTGAGGCGCCGGGGAGCGGCATCCGCTCTCGGTAGAATCGAAGGGCTATGGCTACTCCTGATCCCCGCACCACCACCGCCACCGGAGCCGACGTCCGTGTGCGCTTCTGCCCGTCGCCGACCGGTCTGCCGCACGTCGGCCTGATCCGCACTGCCCTGTTCAACTGGGCGTACGCGCGGCACAACGGCGGCAAGCTCGTGTTCCGCATCGAGGACACCGACGCCGCGCGCGACAGCGAGGAGAGCTACCAGCAGCTGCTCGACGCGCTGCGCTGGCTCGAGATCGACTGGGACGAGGGCGTCGAGGTCGGCGGCCCGAACGGTCCCTACCGCCAGTCGCAGCGCCACGACATCTACCGCGAGGTGCTGGACAAGCTCGTCGCCGCGGGCCTCGTCTACGAGAGCTTCTCGACCGCCGAGGAGATCGACGCCCGCAACGAGGCCGCCGGTCGCGCCAAGCAGCTCGGCTACGACAACTACGACCGCGACCTCACCGACGAGCAGAAGGCCGCGTTCCGCGCCGAGGGCCGCGAGCCCGCGCTGCGCCTGCGCGTGCCGGATCACGACCTCACCTTCGTGGACCTGATCCGCGGCGAGGTGACGTTCCCGGCCGGTTCTTTCCCGGACTACGTGATCGTGCGCCCGAACGGCGTGCCGCTGTACACGTTCGTGAACCCGGTCGACGACGCGCTGATGGGCGTCACGCACGTGCTGCGCGGCGAGGACCTCATGCCGTCGACCGCGCGTCAGCTGGCCCTCTACGCCGCGCTGATCGATGCCGGCGTGACGACCTTCATCCCTCGGTTCGGCCACATGCCGCTGGTGCTCGGCGAGACCGGCAACAAGAAGCTGTCCAAGCGCGACCCGAAGGCCGACCTGTTCCTGCACCGCTCCAGCGGCATGATCCCCGAGGGGCTGCTGAACTACCTGGCGCTGCTGGGCTGGTCGATCGGCCCCGACCGCGACGTCTTCTCCCGCGACGAGATGGTCGCGGCGTTCGACATCGCCGACGTCAACCCGAACCCGGCCCGCTTCGACCAGAAGAAGGCCGTGTCGATCAACGGCGACCACATCCGCATGCTCGATGGCAAGGACTTCGCCGAGCGGCTGCTGCCGTACCTCGCCGCAGCCGACGTGTTCGGCGGTGCCGAGCCCACCCACGAGCAGATCGTGCTCGCGTTCCGCGCGGCACCGCTGGTGCAGGAGCGGATGCAGCTGCTGGGCGAGGCGCCCGGCATGCTCGGCTTCCTGTTCGCCGACGAGGTCACCTACGAGGACGACGCGATGAAGGGGCTTCCCGCGAACGCGGCCGAGGTGCTGCAGGCATCCGTCGACGCCCTCGAGCCGCTGGAGGAGTTCACGCCCGAGACGATCCAGGAGGCTCTGTCCGCCGCGCTGATCGACGGTCTCGAGCTGAAGCCGCGCGTGGCCTACGGCCCGCCGCGCGTCGCGATCACCGGTCGTCGCGTCTCGCCTCCGCTGTTCGAGTCGATGGAGCTGCTCGGCAAGGACGAGTCGCTGCGTCGGCTGCGGACGCTGGGGGAGAAGCTCGCGAGCTGATCCGCTCGATCCTCGAGGAGGGAACCGGACGTGACGGATGTCGCGACCTCGGAGTCCGGAACGGACGTGATCCTCGGTGACCTCGGGGTGCTGCTGCTGGAGTGCGGCACGTCGGTCACCGACGTCCGGGGCACGCTAGAGCAGGTGAGCCGGCGGACCCTGCCGGACTCACCGGTCGAGTTCGCGATCCTGCCGGAGATGGTGATGGTGAGCCGCCCCGGCGCCGCGTCGGCGACGACGACCGTGATCGGCAAGGGGGCGGCCCTCACCTTCCGGCAGTCCGCCAAGGCCAGCCGGCTGGTTCGCGACCTCGAGTCCGGTGCGCTGCCGCTGCACGCCGCCCCGGCGAGGATGGCGGCGATCAGGGCGACGCCGCGTCGGATGCCCGGGCTGCAGAGCCTGATCGGCTGCGGGTTGCTCGCGGGGGCGCTCGCTGCGCTGTTCCGCTGCCCGTGGTGGGCGATCGTGCTCGCGCTGATCGTCGGACTGCTGGTGGGCGGCCTGACGCTGCTCATGATGCGGGTGCGCGCCGCCGCCGCGGTCGCCCCGTTCGTGTCGGCGTTCGTCTCGACGATCCTGGTCGGCACGGCGGCGAACGCGCTGGATCTGTCGCCGGTGCCGCTGTTCGCGGTGTGCGCGCCTATCGCGATCCTGGTGCCGGGCGCCCTGATCACGAACGCGCTGCTGGAGCTCACCTCGACGGACATCGTCACCGGGGCGTCCCGGCTGATGTACGGACTGATCATGCTCGCCTTCATGGCGGCCGGAGTCTTCGCGGGCGCGACGCTGACCGGGATGCACATCGACTCGGCATCCGCGGCGCTCGTCGGAGACGCCGTGCAGCTGACGAACGACCACAGCGGATGGGGGTCGCTGCCGCCGCTGTGGGTGGCGTGGATCGCCGTGGTGATCCTGGCGATCGGGATCGGCCTGGCGTTCGGTTCCGGCTTCCGGCTGACCGTGGTCTGCGTCGTCGTGATGACCGGCACCTACGCCGTGCTCGCGGTGCTCAGCCCGGTGATGGGGAATGTCGTGGCCACGGGCGTCGCCGGTGCCCTGCTGTTCGTCTCCGCGCGTGTGCTGGAGCGCGTGACGCTGGCCGTGCCCGCCACCGTGTCGTTCCAGCCGGCGTTCCTGCTGCTGGTGCCCGGCACGATCGGCCTGGTGTCGCTCGCCAGCTTCGACACGCAGGCCGTGACCACGGCGCTGATGATGTTCCTCAGCCTGAGCATCGGCACGAAGGTGGGCGCGCTGCTGGCCGACCTGGCACGCATCACGCGGTCGACGGTGTTCCTGCGCTGGGTCAAGCCGGCCCGCATGGGAGAGCTGTGAACCACGACGCGCGCGGGATACGAGTCCGGTTTGGCCCCTGCCGGGGAGTCGGGTAAGCTTGACTCTCGGTGCGGAGCTCCGGTTTCGCCCTTGGGGTATGGTGTAATTGGCAACACAGCGGTTTCTGGTACCGCCATTCTTGGTTCGAGTCCAGGTACCCCAGCAGATGAGAAAACCCCCGCTCCGGCGGGGGTTTTCTGCTGTGCGGGTCACTTCGCGAGCGACGTCTGTCATCACCGCTGCAACTGTCGGGGGAGGCCGCCGCGGATAACCTGGGCTCATGCGCACCAGCACCTGCATCCTGCCCGTCTGGCGATGGGGCGAGGCATCCGCGATCTGGCGAGCCGCCGATGACCTCGGGTTCCACGCGGCGTACACCTACGACCATCTGTCCTGGCGGAACTTCCGCGACGAGACCTGGTTCGGCGCCGTGCCGACGCTCGCGGCCGCTGCCGCGGTGACGTCGCGTGTGCGGCTCGGCACGCTCATCACCTCGCCGAACTATCGCGAGCCGGTGCTGTTCGCGAAGGACCTGATGACTCTCGACGATCTCTCGGGCGGGCGGATCACGGTCGGTCTCGGCGCAGGGACGACCGGTTTCGACGCCACGGTGCTCGGCCACGAGCCGTGGTCGGCACGCGAGCGCGCCGACCGGCTGCGCGACTTCACCGCGCTGCTCGACCGGCTGCTCACCGAACCCGCCGTCACCCAGACGGAGGGCGCCTACCTCGCGCATGAGGCGCGCAACATCCCCGGACCCGTGCAGCGGCCTCGCGTGCCGTTCGCGATCGCCGCGACCGGCCCCCGCGGTCTGCGCCTGACGGCGCAGTACGGGCAGGCGTGGGTGACCACCGACGGCGGTGGAAGCACAGCCGAGTCGCAGACGATCGTGCGCGAGCAGGTCTCGCGCCTGGAGAGTGCGTGCGAGGAAGCCGGCAGGGATCCCGCGAGCGTCGAGCGCATCCTGCTCACAGGCTTCACCCCGGACAGCGCGCTGGACGGCGTCGAGCACTTCCTCGAGACGGCTGCCGGATATCGTGACGCCGGTATCACCGAGATCGTCCTGCACTGGCCGATCCCGGACACGCAGTTCGCCGCAGATCAGGATGTGTTCGAACGGATCATCACCGAGGCTGCGCCGCAGCTGCGCTGAACGGGCAGAGGGCCCGGCCCACTCCGGGAATGCGGATGGTGCCGGGCCCTCAGGCTCAGGCGCTCAGAACACCGGGGTGCCGGCGCGCGTGAGCCGCCAGTTCTCGACATGGAAGTCCGCCGGATCGATCGTTCCCTCGGCCGAGGCGGTCGCGACGATCGCCTCACGGATCGCGACCTGTGCGTTGTAGATCACGGGCGCGGTGGCGATGTGCGGGAAGTTGCCGCCGCCCGACTGGCGGTAGTTGTTCACAGCCAGGGCGAACTTCTGGTCGGCGGACACGGGCACGCCGTTCCACGCGAGGTTCACGATGCGCGAACCGCGGGGCTGCGCGATGTCGATGTCGTACGTCACGCCCGAGAGCTGGTCGTAGTAGTAGTCCGCGGTGCCGTCGGCGTTGGTCCAGCTCGCCGGATCCACCGGGGCATCCGCCGCCACCTGGGTGAAGTACTTCGCGGAGTACTCCAGGTAGTCCTTCACCTGCGCACCTGTGAGCACCGAGGCCAGCAGCGTGTTGTCGAAGGTGTACAGCCCGGCCACGTCCCGCACCGAGACATCTCCAGCGGGGAAGGTCGCGGTGCGGCTGAACGGAGCGACGATCGACAGCACCGGCAGACCCTCGTCCGCCGTCCCGGCCAGGGCCTTGGTGACGGTCTCGACCTGCACCTTGTGGATGTAGTCGAGGATCGCGGTGTCGCGCCAGCACGCCTCCGCGGTGGACAGCGTCTCCGTGGACGTGGCGACGGTCGTGTTCACGTAGCGGACGACAGCGTCGTGCTGCGCCTGCACGACCGACACCAGGTCGGGGTCCTGCTGCACGCCGCTGGTGAGCAGGTTCGTGGCCTTCTTCGAGACCACCTTCCACTGCCCCTTGACCTGCCGCAGCTCGATGTCGAACACGCTCAGTCGCTGGCCGAAGCACATCGGCTCGCTGAGCACGACCTGCTCGCCCGTCGCGGCGTTGGTCACGAAGCGCTGCGGGATGTCCCTGTGCGCGTGCCCGAGCAGGATCGCATCGATGCCGGGCACCTGTTCGGCCAGCAGCGCTGCGGCGTTCTCGACGGGCAGGTCGTCGCCGTAGGTCGAGGTTCCGCTGTCGCCGGAGTGCACGCTGACGACGACGACGTCGACGCCCTGATCACGGATGATCGGCACCCACTTCTGCGCGGTCTGGACGATGTCCAGCACCTCGAGCTTTCCCTCGACGTGCGGCTTGTCCCAGATGACGATGCCGGGGTTGGTGAGACCGAGCACGCCGACGCGGATGGGCTTGCCGCCCTTCACGTTCAGCGTCTTGATCACGTACGGCGTGTACGCGGGCACCGTCGTCCCGGCGCGCACGGCGTTCGCGCCCATCACCGGGGCGTCCATCTGCGAGATCCAGGCGTCGAGGAAGTCGAGGCCGTAGTTGAATTCGTGGTTGCCCAGTGCCACGGCGTCATAGCCGATGGCGTTCATCTGCCTGGCGATCGGGTGCGTCTCGCCGGTCTCGGTGATCGGCTTCACGGTGGCGTAGTACGAGCCGAGCGGCGTGCCCTGGATGGTGTCTCCGGCATCGAACAGCAGCGTCCGGTCCGACCCGCGGTCCGCGCGGACCTGCTTGACGACGCTGGCGAGGCCGGCGAGGCCCACGGCGTTGCCCTTGCCGTCGTTGTACTCGGAGTCCTTGTAGTAGTCCCAGTTCAGGGCGTTGGAGTGGATGTCGGACGACCCCATGACGGTGATCGTGACGGTCTTGCCGACGCCGCCCTGAGCGGCTGAGGCGGACTCAGGGGTCGCCGCCCAGCCCGCAGCGGCGAGGGCGCCCGCCGCGGTGACGCCGGTGAGGAATCCACGCCGGCTGACGCCGGAACGGTGGTCATGGATGATGTCGGGATTTTCAGCCTGGGGAAGGTGCTGAGTTTCATCTGTCATGAGACTCAAGATACGTCAGCCGGGAACTTCTGAGGGAGCAAGATGGTTGTAGAGGACATACCCCTCAGACGAAGGAGCACTGCCATGACCAGCGGCATCACCGACACCGGATCCATCACGCGTCAGCAGGGCGCAGAGACCGCCGTCCTCGCAGGAGGCTGCTTCTGGGGCATGGAGGATCTCATCCGCCGTCAGCCGGGCGTGCTGGCCACGCGCGTGGGCTACACCGGCGGTCAGAACGAGCACGCCACCTACCGAAACCACCCCGGCCACGCCGAGGCCGTCGAGATCGTCTACGACCCCGAGAAGACCACGTATCGCGACATCCTCGCGTTCTTCTTCCAGATCCACGACCCGTCGACCTTGAACCGGCAGGGCAACGACATCGGCACCAGCTACCGTTCGGCGATCTTCCCGCTGGACGCCGAGCAGGAGCGGGTCGCTCGCGACACGATCGCCGACGTCGACGCCTCCGGTCTGTGGCCGGGAGCGGCCGTGACCACGATCGAGGCACCCGGTCCGTTCTGGGAGGCCGAGCCTGAGCACCAGGACTACCTGATCCGCTACCCCGACGGCTACACCTGCCACTTCCCGCGCGCGGGATGGGTGCTGCCGCGCCGGGAAGCCGACGCGACCGCCTGATGGCGCCCCAGCCGCGGCCGGATGTCGCGGCGGCGCTGCCCGAGCGCATCGCCGTCCGCGGTGCCCGTGTGCACAACCTGCGCGACGTGGACGTCGACGTCCCGTTGCGCGCGCTGGTCGGGATCGCCGGCGTCTCCGGCTCCGGCAAGTCGTCGCTGGCGCTGGGCGTCCTCTACGCGGAGGGCTCCCGGCGCTACCTCGAGGCGCTCTCGACCTACACCCGGCGACGGATGGCGCAGGCGCCGCGCGCCGCCGTCGACTCGGTGCAGCACGTGCCGGCGGCGCTGGCGCTCCGGCAGCGGCCAGGAGTCCCCGGCGTGCGCTCCACGTTCGGCACCTCGACCGAACTGCTGAACGTGCTCCGGCTGATGTTCTCGCGACTCGCATCGCACCTGTGCCCGAACGGGCATCGGGTGCCGCCGACGATCGACGTCGCCGCGGAGACGCCGTTCTCCTGTCCGGTCTGCGGCGCGCAGGTGCACGCCCCAGGCGCCGAGGACCTCGCGTTCAACTCCGCCGGTGCCTGCCCGACCTGCCAGGGCACCGGCGTCGTGCGCACCGTGGACGACACCGCGCTCGTGCCGGATCCGTCGAAGACGCTGGACGGCGGTGCCGTCGCGCCCTGGCAGATGTTCGGCTTCAACGTGCAGCCCGACATCGCCCGCGAGTTCGGTGTGCGCACCGACGTGCCCTGGCGCGACCTCACGGACGCCGAGCGCGAGATCGTGCTGGACGGCCCGGAGGAGAAGAAGCACATCACCGTGACGAGCAGGAAGGGCGTGCACGAGCTGGACTTCACGTTTCGCAACGCCCGGCTCACCGTCACGGAGGAGCTGCGCCGCGCCGACGACGAGAAGCGGCTCGCGCGCGTCAGCCGATTCCTCACGGAGGGCACCTGCCCGGACTGCGGTGGCACCCGGCTGAGTCCGGCGGCCCGCGCGCCGCGGATCGGCGAGGCGGGACTCGCGGATGTCACGGCCATGACCCTCGACGAGGTGATCGCATGGGCCCCTGGCGTGGCGCGCGGACTGCCTCCGGAGATGCGGCCGATGGCGGACGCGCTCGTGGACACGCTGCTGGGCATGGCGCAGCGGCTGATTCAGCTCGGGCTCGGTTACCTCTCGCTCGACCGGGCCGGTGCCACCCTGTCGACGGGGGAGCGGCAGCGGGCGCAGCTCGCCCGCGCGGTGCGCAACCGCACCACGGGCGTGCTCTACGTGCTGGACGAGCCGTCGATCGGCCTGCATCCGGTCAACGTGGACGGGCTGCTCGGCGTCATGCGCGACCTGCTCGCCGACGGCAACTCCGTGGTGTTCGTCGACCACGACGTGCAGATCCTGCGCGAGGCGGACTGGCTGATCGAGATCGGGCCCGGCTCGGGATCCGAGGGCGGGCAGGTGATCGCCCAGGGCGCTCCGGACGCCCTCGACGGCCCGTCGCGCATCGTGGGCTTCCTGAACGGCTCAGAACGGGTGGAGACGCGCGGCCGCGCGGCATCCGACACCGTCTTCGAACAGGGCCGGATCGTGCTACGCACCGACGCGATCCACACGGTGCATCCGCTCGAGGTCGAGGTGCCCGTGGGGCGCCTCACCGCCGTCACCGGCGTTTCCGGCTCGGGGAAGACCACGTTGGTGCTGGAGTCCCTGGTGCCCGCCCTGATGGCCGCGGCAGACGGGACCCGTCCGCCCGCACACGTCCGTGCACTCGAGGCGCCCTCCGCCATGAGGGTGCACGTCGTCGATGCGACGCCGATCGGCCTGAATGTGCGCTCCACGATCGCGACCTACTCCGGCGTGATGGACGAGCTGAGGAAGGCCTACGCCGCCACACCCACCGCGCGGGAGGCCGGGCTCACCGCCTCGGACTTCTCCTACAACACCGGATCGCTGGCGTGCCCGAAGTGCGAGGGCACCGGGGAGATCACGCTCGACGTGCAGTTCCTGCCCGACGTGGACATCGTCTGCCCGGAGTGCGAGGGCAGTCGATTCGCCCCGGACGCGCAGGCGTTTGCCCGCGAAGGAGTGACGCTGCCGGACCTGCTGCGCTGCACGATACGCGAAGCGCTGCCGAGGACCGCCGATCTGCCGCGGGTGCACCGCCGCCTGGTCGCCTTCGACCAGTTGGGGCTCGGCTATCTGACACTGGGCGAGGCGACGCCCGCGCTGTCCGGTGGTGAGGCGCAGCGGCTCAAGCTCGTCACCCAGATGCACCGTGACCAGACCGACGCGGTGTTCGTGCTGGACGAGCCCAGCGTCGGGCTGCATCCGCTCGATGTGCGCACGCTCGTCGCCGTGCTCGATCGGCTGACGGCGCGCGGGGCGACGGTGATCGTCGTCGAGCACGACCTGGACCTCATCGCGAACGCCGACCACGTGATCGATCTCGGGCCCGGCGGAGGCACCGAAGGCGGACGGGTCGTCGCCGTCGGCTCACCGACGCAGGTCGCCGGCACCGCGGCATCCGTCACCGGACGCTACCTCGCACGGCACCTGCGGAACGGCGCCTGACCCGATGTGCGGAGGGCCGGGGCCCTCCGCACATCGCGGGGATCAGGATGCCGCGGGGGAGGCGTACGCGATGCGGACGCCGTCGATCGTGCCGTCGAACGCGAACGGCATCCGGTCCGCATAGCTCCTCGACACCGCCCCGCCGTAGGCGCGGCCGATGTCGAGGCAGTCGTTCGCGGAGAACAGCAGCGGCGCGCTGACCGGAACCGTTCCGGAGGCCACCTCGGCGCCGTCCGCACGGATCACGATGCTCAGCGGTCCGCCCGGCCGAGGCTCGACGTACGTCGTCTCGACCTCGATCGTCGTCGCTCCCGCAGGCAGCGGGGCATCCGCGGCGATGACCGTGCGCTGGACGAGGAACAGGTTGTACTCGTAGTGCAGCACGCCGTCGATCACATAAGCGGTCAGGCCGCCGCCGGAGCCTCCGAGTTTTGTAGAGCACACCGTTCGCCTTGTTCGGGAGCGTCGCCGTGATCGTGACCGTGTTCGGCTTGTTCCCCAACGCAGGGGCGCAGAACTCCGGGATCCGCACGGTGTCGCCGGAGAGCTCCCACTCGGTGTACGCCGGGCCGAGCCGGAACTCGGGGTGGTAGACGGGCACCCAGAGTCCACCGCCGACAGGCAGAACATCGTTCTTCGCCGCCTCTATGGCGAAGAGTTCCTTCAGCTGGGCGAGTTTGTCCGGATGTTCGGCAGCGAGGTCGCGCGCCTGGCTCCAGTCCTCGTCCAGGTGGTACAGCTCCCACACATCGGCGTCCGGCGTCCATGTCGCGATGCCGGGAGGTGCTCCGGGCACCCACGGCAGACGCGGTCCGGTCGCGGACGCGATCCACCCGTCGGAGTAGATCGAACGGCTGGCCATGACCTCGAAGTACTGCACGCGGTGCCGCCCCTCGGCGGCGGCGTCGTCGATCGAGTACGCCAGGCTCGTCCCGTCGATCGGGTCCTGGGGGATGCCGTTCACCGTCTCCGGCGGGGTGATCCCGATGATCTCGTAGATCGTGGGAACGATGTCGATGACGTGATGGAACTGCGTGCGCGGTTGCGGGTCGTGCGCGATGCGCCCCGGCCACTGGATGAACATCGGATTCCGGGTGCCGCCGAGGTGCGACGCCATCAGTTTCATGCCCTGATACGGGGTGGAACCGGCCCAGGCCCACGCCGCGTGGTACTGATTGTCGGTCGCGGGGGTGCCGAGCGCGTCGAGACCGCCGAGCTCCTCGAGTGCGGCGAGGTGCTGGTCGATCGTCGTGGGGATCATGTTCTGCGCGAGCAGTTCGCTGATCGTGCCGTTCTGGCCCTCGCCGGAGGAGCCGTTGTCACCCCAGATGTAGATGATGACGGTGTCGTCGAGGTAGCCGAGCCGCTCCACCTCGTCGATCAGCCGGCCGGCCTGCACATCGGCGTGCTCGCCGAAACCCGCGCACACCTCCATGAGCCGCGACTGGAACGGTTTCTGGTGGTCGGGGATCTCGTCCCAGCCCTGCAGATTGTGCGGCCGTGGGGTGAGCTCCGCGGACTCCGGGATCCATCCGGACGCCTTGGCGCCGGCGAACGCCGTCTCGCGGTACGCGTCCCAGCCGTCGTCGAACTGCCCCGCGTACCTGTCGGCCCACTCCTTCATGATGTGGTGCGGCCCATGGATCGCGCCGGTGGCCCAATACATGAAGAACGGCTTGTCGGGAGCGTTCGCCTTGTGCTCGCGGAGCCAGTGCATCGCGTCGTCGGCGATGTCCTCGCTGAGGTGGTAGCCCTCCTCCGGTGTCTTCGGGGGCAGCACGCCGGTGGTGTTGCGCACGAGGTTCGGTTCATACTGCGAGGCTTCGCCGGCGAGGAAGCCGTAGAAGTACTCGAAGCCGTAGCCGGTGGGCCAGCGATCGTAGGGGCCGGCCGCCGTCGTCTCCTCGGCCGGGGTGTTGTGCCACTTGCCCCACGCCGCCGTCGAGTAGCCGTAGTTGCGCAGCACCTCCGCCATCGTCGCGCTCGACTTCGGGATGTGGCCGGAGTAGCCGTCCCAGTCGTTGGCGAGCTCGGCGATCTGACCGCTGCCCACGCGGTGGTGGTTGCGCCCGGTCAGCAGAGATGCCCTGGTGGGCGAGCACATGGCCGTGGTGTGGAACCTGTTGTAACCGAGGCCGTTCGAACGGATGCGGTCCAGCGTCGGCGTCTCGACCAGACCACCCAGCGGCTTCGGCAGCGCAGGGCCCGCATCGTCGATGAGGATGACCAGCACGTTCGGCGCCTGAGCACCGAGATGGCGCTCGGGCGGAAGCGGCGAGTAGGTCGATTCCGCGAGCGTCCGACCGGGGATGCTCCCCGAGCGGTGCGGCGGGAACGGCAGTGTTCTCGCCGTCGGCAGCGGTGGTCCGATGACGGAGTTCTCAGCGGTCATGATGCTCCCCTTCATGTCGATCGGTCCCGGCTGCCTCCCTGCAGCCGGAACCGTGCGCAGCGTCGCGTACGGTCATCTTGACGGCACGGCAGCGCGAGGGCATCACGCACAACGGGTGATGCGCCCGGTCGACGGCTTCGACGGTGAGAGGCTCGCGGCCCTTCGACAGGCACAGGAATCCTGATGTCGGATTCCTGAGCCTGTCGAAGCGCGTCAGCTCACGCGGCGCCGACGCGCGGTCGCGATGAGCATCAGGCCGATCAGCAGCAGGGCGAGGCCCCCGGTGACCGCGATCGCCACGGTGCGGGTGTCGGCGCCGGTGGCCGGCAGCGGCGCGATGAACGTGTTCGTGAAGGCGATGGACACGTGCCCGGAAGTGAGCGTGACCGTGCCCGATGCCCCGTTCTGCGTCTCTCCGTCCACCGTCATCGTGGTGCGGTCTGCGTCGCCGGTATCGGTCTCGGTGACCGTGCACTCGCTGCCCGCCGGCAGGTCGGCGACCTCGGCTGCGAGCCGCGACGGTCCGCCGATCTGGAAAGTCTCGTCACGGACCACCAGCCCCGGTGCCGGATGCGACGGATCGACGAGCACGCAGGTCACCTGCACCGGGAAGGTGCGCGTGACGGCGGATGCTCCGGAGCCGTCCACGATCTTCGAGATGCTCAGGGCGCTGACCCCGAACGTGTTCGTGATCGCCACGGAGGTCTGGTCTGCGGCGTCCGTGTTCGGCAGGGGAGCGAGCTGCGTGGTCGTCGCGGACTGCGCGTCGCCCTCCTCACCGCCCTGCGTCACGACCATGGTCGTGGACTCCGCACCGGCGGTGTCGGACTCGGTGACGGTGCAGTCGGCGTCCTGCGGCAGCTCCGTCCAGGTGACGGTCTCGCCGTCCTGGATCTGCTGTGTCATGGGTTCGGCGGCGGTCACCCGCTGCTCGTCCCACATGCAGGCCAGCGTGACCTCGAACGGCCCGTACTCGACCGGGTCGCCGTTCGCGTCGACCGCGCCGCTGTCGTCCACGGTCTTGGTGACCGAGACCTGGGCGAGGTTGAAGGTGTTCTCGACGGTCAGCGACGGCTGCGGCTGATCGTCGACACTGAGGATCGTCGGGTCGGTCACGATGGTGAAGTCGTAACTCTCCCCGTCGCCCGCCACGACGTTGCCGTCGGCGTCCAGGATCTGCGTGGAGCTCGCCCCGCCGTCGTCGACCTCGGTCAGGCGGCAGTCCGCACCCGTGGGCAGGTTCTCCCAGAGGGCGGTGGGCGAGTCGGCGCTGACCACGCGGATCGCGCCGCCCGGGATGTCCACGACCTCGCCGTCGCGCACGCAGCGCAGGCGCAGCTCGTAGGCGGAGGTGCCGTATTTCTCGACACCGTCACCCGCGAACGCCTTGGTGACCTGCAGCGAGCCGGTCAGGTACCAGTTGGTGGCGGTCACGGTGACCAGGCCGCCGCCGCGGGGGATGGTCACGATGCCGGTCGTGACGTCCTCGCCGTCGTTCGGCGTGAACACCACGGCGTCCGCACCGTTCAGATCGGCCTCCGTCACGGTGCAGACAGTGCCCTGGACGAGATCGACGATCACGCTCGTCCAGCCGTTCTCGGCATTCAGTTCCACGGATCCGGCGAACACGACCTCACCGGCGTAGGTGCACGAGTAGTCGAAGGTGAACGTCTTGTCGAGGCCGTACTGGTCGGCGCCGGCCCCGGCGAACTCCTTGTTCAGCACGACCTGCGAGGTGCCGAAGAGGTTCGTGTACGTCACGGTGTTCACCCCCGCCGTCTCTCCGGGCTGCAGCTCGGGGATGACGACGGTGCGCGTGCGCTGATCGATCTGCGGGGCGTTCTCGCCGTCGGCTCCGGTGACCTTCGCCGTCGTCACCGTGCCCGTCGCCTCGCGGTCATCGGTCTCGGTGACGGTGCACTCGGATCGGGCAGGGATGCCGTCGATCGTCTCGGTCTCGTCCGCGTCCAGTGTGAACGTCTCGTCGACGACGGTCTCACCCTGGAAGGTGCAGATCACGTGGAACTCGAACTGGGTCGGGATCGCGTCCGTGTCGGACACGACCTTCTTACCGACCTCGAGAGACGCCCACTCGTAGGTGTTCTCGACGTCGAGGGCGAAGGTCTGATCCGCCTCGGTCACCGTGATCTGCTCGGGAGACACAGTGGTGCCGGTCTGACCGGCGTCGTCCTCGACCACGGAGCAGACCGAGCCGACGGGGACGTCCTCGATCACCACGGGATCGGCGCCTGGCACGATCGTGACCTCGCCGTCGTTCGCCAGCGGCACCGCCGCACCCTGCCAGGTGCACGTCACGGTCGCCGTGAACGAGTCCGGTACCGGGAAGCCCTCGGGGGCGACGACCGACTTCGCGATCGACACCGAGCCGTTGTCGAACTCGTTGGTCACGGTGACCAGCACCGGCTCGCTGCCGTCGCCGATGACGACCGGCTGGTCCGGACTGATGGTGTGCCCGGTCGCGTGGCCGGCATCCGTCTCGGTGACGGTGCAGGACGCTCCGGTCGGAAGGCCCTCGTAGAGCGCGGTGCCGGCGCCCGTGATCGTGCGCGTGGCGCCGCCGGGGATCGTGACGTCGACGGTCTCGCCGTTGACCTCGCGCGTGCAGGACAGGCTCACCTCGTACTCGAACGTCGTCGCGGGGTCGAGACCGCTCGCGGGGGCGCCCTCGAGGTCCTTCTGCACCTGCAGCGAGCCGACGGTGAAGGTGTTGGTGATCTCGGCCGGCACCGGCGCGGCCGGGTCGTCGCCGACGGTCACCGTGACGCTGCCGCTCGAGTCGTTGGCACCGCCGTTCTCCGTCTCGGTCACGACGCAGGTGGCACCGGTCGGCAGGTTCGTCACGGTCCAGGTCGGATCGTCACGGCTCAGGGTCGTGGAGTCCTCGAACACGGGGTTCGGGGTCGCACCCTCGAGGGTGCAGGTCATCCCGACGGTGAAGGTGCTCCCGCCCCAGGCGCCGCCTCCGGAGCCGGCGACGATCTTCGTCACCTCGACGGCGCCGACCGTGTACACGTTCTCGAATCCGACGACGGTGAGGGCGGTGCTCGTGTCGTCCGCATAGGGGAGGATCGTGAAGGAAGCGTCGGAGGACGCCTCCGACGCGCCTTCTGCACCGTTCTCGGTGACGACCACGTTGGTGGTCGGCGCGCCGCCGGCATCCGTCTCCGTCACGGTGCAGTCAGCACCGGCAGGGATGCCCGAGAACGTCTTGCTCTCCCCGTCGTCGAGCGTGAACGTGCGGTCGGCCGCGGGGACGGTCTCCTGATCGAGATACGTGCAGCTCGCCTCGAACGCGTACGTGCGGTCGTAGACGATGGGCTCACCGTCCTCGTTCACGGCACCGCCGGCGTCCACGGACTTCTCGACGGTGAAGCCGCCGGCTGCGTAGGCGTTGGCGACCCGGATCGACGCCTGCTCGACATCCCCGGTGTAGGGATCCCACACGGCGTCATCCTCCGAGATGTCCCGCTCCGCGGTCACGCCGTCCTCGGGGTCGACGGTCACCGTCACACCCGGGATCACCGGGTCCTCGACGATGGTGCAGGTGGAGAACAGCGGCAGATTCACCGGGCCGGTGGTGTTGTCGTAGACGAGCACGGTCCCGTCGGCGTCGAGTGTCGGCCTGCTGGCATCCGAGTTGTCGGCGTGCACCAGGGTGACAGCCTCGCCGCCTGACGTGCAGGTGACGAGCATCGGATAGCTGTCAGGCAGTGTCACATCGGTGGCGAAGTCCGGGGCGTCGACCGACTTCGACAGCAGGAGCTGACCGGTGGCCGTGGCCACGCCGACCTTCTGCGGCTCGACGACCAGCGAGGGGCGCTCGGGCTGAGTCACCGTCTGGTTGGAGCGCGACGCCGTCGCGAAGGAGTTGTAGGCGACGGGCAGACCGTTGGCGACCGCAGACTCGGCGGGCAGCTGGTACGGGGTCTGGGTGTCGAACTCGATGCGCAGCGTTTCGCCCGGGCGCAGGCCCGGTGCCGGGCTGGCGCCGGTCGAGTTGTCGTACTCGAGAACCATCATCACGCTGCGGGCGGCCTTCAGCACATCGGGAGACGTGGACGCGTCCGCCTTCACCCAGTCGAATGTGCAACCGGGATCGGGCGTGGCGCCCTCTGTGTAAACCTTGATGGCATTCGTATTGCAGTCCTGGCTGAGCTGGACCGGCGACAGGAAGACGCCGGTGCGGGAATCGACGCTGTCGGTGAGTTCGTCGAAGTTCGCCGAGATGCCGCCGGTCAGCGTGACGCCGTACTGTGAGCCGCGGTCGCCGGGCACGATCACGCCCTGGTCGTCGACCGAAGGCAGAGTGTCGACGGCGGCGACCACCCGGGCCGCGGTGTTGCCCGTGTTGGTGAAGTCCACGCGCCAGGTCTCGATGCCACCGGGGCGGATGACCGGCGCGCAGGGGAACGAGTAGAACCCGTCGTTCGTGACACCGCCCTGGCTGGCGTCGCAGGCCGAGGCGTCGCCGTTCACGTTCAGCACGCCGAGGTCGTCGTCGCCGGACACGGCCGGGTCGCCGCCGTCGTTCCCTTTGACGTACTTCTTCGCCGCGATCGTCGCGTTCGCGAGGGGCGCGATCGAGGTGTCGGCCGAGCAGTCGTCCACCCCGGGCGGAGTGTTCTCGACGGGCTTCGGCGTGAGGTCCTTGCCGTCGACGACGGTGGTGCCCTCGCACGTCTCGAAGAGCCGATCCGAGGTCACAGTGGCCTCGTTGGTCACGATGGTGTCGGGCGTGACGTCGGAGCGGAACTTCAGCGGCGCGTTCATCGTGAGGGTCCAGCCGTGCATGAACACGAAGTCCGCGGGACCGTCGATGGTCATCTCACCGGTCTGCTCGTCCAGCGAGGCGGTGAAGCCCGGGTCACCGGAAGGTGCGCCATCACCGGTGAGCGTGAACGTGTACGCCGGCGGGTCCGGCTCCACGAGCAGCGAGCCGTTCGCGTCCGTCTGCACCTGGTCGACAAGATGGAAGCCGGTCATGTCCCACTGGCCGGTGTTCGTCACGGTGATGACATAGGGGATCGTGCCGGTGGGGCTGATCAGGGTCGACGAGCCGCGGGTCTTCGTGATCTTCACGGCGTTCGGACGGTGCAGGACGACGGTGTCGTCGGCCGCCTCGCCGTCCTTCGTGAACTTCTGTTGGCCGAACTGCGCTTCGCTGTGCGACTGCACGTCGTCGCTGATCACACCGGGATCGGTCTCACCGGGGTTCGGCTCGAGGTCGGGCCGCGTGGTCGAGACGAGCATCTCGGGGTCGCTGCGCAGCGTGTCACGGCGCTCGGTCGTGACCGAGTACGTCAGCTGCGGGTTGTACGGGCGCTCCCACTGGAGCACGTTCCCGTCTCCGTCGACCTCCTGCGCACGGAACCGCACGCCGACGACGGTGGTCGGATCGGTCACACCGGCGGGCAGATCGAACACCACGGTGTCGCCGGCGGCGGCATCCATCCAGTCACCCTGCACCCAGCACGACGAGGTGTCGGTCAGCGGCAGACCGTTGCACAGCGCCGTGAGGGCACCCGCGACGTCGACGTAGGTGACGCCGGTGCTGAGCACATCCATCGCTACCTGGTTCACCGGTGCGGGCACGGAGATCTGCGCGCCGGTGTAGTCCATGGTGTTCCAGAACGTCGGCGTGGTGTCGGTCAGGGTGAACGAGGTCGTGCGGGCGGTGCCGTTCGGGCGTCCGCCGAGCTGCGTGGTGTAGTCCTTCGACTCGTCCTCGTAGACGGATGCCGGATCGATGCTCTTCGTGGTCGTGATGTCGTAGCTCGCACCGACGATGACGAACTCGTCGCTGGCATCCGCAGCTCCCGTGCCGCACTGGTTGTTCGCGCAGTCGTCGAGTACAGGACTCTCCAGCTGCGTGTGCGTGTCGTTCACGAGGGTGTCGCCCGCCGGGGTCACCGTCACCGGTGTGGCCGGGTCGGAGCGCAGCTCCGCGCGCAGTTGCCAGGTGAGCGTGACGCCGCCCGTGCCGTTGGTCGGGATCACGGCGCTGCCGTCGTCGGAGCGGAACGCGATCGACAGCGCGGTCACGTCCGCGAGGTCACCGGGAGCGAGTGCGAGTGCGTCGGCGTACGAGTAGTCCGTCGTGGTCCCGCTCCGCGACAGCGTTATCGTCGTCTCGGCCTCGCTGATGCCGGAGGGCACCTGGATCGCATCGATGTCATACAGGTTCAGCGTGTCGAAGACCGTGTCGGGCAGTGCCTCGCCGTCGGTCGGGTCGTCGATCACCATGCCGGAGACGCGCGCCGCCGAATCGTTCGTCGCCGTGATGGTCGCGCTGATCAGCGGGTAGTCTGCCGGGTCGACCCCGAGTGCAGGATCGGGCAGGCCCAACTGGTCCTGATCGAAGGTCTTCGTCGTGGAGGCGTTGATCGGCTCGTCGACGATGAGGATGGTGTCGTCGGCGACGTCCGTGCTGTCGACGCCCGTCTGCTCGTTGACGCCGCGCGCGCTGGCGGTGTTGTCGACGAGGCCCTTCTGACCGGTGTTGTAGCCGTACGGGTGCAGGTCGCCGAGCACCGGCTTCGACGGGTCGCTGCGCAGCGTGTCGCGCACGCGGAAGTCGAGGTCGAAGGGGCGGCGGTCGTACGACGAGCCGACACCTGCCCCGGGTGTCCTCTCAGTCAGCACGATGCGCATCGCGAGTGTGTTCGCGGCTTGTTCATCCGTCAGCGTGTAACCGCCGAACTGCCCGTCGCAGCCGTTCGCGCAGGCCTGTGAGGTGATGTCCGTCCAGCCCTGCCCGTCCAGGTAGAGCGAGACCTCGGTGATCTCGTCGTTCACGATCAGCGGGTCGCTCTGCGCGGTGATCGGGTCGATCCGCACCAGGTCGAACGCGTCGTAGACGGTGTCGACCGTGTTCGTCGGGTCCTCGGTCTCGGAGATGTCGGACAGTGTCATCTGGGTGATGTTCAGACCGTCGGTCGACCACCACAGCCGTGCCGTGCGGGTCTCGCCGGAGAGGGCGGGCACGTCGTCGTCCGGGGTCCACTCCTTGTCGAGGAAGTCCGGGCCCGGGCCGTCGCCGTCGATCGGCAGCAGGTGGATGTCGTCCGTCGCGGTGTCGGTCTTCTCGCCGCCGGCATCCGGATTGTCGACCAGCGACTGCGCGTCGTTGTCGTAGGTGACCTCTGTGTCCTGCGGCTGTGTCACCGACACGTCGATGTGCGTGACGACCGTGAACCCGGGGGGCAGCAGATCGGGGCATCCGTCGCCGGCGGCCGGGAGGTACTCGAACTGGATGCCGCCGATGTCATCCTGCAGGTCGGCGGGGATCTGGTACGACCAGAGCTGCTCCGGTCCCGGCACCTCGGTCGCTCCGGGGAAGTCGGTCCACGGACCGTCGGTCGACTTCGGCCAGTAGCGCACGGTCAGCGTCGTGCACTGCGGGATGTCGGTGTTGTCGATCTCGGTCGCGGTGAAGTTGTCCCAGAACTCGGATCCGGCGGTCGGATCGACCGGGTCGGAGATGACGAGTTTCTCGGAGCCTGCCGTCGACTCGGGAGTGACGTTGCCCGTCAGGGTCATGTTCGCGTCGGTTCCCGGCACACCCCAGATGGTCTCGGGCGTGATCTCCTTGGTGACGCTGGTGTCGAGCGTCAGGGGCTCGACGGTGAACGGGGCCGACGCGTCGTCGGTGCCGGTCTGGCCCTGCGTGTTCTCGACCTCGGTGTCGACCGCGTTCGTGCTGGAGACGGCCTCCTCGGTCGGCAGTGCGGTGACGTTCAGCGGGAGCGCGGCGTAGGCGCCGGACACGATGTCGTCGCCGTCGGCGGAGAAGACCACCGTGAAGCCCTCGACGGTGCAGCCGTCCTCGGCGGCGGGAAGGGTGTTCTTCGTCGTCGTGGACGCCGTGCTGTCGTCGCAGTCGGAGTACGTGTAGGTGATCTCGGCCGAGGTGGCGGCCACGGGCCATTCGATGCCGTCGGCGAAGCCGTCGAAGCTGAGGCCCTGTTCGGTGAACGTCGGCGTGCCCGCGGTGGGCTCGGTGATGGTCAGCGTCTGCACGTTCTGCTCGCCCACGGTGGCCTTGATGTTCGCCGTGGTGCTCTGACCGCTGACCAGCGTGTTGTCGGCGAAGGACTTCTCGATCGTCACGTCGGGCTTGCGCTGCGCGAGGGTGATGCTCGCGTCGTCGGTGACGGGGTCGCTGGTGTCGTCGCCCTTCGACACCGTGGTCGACGCGTCGTTGGTGACGGTCTGTTGCGACTGGTCGGGGATGCCGGTCACCGTGTCGTTCGTCTCGGTGTGGACCACGAGCTTGCCGGTCGCGCCGGGGGCGAACGTTCCGGTGAAGGTGACGCGGATGCCCTCGGCCTCGGAGATCGGGTCGGGCTCGGTCGCGGTCCAGGCACCGTCCACCCAGTACTCGGTCGTCGTGCCGGTCGTGCCATCCGGTGCTGTCACGTCATAGCCGGTCACGTCGAGGTAGCCGCCGAACGTGCCAGGCGGAGACACCGGATCCTGCACGACGATCGTGTCGACGTTCTGATTGGAGCCGTTGCCCGGCGTCACGGTCCAGTCGATCGCCTGTCCTGGTACGGCGGGCAGGGTGCCGGCGGGCGAGACGGTCTTCTCGATGCTGGGCACGAGGGTGGTCTCGACGTCAAGGGTGACGTTCGCGCTGGCGTTCGCGACGGGCGCGTTGCTGCCGTCGACGCTGGCGGTGTTGGTCACGGTCTTGCCGTCCCACGTGCCGTCGGTGTCGGGCTTCACGATGGCATTGACCGTGACGGTCATACTGTTGCCGCCGGCCCAGGTCTTGGGCGTCGCGCTCAGGTCGGTGGCGGGGGTGACGGTGAAGCTGTTGCCGGCGGTGTCGATCTGCCGGTCGTACTCGCCGATGGGCTGGCCGGACGGTGCGTTGAGCTGGACTGTCACCGCGGGGTTGATCGCCGGGTTGAACATGAGCGGCTCGGGGAGCGAGTCGCTCAGGACCGTGTCGTCGCATCCGCCCTCGTTGGTCGAGGAGCAGTTCACGACGATCTGGTACGTGATCGTGTCGCCGGGACCGAACGGCCCGGATTCCACCGCCGTCTTCTGAATGCCGTACTGCGCGGTGTCCGCGGCCGCAGCGGGAACGGCGGCCACGAAGACCGACGCAGCGGCGAAGATCAACGCGGTGATTCCCGCGAGCACTCTGTTCTGACTTCTCATCGGCCTGCCCCCCTGGCGAGTCGTGACGCTCGACACCCTAGAGCCGATTCATAGGGTTTCACCAGGGGGTACTCCGTTAAGGATGAGGCGGGTGTGACTCGCTTCCGATCTCGCCGACCTCTTGCCGGGACAGCTTCGACGGCCACCAGATCGCCCGCCCGATGTCGTAGCCCAGTGCCGGCACCAGCAGCGAGCGAACGATGAACGTGTCCAGCAGCACACCGAAAGCCACGATGAACGCGATCTGCACGAGGAACAGGATGGGGATGACCCCGAGCGCGGCGAAGGTCGCCGCCAGCACCAGGCCCGCCGAGGTGATGACGCCTCCAGTGATCACCAGGCCACGGAGGATGCCGGGCCGCGCGCCGTGCTCCAGTGTCTCCTCCCGCACCCGCGTCATGAGGAAGATGTTGTAGTCGATCCCCAGCGCCACCAGGAACACGAAGCTGTACAGCGGCACTGCCGGGTCCGCGCCGGGGAAGTCGAAGACGACGTTGAAGAACAGCGCGGCCACGCCGAGGGCGGTCCCGAACGACAGGACGGTGGTCAGCACCAGCAGGATCGGCGCGACGACGGCACGCAGCAGGATCATCAGGATCACGAGGATGACGACGAGCACCAGCGGGATGATCAGCGTTCGGTCGTGGATCGACGCGTCGTTCGTGTCGATCGCGGTCGCCGTCACGCCGCCGACGAGCGCACCGGGCACCGCCTTGTGCAGGTCGGTGCGGATGCTTCGGACGGTCTGCTCCGCAGCATCCGAATCGGCGGCGTCGGAAAGCGTGGCCTGCAGCAGCACATTCCCGTCCGACACCGTCGGCTCAGCCGCCGGTGTACCGGGAGGGCCGACGGCCATGATGCCGTCTGAGGTGACCTGCGCGCTGCCGCTCGGGCTGTCGGCCGACACGACGCTGACGCTCTCCACGCCGTCCGCCGCGAGCAGCACATCGGCGGCGTCCTGCAGTTCGCGCTCCGGCACGATCACATAGGCCGGGCTGCCGGATCCCGCCGGGAAGTGCTCGCCGAGGATCTGCTGTCCGTCCCGTGCCTCGGAGGAGCCGAGCACCAGGTCGGACTGCGGCACTCCGGAGGCGTCCAGCTGCGTCGCACCGAGCATGCCGGCGGCGAGGACGAGCGCGGTGACGATCCAGATCGGGCGGTGGCGGCGACGGATCCATCCGGCGAGCCAGGCCCACGGGCCACGCGAGGGCATCCCGTCCTCGGCCTCGACGACCTCCGGCTCGTACACGGGCCGGCGCGGCCAGAACGCGGCGCGCCCGAACAGGAAGAGGATGGCCGGCAGCAGTGAGAGCGCCGCGAGCATCGCGAACACGATGCCGATCGAAGCCACGGGCCCGAGAGCGCTGTTCGACTTCAGATCGCTGAGCAGCAGGCAGAGAAGCCCCGCGATGACCGTGCAGCCGGATGCCACGATCGGCTCCACCGAACCGCGGATCGCCCGCATCGCCGCGACCCAGGTGTCGGTGTTCACCCGAAGCTCTTCTCGGAACCGGGATACGTAGAGCAGCGAGTAGTCGGTCGCCGCGCCGATCACGAGGATGAACAGGATGCCCTGCGTCTGACCGCTGAGCAGGAGAAGCCCCGCCTTCGCCAGCCACCACACCGTCAGCAGCGCCGCGGTGAGCGCGAAGATGCTCGTGGCGAGGACCGCCACGGGCAGCAGGAACGACCGGTACACGATGATGAGGATGATCAGCACGGCGAGCAGCGCCACGCCCAGCAGCAGACCGTCGATGCCGGTGAATCCGTTCACGAGGTCGGCGGTGAAGCCGGCCGGCCCTGTGATGTGCACCGCGACGCCGTCCGGTGCGGCGTCGCGCAACGCCGAGTCGACGTCGGCCACCGCAGCGCGCAGGCCTCCGCTCTCGGCGGTGATGGGCACGAACGCCTGCGCGGCCTCGCCGTCCTCCGAAGGGATCAGCGGCGAGACGTCCGTGCCCACGCCGTCGACATCGTCGGGGAGCGCCGCGACCGCGTCCGACATCCGCTCCAGGTCGTCGTCGCTCAGCTTCTCGTCGGACGACACCACGACGACCGCGGGAATCGCGTCGGAGTCGCGGAAGCCGCTGAGCATCGACTGGACCTCCGTCGCCTCCGCGGAGGACGGCAGATAGGCGGACTGCTCGTTGGACGACACCTCGCTCACCCGGCCGAAATACGGGCCGCCGATGCCGGCGACGACGAGCCAGATCAGGATGAGCAGCGAGGGGATGAGGAGGCGCAGCCACGCGGGCACGCTGCTGTGCGGTGAGCGCCTGCGGCGCTGGTCCGATCCGGCGTCCGGTGTCGTGCTGGACATGAGGGCTCCCCCCAGAGGGGGACGGCCCTCAGCCCTATGAAACCATACCGGCCGGACGCGAGCCGAGCAGAATCCGACCAGAATGAGGGGCATGAGCACCGTCATCCGCTTTCTGAAGCGCTATCCGGTCGTCCCGCTGACCGTGCTGGTCGCGGTCGTCGTCCTCGTGCTGCACATGGTCGACCTCGCGTTCGCGGCGCAGGTCGTCGCGACGGTGTTCGTGGCCGCGTTCATGCTCTGGACGATCATCGGAATGGTGCGGTCGCTGCTCAAGGGGCAGTTCGGCCTCGACATCCTCGCGGTGGTGGCGATGGGTGCGACTCTGGCGGTGGGGGAATACGTCGCCTCTCTCATCGTCGTGCTGATGCTCTCGGGCGGAGAGGCGCTCGAGGACTTCGCGTCGTACCGCGCCCGCCGGGATCTGAACGCGCTGCTGGAGCGCTCGCCGCAGCGGGCGCACCTGCTCGGGGCCGACGGATCGCTGCAGGACGTCCCCGTCGAGCAGGTCCGCGTCGGCGACGTGCTGCTGGTCCGGCCGTCCGAGATCGTGCCCGCGGATGCCGCCCTGCTGGACGACTCCGCGGAGTTCGACGAGTCCTCGCTGACGGGCGAGAGCCTTCCGGTGACGAAGAGCGCGGGCGACGAGGTGATGTCCGGTTCGGTGAACGGCGATGACGCCGTGCGGCTGCGCGTGCTTCGTCCGGCGGAGCAGAGCCAGTATCAGCAGATCGTCAAGCTCGTCGCCGCTGCGGAGGACTCCCGGGCGCCGGTCGTTCGGCTCGCCGATCGCTACGCCGTTCCGTTCACGGTCGTGTCCCTGGCGATCGCGGGTGTCGCCTGGGCGATCGCAGGGGATCCCGCGCGTTTCGCCGAGGTGCTCGTGCTGGCGACGCCGTGCCCGCTGCTGATCGCCGCGCCGGTGGCGTTCCTCGGTGGCCTGTCGCAGACGTCGCGCCGCGGTGTGATCGTCAAGGGCGGAGCGGTGCTGGAGCAGTTCGGGCGGATCCGCTCGGCGGCTTTCGACAAGACCGGCACGCTGACGCGGGGGCACCCGGCGCTGATCGATGTCCGTCCGGCGGCCGGCTTCGACGCCGCCGACGTGCTGCGGCTCGCCGCATCGGCGGAGCAGTACTCGACTCACGCGCTCGCCGACGGCATCCGCGCGGCGGCGCAGGATCGCGGGCTGAGCCTGCTCCCGGCGTCGCACGCCGCGGAGGCCGCCACGAACGGCGTCACCGCGGTGATCGACGGGCGTACCGTCGTCGTCGGCAAGCCCGCCTACATCGATGCGCTCACGCCCGACCTCGTCCGGGAGGACCTGCGCTCCGGCGAGGCCGCCGCGTACGTCGCGGTCGCCGGCCGGTACGCCGGGGCACTCATCCTGGCCGACGAGCTGCGGCCCGAGTCCGGCGCGGTCGTCGGCTGGCTGCGCGAGCACGGCGTGGAGCGGATCGTCATGCTGACCGGCGACGCGCGCACCACGGCGGAGTCCGTGGCCTCGTCGATCGGCGTGACAGAGGTGCATGCCGAGCTGCTGCCCGCGGACAAGGTGCGACTGGCGAGTGAGATGGCTCCCCGCCCGATGCTGATGGTCGGCGACGGCGTCAATGATGCGCCCGTGCTCGCTGCGGCCGACATCGGGGTCGCGATGGGAGCGAAGGGCGCGACTGCGGCGGGAGAGGCCGCGGATGCTGTGATCGTCGCCGACTCGCTGAGCCGTCTGGTGGACGCCGTCCGGATCGGCCGGCACACCCTCACCGTCGCGACCACCGCCATCGTGATCGGCATCGTCCTGAGCGTCGGCCTCATGCTGGTGGCGACGACAGGTGTGATCCCCGCGGTGGCCGGCGCGCTGATCCAGGAGGTCGTCGATCTGGCGACGATCCTCTACGCGCTGCGCGCGCTGCGCCCGCCGAAGGGTACGGAGCTCGGCACTGTGCCGTCCGCGCAGCCCGCGTCAGTCTCGCAGGCCGGCTGAGGGAAGCACTCCGACGCCCTCGCGCAGTTCGAACACGAGCTGGGTCTCCGTCGCACGCACCACATCGTGCACGGTGATGTGCTCGAGCACGATGTCGCGCAGTGCCGCGGCATCCGACACTGCGACGTGCACAAGGAAGTCGTCCGCGCCGGCGATGTGGAACACCTGCAGCACGCCGGGCGTCTTCACCAGCGCATCGAACAGCGCGTCGACGCCGGCCTTGCTGTGGTTGCCGAGGCGCACCCGGATGACCGCCTGCACAGGGAGGCCCAGCGCGGTCGGGTCGACGCGCAGACGCGCGCCGAGCAGCACCCCGCGAGCGCGCAGCGACCGGAGCCGGAACGCGCACGTGGATGCCGGGATGCCCAGTCCCTGGGCGAGATCGCGGACCGTCGCCTCGGGCTGCTCGGCGAGCGCGCCGAGGATGCGCAGATCGAGCGGGTCGATCGCGGGTGCCTGTTCTGCCGCCAACTTCAATACCTTCTTCTCCGCCGGATCTTGTCGAGTCAACAAGATCATCGCCCCTGAAGGTGTGACAGAGCAACCAGGGTGGACTGAACCTGCGCTGCGGAGCATCCTGATGGCATGTCCGATCTGCCGCTGCATCCCGAGACCATCGCCGTCCACGCCGGACGCACCGACTTCGCCGCGCTCGGCGTGCATGCGGCCCCGATCGACCTCTCCACGACCAACCCGCTGCCCGACATCCTGCACGGGGGCGACTCCTACGAGGCGATGGCGACCGGGGGACACCCGGTGCCGGAGGGCGGCAACGTCTATGCCCGACTATGGAATCCCACTGTCGCGCGGTTCGAGGAGGCGCTCGCGGAGCTCGAGCACGCCGAGGCCTCAGTCGCGTTCTCGTCCGGCATGGCGGCGATGACGGCCGCGATCCTCTCGCACACCCAGGCGACAGGGCGGCACCACGTGGTCGCGGTGCGTCCGCTCTACGGCGGGACGGACCACCTGCTCGACTCAGCGCTCCTCGGCACCAGAGTCACCTTCTGCGACGCGCACGAGGTGGCGGGGGCGCTGACCGCCGACACCGGGCTCATCGTGCTCGAGACACCCGCCAACCCCACCCTCGACCTCGTCGACATCGCCCATGTCGTCGCGCAGGCCGGTGGCGTCCCTGTGCTCGTCGACAACACCTTCGCGACGCCGCTGCTGCAGAATCCGCTCGATCTCGGCGCCACCATGTCGCTGCACAGCGCAACGAAGTACATCGGCGGCCACGGCGACGTGATCGCCGGCGTGATCGCCTGCTCGGAGAAGACCGCCGTGGCCCTGCGCCAGGTGCGCGCCATCACCGGCGCCCTGCTGCATCCGCTCGGCGCCTACCTGCTGCATCGGGGACTCGCCACCCTGCCGGTGCGTCTGGCCGCGCAGCAGGCCGGCGCCGTCGAGCTCGCGCGCTGGCTGGCAGATCAACCGGCGGTCGCCGACGTGTTCTTCCCCGGTGCGAGGCCGGAGGACCGTGAGCTGGTCGAGCGGCAGATGCGCGGTCCGGGCGCGATGATCGCCGTGCGCCTGCGCGGCGGGTACGTCGCAGCTGAGGCGCTCACCGGGGCGGTGCGCCTGTTCACGCACGCGGTCTCGCTCGGCGGGGTGGACTCGCTCATCCAGCACCCTGCGGCGCTGACCCACCGTCCGGTGGCAGCCGAGGCACGGCCCGGCGCCGACATCGTGAGGCTCTCGATCGGCCTGGAGAACGTCGACGACCTGCGCGTCGATCTGGACCAGGCGCTGGCGAAGGCGGATGCCACCGCCGCGCAGGTGGCACGCTGACCCTCCCGCGCCCTCTACGGTGGAGGCATGAGCGACAACACTGACCCGACGCCGCAGCCCGGGTACACCCCGCCGCCCGCGTCCGCCCCGTCCGCACCGGCTCCCCAGGCACCCCCGCAGGCCGGGTATGCCGGATATCCGGCGCCGTCCGCCGGGTACGTTGCGGCCCCGCCGGCGCCGAAGACCAACGTCCTGGCCATCGTCACCTTCGTGCTGGGCCTGCTCGGCTTCGCGATCGTGCCGGTCATCCTCGGCCACATCTCCCTCAGCCAGATCAACAAGAGCGGTGAGAGCGGAAAGGTGTTCGCCATCATCGGCCTCGTGCTGGGCTACCTGATGTGCGCCGTGTACCTGCTGCTCATCATCCTCCTCGTCGCCGGCAGCCTGTTCTACGCGACGAACTACAACTGACCTCGCTGGTCGGTCTCAGGCCCGCGCCGGAGCATGAGCTCCGGCCGGGCCGAATCTCGCGATGACCAGAAGTGCACCGGATGCCGCCACGATCGCGGCAGCAGCGGCGAAGAAGGCAGCGAGCCCCGCGACGTCGGCGATCAGCGCGACCCCCGCGTAGGCCAGCGGACTCAGCCCGAGCGTGAGCAGGGTGAGCACCGCCGTCACCCTGCCCAGCATTGCCGGCGGAGTCTGCTGCTGGACCTGTCCCTGGCACAGCACCATCGTGACGCCGCTGCTGACCCCCATACCCGCGCCGCAGAGCACCGCGGCCGCGACTTCGGCGGAAGCGCCGAAGACGAGCAGCAGCGCGGCCGTCACGGCCACGGATGCGAGCACCGTCGCGCGCCCTCCCGCGCGCGGCAGCGCCGAGAGCGCCAGGCTCGTCACCAGGCCTCCGATGCTGAATGCGGCGAGCACGGCGCCCGCCGTCGCCGCGGGCCATCCGCGGTCCTGCACGAGCAGGATGATCGCCGCGGCGACGGGACCGGAGAACGGCAGTTCAGACAGTGCGGTGCCCATCACGAGCGGAACGATCCTCAGGCGCCGGACCGTCTGCCAGCCGGATCCCGTCGTCTCGACGCGCTCCGCGGCGGTGCCGGCCGTCCGGGGGCGGATCGTGCGCAGCAGCAGCACCGACGTCGCGAAGAGCGCGCCCAGTGCGGCGAAGGCGACGGCGCTCCCGGCGAGCAGCAGCAGTGCGCCGAGTGCGGGGCCGACGGTGTTCGCGATCCGCAGACCGGTGATCCGCCACGCCTGCAGACGGGTGAGGTCCTCGGGCTCGACGAGGCGGGCGGGCATCGCGCCGACCGCGGGGATGAAACAGGCGTCCACGACCCCGAAGATCACGGCGACGACCATCAGCCACCAGGGGAGCAGGCCGAGCGAGACGGCGAGCAGCGCGGCGCCGATCAGCGTCGCCGCCCTCGCCGCGTCGGTCCAGACGGCGATCCGGCGCGGATCGACGCGGTCCGCCAGCATCCCGCCCGCGAGGAGCAGCAGCAGCCGGGGGAGCGATCCGGCGGCGAGGATGAGTCCGGACGAGGAAGCGCCGCCGGCTTCCGCCGCGGCCCAGGTGAGCACCAGGTAGTAGGCGACGTCGCCGAGGACGGCGAGGGTGTACGCCAGCACCCAGCGCACGGCGTCGTGCGTGACGCCCGTGCTCACGGCTGCTCGTAGATCTGGAGCCGTACCTGCGTCCTCGATCCGCCGTCGGCGGTGCCCTCGGTGCGATAGCGCTCGATCACGCCCATGAGGTCGGCGCGGAGTCGCTGCCGCCGTTCGCCGTCGAGCGGGAGCCGTAGATCGATGAAGGCGGACTCCGCGAGCCATCCGGCGTCGGCACGCGGCACAGCCGCCGCCACGCGCTGCAGTTCTTCTGCGGCCATCAGCACGACGGATTGCACATACCGGCGGGCGGACCCGTCGTCGTGCTGGGCAGGATCGAACTGCGACATGTCCTCCGCCGCACGCCACCAGCGCTCGCGCTGAGTGCCGAGGGCGGGATCCTCGACGATGAGCCCTCCCGCTTCGAGTCGCCGAAGGTGGTAGCTCGCCGCGCCGGAGTCGAGGTCGAACTCGCGCCCGAGCGAGCGCGAGGTCGCAGGGCCGTTCTCGCGCAGTCGGCGCAGGAACGCCAGGCGCATCGGATGCGAGAGCACCCGCAGCTGGGCGGTGCTGAGTTCTTCGGCTGCCATGTCGGTAAGGCTACGAGTGCGAAGAAGTCTTCGCAACATGATCGCTTCCAGCGGAACGCGTTACGGCAGTAACTGCCATAATCGGGCGTACGCTGAGAGCATGCCCCGCCAACCGCTCGCCCCAGAAGATCTGCTGCGCATCTCGGAACGATGCGCAGAGCTGCTCACCGCCGATGGCGCCGGAGAGCCTTCCGTGGCCGTTCTCGCGGATGCGGCCGGCCTGTCCGAGCGAACCTTCTACCGCTACTTCCCGACCAAGGCGGACTGCCTGCGGCCGCTGTTCGACGAGGGGCTGCATGCCTTCGTCCGGGTGCTGGAGACGCAGCCCTCCGATGCGGGACTCCCCGCCGCCGTGCGCGCGGCGTTCTCCGCGACCTTCCCGGATGAAGGCGAACAGCGCTCCCGGGCGATCATGAAGGCGGTCTTCCGGGACCCGGCGCTGCGCAGGGTCTGGTTCGAGGCGAGCTGGGAGACCGCGAGACTGATCCGTCCCGCCGTCGCGCGGCAGCTGCAGCAACCCGAAGAGTCGATCGCGGTGACCGTGGGCTGCGGCCAGGCGGTGCTGCACGTGATCGGCGGGATCGTTCATCTCGTCTCCGACGGATCGCACCCCTCCGAGCTCACCGCGGAGCTCTCCGAACTCATCTTCCCGAGCGGCACGGGACCCACTGCCGCCTGACTGAAAGGAACAACTCATGACTCGGAACCTCGAAGGCAAGGTCGTCCTCGTCACCGGCGGTGCGCGCGGCCTGGGCGAGGCATACGCACGGGGCATCGTCGCGGCCGGAGGCAAGGTCGTCATCGGCGACCTGCTGGACGCCGACGGCGAGGCCGTCGCCACGTCGCTCGGCGACGCGGCCCGCTTCGTGCACCTCGACGTCACAGACGCCGAGTCCTGGAAGGGCGCCGTGGATGCCACCGTCGCCGCTTTCGGCCGTCTCGACGGCCTCGTGAACAACGCCGGGATCTCGGCATCCGGAACCCCCGTCGCGGATGAGCCGCTGGAGACGTTCGAGCGCGTCGTCCGCATCAACCTGCTCGGTGTGCACATGGGCATGCACTTCGCGATTCCCGCGATGCGCGAGTCCGGCGGTGGATCGATCGTGAACATCTCCTCGGCAGCAGGCTTGATCGGGATGGCGCTGACCAGCGCATATGGCGCAGCGAAGTGGGGCGTGCGCGGGCTGAGCAAGATCGCTGCCGTCGAGCTGGGACGCGAGCGGATCCGCGTGAACTCCGTGCATCCCGGCATGGTGCTCACGCCGATGACCGCCCCCACGGGCATCAGCCTCGAGGAGGGGGCGTTCCCGAACAACCCGTTCCAGCGCGTCGGCCGGGCCGAGGAGCTGGTCGGTGCGGTGACCTACCTGCTGAGCGATGACGCGTCGTACACCACTGGCGCGGAGATCGCCGTCGACGGCGGATGGACCGCCGGACCGTCGATCGAGTACATCGCCGGCCAGTGAGGGGTGGCGGCACGTGACGTGCCAGCATGGAGGCATGACCTCTCCTAACGTCACCGCCAACCTCACGAGGGAAGAGACCGCCGCGCGGGCCGCGGGCATCACACTGCACCGCGTCCGGGTCGAGCTCGACCTCACCGGGGCCCCGGAGCGCGAACGCTCCGGGTTCCCGACGAGCACCGTGCTCGAGTTCGATGCGACCGCCGACGCGACCTGGGTCGACTTCATCGGAGAAAGCGTCGACCGCGTGGTGCTCAACGGCACCGAGCAGGCCGTCGACTGGGACGGCGCGCGCATCCGCGTGACCGGTCTCGCCGCGCAGAACACCCTCACCGTCGAGGCCGTCGCCGCGTACAGCCGCTCCGGCGAGGGCATGCACCGGTTCCACGATCCGGTCGACGGCGAGACGTACCTGTACACCCAGTACGAGCCCGCGGACTCCCGGCGGGTGATGGCGAGCTTCGAGCAGCCCGACATGAAGGCCTCGTACACGTTCGTCGTCTCGGCTCCTGCCGGCTGGCAGCTGCTGTCCAACCAGCGCCCGGAGCACACGACGCCTGGCATCGGCGTGCAGACCGTGCAGTTCGCCCCGACGCTGCCGATCTCCAGTTACATCACCTCCGTGGCGGCGGGCCCGTACGCCCGCATCGACGATGAGTGGCGCCGCGACGATCAGGTCGTCGAGCTCGGCCTGTTCTGCCGCGCATCGCTGCTGCAGTACCTCGAATCCGAAGAGTTCCTCACCGTCACCAAGCAGGGGCTGGACTTCTTCACCGACGCCTTCGCCTTCCCCTACCCGTGGGGCAAGTACGACCAGATCCTGGTGCCGGAGTACAACCTCGGCGCCATGGAGAACCCGGGCCTGGTGACGTTCACAGAGTCGTACATCAGCCGCGGCGCGGCGACGGACGCTCAGCGGTCGAGCCGGGCGAACACGATCCTGCACGAGATGGCGCACATGTGGTTCGGCGACCTGGTCACCATGCGCTGGTGGGACGATCTGTGGCTCAAGGAGTCGTTCGCGGACTACATGGGAGCGCACGCGCTCGGCGCGGCCACGCGGTTCGAGGACGCCTGGGTGTTCTTCGCGAACCGCCGCAAGGCCTGGGCGTACCAGCAGGATCAGCTGCCGACCACGCACCCGATCGTCGCCGACATCCCCGATCTCGAGGCCGCGAAGCTGAACTTCGACGGCATCACCTATGCCAAGGGCGCCTCGGTACTCAAGCAGCTGGTCGCCTACGTCGGGGAGGAGGCGTTCTTCGAGGGCGCTCGCCGGTATTTCGCCGCGCACGCCTACGGCAACACCACGCTCGACGACCTGCTGGTACAGCTGGAGGACGTCTCGGGCCGCGATGTGCGGACCTGGTCGGCGGCGTGGCTGGAGACCTCCGGTGTCTCGACGCTCTCCTTCGAGGAGGACGCCGACGGCAACGGCGTCATCATGCAGACCGACCCGCGCCCGCACCGCCTGCGCGTCGGCCGCTACGACGTGCAGGACGGCGTCCCCGAGCTGCGCGACCGCGCCGAGCTGGACGTCACCGACGAGCACACGCCGTTCGAGCGCGCGGACGCCGACCTGGTCCTGCTGAACGACGAGGATCTCACCTATGTGAAGGCACGGCTCGACGAGCGATCGCTCGCGACGGTCGAGGGGACCCTGTCCGCGGTGGAGGACGCGCTCGCACGCGGACTGATCTGGGCCTCGCTGTGGAACGCGACGCGTGACGGCGAACTGCCCGCGCAGCGGTATCTCGCCATCGTGCGTCGGCATGCCGCCGCCGAGCGCGACATCGTGCTGCTGACCGGGGTGCTCCTGAACGCACAGTTCGCGGTGCGCCACTACGTGCCTGCCGACGCGCGTTCCGACGAGCAGGGCTCATGGCTCGACCTGTCCTGGCAGGCGCTGCAGGCGGCGGATGCCGGCAGCGACGCGCAGCTGGCCTGGGCCCGTGCGTTCGCCGAGGCCGCCGCCTACGACGACGCGCACGGCGATGACGTGCGGCGGATGCTGGACGGCGCCGCGCCCGAGGGACTGCCTCTCGACCCCGACCTGCGCTGGCAGCTGCTCACCGCCCTCACCACCACAGGGACGGCGGGTCCGGAGGACGTCGAGGCGGAGCTGAGGCGCGACGACACGGCATCCGGCCGGACCGCCGGCCGGCGCGCGCTCGCCTCCCGCCCGACGGCCGAGGTGCGTGCCGCAGCCTGGGATGCAGCCTGGAACGACCTCACCCTCAGCAACGACCACCTGGATGCCGAGATCGCCGGCTTCCGCGCCGGCGGACGGCGCGACCTGATCGCCGGATTCGACGAGGAGTTTTTCGAGCGCATCGCAGCGGTGTGGGGAGAGCGCAGCATCGAGCTGGCCAAGCGGCTCGTGACGGGTCTGTTCCCGGCGTCCGACTCGCTCGAGCCGGCGGACGCCTGGCTGGCCGCGCACGAGGATGCGCCGGCCGCGCTGCGCCGGGTCGTCATCGAGCAGCGCGACCACCTGTCGCGCGACCTGCGGGTGCGCGCGGCGCAGCCGGTCGCGGACTGACGCCCCGACGATGACGGGCCCTGCACCGACGTGGTGCGGGGCCCGTCATCGCCTCAGTCCCGGACGTCTTGTCGCAGCTCGGCCGCCGTACTGACGCCGAGAGCGAGGTGATCGGGCCGGTCGTCGCTGAGCGTCAGGAACACCAGCGCGAGATACGCCGCCCAGGCTCGCGCCCTGGTCCAGGTCGGCTCGTCATAGCGGTCTCCGGTCGCGATCCGGAACCGCCGACGTCCATCGGCGTCGAACAGCAGCCAGCCTGCGGCGAGGTCGTAGGCGGGATCGCCTGCGGTGACATCGCCGAAGTCGATGAGGGCCGTGAGCCCGCCGTTCCGCAGCAGGACGTTGCCGGGATGCAGATCGCCGTGGATCCAGAGTCGCTGGTCGCTGTGCGGAGCCCGCAGCCCCGCCTCCCACGCCGTGCGGAGGGTATCCGACGCCGGCATGAGCGCTAGGCGCTCGCGCATGGCGCCATCCCGGACGGCGAGCGGCACCCCGCGGAGGGGATTGTGCGGCGCGTCCGCGGGCGCGGGGACGTGCAGTGCGGCGAACGCCGAGGCGAGGGCGGGTGCCCACTCCGCGTTCGCGGAGCGCGGGACGCCGAGCGCCGGCATCCCCTGGATCCACGGGATCACCGACCAGGGCCAGGCGAAGGCCGCGGTCGGCCGTCCCGCGACCACCGGGACCGGCGTCAGCACGCCCACGGCCGCCAGCCGCGGTCCGATCTCGGGCAGCGCGCGCTGCTCGTGGGTGATGAGCGGAACGGCGAGTTCGCGACGGGGGATGCGCACGGCGAGATCGTCGCCGAGCCTCCAGATCTCGTTGTCCCACCCGTCGGCGACGAGGGCGAGCGGGAGGTCGGCGAGGTGCGGGGCGTCGGAGCGCAGCAGGGCGCGGACATCGGCCTCTTCGAGGACGTGCTCCGCAGCGGGGGAGTTCGCCATCGTCAGAGGTCGAGGGACTCGCCGGGGTCCAGGGTGAAGAACTCGCCGCCGCCCTGTTCAGTGGCCCACTTCAGGCGACTGCGATGCATGTCTCGGCCGATCACGGAGAGCGTCATGTCGTGCACGCCGAACGCGCGCCGCGGCGCGACCGCCAGCACGTAGTCCATGGCGTCGCCGATCTTCAGCCACGGTGCGCCGAGAGGAGCGGCGAGCGTTCCCACGGCGACCCCCTCCGGCACCGCGTAGGAGTCACCGGGGTAGTAGAGCTCGTCGTTGACGAGCACGCCGACGTTCTCGACCACGGGGAGGGACGAGTGGATCACGGCGTGCTCGCCGCCGAAGAAGCGCAGTGTGAAGGAGCCGGCGGTCACGGTGTCGCCCGGTGCCACCACGGTGATCTCGTGATCCGTCGCCTGCGCGGCGACGCCGGCGGGGGCGAACACCGGCGTGCCGGGAGCGGCGAGCAGGATGCGATCGAGGTGCTCGGGCGTCCAGTGATCGGGGTGCTCGTGGGTGATCACCACGGCCACGGCCTTCCTCAGGTCCTCCAGCGGCGTGGTGAACGAGCCCGGGTCGATGATGAGGGTTTCGCCGGCCTCGTCGATGCGGAGGGCGGCATGTTCGAATTTCGTGACGCGCATGAGTCGAGTCAACTCCTGCGCGCCCGCGCGCGCAAACGACCCGCGACACGCCCGTGATCCGCGTTCGGCCCGCCTCGATTTGGTCGCGCTGGAATCGCCGTGGCATACTTGAACAGTTGTCAGCGGGACGGAAAAGTTCCGCAAGACGGCCCCATCGTATAGCGGCCTAGTACGCCGCCCTCTCACGGCGGTAACGCGGGTTCGAATCCCGCTGGGGTCACGGACAACATCAGAAGGCCCCCGGTTCCGACCGGGGGCCTTCTGCGTTTCCGGATCAGTTCGCCGATTCCTCGGCGGATTCCCCGACCGGTTCCTCGATCGTCTCCTCCTCGGGTTCCTCCGCTGTGGTGTCCCGCAGCGAGATGCTCCGCAGCTGCGGATTGCTCAGCGGAACGACCATCAGCAGCGCCATCGCACCCCCGTAGAGCGCGAACGGCACCCACAGCGGCAGGATCCCCGCGAGCGCACCGAAGGCGGCCATGCCCACGGGCATCAGGCAGTCGTCGCCGAGTCGCAGGATCGATCCGAGACGTCCGAGGTAGTCGGGCGCGGCCGTCGCCGCGAAGGTCGCGCTCAGGAGGGAGGACGCGTATCCCGCGGTGAATCCGATCGCCAGGCATCCGGCGCCGACCACGAACTGATTCCCGAGACCGAGGGAGACGATCCCCGCGCCTTGCACCATCAGTGCTGTGAAGCCGCCGATCGCCTCGTGACGCGGACGCCAGCGCACCACCGTCAGGGCGCCGACCATCGCGCCGCCGCCGACGAGCGCCTCGAAGACGCCCACCGCTCCCGCACCCCAGTCGCGCGACGTGGCCATCAGCGGCAGGCCGATGGCGAGCGCCGGGCCCACCGCCAGGTTCAGCCCGGACAGTGCGATCACCAGTGTGCGCGTCGCACGTTCCCGACCCAGGTAGCGGAAGCCGTCGGCGACACCGCGCAGAACGCTCTGCTCCGCGGAGGCCCGGGGGAGTGCGAACCGCGGGCGCAGCCACAGCACGATGAAGACGATGACGATGACGTACGTCAGCGTGTTCAGCCCCGCGCTGCCCGTGATCCCATAGGCGGCGACGAGGAACCCTCCGGCAGCCGAGCCCGCCATCGTGCCCAGACGGGAGAGCGTCTGGCTCAGCGCGGCATACGCCGGAAGATCGGATGCGGCGACGAGCTGACGCGGCATCGTCCCCGCCGCCGGTTCGAAGAACGCGTCGCACAGTCCGAAGGCGATGCTGGCGATCAGCAGCAGGGCGACCGTCGGCGGTGCCGCTAGACACCACACCGCGACCGTGACCAGCACGACCACGCGCAGCGAGTTGAACACGATCATCAGCCGTCGGGCATCCGCGCGATCGGCGTACGCGCCGCCGATCAGCAGCACCACCGCACGAGGGACCGTGCCGGCGGCCACGACGAGGCCGGCGACGGCGGGGGAGGCGATCTGCACCGCCGTCCAGGCGAAGGCGATCGTGAAGATCGCGTCTCCGGCATCGGAGAGCGCCTTGATCACCAGCCACGCCTGGACCATCCGATCGCGGGCGAACGCCGGCGGAGTGCGGAGCATCGTGGGTTGAGCCGTGGTCGTCATGTCATACCTCCGTCGGGAAGCCGTGGGCGAAGAAGTAGACCGGAGTCCGCTCCTGCCCGTCCTCGCGGTCGATGCCGGCGCTCCACTCCTCGAGCATCCGTCCCACTCGCGCCTGCAAGTCGTGCAGCTCGTCCTGCGTGGCCCAGGCCACGGTGTCGGTGTTGAAGCCCTCCCACTCGCTGGAGGCCGACACCCGGTACCAGCGCTGGAGGCGGTCGAGCTGGTTGCGCACGTTCGCGCGCTGCGCCTCGCGGGCCAGCAGCGCGTCGGCGGGCGATTCGAAGTCCTCGGAGGACCACGTGAACGAACGCCGGGTCAGTTGCCACCAGCTGGTGCGCCCGTCGCCGTGGGGGTCCGCGACCTGCTCGACGACGCCGGCCTTCTGCAGCATCCGCAGATGGTGGCTGATGCTGCCGACCTGCGCGTCGAAGGCGCGCGCGAAGGTGCCGACCTGGGTTGGCCCGTGCAGCAGCAGCCGGTCGATGATGCGCCGCCGGAGCGGGTGCGAGATGGCGGTGATGACGTCGATCTGTTCCACATAGGTAAACGTAAGCATGATCCGCGATTCTCACAAGAGTTCTTGTATACCCCGGAAAATCAAGGATTCCGCAGAGGAGCGGTGGCGACGTCGTGGTATCGGCGTCCGGTAGTATTGACTTCGCGAGAGGGAGTATCCCGTCAACGCGCGTCCGTCATCACGAGCATCGCCAACGCTGCTCCGGGCCCGCACCGCATGAGAATGCGGGGGAGAGACTTTCGGTCTTCACCGAACCCTCTCGAAAGGCGTCCTGCACGTGGACTTCATCCCCCTCTGGTTCGAGATCACCTCCATGGTGGTTCTCGTCGTCATCCTCATCGCCGACCTTCTGCTCGTGCGGCTGCGTCCGCACATCCCCAGCACCAAGGAGTCGACGCTCTGGGTGGCGTTCTACGTGACGCTCGCCCTGGCCTTCGCCGGGCTGCTCTGGGTGGTCTCCGACGGAGAGACCGCGGCGCACTTCGTCACCGGATGGGCGCTGGAGTACAGCCTCTCCATCGACAACCTGTTCGTCTTCGTGCTGATCATGGCCCAGTTCGCCGTGCCCAGACGACTGCAGCAGCAGGTGCTGATGGTCGGCATCATCATCGCGCTCGTCCTGCGCGGCATCTTCATCCTGCTCGGCGTGGCAGTCATCGAGAACTTCGCGCCGGTGTTCTACATCTTCGGCGCCTACCTCATCTACACCGCGATCAAGCAGGCGATGCCCGAGGGAGATCACGACGACGAGGTCAAGCGCGAGGGCTTCATGGTGCGGCTGGTGCGTCGCTTCGTCGACATCAGCGACCACTACGACGACAACAAGCTGCGCACCGAGGTCGACGGCAAGCGCATGTTCACCCCGATGGTGCTGGTCTTCGTCGTCATCGGCGTCACCGACCTGATGTTCGCGATCGACTCGATCCCGGCGATCTTCTCGATCACCTCGAACGGCTTCATCGTGTTCACCGCGAACATCTTCGCGCTGATGGGTCTGCGACAGCTCTACTTCCTGCTCGGCGACCTGCTCGACAAGCTGCGCTACCTGCACTATGGCATCGCCGTGATCCTCGGTTTCATCGGCGTGAAGCTGATCCTGCACGCGATGCACGAGAACTCGCTGCCGTTCATCAACGGCGGTCAGCCGATCGAGTGGGCCCCCGACATCAGCACCTGGATGTCGCTCGGCGTCATCCTGGTCTCGATGACCGTCGCGACCGTCGCGAGCCTCATCGCCGCGGCCCGCGACAAGCGCAAGGCCGCCGTCACACAGTGACGCAGCGGCGTCCGGCGGGTGCGGGCGCATGTAGACTGACCGGCATGCAGGCGGTGCAGCTTCTCCTTAGCAGCCGCGGCGAGACCTCGATCTAGGCCTCTCTCGCCGCGGTGTCTCGCGTGGGCCGCACCAAGACCCCAGGAGAAGTAAACGCATGACAGTCCCCGCATCCGCCCGCCCCCGCACTCTGGCCGAGAAGGTCTGGGACGACCACCTCGTCGTCAAGGGTGAGAACGGCGAGCCGGACCTGATCTACATCGACCTGCACCTGGTGCACGAGGTCACCAGCCCGCAGGCGTTCGACGGCCTGCGCTCCGAGGGGCGCCCGCTTCGTCGGCTCGACCTGACCATTGCGACTGAGGATCACAACACCCCGACGCTCGCGATCGACAAGCCGATCGCCGACCTCACCAGCCGCACCCAGATCGAGACGCTGCGCCGCAACGCGGAGGAGTTCGGCGTCCGCCTGCACTCGCTGGGCGACGCCGAGCAGGGCATCGTGCACGTCGTCGGGCCGCAGCTGGGCCTGACCATGCCGGGCATCACCGTGGTGTGCGGCGACTCGCACACGTCCACGCACGGCGCGTTCGGCGCGATGGCGTTCGGCATCGGCACCAGCGAGGTCGAGCACGTGATGGCCACGCAGACGCTGCCGTTGAAGCCGTTCAAGACGATGGCGATCAACGTGGAGGGCACGCTGCGTCCTGGCGTCACTGCGAAGGACATCATCCTCGCCGTGATCGCGAAGATCGGCACCGGCGGCGGACAGGGGTATGTGCTCGAGTACCGCGGCAGCGCCATCCGTGCACTCTCCATGGAGGGGCGCATGACGATCTGCAACATGTCGATCGAGGCGGGTGCCCGCGCCGGCATGGTCGCCCCCGACGAGATCACCTTCGACTACGTGCAGGGCCGTCCGCACGCCCCGCAGGGGCAGGACTGGGACGACGCGGTCGCCTACTGGCGCACGCTGCCCACTGACGAGGGCGCGGAGTTCGACGCCGAGGTGTTCATCGACGCTAACGAGCTGGAGCCGTTCGTGACCTGGGGCACCAATCCCGGGCAGGGCAGCTCGCTGTCGTCGACGGTTCCAGACCCCGCCGAGATCACCGACCCGAACGCCAGAGCCGCCGCCGAGCGCGCGCTGGAGTACATGGACCTCACGCCGGGCACGCCGCTGAAGGACGTGCAGGTGGATGCCGTGTTCATGGGCTCGTGCACCAACAGTCGCATCGAGGACCTTCGTGCCTTCGCATCGGTCATCAAGGGCAAGAAGAAGGCCGACGGCGTCCGCGTCATGGTCGTCCCCGGCTCGGCGCGGGTGCGTCTGGAGGCCGAGGCCGAGGGCATCGACCGGATCGTCGAGGAGTTCGGAGCGGAGTGGCGCTTCGCCGGCTGCTCGATGTGCCTGGGTATGAATCCCGATCAGCTCGCCCCCGGTGAGCGCTGCGCGTCGACATCCAACCGAAACTTCGAGGGCAGGCAGGGCAAGGGCGGTCGCACCCACCTGGTGTCGCCTCTGGTGGCCGCGGCCACCGCCATCCGTGGCACACTGTCGAGCCCGAGCGACCTGGTCGCCGAGGAGGTCTGAATCATGGAGAAGTTCACCACGCACACCGGTGTCGCCGCGCCCCTGAAGCGCTCCAATGTCGACACCGACCAGATCATCCCCGCCGTGTTCCTGAAGCGCGTCACCAAGACCGGGTTCGACGACGCGCTGTTCCACGCCTGGCGGCAGGACCCAGGGTTCGTGCTCAACCAGGAGCCGTTCCAGACGGCGTCCGTGCTGGTCGCCGGTCCCGACTTCGGCACCGGCTCCAGCCGTGAGCACGCCGTGTGGGCGCTGCGCGACTACGGCTTCAAGGTCGTGCTGAGCCCCCGGTTCGCCGACATCTTCCGCGGCAACTCCGGCAAGCAGGGCCTGCTCGCCGCGACCGTCGACGAGGCCGACATCGAGCGCATCTGGGCGCTCATCGACGAGGACCCCGGCCGTGAGATCACGGTCGATCTCGAGGCGCGAACCGCCACGATCGGGGGCTTCCAGACCGCCATCGGAATCGACGATTACACTAGATGGCGGCTCCTCGAAGGGCTCGATGACATCGGGCTCACGCTGCGCAACGAAGACAAGATCGCTCAGTTCGAGGCCCGCCGCGAATCGTGGCGGCCACGCACGCTTCCCGTCCGCTGAGGCCGGAAGCGCCCGTGGGCCGGGGCCACGAGCCCCGCGTTCCGAACGAAGAAGGATGAGGCCCGAATGTCGACACCTGTGCGCGCAGCCGTAGGAGAGGGAACGAACGTGACCGTATCCGAACTCGCGATCCGCGGGGGGCGGCCTCTGCGGGGCCGGGTGGATGTCAAGGGCGCGAAGAACCTCGCCACCAAGGCCATGGTCGCCACCCTTCTCGGGGAGACGCCCAGCACGCTGCGCGACGTCCCGGACCTCAGCGACGTCGCGGTCGTCCGCTCGCTGCTCGAGGTGCACGGGGTGCGGGTCGAAGAGGGCGACGAGCCCGGTGCCCTCACCTTCGACCCGAGTGGGGTCGAGTCGGCGCACATGGAGGAGATCGACGCGCACGCCGGCGCCTCCCGCATCCCGATCCTGTTCTGCGGCCCGCTGCTGCACCGGCTCGGGCAGGCGTTCATCCCCGACCTCGGCGGGTGCCGCATCGGCGACCGACCGATCGACTTCCATCTCGACGCGCTGCGCAAGTTCGGCGCCGTCGTGGAGAAGCTCCCCAGCGGCATCCGCCTGTCGGCCCCTGAGGGGCTGCGCGGCGCGAGCATCCATCTGCCGTACCCGAGCGTCGGCGCCACCGAGCAGGTGCTGCTGACCGCGGTGCGAGCGAAGGGCACGACCGAGCTGCGCAACGCGGCCATCGAGCCCGAGATCATGGATCTCATCGCGGTACTGCAGAAGATGGGTGCGATCATCTCGTACGAGCCCAACCGGGTCATCTTCATCGAGGGCGTCGACACGCTGCGCGGCTACGACCACCGATCGATCTTCGATCGCAACGAGGCGGCCTCCTGGGCGAGCGCGGCGCTCGCGACCGACGGCGAGATCTTCGTCGGCGGCGCGCGCCAGCAGGAGATGCTCACGTTCCTGAACGTGTTCCGCAAGGCCGGCGGCTGGTTCGACATCCAGGAGGACGGCATCCTGTTCCGCCGCGACGGCGAGCTCAAGCCGGTCGTCGTCGAGACCGACGTGCACCCCGGATTCATGACCGACTGGCAGCAGCCGTTGGTGGTCGCGCTGACCCAGGCCAACGGCCGCTCGATCGTGCACGAGACGGTGTACGAGAACAGGATGGGCTTCACCGACGCGCTGGTGAAGATGGGCGCCGACATCGTGGTGCACCCGCACGGTCTGCAGGACGGTCCGCGCCGCGTCGCGCGTCGCGAGCTGGAGCAGGCCGCGGTGATCACCGGCCCGACTCCGCTGCACGGCGCCGACATCGTCGTCCCCGATCTGCGCGGCGGCTACAGCCACGTGATCGCGGCGCTCACCGCACAGGGCGAGTCCCGTGTCTCCGGCGTCGACATCCTCAGCCGCGGCTACGAGAAGTTCCTCGACAAGCTCACCGCGCTGGGTGCGGACTTCGACGTCATCCGGTGAGCTGATGGCTGCCTCTGAGAAGGGCAGGCCCAGCCTGTTCTGGCCCCTCGCGGCCGTCGTCGTGCCCATCGCTTCGTACCTTGCCAAGCTGACCTTCATCGGCCGGGAGAAGCTGCCCCGTGAGGGCGCCTTCGTGCTGGCGCCGAACCACTACACGGAGTTCGACCCGATCATCGTGGCGCTGGCCGTGTGGCGGCTGCACCGGCTGCCGCGGTTCATGGCCAAGGAGAGCCTGTTCCGCGTGCCCGTGGTCGGCTGGGTGCTGAAGAACACCGGCATGGTGCCGGTCGCCCGCACCTCGTCGGCCTCGGCGGCGAAGCAGACCATGCTGCAGTCGAAGGAGCTCGTCGAGCACGGCCGCGGCGTGATCGTCTACCCCGAGGGCACGCTGACGCGCGACCCGGAGCTGTGGCCGATGCGCGGCAAGACCGGTGCTGTCCGCCTGGCGCTGGCAGGAGACATCCCGCTCATCCCGATGGCGCACTGGGGCGCGCAGGAGATCATGCCGCGGTACGGCAAGAAGATCAGCTTCTGGCCGCCGCGCAAGCGCGTGCAGATCATCATCGGCGATCCGGTCGACCTGTCCGATCTGCGCGGACGGGCGGGGGAGCAGGCGGCCCTCACCGAGGCGACTCGTCGACTCATGGATGCGATCGCGGTGCTGCTCGAAGAGCTCCGCGGAGAGAAGGCCCCGGCGGAGCGCTGGAACCCGGCAGATCACGGCCAGAAGGAGACGGGACGCCTTGACTCCTAAGCGCATCCCCGCCGGCACCGGTCCGCGTGTCGCCGTGATCGGCGCCGGCAGCTGGGGCACGACGTTCGGCAAGATCCTCGCCGACGGCGGCGCCCAGGTCACCATGTGGGCCAGGCGCCCCGAGCTGGCGCACGAGATCGCCGAGGCCAAGCGCAACTCGAAGTACCTGCCCGGCATCAATCTGCCGCGGACGATGGATGCCACGCCCGATCTGGCGAAGGCGCTGGACGGCGCCCAGCAGGTGTATCTGTCTGTGCCGAGTCAGTCCCTGCGCGAGAACCTGAAGGATCTGCGTCCGCTGCTCGAGGGCACCGACATGCCCCTGATCAGCCTGATGAAGGGCGTCGAACGCTCGACGACACTGCGGATGAGCCAGGTGATCGAGCAGGAGCTGCACTGCGACCCTGCGCGCATCGCCGTCGCATCCGGACCCAACCTCGCCCTGGAGATCGCCCGCGAGCAGCCCACTGCCGCCGTGATCGCCTCGCTCAGCGAGGAGACCGCCGACACGGTGGCGCGCACGGCGCGCAACAGCTACTTCCGCTCCTTCGTGAACACCGACGTGATCGGCACGGAGTTCGGCGGCGTGCTGAAGAACCTCATCGCCGTGGCGATCGGCATCGTCGACGGCGTGGGCTACGGCGAGAACACGAAGGCGTCGATCATCACGCGAGGACTGGTCGAGATGACCGACTTCGCGGTCGCGAACGGCGCCCAGCCGAGCACTCTGCAGGGCCTCGCGGGCCTCGGCGACCTGATCGCGACCTGCCAGTCGCCGCTGAGCCGCAACAACACCGCCGGCCGGCTGCTCGGACAGGGCTACAAGTTCCAGGACGTGGTCAAGCAGATGAACCAGACCGCCGAGGGCCTGGCCTCGGTCGCCCCTGTGCTGCAGCTCGCCCACGAGGCGGATGTGCACATGCCCATCGTCGAGCAGGTGAAGATGGTGCTGGACGGGAAGATGGACCCCCGTGACATCGCGCCCCACCTGACGACGGACGACGACACCCCGCAGGGGGAGAGGACCGAACATGGACAAGCAGACGGTGGCGGTGCTCTTCGGCGGGCGTTCCAGCGAGCATTCGATCAGTTCCGCCACGGCGGGCGGGGTGCTGGCGGCGATCGATCGTGACCGCTACCGGGTGATCCCGGTCGGGATCACCCGCGACGGCGCGTTCGTCCTCGAGGACGACGACCCCGCCAAGTTCCAGCTGGATGCCGCGAAGCTTCCCGAGGTCGCCGACAACGGCACCCGCGTGCGCTGGCCGGAGCCGGACGGCGTCCGTACCCTGCGCGTGGTGCGCGCCGATGGCGAGGAGGACGACCTCGGCGAGATCGACGTGGTGCTGCCGCTGCTGCACGGCCTGCACGGTGAGGACGGCGCGATCCAGGGCTTCTTCGACGTGCTCGAGGTGCCCTATGCCGGATGCGGCATCCTGGACTCCGCGGTGAGCCTGGACAAGCACTATACGAAGCTCGCCCTGCGGGCGGCCGGCATCGCCGTCTCACCGGGGATCACGGTGCGCAGCGCGCAGTGGAAGAGCGACCCGGAGAGCGTCCGCGCTGCCATCGCCGAGCTGGGATCCGTGGTGTTCGTGAAGCCCGCGAGCGCCGGTTCGAGCGTGGGCGTCTCGCGCGTCGACGACGGCGACGGTCTCGACGAGGCACTGCGGATCGCGTTCGCCGAGGACGTCAAGGTGCTCGTCGAATCGCGTGTCGCGGGCCGTGAGATCGAGGTCGGCGTGCTGGCCGGCCGTCAGGGAGCGCGCGCGAGGGCCTCGCTGCCCGGAGAGGTCGTGCTGACATCGCGCAGCTTCTACGACTTCGAGGGCAAGTACCTCGGAGGGGAGGGCGTCGAGATCGTCTGCCCCGCCGACGTCGACGCCGAGCTGATCGATCGCCTGCGCGACACCGCGGTGCGCGCCTTCGAGGCGGTGGACGGCAAAGGTCTGGCCCGCGTGGACTTCTTCGTCACCGCCGACGGCGAGCTGGTCGTCAACGAGCTGAACACGATGCCGGGGTTCACGCCGATCTCGATGTTCCCGAAGTGCTGGATCGCGTCTGGCCTGTCCTACGGAGAGCTGATCACCGAACTCGTCGAGAAGGGCCTCGAGCGCTGACCCCGGGTTCCTGAGGCTGCCGAAGGGTTACTCGACGAAGCCTTTCGGCTCGGCATCCGGGGCGATGCACTCGCTGGTCTTCGGGATCGACTGCACGCCGCTGACGATGCCGGTGTTGGCGAGCACTGCGTCGGCGCTGACCTTGGTCGTGTCGACGAACACCTGCACGGCGGGATCCCGCCCGTAGGTGGTCATCCGCATCCACGGCTCCTGCTTCGGGTCGACCAGCCAGTCGATGCCCTCCAGCGTGACGCACTGCAGCTCTGCGGTGGGGCCGGGCACGGCCACGCCGCAGGACAGCAGCACGGTGGTCGGGTCGCCCCAGGCGCCGGTGGCCTGGGCGTCGGTCCAGCGCCGGTCCTGGCCGGCGACGGCGTCGGGAAGGCGTACCGTCACCTCGGCGCAGAGCGGGTTGTTCGCATCCTTCGCGGGCTCGAGCGAGACGGTCTGGGAGCAACCGCTGAGGACGAGGGCCGTGAGCACGCAGGCAGCAGCGGCGAGACGGCGGAGGGGCATGCTTCCAGGCTACCTTTGACTTCATGCCCCCTCGCGCCGCCTCCGACGATCCTCGCCTGGGAGATGTCTCGGAGGGCACCGTCCTCCGCAGCATCCTGTCCCGCACGAAGCCCGCGACGGCGACGATCATCGGCCCCGGTGACGACGCCGCGGTGATCGCCGCTCCGTCGGGCGCTGTCGTGGCCACGACGGACACCCTCGTGCATGGACCCGACTTCCGGCTGGCGTGGTCGAGCGGTTTCGACCTCGGCTGGAAGGCGGCGGCGGTCAACCTGGCGGATGTCGCCGCGATGGGGGCGACGCCGACGGCCCTGCTCGTCGCGCTCGCCGTGCCGCGCGATCTGCGGCTCTCGTTCGTCGAGCAGCTCGCCGACGGCTTCCACGCCGCCTGCGACGCGCTCGCACCGGGGTGCGCGGTCGTCGGTGGCGATCTCACGGTGTCGGATGTCCTGACGATCGCCGTCACCGCGCTGGGCGACCTCGGCGGCGTGCGCGCCGTGACGCGTTCCGGCGCCCGCCCCGGCGACGTCGTCGCGATCGCCGGCGAGATGGGCCTCGCGGCGCAGGGCCTCGGCGTGCTGTTCGGCCGGTTCCGCGACGGGGACACCCCGATTCCGGTGGATGCCGCCGCGCTGACCTCCGAGGAGCGCGCCGCGGTCACCGCGCAGCTGCGGCCGGTGCCGCCGATCGGCCTCGGCCCGGTGGCCGCGGTAGCCGGCGCCACAGCGATGATGGACGTCTCGGACGGCCTCGCCCTCGACGCCGGTCGGATGGCGGACGCCTCTGAGGTGACGATCGCGCTGGATCGCGCCGCGCTCGGCATCCATCCGCGGCGGGCGCTGGCCGGCGGAGAGGACCATGCCCTGCTCGCCACGTTCCCGGGCGATGCGCTGCCGCCCGGATTCCGCAGGATCGGCCGGGTCATCGCCCGCACCGAGCATCCGGTGCTCCACGACGGCGAGCCGGTCGGCCCGCTCGGCTGGGACCCCTACCGCGACTGGGACGGCCACGCCGGCAGCTGAGCTGCAGTCGGGCATCGCGCTGCCGTTCTCTGCTCGCGCTGTCCTTTCCTGCTCAGCCGTGAACTCGCGCGCCACTTCTCCGCCGGCGCTGCGCGTATTCACGCCGCGTGAGCAGAGAAGTGCCGCGCGCGCCGGATCGTGTCCCTAGTTCACGCGGGCTGAGCGGGCTCCGCCCACCACACCCGGGTGTCGCCGTAGGTCTTCTCGCGCACCAGCGTCAGCCCTGCCGCATCCAGTTCCGGCGGGGTGGAGCGCTTCGCGCGCTCGATCACGACGATCGCGTCGGGCGAGAGCCGCGGCGCGAGAGCGGCGAGATCGGCGGTCATGGCCGCATCGTCGAGGTCGTAGGGCGGATCGGTGAAGACCAGATCGAAGACCCCGGAGGTGCGCTGCAGGAAGCCGTGCACGGCGCTCTCGTGCACGCGGGCGTCCGCGACACGGGCGCCGAGCGCCTTCGAGACCGTCGCGACGTTGCGTCGCACGATCCCCGCCGCTGGGTGCGACTTCTCGACGAGGTCGACGGATGCCGCGCCGCGGCTCCAGGCCTCCAGGCCCAGCGCGCCGCTGCCGGCGTACAGGTCGAGCACATGCGCACCGTCGATGACGCCCATCGACTCCAGCGCGCCGAACAGCGACTCGCGCACCCGGTCGCTGGTGGGCCTCGTCCCGGCGGAGGGGACGTCCAGTCGCAGACCTCGGGCGGCCCCGGCGATGATCCTCGTCACCCGTTCACGATACGACACGTGACGTCGTCGGCCTTCTCTAGACTCGTGAGCATGCCGTCCACGCTGGAAACGCCCCTCGACGTCGCGCTCGGCGGTGCGTCCGCGAAGGCGCTCGACAAGGCGTTCGGGCTGAAGAGCGTCGGTGATCTGATGGCGCATTATCCGCGCCGGTACGCCGACCGCGGTGAGCTGACGCCGATCCTCGATCTGCCGATCGGTGAGACCGTCACGATCGTGGCCGAGGTGCTCTCGTCGGGCATCCGACGCATGCGCAACCGGCAGGGAGCGATGCTCGAGGTGACGATCGGCGACGGGATCGGTCGGATGTCGCTGACCTTCTTCGGAAAAGGCGAAGGGCAGCTGGAATGGCGGCGGCAGCAGCTGCTGCCCGGTCGCCGCGGGGTCTTCTCCGGCAAGGTCGGCGAATACCGCGACAGCCTGCAGTTCTCGCATCCCGAGTACCAGATGTTCGACGACGAGGACGAGGCGCGGAAGCAGGCGGATGCGCGAGTCACGACGCCGATCCCGATCTACCCCGCTACCGCTGCGCTGGCGAGCTTCAAGATCGCGGAGTTCGTCGGTCGCGTACTCGACGACCTCGGTCCGATCCCCGACCCACTGCCGGAGCAGTTGCGTGTGCAGGAGGGACTGCTCGATGCGCGCACCGCGCTGGAGAACGTGCACCGGCCGCCCACCCGCAACGACATCGATCCCGCAGTGCGCACGCTGCGCATGCACGAGGCGCTGACCCTGCAGACCGCGCTGCTGCAGCAGCGCGCCGCGGTGCGCGAGCTCAGAGCCACGCCGCGGCCGGCGCAGCCGGGCGGGCTGCTGGAGCGGTTCGACGCGAACCTGCCGTTCACGCTCACTCCCGATCAGCAGGATGTCGGGGCACAGGTCCAGCAGGATCTCGTCGCGCCGTGGCCGATGAACCGGCTCGTGCAGGGCGAGGTCGGCTCGGGCAAGACGCTGGTCGCGCTGCGGGCGATGCTGCAGGTGGCAGAGTCGGGCGGCCAGGCCGCGCTGATCGCGCCGACCGAGGTGCTCGCCGGCCAGCATCTGCGCTCGATCACGAAGATGCTCGGCCCCGAACTCGCGCCGCTGCTGATGCCGACGCTGCTGACCGGGCAGATGTCCGCGCCGCTGCGGCGGAAGGCGGCCCTGCGGGTGGCATCCGGGCAGGCGCTCATCGTCGTCGGCACGCACGCACTGCTGTCCGAGAAGACCACGTTCGCCGACCTGGGTCTCGTCGTCGTCGACGAGCAGCACCGGTTCGGCGTCGAGCAGCGTGAGACGCTGCGCGCGAAGGGATCCAGCCCGCACGCGCTGGTCCTCACCGCCACGCCGATCCCGCGCACGGTCGCGATGACCGTGTTCGGCGACCTCGACACCTCTGTGATCCGCACCATGCCCACCGGACGTGCCGGGATCCAGACCTTCGTCGCACCTCTCGCCGAGCATCCGGGCTGGTGGCAGCGGGTGTGGCAGCGCTCGGCCGAGGAGATCGCGCAGGGCCGCCAGGTGTTCGCGGTGTGCGCGGCGATCGACACCACGAAGGACACAGCGGAGGCGGATGCCGCCAGCACGCTGTTCGACTCCACGGCGACGGGGCCGCGGTGGGGCGTCGTTCAGTTGGAGGAGGCGCTGTCCACGCACCCGGAGCTGGGCGGCGTGCGCCGCGCGGTGCTGCACGGCAAGATGCCGTCAGACGAGAAGGACGCCATCATGCAGGCGTTCGCGCGCGGCGACATCGATCTGCTGATCGCGACCACCGTCATCGAGGTCGGGGTCGACGTGCCGAACGCGTCGACTATGGTCATCCTCGACGCGGACCGGTTCGGCGTCTCGCAGCTGCACCAGCTGCGCGGCCGTGTCGGCAGAGGCGGCGTGCCAGGACTGTGCCTGCTGGTCACCGAGGCGGAAGAGGGATCGGTCGCGCGGGAGCGCGTGGACGCCGTGGCGGGGACGCTCGACGGCTTCGCCCTCGCCGAGGTCGACCTCGAGCTGCGCGGCGAGGGCGATGTACTCGGCTCGTCGCAATCCGGCGTGAAGTCGTCGCTGCGGCTGCTTCGCGTGGTCAAGGACTCCGGACTCATCGGTCGCGCGCGCGAGATGGCGGAGGCGATCCTGGCGGATGATCCGGCGCTCGAACACCATCCGGGGCTGCGCGACACCATCGCGCGCCGGGTGACGGAAGAGGACAGGGCTGCTCTCAGTAAGAACTAGGCTGACGTGTATGCCTGTACTGAGCGAGCGGAGCGAGACGAAGTGCGCCGTGCTGAGCGAGCGGAGCGAGACGAAGTGCGCCGTGCTGAGCGAGCGGAGCGAGACGAAGTGAACAGCAGGATCGCCGTCGTACCCGGTTCCTTCGACCCGCCGACACTCGGACATCTCGATGTGATCCGGCGTGCGGCGCGGTTGTACGACGAACTGCACGTGCTCGTGGTGCACAACCCGGGCAAGGAGGCGATGCTGCCGATCGCGCAGCGCATGTCGCTGCTCGAGCAGTCCATCGCTGACGCCGGTGTCGAGGGCAGCATCATCGTCGGTTCGTGGAGCATGGGACTTCTGGTCGACTACGCCCGCGACGTGAACGCAGGCGTGCTGGTCAAGGGCATCCGCTCGCAGGTGGATGTGGCCTACGAGTCGCCGATGGCGATCGTCAACCGGCACCTGGCCGACATCGAGACCGTCTTCCTGCTGCCCGACCCGGCTCACGCGATGGTGTCGAGCTCGCTGGTGCGTCAGGTCGCGTCGTTGGGAGGCGACGTGTCGCCCTTCGTGCCGCCGTCGGTGGCGGCCTTCCTCGACACCGGGGCGCGCGGCATCTGAGTCGCTCGGCCCGCGACCAGCTGGTACCGGGTAGCATGGCTGAGTGAAATCCCGACTGAACGGTCCTTTCGTCCTGCCCGTGCGCGACATCTCACGTCGCCCGGGGGAGATGCGCGAGCACGCGTTCGAGGTGACCCTGGCGGAGCGCTGGGGCGAGGGGATCGTGTCGGTCGAGGCCGGCGAGATCGTCGACCTCGACGTGCGTCTGGAGTCCGTGCACGAGGGCATTCTGGTGTCCGGAACAGCGGACGCCGAGTACTCCGGCGTGTGCGGACGATGCCTTACTGACATCGCCGCGCCTGTCGAAGTCGAGTTCCAGGAGCTTTTCGCGTATCCTGGAGAGGAAGAAACTGACTTCGAGGTTCAAGACGACCACGTGGATCTTGAAACTCTGGTCAGGGATGCGGTCGTATTGTCGCTTCCCTTCCAGCCGGTGTGTCAGCCGGACTGCCCGGGTCTCGACCCGAACACGGGTGAGAGGCTGACCGCGAGCACCGGCGCAGAGAGCACCGCTCCCATCGATCCTCGGTGGAGCGCGCTCCAGCAGATCACAGACCAGGACGGTGCGGCAGAGAGCCGGGCCGCCGAGAAAGAAGAGAGCTAGTCATGGCCGGTAACCCCCCGAAGCGCAAGGTCTCCCGTTCGAACACCCGCTCGCGCCGCGCGCAGTGGAAGGCGACGCCCACCGCTCTGGTGAAGACCGTCGAGAACGGCAAGACCGTCTACAGCCGCCCGCACCAGGCGAAGGTCGTCACCGACTCGCAGGGCACCGAGCTGTTCATGGAGTACAAGGGCCGCAAGGTCGCTGACGTCTGATCGCGATCGGCTGATCGTGACCGAGGTGGCGCGGGGGACGGCGCCTCTGAGTGAGACGCTGGGGGTCGATATCGACCCCCAGCTCCTCACACGTGCCCTCACACATCGCTCCTACGCGTACGAGCACGGTGGTTCCCCGCACAACGAGCGCCTCGAGTTCCTCGGCGACTCGGTGCTGGGACTGGCCGTCACCGTGATGCTGTTCACCACGCATCCAGAGCTCGACGAAGGAGAACTGGCGAAGCGTCGCGCGAGCGTCGTCTCGACCGTCGCCCTCGCCGAGGTCGCCCGTGGCATCGGGCTGGGCGAGCACCTGCTGCTCGGCCGCGGTGAGGAGCAGACCGGCGGACGCGACAAGGACTCGATCCTCGCCGACACCATGGAAGCCGTGATCGGGGCGACGTACATCTCCGCCGGTCCTGATGCGGCCACCGCCCTCGTGCTGCGGCTCACCGAGCCACTCCTCGCCGACCCTGAGCGGTATGGCGCCGCGATGGATCCGAAGACCAGCCTTCAGGAGCTCGCCGCCCGTCTGGGAGCGACCCCGCCGAGCTACTCGGTGAAGGCGACGGGCCCTGACCACGACCGGCGCTTCACCGCGACCGTGCTCGTCGGAGACCTCGCCCAGACCGGTGAGGGCACCAGCAAGAAGACGGCCGAGATGGCTGCCGCGCTCAGCGCCTGGCGGCTGCTCAGCGACCGTGCCTGAGCACGTCGATGCCTGAACTGCCCGAGGTCGAGGTCGTTCGCGCCGGCCTGGCGCCGGCGGTGGTCGGGGCGACCGTGACGTCGGTCTCGGTGCTCGACGAGCGGGCGCTGACGCGGCACGCCGCAGGTGCGGCGGACTTCGTCGCGCAGCTCGAGGGAGCTGACGTCGTGGCTGCAGTGCGCCGGGGCAAGTTCCTCTGGCTCCCTCTCACCGATCGCCACGAGGCGCTGGTCGCGCATCTCGGCATGAGCGGGCAGATGCTGCTGCGCGAGCCGGACGCCGCGCCCGAGCGGCACGAGCGCATCCGGCTGCACATCGAGCATCCTGCGCATGGACGGCTCGCGGTCGTGTTCTCCGATCAGCGAACCTTCGGATCGCTGGCGGTCGACGATCTGCTTCAGACTCCGGACGGTCGCGCGGCGGGACTCGGCAGCGACCTCGCGCTGGTGCCGTCGCAGGTGTCCCACATCGCGCGCGACGCTCTCGACCCCGCCTTCGACGATGCCGCGTTCATCGCGGCCGCCCGTCGTCGGTCGAGCGCGATCAAGCGCATCCTTCTCGATCAGAACCTGATCAGCGGCATCGGTAACATCTACGCCGACGAGTCGCTCTGGGCGGCGCGCATCCACCCGGAGACAGTGGGCCGTGCCCTGTCGGTGCAGGCATTGCGCCGTCTGCTCGCGGAGGTGCGGCTCGTGCTCGAGAAGGCCCTCGCCGAGGGCGGGACGAGCTTCGATGCCCAGTACGTGAACGTGAACGGTCAGGCCGGTTATTTCGCGCACTCCCTCAACGCGTACGGGCGCGGGGGAGAGGCCTGTCCGCGCTGCGGTGGACCGATCCGCCGTGACGCGTTCATGAACCGATCGAGTCACTTCTGTCCGAGGTGTCAGCGCCGACGCTGAGGAACCGGGCCGGCGCGCCAGGTGTGCAGCCCTCGGGTGGCTCACGCTGCGAGTGCGAAGGACTTCGCCAGCAGCGGGCGGGTCACTCGCGTCGCCGCCCACACCGTGAGGATCCCGATCGCGAGCACGCCCGCGATGGTCACGAGCGAGAGCGGAGCGATGATCAGCGTGATCCCCAGCAGCGGGAGGATCATGATCGCCGCGCACAGCGCGGAGCCGATCGCGGTGACCATCAGCGGTGACATGATCGCGCGCGTGCGCGCGGCATCCACCGTCTCCATCGGCACACCGAGACGGTGCAGGCTCGCGTGCAGGTCGCGCTGATCGGCGATGGCGGATGCCTGGTTCACGCCCACCGAGGCGGCGACCATGAGGAACGAGCCGATGAGGGTGATGATCAGGCCGGTGCGCATGTCGGTCACCAGCGCGAGATCCTGCGCTCGGGCGTCGTCGGTGCCCATCACGTCCATCAGGGCCACGCCGGTACCGGCGAACACAGCCATGAAGCTCGCCATAGCGATGCCGCTGACCTGTCGCCAGGCGGCCTTCGGCGCGTCCAGCACCATGCGCGCCGACAGCATCCGCTCGGGTGTCTCCGCCCTGCGCAGTTGGCGCCGGGCGCGCACTCCCAGCACCCACGGGCCGATGAGGTTCAGGACGGCGAGCACGACGCCGAAGACAGCGGCGAGGCCTGCGATGAGGTACACCGCTCCCGCAATCATCGGGAGGAGTTTGACGGCGGCGAAACCGGCGGCGACCACCAGCACGACGGCGACGGCTCGAACGGCTCCGAGGCGAGGAGCATCGGCGCGCATCCGCACGCCGAGCGGCGAGATGTTCACTCGGCGCAGGCCGACCACCGCGCTGAGCACGGCGAGCAGGATCACGCCGCCGAAGACGGCGAGGATCTGCCAGGCGGGCAGGATCACCGCGAGCACGCCGAGCGGCGCGCCGCGGAAGGGGATCAGCCCGATCAGGGGAGTGAGCGCGAAATAGAGCAGGATGCCGCCGATCGCACCGATCGCGGCGATCAGCGCGGACTCGACCACCGTGGCGAACGAGACACCTGCGGGAGTCACGCCGAGCAGTCGCAGCGTCGAAAGACGCTCGTCGCGCCGTCGGGCGGACAGCCGTGCGGCGGCACCGCCGAGTGTCATCAGCGGTACGACGAGCAGCACCACGGCGATCGCGGCGAGACCCTGGTAGATGAAGCCGTAGTCGTCGTCCCAGGTCCAGAACGACTGGGCACCGCCCAGCACCGTGAGCACGAGCGTCGTGACGATGCCGAACGCGACCGCGGGGATTGCGATCACGCCCAGCGAACCGGGGGCGGGACGCAGGAGCATCCGCAGCACGCCGACGTTCATGCCGACACCTCCGCGGGAACGATCACACCGTCGCGCATCGAGACCGTACGGGAGCATCGAGCCGCGACGCCGGGGTCGTGGGTGACCACGACCAGGGTGCGCCCCTGGCCGGTGGTCGACCAGAGCAGGGCGTCCATCACCTCGGACGAGGTCCGGGAGTCGAGCGCGCCGGTGGGCTCGTCGGCGAAGATCAGCTCGGCTCCGGTCACCTGGGAACGGGCGATGGCGACGCGCTGGGCCTGCCCGCCGGAGAGCTCGCCGATGCGACGGTCCTCCATGCCGGTCAGTCCTAGCGACTGCAGCCAGGCGGCGGCGTGCGGCAGTGCATCGGAGCGCTTCATGCCGTTGATCATTAGCGCGAGCGCGACGTTCTCGATGGCGGTGAGCTCGGGAATCAGCAGCCCCTGCTGAAAGACGAACCCGAACCGCTCGCGCCGCAGCTTGGAGCGGGCCGACTCGCCGAGTGCGGTCACGTCGATCACCTCGCCGGAGGAGGGGGTGAACCGTACCGTGCCGCTGTCCGGCGTGATGATCCCGGCGAGCGTGTGCAGCAGCGTGGTCTTGCCGGATCCGGATGCGCCCATGATCGCCACGGACTCGCCGCGCTGGACGGCGAGATCGACGCCGGCGAGGGCGCGGGTGGGGCCGTAGGACTTCTGAAGGGCACTGGCGTGCAGGATCGGTGCGGTCATGATTCCAGCATCCGCGGATCGGACGTCGGAATCGTCGGCCCAGCGGATGATCCGCGCGAAGCGGGATCATCCGCTGGGATGACCGGTCGTCAGCCCAGCTTCTTCTGCCAGGCCCCGGCGTACGCGACGGGGACGAAGCCGATCGCCTCGTTGATGTCGAGCATCGGCCGGTTCTCCTCGACGTTGAAGGTCGTGATCCTCGGCGACAGCGGTGCGACATCCCGCCAGTGCAGGATGTTCGCGCACTTCACCACCATGCCCAGGCGGTGACCGCGGTGCTCCTTGAGGACGAGCGTGTTGTACTGGTGCGTCGGCTCGCTTCGATCGGCTCCGACGACGAGCTCGTTGAACGCCGCCAGCTGCCCGGTCGGTTCATGGACGACGGCCGCGACCGACAGGGTCTGCTCGCTGTCGATGATCTTCTGCTCGCGGCGTGTGACGCGGGCGGCGTCCCAGACCTCCTCGTCGATCTCCATCGCACCGGAAGGCGCGTCCGTGGACATCCGGGACAGGGCCCAGGCATATCCGTCGCGCAGTTCCGGCGGCGTCGGGATCGTCCACTGCACGAGGCGGTAGTCAGCCCCGGCGGCGACCAGCGCCTCGTCGAGCGCGCGCTGCACGCCGTCCATCGGACCGGTCAGGTCGAAGGCGCTGTTGCGCTCCACCTGCTCGAGGACGAAACCGTTCGCCAGGAACAGCTCCGTCTGCGGGGACTGCTCGATCGCGCCCCACCCCGTCGCGGGCGTGAGGGTCGGTCCGGAGGGGGTGCCGTGGTGCAGCGTCCACGCCTGCATGACGCTTCGACCCAGCGCCCTGGTCTCCTCCTCGGCGCGCGCGAGCAGGGCGTCCTCGATGCCGCGCCCGCGGTCGGCACGCAGCACCATCAGGTCGAAGTCGGTGCTCGTCGGTTCGGCGAGGGCGTGATTGAAGATGCATGCGCCGACGATCCTGGAACCCTCTCGGACGATGAACACCCGGTGCACGGTGTCGGCGTCGTCGCGCAGATCGGCGAGCAGTTCGACGGCGGTGTAGTCGAGATCCGTCGTGCCCGCGTCCTCACGGCAGATCGCATTGTTCAGCTCGGTCAGAGCGATGAGGTCTGCCGCGTCGGGTCCCTCGGCGGATGCCGGCAGGGCGAGCAGTTCGATGGCGAGCGTGGTGCTCATGAGAGTTCCTTCTTCCAGGCGCCCTCGTAGGTGAAGGCGGTGAACCCGAGATCCTCGTTGATCGAGAGCATCGGGCGGTTCTGTTCGGAGTTGTAGGCGATGACCCGGGGCGAGTTCGGGTAGCGCTCCCGCCAGGCCAGCAGGCCCTCGGTCTTCACGAGCATGCCCAGGCGGTGTCCGCGATGGCCTGCGAGCACGAGGGTGTCGTACTGGTGCGTGGTGCCCGAGGCATCCGGACCTATCGCCAGCTCGTTGAACGCGCTCAGTTCACCGGTCTCGATGTGCTGCGCGGCGGTGACGAACTGGTGGTAGCCACGGGCTGCGGTGCGCTCGTCCTGCTGCGCGACCCGCGCGGCATCCCAGGTCTCCTCGGGTAGCCCGAGGTCGCCCTCGGGGACATCGGTGGACATGCGCGACTTCATCCATGCATAGCCGTCGACGTACTCGGCCGGGGTGGGCAGCATCCACTGCACGATCCGGTAGGCGGAAGCGTGCCGGGCCGCGTCGGTGCGCCGCGACTCCAGTACGGCTGCGGTGTCGTCGTTCCACACCAGTTCGCTGGCGCGCTCCACGGTCTCGAGTGTGTACCCGTTGCGGATGAGGAATCGTGCCGCGCGGTCGGCGGGAACAGAGCCGAAGCCGGTGGGCGAGGGGATCGGGTCGAGGTCGGATCCGTCATCGCGGTGCTCGGCGAAGTGCACGAGCTTGCGCACGCCTGCGTCGCGCGCGACGGACTCGAGGTGGTCGTAGGCGGCCCGGCCGATCCCCTCGTCCTGCGCGTCCCCCAGGAGCGCGACGATGACGAAGGCGGTGCGGCCGCCGTCGTCCTGCAGGATGTCGAGTGCGCAGCATCCGACGATCCGGCCGTCCTGCTCGACGTACCATTGGCGCCGCGTCCGGTCGGGGGTGCTGTAGAGCATCGGCAGCAACGACTCCGCGCTGAGCGCGTCGTCATCGCGACCGGTGCTTTCGAGGATGCTGCGGTTCCGCACCTCCGCGTACTCGCGGATCAGCGGGGTGGGCCCCGCGTCCGCCCGTTCGGGAAGAACGAGCGGACGCAGGGTCGCGCCGGCGGGGAGCGCGTGCACAGGGGGAGTGGCGGTCATGATGCTCTCGTTTCAGCGCAGCCGGAGCTGCAGATCGAAGATGGGCGCCTGGGCGTCCTCGATGGTGGGACGGTTGCGCTCGAGCGTGAGGCGCTCGCGCTGCTCCTGCTCGGTGACCCGTTCTTCCTGGCGAAGGGTCCGCTCCACCAGCCAGAGGCCGATGGCCAGCCTCAGTCGTTCGGCGGGAGTCAGGTACTGACGCTGGTCGGCGTCGGGGAGGGTGAGGATCTGACGATCCTCGATATCCGGCGGGTGTCCCTGACGCTGCAGGGTGCCGGGGGTGAGCAAAGAGGTGTTCACGGTGATTCCTTAGAGGTTGTGGAAATGACCCGGAGGTCGTCGATGGGGCGATCAGGGGCGGATGCGCGCCGAGGCGGCGTGCGGATCCACGGGTGACGGCGGTCAGCGGGCCGGAACGGCCGGCGGATGCCGGAGGAGCGCTGCCGATGGTCGGCGAGGTGCGCGGGAGGCGTCAGACCTGTGGTGTCGATGCGACGACAGGGACGCGGCGATCGGAGACCGGCACAGAGGTGCCGGGAGGATCGAGGAGGGCGGGTGGCCTGCTAGCTCAGCCCGGAGAACCCGACGGGAGAAACCGAGTGCGCGAAGCACGCGAACGAGCGCGCGGCTGGGCCGTCGAGGCGGGCGTCAGTCTTCGTGATCATCATCGGTCTCTCCTTTCCTTCAAGCGATCGGTGAGTCACGCTAGCGGGAACTTCCCAGCCGAGTCAAGCATTCGGGCGTGTCATCGGCGTGTCGCGTGCGGCGGATCGTCTGGCGGACGGCGCGGAATCCCCTGAAGAGCCGCAGGATTCCGGTAGCGTAGCGGCGTGATTCCCCTGACCCCGAAGGCCCCGGCATGCATCTGAAGAGCCTCACGCTCAAGGGCTTCAAGTCGTTCGCGCAGCCGACGACCTTCGTGTTCGAGCCAGGCGTCACCTGCATCGTCGGCCCGAACGGATCGGGCAAGTCCAACGTCGTGGACGCCCTGGCCTGGGTGATGGGGGAGCAGGGCGCGAAGACGCTGCGCGGCGGCAAGATGGAGGACGTCATCTTCGCGGGCACCTCGACGCGTGGGCCGCTCGGCCGCGCGGAGGTGCAGCTCACGATTGACAACGCCGACGGTGCATTGCCGATCGAGTACGCCGAGGTCACGATCAGCCGCACCCTGTTCCGGAACGGCTCCAGCGAGTACGCGATCAACGGCACCGGATGCCGGCTGCTGGACGTGCAGGAACTGCTCAGCGACTCCGGCCTCGGCCGCGAGATGCACGTCATCGTCGGGCAGGGTCGCCTGGACACCGTGCTGCAGGCCTCTCCCGAGGATCGCCGCGGATTCATCGAGGAGGCCGCCGGCATCCTGAAGCACCGGCGCCGCAAGGAGAAGACCCTCCGCAAGCTCGACGCCATGGAGACCAACCTGACTCGTCTCAGCGACCTGGCGGGCGAGATCCGCCGGCAGCTGAAGCCGCTCGGAAGGCAGGCCGAGATCGCGCGCGAGGCGCAGACGATCGCCGCGGTGGTGCGGGACGCGAAGGCCCGGCTCTTCGCCGACGACGTCGTCGCGCTGCGGACCACCCTCGCCGATCACACCCGCACCGAGAACGAGCGGCACACCGAGCGCCTGGTGCTGTCCGACCAGGTCGACGCCGTGCACACCGGTATCATCCGTCTGGAGGCCGAGCAGAATTCCGCCGCCGTCGACGAGGCGCGCCGCGTGGCGTTCGGCCTCGAGCAGGTGCAGGAGCGCATGCGAGGTCTGTTCACCCTGGCGAATCAGCGTCTGGCGCTGCTCGGCAGCGAGGACGACGACGCGGTGACGGCGATCACGGTCACGCAGAACACGATCGACGAGGCCAAGGACGAGATCACGCGGATCTCGGAGGGACTCGGTGACGCGCAGGACGCCGCAGCCGCGGCGAGCCGCGAGGTCGTGCAGGCTCGTGCAGAGCTGGACACGCTGGACGTCGACATCGCCGAGCAGAGCGCCCTGGTCTCGGCCTACGACATGCGGCTGAACACGCTGCGCGGAAACGCGGATGCCGCGGCATCCGCGCTGGCCGCCGTGCGCGGTGCGGTGCTGCGCCAGGAGAACGCGCTGGAGGCCGCACAGGCCCGTCGCCGTGAGGCGGCGGAGGCGCTGGAGTCGTTCGAGGAGGGCGAGGCGCCCGAGGGATCCGCAGCGGAGCATGCCGCCGCGTACGAGACCGCCCAGCAGGCCGCCACAGCGGCCGAGGCGGAGCGCGACGGGCTGCGGGAACGGCTGCACGAGGCGGAGCGCGAGGCCGATGCGCTGACGGCGAAGGCCGCCGCGCTGACGAGCGCGCTGTCGTTTTCGGGCGGTGCCGCCGACCTCGTCGCCGAGGGCACTCCCGGCGTGCAGGGGCTCGTCGGTGATTCCGTGCAGGTCAAGGCGGGATTCGAGGCGGCCGTCGCCGCGGTGCTCGGGCCTCTCGCCGAGGGCGTGCTGGTGGATGCCGCGGACGATGCGTTCGCACTCGTGCCGCATGCGCAGGGGCGCGGTGCCATCGACATCGTGATCGGTTCAGCAGAGGTCTCAGGCGGTGCCCCGGCGGTGGAGGGCACGGTCGCCGCGTCCGAGGTCGCGACCGCTCCCGCCGGCGTACTCGGCATCCTCGCGCACGTGCTCGTCGCCGATGACCTCGACGCCGCGAGGTCCGCGCGTGCCGCTCTGGACGCGCTTGGCGACACCACGACGGCCATCGTGACCCGAGACGGCGAGGTGCTCACCGCCCACACCCTGCGAGCGGGTTCGGGGGAGCGCTCCCGGCTCGAGCTCGCTGCGGAGCGGGATGCCGCGGCGGAGCGCCTAGACGAAGTCCGCGGGATCGTCGACGCGCTGCGCACCGAGCGCGCCGAGGCGACCGAGCGTGTGGAGACGACCAGGCGCGAGGCCAAGGAGGCCCTGCAGCGGCTTCGCGAGCACGACGCCGCGCTGGCCACGCATGCCGAGCAGCTGAACCGCGTGACCGTGCGGCACGAGGCCGCCGTCGCGGAGTGCGACCGGCTGGAGTCCGGCTTCGGCCAGGCGCAGTCCGCCGTCGCGGATGCCGAGCAGGCGATGGCGAAGGCGAAGGCGGAGCTCGAAGGTGCCGAGCGCGAGCCGCGGCCGGTTCTCGACGCATCCGCCCGTGACGGACTGCTCGAGGCGCTCGAGACCGCCCGCGAGGGCGAGGTCAGGGCCCGCCTCGAGATCGAGACGCTGCGTGAGCGCGTGCGCGCAGCGCAGACCAGGGTCGTGACGCTGGAGCGTCAGCGTGAGGCGGAGAGATCCGCGGCGGAAGAGGCCGCGCGTCGCGCCGTCATCCGGCGAGCACAGCGCGAGGCCGCGAGCGGCGTCGCGGACGAGCTGCCGCGGGTGCTCGACTCGATCGATCGGTCCGTCACCGAGGCTCGAGTGGCGCTGGCCGAGGCCGAGGCGGAGCGCTCCGCCCAGAACGAGGAGCTCACGGCGCTGCGCGCCCAGGAGACCTCGCTCCGCGAGCGCCTCGCGGGCCTCACGGAGAGCGTGCACGGCCTCGAGCTGCAGATCCACGAGAAGAAGCTGCACTTGTCCAGCCTGCTCGAGCGGGTATCGTCCGAGCTGGCGCTCGATGAAGATATTCTCATTGCGGAATATGGTCCCGACCAGCCGGTTCCCCGTGATCCGGGAGCGGAGGAGCAGGATGACGATACTGCGATCCCGTTCGACCGTCGCATCCAGGAGCGTCGTCTGAAGGACGCCGAGCGCAAGCTCGCACAGCTGGGACGGGTCAATCCGCTGGCGCTCGAGGAGTTCGCCGCGCTCGAGCAGCGGCACGCGTTCCTCACCGAGCAGCTGGCAGACCTGACGAAGACCCGCCAGGACCTGCTGACGATCATCGCCGAGCTCGATGAGCGGATGCAGACGATCTTCGCCGCCGCCTTCGAGGACACCAGGCAGGCCTTCACCGAGGTGTTCCCGGTGCTGTTCCCCGGCGGCGCGGGCAGCATCTCGCTGACCAAGCCCGACGACATGCTCACCACCGGCATCGAGGTCGCCGTGCGGCCGGTCGGCAAGAAGATCGAGCGACTGTCGCTGCTCTCCGGTGGAGAGCGGTCCCTGGCCGCCGTGGCGCTGCTCGTCGCGATCTTCAAGGCCCGGCCGAGCCCGTTCTACATCCTCGACGAGGTGGAGGCGGCGCTTGACGACGCGAACCTCGGGCGGCTGCTGGCCGTGTTCGAGCAGCTGCGCGAGAACTCGCAGCTGCTGATCATCACGCACCAGAAGCGCACCATGGAGATCGCGGACGCCCTCTACGGAGTCTCGATGCGCCAGGATGGCGTGTCAGCGGTGGTCGGCCAGCGCGTCGGCGATCGCGCAGCAGCATCCGTCTGAGCCGTCGGCGAACACGCCGGGGCGAGACCGTCGTGCACCGTAGGCTGGTGGCATGGCGGAGAAGTCCTGGTCCCTCGGTCGCGCGCTGCGCGGCATGTTCGTCAAGCCCACGATCGACGAGACGACGTGGGACGACCTCGAGACCGCGCTGATCGGCGCCGACTTCGGCCCCGACATCACCGAGCGCATCATCGACGAGCTGCGCGAGAAGGTCGAGCGCTATCGCACGACCGATCCGAAGGACCTGCAGCGGATGCTGCGAGAGACGCTCGAGGAGCACTTCGCGAAGTTCGACACCACGCTCAAGCTCTCGGAGCGCCCCGCCGTCGTGCTCGTCGTCGGCGTGAACGGCGTCGGCAAGACGACCACGATCGGGAAGTTCACGAAGTTCCTGCGCGGCTACCAGCGCAGCGTCGTCGTCGGCGCCGCCGACACCTTCCGCGCAGCGGCGGTGGATCAGCTCGCGACCTGGGCGCAGCGCGCGGGAGCGGCGATCGTGCGGCCGGAGCAGCAGGGCCAGGATCCAGCATCCGTGGCCTTCCAGACCGTCGACTACGCGAAGCAGAACGGCATCGAGATCGCGATCATCGACACCGCCGGCCGCTTGCACACCAAGGGTGGCCTGATGGACGAGCTCGGCAAGATCAAGCGCGTCGTCGAAAAGCAGGCGCCCATCAGCGAGGTGCTGTTGGTGCTGGACGCCACCACTGGCCAGAACGGTGTGATGCAGGCCGAGTCGTTCCTGCAGCACGCCGGCGTGACGGGTCTGGTCATCACCAAGCTGGACGGCTCGGCGAAGGGCGGCTTCGTGCTCGCGGTTCAGGAGCGCACCGGCATCCCGGTGAAGCTCCTCGGACAGGGCGAGGGCATCGACGACCTCACCGGCTTCACGCCGCACGTGTTCGTGCAGTCGCTGGTCGGCGCCTGATCCGAACTCGTCGACAACGCTGGCGCGTCGGGCTGGCGCAACACGGACAAGGCTGGTTGCATAGCGATATGGCGATCGAACACGACTACTTCGGACTGCTGTCCTCGGGGCCGGACGGGTCGATCTTCTGGTCGGAGCGCGTCGACCTCGGCGACCAGTCGGTCACTGTCGACCTGACCGCGCCGGACCAGGACGACGTGTCGATCGACGCCCTCGACATCGCGGCGGCGCTCATCAGCGGGCTCGAGGATGTGGATGCCACGGCTCGACGTTCGATGCTCTCCGAACTGGACGATCGCACCAGCGAGGTGACCGAGTACATCCTGCAGCAGCAGGAGGAGTTCGGCGACCAGCTCGCCGAGGTGCTCGTCGACGTCTCGGGTGATGACGCGGTGGACATCATCCGCTCGTTGACGCTGATCAGCATGACGCTGCTCGTCGACGAGCACGGCGGCAGCGATCCGTTCGCCGTGCTGGAGTACACGCTCGACGCCGGCGGTGCAGATGACGTGCTGCTGGTGAACCTCGCCTCCGACGGCTCTGTGCTGTCGGTGATGAGCGGGGACTGACGCCCTTCGTCTCGTCGCTGCGCTCCTCGCTCAGGGGCCGGAGCATGAACCTCTTGGATCCTGAGCGAGCGAAGCGAGACGAAGCGACGAAGGACGGGAGACGTCAGACCGCCTGAGCGAAGCCCAGATCCGCGCTCTCGGCGATGTGCGCGAGGTGCGACGGGATCGGGCGGCCCTTCGAGATCATCGACTGCGCCCACAGACGCCCGGCGCGGTACGACGAGCGCACCAGAGGGCCGGCGAGCACGCCGAGGAAGCCGATGCGCTCCGCCTCCTCTTTGAATCCGACGAACTCGTCGGGCTTCACCCAGCGCGCCACCGGCAGATGACGGGGGGAGGGGCGCAGGTACTGCGTGATCGTGATGATGTCGCATCCGGCGTCGTGCAGGTCCTGCAGCGCCTGCACGACCTCTTCCGGCTCCTCGCCCATGCCGAGGATGAGGTTCGACTTGGTGATGAGACCCGCCTCGTGGCCCTGCGTGATCACATTCAGCGAGCGCTCGTACTTGAACGCCGGGCGGATGCGCTTGAAGATGCGCGGCACGGTCTCGACGTTGTGGGCGAACACCTCGGGGCGGGCGTCGAAGATCTGGCCCAGGAACGCCGGGTCGGCGTTGTGCTCGTTGGCGAGCAGTTCGACGCCGGTGTTCGGGTTCATGGCATGGATCTGGCGCACCGTCTCGGCGTTCAGCCACGCACCGGTGTCGGGCAGGTCGTCGCGCGCGACGCTGGTGACGGTGGCATAGCGCAGACCCATCCGCTGCACGCTCTCGGCGACGCGGCGCGGCTCGTCGGTGTCGTAGGCGTCCGGCTTGCCGGTGTCGATCTGGCAGAAGTCGCACCGACGGGTGCACTGCGAACCGCCGATGAGGAAGGTGGCCTCGCGGTCCTCCCAGCACTCGAAGATGTTCGGGCAGCCGGCCTCCTGGCAGACGGTGTGCAGATCCTCGGTCTTCACCAGGGACTGCAGCGCCTGGTACTCCGGGCCCATCTTCGCCTTCGTGCGGATCCACTCCGGCTTGCGTTCGATCGGGGTCTCGGCGTTGCGGACCTCGAGACGGAGCAGCTTGCGTCCCTCGGGCCCGGCGCTCACGCGGCCACCTCCGCGTACTCGGCGGCGAAGGCATCGGAGACGGCCTCCACGAGGTCGACGGGCGAGACGGCGCGACCGGTCGTCTCGCTGACGGTGGTGACTCCGGCATCCGTGATCCCGCACGGGATGATGCCGCGGAAGCCGGCGAGCGTGTTGTCGCAGTTGATCGCGAAACCGTGCATGGTCACACCCTGCTGCACACGCACGCCGATCGCGGCGACCTTGTCCTCGCTGAGGGGGCGGCGCACCCACACGCCACTGCGTCCCTCGACCTGGTACCCGTCGACGCCGAACGGGCGCAGCACGTCGATGAGCAGCCGCTCGATGCGGCGCACGTGGGCGACGACGTCCATCGGCTCAGGCAGGCGCACGATCGGGTATCCGACCAGCTGGCCCGGCCCGTGCCAGGTGATCTTACCGCCGCGGTCGACGTCGATCACGGGGGTGCCGTCCTGCGGGCGCTCCTGAGGCTCGGTGCGCTTGCCGGCCGTGTAGACGGCCTCGTGCTCGAGCAGCAGCAGGGTGTCCGGCCGGTCGCCCGCGACGACGTCCCGGTGCACGCTGCGCTGCAGCTCCCAGCCGTCGAGATAGGGGAGGAACTCGGGGTCGAGTCCAGCGATCTGGATGTCGAGCATGTGTGCGCTCCATCGGGTCACGGTTATTGGATCGCGTCCAAGAATACCTCTGTTCGTGATCTCCGGTACACCGATACGCTGTGGCACATGGAATCGGTGTCGCGAGCGGGACGACCACGGGCCTCCTCGAGGGAGACGCTTGCGGAGGCCGCATGCGAGCTGTTCCTCGAGCAGGGGTACGACGCGACATCCGTGGCGGACATCACGCAGCGCGCCGGAGTGAGCCGCTCCAGCTTCTTCAACTACTTCTCGTCGAAGAGCGATGTGCTGTGGTCGGGGCTCGACGCGCGGATCGACGACGCGCTCGTCGCGCTGGCGGCGCTGGGTACGGATGCCACGGGGCCGGGCGTCCGCGCGGCGCTGACCCACGTGATCAAGGACTTCGAGCCCGACCCGCTGGCACTCGCCATCCGCAACGAGGCGGCCATGGGTCTGGAGGCCGAGCTCCAGCGCGATCGAGGGGTCCGACACGGACGGCTCGCCTCGGCCGTGGCGTCGGCGGCACGCGCATCCGGCGTCGGGGAGATCCCGGCCGACATCCTCGGCGCGGCGTGCGCGGCGGCCGTGCTCTCGTCGATCCGCGTGTGGGCCGAGAAGGGCGCCGGGCAGGCCTCGCTCGAGGCGCAGTTCGACTCCGCGCTGCGTTGCATCCACGATCTTCCCTGGGCGTAGCGGACGTTTCGCGGTCTGCCGGACAGGCCATGAGTAGAACCTGACGAAGGAGCGACTCATGACCGCATCCGCCCGCGTCCGTTCATCAGCGCGCGAAGGAGCAGCTGCGGGCCGCGCTGGGTCTGGAGGCCGGGGTTCCGTGATCCTTCTCAGTCGCGGAACGGCGTGATCGACGCGCCGATCGAGTTCAGCCTCGACCACAGGTCCTCGTAGCCGCGCTCGATGACGGCGATGTTGCGCAGGACACTGGTGCCCTTGGAGGCCAGCATGGCCAGCAGGATCACGACGGCCGGTCGCAGCGCCGGCGGGCAGATGACGTCGGCGGCGGACCAGTGCGTCGGCCCCGTGACGTCGAGCCGATGCGGATCGCGGAGCCGGATGTCGGCGCCCAGCCGGGTGAGGTCGGTCAGGTGGATGGCGCGCCCCTCGTACACCCAGTCGTGGATCAGAGTGGTCCCTGTCGCGCAGGCGCCGATGACGGTGAAGAACGGGAGGTTGTCGATGTTGATCCCGGGGAAGGGCATCGAATGGATCTTGTCGGCGGGCGCACGCAGCGCTGAAGGGTGCACGGTGATGTCCACGAGCCGGGTGCGTCCGTTGGCGGCGGCGTACTCGGGCGAGACGTCGTAGCGCAGCCCCATCTCGCCGAGGACGCTCAACTCGATCTCCATGAACTCGATCGGGACACGCGTGACGGTGATCTCGGAGCCGGTGACCACGCCGGCGGTGATCAGGGTCATCGCCTCGACCGGGTCCTCGCTCGGCCAGTAGTCGACATCGACGTCCACGTCCCGTCGGCCGTGGATGCGGAGCGTGGTCGTGCCGATCCCCTCTATCCGGATGCCGAGCAGCTCGAGGTAGAAGCAGAGGTCCTGAACCATGTAGTTGGGGCTTGCATTGCGGATCACCGTGACCCCGTCGCGACCGGCCGCGGCCATGATCGCGTTCTCGGTGACCGTGTCGCCGCGCTCGGTCAGGACGATCCGGAGCTCCGACCCGTCGACGTCCGACACCTTCGCGGCGTACCATCCGGACGTCGCCTCGACGGAGAGCCCGAAATGACGCAGGGCGATCATGTGCGGTTCCACGGAGCGCGTGCCGAGGTCGCACCCGCCGGCGTAGGGGAGTGAGAACGACTCGTGGCGTCCGAGCAGCGGGCCGAGGAACATCAGCACGCTGCGGGTGCGACGCCCGGCATCTGCGTCGATCGAGTGCAGATCGAGGTCGCGGGGCGCGCGGATCTCCAGATCCTCGCCGTTCTCGGACCAGGTCGCGGAGACACCCATGCTGCGCAGGACGTCGATGATGCGATCGACCTCGACGATCCGTGCCACGTTGTGCAGGGTCGTCCGGCCCCTGTTGAGCAGGCTCGCGCACAGGAGCGCGACCGCGCCGTTCTTGCTCGACTTGACGGCGATCGAGCCCGACAGACGGCGTGCGCCGTCGACGCGGATGTGCTCCGCAGTGCGGGGCTGGCCGAGCGTGAGGATCTCGTTGCCGAGCGCCGCGTTGATCCGGGCCAGGAGTTCGAGGGTGAGGTTCTGCCCTCCTCGTTCGATGCGATTGATCGCGCTCTGGCTCGTGCCGACGCGGGAGGCGAGCTGCGCCTGAGTGAGGTCCTGCGCCTGCCGGGCTTCGCGGATCAGGCGGGCGGCGGTGCTCTGGAGCGGTTCACCTGTGCCCGGATCCTCACTGATCGTCGTTCCGGAGGTCACGTCTGCGATCGTCATGAACGCAAATATACCGGCTATGAGATGAGCAGGGCGCGAGTGAGGCATTCTTCGCCAGAAGTCGTCGATGGATATCTCCTACGTGAGATTTCTCGCGCCCGGGTATGTTCCTCCGGCCCGCGCCGAGAGTCATCGCCGCGCTCCCGTAAACTTGACGTCATCATGGCTACCTTTGGCACGCTCTCCGATCGGCTGACCGAGACCTTCCGCAACCTGCGCACGAAGGGCAAGCTCAGCCCCGCCGACGTCGACGGCACCGTCCGCGAGATCCGTCGCGCGCTTCTCGACGCAGACGTCGCGCTTCCCGTCGTCAAGGACTTCACCGCGAAGGTGCGCGAGCGCGCCCTCGGTGATGAGGTGAACAAGGCGCTGAACCCGGCGCAGCAGGTCGTGCAGATCGTCAACGAGGAGCTCGTCGGGATCCTCGGAGGCGAGCAGCGTCGCCTGGAGTTCGCGAAGACGCCGCCGACCGTGATCATGCTCGCGGGCCTGCAGGGTTCCGGTAAGACGACCTTCGCCGGCAAGCTCGCCAAGCAGCTGCAGGGCGAGGGCCACACCCCGCTGCTCGTGGCGTGCGACCTGCAGCGCCCGAACGCGGTCACCCAGCTGACCGTCGTGGCCGAGCAGGCCGGCGCCGCGATCTACGCCCCCGAGCCCGGTAACGGCATCGGAGACCCGGTGAAGGTCGCCAAGGACGGCGTGGAGCACGCCCGCCGCACTCAGCACGACGTCGTCATCATCGACACCGCCGGCCGCCTCGGCGTCGACGCCGAGCTGATGAAGCAGGCCGGCGACATCCGCAAGGCGACGTCCCCCGACGAGGTGCTGTTCGTCATCGACGCGATGATCGGTCAGGATGCCGTCAACACTGCGAAGGCGTTCCAGGACGGCGTCGACTTCACCGGCGTCGTGCTCTCGAAGCTCGACGGCGACGCCCGAGGCGGCGCCGCGCTGTCGGTCGCCTCGATCACCGGCCGCCCGATCATCTTCGCCTCCACGGGCGAGAACCTCGACGACCTCGAGCCGTTCCACCCCGACCGCATGGCGAGCCGCATCCTCGACCTCGGCGACATCCTCACCCTGATCGAGCAGGCGCAGTCGGCGTTTGACGAGGCCGAGGCGATGAAGGTCGCCGAGAAGCTCGCGAACGAGGCCTTCACGCTGGAGGACTTCCTCGAGCAGATGCAGCAGATGCGCAAGATGGGCTCGATGAAGAAGATGCTCGGCATGCTGCCGGGCATGGGCCAGATGAAGCAGCAGCTCGATGACTTCGACGAGCGCGAGATCGACCGCACCGAAGCGATCATCCGCTCTATGACCCCGGCCGAGCGCCGCAACACCAAGCTTCTGAACGGCTCGCGCCGGCTGCGCATCGCGCGCGGCTCCGGCATGACCGTGACCGACGTCAACCAGCTCGTACAGCGCTTCGAGCAGGCCGCGAAGATGATGAAGACCGTCGCTCGCGGCGGCACCCCGCAGATCCCCGGCATGGGGCCGATGGGCAAGCCCGGTGCATCCGCCAAGCGCGGCCGGAAGGGCGCGAAGGGCAAGAGCGGCTCGCGGTCGGGCAACCCCGCGAAGCGCGCCGCCGAGAACGCCGGCGTGGGCACCGCCCCCGCCGAGGCGACCGGTTCCGGCTTCGGCCTCGGCGGTCAGAAGGCGCCGAGCGAGGCCGACATGGCCGAGATCCAGAAGCTGTTCGGCAAGGGCTGATCCCCATCGCCACGAGAGCCGCAGCGCGCACGACGCGCTGCGGCTCTCATCGTTTCAGCGGGCTGCCGGCTCTGCCGAGAGGTCCACGCCGTGCCGCTCGCGCAGCGAGCGGACGGTCGCCTCGATCTCGGCGTCCGTCGCCGCGGCGTCCCAGCCGAGGAGCTGCGCCATGGCCTCCGCGACCGTGCGCACGGTCGCGGCATCCGCATCGCCGGTGAAGACGAGGTTCGTGCGCCGGAACAGGACGTCCGAGACGTGGCGCGCGTGCTCCTTCTCGACCATCCAGAGGAGTTCGCGCGTGGACAGCTCCTCTCCCAGCAGCGGTTCGTCCGGTCCCTCGCCGAGGAAGGCGGCGACGTGCGCCGCGCGCGTGCCGTACCGCACGAACAGCACGCGGCCCCGTACGGAGTCGCCGACGTTCTGCCGCAGCCACTCCACGGTGCGCCGCGGCGTGCGCGGGTAGCCGTTGCCGCCGCCGATGCGGACGCCCTTGGTCCTGGTCACGCGCGGTCGGCCGAGCTCGGCCAGTACACGGTCGGCCAGGGACTCGCCGAGCGCGCGGAAAGTCGTCCACTTGCCGCCGACCAGACTGAGCACCGGCGGCAGCCCGGCATCCTTCCGCCGCTCGATCCGGTAGTCGCGGGAGACGAAGCCGGGCGCGGTGTCATCGTGGTGCGGCAGCGGACGGATGCCGGAGAACCGATACACGATCTGCGAGCGACCCACGGGGATCGAGGGGAAGACGTGGCCGATGAGGTCGAGGAAGTAGTCGATCTCCTCCTCGGTGCACACCGCGGGCTCGCGGGGATCGGCCTCCAGGTCGGTCGTGCCGACGAGCACCTTGCCCTTCAGCGGATAGATCAGCACGATGCGTCCGTCGGAGTGCTCGAAGAAGATCTCGCGGCCGGCGGTGGCCGCCATCAGCTCGGGGTGGTCGAGCACGATGTGCGAGCCCTTGGTGCCGCCCATGAACGCGGTCCCAGTGCCGAGCGCCGCGTTGGTGAGGTCGGTCCAGGGACCCGAGGCGTTCACCACCACGTCAGCGTCGATCCGGAACTCCTGCCCGGACTCGCCGTCGCGCAGCAGCACGCCGTCGGCGTCCATGCCGATCGCCTCGACGTAGTTCAGTGCGCGGCCGCCGGCCCGCTCGCCGTCCCGCAGCACGTCGAGGGCGAGCCGCTCCGGATCGTGGGCGGAGGCGTCGTAATAGGTCGCGGTGTACTTCACGCGGGGGTTCAGACGGGGGAGGTCCGCGAGCGACTTCCGCCGGCCGTGGAACCGGTGCCGGGGCACGCTGCCGCCGTCGCGCGAGAACGTGTCGTAGATCGTCAGCCCGGTCTTGATGAGCAGCGCGCCGCGCTCCCTCGGCTTGCCGGATCCGTGGAACAGGAAGCGGAACGGTGCGGTGAGGATGCCGGAGAACGTCGAGTAGATCGGGATAGTGGTCTCGAGCGGCTTCACGTAGTGCGGCGCCGTCTTGAGCAGGTCGTTGCGCTCCTGCACCGATTCCTTGACGAGACGGAACTCGCCGTTCTCCAGATAGCGGATGCCGCCGTGAATCATGTGGCTGGAGGCCGAGGACGCACCCGAGGCGAAATCCTCGCGCTCGACGAGCAGCACGTCGACGCCCTGCAGGGCGAGGTCGCGAAATGTGGAGATTCCGTTGATCCCACCGCCGATGATCAGGACGCTCGCGCGGCCTGCCTCCTGTGCTGCTCGGACATCAGTGCGCTCGTTCGTGGCCACGGCGGTCCCTCCCCGGATTCGTCCCCTCCATCCTCGCATCACCCACCCCGTCCGGGGCGCGAGCGCGGCCGGGCGAGGATGGCCGCATGAGCGATGATGCGACGGGGCCGAGCGACGAGGGCGTGCTCTGCCGGGATGAGGGCGGTGTCCGCATCCTGACTCTGAACAGGCAGAGGATGCGCAACGCGCTTGACCCTGCCACAGCCCGGGAGCTCAGGAGACTGCTCCGTGAGCTCGACGACCGCGATGACCTGCGCGTCGGGATCCTCGCGGCCACCGGCGATGTGTTCTGTGCGGGCATGGATCTGAAGGATTTCTCCGCCGGTGGCGATTGGTCGGCCGACGGTGGGTTCGACGGTTTCGCAGAACTCCGCCCGAGGAAGCCCCTCATCGCGGCGGTGCAGGGGCCGGCTGTCGGCGGAGGATTCGAACTGCTTCTGGCCTGCGACCTGGTCGTCGTCGAGACCGGCAGCTGGTTCGGCATGCCCGAGATCGCGCGCGGATTCGCTCCGGGCGGCGGCGGGATGCTGTGGCTGGCACGGCGGCTGCCGTACGCCGTGGCCATGGAGGTGCTCTTCGGCGCGGAACGCCTCCCCGTCGAGCGAGCCCGCGAGATCGGGTTGGTGAACGAGATCGTCGAGCCCGGGGAAGCGATCGGGACGGCGCTGGCCCTGGCTGAACGGATCGCCGGGCTGCCGCCGACCTCGCTGCAGGTGGTGAAGCACTTCGTGGGCGCCAGCCCCGACTGGTCCGAGCAGGACGCGCTCGCCATGCAGAAGGCGCTGATGAAGCGTCTGCTGTCCGGTCCGGATGCGGCGGAGGGCGTCGCCGCCTTCCTCGAGAAGCGTGCTCCGGTCTGGTCCGCGCCAGCGGTGGGCGATCTCGAGGAGTGGTTCCCGGTGCGCACGGATCGCGAGGGCGAGAACCGCTGAGAGGTCTCAGCGCACGTCGTCGTCCACCCAGTCCATCGACTTCTCGACCGCCTTGTGCCACAGGCGCAGCTTCCGCTCGCGCTCCGCCACGTCCATGGTCGGGGTCCAGCGGTGGTCCTCCCGCCAGTTCGCGGTGAGGTCGTCGAGGCCACTCCAGAACCCGACGGCGAGACCCGCCGCGTACGCCGCGCCGAGTGCGGTCGTCTCGGCGATCACGGGGCGCACGACCGGCACGCCGAGGATGTCCGCCTGGAACTGCATGAGGGCGTCGTTGGCGACCATGCCGCCGTCGACTTTCAGTTCGTTCAGCGCGGCGCCGGTGTCGCTGTTCACGGCGTCCAGCACATCCCTGGTCTGGAATGCGACGGATTCGAGCGCCGCGCGGGCGAAGTGGTTCCTGTTGGAGAAGCGGGTCAGACCGACGATCGCTCCACGGGCGTCCGGGCGCCAGTACGGCGCGAACAGGCCGGAGAACGCCGGAACGATGTGCACGCCGCCGTTGTCCTCGACCTGGGCGGCGAGGGTCTCGACCTCGGCGGCGGACTTGATGATGCCGAGCTGATCGCGCAGCCACTGGATGAGCGACCCGGTCACCGCGATCGATCCCTCCAGCGCGTAGTGGGCGGGTGCGTCGCCGAGCTTGTAGCCGACAGTCGTGAGCAGGCCGTTCGCCGAGTGCACGATCTCCTCGCCGGTGTTGACGATCAGGAAGCATCCGGTGCCATAGGTGTTCTTGCTCTCGCCTGCCGCGAAGGCGGCCTGCCCGAACGTCGCGGCCTGCTGGTCGCCCAGGATGCCCGAGATCGGTGTCTCTCGGAGCAGCGAGTGCGTCTCCGCCGTGCCGTACACCTCTGAGGAGGAGCGGATGTCGGGCAGCATCGAGCGCGGCACTCCGAACTCGGCGAGGATGTCGTCGCGCCAGTCGAGCGTCTCCAGGTCCATGAACAGCGTGCGGGACGCGTTCGTGACATCCGTCGCGTGCACACCGCCGTCCACGCCTCCGGTGAGGTTCCACAGCACCCACGTGTCGGTGGTGCCGAAGAGCAGATCGCCCGCCTCGGCCTTCGCCCGCGCGCCCTCGACGTTCTCCAGGATCCAGACGATCTTGGTGCCCGAGAAGTAGGTCGCCAGCGGCAGACCGACGATCGGCTTGAACCGGTCGACGCCATCCTCACCTGCGAGACGCTCCACGATGTCCTGCGTCCGCGTGTCCTGCCACACGATGGCGTTGTAGACCGGTTTGCCCGTGGTCCGGTCCCAGACCACGGCGGTCTCGCGCTGGTTGGTGATGCCGACGCCCGCGATGTCGTGCCTGGTCAGGTGCGCGCGGCTGAGCGCGAGCCCGATGACCTCTTGCACGTTCCGCCAGATCTCGGCGGGGTCGTGCTCGACCCAGCCCGCCTGCGGCAGGATCTGCTTGTGCTCCTTCTGGCCCGAGGACACGATGCGTCCAGAGCGATCGAAGATGATGGCACGGCTCGACGTCGTGCCCTGATCGATCGCGATCACGTGGTCGGGCATGGTGTTCTCCTTCGAATCGGCGGGAGGGATCAGCTGAGATGGTGGTGCGGTCCGGTGCGGAACTCGTCGATGAGGTGCTGGACCACCATCCGCAGATCTCCGCCCGTGGCATCCGCGACGGCGAGTTGACGCTCGTAGCTCGCGCCCGTGTCGAGGATCGAGCCGACGCGGGCGAACTCCGCGCCGCAGCGCAGATCCACGGCGACCGGCGCGAGGGTCTCCAGCAGCTCCAGCAGGTGCTCCCGCACCGGACGTTGCGCACCGGCGGAGTCCACGATGACCGTGGCGTCCAGCCCGTAGCGTGCCGTGCGCCACTTGTTCTCGCGGTGGAACCACGGCTGCAGCACAGGGAGGGTCTCGCCCTCGTCGAGGCGGCGGGAGAGGTACTCCACGAGCACCTGGGTGAGGGCGGCGATCGCGGCGAGCTCGCGCAGCGTCGACATCCCGTCGCAGGCGCGGACCTCGATCGTGCCCCAGCGCGGCGCGGGACGGATGTCCCAGCGCACCTCGGTGGCGTCCGCCATGACGCCGGTGCGGACCATGTCGTCGAGGTAGCCCTCGTACTCCGACCACGTGCGCAGCGGCCAGGGGAGTCCTGCCGTCGGCAGCTGCTGGAAGACGAGTGCCCTGTTGGAGGCGTAGCCGGTGCGCTCGCCCGCCCAGAACGGACTGGATGCCGCGAGTGCCTGCATGTGCGGCAGGTATGCGGCCAGAGCGCCCACGATCGGGAGGACCTTCTCGCGATCCTCCACGCCGACGTGCACGTGGATGCCCCAGATCATCATGTTCCGCCCCCACCACTGGGTGCGGTCGATGAGCGAGCGGTAGCGGGTCTTGTCGGTGACCCGCTGGTCGTACCACTGCGCGAACGGGTGGCTTCCGGCGGAGAGCAGCTCGATGCCGGCCGGATCCGTGGCCGCGCGCACCTCGCGGATGGCGGCGGAGATGTCGCCGATCGCCTCGGCTACCGTGGAGCCGACGCCGCTGGTCACCTCGACGGTGTTGGTGAGCAGCTCGCCCGTGACGGTGTGCCTGCTGTCGGCGCTAGCCGCTTCGAGGGCGGCGAGCAGCTCGGGCGCGCGACCGACGAGGTCACCCGTCTGCGGATCTGCGAGCATGACCTCCCACTCGACACCGACCGTCGAGCGTGCGGAATCGGCGAAGGCGATCGTCACGAGCACAGTCTGACATGGGCGGATGCTCCGACACGCTGCTCTGTGACGGTTCGCGACACCGCGCGGGATCTGGCAGAATAGTGGGTCGGACGACGTGCTCGACCCTCTATCCAGCGCGCCATCCCCCTTATAGAGCTTCCACCGGGTGTGCACCCCACGCTCCAGGTGACCGGTTCGTCTTCCTTCCACACCATTCAGGAGAATCGTGTCTGTCAAGATTCGTCTCAAGCGCTTCGGCAAGATCCGTGCGCCGTACTACCGCATCGTCGTCGCCGACTCGCGCACCAAGCGCGACGGTCGCGTGATCGAGGAGATCGGCAAGTACCACCCCACCGAGGAGCCCTCGTTCATCGAGGTCGACTCCGAGCGTGCGCAGTACTGGCTCTCCGTCGGCGCCCAGCCGACCGAGCAGGTCGCCGCGATCCTCAAGATCACCGGTGACTGGGGCAAGTTCAAGGGTGACAAGGACGCGAAGTCCACCCTCAAGGTCGCCGACGAGAAGAAGGCCTTCGAGGCCGACTCCGCCAAGAAGTCGGTCATCAAGCCCAAGGCCGAGAAGAAGGCCGAGGAGCCCGCCGAGGCTCCCGCCGAGGCTCCCGCCGAGGACGCGGCCGAGGCCGCTGCCGACGCAGAGTAATCCGCTGTGCTCGCCGCCGCGCTCGAACACGTCGTCAAGGGGATCGTCGATCACCCGGACGATGTCCGCATCACTGCATCCGCGTCGTCTCGTGGCGACCTCCTCGAGGTGCACGTGCACCCGGATGACCGTGGTCGCGTGATCGGGCGCGGCGGCCGCACCGCCAAGGCGCTGCGCACGCTCATCGCCGCCCTCGCCGACGGCCGTCGTGTCCGCGTCGACGTCGCGGACGACTGACGTGGCCGAGGAACGCAACCAGCTCCGCGTCGGTCGCCTGCTGAAGGCCCACGGCCTCAAGGGCGGGCTCAAGCTCGAGCTCTACACCGACGACCCGGCCCGCCGCTTCGTGCCCGGCGCCGAGTTCACCCTGCAGGTGCCCGAGGCATCCGTCTGGCACGGCAAGACCATCACCGTCCGCGAGTACCGGGTGATGAACGGCAGCTCCGTCGTCTTCTTCGACGACGTCGAGGACCGTGACGCCGCCGAGTCGCTCGTGCGCGCCATCCTCTGGATCGATCAGGACCTCGACGAGGCCGACGAGGATGCCTGGTACGACCAGCAGCTCTCCGGCCTCGACGTCGTGCGCGACGACGAGGTCATTGGCCGTGTCGTGCGGATCGAGCACATGCCCGCGCAGGACCTCCTGATCGTCAAGGCCGCCCGCCGCGAGGTCATGGTCCCGTTCGTGAAGGCGATCGTGCCGACGGTCGACATCGCGGCAGGACGCATCGTCGTCACCCCGCCGCCCGGGCTCTTCGAAGAGCTCCCGACGGCGGATGCCGCACCCGAGAAGGACGCAGACGGCGGCTCCGCCGCGGAGTGACGCGATCATGCGCATCGACGTCGTCTCGATCTTCCCGTCGTACTTCGACGGTCTGACGCTCTCACTGCTCGGCAAGGCGCAGGACGCCGGCATCCTCGACCTGCAGGTCCACGACCTGCGCGACTGGACCCACGACCGGCACCGCACCGTCGACGACACCCCGTACGGCGGGGGAGCGGGCATGGTCATGAAGCCGGAGCCCTGGGGCGCTGCGCTCGACGACCTCGTGTCTTCGGTTCCTGAGCGCCCTTCGTCTCGCTCCGCTCGCTCTGGAACCGCTGAGCAGCCCACCATCATCTTCCCCTCGCCGGCCGGCGAGGTCTTCACGCAGGCGACTGCCCGCGATCTCGCGACGAGAGAGCACCTGGTCTTCGGCTGCGGCCGCTACGAGGGCATCGACGAGCGCGTCTTCGAGTACGCGGCCTCGCTCGGCGAGGTGCGTCTGATCAGCCTCGGAGACTACGTGCTCAACGGCGGCGAGGTCGCCGTCATGGCCATGACCGAGGCCATCGGCCGACTCATCCCCGGTGTCGTCGGCAACCCCGAGAGCCTCGTCGAGGAGTCGCACGAGGACGGCCTGCTGGAGTACCCGTCCTACACCAAGCCCGCCGTGTGGCGGGATCGGGCCGTGCCCGACGTCCTGCTCAGCGGCAATCACGGCGCCATCGCCACTTGGCGTCGCGAGCAGCAGCTCGAACGCACCCGCACCCGCCGCCCCGACCTGCTGGACGAGTAGGCGCTGATAGCGTCGGATCATGGCAGATCAGACGCTGGCACAGTCGTTCCAGAACGCGGGGGAGGACTACGACCGGTTCCGCCCGGGGTTCCCCGAGGCGGCCGCGGACGCCGTCCTCCCGGTGCACGCGGACACGGCGCTCGACCTCGGCGCGGGAACGGGGAAGTTCACCGAACGTCTGGTCTCCCGCGCGTCGCGCGTGATCGCCGTGGAGCCCTCGGAGCAGATGCTCGCCGTGCTGCGGTCGAAGCTGCCGACGGTGGAGTCGCACGTCGGCACCGCCGAGGAGATGCCGGTCCCGGATGCCTCGGTCGACGTCGTCACAGTCGCGCAGGCCTTCCACTGGTTCGATCGCGATCCTGCCTGCGCGGAGATCCGGCGGGTGCTCGTTCCCGGTGGCACGCTCGGGCTGCTCTGGAACCACTCGGACTCGGCGTGTGCATGGGATCGCGCGTGCACGCGGGTCGCGCATCCGGACCTGACGGACGGGCTGACGGCGGACGACGCGGTGACCGCGACGCTGCCCGGATTCGACAACCCCCGATTCGTGCAGGTGCCGTGGCAGGAGCGGATCACCCGTGCGGACTACATCGCGCGCTGGCTCACCGTGAGCTCGTTCCTCGCGGCATCCGACGACGAGCGTGCCCGGATGGTCGCCGAGGTCGAGAGCATCCTCGACGCGGACCCTGAGACCTCGGGACGCGACGAGTTCGATCTGCCGCAGATCACGGACGTGTACGTCTACCGCGCCTCATGAGGCTCTGGTCACCGCATCCGCGGTATCTGGATCGCCAGGCGCTGGTCGCCTGCTGGCGCGAGGCGCTGCTCGCGCAGGCGGTGCTCGCCGGGAGGACCGTCGGATACCGGAACCATCCGCAGCTCGTGCGATTCCGCGGGCGCCCGGATCCGCTCGGTGCCGTGGGGATGTTCCTGACCGGCGTCGCGGACGAGGCGGATGCGCGCGGCTACCGCTTCGACCGCGCCCGGATCGACGTGCCCGGGCGTCCGGACGGAAGCATCGATGTGACCTCGGGTCAGCTCGACGCCGAGTGGCGTCATCTCCTGACCAAGCTCGCGCACCGCAGCCCCGAACGTCTCGCACTGCTCGAGGGCGTCCGCGTGCCCGACTCTCATCCGCTGTTCACCGTGATTCCGGGCGGCGTCGCGGACTGGGAACGCGCGCGCTGATGCTCGGCAGCGATACTGCTGGCGTCATCTCATGGCCCTTTACCTCGTGCGGCACGGGCAGACCGAGTGGAACGCCCTCGGCCGCCTGCGTTCCCGACGGAGAGAGCTACGCGACCGCGAGCATGCGCGCGCGGGCCTTCCTCGCCGCGCTCGACGCCCGTGTGCCAGTGGCGCTCCGCGCAGCGATGCCCAGCCAGGCGTCGAGAGGGGTTGCATGAACCGGCGAAGACCGCGCGATCGCTCGCGCTGCTGAGTTCTGCCCGCGCGGCGCTGATGTGCGCAGCGCGAGCAAGGATCGATAGCGCGATGGATTGTGGGCGACGAGACGTGCAGCGCGCGCGAAGAAGTGCAGCGCGAATTGCGGCGTGGCCGCCGGATTCAGTCGACGCCGAGGAAGCTGCGGTCGGTGAGGACGATCGGGCCGCCTGTGGTGATCGCGACGGTGTGCTCGGAGTGTGCGCCGCGCGATCCATCCGCGCTGCGCAGCGTCCAGCCGTCAGGGTCGGTGACGAGTTCGTCGGTGGTCGCGAGGAACCACGGCTCGAGGGCCATGACCAGGCCGTCCCGCAGCGGGAAACCGCGGCCGGCGCGGCCGTCGTTCGGCACGTGCGGGTCGCCGTGCATGACCCGGCCGACGCCGTGGCCGCCGAAGTCGGTGTTGATCGAGTAGCCCTCGCCATGCGCGACCTCGGCGATGGACGCGGAGATGTCGCCGATGCGGTTGCCGACCGTTGCGGCAGCGATCGCGGCATCCAGCGCCCGCTCCGTCGTCTCGATCAGCCGCAGGTCCTCGTCGCGTGCGGTGCCGACCACGAAGGAGACGGCGGAGTCGGCCACCCAGCCGTCGACGGAGACGGCGAAGTCGAGCGAGACGAGATCGCCGTCGCGCAGTACGTAGTCATGCGGGAGGCCGTGCAGGACGGCATCGTTGATCGACGTGCAGATGACCTTGCCGAACGGCCCGTTGCCGAACGAGGGCGCGTAGTCGATGTAGCACGACTCCGCACCGGCCTTCCGGATGAGGTCGTGTGCGCGGCGGTCGATCGCCAGCAGATTGGTGCCGACCTTCGTCTCATCGCGCAGCGTCGCGAGCGTCTCGGCCACGAAACGGCCGGCGGCGCGCATCTCATCGATCTCGGCGGGCGTGCGCAGTTCGATCATCGGGGTGTCCCTTTCTCCGGGCATCGTCAGGATGCCCGGCATCCATTCTCTCCGATCCGGATGTCACGATGCTCACAGCGAACGAAGAACCCTCGGGCTCCGGAGCGCCGTACCATCGGAGTATGTGGTTGCGCAGCGCGTTCTTCCGGTGGCTCTTCCCGGCGGCGCTGGTGCTGCCCCTGTGGCTGCTGATCGGCTGGGGAGTGTTCCAGGCCGGAGGATGGGCCTTCCTCTGGGTGATCCTCATCGCGGTGCCCTCCGTGCTCATCGGCGAACTCGTGCTCACGCTGCTCACCAGGGCCAGGCCGTCGGTTCGCGCCGAGCGTGCCGTCTCCTGGTGGGACGTGCTCGGGTTCGGCATCTGGCACGCCCTCACCATCGCCGTCGGATTCTTCCCCGAGGGCGGATTCCCGTGGCTGCTCACCGGGGCGATCGTCGCGTGGCTGGCGTTGTTCTGGCTGCAGCTGTGGCAGCTCTGGAGCGAGGCACGCGGCAGCGGCTTCAGCATCCGCGAGACCGCGACGTGGTCGACCGTCACTCCTGGCGCCTCGAATGCGAGCGAGCGCGACGTCATCATCGTGCAGGAGAACGACCGCCGGGACTGACTCGTTTTTGCGGCCTTGCCGATCCATGGCAGAATAGATTCTTGTGCCGTGACCCGGCTCTGCCTCAGGGGAGCCCGCGGACGCCTTGCGCGCCGTTCGGCACACATCAACGTATTCCTTCCTAAATGCATCCGACCTGTGGCGAGTGCAGAGAGAGACGATCATGCAGATCCTCGACGCCGTCGACGCGGCTTCGCTCCGTAGCGACATTCCCGAGTTCTTCCCCGGTGACACCGTCAAGGTGCACGTCAACATCACCGAGGGCAACCGCTCCCGCATCCAGGTCTTCCAGGGCGTCGTCATCGGCCGCCAGGGCGACGGCGTGCGCGAGACCTTCACGGTCCGCAAGATCAGCTTCCAGGTGGGCGTGGAGCGCACCTTCCCGGTGCACTCGCCGGTGATCGACCACATCGAGGTCGTCACCCGCGGTGACGTGCGCCGCGCCAAGCTGTACTACCTGCGCAACCTGCGCGGCAAGAAGGCCAAGATCAAGGAGAAGCGCGACAACTGAGCGCCGCTCTTCTGAAGCACCCCGGGACACGTCGTCCCGGGGTGCTTCTGTTCTGTCAGGATGTGCGACCCTTGATAGTGCCGTCTGCGTACGGTGCACCCGACGCGAAGGATGGAAATGACGACCGAAGCCGCTCCCGCTGCCGCCACGTCTAAGCGGCGTCATGGCTTCCTGATCTTCCTGCGCGACCTGCTGGTGATCATCGTCATCGCCGCGCTCGTGTCCTTCGTCGTCAAGTCGTTCGTGGTGCGCTCGTTCTACATCCCCTCCGGGTCGATGGAGCGCACGCTGCTGATCAACGACCGCATCCTGGTCGATGAGCTCACGCCGCGCTGGACCGGGTACGACCACGGCGACGTCGTGGTGTTCAAGGACCCGGGCGGATGGCTGCCGCCGCTGCCCGCCGAGCCTCCGCAGCCTCCGCTGATCAAGGCCATCGACAGCGTCCTCACCTTCATCGGCATCTCGGCGTCGGACTCTCAGGACCACCTCGTGAAGCGGCTGATCGGGCTGCCGGGCGATCATGTCGTGTGCTGCAACGCGGTCGGCCAGATCACCATCAACGGCGCGCCGATCGACGAGCTGTCGTACCTCAACCTCCCGCAGGGGGACACGAACGCGTCGGACACGCCCTTCGACGTCACGGTGCCGGAGGACTCGCTCTGGGTCATGGGCGACAACCGCACGCGCTCCCAGGACTCCCGCGCGCACCAGGAGCTTCCCGGCGGCGGATTCGTCCCGCTGGACAACGTCGTGGGGCGCGCATTCCTGCTCACCTGGCCGCTGGACCGCTTCGGCCTGATCGACACTCACGACGAGGCCTACGCCGGAGTGCCCGAGTCGAAGAAATGACGGTCGTCGCGCCCCGGCTCACGCTGGAGAGGTCTCTGCTCAAGGAGTACGACCTGATCATCGCCCTCGACGAGGTCGGGCGAGGAGCTCTCGCGGGGCCCGTTGCGGTGGGCGCCGCGGTGATGGATGCCGCAGGGGCACGGCGCCGGGTGCCGGATGGGCTGCGCGACTCGAAGCTCGTCACCGAGCGACGACGTCCCGACGTCGCCTCGCGCGCCGCCGCCTGGGTGGTCGCCTCGGATGTCGGATGGGCGAGCGCCGCCGAGATCGACGAGGTCGGGATCATGCGGGCTCTGGGCCTGGCCGCTTCACGCGCGATCTGCGGCGTGATGGGGACCGACGTCATCGGCGAACGCACCCTGGTGATCCTCGACGGGAACCACGACTACGTGTCGGGCGTGCATCCGTCCCGGCTGCGGGTGCGGCCGGTGATCAAGGCCGACCGGGACTGCGCCTCGGTGTCGGCGGCTTCCGTGATCGCCAAAGTCGCGCGCGACTCGCTGATGGTCGAGCTGCACGACCAGCATCCCGCCTACCAGTGGGAGCGCAACAAGGGGTACGCGAGCACGGAGCACCGCGCGGCCATCCGCGAGTGCGGCCTGTCGCCGTGGCATCGCGCCTCCTGGGCGATCGCTGACGCACCGACGCTGTTCTGAACGTGACGGGGACGGCGGCTCGTCCGCACGCCTCATAGGATGGACTCATCATGGATGACGAATCATTCGACGACTACGACCGTGAACTCGAGGTCGCACTCTTCCGCGAGTACCGTGACGTCGTCTCTCAGTTCCAGTACGTCGTCGAGACCGAGCGCCGGTTCTACCTCGCCAACGAGGTCAGCGTGGTGCGCCGCGACACCGAGCACGACTTCTACTTCGAGATCTCCATGACGGATGTCTGGGTCTGGGACATCTACCGCGCCGACCGCTTCGTGAAGGCGGTGCGGGTGCTCACCTTCAAGGACGTCAACGTCGAGGAGCTGCAGCGCCGCGAGTTCGAGCTGCCCGAAGATCTGTCGCTCGACGGCAAGTAGTACTCCCCAGCTCCGCCTCGGCGCGGAGTTCTTCCGGATCGCCGTGGATGCTGCGGAATCAGGCTGCGCGCGCGGTGTCGCTCCTCGAGGATGCTGTCCTCCATGGCAGCGAAGGACGAGCTCGGCAGAGCGGGTGAGGAGCGGGCCGCGGCGTACCTGCGAGCGGGCGGCTACGACGTGGTGGACCGCAACTGGCGGTGCGACCAGGGCGAGATCGACATCGTGGCGGTGCACCGCGATCGGCTGATCGTCGTGGAGGTCAAGACGCGCCGGAGCGATCGCTTCGGGCATCCATTCGAGGCGATCGACGACCGCAAGCGCCGGCGGCTGTGGCGGCTGGCTTTCGCCTGGGCGCATGCGCATCCCGAGATCGCCCGGCGCCGCACCGTGCAGCTCGACGCCATCGGGCTGATCGGCGATGACGCTGCGACGGCCTCCCTCGAGCATCTGACGGATCTGCTGTGAGCACCGCGCGCACCTGGGCCGTCGCGCTCACGGGTGTCGACGGGCATCTCGTCGAGGTGGAGGCTGACGTCTCGAATCAGACGCCGGAGTTCAAGATCATCGGTCTGCCGGACAAGTCGCTGGCCGAGGCCGTGCAGCGGGTGCACAACGCCTGCGCGAACGCCGGACTGGATCTGCCTCGTCGCCGGATGACGGTGAACCTGTCCCCGGCGAGCCTGCCCAAGCACGGCGCCGGGTTCGACCTGAGCATCGCCGTCGCGACGCTGGCGGCGAGCAGGTCTCTTCCGGGGCGGTCGATCAGGCAGGTCGTGCACATCGGCGAGCTCGGACTCGACGGGCGCCTGCGTCCGGTCGCCGGGGTGCTCCCTGCGGTGTACTCGGCCGTGCAGGCGGGGTTCTCGCACGTCGTGGTCCCGATCGGGAACGTCGACGAGGCGCGCCTGGTGCCAGGCATCGAGGTGCACGGTGCGGCGTCGCTGGCAGAGGTCGCGGTGATGCACGGCGCGGACGTCGAGGTCCCGGATGTGGAGCCGGTCACGATCGACACCACGGATGCCGCGGAGATCCACCCGCTGGACCTCGCCGATGTGATCGGACAGGACGAGGCCGTCGAGGCGCTGATCGTCGCCGCCGCAGGCGGACACCATCTTCTGCTGAGCGGACCTCCGGGTGCGGGCAAGACGATGCTCGCGCGTCGGCTGCCGGGGATCCTTCCCGAGCTGTCCGACGAGGAGGCGCTCGAGGTCGCCGCCATTCGCTCGCTGTGCGGCGATGCGGTGCGCGCGCTGGACCGCACGCCTCCGCTCGAGGCGCCGCACCACTCCGCGTCGATGGCGTCGCTGGTGGGCGGCGGGTCCCGCCAGGCACGGCCCGGTGCGATCGTGCGCGCCCATCGAGGCGGTCTGTTCCTCGACGAGGTCCCCGAGTTCCAGAGAGCCGCGCTGGACGCACTCCGGCAGCCCCTGGAGTCCGGACGCATCGAGGTGCACCGGGCGGGCTTCACGGCGAGCTTCCCCGCGCGGTTCCAGCTGGTCATGGCGATGAACCCCTGCCCCTGCGGCAACTACGGGGTGCGCGGCGCGGAGTGCATCTGCCCTCCGATCGCGATCCGCCGCTACGCGGCGAAGCTCTCCGGACCTCTTCGCGACCGGATCGACATCGAGCTCCAGGTGGCCAGAGTCGCGGCGTCCAGGGTGACGACGATGGAACGCTCTCCGATCACGACGGCCCAGGCCAGGGAACGGGTCGTGCAGGCGCGGGCCGCGGCATCGGCCCGCTGGGCCGGCACCCCATGGCGACGCAACGCCGAGGTGCCGGGGGAGCGGATGCGGCAGGGAAAGCTGCGACTGGCGGCCGCGGTGCGCATGCCGCTGGATCGCGCGCTGGAGCGCGGCGGCCTGACCCTGCGCGGCTACGACCGCACGTTGAGACTCGCCTGGTCGATCGCGGATCTGTCCGGCCGCGGAACCCCCGACTCCGACGACGTCGGTCGCGCACTGTTCCTGAAGAGAGGACTTCTGGCATGAAGACGATCACCACGGCGGACCTGCTGGCCGATGAGCATCTGCTGCGCGCGGCGGAGCGGCTGCGACCGGACGTCGATCCCGTGGAGGTAGCCGCTCGTGCCGCCTGGTCGGTGCTGACGGAGCCCGGCGACGGCGTGGCCGGCGCTCTTGTGACGATGTTCGGCGCGCAGGGCGCGCTCGACCAGGCACTGTCGGACGCGACGCTGAGAGCCCCTGTCGAGGCCCTCGGCGCGAGGGCGATGAGCGAGGCCGCGAGCAGGTGGTCCCCGAGGGCGGACCCACGAGCCGTGGCGGGCGCGCTCCGAGACGCCGAGGCCGTGGGCGCGCGGATGCTGTTGCCCGAGGATCCTGACTGGCCCGCGGGCCTCGACGATCTCGGTCCGCACGCGCCGCTGATGCTCTGGGTGCGGGGCGCCACGGAAGCGCTGGTGGCTGAGGAGGCAGTGTCGATCGTCGGTGCGAGAGCCTCTACCGCGTATGGGGAGAACATCGCCGCCGAGCTCGCGGGCGATCTCGCGGCGACGGGCGTGTCCGTGGTGTCCGGCGGTGCGTACGGCATCGACGGCACAGCGCATCGCGCCGCACTCGGCGTCGGAGGCACCACGGTCGCATTCCTGGCAGGGGGAGTGGACAGAAGCTACCCGGCCGGTCATCACCAGCTCTTCGAACGGATCCGAACCGGGGGAGCGGTGGTCAGTGAGGTGCCCTGCGGGTCCGCTCCCACGAAGTGGAGATTTCTGCAGCGGAACAGGCTCATCAGTGCGACGGGCCTCGCCACGGTCGTGATCGAGGCCGGCCGCCGCAGCGGCACGCTGAACACCGCCGGCCACGCGGCTGCGCTCGGACGGCCGCTCGGCGCGGTGCCGGGGCCGGTGACCTCCGCGGCATCCGCCGGGTGCCACCGCCTGCTCCGCGAGTTCGACGCGATCTGCGTGACGTCGGCGGCCGAGGTGCGTGAGCTGTGGGCGGATGCGGCGCCGTCGCATGGTGCGACTCCTGCTCCCGATCCCGATCGGATCCGGCTGATGGACGCTCTCAGCGCGCGAGCTCCGAGAGATGTTCCCGACCTGGCGAAGCGCAGCGGTCTCTCCATGGAGAGGGTGCGCAGCGTCCTCGGCACGCTCGATCTCGAAGGCGGTGTCGTGCGCCGCGCGACGGGTTGGCTGCGGGCGGGCGAATGAGTCCGTCCGGATCAGGCGTGCTTGCGGAACTCGTCCACCTCGAGGCCGAGATCGGCGAGTCTGGCCAGAATGCTCTGCAACTCCGCGTGATCGCGCAGTTCGCCCAGCAGCATGATGCTCGTGCCGGTCGGGATGACGGTCATCTCGGGGACGGCGGCCACGATCACATCCGAGTGCGCACAGGGAACGCGGATCTCGTAACTCGTCATCGGCCTCACCCCTGACTGCGATCCTCCTCCCTGCACTCGGCGCCGTCGTCATCCGACAAGGGTGAGGCACCCTCAGAGCAGACCGTGCTCCTTCGCGACCGCGACCGCCTCGGTGCGGCCGCCCACTCGCAGCTTGCGGTAGATGCTCTTCAGCTGCGTCTTCACGGTGTTCGCACTCACCTGGTACTTCGCGGCGATCTCGTTCGTCGTCTGATGAGCGGGAAGCTCACGCAGCAGCTCACGTTCGCGCCGCGTGAGCAGCGCCTGGAGCTCGTCGGCGTCCGGCCGGATCACGTCCACGTGCATCAGCAGATCCTCCGCGACGTCGCGCCACGGGCCGAAGCCCGCGACCCGGGAGCGCAGCAGGGCAGCACCCGCCCCCGCGGCGAGAAGCAGAGGCCGGACGGGGCGGAGCGCTGCGGCCGACTTGACGGCCATGAGGATGTCCTCCGTCGCGTGGGCGGAGCGATGCCGCTGCTCGGCGACGACGGCCAGGATCGTCCAGCAGTACACCACGGTGAACGGCTCCCGGCCAGGCTCTGCGGACTCGAGGAGGGTTCGCAGAGCGATCTCGTTCTCGCGCTCCGGGTGCATCATCAAGGCGAGAAGCCGCGTCTCCAGCGATTCCTCCCCGAGCACCCGGGCCGCGCGACGGAAGATGCGTTCCGTCAAAGGCACGTCCTCGGACTCGAGCGCCGCACACATCCAGGGGATCACTCCGAACCCCAGATTGGCGGGCTCGGAGCCGAAGCTGCTGTCCAGAACGCCGGTGACCAGCTGCAGAGACTCGCGCCCTGGCTCACGGTCCAGCCTGTCCAGCGCCAGCAGCAGCTCAGCGCGCTGCTGGTGGTCGTAGGCACCGGGGATGGGCGATGACCCCGCCATGCTGCGCAGCATGCCGAGAGGCAGAGGCTCGGCCCGATGATAGGCGAGGGAGGCATGCGCGAAGGCGATCCGGCTCGCGACGCCGTCGGCAGGGTTGGCGCTCAGATCACGACTGGTCAGGAGTGAAAGCAGGAGCGGCTGTGCCTCCGTCCAGTCGCCTGCCATGGCTCTCAGTGAGAACGCGCTCTCCAATGCGAGCATTCGCAGCCAGCCGAGTCCTTCCGCCCCCGCCGCTGCGCCGATGGAAGTGAGCCGCGAGGCCGCGTTCCTGCGGTCGGTCTCGTTCGAGCCGGCGGTCGACCAGGTGCGGGCGAGTTCGACGAACAGTGCGGCACCGGTCTGATCCTCGGCGACGTGCGGGACGTTCCCGGTCTGCGCCGACGGGGTCGCTCCCGTAGTCCCGGCATGTTCCCAGAGCATGCGCACTGCGGCATCCACGGCATCCGCCGACTCCGAGGCCGACGGGCGCGCCAGCGCGGCGCTCGAGGCGATACGGCTCGCGCCGCCCACGCGGTCGGTGAAATGCGGAGCATCCAGCAGCAGCCTCAGGCGGCTCTCCAGGTGCTCGGCCGACGCGGCGGCGGGGAATCGCTGCACCGCGCGGAGCACCGCGGACACGTGTCCGCGGAAGATAAGCTCGTAGGAGTGCACACTCAGGATGTCGGACACCAGTGCGCCGTCGGAGGATTCCACGGCCTGGTCCAGCGCGGCCGCGAGCTCGCCGCGCTGCGCGAACCAGCGTGCGGCCGTCGCATGGCCGCGCGCGGCTGACGCCGCGTCCCGGCGGCGGCGTTCGGCGCGCAGATAGGCGAAGAGCACCGGATGGATTCGGTACGACTCCCCGTCGGGAGCCGGAGCGATCAGCGCGTTGCGGCGAGCCAGAGCGTCCAGGATCGCACCGGCATCCGTATGGCCAGAGACGATCGCTGCCAGGGTCAACGGCACATCGTCCGCAACGGCAGACCAGAGCAGCACGTCGCGCTCCTCCGGCGAAAGCGAATCGATGACCTCGGAGACCAGGAAGTCGGCGATCGCACGATTGCCCGCCAGCCCGCTCACGATGTCCGCGCCCGAGCGCTTCGCATCCCGAAGCGCGTGCGCGACGAGCACGAACGCCGTCGGCCATCCCTGAGTGCGGACGATCACCTGCGCGATCTCGGCGCCGGTGAGGTCCACATCTCGGGAGGTGAAGAACGCGGCCGCCTCGTCCTCGGTGAAGGCGAGATCGTCGCCGCGGATCTCATGGGTCAACGCCCAGCGCAGGGGAGAGGCGGGGAACGGATCGTACCGGCCGGACAGCACGACCCCGGCGGAGGCCGCCTCTGCCTCGATCAGCTCCAGGATCAGGCGCAGCGCTCGCGGAGAGGCCTCATGGACGTCGTCGATCAGCAGTACGGGTGGGTGCGCCCGGTCCGCGGATCGAAGGCGCTCATGAGCGGCCTCGATCGCCGCATCCCGTGGCCGGTCGACCAGGATGCACTCGCCGGGCGTTCGAGCCAGCCACTGCCGCAGAAGCGTGGACTTGCCCGAGCCGGGCGCCGCCCAGACGCCCACGACGCGTGCGTCGCGCCCCAGGGTGCGAAAGCGGTCGAGCAGCCGCTCGCGCTCCACAAGCCCCCCGTGAAGCAGCCCATCCATGACGACGCCCTCCCGACGCAGACCTCTCCCGTCTCGGAGCATATCCAGTTCAGGGTCCCCGGTGCCGACGTTCGACCGCGAATAGCACGTGACGACGCGGAGTATGGTTGTCCCATGCGTTCCTCCTTCTCCTCCTCGTGGTGGTGGCTGCTCTAGCAGCCGGACGCACCAACTCGCGCGCGCTGCACGGCAGCCCGCGCGATCGCGGACCGATCCATCCGTGCAGCCCTGACCCCAGGAGCTCCTCATGGATTCCTTCTCCGCCACCGTCGCCCGGATGCCTGCACTGCAGGCCGAGATCGCCGCGCACCCGGAACGACATCGCATCCTCACCGGTGAGCGGCCGACGGGCCGGCTGCATCTCGGCCATCTGCTCGGCACGATCCTCGAGCGCGTCCGCCTCCAGCAGGCGGGGGTCGACACGTTCGTCGTGGTCGCCGACTATCAGGTGATCACCGACCGCGACACGATGGGCGACATCGTGGCGAACGTGCACGGCGTGGTCAGGGACAACCTCGCCGCCGGCCTGGACCCCGAACGGGCGACGATCTTCACGCATTCCTCCGTTCCGGAGCTGAATCAGCTGATGCTGCCGTTCCTCAGCCTCGTGTCCGAGGCGGAGCTGCATCGCAACCCGACGGTGAAGGCGGAGGCGACCGCGGCCGGCAGGTCGCTCAGCGGCCTGCTGCTGACCTATCCGGTGCATCAGGCAGCGGACATCCTGTTCTGCAAGGGCACCCTCGTGCCGGTGGGTAAGGACAATCTGCCCCACGTCGAGGTCGCGCGGCAGATCGCGCGCCGGTTCTCCGAGCGATACGGGGCGGTGTTCCCGGAGCCGGAAGGGCTGGTGACGTCCGCGCCCGATCTGCCCGGCCTGGACGGTCGCAAGATGTCGAAGAGCTACGGCAACGCGATCGCGCTCGGCATGAGCGCGGAAGAGACTACGGCTGTGATCCGGCGGGCGCAGACCGACTCCGAGCGGCTGATCACCTACGAGCCCGCTCGGCGACCGGGAGTGTCCGCGCTGCTGGACACTGCCGCCGTCTGTCTGGACAGGGACCCGCTCGAGATCGCGGAGGAGATCGGGACTGCGGGGAGCGGCGCGCTCAAGAGCGTCACCGCCACGGCCGTGAACGACTTCCTCGCACCGCATCGTGAGCGACGCGCGGCGATCGACGCGGCCACGGTCACCGAGGTGCTGAGAGCGGGCAACGAACGGGCCAGGGAGATCGCCGCAGCCACGCTCGATGAGGTGCGAGCCGCGATGGGCATGGCGTACTGAGCGGCACAGCACGCGGGGCCAGACTGGAGGGGTGCGGTACGACGAGGCGGTGCAGGCGTTCGCCGTGCACCTGGAGCAGGTGCGGCGGCTCTCGCCGGCGACCGTGCGCGCGTATCGATCGGATCTGGCCGACCTGGGAGCGGTCGCCGGAGACCGCGATCTGGACGAGATCGATCTCGAACTGCTGCGTGAATGGCTGTGGCACGCCACGCAGCGCGGTGACGCGCGCACCACACTGGCCAGGCGAGCGGCCGCCGCGCGATCCTTCTTCCGCTGGGCCAAGGACGAGGACCGCATCGCCGCGGACCCGAGTCTGCGGCTGGTGACGCCGAAGCTCGCCAGGACGCTGCCCGTCGTGGCCTCGCAGGACGGCATGCGGGAGCTGCTGGACGCAGAGAAGGATGCCGCCACGCAGGGCGACCCCGTCGCGTTGCGCGATCACGCCATCCTCGAGCTGCTGTACGGCTCCGGGATGCGGGTGTCGGAGCTGTGCGGTCTCGACGTGGACGATCTCGACCTGGATCGCGGCACCGCGCGGGTGTTCGGCAAAGGAGCGAAGGAGCGCGTGGTGCCCTACGGCGCTCCGGCCAGGGACGCGGTCGCGGCCTATCTGACCCGTGGACGCCCCGCGCTGCTCGCTCGCACGGACGCCCCCACACCGGCGCTCCTGCTCGGCAGCCGAGGGGCGAGGGTGGGTCCGCGCAGCGTGTACGCACTCGTCGCCCGCGTGCTCGCTCCCGTCGTCGGGACCGAGACCGTCGGCCCGCACGCCCTGCGCCACACTGCGGCCACCCACCTTCTCGACGGCGGCGCCGACCTGCGGGCGGTGCAGGAGATCCTCGGCCATGCGAGTCTGGGCACCACGCAGATCTACACGCACGTCTCCGCCGAGCGGCTCACCGCCGCGTATCGGCTGGCGCACCCGCGTGCCTGAACCTCACCCGCTGTCGCAGCACGGATAGAGGATCGCCCGTGGCACGTCGCCGAACAGCGGTCGCGGATTCACGTACTCGTCGTCCAGCCGCACACCCACGTGCACGGTCCCCGAGACGGCGTGCCCGCCGGCGGAGGCCACGGCGACGACCTGACCGGCCTCGATGACGTCGCCGGGTCCGAGATCGGACAACACCGGCTCCAGGGTGATGACGTAGCCGTCCCCGTGGTCGATGGTGAGCACTCCGCGGTCGACCACGCTTCCGCGGAACGCCACGACGCCGGCTGCGGGGGAGCGGAGTGCACCGGTCGCGATGATGTCCATGCCGCGGTGCCCGGGCCCGTAGCGGTGCGCTGGAGCGCGGAACGGCTCCGTCACGGTCCGGGCGCCCTCGACAGGCCAGATCCAGGGGGCGTCCGCGGGAAGCGCGGCATCCGCGGCCTGCGTGTCGTCGCCGGCGGCGACCGGCGGCGGGAGGGGCGACCAGATCACCGAGGATGCCAGGAGCGCCGTCGCCAGGGCGAGGAGCACTGCGCGTCGCGCGCCCGGCCTGCGGCGTCCGGCATCGGCGGCCGAGCGGGTGCGTACGATGTCCATGTCCCCAGCCTGATCGGGTGCGCACGACCCCTCCCGCGGGAGACCCGGGGCGGGGGAGAACCCGCTGCGGTTCCGCGCCTGGGGAGGGCGGGTGCCGGGGGCCGCATCCTGTACACTGGAACCCGCATCCCTTCCCAGGGATGACTACGCGTGCCCAGAGCGACCACGGTCGCGGCATCCACTTCCCGCAGGTCCCGCCTCCCACGAGGCGGGTGGGACGTGTGCCGGGCACCAGGCATCCGGCCGTCCGGCCGGTGGACAACCTCAACGACGCGAGAGCGTCAGAACCAGGAGACGACCATGGCTGTGGTCACCATCCGCCAGCTCCTCGACAGCGGCGTGCACTTCGGACACCAGACCCGCCGGTGGAACCCGAAGGTGAAGCGCTTCATCCTCACCGAGCGCAGCGGCATCCACATCATCGACCTGCAGCAGTCGCTGGGCTACATCGACAGCGCCTACGACTTCGTCAAGGAGACGGTCGCCCGCGGCGGCACGATCCTCTTCGTGGGCACCAAGAAGCAGGCGCAGGAGGTTCTCGCCGAGCAGGCGACCCGCGTCGGCCAGCCCTACGTCAACCAGCGCTGGCTGGGTGGTCTGCTGACCAACTTCCAGACCATCGCCAAGCGCCTCGCCCGTATGAAGGAGCTCGAGGAGCTCGACTACGAGAACCCGGCCGCTTCGGGCTTCACCAAGAAGGAGCTGCTGCTCAAGAAGCGCGAGCTGGACAAGCTGCACAAGTCGCTGGGCGGCATCCGCAACCTGACCAAGACCCCGTCGGCCCTGTGGGTCGTCGACGCCAAGCGCGAGCACCTCGCGATCGACGAGGCCAAGAAGCTGGGCATCCCGGTGATCGGCATCCTCGACACCAACGCCGACCCGGACGACTTCCAGTACCCGATCCCCGGCAACGACGACGCGATCCGCTCCGTCTCGCTGCTGACCCGCATCATCGCCGACGCCGCGGCCGAGGGCCTGCAGCAGAAGCACAACCCGGAGTCGGGCGACGCGGAGCCGCTGGCCGAGTGGGAGAAGGAGCTCCTCGAGGCGAACGCCTCCGAGGCCGCTGCTGAGGCCGAGGTCGCTGTCGAGGTCGCCGCTGAGGCTGCTGAGGTCGCCGCAGAGGCTGCCGTCGAGGCCGAGGTCGCCGTCGAGGAGGCCGTCGTCGCCGAGGCAGCCGCCGAGGTCGCCGAGGGCGACTCCAAGTAAGCATCCCCACGCACACACAACGAAGCAAGGAGCCACCACACATGGCCAACTTCACCATCGCCGACATCAAGGCGCTGCGTGAGCAGCTCGGCACCGGAATGGTCGACACCAAGAAGGCGCTCGAGGAGGCTGACGGCGACGTCGCGAAGGCGACCGAGATCCTGCGTCTCAAGGGCGCCAAGGGCAACGCCAAGCGCGCTGACCGCTCGACCAGCGAGGGCCTCGTCGTCGCTCGCGAGCAGGACGGCGCCGTGACGCTGATCGAGCTCACCTGCGAGACCGACTTCGTCGCGAAGAACGAGAAGTTCATCGCGCTAGCCGAGAAGGTCGCCGACGCCGCTGCTGCTGCGTCCGCCGACTCGGTCGAGTCCGTCCTGGCCGCCGCGGCCGGTGACCAGACCGTGGAGCAGCTCATCTCGGACGAGGCCGCGATCCTCGGCGAGAAGGTCGAGCTCCGCCGCGTCCGCCGCATCGTGGGCGACGCCGTCGAGGTCTACCTGCACCGCACCAGCAAGGACCTGCCGCCGCAGATCGGTGTCGTCGTCGCGTACAGCGGCTCCGACGCCGAGACCGCTCGCAGCATCGCGCAGCACATCTCGTTCGCCGACCCGATCTACCTCACCCGCGAGGACGTCCCCGCGGACGTGGTCGAGAAGGAGCGCGAGATCGTCACCGAGATCTCCCGCAACGAGGGCAAGCCCGAGGCAGCCCTGCCGAAGATCGTCGAGGGTCGCGTGTCCGCGTTCTTCAAGCAGGTCGCGCTGCTCGACCAGGACTACGCCAAGGACAACAAGCTGTCCGTCGGCCAGGTCGCGAAGGACGCCGGCATCACGGTGACCGACTTCGCGCGTTTCAAGGTCGGCGCGTAAGCCACGAGGAGGGGTTCGGATCCGCACAGGGTCCGAACCCCTTCTTCATGCCCGCAGGGCAATGCCACTATCGTGATATCCGATGAGAGGACCCTCCCAATGACAGAACGAACCGGACGCCGTCGCGTCCTCCTCAAGCTCTCCGGAGAGGCCTTCGGCGGTGGCCAGCTCGGCGTCAACCCCGACATCGTGAGCGGGATCGCCCGCGACATCGCTGCGGCCACGGACCGGGTGGAGGTCGCGATCGTCGTCGGCGGCGGCAACTTCTTCCGCGGTGCCGAGCTCAGCCAGCGCGGCATGGACCGCGGTCGCGCCGACTACATGGGCATGCTGGGAACCGTCATGAACGCTCTCGCCCTGCAGGACTTCCTCGAGCAGGCCGGCGCACCGACCCGCGTGCAGTCCGCGATCTCGATGACCCAGGTCGCCGAGCCCTACATCCCGCTGCGCGCAGAGCGCCACATGGAGAAGGGCCGCGTCGTGATCTTCGGTGCCGGCGCTGGTCTGCCGTACTTCTCCACCGACACCGTCGCCGCACAGCGCGCCCTCGAGATCGGTGCGCAGGAGGTGCTCGTCGCCAAGAACGGCGTCGACGCCATCTACACCTCCGACCCCAACAAGCACGCCGACGCCGAGCGGATCGAGCGTGTGACGTACCGGGAGGCCCTCCAGCAGGGTCTCAAGGTGGTCGACTCGACCGCGTTCAGCCTGTGCATGGACAACAACATGGACATGCGCGTGTTCGGCATGGAGCCGGCCGGCAACGTCACCAAGGCGCTGTTGGGCGACCCCATCGGCACGCTCGTCACCTCCTGACGGGCCGTCCGCGGCGCGGCGCACAGCGCCCCGCCGGTAGAATTGCCAGAACCACTCGACGAATGGAGAACCCGTGATCGCGGATGTCCTCGCAGATACCACTTCTCGCATGACGCGGGCGGTCGACGCCGCCAAGGAGGACTTCGCCACGGTCCGCACCGGTCGTGCGAACCCGCAGATGTTCCAGAAGGTGCTCGTCGACTACTACGGCTCGCCGACCCCGCTCGCGCAGCTCGCCTCGATGGCCAACCCGGAGGCGCGCACGCTCGTCATCACGCCCTACGACAAATCGGCGCTGAAGGCGATCGAGCAGGCCATTCGCGACATGCCGAACCTCGGCGCGAACCCGACCAACGACGGCAACATCGTGCGGGTCACCATGCCCGAGCTGACGGCCGAGCGTCGCAAGGAGTACGTGAAGCTGGTGCGCTCCAAGGGTGAGGACGCCAAGGTCCAGATCCGTGGCATCCGTCGCAAGGCGAAGGACGGCCTCGACGCGCTCAAGGCCGAGGTGGGCGAGGATGAGATCGCTCGCGGCGAGAAGGAGCTCGACGGGCTCACTCGTCAGCACGTCGACCTCATCGACGACGCTCTCAAGCGCAAAGAGGCCGAGCTTCTCGAGGTGTGACCGGGATGTCTGACGATTCTTCCTCGCAGGATCGTCCGCTCACCCGACGAGAGGCTCGGGCGGCGGCGACACCGGCGCAGGGCACCCCTCAGGCGGATGCGGCAGATGCCGTGACGCCGGTGCGTGGCGTGCCCGTGGTCGGATCGCAGCCCGAGAGGCCCGCCGAGCCCGCCGTCACGCCGAGTTCGGCGCGACCGGGACCGGAGCCGGTGCCGCTCGACGATGCGGCGTTCCCGGGGTTCGACGCGGCGGCCGTGCCGCCGCGTCCCTCCGCACCGGAGATCGCGGAGACGCCGAAGGCGGATCCGCCAGACTCGTCGCCGCCCGCGGCAGCGGACTCCGTACCTGCTCCGTTCGACGGCGGCCCGTTCAGCACCGCCGACCACAGCGCCATCCGCGACCAGTGGCGCGCTGCGCGAGACGAGCTGGGGACGCACGTCTCGAACGCGCGCGACCAGTTCGATCAAGCGAACGAGCGCATCAAGCAGCGCACGGGGCGCGACCTCCTCGTCGCGATCCTGATCGGCGTCGCGTTCGGCGCGGTGCTGCTGGCATCGCTGCTGTTCGTGAAGTGGCTGTTCGTCCCGATCGCCCTGGCCGCCGGCCTGCTGGGCACGTACGAAGTGTCGCGCGCGCTCAAGGGAGGGGGACGCCGGATCGACGTCGTCCCTCAGCTGATCGCCGCGGCGCTGCTGATTCCGACCGGGTACTTCGACTCGCCCTGGCTGAGCTGGGTGATGCTGTTCGTCTCGGTGACCTTCGTCTGCGTCTGGCGCATGGTCGCTCAGATGGTCGCCGGCGACGGCAGAACCTATGGCGATGTGCTCGCCGACGTCCTCGTCAGCGGGTTCGTGCAGATCTACGTCCCGCTGCTGACCGCCTTCGCGCTCATGCTGCTTCGCCAGGAGCACGGTGAATGGTGGGTGCTCTCTTTCATCGTCATCGCCGTCGTCGCCGACACGGCGGCGTACGCCGCGGGGCTCAGCTTCGGCAAGCATCCGATGGCGCCGCGGATCAGCCCGAAGAAGACCTGGGAGGGCTTCGCCGGTGCTGTCGCCGGGTCCCTTCTCGCGGGAGCGCTGCTCGGTGTGTTCCTGCTGCAGATCCCGGTCTGGGGCGGTCTGGTCCTCGGCGCGGCGATCCTCGCGTCGGCCACCCTCGGCGACCTGGGTGAGTCCATGCTCAAGCGCGATCTCGGCATCAAGGACATGAGCTCCTGGCTGCCGGGCCATGGCGGCCTGCTGGATCGCCTCGACAGCATCCTGCCGTCGACGGTGCCGGCCTTCGCCCTGTACGTGCTGCTCTCACCCTGGATGGTGTTCTGATGACTGCCGACTTCGCCGCACAGTTCTCCGACGAGGAGGAGTCCGCGCCGCCCGCCTTCACACTGACCACGGGGCGGCGTCGCGGGTACCACCGCGTGGCGGTGGATACCTTCCTGGAGTCCGCGCGGCGCTCCTTCGAGAGCGGGCTGGGCGACCTGACATCGGAGGACGTGCGGGTGGCGTCCTTCCCCCTCGTGAAGGAGGGGTACGACGTGGCCGAGGTGGATTCCGCTCTCGGTCGCATCGAGGACGCCCTCGCCGCGCGCGCCCGCGAGCGCATGGTGCGCGAGAAGGGTGTCGAGGCGTGGGTCGCCGAGGCCCGCGCGGATGCACAGATCATCTTGGACCACCTGGCGCGTGGGCCGAAGCACCGCTTCGCCCGCACCGGGATTCTCACCTTCGGCTACCGGATCGACGAGGTCGACCACGTCGCCGAGCGGATCACCGGTTTCCTCCGGGACGGTGACGAGCTCAGCGCCGAGCAGGTGCGCAACGCCGCGTTCCGGATGCAGCGCGGCGGGTATCGCGAGGAGCAGGTGGATGCGCTCCTGGACGCGACTGTCGAGGTCATCCTGGCCGTCCGTTGAGCCGCCACCGCGCGTTCTCATGGATGTTTCAGGCCGGATCGCATAGACTGACCGGCATCGTGACTCCCGATAACGAATCGATTACGCCTGAACTGCGCCCTGCGAGCGCGGTCTCCGCATCCCCGCGCGGCCGTGGCCGCCGGGTCCGTCGACCGATCGCCGCCGTCGTCGCGAGCGTCGCCGTCGTCGGTTTCTCCGCCGCCCTGCTGGCGCCCACCGGCATGGCCGTCGCCGACCCATCGGTCGCAGAGGGCGCCGTCACCGCCTACTCCCTCGCGGAGCAGGAGGGGCAGAACCTCACCGTGACCGTCGCGGGCGAGGACATCGCTCCCGCCGCGCGGGGGACCTTCGAGGTCTACATCAAGCCGAAGCCGAAGCCCAAGCCGGTCGTCACCAGCACGGAGAAGTCGTCGGGCAAGTCGAGTGGCGGATCCGCCGGAACGCCGAAGTACACCGGCGGCGGATCCAAGGAGGAGTGGATGACGGCGGCCGGGATCGCACAGAGCGACTGGCCGTACGTCGACTACATCGTCTCGCGGGAGAGCGGCTGGAACCCGAACGCGACGAACAAGTCGTCCGGTGCGTGCGGCCTTGTGCAGGCGCTGCCCTGCAGCAAGGTTCCGGGCAACGGGTACAACCCGGTGGACAACCTTCGCTGGGGAAGCGGGTACGCCGCCGGCCGCTACGGCGGATGGGCGGGAGCCTACGCGTTCTGGTCGCGCAACCACTGGTGGTGAGCGGCCGGTATGGCACGCTCTCGCAGACGGCGCCCGGATCCGCGCGCCGGCGATGATTCGCTCGACCGCCTGATCGCGGGCTGGAAGCGCTCCGAGACCCGTCGCGGGCAGGAATGGACCGTGCAGCCGGTGAACGCCTCTCAGGCGCAGAAGGCCTACACCTGCCCCGGATGCGGCGGCACGATCGCCACCGGCACCGCGCACCTCGTCGTGTGGCGTGCGGACGGAGTGCTGGGGGATGCCGCCGACCTGGCGGCCAGGCGGCACTGGCACACGCGATGCTGGAGCATCGCCTGAGCCGGACCGTTCTACCGCTCGTTCATCTTCGGGATGACGACCTGGCGATAGATGATGAGGATGCTGGCCGCGACGGGGATCGCGATCAGAGCCCCCAACAGGCCCAGCAATGATCCGCCCGCCAGTGCCGCGATGACGACGACGGCACCGGGCACGGAGACCGCCCTGCTCATGATGCGCGGCGAGATGAAGTACGCCTCGATCTGCATGTAGATCAGGTACCAGACGGCCGCGGCGATCGCGGTCGCCGGCGAAGCGAGCCCGGGGATCAGGCAGGTCAGCACGATGATCGCCGACCCGGTGAGGGTGCCGACCAGCGGGATCAGCGAGAAGAAGAAGGCGATCACCGCGAGCACGGCGGGGAACGGCGCGTTGATGATCGACAGGAAGATCATGCTGAGCACGCCGTTGATCACGCCCAGGGTGGCCTGGCCCATGACGTAGTAGCCGACGGAGTCGGTGATCTGATCGGCCAGATCGATGAAGCGCTCGCGCTTGGACGCCGGGACCAGCTGGTACACCGAACGCTTCAGTGACGGCGTGGACGCGGTCATGTAGATGGTGAGGACCAGCACGATGAACGTGCCGAAGAGGCCCGCGGCCACGGCGCTGCCGAACACCAGCACGCCCTGACCGATCTGGCTGCCGATCTCGGTGACGTTGGTGTTGAGCCACTCCGTGACGTACAGGAAGACATCGTCGACCTTGAGCATCGGGAAGGTCGTCTTCATCCACTCCTTCAGATCGTCGATGGCGGTGCCGCGCTCCACGATTCCCGTGATCTGCTGCACCAGCTGCCCGATCTGCTGCACGAACACGGGCAGAACTATGAGGAAGACTCCGGTGAGCACCGCGAGGACGGCGATGATCGTGGCGAGCACCGCGGCCCAGCGGGGCAGCCAGCGCTCCAGGAAGGTGACCATCGGGTCGAGGCCGAGGCTGATGAACAGTGCCGTACCGATGTAGAGCAGCACCGTCGAGAGCGTCTGGACGCTGCCGATGAGCATGATCCCCAGCCCCACGCCGAGCGTCGCGACGAGCGCGGTGCGGAACGGGCTGACGATCTTCATCGATTCTCCTCACGGACGGTGAACGCCAGCTTATTCCGTGGAAGCGGTGAAGCCTGGACGAGGCGGGGGAGTCGCGGCATCCGGCGGTGTTTCGCTTCTCGTGTGGAAAACGCACAGGCGCTTCCCGCTACCCTGGAATGTCGAGCGGAGACCACCGGTGGATGCCGGGGTCACGTAAGGAGTCTTCTCGTGCGATTCGTATGGGCCGTCGTGGCCTTCATCCTGGCCGCGGTCCTGATCGGTGCCGGCGTCGCCCAGCGCACCGTCTTCATGGGGCCATCCGAGGTGCAGATGGAGCTGCCGGCGGGCGAGTCGGAGCCGTATGTCCTGATCTCAGGCGACGTGCTGCGTGCTCACCCCGGTCAGCAGACCCTGCTGGTCCGCGGCGAGGGCGACCTCTTCGTCGCCTACGGACGCACGGCGGACATGAAGGCATGGCTGTCGGATGCCGAGTACGACAGCGTCACGCTGGACAAGAAGGGCGAGCCCCGGACCAAGGTCGTGAAGGCCGAGGTCGAGTCCACCAGTGAGACCGGGAGGAATCCTGCCGGCTCCGACCTGTGGCTGGACTCGTTCACCGACAAGGACTCCCTGATCGCGAACCTGCAGCTGCCCGAGGGGATGAGCGTGCTCGTGGCTCGCGACGGCGTCGAGGACGCGCCTTCCGACATCCTGCTCACGTGGCCGCTGAAGACGACGACTCCGTGGGTCGGACCGCTGTTCGTGCTCGGCGGCCTCGCGCTGCTGGTCGGTCTCGTGCTCTACATCCTCGGCATCCGGCACCAGCGTCGCGGCAAGGGGCCGCGGCGCAAGGGACCGGGTCCGCTGCCGCCCACGCAGCCCATCGACCTCGCTGTGGATCCGCTGCCGGAGCGTGAGCCCATCTCGACCGGCTCCGTGCCGACCGGTGAGGGGGCGGACGAGCCCGCCGACAAGCCCGCCGATGAGGGTCGTTCTCCGCGCACGGCGCACCGGATGCGGCGAAGACTGGCCGTCGCCATCCCCGCGATCGGTCTCACCGCCGTGCTCGCGACCGGCTGCTCGGCCGACTCCTGGCCGCAGTTCGATGCGCAGACGAGCCCGACGCCGACGCCTACTGTCGTCGCTCCGGACAACCAGAAGCCCCCGGCTGTGACGGAGGCTCAGGCCGCGCGCATCCTCAAGGACATCTCGAAGACGGTCACGGCGGCCGACGAGGCCCGCGACGTCGAGCAGGCCAAGACTCGCCTCGACGGCGCCGTGCTCGAGGCCCGCACCACGGACTACGCCCTCGGCGCGAAGAACCCGAATCTCGGCATCCCTGCACCGCTGCCGGCCGACAAGGTCGAGGTCGTGCTGCCGCAGTCGACCGACGCGTGGCCGCGAACGGTGCTGATGCTGACGAAGGCCTCCGACGAGAAGGTGCCGCCGGTGATCTTCACGATGACCCAGGCCGACCCGTGGTCGAACTACCGCATCGGCACGATGTCCGACATGCAGGCGTCGGCGAAGCTGCCCAAGCTCGCACCCGCCTGGCTCGGCACGACTCTCGTCCCGCCGGACTCCACGTTCCTGATGACCCCTCCGGACGAGGTGGCCGAGGCGTTCTCGTCGCTGGTCGACGAGGGGGAGAAGAGCCCGTATCTCGGCGAGTTCGACGACGCGTCCAAGAAGCAGGCCGAGGCGATCACCGCCAGCCGCGCCGCGCTGGTGAAGGCCGTCGCAGACAAGGGCGCCGCCAAGACGACGAAGATCGACTTCGACATGACCCCCTCGGACTTCGAGCCCGTCTCGCTGGCCACCCTGGACAGCGGCGCGATCGTCTCGGTGTCGGTCGTCGACACCCAGACCATCGCACCGACGACTCCGGACGCGGTCATCAAGTTCGACGGCAACCCCGAGGCCGAGGCCCTGACCGGGGCGAAGGAGTCCAAGAACGGCGTGCGCACCACCTATGGTATGCAGCTGTTCTTCGCGGTTCCCGCCCAGGGCGCGAGCGCGCAGATCCAGCTGCTCGCCTTCCATCAGAACATCCTTAAGGTGGAGATCATCCCATGAGCGACATCTCAGCCGCCGCCCTGCGCGGCGCCGTCGACCTGTCCACGCTGCGCGATCGTCCGCAGGCGGCACCCGGCGCACCCGCCGTGCAGCCGGGGGTTCCGGACGTGGTCGTGGACGTCACGGATGCGACGTTCGGTCAGATCCTCGAGCTGTCCAACACGGTGCCCGTCGTTGTCGACCTGTGGGCCGAGTGGTGCGGGCCGTGCAAGCAGCTCAGCCCCATCATCGAGAAGGTCACCCGTGAGCAGGGCGGCCGTGTCGTGCTCGCCAAGGTCGACGTCGATGCGAACCCGCAGATCGCCCAGGGCTTCCGCGCCCAGTCGATCCCGATGGTCGTCGCGCTGATCGGCGGGCAGCCGGTGCCGATGTTCACCGGCGCCGTGCCGGAGGAGCAGGTGCGCGAGGTGTTCGGGCGGCTGCTCGAGCTGGCCGCACAGAACGGCGTGAGCGGATCGGTGGCCGCCGGTGAGCCCGGCGAGGCGCCGGCGGAGCCGGAGGAGGCCCCGCTGCCCCCGCTGCACGCGGAGGCCTTCGAGGCGATCGAAGCCGGTGACTATCAGCGCGCGATCGTCGCCTATGAGAAGGCACTCGCGGAGAACCCGCGCGATGAGGACGCGAAGGCCGGACTCGGCCAGGTGCGGCTGCTCGCCCGGGTGCAGCACCTCGACCTGCAGGCCGCGCGCAGCGCAGCAGCGGAGGCTCCGCTCGATCCTGACGCGCAGTTCGCGGTGGCCGACCTCGACATCGCCGGTGGGCACGTCGAGGACGCGTTCGGACGCCTGCTGGATCTGTTCGCGGCGCTTCCGGCCGATCAGCGGGTGCCGGTTCGCGAGCGGCTCGTGGAGCTGTTCGACCTCATCGGCGCCTCCGATCCTCGCGTGGGCGCCGCGCGCACCCGGCTCGCATCACTGCTCTTCTGAGAGCTTCAGCGCGAACGCCGGGGACGGAGGTCCCCGGCCTTCGTCGTCTCAGCTGAACGTGGCCGCCGGCACATGGGGATCGGCCTGGTACCGCAGCCAGATCGTCGAGAGCGCGGGCAGTGTGATCGTGGCGACCGGCACCGCGTCCTCTCCCACGGGGTGCGCTGTGACCAGCCCGAGGTTGCCGCCTCCTGAGCCGCCGAACTCCGCGGCATCCGTGTTGAGCACTTCGAGCCAGACGCCCTTGAGCGGCAGATCCAGGCGATAACCCGTGCGCTGGACGCCGGCGAAGTTGCTGATCACGACCAGACGACCTCCGTGGGCGTCGCGTCGCTCGAAGGCGATCACGCTCGGATCCCAGCTCGGCGCACCGAGCCTGGTGAATGACGATCCCTCGTTGTCGCGCTCCCACAGCGGCGCCTGAGCGCGGTAGGTGCGGTTCAGCTCACCGACGAACCCCTGCAGCTGCTGGTGCGCCGGCTGGTCGAGCAGCCACCAGTCCAGCTCACGATCAGGCGACCACTCGCCGATCTGCCCGAACTCCTGGCCCATGAACAGCAGCTTCTTGCCCGGGTGCCCCCACATGTACGCAAGGTAGGCGCGCACGTTGGCCAGCTTGTGCGCGTGATCCCCGGGCATCCGCGACACCAGCGTGCCCTTGCCGTGCACGACCTCGTCGTGACTGATCGGCAGCACGTAGTTCTCGCCGAAGGCGTACACGAACGAGAACGTCATCTCGCCCTCATGGTGCGATCGGTGGATCGGATCCCGCTTCATGTACTCCAGCGAGTCGTTCATCCAGCCCATGTTCCATTTGAATCCGAACCCGAGTCCCGCGGCTGTCGTGGGCGCGGTGACACCAGGGAACGCGGTGGACTCCTCCGCGATCATCACGATGCCGGGGAAACTGCGATAGGCGGTCGCGTTGACCTCCTGCAGGAAGCGGATCGCCTCGAGGTTCTCCCTGCCGCCGTGGACGTTCGGCTCCCACTCGCCGTCCCGTCGCGAGTAGTCCAGGTAGAGCATGGAGGCCACGGCGTCGACCCGCAGGCCGTCGATGTGGAACTCGGACAACCAGTACAGCGCGTTGGCGACGAGGAACCCGCGCACCTCGTTGCGCCCGTAGTCGAAGATCAGCGTGCCCCAGTCCTGATGCTCGCCGCGGCGCGGATCCGGATGCTCGTAGAGCGGTCTGCCGTCGAAGCGGGCGAGCGCGAAGTCGTCCTTCGGGAAGTGCCCAGGCACCCAGTCCAGGATCACGCCGATGCCCGCCTGGTGCAGCTGATCGATGAGATAGCGCAGGTCGTCCGGGGTGCCGTACCTGCTGGTGGGCGCGTAGTAGCCGGTGACCTGGTACCCCCAGGACCCGCCGAACGGATGCTCCGCGACAGGCATCAGCTCGACATGCGTGAAACCGGTGGTGGTGACGTGCTCGATGAGGGGTTGCGCGACGTCGCGGTAGCTCATCCCGCCGCGCCACGATCCGAGATGCACCTCGTAGACCGACATCGGCTGGGCGACGGCGTGCGTCGCCGCACGACGGGTCATCCAGGCGCCGTCGGCCCAGGTGTACGCATCGAGAGTGACCACAGACGCCGTCGCGGGAGGAACCTCCGCGGCCTGCGCCATCGGGTCGGCCTTGAAGATCCAGCGGCCGTCCGGTGTGAGCAGCTGGAACTTGTAGGTCGCCCCGACGGCCACGTCCGGGATGAAGAGCTCCCAGACCCCGCTCGAGCCCATAGAGCGCATGGCGTGGCCCTCGCCGTTCCAGCCGTTGAAGTCGCCCGTCACGCGCACGGCCTGCGCGTTCGGCGCCCAGACAGCGAAGTCGACCCCGGTCTCGCCGTCGAGGATACGGGGGTGCGCTCCCAGTGCCTCCCAGAGCCGCTCGTGGCGCCCCTCGCCGATCAGGTGCAGATCGACCTCGCCGAGTGCCGGCGGGTGCCGGTAAGGGTCTCCGCTGAGGTCCTCGTCCCGGCCCTCGTAGACGGTCGCGATCCGGTAGGCGACCGGTGGTCCGTCGTGGCTGCCCTCCCAGATGCCGTGCACGACATGACCGAGCTCCAGCCGGCTGCCGTCGGCGAACACCGCCGAGACCGACTCGGCGAGCGGACGGCGCACCCGGATCACAGTCGTGGTCCTGCCCACGGCATCCGTGCTCGGATGGGACCCGAGCACCGAGTGCGGGTCGTGGTGCGCGCCGTGCGCGATGCTCTCCCACGCGGCAGAGACGGAGACGTCCTCGACGTAGCTCATGATCGCTCCTTCACCCTCAGGATGTGCACCGGCTCGGCGAAGGCGTCGAGCCGCACGTAGTCGTGGTCGGTCCAGGTCCAGACCGCGCCGGTGAGCAGATCCTCGACTTCGAACGGGTCGCCGGGCGTGACGCCCCAGAGCGTGGTGTCGAGGTGCACGGTGGTCTCGCGCACGGAGTGCGGATCGACGTTGGCGACGACGATGATCGTGTCGTCGGATCCGGTGCCGGTGAAGGCGGCGTCGAGGTGCTTGGAGTACACCAGGATCGCGTCGTCGTCGCTCCAGTGGAACGAGATGTTGCGCAGCTGACGCAACGCCGGATGCTCGCGGCGCAGGGCGTTCAGGCGGCGCAGAAGCGGGGCCAGTGAGTCGCCGCGCTGCTCGGCGCCCGCCCAGTCCCGTAGCTTGTACTCGTACTTCTCGTTGTCGATGTTCTCCTCGGAGCCGGGGCGGGCCACGTTCTCGAACAGCTCGTACCCGGCGTACACGCCGAACAGCGGCGCGGCCGTCGCGGCGATGCAGGCGCGGATGCGGTAGGCCGCGCGCCCCCCGTACTGCAGGTATTCGGTGAGGATGTCAGGGGTGTTCACGAAGAGGTTCGGACGCATGTAGTCCGCGGTGGTCGTGGACACCGATGTGAGGAATTCCTCGAGCTCGGCCTTGGTGTTGCGCCAGGTGAAGTAGGAGTAGCTCTGCTGGAACCCCGCGGCGGCGAGTCCCCGCATCGGTGCCGGGCGGGTGAACGCCTCGGCGAGGAACACGATGTCGGGGTGGGCGGCGTTCACGGTGCCGATCAGCCATTCCCAGAACCGCAGCGGCTTGGTGTGCGGATTGTCGACGCGGAAGATGCGCACGCCCTGCGCGATCCAGTGCTCCACGACGCGCAGCACCTCGGCGTAGAGACCCTCCGGGTCGTTGTCGAAGTTCAGCGGATAGATGTCCTGGTACTTCTTGGGCGGATTCTCGGCGTACGCGATGGTGCCGTCGGGCAGCGTCGTGAACCACTCGGGGTGGGCATCGACCCAGGGATGGTCCGGAGATGCCTGCAGCGCGAGGTCGAGGGCCACCTCGATACCGGCCTTGTTCGCGGCGCGCACGAAGGCGCGGAAGTCGGCGAGGGTGCCGAGGTCGGGATGCACGGCGTCGTGCCCGCCCGCCGCGGAGCCGATCGCCCAGGGCGAGCCCGGGTCGTCGGGGCCTGCGACGAGCGTGTTGTTCGGACCCTTGCGGTGCGTGCGTCCGATCGGATGGATCGGCGGCAGGTACAGCACGTCGAAGCCCATGTCGGCGATGGCGGGCAGGCGCTTCATCGCGGAGCGGAACGTGCCGCTGACGATGCTGCCGTCCTTACGGCGCTTCGCGCCCTCGGAGCGCGGGAAGAACTCGTACCAGGCGCCGCACCCGGCGGCGGTGCGCTCCACCAGGAGCGTGCCCCAGGCCGTCGCGGAGGCGAGCGTGACGAGCGGTCGATCGGCGAAGAAGTCCGTCAGCGCGGCATCGGTCGCGACGGACACGAGGGTGCCGGCATCCGCGCCCTTCAGGCGCTTCGCAGCAGCGTTGAGCGCGCGGCGCTCGCCGACGGCTCGATCCTGCTCGCCGGCGGCGCGGGCGAGCAGTTGCGCGCCTGCGATGCTCATGACCTCGAGATCGACGCCGGCCTCCGCCTTCACCTCGGCGGCATGCGCCCAGGTGGCGAAGTCGTCGGAGAACCCTTCGAACCGGAAGGCCCAGGTGCCGGCGGCATCCAGTGCGATCTGCGTCTGCCAGCCGTCGGTGCCGTCGTTCTGCGGGCTCAGCCGGTGCAGGCTCTCCTCGCCGCCGGGGGAGCGCAGCCGCACGTGCGTGCCGATGAGATCATGCCCCTCGCGGAATGCGACGACGCGGAACGGGACCACCTCGCCGGCGAAGGCCTTCGGCGAGAAGCCGCCCGGAGCCGTCGGCGACGGGTCGGCGAGCGGTATGCGTCCGAGCAAGGTGCCCGGCGCGGCTTCCTCCTGCTCTGCGGCGGGCCGCACGGGGATCTGTGCGGGGCTTCGGAGCACCGCCGGATTCGAGACAGAACGAGCAGCCACACCTTGAATGTACCGCGCACCATGGAAAGCGGGTAGCTTGCGGGATTCGCGTGGCGAAGGGCGTCCGAACGGACCCCGTCACTCGATCCGGAAGAGCTGCATCGACGTCCCGAGGACGGGCAGCACGTCGCCGGGTGCGTAGCTTCGGAGGGCGCCGTCAGGGCGTTCGTCCGCGCTCGACCAGAGCGACACGAACGCGGTCGCGCCCTCGATCGACTCGGGCAGGCGCACGTCGATCGGCGCCTCCGTGCCGTGCACGATGAGCAGGATGCGGTTGAACGCCTCCTTGTCAGGTGTCGACGCGGCGACGTACTGAAGGGTTCGGTGACTCGGGTCGTTCCACTGCTCGAGCGACATGGTCTCGCCGTCCTGGCCGTACCAGTTCATGACCGACGCATTCGGCACGTGCTCACCCAGCCGGGCGTAGCGCGCGGGACGGAGTGCCGGGTTCTCGGCGCGGAGCCGGGTGAGCAGGGCGACATGCTCGCGCAGGTCCTGCTGCCAGGGCTCGTGGTCCCAGCTCAGCCAGGTCAGGGCGGAGTCGTGGCAGTACGCGTTGTTGTTGCCGCGCTGGGTGCGGCCGAACTCGTCCCCGGCGGTGATCATCGGGATGCCGGCCGAGAGCAGCAGCGTGCCCAGCAGGTTGCGCATCGCCTTGCGGCGCGAGGCGAGGATGGACGGATCGTCGGTGGGGCCCTCAGCTCCGTGGTTGAAGGACCGGTTCATGTCGGCGCCGTCGTGGTTGTTCTCGCCGTTCGCCTCGTTGTGCTTTACGTCGTAGGACACCAGGTCGTGCAGGGTGAACCCGTCGTGCGCGGTGACGAAGTTGATGCTGGCGAGCGGTCCGCGCTCCTCGCTGTAGGTGTTCGCGGAGCCGGCGAGCCGATTGGCGAAGCCTCCGATGCCGACCGGAGTGGAGGCGCGGCGGGCGTAGTCGATGTCGCTGAGCCAGAAGTTGCGGGCGCGGTCGCGGTAACGATCGTTCCACTCGCTCCAGCCGGCCGGGAAGTTGCCGGTCTGCCATCCGCCCATCCCGACGTCCCAGGGCTCGGCGATGAGCTTGACGCCCTGCAGCGCAGGATCGTCGGCGATCGCCTGCAGCAGCGGGTGCTCGCGGGTGTACTCGTGATTCGCGTCGCGGCCGAGCGCGGCGGCCAGGTCGAAGCGGAAGCCGTCGATCTGCATCTCCTGCGCCCAGTACCGCAGCGAATCGAGCACGAGCCGCGCTGCGGCCTCCGTCGCCGTGTTCACGGTGTTGCCGACGCCGGTGGTGTCGATGTAGGCGCCGTCGGCCGTCTGACGGTAGTAGCGGGCGTTGTCGATGCCGCGGAAGCTGGAGCGCGGGCCGCCCAGACCCTCTTCGCTGGTGTGGTTGTAGACGACGTCGAGAATGACCTCGAGGCCGGCCTCGTGCAGCAGCCGCACCATGCCCTTGAACTCCGCGAGCACCGCCTCTGGGCCCTCTTTGCGGGACTCCTCGGTGGCGTACGCGGTGTGCGGCGTGAAGAAGCTCAGGGTGTTGTAGCCCCAGTAGTTCGTGAGGCCCTTCTCGAGCAGGCGCGGCTCCGGCACGAACGCGTGCACGGGGAGGAGCTCGATCGCCGTGACTCCGAGCGACTGGAAGTACTCGATCATCGCAGGGTGCGCGAGTCCGGCATACGTGCCGTGCAGTGCGGGCGGCACGCCGGGATGCCGCTTGGTCATGCCTTTGAGGTGGCCCTCGTAGATCACGGTGCGATCGAGCGGGGTGTTCGGCTTCGGCACGCCGCCCCAGTCGAACCCGTCGGCGATGACGACGGAGCGCCATTCCTCGTAGCCGTCGCCCTGTGCGAGCCCTCGCGAGTACGGGTCCAGGAGCAGCGTCTCGGAGTTGAAGGTGTTGCCGGGGCCGTGCGGGCCGTCGACGCGGATCGCGTAGCGCACACCGGGCTGCAGGAGGTCGGTGGTGACCTCCCAGACGCCGCCGGGGCGGCGTTCGAGGGGCAGCTGCGCGGTCTCCCAGTCCAGGTCGGTCGCGTCGAAGATCACGAGCTCGATCGAGGAGGCGTTCTGCGACCAGATCCGGAGGGTCCCCACGTCGTCGTGGAGCCGGACGCCGAGGTCGTCGAGCGCGGCGCCGCCGAGGGGCGTGCGGGACGTCGGGAGCATGGAGACAGCCTAGATGCCACAGCGGCCTCGCGATGAATCCGGATACCGGGTCGCGTGACCCCCGGTCTCGCCCGTTCCAGGCGTACGGCTGGGAGGATGGACTCATGCGCTTCTATCTCGACCACGCCGCCACCGCGCCGCTGCGCGCTGAGGCGCGGGATGCCTGGCTCGAGGCATCCGCTGTCGTGGGGAACGCGTCGTCCACTCACGGTGCGGGACAGGATGCGCGACGGCTGCTGGAGGAGTCGCGCGAGCGCGCCGCGGCCGTGCTGGGCTGCGACCCGATCGAGGTGGTGTTCACCTCGGGCGGGACGGAGTCGATCAACACGGCGCTGCACGGGTTGTGGGCCTCACGAGCTGAGGGTACGGATGCGATCGTGCTGCCGGACGGCGAGCACCACGCGACGATGGACACCGCGGCCGCGCTGGCGGCTGCCGGTGCCGGTGTCCGCGCGGTGCCGCTGGATGCGGTCGGGCGGATCCCTGTCAGTTCCTTCGCGGAAGCGTTGCCGGGTGCCGCACTGGCCACGGCCCTCGCGGCGAACAACGAGGTCGGCACGATCAACGACGGTGCTGCGCTTTCGACCGCCGCAGCGGATGCCGGAGTGCCGCTGCACCTGGACGCCGTGGCCGCCTGGGGACACGTACCTCTCTCGTTCCGCGAGCTGCGCGGAGAGGTTGCTGCCGGCGTAGGGCTCGTCGCCATGACGGTCGCCGGGCACAAGCTCGGTGCCCCGGTCGGTATCGGCGCGCTCGTCGTGGCGCGCACGGCGCGCATGACTCCGCTGCTGCACGGCGGCGCTCAGCAGCGCGGGCTGCGCGCCGGCACACAGGATGTCGCGGGCGCGGCGGCCTTCGCCGTCGCGCTGGAGATGGCGGAGGCTGAGCGCGGAGCGGAGACGGCGCGCCTGATCGCGTTGCGCGATCGTCTGATATCCGGCATCCGTGTGGCCGTGCCGCAGGCCGAGCTCCTCGGCGATCCCGTGGAGCGACTACCCGGCAACGCGCACCTGCTGTTCCCCGGGGCGGTGGGCGAGAGCCTGCTGTTCCTGCTCGACATGGCCGGTGTCGCGGCATCCACGGGCTCCGCCTGCCAGGCCGGGGTCGCGGAACCGTCGCACGTGGTCATGGCGCTGGGACGGAGCGAGCAGGACGCCCGGGGCGTGCTGCGCTTCACACTCGGACGCACCTCGACCGATGCCGACGTCGACGCCGTGCTCGCGACGATCGGTGATGCCTATGCGCGGGCGTCAGGCACCTCTCCAGCCACCCGCTCGTAGACTGGAACCCATGCGTATTCTGGCGGCGATGAGCGGAGGGGTCGACTCCGCGGTGGCGGCGGCCCGCGCGGTGGAGGCCGGCCACGACGTGGTCGGCGTGCACCTGGCGCTCTCCCGCGCCGGTGGCACGCTGCGCACCGGCAGCCGAGGATGCTGCACGATCGAGGACGCGATGGATGCCCGGCGCGCCGCCGATCTGCTCGGCATCCCGTTCTACGTCTGGGACTTCTCCGAGCGCTTCCGCGACGACGTGATCGAGGACTTCATCTCGGAGTACAAGGCCGGGCGCACTCCGAACCCCTGCCTGCGGTGCAACGAGAAGATCAAGTTCGCGGCCCTGCTGGAGCGGGCGATCGAGCTCGGCTTCGACGCGGTCTGCACCGGGCACTATGCGACGCTGGTCGACGGTTCCGACGGCCTCGAACTGCACCGCGCCTCGGACAATGCGAAGGACCAGTCGTATGTGCTGGGCGTCCTGAACGCCGAGCAGCTCGCACACACCTACTTCCCGCTGGGATCCACGCCGTCGAAGGCGCTGGTGCGTGCGGAGGCCGCCGAGCGCGGTCTGAGCGTGGCGCAGAAGCCGGACAGCCACGACATCTGCTTCATCCCGGACGGAGACACCCGCGGGTGGCTGGCCGAGAAGGTCGGCGCGGAGCAGGGGTCGATTGTGGATCGTGACGGCGAAGTCGTGGGCACGCACGACGGCGCGCACGCGTTCACGGTCGGGCAGCGGAAGGGACTGCGCCTAGGCGTCCCCGCCGCGGACGGCAAGCCGAGGTTCGTGCTCGAGGTGCGACCGGTCTCGAACACAGTTGTCGTGGGTCCCAAGGAGGCGCTGGCGATCGCCGAGATCTCGGGGGAGCGGTTCTCCTGGGCGGGCGCCGCCCCCGCGGCATCCGAGTTCGACTGCGAGGTGCAGATCCGCGCCCATGCCGAGCCGGTTCCGGCGCGCGCGTTCGTGACGGATGCCGGGGTGCGGGTCGTGCCCGTCGAGCCGCTCGACGGGGTCGCGCCCGGACAGAGCGCGGTGCTCTACGTCGGGACTCGCGTACTGGGTCAGTTCACCATCGACACGACGGTGTCGGCGGTGCCGGTCGGGGCCTGACGACCAGGGCTTCGTCGCCCGCGCTGCAGTTCTGGGGTCGCGTCGAGCATGCGCAGCACACGCCCGGCCTGTTCTTCCGTCGTTCCCGGCGGGTTGCGCAGGAAGCCGCCGTTGCCCGGCAGCAGCATGATCAGCCAGAAGATCGCCCAGAAGGTGCGCCACTCGGCGAGTCGCTCCCGCTCGGCGGTGGAGAGGCCGACCGCCCGGATGAGCGCGTCGGCGTCGTACACGCCGCGGCCTGCGAGGTGCTCCACATGATCGGCGAGCTCGAACGCCGGGTCGGAGAGGCCGCCGTCCTCGAAGTCGACGAGGCGACAGACTCTGCCGTCCCACAGCACGTTGGCGGGATTGAGGTCGGCGATGCCGAGCACGGAGAGCTCGAATGCGGGCGCCGGCGACTTCGTGAGGAACTCGCGCGCGCCGCTCAGCGCCCGCTCGACGAGTCCCGGCTCCTGCAGCGGGTTGAGGTCGTGCGGTCCGGCCGCCCAGGCGACCAGGTGCGTGCGGAGCGTTGAAGCGCCGAGGCGCCGCTCACCGAGGCCGGTCGCCGCGACGGCGGCGAACTCCACGTCGAAGAGTCGCCGTAGCGCGGCCCCCAGCGCCTCACCCTGCCGGCTGGTGAGGGGCCCGCTCCCGAGGGGCGTGCCCGGAAGACGCTCCATGACGATCACCGGGGCACCCTCCGCCGTCTCTCGGCGGAGCGGCCGGGGCGCCAGATCCGGAGCTTGCTGGGCGAGGATGCGAAGGCACGTCCACTCCCTGTCTGGCTCGTCATCGTCCCAACTGTTGAATCGCTTCCGCACCTCGGTCTCGGAGAACGTCAGATCGTGGGTGTGCGTCGTCACGCCTCCAGAGTAGGTGCAGTCCCCGGTTGAATCGCGCGGCAACGTTCAAGCGGGACGATGGAGACGTCGCCTGAGCGTGTCACCCGCACGTCGCGAGTCTTCGCATCGAAGCGGCCCATGCGCTGCCAGTGATCGAGGACGATCCGGCCGGTCGGCGGCATGGCGAGTCCCGACAGATCAGCATCGAGGGCGAACCAGCGCAGAGTGCCCTCCGTGCAGCTCGTAGGGGCCACGACCCCGTCGGCGAGTCGCGCGGTGAAGTAGTGCACGACCCTCGTCTCAGAACCGGTGTCCCTGGTCGCCGTGTAGCGCAGGCGGAGGTCGCGCAGGTCGGAAGAGCGCAAACCGACTTCCTCCGTGAGCTCGCGCAGCGCGGCATCCTGCGCGTACTCTTCAGGCTCGACGTGTCCACCGACGCCGACCCAGGAATCCTCGATGATGCGGGATCCCTCGCGGTGCAGGAGCAGGACGCGCTCGTCGTCGTGCAGGAACACCGTCGTCATCACTCGGGTCACCGGCTCAGACTAGTCGTCGCGACGCGCCCGGCGGATGTCGGCGGGCGCTCGTAGACTCGATCCGTGCCGGAGAACATCTCGCTGGAAGACGCCCGCAATGAGGCCGAAGACCTGACGACCCGCATCCTCGATGCGAAGGACGCCTACTACGGTCGTGACACCTCGCTCGTCGACGACGCCACCTACGACGGCTGGATGCGGCGGCTCGAAGAGCTCGAGCGCCTGCATCCCGAGCTGCAGGGGCAGGACTCGCCCACGCAGATGGTCGGCGCGGCTGAGGCCACCGGCCTCGACACCATCGAGCATGCGGAGCGGATGCTGAGTCTCGACAATGTGTTCTCGCTCGACGAGCTTCGGGACTGGGAGCTGAAGACCAAGGCCGCTGCCGGTCGCGACGTCGCCTGGCTCACCGAGCTGAAGATCGATGGTCTCGCGATCAACCTCCGATACGAGAACGGCGTGCTGACTTCGGCGGCGACCCGAGGCGACGGGCGTGTGGGTGAGATCGTCACCGAGAACGCTCTGCGTCTGTCCGACATCCCGCCGCGACTGAGCGGCACCGGGCATCCGTCGATCGTCGAGGTGCGCGGCGAGGTCTTCATCCCCGTCGCCGCGTTCGAGCGGCTCAACGCCGCACAGGCCGCGTTCCGCGATCGCGCGTATGCGGACGCGCTCGCGCGCTGGGAGGCGCGCTCGGGTGCGAAGAAGCCGTTCGACGAGGAGAAGGCGCGCGCAGCCGCCGCCCGACGCTTCCCCTCCTTCGCCAACCCGCGCAACGCGGCGAGCGGCGGCCTGCGTCAGCAGCTCGACAAGAAGGACGGCCTCGAGCTCGAAGCGGGTCTGCTGCGCACGGAGTCGCTGTCGCTCTACGTACACGGCATCGGCGCGTGGGAGAACCCGCCGGTCGCCGCGCAGAGCGAGGTCTACGACCTGCTCGCCGGGTGGGGGCTGCCCACCAGCCCGCACACCAAGGTCTGCCACACCCTCGACGAGGTGGCCGACTTCGTCGCCTACTTCGGCGAGCACCGGCACGACATCGAGCATGAGCTGGACGGCATCGTCGTCAAGGTCGACGAGCTGGAGCTGCACGCCGAGCTCGGGCAGACCAGCCGTGCTCCGCGCTGGGCGATCGCGTACAAGTACCCGCCGGAGGAGGTGCAGACGAAGCTGCTCGACATCGTCGTCTCGGTCGGCCGCACCGGCCGGGCGACGCCGTTCGCGGTGATGGCGCCCGCCCACGTCGCGGGCTCCGTCGTGCGGCAGGCGACCCTGCACAACAAGGACGTCGTGAAGGCGAAGGGCGTGCTGATCGGCGACACTGTCGTGCTGCGCAAGGCCGGCGACGTGATCCCCGAGGTCCTCGGCCCGGTGGTCGAGAAGCGCGACGGCACCGAGCGCGAGTTCGTGATGCCGGAGGCCTGCCCGGAGTGCGGGTCGATCCTCGCTCCGGCCAAGGAGGGCGACATCGACCTGCGCTGCCCGAACACCCGCTCCTGCCCGGCGCAGGTGCGCGGGCGCGTGGAGCACATCGGGTCGCGCGGGGCGCTGGACATCGAGGTGCTCGGCGAGGTCACGGCGGCAGCGCTGACGCAGCCCAGCCTCCCTGCAGAGCCACCGCTCGACACCGAGGCGGGGCTGTTCTCGCTCGTGCTGGAAGACCTCGTGCCGATCTCCGTCGTAGTGCGGGACTCCGAGACGGGCCTGCCCAAGGAGGACGACGACGGCGTCGTGAAGACCCGCTCGCCGTTCCGTCGCAACCCCACGGCGGCCGAGAAGAAGGATGGGATCGAAGGCCCTCAGCCGTCGTCCTCGGCGATCAAGCTCATCGCCGAGCTCGAGAAGGCCAAGACCAAGGAGCTCTGGCGACTGCTGGTCTCGCTGAACATCCGGCACGTGGGTCCGGTCGCGGCGCGCGCTCTCGCACAGTGGTTCGGCTCGCTCGACGCGATCCGGGCCGCCAGTCGCGACGAGCTCGCGGCTGTCGAGGGCGTCGGCGGCATCATCGCGGATTCGCTGCTGAGCTGGTTCGAGGTCGACTGGCATCAGGACATCGTGCGTCAGTGGGCGGAGGCCGGCGTGCAGTGGGCCACTCCGGGGCATCCCGGGCCGGGTGCCGCCGTCGCGGAAGGCGGTGTGCTGGACGGTCTGACCGTGGTCGCGACAGGATCGCTCGACGGGTACACCCGCGAGGGGGCACAGGAGGCGATCATCAAAGCCGGCGGCAAAGCCGCTTCATCGGTCTCGAAGAAGACCGACTTCGTCGCCGCGGGTCCTGGTGCAGGTTCCAAGCTCGCGAAGGCGGAGGATCTCGGGATCCGTGTTCTGGATGCCGCGCAGTTCCACGTCCTCGTCACTGAGGGGCCGGCGGCGCTGGATGCCTGACCGTCTCGTCGTCCTGAACGGCATGGCGGGCGCCGGCAAGACCAGTCTCGCCGGACCGCTCGCCGCTGTGCTCGGATTTCCGCTCGTCTCGAAGGACGCCATCAAGGAGGCGCTCGGTGACGCTGTCGATGCGCCGCTGCCGACGCGTGCGATCGGTGCGCTGGCGGCCGATGCCCTGTGGCGGATCGTCGGGATGCTGGAGGGCACGGTGCTCGTCGAGTCGGTCTGGCTCGCCGGACGCGACGAGGAGTGGTTTCGTCGCGGCTGGGAGTCGGTCGGGTCCCCCGTGGGGATCGAGGTCTGGTGCGAGGCGCCGCGTGACGTCATGCGCGAGCGCTATCTGACCCGTCCGCGCCATGCCGTGCACGACGATCAGGCTCGCATCGACGAGTGGGAGGCCGCGGTGGATGCGGCCAGGCCGATGACCGGCTTCCCGGTGGTCGAGGTCGACACATCCGCGCCGGTTGACGTCGCAGATCTGGCGAGGCGCATCAGGGTTGCGCAGCCGGGCGTCGCCCATCCCGCTCGGATGTCGGGATAGGACGCGCAGCGCGTCGGTCGTCGAGCGCACGACCTGTTGCCGAGCGCACGGGATGCTCGCGTGAACGAGCCGTGCACTCGACAAGAGGCCGTGCGGTCGGCAGCTCAGCCCTTGTGGCGCGGCTTGCGCGCGGGGCGCGCGTCGCGGTCGTACCGGTCTCCGCGATTGTCGCGGTTGCCCTTGTACCCGCCGTCGCGCGGGGCGCGGCGGTTCGGAACCCCGCGGTCCGGCTTGATCTCGATCAGCTGACCGGAGATCCGGGTGTCGCGCAGCCGCTCGAGCACCGACGGGTCGAGGTTCACCGGCAGCTCGACGATCGAGAAGTCCGGCTTGATCGAGATGGCGCCGAAGTCGTCCCGGCCCAGACCACCCTCGTTCGCCAGCGCTCCGACGATCTGGCGCGGCTCGACGCGCTGGCGCCGGCCGACCTCGATGCGGTAGGCGGCGTAGTCCCCGCGACCTCGACGCTCGCGGGGCGTGCGATCACCGCGGTCGGCACGATCGCCGCGGTCCGTGCGTTCGCGCGGCGGGCGGTTGTCGCGCTCGACGGCGCGCGAGAGCTCGTCCGTCGCGGGGTCCAGCAGCAGGGGAGTGGCGCCCTGCGCGACCACGGCGAGCGCCGCGGCGACATCCGCCTCCGGCACGTCGTGGTTGCGCACGTAGTGCGCGATGATGTCGCGGAAGCCCTCGATGCGCGTGGTCTCCTCGAGCGCCGCCGTGATGGCGTCGTCGAAGCGGGTGAGGCGGGTCGTGTTGACGTCCTCGAGCGTGGGCAGCTGCATCTGCGTGGGCTGCTGGCGCGTCGCCTTCTCGATGTGCTTGAGCAGGTAGCGCTCGCGCGGGGTGATGAAGCTGATCGCGTCGCCCGAGCGGCCGGCGCGGCCGGTGCGGCCGATGCGGTGCACGTACGACTCGGTGTCGGTGGGGATGTCGAAGTTGACGACGTGGCTGATGCGCTCGACGTCGAGGCCGCGAGCCGCGACATCCGTCGCCACGAGGATGTCGAGCTTGCCGTCCTTCAGCTGGTTCACGGAGCGCTCGCGCTGCGCCTGCGGGACGTCGCCGTTGATCGCGGCGGCGGAGTACCCTCGGGCGCGCAGCTTCTCGGCGAGCGTCTCGGTCTCGTTCTTCGTCCGGACGAACACGATCATCCCGTCGAAGTTCTCCACCTCGAGGATGCGGGTGAGCGCGTCGACCTTCTGCGCGTAGGACACCACCAGGTAGCGCTGGGTGATGTTCTGGTTGGTCGTGGTCTTGCCCTTGATCGCGACCTCTTCCGGGTCGCGCAGGTACTGCTGTGCCAGACGGCGGATCGTCGCGGGCATGGTCGCCGAGAACAGGGCGACCTGCTTCTCCTCGGGCGTCTGAGCGAGGATCTGCTCGACGTCCTCGGCGAAGCCCATCTTCAGCATCTCGTCGGCCTCGTCGAGCACGAGGTACTTGAGCTCGGAGAGGTCGAGGGTGCCCTTGGCCTGGTGGTCCATGATGCGGCCGGGCGTGCCGACGACGATGTGAACGCCGCGGCGCAGTGCGGACAGCTGCACGCCGTAGGCCTGGCCGCCGTAGACCGGAAGCACCCGGACGTCCTTCATCCGCGCCGAGTACGACTCGAACGCCTCGCACACCTGCAGGGCGAGCTCGCGGGTCGGGGCCAGCACGAGCACCTGCGGCGTCTTCTGCGTGAGGTCGAGGTTCTCCAGCACCGGCAGCGCGAACGCGGCCGTCTTCCCCGTTCCGGTCTGCGCGGTGCCGAGCACGTCGCGGCCTTGCAGCAGCAGCGGGATCGTCGCCGCCTGGATCGGCGACGGGGTCTCGTAGCCGAGGTCGTGGATGGCCTTCAGCACCGGCCCGGTGATGCCGATCTCAGCGAATCCGGGGGTGGCGGGCGTCTCGGCCTCGGCAGTCTCAGGGGAAGTCACTTCCCAACCGTACAGCGCGGGCGCCCTTCAGCGCTGGGAGAACGCCCCGTCAGTCGCCCGAGTTGAGCTCCAGCAGACGCTCCTTGACCTCGCGACGCAGCACCTTGCCGATCAGCGACTTCGGCAGCTCGTCGACGACGAACAGACGACGAGGAACCTTGTACGGAGTCAGGATGCCGCGGGCGAACTCGCGCACGGCCTCCACGTCGAGGTCTGTGGCGCCGTCGACGACGATCGCGGCGACGACCTCCTCGCCGGAGTGGCTGCTCGGGAGGCCGATCACGGCGGCATCCAGCACGTCAGGGTGCTGGCGCAGCACACCCTCGACCTCGGTCGGCGCGACGTTGAAGCCGCCGGTGATGATGAGCTCCTTGATGCGGTCGACGATGCGGACGAATCCGCCGTCGTCGATCGTGACGATGTCACCGGTGCGGAACCAGCCGTCCACGAACACGGCCTCGGTCTCTTCGGGCTTTCCGTAATAGCCCTGGAACACCTGCGGACCGCGCACGACCAGCTCGCCCGCAGAGCCGGGCTCGACGTCCCGCGTGGGGTCGTCGGGGTCGATGACCCGGCACTCGGTGCCCGGCAGAGGCAGGCCGACCGTTCCCGGCACGCGATTGTCGGCGACGGGGTTCGCCATCAGCACGGGGGAGCACTCGCTGAGGCCGTACCCCTCGACCAGGTAGCCGCCCGTGGCCTCCTCGAACGGCACCACCAGCTCGTGCGGCAGCGCCATGGCGCCCGAGATCGCGACCTCGGTGCCGGCCAGCGACACGCCCTTCTCCTTCGCCGCCGCGAGCAGACGCTCGGCGATCGGCGGCACCAGCGGCAGGAAGGTCGCAGGATGCTTCTTCGCGACATCCAGCACGAGATCCGGGTCGAACTTCGGGAACAGCACGAGGCGGGCACCCATGGACATCGCGAACGTGAGGCAGAGCGTCAGCCCGTAGGCGTGGAACATCGGAAGCACGGCATAGACGACGCAGCCCTTGCCGCGCTGGATCTGCGGCACCCAGGCCTGCGCCTGCGCGGCGTTCGCCAGCAGGTTGCGGTGCGTCAGCGCGGCACCCTTCGGAGTGCCGGTGGTGCCGGAGGTGTACTGGATGATCGCCAGGTCGTCGGTCGCAGGCTTGGGGTGGGAGGCCGGGATCGGCTCGGCCCTCAGGACCTGCTCCCACGGGATGGTGCCGCGGACCTTCTCGGTCAGTGCCTCACGCGACTCGCGGGCCTTCTGCACCGGCAGCTTCAGCGCGAGGCGCATGCCGAACGGCATACCGTTCACGACGTCCACCGATATCAGGCTCTGCACGGCGAGGTCGGCGGGGAACTCCTGCACCGACTTCACGACCTTGTTCCACACGATCGCGTGCTTGGCGCCGTGATCCTCGAACTGCTTGCGCAGCTCGCGCGGTGTGTACAGCGGATTGTGCTCGACGACGACGGCGCCCAGGCGCAGCACCGCGTAGAACGCGACGATGTGCTGCGGCGAGTTCGGCAGCACGATCGCGACCGGGTCGCCTGCACCGACGCCGAGGTCGCGCAGGCCCGCTGCGGCGCGGTCGATCTGCTCCTGCAGCTGCCGGTAGCTGGTCTCTCGGCCGAAGAACTGCAGGGCCGGAGCATCCGGATAATCGCGCGCGGAAGCGGCCACGATGTCGATCAGCGACCCGGAGACGGGGGAGAGGTCCTCGGGAACACCGTCTGCGTAGCTGGCGGTCCAGGGGCGCGGGGGTACGAACGTCGTCACCTCACCACCCTATTCCGATGCGTTTCATCCCGCTGGCGCTCGCTCAATGAGCGGGGAGCAGTCTCGTAGGATGAGGGGGTGTCTGAAATCACCCCTGATCTCGTGCGCCATCTCGGCGTGCTCGCGCGCATCCAGCTCTCCGATGACGAGGTGACGCAGCTGACAGGTCAGCTCGACGCCATCGTCGACAACATCGCGAAGGTGTCCGAGGTGGCGACCCCCGACGTCGTCGCCACCAGCCACCCGATCCCGCTGAGCAACGTCTTCCGACCGGACGAGGTCGGCCAGACTCTGACGCACGAGCAGGTGCTGCAGAACGCCCCGGATGCCGCAGACGGCCGCTTCCGTGTGACCGCCATCCTGGGAGAAGAGCAGTGAGCGACATCATCCGCCTGTCCGCCGCCGAGCTGGGCGAGAAGCTCACCGCCGGCGAGATCTCGAGCGTCGAGGCCACGCAGGCGCACCTCGACCGCATCGCCGCCGTCGACGGCGACGTGCGCGCCTTCCTGCACGTCAACGAGAACGCGCTCGCGGCCGCCGCCGAGATCGACGCGCGTCGCGCGGCGGGCGAGCAGCTCGGCCCGATCGCCGGGGTGCCGCTGGCGGTCAAGGACGTGTTGGTGACCACCGACATGCCCTCCACCAGCGGATCGAAGATCCTCGAGGGGTACATGTCGCCCTTCGACGCGACCGTCGTGGCGCGTTCGCGCGCCGCCGGGCTGATCCCGCTCGGCAAGACCAACATGGACGAGTTCGCGATGGGCTCGTCGACCGAGCACTCCGCCTTCGGCCCCACGCACAACCCGTGGGATCTCGACCGCATCCCCGGTGGCTCGGGCGGCGGTTCGGCCGCAGCGGTGGCGGCTTTCGAAGCACCGCTGGCGCTGGGCTCCGACACCGGCGGTTCTATCCGTCAGCCGGCCCACGTCACCGGCACGGTCGGCATCAAGCCCACCTACGGCGGCGTCAGCCGCTACGGCGCGATCGCACTGGCATCCAGCCTCGACCAGGTCGGCCCCGTCACCCGTACGGTGCTCGACTCGGGTCTGCTGCACGACGTGATCGGCGGCCACGACCCCAAGGACTCCACCTCACTGCAGCACGAGTGGCCGTCGTTCGCCGCCGCCGCCCGCGAGGGTGCCACTGGCCAGGTGCTCAAGGGTCTCAAGGTCGGCGTCATCAAGGAGCTGCCCGACTCCGGCTTCCAAGCCGGCGTCGCTGCCTCCTTCCATGAATCGCTGGCGCTGATGGAGGCGCAGGGCGCGGAGATCGTCGAGATCTCGGCCCCGCACTTCGAGTACGGCGTCGCGGCGTACTACCTGATCCTCCCCGCCGAGGCATCCAGCAACCTGGCGAAGTTCGACTCGGTGCGCTTCGGCCTGCGGGTCACCCCGGAGGGCGGCGCGACTGTCGAGGACGTGATGTCGGCGACCCGCGAGGCCGGATTCGGCCCCGAGGTCAAGCGCCGCATCATCCTCGGCACCTACGCACTGTCGGCCGGCTACTACGACGCCTACTACGGCAGCGCGCAGAAGGTGCGCACGCTGATCCAGCGCGACTTCGACCAGGCGTTCTCGCAGGTCGACGTCATCGCGACGCCCTCGGCGCCGACCACGGCGTTCAAGCTTGGCGAGAAGATCGACGACCCGCTGCAGATGTACCTGAACGACCTGACGACGATCCCGGCGAACCTCGCCGGCGTGCCGGGCATCTCGATCCCGTCCGGACTCGCCGCCGAGGACGGTCTGCCAGTCGGCATCCAGTTCCTCGCGCCCGCTCACGAGGACGCTCGTCTGTACCGTGTCGGCGCCGCCCTCGAGGCCGCGCTGCTTGATTCGTGGGGCGCCCCTCTTCTGGAGAAGGCACCCGTGCTGGGAGGAACCCGCTGATGGCCGCCGTCAAGCTCATGGACTACGACAAGGCTCTCGAGCTGTTCGAGCCGGTGCTCGGCTTCGAGGTGCACGTCGAGCTGAACACCCGCACGAAGATGTTCTCCGATGCCCCGAACCCGGCCAACGAGGAGTTCCACGGCGCCGAGCCGAACACGCTCATCGCCCCGGTCGACCTGGGTCTGCCCGGCTCGCTGCCGGTGGTCAACGCCACCGCGGTGCGTTCGTCGATCAGCCTCGGTCTGGCGCTGGGCTGCTCGATCGCCGAGTCCAGCCGCTTCGCGCGCAAGAACTACTTCTACCCGGACCTCGGCAAGAACTACCAGATCTCCCAGTACGACGAGCCGATCGCCTTCGAGGGCTCGGTCGAGGTCGAGCTCGAGGACGGCACGCTCGTGACGATCCCGGTCGAGCGTGCGCACATGGAGGAGGACGCCGGCAAGCTCACGCACATGGGCTCCACGGGTCGCATCCAAGGCGCCGAGTACTCCCTGGTCGACTACAACCGCGCCGGCGTTCCGCTCGTCGAGATCGTCACGAAGCCGATCTTCGGTGCGGAGCACCGTGCGCCGGAGTACGCCAAGGCGTACATCTCCGCCATCCGCGACATCGTCCGCGCCCTCGGCATCTCCGAGGCGCGACTGGAGCGAGGCAACCTGCGCTGCGACGCGAACGTCTCGCTGCGCCCGCGCGGCCAGGAGAAGCTCGGCACCCGCACCGAGACCAAGAACGTCAACTCGATGCGGTCCGTCGAGCGCGCGGTGCGCTACGAGATCCAGCGTCAGGCGGCCATCCTCGCCGACGGCGGCACGATCACCCAGGAGACCAGGCACTGGCACGAGGACACCGGCACCACGTCGCCGGGTCGCCCGAAATCGGATGCCGACGATTACCGCTACTTCCCGGAGCCGGATCTGCTCCCCGTGGTTCCCGCCCGCGAGCTGATCGAAGAGCTTCGCGCTGCACTGCCCGAGCAGCCCGTCGCGCGTCGCCGCCGGCTGAAGGCGGAGTGGGGCTTCACCGACCTCGAGTTCCAGGACGTCCGCAACAGCGGTCTGGTCGAGGTCGTGGAGGCGACCATCGCGGCCGGCGCGTCCCCGGCATCCGCCCGCAAGTGGTGGACCGGTGAGATCACCCGCCTGGCGAACGCGGCCGAGCGCGAGGCGACCGACCTGATCGCTCCCGAGAACGTCGCGGCGCTGCAGCAGCTGGTGGATGCCGGTACGCTCACCGACAAGCTGGCCCGCCAGGTGCTCGAGGGCGTCATCGCCGGCGAGGGCGCCCCGCAGGAGGTCGTGGACGCCCGTGGTCTGGCCGTCGTGTCGGACGACGGCGCGCTGATCGCCGCGATCGACGAGGCCCTCGCAGCGCAGCCCGACGTGATGGCCAAGATCAAGGACGGCAAGGTGCAGGCCGCCGGTGCGATCATCGGCGCGGTCATGAAGGCGATGAAGGGTCAGGCGGACGCCGCCCGCGTGCGCGAGCTCATCCTGGAGCGCGCCGCGCAGTGATCCTGCGCGCGCAGTGACATCCGGTGCCCGGGGCGTTCGACGCCCCGGGCACCGTCATGTCGTCGCAGGACCCGGCGCGGTGACGAGCAGTCCGGCGGTGAGCAGCCGTGCGATCGCGCGCAGGCTGGCCGGTTCGTGCAGGTGGGGGCGTGACTCCGAGCCGGCTGTCAGCGGCCGTGCGGTGATCGTCGCCGCCCACGCATCCGCCGCCGCCCGCAAGGCGAGTTCGTCGGCACTGACGGTCAGGCTCGCGCGCAGCGCGCATTCCACGAGCTCGTGCAGGGCGCGCCGGTAGCGCGTGAGCGCGGCGCTCACGTCGGGACGCGTGTGCGATTCGTGCCAGATGATCTCGCGCAGGACGTCGGATGCCGCGTGCGCGCTGAGAACCGTGTCTCCGACGTTGAGCAGGGTCTGCACGGGATCGCCGTGCACGGTGAGCGGCACCGGGTCGATCGAGTCGGTGCCCAGCCGCTCCTCGATCAGACTGCCGAGCAGGTCGGGCTTGGTCGGGAAGTAGTAGAACAGCAGCCCCTTCGGCACCCCGGCAGCGCGTGCGATCCGTGCCGTCGATGCGCCGTCGAAGCCGAGCCGGGCGAAGAGCGACTCTGCGGCGTCGAGGATGCGTGTGCGCGTCGCGATCGGGTCGGCCTCGTCGGTCATGACTGCTCCTTCCACGGAAGCGGGGCGGTGGTCGTCCGCCGCCCCGTTTCGTTCGCCGTGCAGGTCAGGCGTGAGCTGCGTGCGGTCCGCCGTGAGACGCCTTGTGCGCCTTCTCGGCGGGCGCCAGCGCCCACAGTCCTGCGGCCGCACCGATGAATCCGCAGATCCACGACGTCCACGCGGGTCCCGCGTCTCCGGCGAATCCGCCGATCCAGGGCGAGATGAACAGCAGCGCTCCGATCGCGGCGATGATCCACTCCATCGACACGAGTCCGGGCGCCGCCATGCTCCACAGCCCAGCGGCGATCATCAGCACGCCCAGCACGATCATCATGGACATCGACGCCGCCGTGCGCGGCGTCGTCCAGATGCTCGCCAGGGCCGCGTACAGTCCGGCGGCGACGGCCACCCAGTCCTGCCAGCGTGTCCACCTCTTCATTGAACTCATCCTCCTCGAGGTCAGATGGCTCCCGAATCGGGGGTCGAGGCTCACGATACGCTTTTGATTGACCGGTCGGTCAGGAATCTCGGATCGGATGTCGGCGGTGTCGGCGAGAATGGATGTATGGGACGCGGCGACGGATCGGGACGCATCGTGTCGCCCGCCGGGGCGGACGACAGCGGCACCGGCATCCTGCACGTCGACATGGACGCCTTCTACGCCTCCGTGGCCACACTGGATGACCCGTCCCTCCGTGGACTGCCGCTCATCATCGGCGCGCCCGATGGGCGATCCGTCGTCTCCAGCGCGTCGTACGAGGCGCGCCGCTTCGGTGTGCGGTCGGCCATGCCGGTGTCCCAGGCGCTGCGGCTCTGCCCGAATGCTCGGATCGTCGCTCCCGACTTCGCCCGCTATCAGGCCGTCTCCGGGCAGGTGATGTCGATCTTCGAGTCGTTCACGCCGCTGGTGGAGCCGCTGTCGATCGACGAGGCCTTCCTCGACGTGCGCGGCGTGCGACGGCTGTGGGGGAGTCCCGGCGAGATCGCGGTGCTCATCCGGCGCCGGGTCGCCGATGAGGTCGGCATCAACTGCAGCGTGGGCGTGGCCGCGACCAAGCATGTGGCGAAGATGGCGTCCACGCTGTCGAAGCCGGACGGGCTGCTCATCGTGCCGGGTGCGCGCACGCAGGAGTTCCTCGATCCTCGGCCGGCGGGTGCGATCTGGGGCGTCGGGCCGAAGGCGGCCGAGGCGCTGCAGCGCCGCGGCATCCATACGATCCGCGACGTCCGCGAAGCGGCCCCGGGGATGCTGGAGCGCGCGCTGGGACCGGCGGCGGGAAGCCGGATCCGGCAGCTCTCCAGGGGGGAGGACGCTCGCGAGGTCGAGACGGAGCGCGTCGAGAAGAGCATCGGTCACGAGGAGACGTTCGATGTCGACATCATCGACACGGACGTGCTTCGCGCCGAGCTGCTCCGGCTGGCCGACCGGGTCGGCGCTCGTCTGCGCGCGGCATCCTGGGAGGCGCGCACCGTCGCGATCAAGGTGCGCTTCTCGGACTTCTCCACGATCACTCGAGCGCAGTCGCTGCCCGAACCGACCGACGTGGGACAGCGCATCGGCGAGACGGCCGCGGCGCTGTTCGACGGCCTCGAGCGCCGCGATCCGATCCGCCTGCTCGGGGTTCGTGCGGAGAAGCTGCAGAGCGCGGGCTCCGCGGGATTCGCGCTGTGGGACGACGACGCCGATCGCCGACGCCTGGAGGGCGCATTGGACGATGCCCGCGCACGGTTCGGCAGCAGTACCATCACCCGAGCCAGGCATGTCGGACGCGGGGACGGCCGGGACGGCCCTCATCCGCGCTCCTTCGGGCGGGAATGACCCGCGACACCGGGCCGCGGTTCCAGTAGCGTGGACGACATGCCCAACATCGCAGTGGAACTCGGTAAGCAGGCCGCCTCGTTCGGGGTCAAGAGCGCGTACGGAGAGACGGTCGACGTCGACGGTGTCAGCATCACCCCCGTCGCACTCGCGGTGACCGGTTTCGCCGGCGGCAGTGGCGAGGGCATGGAGGGCGGCTCGGGTGGCGGCACGGCGATCCCGCTCGGCGTGTACGTGCGTCGCGAGGAGGGGCTGCGCTTCGAGCCGAACCTCATCACCCTGCTCGCGGTCGGGATTCCCTTCGTGTGGGTCGCAGGCCGTGCGCTGACCCGCATCATCCGTGCGCTCAAGAAGTAGCGATCCGTTCGGGGAGTGCCTCGACGCGGCCCTGGCCCGCATTGTCGCTGCCGTGCGTGCCGCAGGGGCGACGAATCCCGTCGTCGTGATCGACGGACGCAGCGGCGCCGGGAAGTCCACGCTCGCGCGGCGGCTCGCGGAGGCCTGGCCGGCGGAGCGCCCTGTGCAGCTGGTGGCGCTGGATTCGCTCTATCCCGGTTGGGACGGTCTCGCAGAGGGCGGGCGGCTCGCGCTCGAGAACGTGCTGCGCCCGCATTCCCGCGGCGAGATCGGCACCTGGCACCGCTGGGACTGGGGGAAGGACGTGGAAGCCGAGAGTCACACGGTCGATCCGTCGCGCGGCCTGATCGTGGAGGGGTGCGGTGCCCTCACGCCCGCCTCCGCCGCGGTCGCCGATGTGCGTGTCTGGGCGGACGGACCTGAGGAGAGCCGGAAGCACCGGGCTCTGGAGCGTGACGGCGACGGCTTCCGGCCGCATTGGGACCGGTGGGCGGCGCAGGAGGAGGCGCACATCCGCGCGCACGATCCGGCGTCTCTCGCGTCGATCCTCGTGACCGTGCCCTGACAGCGACTCAGAACCGGGCGTCGCGCTCGTCGGCCGCCTGGATCAGCCCCTCCAGCCGGTACCCCAGCCAGTCGTACACGCCGTAGCGCTCGTCCTCGGGGTCGTGCGCATCGGCGTTCTCGATTCCGATCCGGGTGGCCAGCACCAGGCGCAGCGCGGTGAGCGTGCGCAGCCACGCGTCCAGATGGTCGCCTGTGATCAGAGCATCGCGCGGACGCATCGCGTCGCGGCGGTTGAGGCCCTCTTCGCGATCGAAGGCGGCGAGATCGGCGCGGACGAGCGCCGCTTCTTCAGCACGACGATCCAGCAGGTCGGCGCGGGTGAGTGCCGCGTACTCCTGTGAGGCTTCCTCATCATCCGGGTAGGCCATCGGGGTGAGGCGCCGCAGCGCAGCATCCGCATCGCGTTCCGGCGCATCCACGAGCAGCAGGAACTCGTCGATGAGCGCGATCAGGTGCTGTCCCTCGATCACCGCCAGCGGCAGTACGACGGTGTGGTCCTCGCTCATGACTGGACCTGACGGATCGTCGCCCACAGGCCGAAGTCGTGCATGGCCTGCGCATGCACCTCCATGGTCTCGCGCGGTCCTGTCGCCACGACGGCCTGGCCCTCGTGGTGCACCGTGAGCATCAGCGCGGTGGCGCGCTCCTCAGAGAAGCCGAAGTAGCGTCGGAACACGCGGACGACATAGCTCATCAGGTTGACCGGGTCGTCCCACACCACGAGCTCCCAGGGTTCGAGCGGGGCCGCGACGAGGACCTCCTCGATGTCGAGGTCGGGCAGCGACACGGGCGTGCTCATGCCCACCCCAGCTCGTGCAGCTGCTCGTCGTCGATGCCGTAGAAGTGCGCGATCTCGTGGACCAGGGTGGTGTGCACCTCATAGCGCAGCTCCTGCTCGGACTCGCACGCCGCCAGGTGCGCTCTGCGGTAGACGATGATGCGGTCCGGTAGCTCTCCCAGGCCGTACTGGCCCCGCTCTGTGAGGGCGAGTCCGTCGTACAGACCGAACAGGTCCTCGCCGTCCTCAGGGGCCTCCTCGACCACGAACACGACGTTGTCCAGGCCATCGACCATGTCGTCGGGCAGCCGATCGAGCTCGTCCACGACGAGCTCCTCGAAGGCACCGGCATCCATCTCCATCACGACAAGCTTATGAGAGGACTCTCACGGTGGCGGGCCCCGTTTCCCGGCTCACGGAGAACCTGTCGCGGGATCGTCGGCACATGGCGATTCTGGAGCGTCCCGCACAGGCTTCGCCGTCGCGTGCGGCGGTGAAGCCGTCGCGACCGCGCGTCATCGCCCCATGGATCGGGATCGGCGTCGCCCTCGTCACGTACCTCGGCGCCGGTATCCCGTCGTACTGGGGCGATGAGGGGGCGAGCGTGATGTCCGCGCAGCGGCCCTGGTCGAGCCTCGCTGCCGAACTGAGCACGGTGGATGCCGTGCACGGCATGTACTACGCGCTGCTGCATCTCTGGATCGATGCGTTCGGTGCCACGGAGTGGTCGACCAGGGCTCTCAGCACGATCGGCATCGGCTTTCTCGCGGCAGGTGTCGTGGTCCTCGGTCGTCGTTGGTTCGACCGGCGAACGGCGATCCTCGCGGGGCTGCTGATCGCGGTGGTCCCTCGGGCGAGTCTGCTCGCGGCCGAGACCCGCGGCTACTCCATCGCCGCGGCCGCCGCCGTGTGGGTCACGATCCTGTTCGTGCGTCTCGTCGACAGGGATGCCCGGAGGCGCGCCTGGATCGGGTACGGGATCGCTGTGGCCGTGTCGGGAACGTTCTTCCTCTACCTGCTGATGATGCCCGTGGTGCACTTCGTCGCGCTGCGCACCCGACGGGAGCGGACGAGTGCCCGCGTCGTGCGGCGCTGGCTGACAAGCCTCGCGATCGCGGCGCCGCTCGCTCTGCCGATCGTGGTGGTGTCGCAGTTCCAGAAGGGACAGATCGCATTCCTCGCGCATCGCAGCTACGTCACACCGGCCGGTGTGGTGGTCACGCCCTGGTTCGGGCATCTGCAGGTGGCGCTGGTGATGTGGCCGCTCCTCATCCTCGGCGTACTTGTGCTGGCTCGTGGGTCCAAGCGCGGCGAGAGACGCGCCGAGGGCTTCCTGCCCGTCCTGACCTGGCTGCTGCTGCCCGCCTTCGCGCTGATCCTGTTCGATCTGCTGGTCTCCCCGGTCTACAACCCGAGGTACCTGTCCTTCAGCCTGCCCGCAGTCGCGCTGCTGATCTCGACCGGCGTCTGGGCCGTGCTGGACGCCGCCCGCAGGATCGGAGCAAGGAAGGGCATGGCGGTCGCGGTCATCGTGCTCACGGCCGTCGCCGCGGCGACCGTCGTCCCCGAGTTCGTGCGGCAGCGCACGCCGTTCGCCAAGGACGGAGGTGCCGACTTCCGCGCCGCCGCCGCGGAGGTCGGGGCGCACGCCCGTCCCGGCGACACGGTGCTCTTCGGCACCACCTCCCGCAACTCGCGCGCCCCGCGTCTCGCCTACCGGCTGTACCCGGGGGACTTCGCCGGGCTGCGCGACCCGCAGCTGATCGCCGCCTATGACCGCACGAACGGTCTGTGGGACAGGCTCGCGACCGTCTCCGATGTCGCACACGGGCTGAGCAGCGACACGGTCTGGCTGCTCGAGTCAGGCAGCACAGGGTCGTCGAAGGCCGACCTCGCAGCGCTGCAGGCCGCGGGCTTCACCCGAACGTCACACACGCACATCCACCGCACCGTCGTCTACGAGTTCCAGAAGGGAATGCAGTCATGAGCGAGAGCACCATCGTGATCCTGCCCACGTACAACGAGATCGAATCACTCCCCGAAGTGGTCGCCCGCCTGCGCGAGGCGGTGCCCGAGGCGCACATCCTCATCGTCGACGACGCGTCCCCCGACGGCACCGGTGACCTGGCCGATCTGCTGGCGGCGCGGGTAGCCGCGATCCATGTGCTGCACCGCACGGAGAAGCAGGGGCTCGGTCCCGCATACATCGCGGGCTTCGCGGAGGCCGTGCGGCTCGGCTTCGAGGTGATCGTGCAGTCGGATGCCGACGGCTCGCACCGGCCGGAGGACCTGCCGGCGATGCTCGACGGGCTCGACGGGCTCGACGGGCTCGACGGGCACGATCTGGTGATCGGTTCCAGGTGGGTGGCCGGCGGCGACGTGCAGCGCTGGTCCCTGCACCGCTACCTGCTCTCCCGCGCGGGAAGCGTGTACGCGGGGGTGATGCTCGGCCTGCGTCAGAAGGATCTCACCGGCGGCTACCGCGTGTTCCGCGCGGACGCGCTGCGCGCCATCCGCCCTGAACTGGTGACCAGCCGCGGGTACTGCTTCCAGATCGAGATGCTCGATCGCGCCGTGCGCAACGGATGCCGGGTGGTGGAGGTGCCGATCACATTCGACGACCGGCTGCACGGCGAATCGAAGATGTCCGGCCGGATCGTCTTGGAGGCGCTGCTCCAGGTGACCGGGTGGGGGATGGCACGCCTGTTCGGGCGGGAGCGCATGACGGTCGCACCGAATAGGGAGCCCTCTCATGTCTGAGGGAGTGCTGTCCCGGGGTGCGGCATCCCGAGTGACGCACGTTGCCGCGCAGCTGCTGAAGTTCGGCGTGGTCGGCGGTGTGGGATTCGTCGTCGACATCGCCGTGTTCAACCTGCTGCTGCTTCATCCGGTCGCCGGCATCCCTGCCTGGCCGATCGCCGCGAAGTCCGTCTCGACCATTGCGGCGATCGCCGTGAACTGGGTCGGGAACCGGATGTGGACCTTCCGGGAGCATCGCCGCACCGACACCGTTCGCGAGGGCGTCGAGTTCCTCATCGCGAGTCTCGTCGGCAGCGGCGTCTCCCTCGCGTGCCTGGCGTTCTCGCACTATGTGATGCAGCTGACCACGACCGTGGACGACAACGTCTCCGCCAACGTGATCGGCCTGATCCTGGGCTCGCTCGTGCGGTTCGCCGCTTACCGCTGGTGGGTGTTCGCCGACACGTCGGCGCCGGATGCCGTCGGCAGCACGACCGTCGCCGTCGCCCCGACGCCCGGACGGTCGTCGAGGGATACGGCGCCGTCGGCGAGCGTCGCCAGCCGGGCGACGATGGCGAGCCCGAGCCCGCCCCCGGAGTAGGACGAGGAAGACCCCCGGACGAAACGCTCGAATGCCCGGTCGGCGATCGCGGGGTCGAGTCCGCCGGCGTCGTCCTCGACAGTGAGCGTCAATGCGTCCATCGTCTGGGTGAGCGCCACCAGTACGCGCACGTCGCTTGCGCTCGCTGCGCCGATCGCGTTGTCCACGAGATTGTCGATCACCCGACCGAAGTCGGATGCGGCGATGTCCACGACAGCTGCCGGATCGCTGGTCTCGATCCGGAAGTCGATGTCGATCTCGCGCTCGTCCGTGTCCGCTGCCGTACGCAGGCGGATGCTGTCGACGCGCTCGGTCAGCTCGCTCGCCAGCTCGAGGACCGTGGCCGCGCCGCCGGCATCCGCTGCCTCGATCCGCGACAGCTGCAGGAGCGAATCGGCGACGCGCACGAGGCGCGTCAGCGTGTCGCGGGCGTCTTCCAGCACCGCGGCATCCGCGGCGGGATCCGCTCCGTCGACGAGAGCGAGCTGCGACTGCAGCACGGAGAGCGGATTGCGCAGCTCGTGACTGGCGTCGGACACCATCTGCCGCTCGCGCTCGCTCGCGGAGCGCATGCGCTCGAGGAGGTCGTTCAGGGTCTGGGCGAGTGCGTTGAGCTCATCCTTCGCCTCGCCGACCGGCAGGAGGTCGTCGCGGCGGCGGACAACGAGCGACTCCGCACTGCGGCGGAGCTGCTCGACGGGCCGCAGTGCGGCACCGGAGACGAACCACGAGCCGAGGGCGAACACCACCGCGCCGACGGCGAGGATCGTCAGGAGCAGTTTCTCGACGCCGCCGGTGACGTCTTCGCCGATGTCCGTGTCGCGGGTCGCGATCACGTACCAGGTGCCCTCGGAGGTCTTCACAGGATCGACGTAGACGTAGTACGTCTCCTTGGTGGAGCTGATCCTGTGCAGGCCCCGCCCCTTGGCGAGCATCTCATCCAGGCCGTCCTGCAGCCCCTTCGGCAGCGTGTTCATGCGCGTGGTGCCGGAGGGGTCGATCACGGCGACGTGCTGCTTGATGCCCGGCTTCTCGAAGTGCTCCTGGGGGTCCTCCTGGATCACGCCGCGGTAGACCTCCGTGATCCCGTGCAGCACGGCCTTCTCCCGCGCCTCCACGATCACGGTGATCTGCGCGTAGACCGCGATAGCGGCCGCGATGAGCAGCACCACGGCGACCACGGTGGAGCCGATCGTGATGCGCCCGCACCGAGAGCCTGGTGAGCATCAGGGGGTCCCGACCTGCCGGGGATCGGTGAGCCGGAAGCCGACGCCGCGCTCGGTCTCGATCTGCATCTCGGAGCCGGCTCCGACGAGCTTCCTGCGCACGTAGCGGACGTACTGGTCCACGACATTGGACTGGAAGTGCGGGGAGCCCCAGACCTCGGTCAGCAGATCCGCGCGCGTGACGACGCCCTCCGGGTGCTCCGCGAGGACGCGAAGCAGGTCCGCCTCGCGCCGGCTGAGTGGGTGGTCGCGCCCGTCGACGGTGAGGATGCCGCGGTCGGTGCTGAGCGTGAGATCACCGAACTGCACGCGGGTGGATGTCAGACTCTCGCGTCGGCGCAGCGCGCGCAGCCGGGCATACAGCTCGGCGAAGTCGAACGGCTTGACGAGGTAGTCGTCTGCACCCGCGTCGAGGCCTCGCACCCGGTCGTCGATCGCGTCTCGCGCGGTGAGCATGAGGATGCCGAGTCCCGCGGACTGCTCTCGCAGCCGCCGGCAGAGCTCGAATCCGTTCATCCCGGGCAGGTTCACGTCGACGATGGCGAGATCGAATTCGTCTCGTGCAGCGAGCGACAAGGCTCCGATCCCGTCGACGGCCGAGGCCGTCGCGTAACCTTCGCGTGAGAGCCGCCTGGCGATGAGATCGGCGAGCTGCGGCTCATCGTCCACGACGAGCACCCTGGTGGTCACAGCTGGATTCTACGTGTGCACGCTGTGCGGGTGGGCCGGACTCGTCAGGAGTCCGGCCCACCCGCACGAGGCTCAGTGAGCGTCGGGGGCGACGATCTCCGGGAGCACGGCCTCGAACTTCGCATCGAAGGCGAGAGCGCCGAGCTTGTGGCCCTGGTTGCTCGCGGCGTCCACCACGGAGGCGCCGAACGTCGAGCTCTTCAGCCGCTGGTTCGGGGTGCCGTGGTGGCCGTCGTTGGTGAAGGCGCAGTCGCCGACGTTGTAGAACGACGCCGCCACGTCGAGCGTGCGGGCCGCGTTCAGCGCGCCGCCGCGCGAGTGCACGAGGTAGTACGTGCCGTAGGCGTCAGCCATCAGCTCGGTGCGGCGGGTGGCCTCCGGGCCGGTCAGCGGCGACTCGAACAGGTTGTTCGCGTACTGCACCTGGTGGCCGTACTCGTGGGCGAGTACGCCCAGCGGGGCGGCCTTGTCCTGCAGCCCGATGCCGCGCAGGCCGGCCATGACTCCGTCGCCCATGATGATGCGCTTGGTCAGGCCGGGGAACTGCTCGACGTCCTCGGGGGCCGGATCGAACGCGAACGCATTGAAGGTGAAGTACGGGTTGTCGCCCTGGCGCAGTCCGGGCTGGCTGAAGATCAGCGCCTGGACGTACTCGGCGATCTCGCGAGCCGAGTCGGCGTCGAGGCCGTACACCCCGGTGTAGACGCGCACCATGCGGTCGATCGAGCGGTACGTGTCACCGTGCATCGGGATCAATTGGATGTCGGAGCCGTCGAAGTCCCAGAACTTCTTCAGGCCGTCCATCGTGCGGTTGAGCTCGTTCGTGTACGAACCGTCGTAGCCGAAGGTGTTCCGCTTGTCCTGCGCGCCGAAGATGAGCGCGTCGTAGGTCGCAAGGTCGAAACCGGCAAGCTGGTCGATCGCCTGCATGGTCGGCCGGTCGATGCCCGCGAGCTGGCCGGTGAGCCAGGCGTTGACCGGCGTCGTCGCACACTGGTAATCGCTGCCGTCGATGACGCTGCGCGTCTGGTCGGCCCACGTCGTGGCATCCAGGCCGAAACGAGCGCGGGCATCGGCGACGCGGTCGGCCCAGTCGGCCGGCAGCTCGGCGCGCAGCGCGTCGAGCTGCGGGGCGCCCGCGGTGACCGATGCTGCGGTGCTTGTGGGGGTCGTGGTCTCCGCCATCGCCGCAGGCGCGAGGCCGAGACCGAGAGCGATGGCGATCCCTGCGGCGAAGGCGCAGGAGGTCGACTTCTTGAGCATGTTGTGTTCTCCCAAATGAACGGCCCGACGCTGTTGTCGGGCGCACGAGACCGAACCTATCGGCCGGGGAACCGGGTGCACGGGAGGCCCGGCGTGTCGAGGTCGTCGACGTGTCGCAGAATGCGACCGGGAAGGAGAAAGGAGCGGGATGCTCTCGCATCCCGCTCCAGATTGGGGTGGCTAACGGGACTTGAACCCGCGACCCCCGCGACCACAACGCGGTGCTCTACCAACTGAGCTATAGCCACCATGTGCCGGCCGGAGCAGGCAACCGCTCAAGTGTATTACATGTTTTGAGTGAACTCTGACACCGTGCGCTCCGAGAGGGTTCGCGCCTCGTCTGTGGATGGTCCTGGTTCGTCCACGAACACCGCTCCGCGGTAGTACTGCAGCTCCCGGATCGACTCCAGAATGTCGGCGAGAGCACGGTGCCCGCCGTCCTTCGCAGGTGCGTTGAAGAACACCCGGGGGTACCAGCGCCGGGACAGCTCCTTGATGCTCGACACGTCGACGTTGCGGTAGTGCAGGTACTGGTCGAGCTCTGGCATGTACTTCGCGAGGAACATGCGGTCGGTGCCGATCGTGTTGCCGGCGAGCGGTGCCTTGCGCTCCTGTGGCACGAAGCGGCGGATGTAGGCGAGAGTCTGCTCGGTCGCCTCGGCGAGGGAGACGCCCCGGGGGATCTCCTCGATGAGACCGGAGGTGCGGTGCATCTCGGTCACGAAGTCGTTCATGTGCTCGAGCGCAGCGTCGCTGGGCCTGATCACGATGCTGAATCCGGGGTCGAGGGGCTTCAGAGTGAAATCCGTGACGACGACGGCGATCTCGACGAGCTCATCGACCGCGAGGTCGAGTCCGGTCATCTCGCAGTCGATCCAGACGAGCCGGTCGTTCTCAGACGCAGAAACCATGGTGTCCATCCTAATGACGGGTACGGACACCGCTATTTGGCCCCCCAGGCACGATTCGAACGTGCGACCGGCGACTTAGAAGATCGATGCTCTTCCGCTGAGCTACTGGGGGTAGACCTCTAGCGTACCCGGACTCAGCGGTCCGAATCATCGTGGCGTCGGGCCGCGCGCCATTCACGGTTGTACTGCGCGCGGCGTTCCCGGCAGGGATGGCAGTCGCATCCCCTCCGGCCCTTCGCGCCCCCGCCGTGGGGAACCGGCCGGCGTGGCGGTACGGTCACGATGATGGCAGGGACCTCGCGCCCCTCAGCGAGCATGTGCTTTCGGTGGTCCCCGCGCGCAGCCGTGCGACGACGATGGCAGTTCGCGCAGACGACCTCGCATTTCGCGATCTCCTGTTCGATGCTCTTCCACGACCGTGTCGATGCACCGACCGCGCGCGTGATCTCGAATCGCTTCTCGAACTCGGGCAGATGATCGAAATCGAGGACGACCGGATCGGGCTCACCGCAATCACTGCATGGGTGAACGGCGAGGTAGGCGATCATCCGCTCGAAGTTGCAATGGCGATGGGCGGCCTGCACCTGCCGAAGACGTTCGCCGCTGCTCGGCATGAGACTCAGAAGCGCAGAGCGGCCACGGCGTCGTCGGCGGCCCAGAACTCGCCGACCAGGCGGAAGGTGCCGGTGGCCGTATTCAGGCGTTCGGCGCGATAGCGGACGCCGAGAGGGTCGGCGACGATGCGGAGATGACCGCGGATGGCACCCCGCTCGTCGATCACGCGCCAGAGCTGGTCTCCGGCACGCTGAAGCGTCTCGCGCCCGGGTCTGATCGCGGGCGCGGTCCAGGGCAGGGCGAGTGCGGGTGTTCCGGTGGGGTGTTCGGCGGTGATCATGATGTCGTCTCCTCTCACCTTCGAAGATAGGGACGGCCTCCGACATCGCCTCGGCGGATGTGCGACGGGATCGCGTGATCCCTACACTGTGCTGGTGGCGTGGACGACCTGGCTCTCTCTGCTGGTCGCGTGCGTCGTGATCAGCTTCACGCCGGGCGCCGGTGCGATCAACACCATGACCAATGCGCTGAATCAGGGGTGGCGCCGCTCGCTCTGGGGTGTGGCGGGGCAGCAGGCGGCGCTGATCGTGCACGTCGTGATCGTCGCAGCGGGTGTCGGACTGCTGGTCGCCAGGTCACCGTTCCTGTTCGAGACGATCCGCTATCTCGGTGCCGCCTACCTGGTGTTCCTTGGAGTGCGGCTGATGCTCACCAAGCCGAAGGCGGGGGAGGACGGCATCGTCGCGCCGGTGTCCCGCGAGGGCGGCTGGTCGATGTTCCGCCGGGGCTTCTGGGTGAACCTGCTGAATCCCAAGGCGATCGTCTTCTTCATCGCCTTCGTCCCGCAGTTCATCCGCCTGGACCAGGACCCGCTGCCGCAGTATCTGATCCTGATCACGACGGTTATGATCGTCGACGTCCTCGTGATGTGGTTCTTCTTCGCCGCGGCCGCGAAGTCGTTCCGGCGCTTCACCGCGAGCCTGCGCGGCCAGCGGGTGCTGAACCTCGTGTTCGGGGCGCTCTTCATCGGCGTCGCCGCCCTGCTCCTGTTCGTGCACTGACCTCCGGCTCCACTCGTCCTGCACATCCCGCCGATCCCGCGGACTCTGCACAGTCACGGGTTTTCCGGCATCCGGCTCGGGGCGCCGCGGTGCACGCTGGTGCGATCCGGGCAGCGACCCGGGCTCACGAAGGAGAACGACATGTCCGACACAGTGACGATCCTGGGCAACGTGGCCAGCGATCCGCTGCGCAACACGACGAACCGCGGCGACGCCGTGATCAGGTTCCGCCTGGCGTCCCCGAACCGCTGGCTCGACCGCAGCACCGGTGTCTGGAACGAGGGGGAGACCAACTGGTACGACGTCTCGGCATTCCGGCAGCTCGCAGAGAACGTGAGGTCCTCGCTGCACAGCGGCGATCCGGTCATCGTCACCGGGCGGCTCAAGGTGCGCAAGTGGGAGGCCAACGGCAAGTCCGGCACCTCGGTCGAGATCGAGGCGGACGCGATCGGGCACAACCTGAAGCACGGCGCCAGCGCGTTTGTCAAGCCGCACCGCGCGCCGGCGCCGGAGGCCGGGGATCGCTTCGCGCCACCCTCTGACGAGGATGCGCCGGATGCCGCCGACGCGGCGGCCGCATGGTCAGTGCCGGCCGACGATGCGAGCGAGGACGGCAGCGAGGACTCGACCGAGGAGACGACGGCGTCGCACGCCGAGCTCCTCCCGACGTGATCCGCGCCGACACGATCCCCGCGGCTGAAGCCGGGCGCCTCCGGGACCCGAACCCGGAGGCGCCCCCTCCTAGAATCAGAGGGTGCTTCGTGGACCGTCCGCCGTCCCGCGTCGTGGCGCACCCGTCGCGGTGCTGCTCGCCGGGATGCTCGTCATGACGGCCTGTACGCCCGCGACGTCGTCGGATCCGACGCAGCCTGCGACCGCAACATCTCAGGCGAAGCCGTCGCCGCAGCCGACAGCCACGTCTCCCGAACTGCATGCCGAAGGCACGGCCGCCGACAACCTCCCGCTGTTCACCGAGATCACCAGCCGCGTCTGGTCCACCGAGAAGCGGGCCGAGGGGCGCGCATACATCGATGCGCTCGTCGCCGCGGGGTTCCCGCGCGAGCGGATGCAGGTCACCGAGGACGAAACCACGGTCGGCAATCCGGTCGAGAGCCTGCAGTTCTCGGTGGCGTGGGGCGATGCGGAGTGCCTGGTCGGCCAGGTCGGGCCGTCTACGGGCGAGCCCGTCACCGCGGTCCTGCCACAGCTTTCGGAGGGGCGCTGCCTCGTCGGCACGACGAGGTCGATCGACTGGTGAACCCGCCCGGCCGCGGGCCGGGCTCGCGCGACAGCGAAGGCCGGTAGGCTGGTGTGTCGGTGTGCGTCGGCACCGCAGACGCACATCCCACATGCACACCCGCCGAAAGTAAGGGGCTCCTCCGTGGCCGAGTACATCTACTCCATGGTCCGCGCACGTAAGGCCGTGGGCGACAAGCTCATCCTCGATGACGTGACGATGGCGTTCCTGCCCGGCGCGAAGATCGGCATGGTCGGCCCGAACGGCGCCGGAAAGTCGACGATCCTGAAGATCATGGCCGGCCTGGACACGCCGTCCAACGGCGAGGCCAAGCTCACTCCCGGCTTCACGGTCGGGATCCTCATGCAGGAGCCCGAGCTCGACGAGTCCAAGACCGTGCTGGAGAACATCCAGGACGGCATCGCGATCAAGGCGAAGGTCGACCGCTTCAACGAGATCTCCGCGCTGATGGCCGACCCCGACGCCGACTTCGATGCGCTGCTCGCCGAGATGGGCACCCTGCAGGAGGAGATCGACGCCGCCGACGGCTGGGACCTCGACTCCCAGCTCGAGCAGGCGATGGACGCGCTGCGCACCCCTCCGGGGGATGCCGAGATCGCACCGCTCTCCGGTGGTGAGAAGCGCCGCGTCGCCCTGGCTAAGCTGCTGCTGCAGAAGCCCGACCTGCTGCTGCTCGACGAGCCCACCAACCACCTCGACGCAGAGAGCGTGCTCTGGCTAGAGCAGCACCTGCAGTCCTACAAGGGCGCGGTCATCGCCGTCACTCACGACCGCTACTTCCTCGACCACGTCGCCGAGTGGATCGCCGAGGTCGACCGTGGTCGTCTGATCGGCTACGAGGGCAACTACTCGACCTACCTCGAGAAGAAGGCCGAGCGCCTCGACGTCCAGGGCAAGAAGGACGCCAAGCTCGCCAAGCGTCTGAAGGACGAGCTCGAATGGGTGCGCTCCAGCGCCAAGGGTCGTCAGACGAAGTCGAAGGCCCGTCTGGCCCGCTACGAGGAGATGGCTGCCGAGGCGGAGCGGACCAGGAAGCTCGACTTCGAGGAGATCCAGATCCCCGCCGGTCCTCGCCTGGGCAACGTCGTCATCGAGGCGAAGAACCTGCAGAAGGGCTTCGGCGACCGCACCCTCATCGACGGCCTGAGCTTCAGCCTGCCGCCGAACGGCATCGTCGGCGTCATCGGCCCGAACGGTGTCGGAAAGACCACGCTGTTCAAGACGATCGTCGGCCTCGAGCCCCTCGACGGCGGCGACCTGAAGATCGGCGAGACGGTCAAGATCAGCTACGTCGACCAGTCCCGCGCCAACATCGACCCGAACAAGACGCTGTGGGAGGTCGTCTCGGACGGCCTCGACTTCATCACGGTCGGCAAGATCGAGATCCCCTCGCGCGCCTACGTGTCGAAGTTCGGCTTCAAGGGACCGGACCAGCAGAAGAAGGCCGGCGTCCTCTCCGGTGGTGAGCGCAACCGCCTGAACCTCGCCCTGACGCTCAAGGAGGGCGGCAACCTGCTGCTGCTCGACGAGCCGACCAACGACCTCGACGTCGAGACCCTGAGCTCGCTCGAGAACGCACTGCTCGAGTTCCCCGGCTGCGCCGTGGTGATCACCCACGACCGCTGGTTCCTGGACCGCATCGCCACGCACATCCTCGCGTACGAGGGCACGGACGAGAACCCGGCCCAGTGGCACTGGTTCGAGGGCAACTTCGAGTCCTACGAGGCCAACAAGATCGAGCGCATGGGCCCGGAGGCCGCACGCCCGCATCGCACCACCCACCGCAAGCTGCACCGCGACTGATCCCCACGCCCCACTCCGGACATCGCTTCGCGCTGTCCGGAGCCTCCGGGGCGCGGGGCCCCTGTCGAGGCCGGCGCATCCGGCAGAAGGAGACGATCCTGACTGAGCACCTGCACCTCCCCGTGCACCTGCGCTGGGGAGACCTCGACGCCTACAACCACGTCAACAACACCTCGATGCTGAAGCTGCTCGAGGAGGCGCGGGTGCGCGCGTTCTGGGTCCCCGGCGACGGCGAGGACGCCCCGCCGACCGCGATCCTCGATCCCGGCATCAGTCAGGGCATGCTCACGCTCGTGGCGAGGCAGGAGATCGAGTACGTCGCGCCGGTGCCCTATCAGCGGCATCCGCTCGACGTGGAGATGTGGTTCGGCAAGATCGGCGGCTCCAGCATGGAGGTCTGCTACGAGGTGTACAGCCCGATCGCGGCGGCCGGGCGCACGCTCTACGCGCGCTCGACGGCCGTGATCGTGCTGGTGGACGCGGCGAGCGGCCGCCCCACCCGCATCACGCAGGAGATGCGCGAGGCGTGGGGCCCGTACGTCGACGAGCCGATCCGCTACGCGCACCGCTGACGCCGGCCCTTCGGCCGGGCGGCGTCAGTCGCCGGACGGCACCCGGATCATGATCTCCTGGGCGACGCTGGCCACCAGCATGCCTTCCCTGGTGTAGATCCGACCGGCGGCGAGACCGCGTCCTCCACGGGCGTTCGGCGACTCCTGAACGTAGAGCAGCCATTCGTCGACCCTGGCCGGCCGGTGCCACCACATCGCGTGGTCCAGGCTCGCGACCTTCAGGCCGTGCTCGGCCCAGGACAGGCCGTGTGCGCGCAGAATCGACTCCTGGATGGACATGTCGCTGAGGTAGGCGAGCGAGGCGCGGTGCAGGCTCGGCGCGTCGGGCAGAGGGGCGCGCATCCGCATCCAGACCGCCTGCGCAGCCACACGCTCGGCTCCCGCCTCGACGTAGATCGGCCCGTCGACGTGACGCATGTCCACGGGACGGTCGGTGAGCATGCGCTGCGACAGCGGGTGGTTGCCGGGGGACAGCGCCTCGTCGTTAGCGAGGCCGTCTGGGGCCGGAATGCCGTCGGGCATCGGCGCCGCGTGCTCGAGGCCCGGACCGTCATCCTGGAACGACGCGATCATCGAGAAGATCGGCACGCCGTTCTGGTACGCCTGGGCGCGCCGGGTGGAGAACGAACGGCCGTCGTGGATGCGGTCCACCGCGATCGTGATGCCCTTGGCAGCGTCTCCCGGCCGCAGGAAGTAGCCGTGCATCGAGTGCAGGATCCTGCCCTCTGCGACGGTGCGCTCGGCGGCGATCACGGACTGGGCGAGAACCTGCCCGCCGTAGATCCGGCCGGTCGGCATGGGATGCGAGATGCCGGTGAAGATGTCCTCGGTCGTCCGTGCACCCGACACGTCCAGAGCGAGCACCCGCAGCAATCCGTCGACCGTCTCCTGCGCGTCCATCGCCTGCCTTTCGTTCGATGACACCGGCCGGGTCGGCTCGGGGCACCGATGGATAGTCTAGATGTCGTGCCTCCTCGTCTCGTCCTCGCCGATGCCCACACCGCCCAGGACGTGCTGACCTTCCTCGGCCGCTCCCGGGCGATCTCCGACGACGGAGTGCGGCTGCAGGCCGCGAACGGCGTGCTCGCGCTCACCGCGGCAGCGCTGGCGCCACAGGGGCTCTTCGACCGCACGCCGACCGTGCTGGCCATGCGCATCGTGCACGCCGATCCGGAGCTCGAGTGCGATCTGGTCGTGGATGACCTGTCGGACACCGACGACGACCGGATGCTGCAGCTGCCACAGACCAGCCGCTCGCCCGCATGGGCGGGCGTCGCTCCGCCGCGCGGCGGCTGGCAGCCCGGTGGCGTGCTGGATGCCTCGACGATCGCGGAACGCTCCCAGTGGGGCATGTCCGCCGTGGCGCGTGGCGCGGGGACGCAGTCCGGCGAGGAGGTCGTGCGCAGCGTCCGTGCGTCCGTCTGGGGCGAACCGGACGAGGACCTGCTCGGGCTGCCGCGCGGAGTCGCGTTCGCCGCACAGGCGTTCGGCTTCCTCTCCGGCGCGGAGCAGGTGCCGGTGACCGTCTCGGGCCGCTGGACGCGCCTCGCGTTCCGCCGCGGTCATGTGCTGAGTCGCGGTCCTGCGGCGACCGGCCTCACCGACGTGCGCGCCACCGGCACAGCCGGCTGACTCCCGTCTACTGCTGCCGCGCAGCCGCGCGGCCCGCCTGGCGCCCGGAGAACAGGCATCCGCCGAGGAATGTGCCCTCCAGCGCACGGTAGCCGTGCACGCCACCACCGCCGAAGCCGCTGGCCTCACCGGCCGCGTACAGGCCGCTGATCGGCTCACCGGAGGCATCCAGCGCCCGGCCGTCGAGGTCGGTCTGGATGCCGCCCAGCGACTTCCTGGTCAGGACGTGCAGCTTCACGGCGACCATCGGTCCCGCGGCAGGATCCTGCAGACGGTGCGGCGCCGCGGTGCGGATCAGCTTGTCGCCGCGGTACGCACGCATCGAGCGCAGCATCCCGATCTGGGCGTCCTTGGTGAAGTCGTTCTCGATCTCGCGATCCCGGGCGGTCACCTCGCGGCGCACGCGATCGAGATCGAGAGCCTCGCCACCGGGCATCGCCGCCATGCGTCCGAGCAGCGTCTCCAGGTCGTCCTCCACGATGAAGTCCGGCCCCTCGTCGAGGAACGCCTGCACGGGGCCGGTCGGCCCCTTGGCCAGCCGTGACTTCAGCAGCAGCTGAACGTCCTTGCCTGTGAGATCGGGGTTCTGCTCACTGCCGGAGAGAGCGAACTCCTTCTCGACGATCTTCAGCGAGGTGACGAACCAGGAATGGTCGTGGCCGGTCCTGCGCAGGTGAGCCAGCGTGCCGAGCGTGTCGAAGCCGGGGAACAGCGGCACGGGCAGCCGCGCGCCGGTGGCGTCAAGCCACAGTGACGAAGGACCGGGCAGGATGCGGATGCCGTGAGAGGGCCACACCGGATCCCAGTTGGTGATGCCCTCGACGTAGTGCCACATCCGGTCTTCGTTGATGAGACGCGCACCGGCTGCGCGGGCGACCTCGTGCATCGAGCCGTCGACATAGGCGGGGACGCCGGTGAGCATGTGCTTTGGGGCGGTGCCGAGCCGTTCGGGCCAGACCTTGCGGACCAGGTCGTGGTTGCCGCCGATGCCGCCGGACGCCACGATCGTCGCCGCCGCGGTGATCTCGAAGCTCCCGACCACCTCGCGACTGCTCTCCTCGCCGCGGTCCGCGGGGCTGTCGGCTAGCACGTCGCCGTGGGCACCCGTGACGGCACCGTCGGTCGTCGTGAGCGCGCTGACACGATGCCGGGGGAGTACGGTGAGCCGGCCGGCCTTCTCCGCCTCGGACAGGGCGTCGACGAAGGGCGCGACGATCCCGGGCCCGGTGCCCCAGGTGATGTGGAAGCGAGGCACGGAGTTGCCGGGTCCTATCGCGCCGTAGCCGCCGCGTTCGGCCCAACCGACGACGGGGAAGAATCCGACGCCGCGCTCACGCAACCAGGAGCGCTTCTCGCCGGCGGCGAACTGCAGGTACGCCTCGGCCCAGCGCCGCGGCCATTCATCCTCGGGACGATCGAAGCCGGCATTGCCGAACCAGTCCTCCCGAGCGAGGTCGAGGGAATCGCGGATGCCCATCCTGCGCTGCTCGGGGGAGTCGACGAGGAACAGCCCGCCGAAGGACCACCAAGCCTGCCCGCCGAGGTTGGACCGCGGCTCCTGGTCGATGAGGGTGACGTGCCTGCCTGCGGCCACGGCCTCGGCCGCGGCGACGAGGCCGGACAGCCCCCAGCCGATGACGAGCACGTCGGTCTCGTGGGTGCGGGGTGACATGGCGACTCCTTCGTCGTCGATGCGGATGGCGGATGCTACGAGGTCAGGCCCAGATCGGGGCGGATCTGCGCCTGCTGGGCAGGGCCGACGCCGGAGGGCTCGAAGGTGTTCACGAGCGAGTGGGCAGCGCGCTGCAGGTAGTCCCAGAACGTCGCATCGTGCAGCGGGGAGAGCTGGGCCTCGTCGAGCGCGGTGCGCATGTGCGTGAGCCAGCGGTCGCGGGCATCCGGATCGACGTGGAAGGGCACGTGCCGCATCCGCAGTCGCGGGTGACCGCGCTGCTCGCCGTAGGTGGACGGGCCTCCCCAGTACTGCTCGAGGAACATCCGCAGCCGGTCCTGTGCCGGCCCGAGGTCGTCCTCGGGGTACATCGGCCGCAGCACGGGGTCGAGCGCGACCTCGCGGTAGAAGACGCTCGCGATCTTCTCGAACGTCTCGTGTCCGCCGATCTCGTCGTAGAACGTCACTTCTTTCCGCCTTCCGTTCCGGCGCCGTCAGGAGTGCCGCCGGTCTTCTTGCGTCGCCAGATGCCGCGCTCCACGGGCGGCACGCCGGTGATCGCGTTGGGGCGGGTCTTGGGCGGGTTCGCGCCGCGCACGCGACGGGCGCCCTCCAAGCCGGTCGGGGCGACCGCGGCCATGCTCGGGACGGCGATCTCCTTCTCGTCGAACGCCTTCTTCAGGCGCGCGCGCAGCTCTTGGGCCACGTCGTCCTTGGCGTTCGCCCTGGTCTTGATCACGACGCGCACCACGAGGGCGTCACCGGCGATGGACTCCAGGCCCCAGATCTCCGGCTTCTCGATGATCCTGGTGCGCCACTTCGGGTCCTTCGCCAGGGCCTGGGCGGTCTCGAGCATCGTCTGCTCGACGTCGTCGAGGTCGCTGTCGACCGGTAGTCCGAGGTCGACGATCACGCGGGCCCAGCCCTGCGACATGTTGCCGATGCGGGTGACCTCGCCGTTGCGCACGTACCAGAGCGTGCCGTTGACGTCGCGCACCTGCGTGATGCGGACGCTGACGTATTCGACGACGCCGGTGGCGAGACCGAGGTCGACGACGTCGCCGATACCGATCTGATCCTCGGCGACGATGAACATGCCGTTCAGCACGTCCTTGACGATGTTCTGGGCGCCGAAACCGAGGCCGGCGCCGACCGCGGCTGTGAGCAGGGTCAGCGAGCCGAGGATGTCCTTGTTGATCACCGTGACGATGAGCACCAGCGCGACGATGACCAGTACCACGTTGACGATGTTCTGCAGGATGGTGCCGAGCGTGCGGGTGCGCTGCACGAGTCGCATGTCGGCGAGAGGCGAGCGCTCCAGCGCGACCGTGTCCGCCACGTCCGCCTTGTTCTTGGCGTTGTCGACGATGCGATGCACCACGCGACGGATGACGAGGCGCAGCACGAAGGCGATCGCGATGCAGACGACCACGATGATCGCGATGTTCAGCAGCTTCCAGCCGACGTCGGTCAGGATCTGGAGCACCTGCTCCCAGACGGTGGCGGGGTCGTCTTTCGCTGCGGCAAGAGGGAGGAACATCATCCCCTCGATTCTACTGATGGGGCCTCTCCGCACGCTGAGTGCGGAGAGGCCTCACAGTGCGAGCAGTTCTCACCATGGGCATCTGTGCCAAAGGGCCCACACGGCCCGGAGGCTCCGATCGGCGCGGAGCGACGGGCGGAGTGGGCCGTGTGGATCAGTCCTCGGCGTCGCGGGACTGCGCAGCGAGGGCGCGCTCCACGTCGGCGAGGTTCTCGTGGACGAGACGGCGCAGCGCAGGTGCGGCATCCTGGTTCGACGAGAGCCACGCGCGCGTGGCATCCCGCAGCTCGACGTTCGCGAGCGACCGCGGGTACAGGCCGACCACGAGGTAGTCGGCGATCTGGTAGGTGCGCGACGTCCAGATCGGCAGCAGCATCTCGAAGTACTTCGGCACGAACTCGCCGAGCACCTTGATGCCCGAGCCGTGCACGAACCCGGCCGCCGCAGCACGCACGATGGTGTTCGGCAGATCGGCGTTGTCCACCAGGGACGTCCAGGCGGCCTGCTTGGCGTCGGCGGTGGGAAGCGCGGCACGCGCCTGCGCGGCGAACTCCGCACCCTTCGAGGTGTTGTCCGCCGCGAGGGCCGCGTTGATGGCGGCGGCATCCGTCGCGCCGGCGGCGGCGAGCCCGACCAGCAGCTGCCAGGACAGGTCGGCGTCGATCTCGAGACCGGGCAGGGCGTCCTCGCCGGAGCGGAGACGGCCGACGATGCCCGCGTGCTCCGGGGTGACCAGGATGTTCGCGAACGCGGTGACCAGCTGCAGCTGGCTGTCGCTGCCGGCGACGGCGCTCTGCGCGAGGGCCCACAGTCCGTCGGCCACCTTCTCACGGGCCGCGGAGCGCCGCTCCGGGGCCACGTACGTCGACGCGGCCAGACCCAGCTGGGCGAGCGTGGTGCGGATGGTCGTGGACTCGGTCTCACGGCCGATGTTGCCCAGCACCAGGTCGATGTAGTCGCTCGCGCTGCTCTCGGCGTCGCGGGTCTGATCCCAGGCGGCGCCCCAGACGAGGGAACGGGCGAGCGGGTCGCTGATGTCGGAGAGGTGCTCGATCGCGGTGGCCAGCGACTTCTCGTCGAGGCGGATCTTCGCGTAGGCGAGGTCCTTGTCGTTCAGCAGCACCAGGGCCGGGCGCTTCAGGCCCTGCAGCTCGGGGATCTCGGTGCGGTCGCCGTCGACGTCGACCTCCACGTAGTGGGTGCGCACGAGAGTGCCGCCGTCGAGGTCGTAGAAGCCGATGCCCAGACGATGCGGGCGGATGGTCGGATAATCCGCCGGCGCGGTCTGCGTGACGGCGAACCGGGTGATGACGCCGCTGGAGTCCTCCGCGATGACCGGGGCGAGAGTGTTGACGCCTGCGGTCTCGAGCCACTTCTTCGACCAGGTGGTGAGGTCGCGGCCGCTGGTGCGCTCGAGCTCGACGAGCAGGTCGCTCAGCTCGGTGTTGCCCCAGGAGTGCTTCTGGAAGTACGCCGAGACGCCCGCGAAGAATGCGTCGATGCCGACCCACGCCGTGAGCTGCTTGAGCACCGATCCGCCCTTGGCGTAGGTGATGCCGTCGAAGTTGACCAGCACATCCTCCAGGTCGTTGATCTCGGCGACGACCGGGTGCGTGGAGGGAAGCTGATCCTGGCGGTACGCCCAGGTCTTCTCCATGGCGTTGAACGTGGTCCACGCCTCGGTCCACTCCGTGGCCTCGGCGGTCGCGATGGTCGACGCCCACTCGGCGAACGACTCGTTCAGCCACAGGTCGTTCCACCACTTCATGGTGACCAGGTCGCCGAACCACATGTGGGCCAGCTCGTGCAGGATCGTGACGACGCGGCGCTCCTTGACGGCGTCGGTCACCTTGCTGCGGAACACGTAGGTCTCGGTGAAGGTCACGGCGCCGGCGTTCTCCATGGCGCCCGCGTTGAACTCCGGGACGAACAGCTGGTCGTACTTGGCGAACGGGTAGGGCACGCCGAACTTCGACTCGAAGTACGCGAAACCCTCGCGCGTCTTGTCGAAGATGTAGTCGGCGTCCAGGTGCTGCCAGAGGCTCTTTCGGCCGTACACGCCGAGCGGGATGACCCGGCCCGAGGCGCTGGTCAGCTCCGAGAAGGTCGCCTCGTAGGGGCCGGCGACGAGGGCGGTGATGTACGACGAGATGCGCGGGGTGGGCTCGAAGCCCCAGGTGGCGATCTGACCGGCCCCTGAGCCCGACGAAGGGTCGTGCACGATCGGCTCGGGGGTCGGCGAGTTCGACACGACTTTCCATGCCGCAGGAGCGGTGACCGTGAACTGGAAGGTCGCCTTGAGATCGGGCTGCTCGAAGACCGCGAACACGCGTCGGGAGTCGGGCACCTCGAACTGGGAGTAGAGGTAGACCTCGCCGTCGACGGGGTCGACGAAGCGGTGCAGGCCTTCACCGGTGTTGGTGTACACGCAGTCGGCGTCCACGACCAGCACGTTCTCCGCCTGCAGGTCGGACAGCGCGATGCGCGAGTCCGCGAACACCGCGCTGGGGTCGAGCTGCTCTCCGTTGAGCGAGATCTCGCGCACGTCGCGGGCCATGAGGTCGATGAAGGTGAAGGCCCCCGGCGTCGCCGTGAAGCGCACGACGCTGCGCGACCCGAACACCTCTTCGCCCTTGGTGAGGTCGAGGGTGACCTCATAGGACTGCGTGTCGATGACGTCGCGGCGCTCCTGCGCTTCGATGCGGGTGAGGTTCTCTCCAGGCACAGCTGTTCTCCCAGTGGTGAGGGGGTGTCGCCACGGTCCGGCGCTGCTGGCGCCGACGGCAACCATGACAGCCTACGCCAGGCGTCCGCGCCGTCGAATTCCACGGCGCCGGGGATCGGGACAGTCATAGGGAGCGGTGAAAGGATGGTCTGGTGACCGCCAAGCCTGTCGATTCCGTTCCGTTCGCCTCCGCAGCAGCCGCCTCCGGCGCCCCGTTCGTGGAGACACCCGTCGCCTACGACGCCATCCTGCTGGCCGGCTTCGGTGGTCCTGAGGGGCAGGAGGACGTGATCCCGTTCCTCCGCAACGTCACCCGCGGGCGGGGGATCCCCGACGAGCGTCTTGAAGAGGTGGCCCATCACTATCGCCACTTCGGGGGCGTAAGCCCCATCAACGGGCAGAACAGGGCGCTGAAGGCGGCACTGGAGCAGGAACTCGCCGCACGTTCGATCGACCTGCCCGTGTATTGGGGCAACCGCAACTGGGCGCCGTACCTGGAAGACGCCGTCGCAGAGGCGGCGGCCAACGGTCACACGACGCTGCTCGCGTTCGCGACGAGCGCCTACAGCTCGTTCTCGAGCTGTCGCCAGTACCGCGAGGACTTCGCGCGCGTTCTGGGCGGCACGCAGTACGAGGACGTCGTCACCATCGACAAGATCCGTCCGTTCTTCGACCATCCCGGGTTCGTCCAGGCCTTCGTGGACGGGGTGCACGACGCGATCTCCGGCTTCCTCGCGGACGGGATCGCGCCGGAGGCCGTGCAGGTGCTCTTCTCGACGCACAGCATTCCGTCCGCCGACGCCGTGCGCTCGGGCCCGCGTGACGTGGACTGGGGCGCGGGCGGTGCCTATGCCGCGCAGCACGAGGCAGTCGCGGCCTGGGTGATGGATCGAGTCGCACAGCTGTTGCCGGCGGCGTCCGCCGTCCCGTGGGAGCTGGTGTACCAGTCGCGGTCCGGTCCCGCCTCGCAGCCCTGGCTCGAGCCCGACGTGTGCGACGTGATCGAGGAACTCGGCGGGCGGAGTCGGCAGGCCGTCGTCGTCGTTCCCGTGGGATTCATGAGCGACCACATGGAGGTGCTGTGGGACCTCGACACCGAGGCGAAGGAGGCGGCGGAGGGGGCCGGCCTGCGGTTCGTCCGTACGCCGACGCCGGGCGTGTCTGCGGGGTTCGTCGCGGGGATCGTCGATCTCGTGCAGGAGCGCCTCGAAGGCCGCCCTCCGGCGGACCGGGCGCACGTGACCGATCTGGGGCCGTCCTTCGACATCTGCCGACCCGGGTGCTGTGAGAACGTCCGCGCGGGGTTCAAGCCCGCCGCTGCCGGCATCGCTCCGTGACGTGAGGCGGGGTCCGTCGGCGCCGTGGGAGCCGGTGATGTGCCGAATAGGATGAGAGCCATGCGCATCCACCTCGCCACCGATCACGCCGGACTCGACTTCTCCACCCGCCTGCAGGAGCACCTGCGTGCGGCCGGCCACGACGTGGTCGACCACGGCCCGCTGACCTACGACGCGCTGGACGACTACCCGGCATTCTGCATCCGCGCAGCACAGGCCGTCGTCGCCGATCAGTCGTCCGGAGTCGAGGCGCTCGGCGTCGTGTTCGGCGGTTCGGGGAACGGCGAGCAGATCGCCGCGAACAAGGTCGAGGGCATCCGCGCCGCGCTGGTCTGGAACGCCTCCACCGCCGAGCTCGCGCGTGAGCACAACGACGCCAACGTGATCTCGATCGGTGCGCGTCAGCACACCTTCGACGAGGTGACCTCGTTCATCGACCTCTTCATCGCCACACCCTTCTCGGGCGAGGAGCGGCACGTGCGCCGGATCGGACAGATCGCCGATTTCGAGCGCGACGGATCTCTCCTTCCGGACCCGCGGGCCTGAGATGCCAGAGGGCCACTCCGTCCACCGCATCGCGCGCCAGTTCGACCGCAACTTCGTCGGCCGTGAGGTGCTCGCCTCCAGTCCGCAGGGCCGCTTCGCCGAGGGCGCGGAGTTCCTGAGCGGACGCGAATTGCTCGAGGCCAAGGCCGTCGGCAAGCAGATGTTCCTCGGGTTCGACGGCGACGCCTGGCTGCGGGTTCACCTCGGTCTGTACGGCGCGTGGGACTTCGCCGGCGAGATCCTCGTCGACCCGACGATCGCCTCGGCCAACGGACGCATGGGCCAGACGAACCAGCGCGGCACGGATCTAGATGCCCCGATCCTCGACGAAGCGGGGGAGAACTCGCTCACGTCGATCGGCGCTCCTCGGCGCACCCGGGTGCACGTCCGGATGTCTGAGCAGACCAAGGGCCTCGCGGACGACGGCGACCAGTGGCCGCCGCCCGTCGTCGGGCAGGTCCGCGTACGTCTGCTCACGGACGCGACGTGTGCCGACCTGCGCGGCCCGACCGCCTGCCAGGTTCAGACGCCGGACGAGATGCTCGCGACGATCGCGAAGCTCGGCCCTGATCCGCTCGTCGGCGATCCCGCCGAGGGCGAGGAGCGCTTCACCGCCGCCGTTCGGAAGAAGGGCACGCCGATCGCGCTGCTGCTGATGGATCAGGCCGTCGTGAGCGGGATCGGCAACGTCTATCGTGCGGAGATGCTGTTCCGCGCGAGGCAGAACCCGCACACGCCCGGCAAGCAGGTGCCGGAGGACGTCATCCGGGAGCTCTGGCGGGACTGGGTGCGCCTGCTTGCGATCGGCGTCGAGACCGGGCAGATGATGACCATGGACGACCTGTCCCCGGACCAGTACCGGGCGGCGATGGCGAGCCGTGACGACCGGCACTGGGTCTACCACCGCGCCGGGCTTCCGTGCCGGGTGTGCGGCACGGAGATCGCACTGGAGGAGATCGGGGCGCGCAAGCTGTACTGGTGCCCTTCCTGCCAGCGCTGATCCGTCGACGCACCGCGGGCGGGGTGGAATCCTGAGAGCGGGCTGTGAAAGGATGACCGGACTCTCTGCAACGACGCATGACAGGAGATGCGATGGACCTTTCCGGCCTGCAAGCCGTACTCGAGAAGATCAGCTCGTGGATCTGGGGCCCCTGGATTCTCATCCCTCTGCTCCTGGGTACCGGGCTGTACCTGACGATCCGCCTCGGAGGCCTGCAGTTCCTCCGTCTCGGCGCGGCACTGCGCCTGGGCATCTTCACCCGCAAGGACCCGGGCGCCGACGACGGTGACATCTCGCAGTTCCAGGCGCTCACCACCGCGCTGGCCGCCACGGTGGGCACCGGCAACATCGTCGGTGTCGCGACCGCCATCGGCATCGGCGGCCCGGGCGCGCTGTTCTGGATGTGGGTGACCGGTCTGCTCGGCATGGCGTCGAAGTACTCCGAGGCCTTCCTCGGTGTGCGCTTCCGCAAGACGGACGCCGCCGGTGAGAAGTCCGGCGGTCCGCAGTACTACCTGGAGCGCGGCATCCCGAACAAGTTCGGCAAGTTCCTCGCGCTGTTCTTCGCGATCGCCGCCGTGCTCGCCTGCTTCGGCATCGGCAACATGACGCAGGGCAACTCGATCGCCTCGAACATGGAGAACAGCTTCAACGTACCGACCTGGGTCACGGGACTCGTCCTCACCGCGTTCGCGATGCTCGTGCTCGTGGGCGGCATCAAGTCGATCGGTCGCGTGACGGCCGGCCTCGTGCCGATCATGATCATCTTCTACGTGCTCGGTGCGCTCTACATCCTGATCGCGAACATCGCCGATGTGCCCGCGGCCTTCGCTCAGATCTTCACGGACGCCTTCACCGGCACAGCGCCGATCGGCGGTTTCGCCGGGTCGGCGATCATCATCGCGGTGCAGTTCGGGGTCGCACGCGGCATCTTCTCCAACGAGTCCGGCATGGGCTCCGCAGCGATCGCTGCGGCCGCGGCCAAGACCACGCACCCCGTTCGCCAGGGGCTGGTGTCCATGACCCAGACCTTCATCGACACGATCATCGTGGTGACCTGCACCGGTCTGGTGATCATCACGACCGGCGTCTGGAACATGACCGACCCCGAGACCGGCGAGCAGATCAGCGCGGCGCTCATGACGGGCGAGGCGTTCTCGCACGGGCTGCCCGGTGAGTGGGGACACTACATCGTCACGATCGGCCTGGTGATGTTCGCCGGCTCCACGATCCTGGGCTGGTCGTACTACGGCGAGCGGTGCATCGAGCGGCTGATGGGCCGCAGGGCTGTCATGCCGTTCCGGGTGATCTTCTCGCTCGTGGTCTTCATCGGCTGCACGGTGCAGCTCGGCGTGGTGTGGGCGTTCTCCGACGTGATGAACGGCCTGATGGCGATCCCGAACCTGATCGGACTGCTGATCCTGTCGGGTCTTATCGCCCGCGAGACGAAGAAGTATCTCGACAACGATCCGAAGCTCGTCGCGACCAAGGAGCAGATCGACGTCTTCATGGCCGGCGACCGCGACTTCGAGGAGTGGAAGACGCAGGCGATCCCGGTGGTGGGCGCCAAGAAGTAGCACGGCGTGGCGACGGCGGCCTGGGGGAGCGTCCCCCGGGCCGCCGTCGCCGTAATCTGGTCACATGCGCCAGAACCCCAGCTTCGCCATGACCGATCTGACCGAGTTGAGGCGGGTGATCGCGCAGAACCCGTGGGCGACGCTGGTGGCGAGCGGCCCGGACGGGCTGGTCGCCTCGCACTACCCGGTGCTGCTGGACCCCGATCGCGAAGATCTGACGGTGGTCGGCCATGTCGGCAAGCCGGACGATCACGTGCTGGGACTGGGGGAGACCGAGCTGCTGCTGGTGTTCGAGGGACCGAACGGCTACATCTCGCCGAATTGGTACGGCGATGTCAAGGCAGTCCCGACCTGGAACTACGTGGCGGTGCACCTGGCCGGCGTCCCGGAGGTCGTCGACACCGAGACGAACCTGAAGATCCTGGACGATCTGGTCTCGCACTTCGAGTCGCGGCTGCCGCAGCCCCGGCTGATGTGGCAGGCGCCGAACACCGACGAGTTCGTGCGCGTGCTCGAGGCGGGCACGGTCGGCTTCCGCCTGACCCCGACCCGGGTCACGGCCAAGCGGAAGCTCAGCCAGAACAAGCCGGACGAGATCGTCGAGAGCGTGATCGCCGAACTCGGCGCGGACGGCGAGTACGCGCATCCGGCCCTCGCCGCGGAGATGCGCCGGGCGCACGACGCACGTCTGGCGCACCGCGGATGAGCACCGACCTGCTGCTGCGGTCTGTCCGCGTCGCCGGCGCAGGGCGTGAGCTGCTGCCGACCGACGAGCCGGTCGACATCCTGATCCGAGGTGGCCTCATCACCGACATCGCACCCACCGGCAACCTGCGTGCGCCGGCTGACGTCCTGGACGGCGACGGCGCCTGGGTGATCCCCGGTCTCTGGGACCACCACGTGCACACCGTGCAATGGGCGCTCACCGCCCAGCGCGAGCCGCTGCACGACGCAGAGAGCGCGGCGGATGCCGCTGCGCGGATGTCCCGGGTCGCGCCACTGAGCGACGGACGCCGGATCGGCATAGGTTTCCGCGACGCGCTCTGGCCCGACGCTCCGACGCGGGCGCTTCTCGATCAGATGACGGGCGACGTACCGACCTATCTGCTCAACGCCGACGTGCACAGCGTCTGGCTGAACTCCGCGGCGCTGCGTCGTGAGGCGTTCGACGGGCAGGACGACGACGGCATGCTGCGCGAGGAGCCCGCGTTCGAGATCTCGCGCCGGCTGAACGCCGTCGACGACGCGATGGCCGATGCCGCCGTGGCCGAGGCGGCCCGTCGCGCGGCCGCGCGCGGCATCGTCGGGCTGGTCGACTTCGACATGGGCTGGAATGCCGGAGCATGGGCGCGCCGTCTGGCAGCCGGCTTCGACGTGCACCGGGTGGAGTTCGCCGTGTACCCGCACGATCTGGAGCGGGCCGTGGCGGAGGGGCTACGCACAGGCGACCCGGTCGGCGAGGGCGGGCTGGTGCGCATGGGCCCGCTGAAGGTGATCGCCGACGGATCCCTCGGCACTCGCACCGCCGCGTGCAGCCACGGCTACGACGACACGCCGTCCAATCACGGGGCGCTCACCGTGCCGCCTGAGCGTCTGCACGAGCTGCTCGGCCGCGCCGCCGGTGCGGGCATCGAGGCCGCGGTGCACGCGATCGGGGATGTGACGGCCACCGCCGCGCTCGACGCGTTCACCGACACCGGGCAGACCGGGACGATCGAGCACGCCCAACTGGTGCGGCACGCCGACCTGGCCCGCTTCGCCCGCCTCGGGGTGGCCGCGAGCATCCAGCCGCGTCACGCGATCGATGACCGTGCGCTGGTCGACCTGCTGTGGTCGTCGCAGTCCTCCGTCGCCTACCCGATCGCGAGTCTGCGCAGTGCAGGCGCCGGCGTCCGGTTCGGTTCGGATGCCCCGGTCGCACCGCTCGACCCGTGGCATGCGATCTCGGCCGCGGTGACGCGCGAGAGCGAGGACGGCACGCTGTGGCACCCCGAGGAGCGCGTCGACATCGACACCGCGCTGCGTGCCAGCGCGCACCACGGTACCGACGGCACGTCTGCCGTCACCCCGGGCGGGGTCGCCGATCTCGTGCTCTGCGGTGCCGACCCGCACAGCACGGATGCCGCGACACTGCGAGTGATGCCGGTCGAGGCGACCTTCGTCGCCGGGCGCCGCACGCACTGATCGCGGACACACGAATGCCCTCGGGAGATCCCGAGGGCATTCGTGGTTCGAGATGCGTCAGGCCGCGACGTGCGAGAACAGGAACCAGCGGTCCTTCTCGAGACCGCGCTGGATCTCGATCGCGACGTCCTGGCTGGTGAGGTCGACCTCGTCGAGCCCCTCCACAGCGGCCTTCACGTCCACGAGGATGGCGTCGATGTCGGCGATGACGGCGCGGACGAGCTCGTCCGAGGCGGCGAAGCCCGCGGCGACCTGCGTCGAGCCGGCCTTCTCGGCCACCGTGCTGATGCGGGCGTCGATCGGCAGCCCCAGGGCGACGATGCGCTCCGCCGCGGTGTCGGCGAACTCACCGGCGTTGGCCACGACGGTGTCGAGGAACTCGTGCACCCCGATGAAGTTGGCACCGCGCACGTGCCAGTGCGCCTGCTTGCCGTTCACGACCAGCGCCTGCAGGCCGAGGACGACGGGGGAGAGGAACTGGGCCGCCGCAGCTGCCACGGTGGGGTCGCCGGCGGTGGCGGGGATGGTCTTAGAAGCGCTCATGGTGTCCTCCGGAGTCGTTGATCGCTGCCTGATGACCTCAACGCTACTCAGCCTGAAATGTTCCGCAAGCAAGCTGAGGCAACACTAACCGCCGCGGAATCACGCGGATCTGAGGGTAGTCTCACCTACATGACCGTCTCCTCCGCAGCATCCGTCCTGGCACTGCCGGGCAAGACTCCGAGCCTGCACGACGATGCCTTCGTCGCCGATGGCGCGCGCATCGTCGGCGAGGTGTCGGTAGGCCGGGGAGCGAGCGTCTGGTACAACGCCGTGCTCCGCGGCGACTCCGCGCCGATCTCGATCGGTGCGGGCAGCAACGTGCAGGACAACGTCTCGGTACACGTGGACAGCGGTCACGGTGTCGTCGTCGGCGAACGCGTGTCCATCGGCCACAACGCTGTCGTGCACGGCTGCACGATCGGCGACGGTTCGCTCGTCGGTATGGGCGCCGTCGTGCTGTCCGGCGCGGTGATCGGAAACGGGTGCCTGATCGCGGGCGGCGCGGTCGTGCTCGGCGGCACGGAGGTCCCGGACGGCTCGCTCTTGGCGGGCGTGCCCGCCAAGGTGCGTCGTGAGCTCACCGACGAGGAGCGCGCCGGTCTCATCGAGAACGCCGAGATCTACCTCCGGCACACGCAGACGCATCGCGATGCAACAAGGCTCTGACGCCGCCCGGTAGGCTGGAAGACCTACGGGGCGGTGGCCAAGCTGGTCAAGGCAGCGGGCTCATAACCCGACGATCGTGGGTTCAAGTCCCACCCGCCCTACTCTTTCGTCTGCGGACGGCCGATGATCCCGATGCCGACGGCCTCGTGATCCGGTTCCGGTTCGTCGCGCTCGGGCTTGCGTGGCTGCTCGCCGGGCTCCTTCTCGGTGCTGGGCTCGTCGAGGTCCTCGGCGGCGGGCTCCGTCTCAGGGCGTTCGTCCTGTTCGCGTGGATCGGTCATGGTTCGTCCTCCTTGCCGCGAACGTACGAGGCACCTCCGGATACGCGAAGGGGGTGGACAACGCCCGAACCGGCGCTACAGGTGCTCGAGCGGATACCGGTCCCGGATGTGCTCCCGGAAGTACCGCCCCGCGCTCGGCGCCGCCACGAGCGCGCGGTGCACCGACGGCGGGACCGCGTAATAGCGGTAGAGCTCCGAGCTGCGGAATTCGATCTCGAGCACGGCCGTGCCGGGGTCGTATCCGACCGAGGCGATCGCGGACGATCGAACCTGCTGCCGCTTCATGGCGAAGCCTCCGGCGGATCGCCGGTGCCCGCTCGCGCCCGACGTGGACGTCGCTCTCCGGAATCCTCCATCCGAAGGATGGTACGCCGGGCTCTGTCACCGCGGCCTGCGGGTTGACAACCGGACGAGACCGCTGCAGCGGTTACCGGACGCGCCGGTCGTACGCCAGGTCGAGCAGCCGCTGGAACACGTCGCCCGATCGCAGGCCGTTGTGCTCGTGCTCGCTGGTCACCCACAGTCTGAGGCCGGGCAGCAGCCGCGCCGTCTCCAGAGAGTGCTCGAGCGAGACGTACACGTCGTTCACGTACACAGCCGCCGCACCGCGCGCGCCGGACGCCGCGAGAGCGTCAGCGTCGTACAGCGCGGGCCACTCGTGGTCGGCGAGCGTGAGCGCGACCTCGCGCCACGGCCGGAGCGCGGGGACCGTCTCCGTCCACTCCCGACGGATGTGCTCACCGGTGAACAGGGTCACGTCCGAGACGAAGTCCGCCGGCTCCATCCGCTCCGCCGACCACCGAGTGGTCTGGGCGTCGGCGTAGCAGGACTCGTGGAACGCGAAGTAGAGCGGGTTGCGGCCGCCGAACGGCATGGCCGCGGCCAGGTCGTAGCGGAACGCGTTGGTGTCGGGGTCGAGCTCGAGCAGCGACCAGACGGTCTGCCAGCCGTCGTTCGTACCGAGTGCGGAGCCGACCGAGCGCAGCCGCGAGACGGAGACGACCTCTCCATCCGGCAGCAGCAGCTTCCCGGCGGCGGCGAGGTCGACGAGTCTGCGCATCCGCTCGCGGTGCTCGGGGAAGCGGCGGTAGTACTTCTCCGACGCGGTGCGCATCTTGTCATAGCTGAGTGTGTAGACCTCGTCGACCGTGTGCTCCACAGTGCTGAGCCCACCGGTGGTGTAGACCCGGTCCAGCGCGCTCGCGTGCGTCGACAAGTACGTCAGCACGGTGAAGCCGCCGAACGACTGACCGAGCAGGTTCCATTTCTCGACGCCCAGCTCGGCGCGCAGCGCCTCGGCATCCCGCACGATCGAGTCCGCCCGCAGGTGCGTGAGGTACTCCGCGGCAGCGGGGGAGCCGAGCTCCTCCAGCAGCCGGTCGCCCACCGGCGTCGAGCGCCCGGTGCCGCGCTGGTCCAGCATGACCACGCGGTGATCCTGGAGCGCAGCATCCAGCCATGAGGGCGAGGAGGGGGCATGGAACGGACGCGGCGCCTCGAAGCCTGGCCCGCCCTGCAGGAATACCAGACAGGGCAGGTCCTCGCCGCCGTCGCGGGCGACGACCGCGGCGAACACGTCGATGGTGCGGGTGTCGGACTCGTCGCCCCAGACCAGCGGCACCGTCATCGTGTGCTCGGTCACTGTCAGATCCTGCATGCGTCGCACGACGGCGGTCATCACATCACGTTCCCGATGTAGGAGTACTTCACGAACACCTCGGCGGCGATGCCGGACTCCTCCAGCACGCCCTGTACGGCACCCATCATGTAGTTGGAGTCCCAGCCCATGTAGATGTGGATGCCGCCGAAGTCGTCCCAATGGCCCTTCCAGGCCATCTCGTCGTAGAGCGGGCCGCCGTGCGCCGCGCTGTACGCCAACGCGGCGGAGCGGTCGTCGGTCCAGGCGCGGCGGAACACCCGGTTGAACAGGTAGCGGACGTCCTTGACCTCCCAGTGCTCACCGCGGTACTCGACGTAGTCGAACTCGCGCTCCCAGCCGGCCGGCCACCCGCGGCGCCGGACGGCGTCGAGGATGGGGGTGAGGCCGTCGTCGTCGATCTCGGGCAGATCGGGTCGCGCCCAGATCCGCACGAATGCCTCGGTGAGCTGCACCGTGCGCGCGGCGATCGCGGCGGTTCCCCAGGAGGCCAGGTCGGCCAGAGCGCGAGTCCCGGAGACGGCGCTGCGCGCATAGGCGTCGTCCCGCTTGTCGGGGAACGACGCCCCGAACACGCGCTCCGTGAGCCGCTGCTCGAGCAGCGTGAGATTGCCCAGCGTCGGCGCCAGCGCGCGATGGCTGTTCTGCTCGTCCTCGGTGTACTCGCTCCACGGTCGCACGCCGTCACCCGACCAGGCGTCGCCCGGTGCGGCGGGCACGATGTGCTCCACGTCGTAGCCGCTCGCGTCGTCGACGTCGAGCAGGCGGCCCAACACGTACGAGGCGTACGGCAGCTCGCTGTACTTCAGCACCGCGCTGACGCGCTCGTCGGACGGCGTGATGCGGGCGATCGCGCGCATCAGCGCGTCATTCCCCTCGGCGCGGGCACGGCACAGGCGGGCGATCAGGCGATCGGTCGGCAGCCCCACCACGGTACGGCGCAGGAGCAGCGCCTGCACCCACTCCATCGTGACGATCAGCTCGTCGCGTGAGATCACGCCGTGCGCGTGGTCGCGATAGGCGCTCATCACCAGCGGATAGGCGGCGCGGCCGAAGGTGTTCACGAATCCGAGCTGGCGACGGATGCCGGCATCCGCTTCGAGCGACGGATCCAGCAGGATGCCGTAGATCTCCGCGTATTCGCGCCAGACGCCTGCATCGGCTCGCAGCCGCTCGACGTCGAACCGCGGGAAGGTTGCGCGGAACGCGCTGTACACCCCGCGCTCACCGGCGACATCGACCTCGCGACCGGTGGTCATCACCAGGAAGTGCCGCCAGAACGCGCCGATCGCCTCGCCGGTGAGTCGCTCGATCGCCAGCCAGTACTCCTCCTCGATCTCGAGCTGCTCACCGTGTGAGAGCCCCATGAGGATGTAGTTGTGGATGAGCTCGTGGTCGCGCAGCGGCTCACCTGTCGAGTTCAGGCTCTCGAAGATCTGCTGCGCGTTCGCCGCCGCGCCGAGCGTGATCGATACGTGCTCCAGCTTCTTCAGGCCCTCCCAGATACGTGGGGCCTCGTCGGCGTGAACCTGGCTGCGGAAGAAGGCGTAGTTGTCGTCGAACCGCGATTCGCGGTCCGTGTCGTCGCGTCGGTCCAGCACGACCGAGTCGTACAGGTCGGCCCACGCGTGATGCGGCCGCAGCTTGGTGCGGGCTGGGTCGTCGGCGCGCACCAGGACGCGCTCCAGGTCGGCGGCCATCGCGGGGTCCGTCTCTCGGACGGAGTGGTGCAGGGCCGCCACCAGGAGCATCAGCGTGGTGACACGCTGCTGCCCGTCGATGAGGATCAGGTCGCCGCCGTCCTCCGTGGCGTCCTCGGCCGACAGGATCGAGCCGATGAAGTGCCGGTGCGCGGCATCCTCCGCGGCCACGGCCCGGATGTCGGAGAGCAGCCGCTCACACCCGCCGATGTCCCAGCGGTACTGGCGCTGATACACCGGGACGACGATGTTCGTCGACGGTGCCGACAGCCATTCGATCGTGCTCGTTGCGGTCGCTTCGACGTTGGTTGCCGTGGCCATGACTGGGTGATGCCTCCGTGCGGCGGGAAGACGGGATCCGCCGCACCGAGTCTATCCGGGGCCGTCTTTTCTCCGGCTCGCCTCTCGGGCGCGTCCAGCAGCGGGAGGTAGGCTTACCTAAGTAGGGCCTGTTAAAACTTCGCTGGCCCCCTACGAAAGGACATGACTCGCTCATGGGATACATCAAGTCCGCAGCCCTTGAGGACAAGGGATTCGTCATCCTCGACAGCTACGGCGGGGAAATGGACCCGAAGGAATGGCTCGACATCGAATATGTCGATTGGAAGTCCTCGGGCGACACCCGCTTCTCCCCGCTCGCCAGCGCGAAGGGCGAGATCGAGTGCAACGGCTTCTGGAACCACAAGCCGCCGCGCACCGACAAGGACGGCGTCTGGATCGAGTCCCAGACCGCCATCGCTCCGACCCTGACCGCGCGTGCGCAGGAGCCCGGCGCCAATGTCGGCCGCTGCCGCGTCATCGAACTGCAGCCCACGCCGTACGGCGACTGCCTGTACAACCTGCACCAGGACGACAACAACCGTCTGAACCCGGACGGCACCGGCTGGGTGGTGCGCGGCTTCTTCAACCTCACCGACGACAAGGACAGCTTCTTCGTCCTGCGTGAGAACCGCACCGACCCGAGCATCGAGTACCGCATCGCTCTTCCTGCCGGCGCTCAGCTGATCGTCGACACCCAGCGTCTGTGGCACGCGACCACCCACATCGGCACCGAGCCGCGCTACTGCCTGATCACCTCCTGGACCTCGGGCCCGGAGCTCGACGCCTACATCGAGAAGTACCACGGCACCGACCAGCACACCCAGGTCGAGGTCCCGCAGGACGTCCTCGAGGCCGGATACGCCGAGCAGGCCCGCAAGGATGCCGCTCGTGCCGCGTACTACGCCGCCAAGGGTCAGCAGGAGAAGCTCGCGATGAGCGAGGCCTGATCCTCAGTCGGATCACGCGGAACGGCCCCGATCTCGGATCGGGGCCGTTCTGTGTTACATGCTTGTCATTCCTCGGAATCTCGGCGATAATCGCGGTATAACCGCATAGTCCGCCAGCATCCGTGGCTCAGGTCGTAGGGGAAGACGCACCTGATGAAACGGAGAGATCATGGCGACGGGATACGCACGGGGAGTGGTCTACATCCACTCCGCGCCTCGCGCGCTCTGCCCGCACCTCGAATGGGCGGTGGGACGCGCTCTCGGTCGTGCCGTCAACTTCGACTGGAGCGACCAGCCGGTGCAGCAGGGCACGCGCCGCGCGGAGTTCTACTGGGACGGCCCGGTGGGTACCGGTGCTGCACTCGCGACGGCCATCCGCGGGTGGGAGCACCTGCGCTTCGAGGTCTCCGAAGACCCGACGCCGCGCAGTGACGGCGGACGCTGGCTGCACACGCCCGATCTCGGCATCCACTATGCGCAGACGGATGCCGCGGGCAACATCGTCATCGGAGAGGACCGCATCCGGTACGCGATGGAGATCGCCGCCGGAAGCATTGTCGAGCTGCAGCGCGAGCTCGACGTGGCCCTCGGCGCCGCCTGGGACGAGGAATTGGAACCGTTCCGGCACGCCAGCGACGACTCGCACGTCGTGTGGCTGCACAAAGTCGGCTAGCCGTTCCGCTGAAGAGTCGGCTAGCCGCGCTGAAGAGTCGGTTGATAAGGCTTGCGAGAGAGGCGCGAGTAGCGGGATCCGGTGAACACCCCCGGAGACCGGGAAGGCGAATCTCTCGCAGAGGACAGGAGCCCCCGCCGGGGAAGGCGGGGGCTCCGTCGCGTCCGGCGTCAGATGACAGCGGTGCGCGGATACGTCCCCGCGGGATGAAGATCGCCGCGGCGGACGTCCCGCCAGGCGAGCGCGAACCGGCGCATCGCTTCCGCGGAGGTCTCGGGGTCGTGGGTGATCGGGATCCGCATCCGGCGCTCGAGCACCCCACCGGTAGCGAATCGCGGACCCGGCGGCAGGATGAGACCGTGCGCCCGCGCCGCGAGGGACAGCTCGGTCGAGATCGGGGCGCCAAGATCGATCCAGGTGGAGAGGCCGCCATGCAGGTCGGGCATCACGGGGCCGTCGACTGCGGCGAGCCCAGAGGAGACCGCGTCGCGTCCCGCCGTGAGACGCGCTCGAACCTGGCCGCTGAGCTCGGCAAGGTCGCCGAGCAGCTCGACAGCGATGCACTGTTCGAGGAGCGCGGTGCCGAGGTCGTACGACGCCCGTGTCGCCAGGAGCCGGCCGATCATCGCCCGGTCCGCGCGGATCCAGCCGAGTCGTAGCCCGCCCCAGGCGAGCTTCGAGAGCGACCCGATGGTGACGACGTGCGGACCGAGTGCGCCGAACGGAACGGGTGCCCACCCGCGATCGATGTCGAGCTCGGCGGTGGTCTCGTCGACGATCACGAGCGTCCCGGCGCTTCGGGCGGTCGCCGCGATCACGGAGCGCGCGTCGTCCGGCAGAGTTGCGCCGGTGGGGTTGTGGAAGTCCGGGATGAGATAGGCGAGGTGCGGGCGGGCGCGCAGCAGAGTCTCTGTGACGTGCGCGGCATCCCATCCGTCGTGATCCACCGGCGTCGGCAGCATGCGGTATCCGTGCCGGTGCAGCGCCTCGATCGCGTGCGGGAAGGTGGGCTGCTCGATCAGTGCTCGTTCGCCGCGCCGTCCGAGCGCGCTCAGCACGAGGTTCAGCGCCTGCATGGCGCCCGCGGTGATCACGATCTCGTCGGCGGATGTCGGTGCGCCGCGCTCCGTGAGGCGCCGGGCGACCGCGTCCCGGAAGTCCGGCAGCCCCTGCAGCGAGTAGCCGCTGGTTCCGCGCAGCGCGGCGAGGCGCGGCAGTGCCCGGACCGTCGCGTCGTAGAGCCCGGGCGTCGATCCCATCGAGGCGACGGACATGTCGATGGCGTCGCCGTCGCCTGTGGGTGCGGGGGCGAGCCCCTGGTGCGGCAGCGTCACCCGAGTGCCGCCGCCGTGCACCCGATCCACGTAGCCACCCTCGGCCAGGATGTCGTAGGCGTGCGTGATGGTCGAGCGGGAGCGCCGCAACTCGAGAGCCAGTGCGCGCTCGCTCGGTAGACGCTCGCCGACGGTGAGCCTGCCGTCGAGGACGAGCGCCCGGATCTGATCCGCGAGTGACGCCGCCGATGCGCCGGCGGCGCTCTGCACTCCGAGCAGGGTCACCAGGCGCGAGGTCATACGTCCATTCTGCGGCAGAGTGGCCTGGATCTGGCAGACCACTTTCCTCATGGTGGTCCGCTCTGCGCCGGGCGCCGGTCCGCGAGCATGAGGGGATGAACTTGCGATCGATCCTGCTGCCGATCTCCGCCGCCGGCCCCAGAGACCTCGCGGAGCGTCTGCTGCAGCTGGTGGTCGGGCTCTTCCTCTACGGCGTGGCGCTGGCCCTGATGATCCGCGGCGGCATCGGCGTGGCCCCTTGGGACGTCCTCTCGCTGGGGATCGCCGGGAGCACCGGGCTCGGCTACGGTCTGGTGACGAACCTCACCGCCGTGGTGGTGCTGCTGCTCTGGATACCGCTGCGCCAGCGGCTGGGACTGGGCACCGTGCTCAACGCACTGCTGATCGGGCCGAGCGCGGACCTGACGCTGTGGCTGGTCCCTGCCGCGCCTTCGCCGTGGGTGGGGGTGCCACTGTTCCTGTTCGGACTCGTGCTGCTCGCCTTCGCCACCGGCCTCTACATCGCGGCGGACTTCGGACCGGGCCCGAGGGATGGTCTCATGACCGGGCTGGTCGCGCGCACCGGATGGCGGGTGTGGGTGGTCCGCACCCTCATCGAGGGCAGCGTCCTGGCGATCGGGTTCCTGCTCGGCGGTCCGGTCGGCGTCGGCACCGTTCTGTTCGCGTTCGGTGTGGGGCCGCTGATCGGCTGGTTCCTGCCCCTCCTCACCCGGATGCGGGAGAGGCGGACTCGCCAGCTCGCGCGGCGGTGACGGATGCGCGAGACGCCCCCGGGGTTACCCCGGGGGCGTCTCGGCGTGCATGCGTTGGTCAGCCGTCGTAGCTGCGGAACGCGACGACCGCGTTGTGGCCGCCGAAGCCGAACGAGTTGCTGATGGCCAGCTGCGGGCCATCGCCGAGCGACTGCGGCGTACCTGCGAGCTTGAACGGCACGGCCGGGTCCTGCTCGGTCATGTTGATCGTCGGCGGGGCAACGCGGTCGCGCAGCGCGAGCACGGTGTAGACCGCCTCGAGTGCGCCGGTGCCGCCCAGCAGGTGGCCGGTCGAAGCCTTCGTGCCCGACACCGGGATCTCGTCGATCCGGGCGCCGAAGACGCGCTTGAGCGCCTCGTACTCGTTCGGGTCGCCGACCGGGGTCGAGGTCAGGTGCGCGTTGATGTGCGTCACCTCGCCGGGCGTGGCGCCGGCCTGCGCGAGCGCCGCCTCGACGGCGCGGGCAGCGCCTGCACCCGTCGGGTCGTTGCCCGTGATGTGGTACGAGTCGGCGGTGACGCCGCCGCCCACCAGCTCGGCGTAGATCTTCGCGCCGCGGGCCTTGGCGTGCTCCTCGGTCTCGAGCACGAGCGCGGCGCCGCCCTCACCCATGACGAAGCCGTCACGGTCGACGGCACCAGGGCGGGACGCGCCCTCGGGGTCGTCGTTGCGGCGGGAGAGGGCCTGGGCGGAGGCGAAGGAGGCCATCGTGATCGGGTGGATCGCCGATTCGGCGCCACCGGCGATGACCACGTCGGCCAGGCCGTCCTGCAGGTGCTCGTAGGCGTTGACGAGCGACTCCGTGCTGGAAGCGCAGGCGCTGACCACGGTGCGGGCGAAGGCCTTCGCCCCGAAGTGCAGCGACAGGTTGCCTGCTCCCGCGTTCGGCATCAGCATCGGGACCGTGAGCGGCATCACCCGACGAGGGCCCTTCTCGCGCAGCGTGTCCCAGGCGTCCAGAAGGGTCCAGACGCCGCCGATCCCGGTTGCCCAGTCGATGCCCAGACGTTCGGGCTCGATCTCGGGCGATCCGGCGTCCTCCCAGGCCTCGCGTGCCGCGATCAGCGCGAACTGCGTCGACGGGTCGAGGCGCTTGGCCTCGTGCCGCGGCAGCACCTCCTCGGGACGGACTGTTGCCTCGGCGGCGAACTTGACGGGGATCTGGTACGTCTCGAGCCACTCGTGGGGCAGAGTGTGCGCGCCGGGGACGCCGGCGAGCAGGTTCGCCCAGTTCTCGGGCGCCGTGCCTCCGAGTGCGGACGTGGCGCCGATACCGGTCACGACGATGCGCTTGGTCATGGATGGTTCCTTCGTGGGGATCGTTCAGGGACGGCGGATGCCACGCCCCGCGGATGTGCGGGCGTGGCATCCACGGGAATTACTCCGCGCCGGCGACGATGAACCTGACGGCGTCGCCCACGGTCTTGAGGTTCTTGACCTCGTCGTCGGGGATGGTCACGCCGAACTTCTCTTCGGCGTTGACGACGATCGTCATCATCGAGATCGAGTCGATGTCGAGGTCGTCGGTGAACGACTTCTCCAGGGCGACCTCGGACGCGTCGATGCCGGTCTCGTCGGTGATGAGCTCAGCCAGGCCCGCGAGGACCTCGTCGTTGGTGAGAGCCATTTCTTTCCTCTTTCTTGGGATGGTCTAGGAACCGGGGAACAGTCTAGGGAACAGCGGTTGCAATTACGGGATGTGCGGTGTTCTCAGGGGAGCACGACGACCTGGGCGGCGAACACCAGGCCGGCGCCGAAGCCGATCTGCAGCGCGAGACCGCCGGACAGCTCAGGGTGCTCCTGCAGAAGGCGGTGCGTCGCGAGCGGGATGGATGCCGCGGACGTGTTGCCGGTGGTCTCGATGTCGCGGGCGATCACCGTGGTCTCCGGCAGCTTCAGCTGCTTCGCGAACTCGTCGATGATGCGCATGTTCGCCTGGTGCGGGATGAAAGCCGCGAGGTCGGACGCCTCGATGCCGGCCTTGTCCAGTGCCTCGCGGGCGACCTTGGCCATCTCCCAGACGGCCCAGCGGAACACCTTCGGGCCCTCCTGACGGAGCGTCGGCCAGGGCGCCGCCCCGTCACGGAATTCGGTGAGCGTGTGGTTCATACCCACGGCCTCGGCGTTGCTGCCGTCAGAACCCCACACGGCGGGCGAGATCGCCGGGGTGTCGCTGGGACCCACCACGGCGGCACCTGCGCCATCACCGAGCAGGAACGAGATGCTGCGGTCGGTCGGGTCGACGATGTCGGAGAGCTTCTCCGCGCCGATCACCAGCGCGTAGTGCGCGGCACCGCTGCGGATCAGGGCGTCGGCCTGGGTGATCGCGTACGCGTAGCCCGCGCACGCGGCGTTGATGTCGTACGCCGCGGCGGGGTTCGCACCCACGCGGTCGGCGACGATCGCGGAGACCGACGGGGACTGCTTGGGGTTGCTGATCGTGGCGACGATGACGAGGTCGATGTCGGAGGGGGCGACGCCTGACTTCTCGATGGCCTCGGTGGCCGCGGCGGTGGACAGATCGATCGCGTCGGTCTCCGGCACGGCGCGCGTGCGCGTGACGATGCCGGTGCGCTGCCGGATCCACTCGTCGCTGGAGTCGATCGGACCGATCAGGTCGTCGTTCGGCACGGCGTTCTCGCCACGGGCGGCGCCGTAGGAGTAGATGCGCGTGTACGCGGGACCGGTGGTGTGCGCGAGGGTACGGGTCATGCTGCTTCTCCGTTCAGCAGCGCAACCGCCGCGTCGAGGTCTTCCGGGGTCTTCACGGCGACGTTCGGCACGCCGCGCAGACCGCGCTTGGCGAGTCCGACAAGAGCGCCCGCCGGGGCGACCTCGATCAGGCCGGTCACGCCGGCGTCGGTCATCGACTCCATGCACAGGTCCCAGCGCACCGGGGACGAGACCTGGGTGACGATGCGGTCCAGTGCGTCGCGGCCGTCGGTAACGACCGCACCGTCGCGATTGGACCAGAGCGTGACGGTGGGGTCTCCCGGAGTGACCTCATCGACGGCGGCGCGCAGGACTTCGACCGCGGGTGCCATGTACGAGGTGTGGAACGCCCCCGCGACCTCGAGGGCACGCACGCGGCTGCCCTTCGCGGGGTTCTCGGCGAGCCTGGCGAGGTTCTCCAGCGAGCCGGCGGCGACGATCTGACCGGCGACGTTGTAGTTCGCCGGGGTCAGGTCGAGCTCGGCGAGCAGGGCGAGCACCTCGTCGGCGTCACCGCCGAGCACGGCACTCATGCCGGTGGGAGTGCGAGCCGCGGCATCCGCCATCGCACGCCCGCGGATGCCGACCAGCCGCATCGCGTCGATGCCGGAGACGACTCCCGCAGCCGCGATGGCGGCGAGCTCACCGACCGAATGTCCGGCGAGGCCGTCGGGGCGTCGTCCGGATCGCTCCACGAGCTGCTTGCCGGCGACCATGGAGGCAGCGACGATGAGCGGCTGCGCGATGCGGGTGTCGCGGATGGTGTCGGCATCCGACTCGGTGCCGTGCTTGATCAGATCGACCTCCGCGGCATCCGAGAACGCCGCGAGCTGCTCGGCGACACCGTCGAGCTCGAGCCAGGGAGAGAGGAAGCCGGGGGTCTGAGAGCCCTGTCCAGGGCAGGCGACGACGATCACTCACCCATTCTGTCAACGATCACGCGGAGACGGTGGATGATCTCTCACAACAATCCGCGTTTCGTTTGTGCGTGGCGCACAGCTGTCAGCGTGGGCGACGTCCGAGTGGGCGACGGCGGACTTGCTCGGCGGTGCCGATGGAGCCGAGGATGAGCGCGGTCTGCAGGATCAGTGCCTCGCGCGGACCGGTGGCATCCCATCCGATCACCTCGCTGACCCGCTTCAGCCGGTAGCGCACCGTGTTGGGGTGCACGAACAGCTCACGAGCGGTCGCCTCGAGCGATCGTCCGTTGTCGAGATAGCTCCACAGCGTGGTCACGAGATCGGGGGAGTGCGACTGAAGAGGGCGGTAGATCCGCTCGATGAGGGTCTGCTTCGCCAGGGCGTCACCGGCGAGGGCGCGCTCGGGCAGCAGATCATCGGCCTCGACAGGACGGGGCGCGCCGCGCCAGGCGCGCGCGACGGCGAAGCCGGCGAGAGCCGCTCTGGCGCTCTGGCCGGCATCCACCAGGGCAGCGACGGGCGGTCCGAGCACGACGTAGCCCGGGCCGAAGGAAGGCTCGAGGCGACCGGCGATCTCCTCGAAGGGCAGCTCGTCGGTCGGTTCCTCGCGTCCGGGCAGACGGGCGCGTCCGACCACGAGCACCAGTCGCGACCCCTGTACGCCGATCAGGACGTCGACGGCGAGCTTGCGGGCGGTGCGGCGCACGGTGTCCACGTCGAACTGCGCCGGCGTCGTGCCGACGATGACGCTGACCTCGCCGTGGCCGTGCCAGCCCAGAGCCGCGATGCGGCTGGGGAGCTCCTCGTCGGCCTCGCCGGTGAGGATCGAGTCGACGACGAGCGCCTCGAGTCGGGCATCCCACAGTCCGCGCGACTCCGCGGCGCGCGCGTACACGTCCGCGGCCGCGAAGGCGACGTCGCGGGAGTAGAGCAGGATCGCCTCGCGGACGCTCTCGTCCTTGCCCGCGACGCGCTCCTCGGTGACGTCCACCGTGGCGCGGATCAGCTGCAGTGTCTGCTGCAGGCTGACGCTGCGCAGCAGCTCGCGGGGAGCGGCGGCGAAGAAGTCCGCGCCGATCCAGGCTGTGGACGTCGGATCCTCGTACCACTGGATGAACGAGGTGATGCCGGCCTGGGCCACCAGCCCGACGGAGGACCGTCGGGCCGGTGGCATGTCGGCGTACCAGGGCAGCGTCTCCTCGAGGCGCTTGATCGTCGCCGTGGCCAGGTCGCCGGAGATCCGGCGCAGCCAGGCGAGCGTCGCAGCCTTGTCGACGGCCGGCGCAGGAGTCGCTGTCACTCGGTGCTCAGCTCTCGCCGCCCGCGTTCCCGCTGGTGCCCGCGTTCACGTTGTACAGGTCGTACTTCGCGATGGCCTGAGCGACGATCGAGCGCTCGACCTTGCCCTCGTCGGCCAGGGCCTGGAGGGTGCGGACGACCATGGAGGGGCCGTCGATCTTGAAGAACCGGCGCGCTGCGGCACGGGTGTCGGCGAAACCGAAACCGTCGGCGCCGAGCGTGTAGTAGGAACCGGGGACCCACTGGCGGATCTGGTCCTGCACGGCGTGCATGAAGTCGCTGGTCGCGATGACCGGGCCCTCGGCGCCCTGCAGCTTCTCCGTCAGGTACGCGGTGCGCGGCTCCTGGTCGGGGTGCAGGAAGTTGTGCTCGTCGGCGGCGAGGCCGTCGCGGCGCAACTCGTTCCACGACGTCACCGACCAGACATCTGCCGTGACGCCCCAGTCCTCGCGCAGCAGCTCCTGCGCCTCGAGCGCCCACGGCACGCCGACGCCGGAGGCGAGCAGCTGGGCGCGGTGGCCCTCGCCGGTGCCGACGGAGATGCGGTGCAGGCCCTTGAGGATGCCCTCGACATCCACGTCCTCCGGCTCGGCCGGCTGGCGCATCGGCTCGTTGTACACGGTGATGTAGTACATGACGTCCGGGTCGGGGTGCGTGCCGCCGTACATCTGCTCGACACCGGCCTGCACGATGTGTGCGACCTCGTAGCCGAACGCGGGGTCGTAGACGAGCGTCGCGGGGTTGGTCGACGCGAGCAACGGCGAGTGACCGTCCGCGTGCTGCGTGCCTTCACCGGTCAGCGTGGTGCGACCGGCGGTGGCGCCGATCACGAAGCCGCGCGCCATCTGGTCGCCGGCGGCCCAGAAGGCGTCGCCGGTGCGCTGGTAGCCGAACATCGAGTAGAAGATGTAGATCGGGATCAGCGGCTCACCGTGGGTCGCGTATGAGGTTCCCGTCGCGGTGAACGCGGCGGTCGCGCCTGCCTCGTTGATGCCGACGTGCATCAGCTGGCCCTGCGGGCTCTCCTTGTAGGCGAGGAGCAGCTCCCGGTCGACCGAGGTGTAGTTCTGGCCGTTCGGGTTGTAGATCTTCGCCGTGGGGAAGTAGGCGTCCATGCCGAAGGTGCGCGCCTCGTCCGGGATGACCGGGACGATCCGCTCGCCGAAGCCCTTCACGCGCATGAGGTCCTTGACCATGCGCACGAAGGCCATGGTCGTGGCGACCTCCTGGTTGCCCGAGCCCTTCTTCGGCAGCGAGTAAGCCTTGTCGTCGGGCAGCTGCAGGCCCACGTGGGTGCTGCGGCGCTCGGGCAGGAAACCGCCGAGGTCACGACGGCGCTCCAGCATGTACTGGATCGTCTCGTCGTTCTGTCCGGGGTGGAAGTACGGCGGACGGTACGGGTCGGCCTCGAGCTGTGCGTCCGTGATCGGGATGTGCATGGTGTCGCGGAACAGCTTGAGGTCGTCCAGCGTCATCTTCTTCATCTGGTGGGTCGCGTTACGGCCCTCGAAGTGCGGGCCGAGGCCGTAGCCCTTGACCGTCTTCGCGAGGATCACGGTGGGCTGGCCCTTGTGCTCCATGGCCGCCTTGTACGCCGCGTAGACCTTGCGGTAGTCGTGGCCGCCTCGGCGCAGCTGCCAGATCTGGTCGTCGGTGAGGTCCTTGACCAGCGAGAGCGCGCGCTCGTCCCGGCCGAAGAAGTTCTCCCGGACGTAGGCGCCGTTCTCGGCCTTGTAGGTCTGGTAGTCGCCGTCGGGCGTGACGTTCATGAGGTTCAGCAGTGCGCCCTCGGTGTCGCGGGCGAGCAGGTCGTCCCACTCACGGCCCCAGACCACCTTGATGACGTTCCAGCCGGCACCGCGGAAGAAGCTCTCCAGCTCCTGGATGATCTTGCCGTTTCCGCGGACGGGGCCGTCCAGGCGCTGCAGGTTGCAGTTGATCACGAAGGTCAGGTTGTCGAGACCCTCGTTCGCCGCGACCTGGAGCTGGCCGCGGGACTCGACCTCGTCCATCTCGCCGTCGCCCAGGAAGGCCCAGACGTGCGAGTCGGAGACGTCCTTGATGCCGCGGTTGGCGAGGTACTTGTTCGTCATCGCCTGGTAGATCGCGTTGATCGGGCCGATGCCCATCGACACCGTCGGGAACTGCCAGAACTCCGGCATCATCCGCGGGTGCGGGTACGACGGCAGGCCGTTCGGGGCGCCGGACTTCTCCTGGCGGAAGGCGTCCATCTGCGTCTCGGTGAGGCGGCCCTCGAGGAACGCGCGGGCGTACATGCCGGGGGAGGCGTGGCCCTGGTAGAAAATCTGGTCGCCGCCGTTGGCGTGGTCGCGACCGCGGAAGAAGTGGTTGTGACCGACCTCGTACAGCGACGCTGCGGACGCGTAGGTGGAGATGTGGCCGCCGACCCCGATGCCGGGGCGCTGTGCGCGGTGCACGGTGATCGCGGCGTTCCACCGGATCCAGTGCCGGTAGCGGCGCTCGAGCTCCTCGTCGCCGGGGAAGGCGGGCTCGTTCTCGGGGGCGATGGTGTTGATGTAGTCGGTGGTGGGAACCATCGGCACGCCCAGGTGCAGATCCTTGGAGCGCTTCAGCAGGCTGAGCATGATCTCTCGCCCGCGGCCGTGGCCCTTCGCCTCGACGAGTTCATCGAGCGACTGCTGCCACTCGCCGGTCTCCTCCGGGTCGCTGTCGAGCGGGCCCTGCGAGTACGGATCCTGATCGTGAACGGTCACGGTCGACCTTTCGTCGTGATGGCAGATCATGCCAAGGGAACGGGATGCCGCATCGGTGAACCTTGTCGGCTTCACACAACGCGCACTGTGCTCAGCCTATCCCTGTTCGCACGAGGATCGCGTCGTCCGCTGGACCGTGCGCCCGCTCCTCAGTCGACGGCTCGCGACTCGAGTCGCCGCAGGTGCTCATCCCACGTGTCCTGCCATTCAAAGGCGCCGGATGCATCCCGGTAGCTCACCCACAGCGAGGCGAACCTGCCGTCGGGCAGGGCGACGGCGAACTCTCCGCCCGGGTCGACGCGCGGTTCGCTGGCGACCACGGTCGGCTCTCCGTCGATCTGCCAGACGGTCATCACCTCGGTGGCTGCAGCGCCGGTGACGCGAATGGTGCCGGCGCTCCCGTCTCGGCTCGGCAGCAGCCGTGGCTGAACCGCACGACGGGCCGCGAGCCGGGCCTGCTGAGCGGCGGCGCGGCTTTCGAGCGCGGCGATGGCAGCGCCGACCGCGGCAGCAGCGGCGCACAGCCCGGCGACGACGGCACCCGCGGCTTCCAAGGCCGCCAGCATCGCGGCATCCGCGCGCTTGAGGATGAAGACGACGAAGATGGCGACGAACACCAGCAGGCTGGCAGCGACGGTGATGGCGATGCGGATGCGCATGGGGGCGAGGATCCTCCGGCTGGTCGTCACTGACCTCCGGCAGGAGATCATTAGAATCATCGTGAAGGGCCTTTAGCTCAGCTGGTAGAGCGCCACGTTTACACCGTGGATGTCGTCGGTTCGATCCCGGCAGGGCCCACCGATCGCGAGGGGCGGATGCATGGCGCAGCAGGTGACCGCAGAGGCCCGTTGCCCGTGCTCGAGCGGCAACACCTACGGCGGATGCTGCGGCCCGATCATCGCTGGGGCGCCGGCGCCCACCGCGGAGCGGCTGATGCGCTCGCGGTTCACCGCGTTCGCGATCGGGGACGACGCGTACCTGCTGCGCTCCTGGCATCCGTCCACGCGTCCGGAGGACGTCGACCTCGATGACGCGACCCGCTGGCTGTGGCTGGAGATCGGAGCGACGACGGCCGGCGGACCGTTCGACAGTGAGGGGACGGTGTCGTTCGCCGCCGCGTACCGCGACGCGTCCGGCAGGGGCGAGCTCCGTGAGCGCAGCCGATTCGTCCGCGAGAGCGGTGAATGGTTCTACGTCGACGGCGACGTGGACCGACACTGAGTACATTGGACTTCGTGAACGCGAATCCCGAAAGCCAGCGCGCCCTGCTCGACATCGCCGATCTCGACCTGCGGATCGCGCGGGCCGCGAAGGCCGCGAAGAACCCTTCCCAGGGCGCCCGCATCTCCGAGCTCGCCGCGCAGCGGCAGGAGCAGCTGCGCGAGCTGACCGCACTCGCCGGTGTGCGGGACGATGCGCAGACGGAGCTCTCCCGGGTCGAGTCGGATGTCGCGCTCGCGGAGCAGCGTCGTGATCGCGACGCGGCGAGGCTGACGACCGTCACCAGCCCCAAGGACGCTGTCGCCCTCGAGCAGGAGATCGCCAGCCTCGGCCAGCGTCTCAGTGCGCTCGAGGACGTCCAGCTGGAGCGCATGAGCGCTGTCGAGGAGGCGGATGCCGCAGTCGCGGCGCAGCAGGCTCTGATCGACGCGACCAGCGCGGAGGGTGGCGAGCTCACGCGCCAGGCCAAGGCGGATATGGCCGCTGCCGAGGCCGAAGGAGAGCAGCTCGCCCGGGACCGGGCTGCTGTCGCAGCGGGCATCCCCGCCGATCTGCTGGCGGACTACGACCGCCGCGCCGTGCGCACGGCTCCGGCCGCCGCGCTGCTGCGTGCGCGCACCTGCGAGGGATGCCGGATGGTGCTGTCTGGCACGGACCTCACCGCCATCCGTCGCGAGCCGGAGGACGCCGTGGTGTCCTGCCCCGAGTGCGGCGCGATCCTGGTGCGCACCGACGAGTCAGGCCTCTGAGCGCCGGTCCGGCCGCCGGCCGCGACGGACGTCTGCCGTCGCGGCGAGACCCCGAGTTCCGTGCGAGACCCATGCGCGCGATGTCGGACTCGTGCAGAACTCGGGATCTCACGCGGAACTCGCTCAAGTCTCGGGAACTCACTCCGCGGCAGAGGACCGTCACTGCTCCTCGTGCGTGCGCGGGTCGGCGTCGAACAGCCGCCCGTCCGGGCGTCCGAGTGCGGTGATCCGCTCGACCTCCTCCGGGCTCAGCACGACGTCGTTGGCTGCGAGGTTCTGACTCTGGTGCGCCGGGTGGGCCGCCTTCGGGATCGACACCACGCCGCGTGAGCGATGCCAGGCGAGCACGGTCTGCACGGGCGTGGCTCCGTGCGCGGCAGCGATGTCGACGATCGCCTGCTCGTCGAGGACGTCGCGGGCCCGGCCGATCGGGCTCCATGCCTCGGTGAGGATGCCGTGCTCGCGGTGGTAGGCGAGTGCCTCCTGCTGCGGGAAGTGCGGGTGCAGCTCGATCTGATTGACCACGGGGCGCACCCCGGTCGCCTGCTCGATCCGCTCGAGATGCTCCGGCAGGAAGTTCGAGACGCCGATCTGCCGGACGAGTCCTCGTTCCCTGGCGTCGATGAGGGCCTGCCAGGCCTCCACGTACAGATCGACGCTCGGGTTCGGCCAGTGGATGAGCACGAGGTCGATCTGATCGACGCCGAGACGGAACCTGCTCTCCTCCAACGCGGTGCGCGCCCGATCGGCGGCGTGATGCCGCCCGGCCAGCTTGGTCGTGATGACGAGCTCGGCAGGATCGACTGCGGCACCTGCCACGCCCCACCCGACGGCGCCCTCGTTCTCGTAGTTGAACGCCGTGTCGATCAGCCGGTAGCCGAGCTCGATGCCCTGGCGCACGGAGTCGGCACCGGACTCTCCGCGCAGGTTGTACGTGCCGAGCCCCTGAGCGGGCAGGGCGAATCCGTTGTGCGCGGTGAAGGCGGAAGAGTCGGTCATGGTGGCTCCCTCTGTCAGTGGTCGACCTGGCGCTTGTCCTCCACGCTAGACGCTGGTGCAGCGGTGTCGCCGGTCTGGCGTAACGTCGAGACGTGAACCGAACGGAAGCGACGGATCGGCGTGCTGCGGCCGTGGTGCTCGGACGCGACGCCGGCGGTTCCTGGATGCTCGTGCACTGCGACGAGGAGGGAGCCGAGTTCTCCCGCGAGAGCTGCGCATTCGACGAGCTGAACGCCGTCGTGGCGCGCATAGAACGGGGCACACCGCTCTGGATCGTGCGTACGCTGCGCGAGATCTATCCACCGTTGCTGGGGGCCGGCATCCGGCTGCGCCGCGCGCACGATCTGCTGCTGTGCCACGCCATCCTGCGCGACACGGCCGCGCTGGCGCAGCCGGTGCCTGCATCCGCTCGCTGGACACGCACAGACGCGGCCGAGCCTCGGCCGCAGGCGCTGTTCGAGGTGGACGCCGGGACCGATCAGGACGACGGGATCGACGAGCTGCTCGCCGAATGGGCTCGCCAGCGCGCCGCTCTCCGCCGCGCCCCGGATGCCCGGCTCGAACTGCTCTGCAGGGCGGAGTCGACCGGGGCGCTGATCGCCGAGGAGATGACGGCCGCGGGTCTGCCGTGGGACGTCGCCGTGCACGAGCGGATCCTCGAGAACGCCCTCGGGCCCCGGCCGCTCACCGGCGCCCGTCCGCTGAAGATGGCACGCCTGGCCGTCGAGGTCGGAGAGCAGCTCGGTGAGCGCGACGTGCCCATAGACAGCCCGCCGCGTCTGCTGCGGTCGCTGCACCGCGCCGGCATCCTCGTGGAGTCCACGTCGCGGTGGGAGCTCGCCGAGCAGGAGCATCCTGCCGTGGCGCCGCTGCTGGCGTACAAGAAGCTCGCGCGACTGCACACGGCGAACGGCTGGGCCTGGCTGCGCGAGTGGGTGCACGAGGGACGGTTCCGGCCGATATACCTCACCGGCGGGGTCGTCACTGGCCGCTGGGCGTCCAGCGGCGGGGGAGCGCTGCAGATCCCGCGCAGCCTGCGTCCCGCCGTCCGTGCGGATGCCGGGTGGCGGTTCGTGCTCGCGGATGTCGCGCAGCTGGAGCCCCGGGTGCTCGCCGCGATGTCGCAGGACCGGGCGATGGCCATGGCGGCCCGCGGCGCCGACCTCTACGAGGGGGTCGTGCGCTCCGGCGCGGTGGCGACCAGGTCCGAGGCGAAGTACGCCGTGCTCGGCGCGATGTACGGGGCGACGACGGGCGAGAGCGGGCGCCTGGTGCCACGGCTGCGCAAGGTGTTCCCCACCGCGATGGCCCTGGTCGACCGCGCCGCGCGCATCGGCGAAGAGGGCGGCGTCGTGTCGACGCTGCTCGGCCGCAGCTCGCCGCCGCCGTCCGGCGAATGGCGCGCCACGCAGTCCCGAGCCAGCGACCCGGGCGCGGGCGGGGCCGAGGAGCGCCGAGCGCGCAGCCGGGCGCGCGACCGTGGACGCTTCACCCGCAACTTCGTCGTGCAGGGCACTGCCGCGGAGTGGTCCCTGCTGTGGCTGGCAGAGATCCGGCACCGGCTGTCCGCCCTGCCGCCCGCCGGCTCGCCGGCGCCGGCATCCGGCCCGGTCTTCCAGCGCGGCGCGCACCTCGCGTTCTTCCTGCACGACGAGGTGATCGTGCACACTCCTGCGGAGCAGGCGGATGCCGCGGCCGAGATCGTCCGCGCAGCAGCGGACGCGGCCACCGCACGACTGTTCCCCGGCTTCGACATCGACATCCCGCTCGATCTGCGCATCGCGGAGGACGCGGGCAAAGACGCCTAGAATCGAAAGGTGAACGGGTCGGCTGGACGGTCGCGTTGCGGGTGACCGCACCGAGGAACGTCCGGGCTCCACAGGGCAGGGCGGTGGGTAACACCCACCCGGAGCAATCCGCGAGACAGTGCCACAGAGAGCAGACCGCCTCGAAAGAGGTAAGGGTGAAAGGGTGGTGTAAGAGACCACCGGGGGCCGTGGTGACACGGCCCGCCAGGTAAACCTCGCCCGGAGCAAGGCCAGACAGAGGATGTTGACGCGGCTCGCCGAGTCCTCGGGTAGGCCGCTGGAGCGGCACGGCAACGTGTCGCCGAGAGAGATGACCGTCCACGGGGCGCAAGCCCCCGGACAGAACCCGGCGTACAGGCCGGCCCGTTCACCTCATACGACGAAGCCCCGGAATCCGATCGGATTCCGGGGCTTCTCACGAGGGGGTTCAGTCAGCGGCGAGCGAGGCCGCGCCGATGATGCCGGACGAGTTGCGGTGGATCGCCGGGACGATCGGGGTGTTCAGCTCGAGCAGCGGGATGAACTTCTCCGGGTGCTTCGAGACGCCGCCGCCGACCACGAACAGGTCGGGGCTGAACAGGAACTCGACGTGGCTGAAGAAGATCTGCAGCCGCGCGGACCATTCCTCCCAGGAGAGGCTCTCGCGCTCCATGGCGGAGTAGGCGGTCCACTTCTCGATCGAGTCGGTCTCGACCGAGGTGCCGCCGTACAGCAGGTGACCGAGCTCGGTGTTCGGCAGGAGCACGCCGTCGTAGAGGAACGCCGAGCCGATGCCGGTGCCGAGGGTGGCGAGGATGGTGAGGCCCTGAGCGTCGCGCGCGGCGCCGTGGCGCACCTCGGCCACGCCGGCGGCGTCCGCGTCGTTGACGAAGTGGATCTCGCGGCCGAGGCCGTCCTCGAAGAACTTCTCGGCCTCGAAGCCGATCCAGTCCTTCGAGATGTTCGCGGCGGACAGTGTCTTGCCGTGCTTGACGATCGCCGGGAACGCGACGCCGAGGGGCAGGTCAGAGTCGGCGACGCCGAGGGTGTCGAGCACCTGCTTGACGGCGTCCAGCACGTCCGCGGGGGAGGCGCCCTTCGGAGTGGGGACCCGAATACGATCGGAGTCGAGTGTGCCGTGGGAGAGGTTGACGATTCCCGCCTTGATGCCTGTGCCGCCGATGTCGACGCCGATCGCTTGTGCCATGGGCATTAGCCTAGCGAGAGCACGACGCGACGTTAGGATCGTGACAACAGCTACGAAGGGACGGAGCCATGCCCGAAGGGGATGACAAGTACTGGTACAACCTCACCACCAAGCAGGTGGAGTACGGCATGATCTCGTCGTCGTACGACCGGGTCGGCCCGTTCGACACCAAGGCTGAGGCCGAGCGCGCCCCTGAGGTCATGGTGGAGCGCTCGAACAAGTGGGCCGAGGAGGAAGCGGCCGAGAACGGCTGGGACTGACACACATGGACAAACAGCGTGATTTCGTGCTGCGGACCATCGAGGAGCGCGGCGTAAAGTTCGTGCGCCTGTGGTTCACCGACGTCATCGGCACGCTGAAGTCGGTCGCGATCGCGCCGGCAGAGGTCGAGGGCGCGTTCGCCGAGGGCATCGGCTTCGACGGCTCTGCGATCGAGGGCCTGACCCGCTCGTTCGAGTCCGATCTGCTCGCGCAGCCCGACCCGACGACCTTCCAGATCCTGCCCTGGCGCGGCGAGATCGATCCCACCGCTCGTATGTTCTGCGATCTCACGACGCCCGACGGGCAGCCCGCGGTCTCCGATCCGCGGCATGTGCTCCGGCGCACGCTCGCGAAGGCGGCGGATGCCGGGTTCACGTTCTACACGCATCCTGAGATCGAGTTCTACCTGCTGAAGTCCTCGCAGATCGGCCCGGAGGGGCCGATCCCGGCGGATTCCGCAGGCTACTTCGACAACGTTCCCGGCGGCACGGCGCACGACTTCCGCCGACGCGCGGTGCGGATGCTGGAGGATCTCGGCATCTCGGTGGAGTACAGCCACCACGAGGGCGGCCCCGGTCAGAACGAGATCGACCTCCGTTACGCCGACGCACTCACCACCGCGGACAACATCATGACGTTCCGGACCGTCGTGAAGGAGGTCGCGATCGAGCAGGGCGTGTACGCGACGTTCATGCCCAAGCCGCTCAGCGACCACCCCGGCAGCGGCATGCACACGCACATGTCCCTGTTCGAGGGCGACGTGAACGCGTTCTACGAGGAAGGCGCGCAGTACCAGCTCTCCCGCACCGGCCGGCACTTCATCGCCGGCCTGCTGCGGCATGCCAACGAGATCGCCGCGGTGACGAACCAGTTCGTCAACTCGTACAAGCGGCTGTGGAGCGGCGGCGAGGCGCCGAGCTTCGTCACCTGGGGGCACCAGAACAGGTCCGCCCTCGTCCGCGTGCCGATGTACAAGCCGAACAAGGGCCAGTCCTCGCGGGTCGAGTACCGCGGCCTGGACTCGGCGACCAACCCGTATCTGGCGTATGCGCTGATCCTCGCAGCCGGCCTGAAGGGCATCGAGGAGGAGTACGACCTGCCTCCCGAGGCCGAGGACAACGTCTGGACGCTCAGCGACGCCGAGCGCCGGGCGCTGGGCTACGAGCCGCTGCCGGCCAGCCTCGACCACGCACTGGAGTTCATGGAGGATTCCGAGCTGGTGGCCGAGACACTCGGCGAGCAGGTGTTCAACTACGTGCTGCTGAACAAGCGCAAGGAGTGGGAGGCGTACCGCGGTCAGGTCACGCCGTTCGAGCTCAAGAGCAACCTCGAGCTGCTCTGATCCATGGCCCGCCAGGACGAGTCCGTCTCGCTGTCGGCGCTCGCCCGGCTCGGCTTCGCCGAGCTGAGCACGGCCTCGGCGGCGCTGGAGGAGCTCGCGGAGCTGACCGGATCCTCGCGGGCAGCGCTCCTCCAGGGGGCGATCGCCGCCGACCCGGACGGAGCGCTGGAGGGACTGCTGCGGATCGCCCGGCGCGCGCCGGGCGATCTCGCCCCGCTTCTGAGTGATCCCGATGCGCGATCGCGCGCCTGGCGGCTGCTGGGCGCGTCCTCCGGCGTCGCGGAGTTCCTGCTGCGGCATCCGGAGCATCTCACGGTGCTGCGAGACGAGGCGACAGCCGTTCCGGACTCCCACGCGCTGCGGGAGCGGATGCTGCACGCCGTGGGTGCCCGCGACGGCGTCGCGTCCGACGGGGGGCCCGATGCCGTGATCGCTCTGCGCGTGGCGTATCGCCGTGCGCTGAGCGAGATCGCGCTCGTCGACGTGATGTCCGCCGATCCGGTCGGGCTCATCGACGAGGTCTGCGCGGCGCTGGCGGATGCCGCAGGGGCGGCGCTGGAGGGCGCACTCGCCGTCGCCAGAGCCCGCCTGGCCGAGAGCGTCCCGCTCGCCGAGGTGCAGGCCACGCGCCTCGCGATCATCGGCATGGGTAAGGCCGGAGCGCGCGAACTGAACTACATCAGCGACGTGGACGTCATCTTCGTGGCAGGCACCGCCGACGACGAGGTGCTCGCCGAGTCGCGCGCGCTCGATCACGCCACCCGCCTCGCCCGCGATGTCATGACGGTCCTCTCGGGCATGGAGGTGGAGCCCCCGCTCTGGGAGGTCGATGCCGCGCTGCGCCCGGAGGGCAAGCAGGGCGCGCTGGTGCGCTCGCTCTCCTCGCACCTGGCGTACTACGAGCGCTGGGCGAAGAGCTGGGAGTTCCAGGCGCTGCTGAAGGCCAGGCCGCTCGCCGGAGATCCGGTGCTGGGCGAGGCGTATCTCGCCGCCGTGCAGCCGCTGATCTGGTCGAGTGCCGCGCGCGACGACTTCGTCGACAGCGTGCAGCAGATGCGCGAGCGCGTCACCGCGCACATCGACCCGGCGGACGCCGCCTATCAGCTGAAACTCGGCGAGGGCGGCCTCCGCGACATCGAGTTCACCGTGCAGCTGCTGCAGTTGGTGCACGGCCTCGCAGACGAGTCGCTGCGGGTGCGCGGCACGCTCGAGGCGCTGGACGCGCTCCGCGATCGCGGGTACATCGGCCGTTCCGAGGCCGGGGTGTTCGGCGCGGATTACCGGATGCTGCGTCTGCTGGAGCATCGTCTGCAGCTGCGCGACCTGCGGCGCACGCATCTCATGCCGCGAACGGACGCCGGGCTGCGGGTGCTGGCCCGTGCCACCGGGCTCGCCGACACCGGTGAGGGCGTGTGGCAGCGCTGGGAGGCCATCCGGCGCGAAGTGCGCGAGCTCCACGTGCGGCTGTTCTATCGGCCGCTGCTCAGCGCCGTGGCTGCGCTCCCCGAGGAGGAGCGCACCCTCTCGGCGGCGCAGGCCCACGACCGTCTGGCGGCCATCGGCTTCCGCGATCCGGCCGGAGCGCTGCGGCACATCGGCGCGCTCACCGGCGGGCTGAGCCGCAAGGCGGTGGTGCAGCGATCGCTGATGCCGATCATGGTGCGCTGGTTCGCCGACGGCAGCGATCCCGACTACGGGCTGATCGCGTTCCGCCGCATCAGCGAGCGGCTCGGCGACACCCCGTGGTTCCTGCGCATGCTGCGCGATTCCGCCGGTGCGGCCGAGAGGCTCACCCGCGTGCTGTCCGGCTCGAAGTACATCGGCGAGCTGATGGAGTGGATCCCCGAATCCGTCGCCTGGCTGGACAGCGAGGGGCAGCTGCGCCCGCGCTCGGCGAAGGCTCTCGACGACGAGGCGAGGGCCATCCAGACCCGGCACGTGACGGTGGCAGATGCGGCGAAGGCCGTCCGTGCGCTGCGCCGCAGGGAGCTGCTGCGCACCGCGATGGGCGCGGTGCTGGACGTGCTCACGATCGAGGAGGTCGCGCAGGCGCTCACCGACATCACCGAGGCGGCGATCCAGGCTGCGCTTCGCGCCGTGCGGCGCGAGGTCGTTCCGCCGGAGCACGACGCGCTGGACTTCTCGGTGATCGGGATGGGACGCTTCGGCGGCGCGGAGCTGGGGTTCGGATCCGATGCGGATGTGCTGTTCGTCTACGACGCGAACGGCGTCGACCCGCACACCGCTCAGCAGCTGTCCGCGCGGATCGTCGCCGGCCTGCGGGAGCACCTCACGGATCACCGGCTGCCGCTCGAACTCGACGCCGACCTCCGGCCGGAGGGGCGCAACGGACCGCTGGTGCGCTCCTTCGACGCCTATGCGGAGTACTACCGTCGCTGGTCGCTGTCCTGGGAGGCCCAGGCGCTGCTGCGCGCACGGGGCATCGCAGGCAGCGCGAAGCTCATCGCCCGCTTCACCGAGCTCGCCGACGGCATCCGCTATCCCGAGTCGATCGGGCTGCAGGAGGTTCGCGAGATCAAGCGGATCAAGGCCAGGGTCGAGGGGGAGCGGCTCCCGCAGGGCGCTGACCCCCGCAGGCATCTGAAGCTCGGCCCCGGCACGCTCAGCGACGTGGAGTGGATGGCGCAGCTGCTGCAGCTGCAGCACGCCGCTCGTGTCCCCGGGCTGCGGACGACGTCGACGTTGGGCGCGCTCTCCGCCGCGGAGGATGCCGGGCTGCTCCCGGCGTCCGGCGTCAGTCGCCTGCGTGCGGCGTGGCTGCTGTCCAGCAGGCTGCGCTCGGCGATCACCCTGTACACCGGAAAGGCGACCGACGTGCTGCCGGCTGACCGCCGGGAGCTCGATGCGGTCGCCCGCCTGCTCGGCTATCCGGACCGATCCGCGACGCAGCTCGACGAGGAGTACCTGGGCGTCACGCGCCGCGCACGCCGGGTCTTCGAGAAGAACTTCTACGGCTGACCGAGAGGATCGTATGACGAGCTCCATCCGTGACCTGCTGCGTGCTGTGCCCGCGCTCACCGGATCTGCGCCGCCGTTCGATCCGCTCTCCGCGCCCGACGATCCCACCGAGCTGTTCGTCGCGTGGTTAGACGAGGCATTGGCGGCGGACATCGCCGAGCCGCACGCGATGACGCTGTCGACGGTCGACGCGGAGGGGCGGCCGGATGCCCGCACGCTGATCCTCAAGGACGTGGACCGGGTGGGCTGGGCGTTCGGGAGCACGCTGTCCTCGGTCAAGGGGCGTCAGCTGGCCATGCATCCGGCGGCCGCGCTGAGCTTCTGGTGGCCGGGCCAGGTGCGCGCGGTGCGCGTGCGGGGGCCGGTCGTGCAGGCTTCGACGGAGGAGTCCGCCGCCGATCTGGCGGCACGCTCCGCCGCGGCGCGGGAGGGCGTCGCCGAGGGTGACTGGGCGCTCTGGCGTGTGGTGCCCGAGCAGATCGAGTTCTGGCAGGGCGCGGCGGATCGCCGGCACCTGCGTCTGATGTACGAGAGGCGCGGCGACGGCTGGTCGCACGCCGTGGTGAACGGTGCGCAGAGAGAGGATGCAGGATGAGCGAGGGTTACGAGGTCACGCAGATCGGAGGCCTGGACGACTGGCGCGGGCACTTCGGCGGGTTCGACGAGAGCCGGTCGCGTGACGGGCGACGGGTCATCGACCACGAGCTGACCATGCAGTACATCGGCATGACGGCCAACGCGCTGGTGCCGGGGGAGGAGGCCGGGTACTGGCATTCGCACAGCCGTGTCGAGGAGCTCTACGTGTTCCTTGAGGGGCGAGGCCAGATGGGGCTCGACGACGACGTGGTCGATGTCGGACCCGGCTCGGTCGTGCGGGTCGGTCAGGGCGTTTGGCGCACATGGCGCGCGCTGCCCGACAGCCCGGGGGAGCTGCGCTGGCTCTGCATCCGTGCCGCAGGCGAGGAGCTGCCCCACCTGCCGAATGACGGCACGCGCGCTCCGGAACGGCCGATGCCGTGGTGACCGCGCTGGAGACTCTCCACGGCCGCTGGACGGGCGAGGAGGAGGTGTTCGCGACCGCATGGACACCGGCGGGGCGTGCCGAGGCCGAGCTCGTGCTCGCAGAGGGCCCAGGCGGCGCGCTGATCGTCGACTACGCCGAGACCCGCGCGGACGGTGCGATGACAGGCCACGGCGTCGTCCTCGGCGACGGCTGGTGGTGGTTCGACTCCTACGGCTTCGTTCCGTCGGCGCCCGGTACGGCCACCTGGAGCGACGGGGAGCTCGTCCTCGAACGGCGCTCGGAACGGGGCAGGAACGTCATGGTCCTGGCATCCGACGGTGAGGTCCTGACGATGCGCCTCGCCGCGGCGTCCGGCGACGGAGAGCTGCAGCCTCTCGTGTCGGGGGTCTACCGCCGGGGGTAGCCCGACGGCGCTCAGCGGTTCTTGTCGTCGCGCCAGGCGAGCCAGTCCGTCACGCGCGCGAGGTCGTAGTCAGGGCCGGAGATGCCGACCGTGAAGAGGGTCGCGCCGAGGGCGTACTGCTGCTCGACCTCGTGGAGGCTGCGGTTCCCGATCTCGGTGGAGATCTCGATCTCCGCTGTGTCCCTGCCGACCGCGCGGCCGTGGTCGGCCAGAATCGCGAGCTTCCGCTCCAGCGTGGCCGCGTCGCTGAACGAATGCCAGATGTCTGCATGCCCGGCGACGATCCGCAGCGTCTTCCTCTCACCTCCGCCGCCGATGAGCACGGGGATGTGCCGGGTCGGTGGCGGGTTGAGCTTCGCCCACCGGTTCTCGATCACGGGGAGGTCGCGGGCCAGCGCATCGAGACGGCTGCCCGCAGTGCCGAAGTCGTAGCCGTACTCGTCGTAGTCGCGCTCGAACCATCCCGACCCGGTGCCGAAGATGAAGCGCCCCTGACCACCCTTCGCGCTGATGTGATCGATCGTGCGGGCCATGTCCGCCTGCAGGTTCGCGTTCCGATAGCTGTTGCAGTTCACCAGGGCGCCGATCTCGACGCGGGTGGTCTGCTCAGCGAGAGCGGCGAGCATCGTCCACGACTCGAAGTGCATGCCGTGGGGTTCGCCGCGAAGAGGGAAGAAGTGGTCCCAGTTGAACAGCACGTCGACGCCGAGATCCTCGAGGGCGGCGGCTGTGTCTCGGAACTTCTCGTACGGCGCGTGCTGGGGCTGGATCTGCACGCCGATGCGCACAGGGCGATGTACAGCGGTCATGTGTTCCTCCAGGACGAGGATAGGCGAATGCCCCGCCTCCGAACGGGAAGCAGGGCATTCGCGAGTCAGGCGTTGATCACACGCCGTAGTACAGCTCGAACTCGTAGGGGTGGGGACGCTGTGCCATCGGCAGGATCTCCTTCTCGTACTTGTACTCGATCCAGGTGTCGATGAGCTCCTGGGTGAACACGCCCCCCTCGAGGAGGAAGTCGTGGTCCTCGCGGAGCGCCTCGAGCGAGTCCAGCAGCGAGTTGGGCACCTGCGGGATGTTCTTGGCCTCCTCCGGCGGCAGCTCGTAGAGGTCCTTGTCGATCGGCTCCATCGGCTCGATGCGGTTGCGGATGCCATCAAGGCCGGCCATCAGCTGCGCGGCGAACGCGAGGTACGGGTTGCCCGAGGCATCCGGGACGCGGAACTCGATGCGCTTGGCCTTCGGGTTCGAACCGGTCAGCGGGATGCGGATGGCGGCGGAGCGGTTGCCGGCGGAGTACGCCAGGTTCACCGGCGCCTCGAAGTGCTTCACCAGGCGGTGGTAGCTGTTCAGGGTCGGGTTCGTGAAGGCGAGCACGGCGTGCGCGTGCTTGAGCAGGCCGCCGATGTACCAGCGCGCGGTGTCGCTGAGCTGGCCGTAGCCGTTCTCGTCGAAGAACAGCGGCTTGCCGTCGAGCCACAGCGACTGGTGCGTGTGCATGCCAGAGCCGTTGTCGCCGAACAGCGGCTTCGGCATGAACGTGACCGTCTTGCCCCATTCCTCGGCGGTGTTCTTGACGATGTACTTGAACTTCAGGATGTCGTCGGCCGCGTGCACCATGGTGTCGAAGCGGTAGTTGATCTCCTGCTGGCCGGCGGTGCCCACCTCGTGGTGCGAGCGCTCCAGGTGGAAGCCGGCATCGATCAGGCGCAGGGTGATGTCGTCGCGCAGGTCCGCGGTCTTGTCGACCGGTGCGACGGGGAAGTAGCCGCCCTTGAAGGGGGTCTTGTTGCCGAGGTTGCCGCCCTCCTCCTCGCGACCGGAGTTCCACGCGGCCTCTTCGGAGTCGACCTTGTAGAAGCTCTCGCCCGAGGTGACCGAGTAGCGCACGTCATCGAAGATGTAGAACTCGGCTTCGGGAGCGAAGTACGCGGTGTCCGCGATGCCGGTGGAGGCGAGGTACTTCTCGGCCTTCTTCGCGACCTGACGCGGGTCCTTGCTGTAGATCTCACCGGTGCGCGGGTTGTAGATGTCGAACACCATGACGATCGTGCTCGCCTCGCGGAACGGGTCGATGTACGCCGTCGTCACATCGGGGATGAGCTGCATGTCGGACTCGTGGATCGACGCGAAGCCGCGGATCGAGGAGCCGTCGAAGAGCTGTCCGTCCCGGAAGAAGTCCTCGTCGACCGTGGCCGCCGGGATGTTGAAGTGCTGCTGCACACCGGGCAGGTCGGTGAAGCGGATGTCAAGGAACTTGACGTCGTTCTCCTTGATATACGCGAGCAGCTCGGACGGTTCACTGAACATGTAGCACTCCTGTGGAAGGGATTCGGGGGGCTTGGCCCACGAGGCAGATTACGGAGAGGCGGTTTCCCCGCCGTGTCTGCCGTGTTTCGAGCATGTTACAGGCGACGCCTAAACTGGAACCGTGACGGATGCTGTGAACACGTACCCCGGAGAGCGACTCGGAATGCCGCAGACGGGGCCGGGGAGCATCGCCCGCGTCGGCCGCAGGATCGGCGCACTGCTGATCGATTACGCGGCGGCGACGATCATCGCGATCGGGTTCCTGGGCTACGACCAGTTCGATCTGCCCGCCGAGGCCGGGTGGCGTCAGTTCGCGCCGATGATGGTGTTCGCCGTGCTGCAGATCCTGTTCATCCCCACCGCCGGCGGCAGCCCTGGGCACCGCATCCTGGGTTTGCGCGTGATCAGGCTGGGTGGCGGGTGGGCCGGTCTCTGGCGCCCGATCGTCCGCACGCTGCTGCTCGTCGTCGTGATCCCCGCGGTGATCTGGGATGCGGATCAGCGCGGCCTGCACGACAAGGCATCGGGTCTGGTCCTCATCCGCGCCTGACTCCGCGCTCAGTCCCTGCCGCGGTTGCGTCGGCGCGCCTCTTTCGGCGCCCTGCCGCCGAGGAATGACCGCGCAGGGTCCACGATGTACCCGCGACGCAGCGCCTCACGGCCGATGAGCATCCGGAAGCCCATCTCGTCGCGGTTGGTCAGCGTGACCTCCGCGGTGACTTCGCGGTCCACGAGCCGCACACGCAGCTTCACGACCAGGCGTGCCTCGGAGTGACCGGACGAGCTGCGCACCTCGCGGCGGTCGTGTACGGGGTACTCGGCGAGCACCGCGTCCTCGGCGGTGTCCTGCCAGGGGTTCACACGGAAGCGCACCCAGTCCGCGCCCTCGCGCTGGAACTCCTCGATGTCGAAGGCGTGCAGCGAAGAGGTCCGGGCGCCGGTGTCGATCTTCGCCTTGATCCACTCCACGCCGAGATCGGGCAGCCCGACCCACTCACGCCACCCCGTGAGCGTGTTTGAATGAGAAGACCGACCCATCCCTACATCCTGGCAGGAATCCCCGTTGAAGATCGCCGTCCTCTCCCGAGCGCCGCAGTCCTACTCCACCCAGCGCCTTCGCGCCGCAGCGCAGCAGCGCGGACACAACGTCAAGGTCCTGAACACCCTGCGGTTCGCGATCGACCTGACAGCGGATGAACCCGACCTCTTCTACCGGGGCAAGCAGCTCAGCGACTACGATGCGATCCTGCCGCGCATCGGGAACTCGATCACCTACTTCGGCACCGCCGTGGTGCGTCAGTTCGAGCAGATGGACGTGTACACGCCGAACACGGCGAACGGCATCTCCAGCGCCAGGGACAAGCTCCGCGCGAACCAGATCCTGTCTCGGCACAACATCGCGATGCCTGCGACGGCGTTCGTGCGCAACCGCGCCGACGTGCGCCCGGCGATCGAGCGGGTCGGCGGCGCTCCGGTCGTGATCAAGCTGCTGGAGGGGACCCAGGGGATCGGCGTGATCCTCGCGCCGCAGGTGAAGGTCGCCGAGGCGATCATCGAGACACTGCACTCCACCAAGCAGAACGTGCTGATCCAGAAGTTCATCGCCGAGTCGCGCGGTCGCGACATCCGTGCGCTGGTCGTCGGTGGGCGCGTGGTCGCCGCCATGCGACGGGTCGCCGACGGCGACGAGTTCCGCTCCAACGTGCACCGGGGCGGCCGCGTGGAGCCCGTCACGCTGGATCCTATGTACGAGCAGACGGCGGTGCGCGCGGCCCAGATCATGGGCCTGCGCGTCGCCGGCGTGGACATGCTCGAGGGCGAGGACGGTCCGCTGGTCATGGAGGTCAACTCCTCCCCGGGTCTGCAGGGCATCGAGGCGGCGACCAAGTTGGACGTCGCGGGCGCCATCATCGACTACATCTCGGAGCAGGTGGCCTTCCCCGACATCGACGTCCGTCAACGCCTGAGCGTGTCCACCGGCTACGGCGTCGCCGAGCTCGTGATGCACTCGGGCGCGGAGCAGGTCGGCAAGCAGCTGGGTGACCTCGGTCTGTGGGACCGGGACATCACCGTGCTCACCCTGCACCGGGGTGTGAACGTGATCCCGAACCCGCGCAAGCACGTCGTGCTCGAGTCGGGCGACAGGCTGCTGTGCTTCGGCAAGCTCGACGAGATGCGCTCGATGATCCCGGAGCGCCCCCGGCGCCGGGCGAAGGTGCGCCGTCTGCCCAAGCAGCCGCTCGGCGAGTGACACGAGAAAGGGCCCCGTCCGCGGACGGGGCCCTTTCTCGTGAGTTGTTCGGGTCAGCGCGGACGCTGCGCGCGGGCCTTCATGGGGTCGATGCCCTTCGGGATCGGCAGTGAGGTGACCGACTGCGAGACGGACTCGATGCGCTTGATCACCGCGGCCATCGTGGCCTTGTCGATCTTCTTCGGCAGCTTCTTGATGGTCTTCGCGAGGTCCTTGATCTGCACCTCATCGTCGCCGTGCCCGACATAGAGGACGGTGACGGGCACTCCGGCGGCCACTCGCTGGGCCTTCGACCGCTCTTCGTTCACGAGGCGCGTCAGACGCCCGCGTGCGCCTTCGCCGACGACCACGACGCCACCACGGCCGACCGCGCGGTAGACGGCCTCCTGGGTCTTCGGGTTGATGCCGGCGGGAGTGTCGGAGGCCTGCCAGTTGCGACCCAGGCTGGTGGACAGCACGTGACCGCTGGCCCCGGGCATACCGTCGATCTTCTGGTACATCGCGCTCGTGGAGAGGCGGGTCATCAGCATCATCGCGCCGAGCAGACCGAGCATCAGACCGGTGATGCCCCAGAGGATGACCGCGAACACGCCGCCCGGCGGGATCAGGTACCCGAGGATCACACCGATCAGCACACCGCCGACGACGATCGCGGCCTGCGCCCAGGGGAGCCAGCCGTAGATCTCGCGCGTGAAGCGGAACAGGGACTTCAGCTGGGAGAAGAATCCGGGTCGCTTCTCGGGTGCGGAATCACGCTTTGCCATGAGGACCAGCCTACCGGTCGTCGGGGCGCCGCCGCCGCCCTGCTCTGTTCCTCCACAGGCGGGTTGGTCGGACGTTCCGTGCACAGGGCCGGGATTCCGACGTCCGCGTCCGCTCCCGCTGCGCTGGGATGGGCGGATGACCGAGAACACATCGTCAGACGAGCTCGTCGCCGGCGTGCACCGGAGGATCCGGATGCTGGATCCGCAGGAGGGCCCCTTCGCCGGAGAGCTGGTGGCGGACGGCGAGGAGGTGCGGATCCGTCTCGATGCCGCCGGATGCTCCGAAGATCCGTTCTGGTCGTTCAGCGGGACAGACCACGTCGCGGCGCCATTGGACCTCGTGCGAAGGGCGGACGGCACCGACGTGCTGCTGCCGTGGTGCACAGAGCGGATCTCGGCGTTCCTCGGACGTCGCACCGCGGCGGAGCAGGCGCTGAGCACCGGGGAGAGCGTCACCCTGGTCGGCAGCCTGCTGCGTGGCCTGACCGAGCTGGACGGCTGCCCGCTGCCCGGTGCCTGGTGGTTGACCGACGGCGGCAGGCCGGTGTTCGTCCTGGGCACGGGGGAGCCCGCGGCCGAGGGATCGAGGGCACTCATCGCACGGGTGCGGGACGGGGCCGCGGATCGCGGCCTCGAGCGGCTCCTCGCCGACATCGAGTCGGGTCTGGCGGACCCGCGCGCCGCGCGACGGCGGATGGACCGGTGGGATGCAGAGCTGACCGAACTCGCTGCACCCCGGCCGCTGCATCGTGAGGTGTTCGCCCCGGCCGCCGCAGGCGCCGTCGTCGCGAAGCGCTTCCCGGCGGCCCTCGACGTGCCCGCTGACGAGGGAACGCGGTGGTGGACTGCGGTCTCCGGCCGAGCCGCGATGGCAGCGGAGCGCGTGCGCGGGCTGCTGCGGCGCCTGGGATCGGCCGCGCCGCGCCGGCGGCAGTCCAGAAGGATGCCGAAGCCCGAATCGGGCGCGGCGAATCCCGTCGGAGGGCGTCGCCGTCCCCTGCTGATCGGCGCCGCTGCCGCGACGGTCGTGCTGGCGGTGGGACTGCTGTGGCCGACCGGCGAGGGGGACGACCCGGCCTCCGCACAGGCCGTGGAGACGCCGGTCGCCGGCACGCCTGCTGCCGAGACCCCGAGCCCTGAGCACTCCGCACGCACCGCGACGCCACAGGACGTGCCGTCGGGCGATCCCGTGGCGGCAGTTCCGGGTCTCGTGGAGCGGATCGAACGCTGCCTGCGCGCACACGACGGGGTCTGCGCGGATGCCGTCGTCGAGGGGTCCGCGGCCGCCGTGCTCGCTGCCATCGAGCGTGCGGACACCGGTGACGCGGTCTCCCTGGTGGATTCCTACGGCGACATCGCGGTGATCCGCCGAGGCGATGTGCAGGAGGAGCAGCAGATCCTGGTGCTCCTGCGTCGGAAAGACGAATGGCTGGTCCGCGACGTCTATGCCGTCGCGGACCAGCCGGGTTCGTCCTGAGACTTACGCTCCGAGCACGGCGGCGAAGTCCGCCGCCTCGAGGCGGGTCTTGATCGCGCCCAGGAAGCGGGCGGCATCCGCACCGTCGATGATGCGGTGGTCGTACGAGATCGCGAAGTACACGTACGAGCGGACGGCGATCGCGTCGACGCCGCCGACGTTCACGACGCCGGGGCGCTTGAACACGACGCCGGTGCCGAGGATCGCGGACTGGGGCAGGAACACCAGCGGTGTGTCGAACAGCGCACCGCGCGAGCCGGTGTTGGTCACCGTGAAGGTGCCTCCGGCGAGCTCGTCCGGCTTCAGCTTGTTGTCACGCGTGCGGGCGGCGAGATCGGCGATCTCGTGAGCCAGCTGGGCGAGGTTCTTCGTGGCCGCATCGCGCACGACCGGCGTGAGCAGGCCGCGCTCGGTGTCGACCGCGATGGAGATGTTCTCGGTCGCCGGGTAGACGATGCTGTCGCCGTCGACCGTCGAGTTGATGATCGGGAACGCCTGCAGCGCCTCGGCGGCGGCCAGGGTGAAGAACGGCAGGAAGGAGAGCTTGTCGCCCGTCTTCTGCTGGAACGCCACCTTGACGCTGTCGCGGTACTGGGCGAGCGCCGTCACGTCGATCTCGACGAACGTGGTCAGCTGCGCAGTCTGCTGCATGGAGGCCACGGCGCGCTCGGCGACGACCTTGCGCAGACGCGACATCTTCTGCGTGGTGCCGCGCAGCGGCGAGACCTCGAGCGGAGCAGGAGCCGCGGCGGCCGGAGCGGCAGCGGCGGCGGGCGCCTGGGACTTGGCCTCCGCGGCCTTCAGGACGTCCTCCTTGCGGATGCGTCCGCCGACGCCAGAGCCCTGGATGCTGGCCAGGTCGACGCCCTGCTGAGCGGCGAGACGACGCACGAGCGGGGTGACGTAGACGTTGTCCGATCCCTCGGCCTGGGCGGCCGGGGCCGGCGCAGCAGCGGGAGCCGGTGCAGGAGCGGGAGCCGGCGCAGCAGGGGCCGGCGCGGGTGCTGCGGCCGGGGCGGGCGCGGTTGCCGGGGCAGGCGCCGCAGGAGCAGGCTCAGCTGCAGGAGCCGGGGCTGCTGCCGGTGCGGCAGCAGCAGGAGCACCGGAACCGACACGGGCGAGGACGGCACCCACGGCGACGGTCTCGTCCTCGGCGGCGACGATCTCCTGCAGCACGCCGGCGACCGGCGACGGGATCTCGGTGTCGACCTTGTCGGTCGAGATCTCGAGGAGTGCCTCGTCGACCTCGACGCTGTCGCCGACCTGCTTCAGCCAGCGGGTGACGGTGCCCTCGGTGACGCTCTCGCCGAGCTCGGGGAGCACGATGTCGGTGGCGTCCCCTGCGGGCGCGGGCGCTGCGGGTGCCTCGGCGGCCGGCGCCGGAGCGGGAGCTGGTGCCTCTGCGGCCGGCGCCGGAGCGGCGGGCGCGGGCGCCTCAGCAGCGGGCGCGGCGGCAGCAGCCGGGGCCTCGGCGGCGGGGGCGGCGCCGGAGCCGTCGCCGATACGGGCGAGCAGCGCGCCGATCTCGACCGTCTCGTCCTCTTCGACCAGGATCGCCTCGAGCACGCCGCTGACGGGTGCGGGGATCTCGGTGTCGACCTTGTCGGTCGAGATCTCGAGGAGGCCTTCATCAGCCTCGACGGTGTCGCCGACCTGCTTGAGCCAGCGGGTGACCGTACCCTCGGTGACGCTCTCTCCGAGAGCGGGGAGGACCACGGATGTGCTCATGTCGGAGTCTCCTTCAGGAAGTTCGTGTGGTGTTCAGCTTAGTGGCCTTGACCGCGCAGAGACAGAACGAAACTTCCACAATGCGCGAAAAAGTTTTCATAATGCGTGCAGGGGCTTACCGGCGAGAGCGAGGAAGGCCTCTCCCAGAGCCTCGCTCTGCGTGGGGTGGGCGTGGATCAGAGGAGCGATGTCCTCGGGGTGCGCCTCCCACGCGACCGCGAGCTGGCCCTCGGTGATCAGCTCGCCGACGCGGTCGCCGAGCAGGTGCACGCCAAGCACGGGACCGTCCTTCAGCCGGACGACCTTGACGAGGCCGCCCGTACCGATGATCTCGCTCTTGCCGTTGCCCGCGAGGTTGTAGTCGTACGAGACGACCTGGTCGGCGCCGTGCGCGGCCACCGCGGCCTCTTCGGTGACGCCGACGGACGCGACCTCCGGGCTGCAGTACGTGACGCGGGGGATGTTCGTCTCGGCCATCGGCGCAGGGCTGAGTCCTGCGATGCGCTCGGCGACCGCGATTCCCTGCAGGAATCCGCGGTGCGCGAGCTGCAGGCCCGGAACGATGTCGCCGACGGCCCAGAGACCGGGCACGCCGGTGCGCAGCTCCTCGTCGACGATCACGAACCCGCGGTCCATCGTGACGCCGGCCTCCGCGAAGCCGAGATCCGCGGTGGCGGGACCGCGCCCGACGGCGACCAGCAGGTAGTCGGCCTCCAGCGTCTTGCCGTCCTCGAGCGTGATGGTCACGGCATCCGCCGTCTGCGTGGCGGACTGGAACCGCACGCCCAGCGAATACGCGATGCCCCGTCGCCGGAACGCGCGCTCCAGCCCCTTGCTCAGCGCGATGTCCTCGTTCGGGACGAGGTGCGGCAGCGCCTCGACGATCGTCACCTCAGCACCGAACGAGCGCCAGACGCTGGCGAACTCGACGCCGATCACGCCGCCGCCGAGAATGAGCACCCGTGAGGGGATCTCGTCGAGGGCGAGCGCCTGCTCGCTGGTGAGGATACGGCCGCCGATCTCGAGACCAGGCAGCGATCGGCTGTACGAACCCGTCGCGAGCACGACGTCGGCGCCCACGTAGCGGTCCTCACCGACCACGACGGCGCGGTCGGTGTCCAGTCGGCCGGCGCCGCTGACCACGGTGATGCCGCGCGCCTTGATCAGACCCTCGAGACCCTTGTACTTCTTGGCGACGATTCCTTCGCGGTAGGAGCGGACGCCGGCGGCGTCGATTCCCTCCAGCGTGGCCGTCACGCCGACGGATGCCGCATCCCGGACGTGCTCGGCGACCTCGGCCGCGTGCAGCAGGGCCTTGGTGGGGATGCAGCCGCGGTGCAGGCAGGTGCCGCCGACCTTGTCCTTCTCGATCAGGGCGACCTTCTTGCCCAGCTCCGCAGCGCGTAGCGCGGCGGCGTAGCCGCCGCTGCCGCCGCCCAGGATGACGACGTCGTAGGTGTGGGTGGTCATCATGCCTCCTTGCCGGATGCTTCGGCGAACGCGATCAGCGAGCGCACGGTGGCGCCGGTCGGGCCCTTCTCCGTGAAGCCGTACGCCGCACCCTTGTGCTCGCCGGATCCGGCGATGTCCAGATGGATCCAAGGGATGCGCGGGGCGTCGGCGTCATCGGACGTACGGCCCACGAAGCGGCGCAGGAACAGCCCGGCGAACAGCGAACCGCCGGAGCGGTCGCTCATGTTCGAGTTGATCATGTCCGCGATCGGCGACTCCAGCGACTCCTCCATGTGGTCGGGGAGGGGGAGTGCCCACGCGAGCTCGTCCACGCTCTCCGCGGCGGCCAGGTACTCGGCCACCGCCTCGTCGCTGCCCATCACACCGGTGTGGCGCATCCCGAGCGCGACGATGATCGCCCCGGTGAGCGTGGCGACGTCGATGATGACGTCGGGGTTCTCGCGGCTCGCCGCGACCAGGCCGTCGGCCATCACCAGCCGGCCCTCGGCATCGGTGTTCAGCACCTCGACGGTCTGGCCGTCCAGCATCCGGAGCACATCGCCGGGGCGCGTGGCGCGGCCGGACGGCATGTTGTCCGCGATGCAGAGCCAGGCGGTGACGTGCACGGGGAGCCCGAGTGCGGCGATGGCGCGGAGCGCGGCGAGCGCCGTCGCGGCGCCGGCCATGTCGAACTTCATCCCGACCATGCTCGCGGCGGGCTTCAGGGAGAGACCGCCGGTGTCGAACGTGATCCCCTTGCCTACCAGGGCGATGTGGCGCGTCGCACCGGCGGGGGAGTAGTCCAGACGCACCAGGCGCGGCGGGCGGTCCGATCCGCGACCCACGCCGAGGATGCCGCCGTAGCCCTGCTCCTCGAGCTGCTTCTCGTCGAGCACCTCGACCGAGACGTCGAGGTGCTCGACCGCCTCGGCGGCGCTGTCGGCCAGCTGAGCGGGGCTCTGCCACTCCGCCGGGACGTTCACCAGATCCTTGATGAGGGCGACGGCCTCGGCAACGGCGACCGCACGGGCGACATCCGCGTCGCTCAGGTCGGCGTGCAGCACGAGCTCGTCCGCGCGCGAGGGCCCGCGGTCGCTGCGGTAGTCGTCGAAGCGGTAACCGCCGAGTGCGGCACCCTCGGCGGCGGCGGCCGGGTGCGCATCGGCGCCCGGGGCGAATCCGATCGAGACCCGGCTGAAGCCGGTCAGGGTGCGGGCGGCGGTCGCGACGGCGTCCCGCACCGCGGCGGCGGTCGGCTCCTTGCCGACGCTGACGACGGTGAGCGGGAGCGCGGTCACCGCGGGCAGGTGCACCCGTGCAGTGCTGCCGGCGGAGCCGCGGAAGCCGACGCCGGAGAGGAACTCCACGAGACCCGGGTAGGCCGTGAGCGCTTCTGGCGCGACCTCCGGATCCTGGATCACGAGCACTGCGGCGTCTGCAGCGCTTTCGGGGAACGTTTCGGTCGTGTGCGAGAGCGCGGGTAGCGTCATGCCTCCATCCTATTCAGGGACGGAGCGGCGAGACCGCGCGCGTGTTCGCTCTCAGCTTGAGACCCACGGCCTCCGCATCGGGCGCGGCTCGTAGCATGGAGTCATGCCCTTCACCGGAGACGTCCACGAACGCGTCGCGAACGCCCCGGTCGTGCCGACCGGCCTTCCGCTCGTCATCCTGCTCACCGGGTTCACCGACGCGGGGAACGCCGTGTCCGGTCTGATCGACCACCTCGAGGAGACAGCGGATCCGCAGCCGATCGTCGTCTTCGACAACGACATGCTGCTCGACTACCGCGCGCGGCGGCCCGTGGTCTCATTCGACCAGGACCACCTCACGGAGTTCCGCCCTGCGCGTCTCGAGCTCTCGCTCGCCCACGACGCGCTGGGACAGCCGTTCCTGCTTCTGGCCGGGTATGAACCCGACTTCGCCTGGAACGCCTTCTCCGACGCCGTGCTGGAGCTCGCGACCGAGTTCGAGGTGTCCGGAGTCTCCTGGGTGCACTCGATCGCGATGCCGGTCCCGCACACCCGTCCGATCGGGACCACGGTGAGCGGGAACCGCCGCGACCTGATCGTCGCGCACTCGGTCTGGCGCCCGCGCACCCAGGTGCCGTCGACCGCGGGTCACCTGCTCGAGTACCGCTTCTCACAGCGCGACGACCGCGTTGCCGGATTCGTGCTGCTCGTGCCGCACTATCTCGCAGACACGGAGTACCCGGATGCTGTGATCACGGCATCCGAGCGCCTCATGGCCGCGACCGGCCTGGTGCTGCGGATGGACGAGGTGCAGGAGAGCAGAGCCGACTATCTCTCGCGGGTCGAGGAGCAGGTGCACGGCAACGAGGAGCTGATGCAGATGGTGCACACGCTCGAGCGCCGGTACGACGCCTACATGGCCGGCCGCGACCCGGAGGACGCCGACGAGGGCGGTTTCGACGAGCGCGACCTGCCCAGCGCCGACGAGATCGCCGCCGAGCTGGAGCGCTATCTCGCCTCCCGGCCCACCGGTGAGGACGACGGGAAGCGCGGCTGAGAGCGGAATCGGTGCTTCGCGGCATCCGAACGCTCTCGGGTGTGTGATAATGGACATTCGACCCGTTGTCAACCATCGTATTCGCGATCGGACTTGACAAGGGTCTTACTAGTGTCCGAAATCTCCCGGGGCGTGCGCACCGCCCCGTGAAAGGCGAAACGTGACTCAAGCCACGACCAAGAAGAGCCGGACGACCAAGACGACGACCCCTGCCGAGGCCGAGCCCGCTGACGTCGACGCGGTCGAAGCAGCGGAGCCCGCGGCCAAGGCCGCGCCCGCGAAGAAGGCCGCTGCCAAGAAGCCTGCGACGCGACGCAAGAAGAAGGACGACGACGAGGGCGACGACACCGCCGAGGACGTCCACGCCGAAGACACGGCCGAAGACGAGGAGGAGGGCGACAAGAAGCCCGCCTTCACCGAGCCGCTGCCGACCGGTGCCATCGTCATCACCTCGAACGACGAGGACGATGTCCCCGTCTACTCGACCCAGATCACCGGCGCCACGGCCGACCCGGTCAAGGACTACCTCAAGCAGATCGGAAAGGTCGCGCTGCTGAACGCGGCCGAAGAGGTCGAGCTCGCGATGCGGATCGAGGCCGGTCTGTTCGCCGAGGAGAAGCTGTCGACGATGACCGCGGCCGAGAAGACCAGCCAGCTGGGCCTCGACCTGCAGTGGGTCGCCCGCGACGGTCAGCGCGCCAAGAGCCACCTGCTCGGCGCGAACCTGCGCCTCGTGGTCAGCCTGGCGAAGCGCTACACCGGTCGCGGCATGCAGTTCCTGGATCTGATCCAGGAGGGCAACCTCGGCCTCATCCGCGCCGTCGAGAAGTTCGACTACACCAAGGGCTTCAAGTTCTCGACCTACGCCACCTGGTGGATCCGCCAGGCGATCACCCGCGCCATGGCCGACCAGGCCCGCACCATCCGCATCCCGGTGCACATGGTCGAGGTCATCAACAAGCTCGCCCGCGTGCAGCGCCAGATGCTGCAGGACCTGGGCCGCGAGCCCACCCCCGAGGAGCTGTCCCGCGAGCTCGACATGACCCCCGAGAAGGTCATCGAGGTGCAGAAGTACGGTCGTGAGCCGATCTCGCTGCACACCCCGCTCGGCGAGGACGGCGACAGCGAGTTCGGTGACCTCATCGAGGACACCGAGGCCGTGGTCCCCGCGGACGCGGTCGGCTTCACGATGCTGCAGCGCCAGCTCGAGCAGCTGCTCGACTCGCTCTCGGAGCGCGAGGCGGGCGTGATCCGCATGCGCTTCGGCCTCGGCGACGGCCAGCCCAAGACCCTCGACCAGATCGGCGACACGTTCGGCGTCACGCGCGAGCGCATCCGTCAGATCGAGTCGAAGACGATGGCCAAGCTGCGTCACCCGAGCCGTTCGCAGTCGCTGCGGGACTACCTCGAATGATGGCGGCCGCACCTCAGGCGCGGTCGGCGGGTCCCCGGTACATCGTTCCGGTTCTGGCGGGAAAGCTCGCCCGTTTCGCGACGCGCCTGCGCGGTGGCGGATCGGCGTTCCCTGGGTACCTCACCAACCGGATGGCGCCGACCCTGCTGCCCACGCTCGCAGACCAGTTCCGCTACGGCGTGATCTTCGTGCTCGGGTCCAACGGCAAGACGACGACCACGCACATGGTCAGCGAGGTGCTGCGGGCGCACGGCCTGAAGGTCTTCACCAACCCGACCGGCGCGAACCTGCCGCAGGGCGTGACGAGTGCGCTGCTCGCCGACGCGTCGCTGACCGGCCGGATCAAGGCCGATGTCGCGGTCCTCGAGATCGATGAGGGTTATGCCGCCGACCTCGCCGACCGGCTGTCGCCCTCGGTGATCCTGTCGCTGAACGTGCAGGTCGACCAGCTGTTCCGGTTCTTCGAGACAGAGCGCGTCGCCGACATGATGCTGGATGCCTCGACGCGGGCATCCGGCCACGTCGTGGTCAACCGCGACGACCCGTACCTCTCGAAGATCGACGTGGACGCCATGAAGGCGCCCGTCTCGTTCTTCGGCATCGCGGAGGACATCGTCGCGGCATCCGCGCACGGCCTGTCCAATGCCGCCGACACGCGCAGCGGCACCGCCGGCACGACCCCGAGAGACGCCTTCGCCGAGGTGCGCGAGGTCTCGGGGCGTGACATCGTCGTGAACGTCGGCGGCGCGGATGCCCGCATCACGCTGCCCGCGCGCGGACTGCACTACGCGGCGGACGCCGCAGCGGCGCTGACTGTCGCGGCGCGCGTGCTGGGTGACGAGTTCGACACCGACCGTGCCGCGGCGGGTTTCGCCACCATGGCACCCGCCTACGGCCGCGGTGAGGTCATCCCGCTGCGCGGGAACCCCGCAGGCGAGCAGGTCGAGTTCGTGATGTTCAAGAACGCGCCGAGCCTGCAGATGAACCTGGATGCCCTGGACGGCACCCCGGAGCGTGCGCTGATCGCGATCGACGACGGCACTCCGGATGTCTCCTGGCTGTACGACGTGGACTTCGCACCGCTGCCGCGGGTCGATGTCGTCACCGGCGAGAAGGCGCACCAGCTCGCACTCGCGCTCGCCTATGCGGGCGTGGAGATCGGCACGGTCGAACCCGACATGGAGAAGGCCGTGCAGCTCATGCGCTCGTTCCCCGAGACCGCGGCCGGCCGTCAGGTCTGGTTCGTCAACTACGAGCTCATGATGATCGGCCGTCGTATCCTCGGCCGCGAAGAGCAGGAGACGCGCCGATGACGCAGGTCACCATCGCCCAGCTGTACCCGGCCGAACTCGGCGTCACCGGCGACCGCGGCAACGTCCGCGCGATCGAGCGGCGCCTCGCCGCGCGCGGTGTGGAGACCACGACCGTGCTCGTCGCGCCGGGTGAGCGGCTCCCCGACGCGCTCGATGTGCTCGTGATCGGCAACGGCCCACTGTCCGCGCTGCGCGGCGTGCACGCCGACCTGACCGCGCGGAAGGACCGGCTCGACGCGTTCGTCTCAGACGGCGGCGTGCTGTTCTCCGTCGGCGGCTCCGCAGAGCTGCTCGGAGAGCGCCTCGATGCGCCGGACGGCGAGAGCCTCGACGGCATCGGCGTGCTGCCGTACCGTGTCGCCCGCGTCAGCGCCCGGCGTGTCGGCTACATCATCGTCGACACTCCGGACGGCCCTGTGGTCGGCTTCGAGGATCACGCCTCCGAGTGGACGCTCATCGACGCGGCATCCGCCTACGGCACTGTGCGCGACGGCCACGGCAGCTTCACCAGGGGTGAAGGACGCGGTGAGTTCGTGCGCGTGGGCAACGCCTTCTCGAGCAACGTGCAAGGACCGGTGCTGCCGCTGAACCCGGCGCTCACGGACGTGCTCGTCGATGCGGTCGCCGAGCGCCGCGGACTGACGCTTTCCCCGGCGCGCGCCAGTGATCTCGACGAGTACGCCGACGCCGCCCGCACGAAGATCCTGATGCGTCCCACTCGCGACAAGGGCTTCAAGACCATCCAGGTGTGACGGAGGAGATCCAGTGAGATCCGCTGCGAGCAGCGCGCTGCCGCGTGCCGTCCTCTCCCGTGGTGCCCTCGCGTCCGCGGTCAGGGCGACAGTCGAGGCTGGCGGCACCCTGGCGGATCTGCGCCGTGACGCCTGGGGTCACGGTGTGGCGGAGGTCGCCCGCGCCGCCGCCGGACGGCTGAACGTCCTCGTCGACGACGAGGACATCGCCCAGCAGTTGCGCGCGACCGGCGTCGACGCCGTGACGTCCGGACTGCCCGACGTGGATCCCTTCCTGCTATATGGTCTTCCCGGCGCCGGCGTGACGCCGGTCATGCGCCTGGTGGGCACCGTCATGTCCACCAAGCCGTTGCGTGCGGGGGACGCCGTCTCGTACGGCTACACCCACCGTGCACCGGAGCCGACCACCGTCGCGCTCGTCACGGGCGGCTATGCGCAGGGCGTCGTCCGGTCGCTGGGCAACCATGGCCGCGCGGAGATCGACGGCGTGCTGCGACCGATCATCGGCCGGGTCGCGATGGACGTCTGCGTCGTTGACCTCCAGGGCGAAGATGCGGCAGAGGGCACCGAGGTCACCTACTTCGGCGGCGAGGGACCGGCGCGCGATGCCCTGGCGGACTGGGCACGGATCACCGGCCTCACCGTCGGCGAGCTCGTCGGCGTCGCCGGGATGAGCTCAGGACGGGAGTGGCGAGCATGAGCGCTCCTGTGCTGGAGATCTCGCGCGGGACGCTGCGGAGCAATATCGCCGCAGTGAGGGAGCAGATCGCCCCGAGCGAGCTGATGCTCGTCATGAAGGACGACGCGTACGGGCACGGACTGGAATGGGCGGTGGATGCGGCCGACGGCGTATCCTGGCTCGGCTCCTACGACATCGCCTCGGCGCTGCGCATCCGGGCGCGACGACGGGACGCCAGGGTCTACGCCTGGGCGACCTCGCCGGGCGACGAGGTCGCCGCGGCGATCGAGGCGCACATCGACCTCGGCGTCGGCACCCTGCCGTATCTGCGTGAGGTGATCGCCCAGGCTGAGGTCCTCGGAACCAGGGCGAGGGTGCACCTGAAGATCGACACGGGACTGCACCGCAACGGCGTCCGGCCGGAAGACTGGCCGGCGTTCGTGGCCGAGGCCCGTGCCGCCGAGGAGCGTGGCGTTCTGGCCGTGGTCGGCGTGTGGAGCCATCTCGCCGAGGCCAGTGACGACGAGGACGACGAGGCCGCGGGGGAGTTCCGCGCCGCCGTGCAGTCGCTCCGTGATGCGGGTGGCGAGCCCGAAGTGCTGCACCTCACCGCGTCCGCAGCATCCTGGTGGCGACCCGAGCTGCGCGGATCCCTGAGCCGGATCGGTGCGTTCTGCTACGGGATCCGCTCCGCGGACGGACCGCAGATCCCCGGCGTCGTGCCGGTCGCCGAGCTGCGCGCGCCGGTCCTGGCGGCGGGCGACGAAGTCGTGGAGATCGCCGTCGGGTCCTTCGACGGTCTGCCGTCGACGCTCGCGGGCGCGGGCGTGGGCACGCCCGCCGGCACCCGGATGCTGCGCGAGGTCGGGGCGATGACCAGTCTGGTCGAGACCTGGCCCGGGGCGTCCACGGGTGACCTGGTCACGGTGTTCGGCCGAGGCTCTCAGGGCGAGCAGGACGCGACGTCCCTCGCGGAGCGCATCGACACCGTCGGCGAGGAGATCCTGCTGCGACTCACGCCCCGCGTGCGCCGGGTCTCAGTCGACTGACGCGACGCGGGTGGTCGGTCAGACCGCTTCGGCGAGGCGTGCGGTCTCGTCGTGCCAGCTGGTGGCGACGGCACGCAGCTTCTCTTCGTACTTGCGGCCGTGGTGAGCGCAGAACAGCAGTTCGGAGCCGTTCACCTCGGCGGCGATGTAGGCCTGAGCGCCGCAGGAGTCGCATCGGTCCATGGCCGTCAGGCGGTACTCGACGGTGGACGTGTCACGTTCGGTCGTAGCGTTCATCTCGGTTCCTCCTCGGTCTCGGACGTCTCTGTGATCGTGCTCAATACAACCACGCAGACCTGTGAGCAATGCCCGCGGGGCGGCGTGTTTCGCTCTGCGCGTACTGATCTGCGCCGGAGCGGGCGCATGGGGGAGTGTCGGCGAGGCTGCGGGCCCCGTGGCGAATAGAATCGAGGATTGTGACCGCCGAGTACTCCGCCCATCATCTGCAGGTTCTCGAGGGGCTCGAAGCGGTGCGGAAACGCCCCGGCATGTACATCGGGTCGAACGGCTCCCCGGGTCTCATGCACTGCCTCTGGGAGATCATCGACAACGCCGTGGACGAGGCGGTCGCCGGCAACGGCGCGAAGATCGACGTCATCCTGCACTCGGACGGCAGCGTCGAGGTCCACGACCGCGGCCGCGGCATCCCGGTCGACGTGGAGCCGCGCACCGGTCTCACGGGCGTCGAGGTCGTCTTCACGAAGCTGCATGCCGGCGGCAAGTTCGGCGGCGGTTCCTATGCGGCATCCGGCGGCCTGCACGGCGTCGGCGCCTCCGTCGTCAACGCCCTGTCCGAGAGACTGGACGTGGAGGTCGACCGCGGCGGCAAGACGTACGCGATGTCGTTCCACCGCGGCGAACCCGGACTGTTCGACGACTCCGGTGACGGCATGCGCCCGGATGCGCCGTTCACGCCCTTCCAGGAGAAGAGTGAGCTGCGTGTCATCGGCAAGGCGCCGAAGGGGGCGACCGGCACCCGGATCCGGTACTGGGCGGACCGCCAGATCTTCACCAAGGATGCGGCGTTCCAGCTCGGCGAGCTGGAGACCCGCGCCCGCCAGACCGCGTTCCTCGTCCCCGGCCTCGAGCTGGTCGTCCGCGACGAGCGCGCCGAGGAGACGAACGAGACCTCGTACCACTACGAGGGCGGGATCTCCGAGTTCGTCGAGTATCTCGCGGCAGACGCGCCGGTGACCGACACCTGGCGCATCCAGGGCGAGGGCACGTTCAAGGAGACGGTGCCGGTCCTGCAGCCCGACGGGCACATGGTCGCCACCGAGGTCGAGCGCGTCTGCGCCGTGGACCTCGCGCTGCGCTGGGGCACCGGCTACGACACGACGACACGCTCGTTCGTCAACATCATCGCCACGCCCAAGGGCGGCACGCATCAGCAGGGCTTCGAGCAGGAGCTGCTGAAGTCGCTGCGCGGCCAGGTGGAGCAGAACGCCCGGCGGCTCAAGGTCGGGAGCGACAAGCTCGAGAAGGACGACGTGCTCGCCGGCCTCACCGCAGTGCTCACCGTGAACCTGCCGGAGCCGCAGTTCGAGGGCCAGACCAAGGAGGTTCTGGGCACCCCGGCCGTTCGCGCGATCGTCTCGCAGGTGGTGCGCAAGGACCTGGCGGCCCGGTTCAGCTCCACCAAGCGCGACGACAAGAGCCAGGCGGCCCAGCTGCTCGACAAGGTCGTCGCCGAGATGAAGGCCCGCGTGTCCGCGCGCGCCCATAAGGAGACGCAGCGGCGCAAGAACGCCCTGGAGTCCTCCTCGCTGCCCGCGAAGCTGGTGGACTGCCGTTCCAGCGACGTCACGCAGTCCGAACTGTTCATCGTCGAGGGCGACTCCGCCCTGGGCACCGCCCGGCACGCCCGCAACAGCGAATTCCAGGCGCTGCTGCCGATCCGGGGCAAGATCCTCAACGTGCAGAAGGCGTCCGTCAGTGACATGCTCGGCAACGCCGAATGCGCGGCGATCATCACGACCATCGGCGCGGGTTCCGGGCGCTCCTTCGACCTGAGTCAGGCGCGCTACGGCAAGGTCATCCTGATGAGCGACGCCGACGTCGACGGCGCGCACATCCGCACTCTGCTGCTCACCCTGTTCTTCCGGTACATGCGGCCGCTCGTCGAGGCAGGCCGCGTGTTCTCGGCCGTGCCCCCGCTGCATCGCGTGATCGTCATGAACCCGGGCTCCAAGCCGAACGAGACGATCTACACGTACTCCGAGGCGGAGCTGCACACGCTGCTCACGAAGCTGCAGAAGGCCGGCAAGCGCTGGCAGGACCCGATCCAGCGTTACAAGGGTCTCGGCGAGATGGATGCCGATCAGCTCGCGAACACGACCATGGAGAAGTCGGGCAGGCTGCTGCGCCGCGTCACGGTCGACGACGCCGAGTCGGCGGACGCCGCGGTGCGCACGTTCGAACTGCTGATGGGCAACGACGTGGCACCGCGGCGCGAGTTCATCATGAGCTCCAGCGACAGGCTCAGCCGCGAGTCGATCGACGCGTGATGCCCGGCGTGGTGCGCCTGCGGCCCGCGACTCCGGATGATCTCGAGACTGTCATCGCTCTGAAGGAGCGCGTGATGCGCGCCGACCTCGATCGGCTGATCGGCTGGGATCCGGAGAAGTCGCGGGCGCGGGTCGTCGAGCACTTCTCGCCCGCGCACACCCGGATGATCCTGGTCGACGAGACCACGGCGGGCACGATCACCCTGCGTCCCGACGGCGATGACGTCTGGCTCGAGATGTTCTATCTCGGCGCGGAGCATCAGGGGCGAGGGCTCGGCACGTCGGTGCTGACCCAGGTGCTGGCGGAGACGACGGCGTCGCTGCGCCTGCAGGTGCTGGTCGGTTCACCCGCTCAGCGGCTCTACGCCCGACATGGTTTCGTCGTCGAGGAGGACGACGGCATCGACGTCTGGATGCGACGGCATCCCGCCAGGGATCGGCGGCTGCCTGCGGCCATCCGGATCGCAGCCTGGGACCGTACGCCGGATCAGCTCCGGCGGGCCGCCGACCTGTATGGGCGCGTGTTCGCTGAACCGCCCTACGGCGAGGACGTCGAGCAGAGCCGGCACTCCTTCACGGAGCGGGTGAACCGGAACTCCCTCAACAAGCCGGAGTTCCGGCTGATCCTTGCCCTCGACGGTGCCGACGTCGTCGGGCTGGTGCTGGGGTCTGGAATCGCCGAGGGCGACTGGTGGCGCGACCGCATCGCCGGTGCGATGGGAACCGTCGCCGGGGATGCGTGGCTCGGGACGGAGTGCTTCTCCGTGGACGAACTCGCCATCGCTCCCGAGCATCGCCGCACGGGGATCGCCGGCGCGCTGATGGGCGCGGTGCTGGAGGGTCTTCCGTACGAGTCCGCCGTGCTCGGCTGCTACACCGCGGCACTCAGCGCGCGACGGTTCTACGAGTCGCAGGGCTGGCAGGAGATCGCGGCCGACCTGCGCATCGCGAACGGAGCGTCTCTCGGCGTCCTCGGCATCCGCCTCGACGACTGGGCGGACGCCGGAAACTGACCGCGCCCTGACGCTCCAGGGGCTGTTCTGCGCTGCGCCGCCTGACAGACTGACACGATGATCGCGCTCGTCTCGGCACCTTCGAACCTCGGTCTGCGCCCGCCGACAGCCGGCTCCGTACCCGGCGCGGCGAAGGCGCCGGAAGCTCTGCGCGAGGCGGGGCTGCACGAGCGGATGCAGCGGCACGGAGCGGTCGACGCCGGCGTCGTGCTTCCCGGCCGCTACCTCGAGGACGAGAACAGGTCACCGGGAACGCCCCGCAACCAGGAGGCGCTGATCGCCCACTCTCGGCGCCTCGCCCAGCGGCTGCTCGCGGTGCGCGCCGAGCGTCGCGCGCCACTGGTGCTCGGCGGCGACTGCAGCATCCTCCTCGGCGCCGGCGTCGCCACGCGCATCAGCGGCGGAGGGGGACTGGTCCACCTGGACGGGCACACGGACTTCCGGCATCCGGGGAACGACCCGGACTGCGGGGCGGTCGCGGGCGAGGATCTCGCCGCCGCGATCGGCCGGCACCTTCCCGAGATCGCCGACATCGACGGGCTGGGCCCCTACTTCGACGCCCGGCACACGGCGCACCTCGGATGCCGCCAGGACGATGAGCACGTGCGGGAGGTCACCGAGACGATCGCGGTGACGATCCCGGCCGAAGAGGTGATCCTGCACGGCGCGCAGCGGGCGGCCGCGCGGATCCTCGAGGCAGAGGGCGTCGAGCGGGGATTCTGGCTGCACCTGGATGCGGACATCCTCGACGTCGCGCACATGCCCGCGGTCGACAGTCCGAGCGCCGGCGGCCTCTCACCGGATGAGCTGCGCACCCTGCTCGCTGCCCTCGCACCGCGCGCATGGGGCGCATCGGTCGCGTGTTTCGACCCTGACCTCGATCCTGACGGCACGCACGCGCTGCTGCTGGCGGACGTGATCACCGCCGGGCTGGGCGAGCTGGGCACCGAGCTCGACGAGGGCTGAGGGCGCTCGACGGCTCGGGACCAGACGTCCGGTCAGCCGATCGCCGTGCCCACCGAGCCGATCACGGCGTCGAGCGGCTGCCCGGAGCCGTCGCGCTTGGCACCGGACTCGGGCAGCTGCCGCGCCGCGCCATCGTTGCCCAGCGCACGGGGCTCCGCACCGACCCAGGCCAGACGCAGGCGATCCTCGCCCTTCAGGAAGGCGTGTGCGCGGACTCCGCCGGTGGCGCGGCCCTTGCCGGGGAACTCCGAGAACAGCGAGACCTTCGCCCGGCCGTTGTCGGTGCCGGCCAGGACCGCGTCGGCCCCGGAGACGGTGACCACGACCGCATCGTCGGGCGCCGACACCACGGTGAACGAGATGACCTCCGCGCCGCTGCCCAGCTTGATGCCCGCCATGCCCGCGGCCGGTGCGCCCTGGGGGCGCACGTTCGAGGCGGTGAAGTGCAGCAGCTGCGCGTCCGAGGTCACGAAGACGAGTTCGGCGTCGTCGGGAGCGGGGGCGGCGCCGACCACGACGTCCTTGGGCTTCAGCCCGATGACCTCGAGCTCGGGGCGCACCGGGAGGGTCGAGGGGACGATGCGCTTGACCACGCCGTCCTTCGTGCCCAGGGCCAGGGGAGTGTCGTCGTCGAACCTGATCAGCGCCAGGACGCGCTCAGACCGATCCGTGATGCCGAGGTAGTCGGCGATTCGCACACCGGCGCCCAGGCCCACGGAGGTCGCGGGCACCGCGGGGATGTCCACCGGCGTGAAGCGCACGACGCGGCCCGTGCTGGTGACCGCACCGATCTCGCTTCGTGTGCTGGTCTCCAGCCGCGCGATGATGCCGTCGTGCTTGCTGCGACGTGCCGGAGTCGCGATGACGGCTCCCGGTTCGAGGTCGACGCGCACAGCGCGGCCCGTCGTGGACAGCAGCACCGTCGTCGGCGCGTCCGCGATCTGCAGCTCGGCAGCCGACTTCGTCTGGCGCTGCTTCGGCGGCGCGGCGTTCAGCAGCAGCGTGCGTCGGGGTGTGCCGAAGGTCTCGGCCACGGCATCCAGCTCGGCGGCCACCTGCGCGCGCAGCAGCGCCGGGTCGCCAAGAAGGGTCTCGAGCTCGGCGATCTCGGCGAGCAGCTTGTCGCGCTCCGCCTCGAGCTCGAGCCGGGAGAACTTCGTGAGCCGGCGCAGCCGCAGCTCGAGGATGTACTCGGCCTGGATCTCGTCGAGCTCGAACACCTGCTGCAGCCGGGCTCGCGCGCTCTCGGAGTCGTCGGAGGAGCGGATGACCTGGATGACCTCGTCGATGTCGAGGATCGCGAGGAGGAGTCCCCTCACCAGATGCAGGCGCTCGTTACGGCGTGCGAGGCGGTACTGGCTGCGTCGGGTGACGACCTCGATGCGGTGCGCGAGGTACACGCTCAGCAGCTCTTTGAGCCCGAGGGTGCGCGGCTGGCCTTCGACCAGCGCGACGTTGTTGATCGAGAACGAGTCCTCGAGCGGAGTCAGCCGGAACAGCTGCTCGAGCACCGCTGCCGGATCGAAGCCCGTCTTGACCGTGATGACCAGGCGCAGGCCGTTCTTGCGGTCGGTGAGGTCCTGCACGTCGCTGATGCCCTGGAGCTTCTTGGCGCCGACGGCGTCCTTCAGCTTCGCGATCACGCGCTCCGGGCCGACCTGGTAGGGCAGCTCGGTGACGACGATGCCGGTCTTGCGCGGTCCGAGTGACTCGATCGAGGTCTTCGCGCGCAGCTTGAAGGCGCCGCGGCCTGTCGTGTACGCGTCCTTGACGCCGTCCAGCCCCATCAGGATCGCACCGGACGGGAAGTCCGGGCCCGGCACGAACTCCATCAGATCCTCTGTCGAGGCATCCGGGTTCTCGAGCAGGTGCGTGGCGGCGGCGACGACCTCGATGAGGTTGTGCGGTGCCATGTTGGTGGCCATGCCGACCGCGATGCCGCTCGCGCCGTTGACCAGCAGGTTCGGGAACGCCGCCGGCAGCACCGCCGGCTGCTGGAACTGGCCGTCGTAGTTCGGCACGAAGTCGACGACGTCCTCGTCGAGGCTCTCCGTCATCGACAGTGCGGATGCCGCGAGGCGCGCCTCGGTGTACCGCGAGGCCGCCGGGCCGTCGTCGAGTGAGCCGAAGTTGCCGTGGCCGTCGACGAGCGGCACGCGCAGGGCGAAGTCCTGCGCGAGGCGCACCAGGGCGTCGTAGATCGCCGAGTCGCCGTGCGGATGCAGCTTTCCCATCACCTCGCCCACGACGCGGGCGCTCTTGACATGGCCGCGGTCGGGGCGCAGCCCCATCTCGGCCATCTGATAGAGGATGCGTCGCTGGACGGGCTTCATGCCATCGCGGGCGTCGGGCAGAGCGCGGGAGTAGATCACCGAGTAGGCGTACTCCAGGAACGATCCCTGCATCTCCTGCGAGAGATCGATGTCCTGAATGCGCTCGTCGACCGGTTCGGGAGGAGTGGATCGGGCCATGTTGTTTTCGGCTGTGACTTCCTGGGCAACGAATTCAGCGCCGTCGCCTGTGGGAGACTGGCGACGATGACTCTCATGCTACCGGCCGGGCCCGCTCTGACGCGCAGCATCGCCGGGGTGGCGCCCGACCTGCTCGCGTCGCTGCGCGGGGAGTCCGACACCCTGCGCCAGGTCTCCTCCGCCGTGCTCGTGGTCGTGGACGGGCTGGGGGCGCTCCCGCTGCGCGCGCACGCCGGTCACGCGCGCACGCTCACCGCGGCGATGTCGAAGAAGGATGCCGCGGCATCGGTCTTCCCGACGACGACGGCCGCCGCGCTCACGACTCTGCTCACCGGTGAGATGCCCGGTGCGCACGGGCTGGTCGGCTACCGGGTGCGCGATCCGCGCCGCGACGTCCTCGTGAACCAGCTCACCGAGTGGGAGGGCGCGGGGATCGATCCGCTCACCTGGCAGTCGCAGCCGACCGTGTTCGAGCGGGCAGTCGCCGTCGGGCATCCGGCGTTCGCGGTCGGCTTCGCCGGCCACGCCCACAGTGGCTTCACGCACGCCACGCTGCGCGGGGCTACGTTCGTGCCGGCCGGACGCCCCGCCGAGCGCGTGGCGACCGCCTGGGACCTCGCGGAGCAGAACCCCGGTTCGCTCGTCTACTGCTATCTGCCCGAGACCGACAAGGCCGGTCACAGACACGGCGTCGACTCGGCCGAGTGGGTGGCCGCGCTCGAGGACGTCGATGCCGCGCTGCGGCCTCCGGCGCCTCCCGGCGTCGGCGTGCTCGTCACCGCCGACCACGGCATGGTCGACGTCCCCGCGCACCGTCAGGTCGTCCTGGACGAGGGCGACGGCTGGCACGACGGCGTGCGGCACATCGGGGGAGAGCCGCGCATGCTGCACGTCTACCTCGAGCCGGATGCTGCCGCGTCCGACATCCTGGGACGCTGGCGCCGCGATCTCGAAGGGCTCGCGGACGTGCTCCCGCGCGACGAGGCGATCGCCGCCGGGCTGTTCGGGCCCGTGGTCTCGGAGGCCGCTGCCTCCCGCATCGGCGACATCCTCGCGATCGCCAGAGGCAACAGGGCGCTCTACGACGGAGCGGCCGAGGACCAGCGCGGACGCAACATGGTCGGACAGCACGGCGCACTCACTCCCGAGGAGTGGCGGGTGCCGTATCTGCGGCTCGGCGGCTACGCCGTCTGATCACTCGTCGGTGCGTGCGCCGAAGACGATTTCGTCCCAGGACGGCATCGCGCCTCGGCGGCCGCGACGTGCGGTCCGGTCGGGCTCGGGCTGCTCGGCCGGGGGCTCCGGCGTCTCATCCTCGTCGAGCGACTCGAACAGGGCGATGGGTCCGGTCTCGTTCGCGTCCTCGACCTCGTCGAGGACGGGTGCCGTCTCGCGCTGACCCCGGCGGCGGCGCAGCGCCTCGAGCAGATCGGCGGTCTCGGCGCTGGTCTTGGATTCGGCGGGCGCGTGCCGTGCCGCGGCATCCTGAACCGCCGCAGGGGCCCGCACCGGCGTCTCGTCCTCGAGATCGATCTCCGCGATCTCCGGGGCGGGCACGAGGCGCGGACCGAACGCGCCGGAGTCGAAGCGGGAGTCGTCCTTGTACGGCGACGCCTTCTCGGTCTCGACCGCGCGCAGTCGGGGGATGAGTCCCTCCGGCAGGGATCCCTGGCGGGACAGCTGCGTGGCGTCGGCGTTCAGGGGGGAGAGCAGGCTGCGACGAGGGTCGAAGCTCCAGCGGGCGTCGTGCTGGACCTCGTCCGAGACGAAGGCGAGCTTGACCACCCACCCGGACTCGTCCTTCCAGCTGGCCCAGTGCTCGTCGCTCGCACGCGCCTCCGACAGCTTCGCCCGCACGGCGGAGCCGAACGTCGGCTGGGCGTCCGGCTCGACCTCGCTGCCGATCAGCACCGGGACGGCCAGTGCCTGACCGACGATGTGCTCGCGCTCGGCGAGCACCGGCCCCTCGAAGCGCTCCACGTCCGAGACGCTGACGCCGAGCAGCTCGGCGACCTCGGCGGCGGAGAGACCGGCTCGGATCTGGGCCTGGATGTCGCGCGGGCTGGCGGCCAGGCGCGCGGGCGCTGCCTCGGCGTCCCTGGATGCACGACGGATCTCGCGATGCAGGAGATCGTCGATGGGCAGCGCGAAGCGCTCGCCCGACTCGGTGGCGAGCACGAGCACGCCCGACTCAGCGCCGACGATGGTGACGTTTTCCATGCGAATGCCCCTCAGGATGGGTGTGCGTTCATGGTGTCACGGCGCACGCATAGGCCCTGGGAATACCGTGGGCGCGCCGTGAGTTTTCCCGGTCGCGTCCACGGATATTTGCGAAATCATCCGAGGTCGTGCAAACTATGGCCGCCGCACACCCGACGGTGACCCCGCACACCACTGTGAAAGTTGAGATCTCCAGCATGGCAACCGACTACGACGCACCCCGCAAGAGCGAAGACGACTCCGAGTCGATCGAAGCTCTGAAGGAGCGCGTGCCGGACAATCGTGCCGGCGCCAGCAACGACGAGGACTCGGACAACCCGACCGGGTTCGAGCTTCCCGGTGCTGACCTGTCTGATGTCGAGCTCGACGTCGTCGTGCTCCCGGCTCAGCAGGACGAGTTCACCTGCATGAGCTGCTTCCTGGTGAAGCACCGCTCGCAGCTGGACCACGAGGGCCCCGAGGGCCCCATCTGCAAGGAATGCGCCGCCTGACGGCAGCACGCCCTTCGCGCCCCGATCGTCAGATCGGGGCGCGTTCTGTTTCCTGCCGGGCTGCGCGGATGGCTGCAGCCAGGCGGTCGGGCGTCCGTGAGGAGATGGTCCAGGTGCCGTGCGGGTCGTCCGGATCGGTGAGCGTCACGATGACGACGCCGTCGATGCCTCCTCGGACCAGGTGCCACCCGTCGTGGGGCAGCTCGGGCCCTCTGGCCCGCTTTGCCTCCTCGCCGGTGCGGTGCACGGCGTCCCCCAGCCAGCGTGCGTCGATGTGCGCTCGCCCGGCGCGCAGCACCGTGCCGTCCACTTCGATCACCGGCGAGAGCAGGATGCCGGCGGCCACGAGCAGCAGCGAGACCACCGCGCCGAGCGCCAGAGCCAGCGTGGCTCCGACAGGGACGAACACCAGCGCGACCATGGGACCAGCCAGAGCGATGGTGATCAGCATCCACAGGCTCGGCGTGAGACGCTCCCGGTAGTGGGGGCGTGTAGCGGGGGTGTTCATCTGCATTAGCCTCGTCAGGTGACCGATTCCGTGGACGTCCCCATTATCGCCGCCCAGACTCCCGGCTACGCGCATCCGGGTGATGCCGGAGCAGACCTCGTCGCCTCCGAGGCAGTCCGTCTGGAGCCGGGGGAGCGGGCCCTGATCGGCACCGGTGTGCGCATCGCGCTGCCCGAGGGTTATGCCGCCTTCGTGGTGCCGCGGAGTGGCCTCGCTGCCAAGCACGGCATCACCGTGGTGAACTCGCCGGGAACCGTGGATGCGGGTTACCGGGGCGAGATCAAAGTGAGTCTGCTGAACACGGACAGCCGGAGCGCGTACGATGTGGCGGTCGGAGACCGCATCGCGCAGCTGATCGTCATGCCCGTGACACGCGCGAACTTCATCCCGATGGACGAGCTGCCCGAGAGCGTCCGCGGAGACGGCGGCTTCGGATCCACCGGGTACACCCAGGGAGAACGATGACTGAGAACAACGAGCCGGACGGCGCCGACGACGCGCTGAAGTCCGCCCCCGCAGACCGCGCCACCGCCGGTCCCTTCGACGATTCCGAGGCGAACCCGGTCCGCCCGTACATCGACCTCGGCGGCATCAAGGTGCTGCCGCGCGAGGGACTGAACCTGCGCCTCGAGGTCGAGGAGCAGTCCAAGCGCATCGTCGCGGTCGGACTCGACTACGCGGACTCCTCGCTTCAGGTGCAGCCCTTCGCGGCGCCGCGCACCCGCGGACTGTGGGATGAGACCCGTGTGCAGCTGCGCGACCAGATCCGCTCCCAAGGCGGTCGCGCCGAGGAACGCGAGGGCACGCTCGGCAAGGAGCTGCTCGCCGAGGTCCCCGGCACCGCCGCCGAGGGCTCCGGGCTGCGTCTGGCTCGCTTCGTCGGCGTCGACGGCCCTCGGTGGTTCCTTCGCGGTGTCATCGGCGGCGCTGCGGCATCCGACCCCCAGGCCGCCGAGCAGGTCGAGGACCTGTTCCGCTCGATCGTCGTGGTCCGCGGGGCATCGCCGATGCCTCCGCGCGACCTGATCCCGCTGCGCATGCCGTCGACCCCGGGCTCGGTGTGAGCCAGCCCACCGGACCGGACGACTCCGAACAGGCCGCGTCGGCGCCCGACGTTCTGGGCGCGGCCTTCGGGGACGCGGCTCGGCGGATGGGCCTCGACGCCGATCAGAGCACCTCCACGGGCCACGTGGTCTGGCGTGCGATGGGCGGCTGGCGCGGAGTCGTCGAATCCGTCCTCCCCGGCCTCGTCTTCGTGATCGTCTACACGCTCAAGCCTGAGCCGCTGTGGATCTCGCTGGTCAGCTCCGTAGGCCTCGCCGCGGTCTTCACGGCGATCCGGCTCATCCAGCGGTCGCCTTCGAGCGCCGCCTTCGGAGGGCTGATCGCCGCCGGGGTCGCCGCCGCCCTCGCACTGTGGACGGGGCGCGGCGAGGACAACTTCGTCCCCGGCTTCATCACCAACACGCTGTACGGTTCCGCGTACCTGATCACGGCGCTGGTCGGCTGGTCGCTGATCGGGCTCATCGTGGGCTATCTCATGGGTGACGGCATCGCCTGGCGCAAGGACAGGCGCAAGCGGCGCACCTTCTTCTGGCTCGGCATCGCGTGGGCCGGCGTGTTCTTCGCCCGCCTCGCCGTGCAGCTTCCTCTCTACTTCGCCGGCGATGTCGCGCTGCTCGGCACACTCAAGATCGTGATGGGCCTGCCGCTGTTCGCGCCGCTCGTCGCGGTCACCTGGCTCGTCGCCCGGGCCCTCTATCCCAAGGACCGGGACAGCGGCGTGGCAGATGAGAGCGCTTCGGAATAGTGCTAGATTTATCTTGACATCAAGATAAATCTCACGCTTCCGCCAACGCGCGCGGCGGCGCAGACTGGTAAGGCCCGCCTTGCTAGCCATGGCATGTGCACGGCGAGCAAGATGGAGTCGCCTGTCGCTCCCATCCCATAAGAAGGAGACGGATACGTGTCCACGGTGAACAGCTTCGGTGCGAAGAGCACCCTGACAGTCGGCAGCACCGACTACGAGATCTTCCGGATCGACACCGTCGCCGGGCACGAGAAGCTCCCGTTCAGCCTGAAGGTGCTGCTCGAGAACCTCCTCCGCACCGAGGACGGCAAGAACGTCACGAAGGCGCAGATCGAGGCCCTCGGATCGTGGGATGCCACGGCCGAGCCCAACACCGAGATCCAGTTCACGCCCGCCCGTGTGCTCATGCAGGACTTCACCGGTGTGCCCTGCATCGTCGACCTCGCCACCATGCGCGAGGCCGTCACCGCCCTCGGCGGCGACCCGGCGAAGATCAACCCGCTCTCGCCCGCCGAGATGGTCATCGACCACTCGGTCATCGCCGACCTGTTCGGCAGCGAGAACGCGCTGCAGCGCAACGTCGAGATCGAGTACGAGCGCAACGGCGAGCGCTACCAGTTCCTGCGCTGGGGCCAGACCGCGTTCGACGACTTCAAGGTCGTCCCGCCGGGAACCGGCATCGTGCACCAGGTGAACATCGAGCACCTGGCCAAGGTCATCTACGACCGCACCGTGGACGGCGTCCTGCGCGCGTACCCCGACACGCTCGTCGGCACCGACTCGCACACCACGATGGTCAACGGCCTCGGCGTGCTGGGCTGGGGCGTCGGCGGCATCGAGGCCGAGGCGGCGATGCTCGGCCAGCCCGTCTCCATGCTGATCCCGCGCGTGGTGGGCTTCAAGCTCACCGGCGAGATCCCCGCCGGTGTCACCGCCACCGACGTCGTGCTCACGATCACCGACAAGCTGCGCAAGCACGGCGTGGTCGGCAAGTTCGTCGAGTTCTACGGTGCCGGCGTGGCATCCGTGCCGCTCGCCAACCGCGCCACCATCGGAAACATGTCGCCGGAGTTCGGCTCGACCGCGGCCATCTTCCCGGTCGACGACGTCACCCTCGACTATCTGCGTCTCACCGGTCGCACCGACGAGGCCGTCGCCCTCGTCGAGAGCTACGCCAAGGAGCAGGGGCTCTGGCACGACGCCGCGAACGAGCCGGTGTTCAGCGAGTACCTCGAGCTGGACCTCGGCACCGTGGTCCCGTCGATCGCCGGCCCGAAGCGCCCGCAGGACCGCATCCTGCTGTCCGAGGCGAAGGAGCAGTTCGAGAAGGACATCCTGAACTACGCCACGCCGTCGACCAGCGAGGACATCGTCGATCTCGAGTCGAAGCACTCGTTCCCGGCATCCGATCCCGGTGCGGCACCCGGCGACGAGGAGCCGACCACGCGCCCGGTGCACATCAACAGCGGCGCCCCGGCGCACGCCTCGAAGCCGGTGCCGGTCACCTCTCCCGCCGGTGACAACTACATCCTCGACAACGGCGCCGTGACGCTGGCGGCGATCACGTCGTGCACCAACACGTCGAACCCGTCGGTGATGGTCGCCGCCGGTCTGGTCGCTCGCAAGGCGCTGCAGAAGGGCCTGAAGCAGAAGCCGTGGGTGAAGACCACCCTCGCGCCCGGCTCGAAGGTCGTCACCGACTACTACGAGAAGTCGGGTCTGACCGCCGATCTCGAGGGTCTCGGCTTCTACACCGTAGGCTACGGCTGCACCGTCTGCATCGGAAACTCCGGTCCGCTGATCGACGAGGTCTCGGCCGCCGTCAACGAGCACGACCTGGCCGTGACCGCCGTGCTCTCCGGCAACCGCAACTTCGAGGGTCGCATCAGCCCGGACGTGAAGATGAACTACCTGGCCTCGCCGCCGCTGGTCATCGCGTACGCCCTGGCCGGCTCGATGCACTTCGACTTCGACAACGACGCACTCGGGCAGGACACCGAGGGCAACGACGTCTTCCTGAAGGACATCTGGCCGACCTCCGACGAGGTGCAGGAGATCATCGACTCGTCGATCTCGCGCGAGCAGTTCATCAACCAGTACGCCACCGTCTTCGACGGCGACGAGCGCTGGACCAGCCTGCCGACGCCGACCGGCCCGATCTTCGAGTGGGACGACGCCTCGACCTACGTGCGCAAGGCGCCGTACTTCGACGGCATGACCATGGAGCTCACCCCGGTCGCCGACATCACCGGTGCCCGTGTGATGGCCGCACTGGGTGACTCGGTCACCACCGACCACATCTCGCCCGCGGGTGCGATCAAGCCGGGCACCCCGGCCGCGCAGTACCTGACCGAGCACGGTGTGGATCGCAAGGACTTCAACTCCTTCGGGTCGCGCCGAGGCAACCACGAGGTGATGATCCGCGGCACGTTCGCGAACATCCGCCTGAAGAACACGCTGGTCAAGGCCGTCAACGACGGTCAGCAGATCGAGGGCGGTTACACGCGCGACTTCACCCAGGAGGGTGGCCCGCAGGCCTTCATCTACGACGCGTGCATGAACTACCAGGCCCAGGGCACCCCGCTGGTGGTGCTCGGCGGCAAGGAGTACGGCTCCGGCTCGTCGCGCGACTGGGCGGCCAAGGGCACGAACCTGCTCGGCGTCAAGGCGGTCATCACCGAGAGCTTCGAGCGCATCCACCGCTCGAACCTCATCGGCATGGGCGTGGTCCCGCTGCAGTTCCCCCAGGGAGAGACCTGGGAGTCGCTCGGCCTGGACGGCACCGAGATCATCTCGATCACGGGGCTGACGGCGCTGAACGAGGGCATCACGCCGAAGACCGTCAAGGTCACGGCCACCCCGAGCGAGTTCTCGCCTGAGGGCAAGCAGGTCGTCGAGTTCGACGCCGTGGTGCGCATCGACACCCCCGGTGAGGCGGACTACTACCGCAACGGCGGCATCCTGCAGTACGTGCTGCGCTCGCTGGTCTGACCCACATGCGGTCGCGGGGCTCGGACGGTTCGCCGTCCGAGCCCCGCGCTGTCCCTGCTCGCGTACAGGTCGACGGATAGAATGAGAGACGTCCTGCGCCACCGCGCGGAACGCCGTACCGAGTCGAAGAGGAGCGTCGATGCCGATCCTGCCGAGCATCACCGGACCCCGAGACCTCGACCGGCTCTCCCCGGAGCAGCTCAACGAGCTGGCCGCGGAGGTCCGCTCCTTCCTGATCGAGAACGTCGCCAGGACCGGCGGCCATCTGGGCCCGAACCTCGGTGTCGTCGAGCTGACGATCGCCCTGCACCGCGTGTTCTCGTCGCCGGACGACCCGATCATCTTCGACACCGGCCATCAGTCCTATGTGCACAAGCTGCTCACCGGCCGTCAGGACTTCAGCGAGCTGCGCTCGCGCGGAGGACTCGCCGGCTATCCGCAGCGCTCGGAGAGCGCTCACGATGTCGTGGAGTCCTCGCACGCCTCCAGCTCCCTGAGCTGGGCTGACGGCGTCTCCCGGGCGCTCACGGCCACAGGTCGCGCGGATCGCCACGTGGTCGCCGTGGTCGGCGACGGCGCGCTCACCGGCGGCATGACCTGGGAGGCGCTCAACAACATCTCCGACGACAACGACCGCAACCTGGTCATCGTCGTCAACGACAACGGCCGCTCCTACGCACCGACGATCGGCGGGATGTCGCGCTATCTGAACCGCGTCCGCACGGCCGCCGCCTATCGGGACCTGCACCACCGGTCGGATCGGCTGTTCCGCTCCTTCGGCCCGTTCGGGCGCGCGCTGTTCCGCGGGGTCCGAGGCGGCACGCACGGCTTCCTCAGCCGCTTCACCAACAACGCGGCGCTGTACTCGAACCTCGACATCAAGTACCTGGGCCCCGTCGACGGCCACGACATCGGCGCCCTGCAGGAGACGCTGCAGCTCGCCAAGGGCTTCGGCGCGCCGGTGATCGTGCACGTGATCACCGAGAAGGGGCGCGGCTATCAGCCCGCCCTCGATGACGAGGCCGACCAGTTCCACTCCGTCGGGCGCATCGACCCGAAGACCGGCGGCTCACTTGCCAAGTCGTCCGGACACGCCTGGACCGACGTCTTCGCCGAGGCGCTCGTCGACGTCGGCGCCCGTCACGACGACGTGATCGCGATGACCGCGGCGATGCTGCGGCCCACCGGACTGGCCCCGTTCGCGGAGCGCTTCCCGGACCGCGTCTACGACGTCGGCATCGCCGAGCAGCACGCCGTCGCATCCGCTGCCGGGCTCGCGTACGGCGGCCTGCATCCGGTGGTCGCGATCTACGCGACGTTCATGGGACGCGCCCTCGACCAGGTGCTGATGGACGTCGGCCTGCACAAGGCGGGCGTCACGTTCGTGCTCGACCGTGCGGGCGTCACCGGACCGGACGGACCGAGCCACCACGGCATCTGGGACCTGTCAATGCTGCAGATCGTCCCCGGCATCCGCATCGCCGCGCCGCGCGACGGCGCGCGCCTGCGTGAGGTGCTCGAGGAGGCGGTGTCCATCGACGACGCGCCGACCGTGATCCGTTACCCGAAGGGCGCCGCCCCCGACGAGATCCCTGCGCTCGAGCGACTGGACGACGGCGTCGACGTGCTGGCCCGCGACGAGACCGAGGATGTGCTGCTGATCGCCATCGGTCCCTTCGCGTCGATGGCGCTGGAAGTCGCGCAGCGGCTGCGTGCCCAGGGGATCGGCGCGACGGTGATCGATCCGCGCTGGGCGATCCCGGTACAGCCCTCGATCGTCGAGCTCGCCGCCCGGCACCGACTCGTGATCACGATGGAGGACGGGATCCGCGTCGGCGGCATCGGCACGCGCGTGCGTCAGGTGCTCCGCGAGGCGGGAGTCGACACCGCGGTCGACGAACTCGGCGTTCCTGATGCGTACATCGATCACGCCTCGCGCGAGCAGATCCTCGAGGACGCCGGGCTGACTGCCCCGAAGATCGCTCACGACGTGGTGGCTCAGGTGCTCGGACGGCGCGTGCCGATGGCGCGTCAGACCGGGGAGACCGGCGCGATCGAGCTTCCGCTCAATCCGAACCTGCGCTGAGCCGGCCCGGCTCAGCGCTCAGGCGGCCGGATCGCCGGGCAGACTCACCGGAGCGGGCTCTGGCCGCTTCGCCTCGACGTTGTCGCCGGACGACTGGTGGCGGAGGCGGCGCAGCACCCACGGCACGAGGTGCTCACGCGCCCAGCCGATGTCCTCGGCGCGGGCCTCGCGCCAGGTGCGCACCGGCACCGGGTCGGGCTGCATCGCCTGCAGGTCGTTCGGCACGTTCAGCGCGCGCAGCACCATGCGGGCCACCTCGTGGTGGCCGAGGGCGTTGTAGTGCAGCCGATCGTCGTCGAAGAAACGCGGGTCCTGCACGACCTTCAGCGCCCACTGGTCGGCGACGATGCAGTCGTACCGGTCCGCGATCGTGCGCACGTTCTCGTTGTAGATCGCGACCTTGCCGCGGAACGGACGGAAGACCGGCGTGAAGCCGGTGTCGATGCCGGTGAAGAGCACGACTGCCGCGCCGCTGGACGACAGGCGCGCCACCGCGCCCTCGAGCTGGGTCGCGATGTCGTCGGGGTCGGTGCCGGGGCGGATGACATCGTTCCCGCCCGCGCAGATCGAGATCAGGTCGGGCTTCAGTGCGACTGCGGGCTCGATCTGGTCGGCCACGATCTGCGCGATCAGCTTTCCACGCACCGCGAGATTGGCGTAGGCGAAGTCGTCCGAGTCCTGGGCCAGCACCTCCGCGACGCGGTCAGCCCAGCCGCGGTGACCGCCCGGCACGTTCGGATCGGGATCGCCGATGCCCTCGGTGAACGAGTCGCCGATGGCGACGAACCGGTGCCAGGGGTGGGCCCCCTCGTTGGCGATGTACGGGGTACGGGACGATTCCTGGTCGACCATCGAACTCTCCTTCACGCAGGGTGCGCCCTGGATGCCGGGCGCGCCGCATGCGAGCCTACCGCGTGCGCCGACGATGTCCCCGGCCTCGACTATCGTTGAGGCGATGCTTTCCCCGTCCTTCCCTCAGCGCGCCCCGTGGGGAACGGCGGACAAGCTGCGGGCCTGGCAGCGCGAGGCGCTCGAGGACTACTTCCAGCGCGATCAGCGCGACTACCTCGTCGCTGCGACGCCTGGTGCGGGCAAGACGACCTTCGCCCTCACCCTCGCCGTCGAGCTGCTGCGCATGGGCGAGGTGAACAGGGTGATCGTGGTCGCCCCGACCGAGCACCTGAAGACGCAGTGGGCGGATGCCGCCGCGCGTGTGCACATCCGTCTCGACCCGCGGTTCCGCAACAGCCACTGGGCGCCGGCCAGGCACTACCACGGCGTCGTCGTGACCTACGCGCAGGTCGCCGCGAAGTCGTCCGTGCACCGCCACCTGACCGAGGACGCGAAGACCCTCGTCATCCTCGACGAGGTGCACCACGGCGGCGACGCGCTGAGCTGGGGCGATGCGATCCGCGACGCCTACGGCCCCGCGAAGCGCAGGCTGCTGCTCTCCGGCACGCCGTTCCGGAGCGACACCGCGCCGATCCCGTTCGTGGAGTACCACCCCGACGAGTCCGGATCGCGCGTCTCGGTCACCGACTACCGGTACGGCTACGGCCGCGCCCTGGCCGATGGCGTGGTCCGGCCGGTGCTGTTCCACATGTACTCCGGAAAGATGACCTGGCGCACCAGTGCGGGTGACGAGCTCGAGGCGCACCTGGGGCAGGACAACACCAAGGACATCACCTCGCAGGCCTGGCGCACCGCCCTCGACCCCGAGGGGGCGTGGATGCCGGCGGTGCTGTCCGCCGCGGATCGCCGCCTCACCGAGATTCGCCACCACGTGCCGGATGCCGGCGGGCTGGTGCTCGCCACCGATCAGACCGTCGCACGCGCCTACGCGAAGATCCTGCACAGCATCACGGGGGAGCAGCCCACGATCGTGCTCTCCGACGATGCCTCGGCGTCCGAGCGGATCGAGAAGTTCAGCGAGAACGACCGGCGCTGGATGGTCGCGGTGCGCATGGTGTCGGAGGGTGTAGACGTGCCGCGACTGGCGGTCGGCGTCTACGCCACGTCGTCCTCCACGCCGCTGTTCTTCGCCCAGGCCATCGGCCGCTTCGTGCGCGCACGGCGCCGCGGTGAGGCCGCCAGTGTGTTCCTGCCCAACGTCCCGGTGCTGATGACGCTCGCGAACGAGATGGAACGGCAGCGCGACCACGCCCTCGACCGGAGGGACAAGGACGACGACGGCCTCGAGGACTCGTTGCTGGAGAGCGCGAACCGCGAGGACGAGGCGTCAGACGCGCTCACCCAGGAGTTCAGTTATCAGGCGATCTCGTCGATCGCGCACTTCGACAGGGTGGTGTTCGAGGGCAAGGATTTCGGACAGCTCGCCGAACCCGGATCGCTGGAGGAGGAGGAGTTCATCGGGCTCCCCGGCCTGCTCGAGCCGGAGCATGTCCACGAGCTCCTCATGCAGCGCAGCGCGCGCCAGTCCAAGCTGCGTGAGGCGCGGGAGGCGAAGGCCGGGCCTGAGGCGACGACGACCCTGCCCGCGCCCCTGCACCGCACCCTGCGCGAGCAGCGCCAGCTGCTGAACAGCCTGGTGGGGCTCTATGCACGGCAGAGCGGTGAACCGCACGGCGCGGTGCATGCGGAGCTGCGGCGGGTGTGCGGCGGCCCCGCCGTGGCGCAGGCCACCGTGACCCAGTTGCAGGCGCGCATCGAGGTGCTCCGCAAGCGCGTTCGCTCCTGAGTGCTTAGGACGCCCGAAATGCTCTGAATCCGCGGATCCGTGCGGTTCCGCGGCATCTGCGCCGATAGCGTGGGGTGTTCCCTTTCCCGACCGGAGGTCCCATGACTGCGCCCGCGCCCGTGCCCACAGCTGCTGACAGGAGGCGCTGGGCGCGCTACCTCGTGGAGGAGCGCGCCGAGGGGGCCGTCTACCTCGGGCTCGCCGCGCGCCGCACCGGTGAGGAGCAGGAGATCCTGCTGTCGCTCGCCGACGCCGAACGGCGTCACGAGCAGCACTGGCTGGATCTGCTCGGCGAGGAGCCGGCGCGGCTGCCGCGTGCCGGATTACGCTCCCGGATGCTGGGATGGATGGCCAAGCACTTCGGATCCATCTTCGTGCTGGCGCTCGCCCAGTCCGCAGAGGCGCGTTCGCCGTACGACACCGAGGCGTACGCCACCCCGGCGATGCGCGCCGACGAGAAGGTGCACCACGAGGTCGTCCGCGGTCTGGCCGCGCGCGGCCGCCGCCGGCTCTCCGGCTCGTTCCGCGCAGCGGTGTTCGGCGCCAACGACGGACTGGTCTCCAACCTCGCGCTGGTGCTCGGCATCGGCGCCACCGGGGTGTCCGCCGGCTTCGTGCTCTTCAGCGGCATCGCGGGCCTGCTCGCCGGCGCGCTCTCGATGGGGGCGGGGGAGTTCGTCTCCGTGCGCTCCCAGCGCGAGCTGCTGGCCGCCACGGAGGACAACGACGACGCGGATGCCGCAGCCGCCGACCTCGACATCGACGCCAACGAACTCGCACTGGTCTATCGCGCCAGGGGCATGGAGCAGGACCTGGCGCTCGCACGGGCGGAGCGCATCGTGCGCGCCGCCCAGGCCGGCGTCCGCCGCTCGGCCACCGGGCCGATCGGCGTGCACGCGACAGGCGAGGACCACGAGATCGTCGGCAGCGCCTGGACCGCGGCGATCTCCAGCTTCCTGCTCTTCGCCTCGGGAGCGATCATCCCGGTGCTGCCGTGGATCTTCGGTCTGCAGGGGACGACGGCGATCGTCGTCGCCCTGATCCTCGTCGGCATCGCCCTGCTCAGCACCGGCGCCATGGTCGGCATCCTCTCCGGCGGTCCGCCGCTGCGCCGCGGTCTGCGGCAGCTGGCGATCGGTTTCGGCGCGGCGGCGGTCACCTACGCACTCGGCCTGCTGTTCGGAGTCGGCGCGGCCTGAGCCTCTCACCCGCGCGGGATGAGGGCCCGGCTGTGAGCGCCGCCACGGTGCCAGCATGGGCGCATGATGACGAACCAAGGTTCCATCTCGCCGGACCAGTACGGCCCGGTCGAGCTGAATGTGATCTCGCTGGCATCGCCGGCTCCCTCGCCGGAGCTGCTGCACGCCCTCGCCGCCCAGATCCGGGCCGGCGTGGTGCGCCTGCTCGACTTCGTGGTGGTGTCCAAGAGCGAGAACGGCGAGGTGCGATATGAGGAGATCGACGTCGAGGCCTATGAACTCGCCGATCTCGTCGTGCACCTCCCTGGTCTCGCCGGCGAGGACGATCTCGCCGAGTTGGCGGCGGGCATCCCCGCCGGTGGCGCGGCGGCGGTGGTCGCCTTCGAACTGCTGTGGGCGCGGGAGCTCGCCGAGCAGCTTGCAGAGGACGGCAGCGTGGTCATCGCGACGGAGCGCATCCCCGCCCCCGTCGTCAACACCATCGTCGGAATGGCCTCGGACGACTAGTCCGGGAAGAGGAGCAGAATCATGATCAGACGAGTGGGACGCCCGGGTCTCGTCGGGCTCGCAGCGCGGACGGCGGTCGTCGCCGGCACGGCGAACGCCATGGAGAACCGGCAGATGAACAGGCGCGCCGCGGCTGCCGAGCAGCAGCAGGCCGCCGCTGCGTACCAGCAGCAGCAGATGGATCAGGCCGCGCAGGCGGCGGTGGCCGCGCAGGCGGCCGCGGCACCGGTGCCGGCTCCGGTCGCGGCGGCTCCGGCCGTCGACGTCACGGAGCAGCTGCTGAAGCTCGCCGATCTGCACAATGCCGGCGTGCTCTCGGACGACGAGTTCGCGGCGGCGAAGGCGAAGCTCCTGGGCTGACCCTGACCGCATCACCACCGCGGGGCGGTCAGGCGAACAGCCGGACCGCCTCGCGTCGTGAGGCGACGCCCAGCTTGCGGTAGATCGCGCGCTGATGGGTCTTGACCGTGTTGATCGAGACTCCCATCACATCGGCGATCTCCTGCATGGTCCGGCTGCTGCGCAGGTGCGAGAACACGTCGCGCTCCCGGTCGGAGAGCGACTGCAGCGGGCCGCCCGCCTCGCGCGGCGTGAGGCAGGCGGTGAGGAAGGTGTCGTGCGGCGTTCCCCAGGTCAGCTGCGCGGCGAGCATCTGCCGGGCATCGAGCCCCGCGCCCGCGAACGGCCGGCGCAGGTCTTCGGGAGCCGCGATCTCGAGCGCCTGTTCCACGAGGCCGCGGGCCTGCGCACGCCGGTCCTCCCGCCACACCACGACCGCCTCGGCGAGCAGCCGTGACACCTTCACGTACGAGATCGCGTCATAGGCCTCGATCCGGCGCAGCATCTCCACCGCGAGGCGCGCGTTGCCCGCGCGCGAGGCGATCCCGGAGAGCACCACGGTGATGAGCGGCAGGTCGGTCGTGTTCTCGTAGCGGGCGACGATCCTCAGAGCCAGCTCACGGCGACCGGCAGCCTCGTTCAGCGCCGCGAAGGCGGCGTGCCGGAACGCCGGCCACTCCACGCCCTGCAACGTCACAGTGGGGAGGCCCTGCACCTCGCGGGCCGCCCGCTGGCACGCCGGGGCATCCCGCGACGCGGCTGCAGCGAACGCGTAGAGCATGCGAGCGGCGCCCGGGAACGAGATCGCCGATCCTCCGCTGCGGATCGCGCGCTGCGCGGCGGCGACCGCCTGCGACTGGTCGTCCCGCCAGTAGGCGGAGAAGGCCGCAGCCGTGGCCGCACTTCCGCCGGCATAACTGGCCCAAGAACCCTCGTCGATGAGCTCCAGACGCTGTGCCAGCACGTCATCGGCCTCATGCAGCCTTCCCGCCCAGGCCAGCGCATGCGCCAGGTGCCCGAGCGAGCGACGGGCCAGCGTGTGGTCTCCTGCGGCTGTGGCATCGCTCGCCGCTGTGGCGAAGAGCTGCACCATGAGACCGGGGGAGGTTCGATGCCGCAGCTCGCTCCACCCCAGCAGGTACTGCAGGGCGGCGCGGTCGCCGAGATCGACGCCGTCCGGAGCCTCCAGCTGCGCGCGGACCGTGGTGATCGCCTCGGCGAGCTCGGCGCGGTCGTCGACGAGGAACAGGCGCGCGCGAGCCTTCAGGTCCGCGAAGCCGGGGATCTCCTCCTGCTCCGAGGCTCGGCCGTCGGCGCGCGCCGCGAGCATCATTGCGACATCGTGATGGCCGATCACGTCCTGAGCGCACGCCCTGATCATCAGGATGCGCGGGTCATCCGCGTAGGGGTGCGGCACCGATGCGCACCACCGGTCCAGTGAACCGGCCTCGGATCCCACGACGAGTCGTGTCCACCCCGACAGGATCGTCCGCACCGCGGCATCCGTGTCGCCCGCTCTGATCCAGTACCGGGCGGATGCCAGCGGATCCTCCTCGGACAGATGGACCGCGGCCGCGCGGAGGATCTGACGCCGCAGCTCCGGGTCGCGCTGCTCCAGGATGCGCTCGCACTGATGGGATAGGACGTCGTGCCAGCGGTACAGCGACCCGGTCGCGGTCTCGAAGCGATCGAGGAACAGCCCCATCTGCACGCAGCGCTCGAGCAGTTCGCCCGCATCGGATTCGCCGGTGATGCTCTGCGCGAGTTCAGGCGTGAGGGTCGAGCACAGCGCCGCCACGCGGACGAAGCGCTCGATGTCGTCGGGCAGGGCTCCGAGCACGTGGACGTCGATGTAGCGACGCAGCACAGAGTCCGGGCTGTGCGTGACGTGGTCCGGACGTGCCCCCGCCATCTGCACGGCGCGAACGGCGATCGGCCATCCGCCCGTCTGCTCCAGAATCGCCTCGGCGGTGAACGGATGCTGCTGCTCCGCACGAAGACCTTCCACCTCACGTACGTCGAAGGCGAGTTCGCGGGAGCGGATCACCGCGCCGGGTGTCTGCAGCACGAGGCGACTCAGGGCGATCTCGACGTAGCTGGTGCCGACGACGACGACGCGCAGCGCGTCGCAGGTCCCCTCCAGGAGCGCGCCGAGCAGGCCCGTGCTCAGTTCGTCCTCGGCGCGGTGCGCATCGTCGATCACGAGGTGGATCGGCTCGCTCACGTCGACCAGCGCCTCGGTGAGCAGGTCGAAGGCTGCCGCGGGAGTCAGCTCCGCGGCATCGAACGACAGCAGCTCGGCCAGATCGGGGCGTCCAGTGGAGCGAGCCAGCGACTGCAGGGCGAGCGCGGCGCTCGCGCCGAGGTTCTTGCCGTCGGCGTCGAACGGCCCGAGCGTCAGCCAGGCGATCTGCCCGTCGTGCGTCGCCGCCCACTCCGCCACCGCAGACGTCTTGCCGTATCCGCTCGGCGCGATCACCATCGTCGTCGGGTGAGACGCGGTCATGGCGTCCAGAAGCTCCGTCAGCCGAGGGCGCGCGAGATGTCCGCTCTGGGGGGAAGGCGGGCGGAAGCGGTACGAGCGCAGCGATGCGGCTGGAGGAACCATCGTCCCCGATTTTATCGGGCGCTGTCGTCGTTCCTGGACGCCACGATCGCCAGCGCCTCGGCGAGGGAGTCGCCCACCCTCGGACGCACCGGGATCACGTTGCCGCCGCCGATCCGCGCGCCGACGCCGGTGGCATCCAGCTGGTCCTGCAGCCGCTTCCCGACGCCGACGAGCATCAGGGTGGCGTCGTGCGCGGCGAGCTCTTCCGCATAGTCGCGGACCATGGTGAGGAAGGTCACACCGAGTTCCTCTGAGCCGCGCAGCCGGATGATGACGGTCGCTCCTGCGGAATCGTCTGTCGGCGTGGGCAGCTGGGCGCGGAAGGACTGCGCGGAGGCGAAGAACAGGCTGCCGTAGGGGGAGAGGATCACGATCTCGTCGTGCGGGACGACGGCCGGGGGAGCGACCTCGAGCGGATGCCCGCCGGGATCGTCGAACTGCCAGCGCACGATGCGCACCCGGTTGGACTGCCGAGCGATGTGCAGCACGATCGAGAGGCCGACGCCCGCGAGCACGGCGTACTGGAGCGGGATGAGCAGCGTCAGCAGGAAGGTCACCAGGAACACGGTGATCTGCGTCGTCCCCGTCCGCCACACCAGCAGCACCTGATGGATCTTCAGAGTGCGGACACCGACCAGGATGAGAAGCCCCGCCAGCGCGGGCATCGCGATGTATTCGATCAGCGGGCCGAACGCGAGCAGGGTGATGATCATCACGACCCCGGCGACGAGATTGGCCAGCGCCGTCTTCGCACCGGCTGTCCGCACCAGGGCCGTCGCCGAGGAGGAACCGCCGACCGGCATCCCTCGCAGCAGTCCCGAGACGATGTTCGCGATGCCCTGTCCACGGAAGTCCGCCGAGGCATCCGGGTACCTCCCGTCCGGGTTCGGAATCGAACCGGAGATCGCCGCGCCCTGCACGAGTCCGACGAGCGCGATGGACACGCCGGGCACGATCAGGGCACCGAAGAGACTGAGATCGGGAAGGACGGGCGTCGGCAGCGAACGGGTGACCTCGGCGATGTCGCCGATGGTCGCGACGCTGCCCCCGGGCAGCACCAGGACGAGCAGCGACCCGGCGATCACAGCGACCACCAGGGCGAGGGCGCCGAGCGGCGTGCGCTCTAGCAGGAGGATCAGTCCGATGGTCACGACGCCCACCAGCACTGTGGGCCAGCTGAACTGCGGCACGGAGACGAGGGTGTCGAGGAACCGCATGATCCGGTTCGCCCCCGCGCTCTCGAATCCGGTGATGTTGTCGAGCTGGCCGAGGACGATGTTGATCGCCACCGCGTTCATGAAGCCGATCAGCACAGCACTCGGGATGAAGCGGACCAGGCTGCCGAGGCGGGCGATGCCCAGCCCGAGCATGACGACGCCCGCGATCAGGGTGAGCATCGCCATCGCCCCGGCGCTGTCATCGCCCTGCACCTCGGGCACGTCGCCGATGATGACCGCCATGGCCCCGGTGGCCTGCACAGCCATGAACACCGAACCGGTCGTGAGCGCGCCCCCCAAGGTCCCCAGCATGTACCCGTACAGGCCGTAGAGGGGGCTGACTCCGGCGAGCACGCCGGCGGCGAGCCCGTCCGGCACGCTCTCGACCCCCAGCACGACCCCGGCGCGGATGTCGCTTCCGACGGTGCTGCGGTCGCCGAAGCGCGCCGTCCAACGGCGGAGTCCGGATCCGATGCTCATGCGAGGACCCCTTCCAGGGCGCGGGTCAGCTGCAGGAACCCGATCAGCAGCAGCAACCCCGCGCTGATGTAGCCGTTGTTGTTCATCACCCAGGTACGCATCCTGCCGATGAACGGGGCGTCGGCCCCGCGCACCCACAGGACCAGCACCGGCGTGATCACCGGCAGGGCGGCGGCGACCACGAATCCTGCAGCGATCTGCCTCTCGCTCTGCTGGGAGATGTCGGCGTCGATCAGGCTGAGAGCCGTCGCGATGAGCAGCGACATGTTCACGGGGTTGAGGACGAAGACCGTCACGCCCAGAGCGAAGGATCGCGGAACGCTGTAGTGGTCGACGTCGCGAAGGAGGCCAGGCAGCCGGGGCGTCGCCGCTGCCAGTTCATCCGGCGTGCGCGCGGTGCCCATGCGCATCAGGATGTCGTGTGAGCGGCGGTAGGTCCAGACCGACGCCCCGATGCAGAGCAGTCCGATCATCAGATGCAGCACGGTGCCGGTGAGTCCGCCGCCGTAACCGTATCCGTCGCCGATGCCGAGCCACCCGAGCATCAGGGTCCACAGCAGCAGGCTGCCACCGGTCGCGAGCACCCAGCCGACCGCGAAGGCAGTGCCGTTGCGGCGGGCGTGCGTGGAGACCAGGATGCCGAGCAGCGCCATCACCGAGATGGGACTGATCATCACCCCGAGAGCGATCGGCAGCAGCTGCCAGATGAGGCCGATCACCGCACAGCGCCCTCTTCCTCTGCGATCTCGTCGGTCGCCGGCTCGGCCGCGTCCGCGGCGACGGGTGCGTGCGCCTCAGCCCCGTCTGCGGCCGGAGTGCTGCCCGCCGGGCGACGCAGGACCTCGAGGAGCAGCAGCGCCACCAGGATCCCGACGACGGTCCAGACCACCGATCCGATGCTGACCGGACGCGTCATGAACAGGATGAACACGCCCAGCGCGATGACGATGACGATGATCGCGGGACGCCAGCGATCCAGCGCGGTGCCGAAGCCCTTCGTGTTCAGGCCGCTGCGGTCGGCGCTCTCGCGCGCCTTGGCGAACGCGGCGTTCCCGGACGTGCGCAGCGCCCGCGCCGGGCGGGAGCGCCCTGTGATCCACGCGCCGATCACGACGAATGCCGAGAGGAGCACCAACGCGGCGATCACCGAGTGCATCATCTCGGTGATCTGATCGAAGAGCACCTCGGCCGTCCCGGAGGGCATGATCGAAGGGCTGACCGTGCCCATGAAGAACATCTTGCCGATGCCGAGGCCGGCCGCCAGGAGCAGGAACGATGCGACCAGGCCGATGCCGGTCAGCAGCAGAGCCCGAGAGCGGTTGCGCGCCAGCGCGATTCCGGCCGCGGCCAGGGCGAGTACCACCCAGGGGAGCCAGTAGCCCGCGGCGATCGCGATCTGGTAGACGGTGCGAACCAGCACGAAGGCATCCGCGGTGACCAGCGGGATCGACTTGTGGATCACCGGGATCGAGGAGGCGAAGCCGAATCCGTTCTCGACGAGACGTTCCTTGACCTTCTCGATCACGACGTCGAGGTCGAGGGACAGCGTGCCGTCGTCGGAGAGCTGGAGGGCGGTGCCCTCCTGCCCCTGGATCACCGCGATCGCACGCGAGTGGGTCTGGCGCAGCGCCTGCTCCCAGACCTCGGCGAACGCGGGGGAGGCGACCAGCTTGTCCACAGTGGAGTTGATCAGACCGCGGATCCCGTCCGCGGCGGGTGCGGTGAGCAGCCCGATGGCGGTCTGCGCGCGCGGCGGGAGGTCGAGGCCCTTCAGGCCGTCGGCCAGGTCGGCGACCATGCCGTCGATGTCGACGTTGTCGTCGATGGCCGTGACGATCTGGTCCGAGACGTAGGCCTGCACCTCGGGGCTGTCCGCGAGCGGGGCGAAGGTCGCGACGAACCGATCGGTGTCGACGAGCTCGAGGCGAGCCCAGGTGCCCAGGACTGCGACCGGCGCGAACAGGATGGCGAGCACGAGCGCCACTGCGGACAGGATGCTGCGGGTGGGGTTCCCGCGTCTCTTCACGGCGGGCGCCTCGGAGCGCAGTCCGTCGTTCTCGGCCTCGAGTTCCGCGACGCGACGGCGCAGATCCTCCAGCTCGTCCTTGCCTGCCATGCGAACCCTCCCGTGTCCCGATCCGGCGGCGCTCCACCGGTACAGGCCCATCCTGCCGGAGTGCGGTGCACGGGCAGAAGAGGTTCATCCCGGAAGGGTGACCGTGTCGGGAGGCGCGCCCGGGGTGCAACGCCGGTTCGTCCGCGCTCCAGGAACGTGCTAATCTCGATCTTCGGTTGGGAACAGCCGGAAAAACCCACCTTGCGCGGGTGGCGGAATAGGTAGACGCGCTAGCTTGAGGTGCTAGTGCCCGATAAGGGCGTGGGGGTTCAAGTCCCCCCTCGCGCACAGAACGAAGCAGGACCCCAGGTCGAAGACCCGGGGTCCTGCTTCGTTTTCGGTCTTCGATAGCCTTGATGGCATGTCAGAGAGTTCGCTGCCCGAGGTCGTGCGCATCGCCCGCGACCTGATCCGCATCGACACGTCCAACTGGGGCGGGGGCAAGGCGAACGGCGAGCGTGAGGCGGCCGAGTACGTCGGCGCCCACCTGGAGTCGCTGGGCCTCCGGCCCGAGTACTACGAGCCGATTCCGCGACGCACCAACGTGATGGCGCGCGTCCCGGGGCGTGATCGCAGTCGTCCGGCGCTGGTCGTGCACGGGCACCTCGACGTCGTGCCTGCGGTGGCGGACGACTGGAGCGTCGATCCGTTCGCCGGGGAGATCCGCGACGGGATGCTCTGGGGCCGCGGCGCCGTCGACATGAAGAACATGGACGCCATGATCCTGGCATCCGTCGGCGATCTGCTGCGCGCCGGCGAGCAGCCGGAGCGGGATCTCGTGCTCGCATTCTTCGCGGACGAGGAGAACGGCGGCGTCGAGGGCTCCGCGCTCGTCGTGAAGGAGCGCCCGGAGTGGTTCGCCGGCGCCACCGAGGCGATCAGCGAGGTGGGCGGCTACTCCATCACGGTGGACGATCGCCGCGCCTATCTGCTGCAGGTGGGGGAGAAGGCCCTGATCTGGATCCGGCTCGTCGCACGCGGTCGCGCCGGACACGGCAGCCGCCTGCATCCTGAGAATGCTCTCACGAAGTTGGCGGAGGCCGTCGCGGCCATCGGGCGCACGCGCTGGCCGATCAGGCTCACGCCCACGACCGAGGCCCTGCTGGCGGGGCTGTCCGGTCTCACCGGCCGCAGCGCCGACGATCCGGACGCCCTCGCGGCAGCGGCCGGACCCGCCGAGGCGTTCCTCGCGTCCACGTTCCGCACCACCGCGAACCCGACCGTGCTGCAGGCCGGGTACAAGCACAATGTGATCCCCGAGCGCGCAGAGGCCCTGATCGACGTGCGAACCCTGCCGGGCACCGAGGACGAGGTGCTCGCCGATCTGCAGCGCATCGTCGGCGACGAGGTCGAGATCGAGATCGTGGTGCGGGACATCGGCATGGAGACGCCGTTCCGCGGCGATCTCGTCGACACGATGGTCGCTGCCCTGGGCAGGCACGACCCGGGTGTGCCCGTGATCCCGTATCTGCTCGGTGCCGGCACCGACAACAAGGCGCTCGCCTCGATCGGCATCACCGGCTACGGGTTCGCGCCGCTGCAACTGCCCGCCGACCTCGACTTCACAGGGATGTTCCACGGAGTCGACGAGCGCGTGCCCGTAGACTCACTGAGCTTCGGTCAGCGCGTGCTGGCCGACCTGTTCCGCACCTGCTGACCCGGCCCGCGCCGCGGCCGGCATCGCTCTGTCACGAAAGACCTGTGCATGCACCTGCTCGAAGCACTCCTTCTCGGCATCGTCCAGGGACTCACCGAGTTCCTGCCGATCTCCTCCAGCGCGCACCTGCGCATCGTGGGGACCATGCTCGGCTCGGGTGAGGACCCCGGCGCGGCCTTCACCGCGATCACGCAGATCGGCACCGAGGCGGCCGTCGTGGTGTTCTTCTGGCGCGACATCGTGCGGATCATCAAGAGCTGGGCGCTCGCGCTGGTCGGGCGCCTGCCGCGTAACGACCCTGACGCCCGGATGGGATGGCTGATCATCATCGGCAGCATCCCGATCGTCGTGCTCGGCCTGCTGTTCCAGGACCAGATCGAGACGGTGCTGCGGTCGCTGTGGATCGTCGCGATCATGCTGATCGTGTTCGGCGTGCTCCTCGGCATCGCCGACCACGTCGGCGCGAAGCGCCGTTCGCTCAACCAGCTGACCTACCCGGACGGCGTCGCGTACGGCTTCGCCCAGGCGCTGGCCCTGGTCCCGGGAGTGTCCCGTTCCGGCGGCACCATCACGATGGGACTCTTCCTGGGTTACGAGCGCGCCGCGGCAGCCCGCTACGCGTTCCTGCTGGCGATCCCGGCCGTGTTCGGCAGCGGCTTCTTCCAGCTCGCCAAGAGCTGGGACGCACCTGATCAGTACTTCACCATGCCCGAGACGCTCGCGGCCACCGGCATCGCGTTCGTCGTCGCGCTCGGCGTGATCGCGTTCTTCATGAGCTGGATCTCGAAGCGCAGCTTCCTGCCGTTCGTGATCTACCGCATCCTGCTCGGCGGCGTGCTGATCGTGCTGCTCGCCACGGGAGTGATCTCGGGCTGATCGCGCGCGGGGCGGGTCCGGTCAGCGCTTCTGATCGGGCCCGTCGCCGCGGCGGCGGAGATAGCGCTCGAAGGCCTGCGCGATCGCATCGCCGGAGGCGTCGGGGGAGTCCCAGGTGTCCCGGGTGCGCTCCAGCTGGCGGATGTACTCGCTCATGTCGTCGTCGTCCGCCGCCGCAGCGTCGATCGACGCCTCCCAGGCAGCCGCCTCGGTGCGCAGATGCTCGCGCGGCACGCCGATCGCCGTGAGCTCCTCCAGGCGGTCCAGAAGGGCGAGGGTCGCCTTCGGCGACGGGGCAGCGGATGCCACATAGTGCGGCACGCTGGCCCACAGGCTCGCGGTAGGGATGCCCGCGCGCTCCGCGAAGTGCTCCAGCACGCTGAGGATGCCGACAGGGCCCTCGTAGGTGGAGCGCTCCAGGCCGTGCGCCTCGCGCACCTGGTCATTCTGGCTGGAGGCGAACACCGAGATCGGGCGGGTGTGCGGCACGTCGGAGAGCATCGCGCCGAGCGTGACGAAACCGGTGACGTCGTCGCGCAGCGCCACGTCGATGAACTCCGAGGCGAACGCCTGCCAGGTGCGCGCCGGCTCGGAGCCGGTCAGCAGCCACACCTCCGGGGAGCCGGCCGAGACCGTGGGGCGGGACAGCGTCGCCTCGGGCCAGGTCAGCTCCCTGCGCCCCTGCGCATCCGTGCGGGTCGCCGGCCGGGTGTACTGGTAGTCGAAGTACAGCTCAGGATCGGCGCTGTGCACGGTGGTGAACTCGGCGCTCTCGCGGAGTGTGGCGAGCGCGCCGGTGGCGGCTTCGCCGGCATCGTTCCAGCCGTCGAAGGCGGCGACGATGATGCGCGAGCCGAGGACGTCCATCTCTCAAGGCTAGTCGCCGGGGCGGGCAGCGGCGCGAGCGCGCGCCGTGGCGCCGGTACCATTGGTGCAGTGAGCACCACTCCCTCTGCCGCCACCCGGCCCGCCGCCGTCCTGTGGGACATGGACGGCACTCTGATCGACACCGAACCGTACTGGATGGCCGCCGAGACCGTTCTGGTCGAGTCGTACGGCGGCACCTGGACGCATGAGCAGGCGCTGCAGCTGATCGGCAGCGGTCTGCTCGACAGCGCGAAGGTGTTCCAGGCGGCGGGGGTCGACCTGGAGGCTCAGGAGATCGTCGACCGACTGACCGACAGCGTGTCCGAGGCTCTGCGCACCCAGGGCGTGCCGTTCCGTCCCGGTGCGCGCGAGCTGCTCGCCGACCTGCGTGCGGCCGGCATCCGCACCGCACTGGTGACCATGTCGCTGCGCCGGATGGCCACCGACGTCGTCGATCTGATCGACTTCGAGGCGTTCGACCTCGTGGTCGCGGGCGACGACGTCGCACTGCCGAAGCCGCACCCGGAGCCCTATCTGCACGCCGCCGAACTGCTCGGCATCGACATCGCCGACGCGGTGGCGATCGAGGACTCCCGTACCGGAGTGATCTCGGGCGTGGCATCCGGAGCGGTGACCATCGCCGTGCCGAACCTCATCCCGCTCGACGGTCTCGGCGCGCATGAGATCTGGGAGACGCTCGAGGGACGCACCGCGGATGACGTGATCGCCCTGCACGCACGGCACGCGAAGGAGGTCGTCCGATGACCGCCGCGCGGCCGAGCGGGCCGTTCCGCGAGGGCGACCGCGTGCAGCTGACCGGCCCGAAGGGACGGATGCACACGATCACGCTGCGCGCCGACGGCGAACTGCACACGCATCATGGCGTGCTCCGTCATGCGGATCTCATCGGCCTGCCGGACGGCTCCGTCGTCGCGAACAGCTCGGGCCACGACTACCTCGCTCTGCGTCCGCTCATGCGGGACTTCGCGATGTCGATGCCCCGCGGCGCGGCGATCGTGTATCCGAAGGACGCCGCGCAGATCGTGGTGCAGGCGGACATCTTCCCCGGCGCGACCGTGGTGGAGGCCGGTGTCGGCTCCGGCGCACTGTCGCTCGCACTGCTGCGGGCCATCGGCCCGGACGGAGCGCTCACGTCGTTCGAGCGCCGTGCGGACTTCGCCGAGGTCGCCATGGCGAACGTCGAGACCTTCTTCGGCGAGACACCCGACACCTGGCGCGTGGTCGTGGGTGATCTGGCCGAGCAGCTCGGCGCCGAATTCGAGCCGGGCACCGTCGACCGTGTGGTGCTCGACATGCTCGCCCCCTGGGACTGCATGGACGCCGTCGCCGACGCGCTCACTCCCGGTGGCGTGGTGATCTGCTACATCGCCACCGCCACCCAGCTGTCCCGCGTGGCGGAGTACATCCGTGCCAGCGGACTGTTCACCGATCCCGAGGCCTCCGAGACGATGGTGCGCGGCTGGCACGTCGAAGGCCTCGCCGTGCGCCCCGACCACCGCATGGTCGCGCACACCGGCTTCCTGCTCACCGCGCGCCGGCTGGCGCCGGGCGCGATTCCCCCCGAGGTCCGCCGCCGCGCATCCAAGACCAGCTTCTCGGACGAGGACGTCGAGCTGTGGACGCCTGGCGCCGTCGGAGACCGCGAGATCACCGACAAGAACCTGCGCAAGCGGGTGCGCGAGGCGCAGAAGGCGGCCGACGGCGCGCGCATCGCCGCCACTGCGCGCGAATCGGACTCGACGACGGAATAGACTGGAGCGCGTGCGTAAAACGTCCGCTGCTCTCGCCGCCCTCGCCCTGTCCGCCGTCGCTCTGACCGGATGCTCGGCCGCGCCGACCTTCGCCGGAGCGACCTGTGATCGCACCGGTTCCGCGAACGGGATCGATGAGGACGTGTCGGTCACCGGCGAGCTGGGCAGCCAGCCGAAGGTCTCGCTGGTCGGCCCGCTGCAGACCAAGGAGGTCTCGTTCTTCGACGCCGAGGTCGGTGACGGCGACCCGCTGGTCGACCCGAACCAGGTCTTCGTCGGTGCGTTCGCGATGTACTCCGGCAAGACCGGGGAGATGATCCAGAACGTCGGCTTCGACGGGCAGGGCCAGCTGTTCACGATCAGCACGATCGAACAGGGACTGCCCGACCTCAAGCTCAACAAGGCCCTGGAGTGCGCCACCGGCGGCAGTCGTGTCGTGGTCGCCGCTCCCGCGAGCAAGTCGGGGGACAGCGTGATCGCGGTCTTCGACATCGAGAGCGCCATGCTTTCCCGGGCCGAGGGAACCGATGTCTTCAACAGCGCCCGCGGCATCCCCTCCGTGGTCCGCGCACCCGACGGCCGCCCGGGCATCATCATCCCCGACGGCAAGGCACCGACCAAGACGGTCTCCGAGACGCTGATCGCCGGTGAGGGCGACAAGGTCGGCGACGACCAGCCGTTCTTCGCGTACACGGCCGTGGGCTGGAACGACCGGAAGGTCGCCGAGAGCACCTGGGGCGCACTGCCCGAAGCCGACCTCTCGAAGCTGCCGAAGCAGGTCGCCGATGCTGTGAAGGCCGCGAACGTCGGATCCCAGATCCTCGTCGTCGTACCCGGTGAGGGCGATGCGCAGGCCGTCGCTTACGTCGTCGACATCCTCGGTTCGGTGCCCGCGAGCAACTGATGGCCGCAACGATCCCCGCGGAGGAGCGCCTCACCAACCTCATCGTGGCGCTGATGGCCACGCGGATCGGCCTGACCAAGCAGCAGATCCTCGACAGCGTCTCCGGATACCGTCAGCGCGCCGAGGCCGGCGCGAAGGCGGATGCGCTCGAGAAGATGTTCGAGCGCGACAAGGATCAGCTGCGCGCCCTCGGCGTCCGCGTCGAGACGATCGGCGACGCCGCGGACCCCAACGACCTGCGCGAGGCGCGCTACCGCATCCCGCAGGAGGAGTACGACCTGCCCGGCGACATCGCCTTCAGCCCGGCGGAGCTCGCCGTGCTGCGACTCGCCGGCAGCGTGTGGAGCGCCGAGTCCGCGTCATCCGACGCCCAGGCCGGCGTGCGCAAGATCCGCGCACTGGGCATCGATGGTGATGAGCCGATCATCGGCTTCGCCCCGCGGATCACGGTGCGGGATGCCGCATTCGCGCCCCTGCAGGAGGCGATCGAGCGGTCCCGCGTGGTGACGTTCGACTACCTGAAGCCTGGCGAGGAGAGGTCGCAGAGCCGGCGGCTGCGGCCGCTCGCGCTGCTCGACTACGAGGCGCGCTGGCATGTCTACGGCATCGACGTGGACGCGGAGGCCGAGCGCACGTTCCTGCTCAGCCGCATCGTCGGGGCCGTGAAGGTCACCGCGCAGTCCTTCGACTCCTCGCTCCGCGAGGGCGCGGGGGATCGGGCACTGGCCGGGCTCGAGCAGGTCGCCGCGACGCACTCCGCACTGCTGGAGGTCGAGCCGGGCACCGAGGCCGCACTGCGCCTCGGCCGCCGCGCCACGCCCGCAGTGCAGGGCATCCGGATTCCCTACGTCGATCGTGACATCCTCGCCGACGAGCTGGCCTCCTACGGTCCCGAGGTGCGCGTCGTCGAGCCGGCGAAGCTGCGCGACGCCGTCGTCGAACGACTGCGCGGAGTCCTCGCCGCCCACGACGATGGGGAGAGCGCATGAGCGATCCGAAGCCTCTGCTCGCCGCCGACAGGGTGCGCGTCTACCTCACCCTCGTGCCGTATCTGCTCGAGCGAGGCCAGGTCTCTCTGTCCGAGGCCGCAGCGGAGTTCGGCGTGAGCGTGCCCGAGATGCGCGCGATGGTCGAGAAGCTCACCGTGATCGGCCTTCCCGGGGAGGACGGCTTCTGGCAGCAGCCGCAGGAGATGTTCGACATCGACTGGGACCTGCTCGACGAACACGACGTGATCGAGATCACCAACGACGTGGCGCTGCGCCGTGTGCCGCGCTTCACGGCCCGTGAGGCCGCAGCGCTGCTGGCAGGACTGCAGATGGTCGCCGCGGTCCCCGCCGTGTCGGATTCCGGACTGGTGGCGGGTCTGCTCGCGAAACTGGCCCGCGGCGCGGTCGACGCGCCCGCCGACGTCGTGGTCGCACCCCGTCAGGTGGGGGAGGTTCAGGAGGTCGTCTCGCGCGCGCTGAACGACGGCGTCGCCGTCTCGTTCGCCTATCAGGCACCGGATGCCGCGCCGACGGTGCGCACGGTCGACCCGGTGCAGGTCCTCATCACCGACGGCCAGTGGTACCTGCAGGGCTGGTGCCACCTGCGGCAGGCCATGCGCACCTTCCACCTCGACCGGGTCAGCGACGCACGTCTCACGGACATCGCGATCACCCACGGAGCAGAGGGCGTACCGGATGCGTTCGGGACGGCTCCGGCCGAGGGCACGGTGACCGTGCGCATCCCCGAGGGGCTGGCACCGCTGCTGAGCGGCTTCCGGTCCGAGGAGGTCTCCCGGGCCGACGGCGACGTCATCCTCCGGCTGCGCATGGCTGATCCGCGGGGGATCAAGCGCTTCGCCGCGCGTTTCGCCGGCAAGATGCAGGTGCTCGAGCCCGCGGCCGCGCGAACGGCGACACGGGAATGGGCGATCGCCGGACTGGCGCTCTACCGTGACCCGATCTCGCCCGACCACGGGTAGACTGAACGCCACTACCCATTCAATGAGGAGACTTCTATGGCTGGCCTGACCGGATGGCACCTGCTCGCCATTCTCATCGTTGTCCTGCTTCTTTTCGGTGCGGCGAAGCTGCCGGCACTGGCGAAGAGCGTCGGACAGTCCGCCCGCGTGTTCAAGGGCGAGATGAAGGCGATGAAGGACGACGACGCGACCGCCGCACAGACCGAGGCGGCGCCCGAGAGCGGTTCGACCGGACCGCAGAAGGACGCACCGTCCAGCGCTGACAAGACCAGCTGACGGCGGTGGCAGTGACTGATTCCTCGCCCGTCGAGGAACAGCCTCGCCACGACCGTCGGATGTCGCTCGGCGCGCATCTGCGCGAGCTCCGCAAGCGTTTGACGATCGCGGCGATCACGATCGTCGTCGCGATGATCGTGGCGTTCTTCGTGACGGATCCGATCATCCACTTCATCTCACGGCCGATCATCGATCTGCAGGAGATGAAGGGAACGACATATGTGTCGTTGAACTTCGCGACCGTGACGTCGTCGTTCGATCTGCGCATGCGCATCGCGTTCGCGATCGGACTGACGCTCGCGGCGCCGGTGTGGCTGTGGCAGATCTGGGCGTTCATCATGCCCGGACTGACCCGCAAGGAGGTCAGGTACACCATCGGCTTCGTCGCCGCGGCGATCCCGCTCTTCTTCGCCGGCTGCTACACCGCGATGGTCGTGAGCCCGCACGTCATCGAGATGCTGGTCGGGTTCACGCCCGAGGGCGGCACCAACGTGATGGATGCCCGCGAGTACTACGACTTCATCTTCAAACTGATGATCGTGGTGGGCATCTCGTTCGTGACGCCGGTGTTCATGATCGGCCTGAACATGGCCGGCATCCTTTCGGGCAAGGCGATCTTCAAGGGCTGGCGCTGGGCCATCCTGGTCGCGATCGTCTTCTCGGCGATCGCGACGCCGCCTGCCGACGTGGTGAGCATGTTCCTGCTCGCGGGCATCCTGACCGTGCTCTACTTCGCTGCCGGAGGCCTTGCACTGATCTTCGACCGGCGCAAGCGCAAGCGCATGATTGCGATGGGGCTCGACCCCGATCTGCCCGCATGAGTTCGGCCGCGGATCGGTTCGCCGAGGCGAACGACCGACGCGACCACCCGCAGACGTCTGCGTTCGCCGCGGCGCAGCGGTTCCGTCTGGACCCGTTCCAGGTGGCGGCCTGCCAGTCGCTCGAATCCGGGCGCAGTGTGCTGGTGGCCGCGCCGACCGGCGCCGGCAAGACGATCGTCGGCGAGTTCGCGATCCACCTCGCAATGCAGACTCCGGGCGACAAGGCGTTCTACACCACACCGATGAAGGCGCTGTCGAACCAGAAGTTCCGCGAACTGGTCGATGTCTACGGTGAGGACGAGGTCGGTCTGCTCACCGGTGACACCAACATCAACGGCAACGCGCGCGTCGTGGTGATGACCACCGAGGTGCTGCGGAACATGCTCTACGCGGACTCGCCGGCCCTCACCGGACTCAGGTTCGTCGTGATGGACGAGGTGCACTACCTCGCCGACCGCTTCCGAGGTCCGGTGTGGGAAGAGGTCATCCTCCATCTGCCCTCTCCGGTGCGGCTGGTGTCCCTCAGCGCGACCGTGTCCAACGCCGAGGAGTTCGGCGACTGGCTGGACACCGTTCGCGGCGACACGGACGTGATCGTCTCCGAGACACGGCCCGTGCCGCTCGAGCAGCACGTGCTGGTGCGCGACGACCTGCTGCCGCTGTTCGACGACAGGGCCGGCATCGCCACGGCGCAGGTGAATCAGGAGCTCATGCGCATCCGCTCGTTCACCGGCTCCCGGTACGACGACAACAAGCGCGCTCAGGAGTACCGCAGCGCTCGGCACTCCGGAAACCAGGCCAAGCGCCCGCCGCGCGGCGGGAAGCGGCCGGTGCGCTCGGCGAACGTCCGCAGGATCGAGCGGATGGATCGGCCGGAAGTGGTGCGGCTGCTCGACAACGCGAATCTGCTGCCGGCGATCTTCTTCATCTTCAGCCGGGTCGGATGCGACGCGGCCGTGCAGCAGGTGCGTCGCTCGGGACTGCGGCTCACGACCGCCGAGGAGCGCGCCGAGATCCGCGAGATCGTGAACGATCGCACGCGGGCGCTGAAAGACGAGGATCTCGACGTGCTCGGCTTCTGGCAGTGGCGCGACGACCTCGAGCGTGGCGTCGCATCGCACCACGCCGGCCTGCTGCCCGCCTTCAAGGAGGTCGTCGAGGAGCTCTTCCAGCGCAAGCTGCTCAAGGCGGTCTTCGCCACCGAGACCCTGGCGCTGGGCATCAACATGCCGGCGCGCACGGTCGTGCTGGAGAAGATGGAGAAGTTCAACGGCGAGGCGCGCGTCGCGATCACGTCGGGGGAGTACACCCAGCTCACCGGGCGTGCGGGCCGCCGGGGGATCGACGTCGAGGGCCACGCCGTCGTGCAGTGGACCGAGGGCATGGACCCGCAGGCGGTCGCTGCTCTCGCCTCCCGACGCACCTACCCCCTGAACTCCAGCTTCCGGCCCACCTACAACATGGCGGTCAACCTCATCGACAGGTTCGGCCGCGCGCGTGCGCGCGAGATCCTGGAGTCGTCGTTCGCACAGTTCCAGGCCGATCGCGCCGTCGTGGGCCTGGCGCGTCAGGTGAAGGAGGCCGAGACGTCGCTCGCCGGCTACGTCGAGGCGATGACCTGCGAGCACGGGGACTTCACGGAGTACGCCGGCATCCGGCGCGAGCTGAGCGACCTCGAGAAGAAGCATCGGAAGGATGCCGCGGCTCCGCGCGCGGTGCGCGACAAACGGCTGCACAAGATCCAGCAGCTCCGCACCCGGATGCAGCGGCACCCCTGCCACTCGTGCCCCGACCGGGAGGCCCATGCCCGCTGGGCTGAGCGGTATTGGAAGCTCAAGCGCGAGACCGACCGCACCCGGCGTCAGATCGAGAACCGCACCGGCACTGTGGCGCGGATCTTCGACCGCGTGCTCGAAGTTCTTCAGGCCGTCGGCTACGTCGTCGGCGAGGGCGAGGACCTCGCACTGACGGATGCCGGACGCACGATGCGGCGCATCTACGGCGAACGGGATCTGCTGGTCGCCGAGGCACTGCGCCGCGGACTGTGGAAGCAGCTCGACGCGCCGTCCCTGGCTGCGATGGCGTGCTCTCTGGTCTATGAGCCACGGCGGGACGAGCAGAACGCGGGGGAGAGGGGCATTCCACGCGGCGCCTTCCGCATCGCCTACGACCGCACGGTCGAGCTGTGGGCGGAACTCGACGACCTGGAGCAGGACCACAGGCTGCCCGGCACCGAGGCGCTGGCACCGGGGCTCGCCGCGGCGATGCACGAATGGGCCCGTGGCGGCATGCTGGACCGGGTGCTCATCGAGGCTGACATGGCCGCCGGCGACTTCGTGCGGTGGGCGAAGCAGACCATCGACCTGCTCGATCAGCTCTCCATCGTCGCCGAGGACGGGGACCTCGCCCGCACGGCGCGACGCGCACTCGACGGCGTGCGTCGGGGAATCGTCGCCTATTCAGGACTGTAGGATCCGGATGTCCGACATCGACCGCTCTTCGCGGCCGCAGCCGCTGCTGCCGCTCTGGCTCGCCCTGCCCGCTGCCGCCCTGGCCGCCCTGCTCATGCGGTTGGCCTTCCCGGAGCCCGCTGTCTGGCCGCTCGTGTTCCCGGGGGTGGCGCTGCTGCTGCTCGCCCTGATAGGTCGCCGGGCGTGGAGCGCGATCCTGGTCGGGCTCGTGTACGGTCTGCTGTTCTTCGGCCTGCTGGTGTCCTGGACGAGCCGCTACCTCGGAACCATCCCGTGGGCGGCTCTGAGCGTCGTCGAGGGCGCGCTCACGGCCATCGCTCTGCTGCCGATCGCCCTCGCGTACCGGTGGGTGCCGCGCGCGTGGCCGCGCGGGCGGCTGTACGCGCTGCCGATGCTCGTCGGTGCTCTGTGGACGGGCCACGAGCTGTTCCTGGGCAACTGGCCCTACGGCGGGTTCCCCTGGGCGCGCCTCGGCATGACGCAGTCGGAGAGCCCGCTCGGCGCCGTGACCTCGTGGACGGGCGTGAGCGGGCTGAGCTTCCTCATCGTGACCACCACCGCGCTGGTGATCGAACTGGTGCGCACGGCTTCATGGCGGCGTCCGCTGCGGTTCATCGCTCCCGCGGCGCTCGTGTTCGTGCTGCTGCTCACGCCACTGTTCCCGACATCCGCAGCGGGAGACATGCGCATCGGCGCGGTGCAGGGCAACGGGCCCACCGGGTACTTCGACCACCGCGAGCCCTACTCCGTGATCGACTCTCAGATGGAGGCGACCGAACCGCTGTACGGTGAGGACCTCGACCTCGTCGTCTGGCCGGAGGGCTCGGCGGGCTACGACCCGTTCCAGGACCCGGCGACAGCGCGCCGCCTCACACGGGTCGTGAACCAGGCCGATGCTGCCTTGCTGGCGAACACGGCCACCGAGCGCGGCGACGACATCTTCAACACCTCGTTCCTCTGGACGGCCGATGGTACGGCCGACCAGATCCACGACAAGCGGCATCCGGTGCCGTTCGGCGAGTACGTGCCGGATCGGGCGTTCTACAACGCCATCGTGCCCGACCTGATCGGGCTCCTGCAGCGCGAGTACACTCCCGGCACCAACCCGCCGCTGATCCAGGTCGGCGACGTGGCCGTGGGGCTCGCGATCTGCTTCGACGTCATCTACGACGAGGTCATCCGCGAGGGCGTGGAGGGCGGGGCCCAGGTTCTGATCTTCCAGACGAACAACGCCGACTTCCGCGGCACCGACGAGAACCTGCAGCAGCTCGCCTTCGCGCGCACGCGTGCCATCGAGACCGGTCGCAGCGTGGTGAACATCTCCACGGTGGGCACCAGCCAGACCATCCGTCCTGACGGATCCACCATTTCCACGCTGGACGCGGATGAGGCCGGCGCGCTGCTCGACGATGTCGAACTGCGCACCGGCCTCACGGCGGGAGTCGTGATCGGACCCTGGCTTCAGCAGGTCCTGCTGTGGGGCGGGATCGCCGGCCTGGTGCTCAGCGGCGTCCTCGCCCGACGGCGCCGGAGCTGATCAGGCGCCGATCTTCTGGCGAGTCGGGTCGTCGCCGGCGCCCCGACGGGCGCGGATGTAGGCGAGCCGCTCCTCGAGCAGCTCTTCGAGCTCGGCGCGCGTACGGCGCTCGAGCAGCATGTCCCAGTGGGTACGGGCGGCCTTCTCGTCGTCCTCGGCCGGCTTCACGGGCTTGCCGTCGACCTCGAGCAGCGCGTCGGCGCCGCAGGATCGGCACTCCCACGTCTGCGGGGGCTCCGCGTCGGCGGCGAACATCAGGGTGGTCTCGTGCCCGCAAACCGGGCACGCGTAGGTGGTGGCGCTCCGCTCCATGAACACGACGCCCTCTTCGCTCTGTAGGCTCTGGGCGCCGAGCCGGATGCCGCGCAGGCTGCGATCTGCCATTGTGTGGTCCTCTCGTCGCTGTCAGGTATAACGAACCTGTCTGTGCGGATCATCCACAGGGCCTGAATCCTAGACGTTTTCACAGTGGAATCCCAGGGGTCCCGGCGTAGGAGTCGGAGGATGCGTCAGGATGCGAGGGTGCGCAGCGCCACATCCGCGTGATCGCTGATGATGCCGTCGACGCCGAGGTCGGTGAGCTCCCGCATCTGAACGGGGTCGTTCACCGTCCAGATGTGCACTTCCACGCCGTGCCGATGCGCGGCGCGGAGGAGTCCCGGGGTGAGCACGCGGAACGACCCCTGCGCGACCGGGATCTGCACCGCGTCGATGCCGCGCAGAGTCGTACCGGGGGAGATGTGCAGCGCGGAGAGGGCGCGCAGCGCGACGATCGAGCGGCGTCCGCCCGACGTCGCGGGTGGCTCCGCCGCACCGGCGCGCCTGATCGACTCCAGGGCGCGCTGCCGTCTGGCATCCGAGAAGCTGGTGATCAGCAGACGCCGCGTGTGCGGGGCGGTCAGAGCGCCGATCGGCTCGGCAGCGGCATCCGTCTTGACGTCGATGTTGAAACGGGTGCCCGGAAACGCATCGAGGGCCTCGTCGACCGTCATCAGCCCGCCGTGCTCGGCGAAGAGCTCCCGCAACTCTGCGGTGCGCACCTCCGAGACTGCTCGGGGATCACCGGTGAGGCGCTCCAGCGTCGCGTCGTGGAACAGCACGACGTCGCCGTCGGCCGTCACCTGGCAGTCGGTCTCGATGAACTCCGCGCCCGCGGTCACGGCCTGGGCGAAGGCCCCGGCGGAGTTCTCCCACACCGAGGAGTCTTCGCCCTCGGGGGTCGCGAGACCACGGTGGGCGAGGACACGCGGAAGCCCGGTTCCGACGAAGTACGGGTGCGTCACGCGCCGGGCAGCCTCGGCGGCGTCTGGCCAGAGCCGTCCGGCCTGGGTGCGAACGCCGTGCCGAAGTTCTTCAGCGCCTCGGTCAGCTCGCTCGGAATGATCCACAACTTGCTGGACGGGCTCTCGCTGATCTTGGGCAGCATCTGCAGGTACTGGTAGGCGAGCAGCTTGTCGTCGGGCTGGCCTTGATGGATCGCGGTGAAGACGTTGTTGATCGCCTCCGCCTCGCCCTGGGCACGCAGCACGGCGGCCTGCTTGTCACCCTCGGCCTTGAGGATCGCCGCCTGGCGCTGGCCCTCCGCCTCGAGGATCTGGGACTGCTTGGAGCCCTCGGCGGTGAGGATCGCCGCACGACGATCGCGCTCCGCACGCATCTGCTTCTCCATCGAGTCCTGGATGGAGACGGGCGGGTCGATCGCCTTCAGCTCGACACGACCGACACGGATGCCCCACTTGCCGGTGGCCTCGTCGAGGACCACGCGCAGCTGGCCGTTGATCTCGTCGCGGCTGGTCAGCGCCTCCTCGAGGTTCAGACCGCCGACCACGTTGCGCAGCGTGGTGGTGGTGAGCTGCTCGACGGCACCGAGGTAGTTGGCGATCTCGTAGGTCGCGGCACGGGCATCCGTCACCTGGAAGTAGACGACGGTGTCGATCGACACCACCAGGTTGTCCTCGGTGATCACCGGCTGCGGCGGGAAGGAGACGACCTGCTCGCGCATGTCGATGAGCGGTCGCAGCCGATCGATGAAGGGCACCAGGAGGTTCAGGCCCGGCGTCAGCGTCTTGTGGTAGCGGCCGAGTCGCTCGACGACTCCGGCCGTGGCCTGCGGGATGATGCGGATCGCGCGGGCGACCGTGACGATCACGAGGATGATCACCGCGATCGCGAGGATCCACCCGATCGCTGTGGGGATGAACGAATCGTCCACGATGCTCCTATTCGCTGACGGGGCGGACGACGGCGGTCGCCCCGGTGATCTCGACGACCTCGATGCGTCCGCCGCGGGGGATGGGCGCGTCGGTCGCGCTGCGCGCCGTCCAGGTGTCGCCGTTTCCGAGCTTGGCCTCGCCGCTGACCCGTGTGATGTCGGCCAGCGCAGTGCCGTGCAGTCCGATCAGCGCATCGACGTTGGATTTGGTGGGGTCCTCACCACGTCGGAGCCGATGCAGCAGCGGCGGCCGCAGGAAGAGGATGAACAGGGCGGCGGCGATGCCCGCGATGATCACCTGCAGCCAGAGATCCATGCCGATCAGGTCGGTGATGAGCCCGACCCCGCCGCCGAAGGCGAGCATCAGGAACGTGAAATCCAGCGAGAGCATCTCGATCACGAGGAACAGCGCGATCAGCACCAGCCAGCCGATCCACGCCCACTGCTCGAACATCTCGATCATGCTCGCCCTTCCCTCTGGTGCGAACCTACCACGGGCCGGGACGGGGTCGGCGGGCCCCTCCGCGGTAGGGTGAGATCGTCGCGGTCGCGGCGAAACAGAGCATTCCAAGGAGCACCAGTGACCGACGTTCTTCCCGCTGGCTCTCTCGACGGCAAGGTGGCGCTGGTCACCGGATCGTCGCGGGGCATCGGCGCCGACACCGTCCGCTATTTCGCGCAGGCCGGGGCCGACGTGGTGATCAACTACCGCAACAAGGCGCCCCGCGCCGAGAAGCTCGCGACCGAGCTGCGCGGCCTGGGCCGCAGGGCCCTTGTCGTCGCCGCGGATCTCACCGATCCGGCATCCGTCGGCGAGATGTTCGCGAAGGTCGAGAGCGAGTTCGGCCGTCTCGACATCCTCGTGCTGAACGCCTCCGGCGGCATGGAGTCCGGCATGGCCGAGGACTATGCGCTGAAGCTCAACCGCGATGCGCAGGTCGACGTGCTGGAGCAGGCTCGCCCGCTGCTCGGCGAGGGCTCCCGAGTCGTGTTCGTGACGAGCCACCAGGCGCACTTCATCCGCACCACGCCCACCATGCCGGAGTACGAGCCGGTCGCGAAGTCCAAGCGCGCCGGCGAGGACGCCCTGCGAGAGCTCATCCCGGGTCTCGCCGAGGCCGGCGTCGGCTTCACCGTCGTCTCCGGCGACATGATCGAGGGCACCATAACCGCGACGCTGCTCGAACGCATGAACCCCGGCGCAATCTCCGAGCGCCGCGAGTCGGCCGGCAAGCTGTACAACGTGTCCGAGTTCGCCGCCGAGGTCGCGCAGGCAGCCGTCGACCCGGTGCCCGCCGACAACACCCGTCTCGTGGGCGACACCTCCGGATTCGTCGCGGAGTGACGCACTGCGCGGTGGAGTGACCCCGCAGACATGAGAATGGCCCCGTCCGATCGGACGGGGCCATTCTCATGAGCGGATGCGTCAGGCCGGGGCGTCGGTCTTCAGCGTGTCCTCGATCTCCTTCGCGTCCTTGCCGAGCGTGATCGCGCGGACGATCTGCACGATGCCGAGGACGATCAGGGCGATGCCCAGGATCCACCACAGAACGACCGCGGCGAACATCGGCGAGAACAGCACGACGATTCCGGCGATGATGCTGAGGATCGCGTAGATGACGGTCCAGGTCTTCGAGGCGGCCTTGCTCAGCAGGCTGAGCGAGACGATGCCGTCGATGATCCAGCTGACACCGATCAGGATCGCGACCACGAAGGCGAGCGTCGCCGTCGCCGCCGCGAGGTTGGTGAAGGCGATCACACCGGCGACGATGTAGATCAGGCCGAGCACGATGTGCCCGACTCGCGACCAGCCGCCCTTCTCCTTGGAGAAGATGCCGAGCGCGATGTAGACGAGGCCGGCGACGATCAGGTAAGCCGCGATGATCGCGGTCACGATCACGGCGGACTTGCCCGGCCAGATGAGCAGGATGAGGCCGGCGATGAGCGCGATCGCACCCGAGACGGCGAGGAAGACCCGGACGGACTTGACGAAGCCCTTCGCTTCCGAGAGAGCATCAGACATGATGTTTCCTTTCTGGGAACCTCCTGTGAGGCACGTCCAGCGTAGCGGGTGCCCTTTCCAAATGGTGGAAGGCGCGTCACGCGACGATATGGCGCGTGTCGGCACCTCATGCCACGATCGGAATGTGACTGCCGCGCCCGCCGACGACGCTCGCCTGCGCGAACTGATCGCCCTGCGCAAGGTTCGCGACCGCATCGATCGCGAGTATGCCCAGCCTCTGGATGTGGAAGCCCTCGCCACCGGCGCGCACATGTCCGCCGGTCACCTGAGCCGGCGCTTCAAGCAGGCGTTCGGGGAGTCCCCGTACTCGTATCTGATGACCAGACGCATCGAGCGCGCGATGGCGCTGCTGCGTCGCGGCGACCTGTCGGTCACCGACGTGTGCTTCGAAGTCGGGTTCTCATCGCTCGGCACGTTCAGCACGCGGTTCTCCGAGCTCGTGGGGCGATCGCCGAGCTCCTACCGTGAGGATCCCGGCCTCGGCCCGGGCATCCCGTCCTGGGTGGAGAAACAGGCGACGAGACCGATCAGGAATCGAGAAGCGGGCGGCGAGAAGGGTGCGTAGCGTCGGAGGCATGGACATCACGATCAACGCCAGCTTCCTCCCGCACACCGACCCCGAGGCATCCCTCGCCTTCTACCGGGACATGCTCGGTTTCGAGGTGCGCAAGGACGTCGGCTATCAGCAGATGAGATGGATCACGGTCGGACCGGTCGGGCAGCCCGACACGGCGATCGTGCTGACGCCGCCGGCGGTCGATCCCGGCATCAACGACGAGGAGCGCACCACCATCCTCGAACTCATGGCCAAGGGCAGCTACGGCGGCATCGTGCTCTCGACAGCCGACGTGGACGAGGCGTTCGCCGCCATCGAGGCCAAGGGCGCCGACGTGGTGCAGGAGCCGATCGACCAGCCCTACGGCATCCGCGATTGCGCGTTCCGCGACCCGGCGGGCAATATGGTGCGTCTGCAGCAGGCCGCGTGAACCGGAGAGGACGACGATGACGCACATCGCCGACGCCCACGACAGCATCCGTGTCGAGGGGGCCCGTGAGAACAACCTCAAGGATGTCAGCGTCGTCCTCCCCAAGCGGAGGCTCACCGTCTTCACCGGGGTGTCGGGTTCGGGGAAGAGCTCCCTGGTCTTCGACACCATCGCTGCGGAGTCCCGCCGGATGATCGACGAGACCTACAGCGCCTTCGTCCAAGGGTTCATGCCCTCGGTGCCGCGCCCGGACGTCGATGTGCTGGAGGGGCTGACCACGGCGATCATCGTCGATCAGGAGCGACTCGGCGCGAATCCGCGCTCGACGGTCGGCACGGTGACCGATGCGAACGCGATGCTGCGCATCCTGTTCTCCAAGCTCGGCGAGCCCTACATCGGCGGGCCGACGGCGTTCTCGTTCAACATCCCGACGCAGAAGGCCAGCGGGGTGATGACCGGGCCGAAGGGCGAGAAGAAGATCGTCAAGGACGCCATCTACCTGGGTGGCATGTGCCCGCGCTGCGAGGGTCGGGGCACGGTGTCCGATGTCGACCTCACCCAGGTCGTCGACGAGAGTCTCTCGCTGAACGACGGCGCCATCCTCGTGCCCGGCTACACGGCGGACGGCTGGATGGTGAAGCAGTTCGCCGAATCCGGTTTCTATCCGGCGGACGAGCCGATCTCGTCGTTCACCGAGAAGCAGCGGCACAACTTCCTCTACGGCGAGATCACCAAGGTGAAGGTGAACGGGATCAACATCACCTACGAGGGACTGATCCCGAAGATCACCAAGTCGATGCTGTCGAAGGACCTCGACGCGCTGCAGCCGCACATCCGGCGATTCGTCGAGCGGGCGGCTGCCTTCACCACCTGCCCGGAGTGCGACGGCACCCGGCTCACCGAGGGGGCGCGGTCGTCGAGGATCGACGGTGTCAGCATCGCCGACGCGTGCCGGATGCAGATCACGGATCTGGCCGAATGGGTGCGCAGCGTCGACAAGCCCGGAGCGGGTCCGCTGCTGAGCGCGCTGAGTGCCAACCTCGACGCCTTCGTCATGCTGGGGCTCGGATATCTGAGCCTGGATCGCCCATCCGGGACGCTGAGCGGGGGAGAGGCGCAGCGGATCAAGATGCTCAGGCACCTCGGATCCTCACTCACCGACGTCACCTACGTGTTCGACGAGCCCACCATCGGACTGCATCCGCACGACATCCAGCGGATGAACGGCCTGCTGCGGCAGCTGCGCGACAAGGGCAACACGGTGCTCGTCGTGGAGCACAAGCCGGAGACGATCGCCATCGCCGACCACGTCGTCGACCTCGGCCCCGGTGCGGGCAGCGCCGGTGGTGAGATCTGCTTCGAGGGCACGGTCGATGGGCTCCGGGCGAGCGACACCCTGACCGGGCGGCACCTCGACGACCGGGCATCGGTCAAGGACGGCGTGCGTGACGCGAACGGCGCGATGCAGGTGCGCGGCGCCGACGCGAACAACCTGCAGAATGTCGACGTCGACATCCCGCTCGGGGTGCTCACCGTCGTCACCGGCGTCGCGGGGTCGGGCAAGAGTTCGCTGATCCACGGCTCCGTCGCCGGGCGCGACGGCGTCGTCACGATCGATCAGACCGCGATCAAGGGTTCGCGCCGCAGCAATCCCGCCACCTACACGGGGATGCTCGAGCCGATCCGCAAGGCTTTCGCGAAGGTGAACGGCGTGAAGCCGGCGCTGTTCAGCGCGAACTCCGAGGGCGCCTGCCCGTCGTGCAAGGGCTCCGGCGTGATCATCACAGAACTGGGCTTCATGGACACGGTGGAGACGCCATGCGAGGACTGCGGAGGCAAGCGGTTCCAGTCTGCCGTGCTGGAGTACCGGCTCGGCGGCAAGGACATCGTCGAGGTGCTGGAGATGCCGGTGCGGGAGGCGCAGGAGTTCTTCGGCGGGGGAGAGGCGAAGATCCCCGCCGTCGCCAGGATGCTGGATCGAATGGCCGACGTCGGCCTCGGATACCTCACACTCGGCCAGCCGCTGTCGACGCTGTCGGGCGGTGAGCGGCAGCGCATCAAGCTCGCCATCCAGATGGCCGAAGGCGGCGACGTGTACGTGCTGGACGAGCCGACCACCGGCCTGCACCTCGCCGATGTCGAGAATCTGCTCGGCCTTCTGGACCGGCTGGTCGACTCCGGCAAGACGGTCGTCGTCATCGAGCACCACCAGGCCGTGATGGCGCACGCCGACTGGATCATCGACCTCGGCCCCGGGGCCGGACACGACGGTGGGAGGGTCGTCTTCGAGGGCACCCCCGCGCAGTTGATCGCCGACAGGTCGACGCTGACGGGCGAGCATCTCGCCCAGTACGTGGGATCCTGAGCGAGTGACACTGAAGATCTCCACCCGGAACGCCCGCTTCCAGCTCATCGAGGCCCTGCTGCACAACCGCAACCGCCGGCTGCGCGACGGACGCTTCATCGTGCAGGGGGTCCGTCCCATCAATCAGGCGATCGAACACGGCTGGGCGATCGAGACCGCGGTGTTCGACGGGCAGCGCAAGCTGTCGCCGTGGGCGAAGGGCCTGGTGGCTCAGGCCTCCGAGGGCATCGCCATGAGCCCGGAGCTGCTCGCGGAGCTGTCTGGCAAGGAGGACGGTGCCGCCGAGGCGATCGCGATCGTGCGGATGCCGGAGGACGACCTCTCCCGCATCCCGACGTCGCACGACTTTCTCGGCATGGTCTTCGACCGCCCGACCCAGCCGGGCAACATCGGCGCGATCCTGCGGTCGCTCGACGCCTTCGGCGGGCACGGGCTCGTCGTGTCCGGGCACGCCGCCGACGTGTACGACCCGAAATCGGTACGCTCGTCCACGGGCTCGCTGTTCGCGACACCGGCCGTGCGCGCGGCGTCGCAGGGACCGGTGCTGGACTGGATCGCCGAAGTCCGGGCGGGCGGCGTGCCTGTGTCCGTGGTCGCCACGGACGAGCACGGCGACGTCGACGTCTGGGACTACGACTTCACTCAGCCGACCCTCGTGCTGATCGGGAACGAGACCGTCGGGCTGTCACGCGGCTGGCGCGAGGCGGCTGATGTCACGGTGCGTGTGCCCATGCGCGGGTCGGCGAGCTCGCTGAACGCCTCGAACGCGGCGACGCTCATGCTGTACGAGGCGGCGCGGCAGCGGTCGACTCGCTAGCATCCGTTCATGACGCCTTCGCAGACGGACATCGACGCACGGATCCAGACCTACTACGGCGACACCTTCGACGAGAGCGTGCGCCTGACGACGCGCTCGGCTCAGGGGCCGCTGGAGTTCCGCCGCACGCAGGAGCTCATCCGCACGCACGTTCCGGTCGGGCGCGTGCTGGACATCGGCGGCGGATCGGGCGTGCACGCTGTCGCGCTGCAGCGAGACGGGTACGAGGTCGAGCTGGTCGAACCCGTGCCGCGTCATGTCGAGAGCGCCGTCGCGCTCGGCGTGAAGGCGCGGATCGGGGATGCTCGTGAGCTGCCGTTCGAGGCCGACTCGTTCGACGCCGCGCTGATGCTCGGACCGCTGTACCACCTGGCCACCCTTGAGGATCGGCTCGCCGCGATCAGTGAAGCCACCCGGGTGGTGCGCCCCGGCGGGATGGTGCTGGCCGCCGGACTTTCGCGATATGTCGCGTTCGGCGCCGCATCGCTGGGGCGGGACATTCCCTCGCCGATCCCGGGGGAGTGGGCCGCTCTGATCGCGGACGGCACGCCGGGGTCGGGGATGCAGTTCCCCGCCGGGCACTTCCATACCGCCGAGGAACTGCAGTCCGAGGTCGAGGCAGCGGGACTGGAGGTCCTCGAGGTCGTCGGCGTGGAGGGCCCCGCCGGGTTGTTCCTCGAGATGGCGCGCGATCTGGACCAGGACGTGCAGGATGCCGCCATGCTCATCGCTTGTGCTGCATCAGCCGAACGCGGCATCCGCGACCAGAGCGCGCATCTGCTCGCGATCGCACGCGTGCCGTGACCGGCGGAGCGGGCGCATGAGGCCGTTCCGTTCGTTCATCGGGCTGGAGACGCGGAAGGATGGGGGACATGCCGATTGATCGCTCCTACATCCGCGTGAAGGCGATGCTCGTCGCTCCGAATGCCGACGGAACCCTGCATCTGGTCAGCAGGAATGCCCCGTCCGAGGAGAACCCCGAGGGATACGACCGCTTCGTCGGCGGAAGCGTCGAACTGGGTGAGACCCACCGTGACGCGATCATCCGCGAGGTCGACGAGGAGCTCGGCGCCGAGATCCGCGACCTCGCCTTCCTGGGGATGGTCGAGAACATCTTCCGAATCGACGGAGAGCTCGGGCACGAGATCGTCGCGCTGTACAGCGGACGTCTGGACCCCGAGCCGCCCGCCGAAGGTGGAACGCTCACGGAGATCGACGGCTCGATCGTTCCGGTCGTGTGGCGTCCCTTCGACGACGCCGGGCTCGATGTTCCGCTCTATCCGGCCGCTGCGGACGAGTGGATCCGCCAGCTCGCCGCGGGAGTGTGAACGGCGGGCAGCGGCATCACGTCCTGCTCAGCAGTCCTCCTCGGAGTACTCGTTCATGACCCACCGCGATGTCTCGCGCTCCATGACGACGCGGCCGCAGGAGCCGCCGTCATACGCGACGCGCAGCTCCGCCGCCTCGGCCGTCGCCGAGACCGTGTCGACCTCCACGTCCTGCGACTGACCTGTCGCCTTGTACAACGCGGCTGTGCTCTCGATCATCTCGACACAGTCGGCGGCGGGCAGTCCGGATGCCTTCATCTCTGCGAGCATCCGTTCGATCAGGCCGTCGGTGAGGTAGCTGCAGGCGACGGCCGCGTCCGGTTCGCGGCTGGCAGCGAGCCAGGTCCGGAAGGCCAGTTCCGGCGATTGCTCGTCTGCGGTCGGCGGAGCGGTCGGCGCAGGCGTCGCCGCTACGGGCTGCTGGGTAGATTCACCGTCGGACTGGGTCGAGCATGCTGGCAGCGCGGCGAGCACGGCTCCGAATGTCACGGCAAGGAGGACGCGCGTCAGGGCGGAGGTCTTCACGCTCTCATTATGTCGACCGAGTCGTCACAGTGCAGAGCCGGGGGAGCGCCCGGGCTGAGCACGGGATCTGTGCTCAACCCGGGTCGATCTCACGGCGTCAGCCTGTGCACGTCGCGCGGGAAGAGCGTGACCTCGCGGATGTTGGGCGCCTCGAGCAGGCGTCCCACCCATCGCTCCAATCCGATCGCGAAGCCGCCGTGCGGCGGCATCCCGTGCGCGAACGCCTGCAGGTACTCGTCGTACGCGGCCGGCGATTCTCCGTGAGCGGTGAGAGCCTGGATGTAGTCGCTGTGCCTGTGCAGACGCTGCCCGCCGGTCACCAGCTCGAGACCGCGGAAGATGAGGTCGAAGCTGTTGCTCCATCGGGTGTCGTCGGGCTGCGGATGCGTGTAGAAGGGGCGCTTTCGCATCGGATAGCCCTCGACCGCCAGGACGTCGCTGCCGAACTCCCGCATGGCCCAGTCGCCCAGCATCCGCTCGTGCTCAGGGGCGAGGTCTGGTTCGTCGGCGGAGGCGCCGACCAGCGCCAAGGCCTCGGAGAAGTGGATGGTCGGGATCTCGTCGGGGATCGCAGGTATCCGGACCTTCAGCAGCTCGACCGCGTCGGAAGCGCGGGAGCGGATCGCCTCGATCATCCCGGACAGGACCGTGCGGAGCATCGCGAGCACGTCGTGATGGTCACGGATGAAGCCGAACTCGACGTCGAGCGACACGTACTCGGACAGATGCCGGACGGTGTCGTGCGGCTCGGCGCGGAACACCGGACCAACCTCGTAGACGCGTTCGAACACGCCGACGAGCTGCTGCTTGTAGAACTGCGGGCTCTGGGCGAGGAACGCCTGCCGGCCGAAGTAGTCGACGGGGAAGACGTTCGCGCCGGACTCGGTGGCAGATGCCACGAGCTTGGGCGTCTGGATCTCGGTGAAGCCTGCGGCGTCCAGCGTCGCGCGGAAGCCTTGCAGGCTCGCGGCGGCGAGCTCCCACCTGGCGCGCTGAGCCGGGTGACGCCAGGTCACCGCGGCGTTGTCCAGCAGGGTCGGCAGTCCGGCGGTGATCGCGGGCCGCCAGAGCTCGACCGGGGGTGTCGTGGCGGGCTCGGTGAGCATCGTCACTGCAGGGCAGGTGACCTCGACCCCACCGGGAGCGTGTGGGTTCGCCGTGGCGACTCCGACGACATCGACGACGGTCTCCTCAGGCGGCAGGCCGACCTCGCCGACCTCATCCGGGCGCACGACGACCTGTGCGAGGCCGGAGCGGTCACGGATGACGAGGAAGCTCACAGTGGCGAGTTCGCGTCTGCGGTGCACGTGGCCCTGCAGTCGGACCTCGGTGCCCGGTGTGGCATGGCTCAGCTCTGCGGCGAGAGTGCGGGATGGTTCGGGTGATCTCATGATTCCTCCAGAAAGCGGAAGCCCTGGAGGTGCGGGCGGGGGCCAGATCGCGGTGCCACCACACCTTCGCCGACGTGTCGCCGGCCTCTCGTCGATGACGCTGTACGCGCGAGCACGGCTGCTCCTGTGAAGCTGAGGGTTGTCAGTCCTCGCCGTTGGCTGGGTCTCAGAATAGCCGACAGAGCCCCGACCGCATCCACTCGTATAATCCGATAATGCACATTATGTCAGTTCATGAGGAACAGGCACTCCCGTGATCCTGCGCGGTGACTCCGCCTCCGGGAAGACGACGACGGTGTTGGCGCTCCGGGAGCGGCTCGGAGTCCGGATGCTCCTCGGCTGTTCTGGCGATACACGGCGCACTGGTCCGCGCGCGCCGAGTCGCTAGCCTGAACTGTGCCCAAGAGAACCACCAAAGCGGTCTGCTACGTCGTCCAAGACGGCCACCTGCTCGTGTTCACGCACCTCCGGCAGCCGATGCACATCACGGGCGTCCAGGTTCCGGCCGGAACCGTCCGACCGGGCGAGACCGCCGCGGACGCGGCTCAGCGAGAACTCCTCGAGGAGACCGGCCTGCACGGTACGGTCGTGCGGGAGATCGGCGTCAGCGACTACGACCTGCGTCCAGCCCGGGACGAAATCGCGTCCCGGCACTTCTTCGAGCTGGCCGTTCCTCGTCGGGATCTCTCGCGGCGCTGGATCGCGGGCGAGACGGATGCCTCCACCGGCGCCCCCGATGAGGACTGGGAGTGCTGGTGGCTTCCTCTTGAGCACGCCCATGTGCTCGCGGCAGGATTCGGGGCGCTTCTCGGCAGCCTCGACGAACGGGCAGCGTGAGCATGCTTCCGCCCACGCACGAGCCCTCCGAGTACGCCTGCCCGTTCTGCGGCATCCAGCGCGGAACGTTCAACGAGCGCAACCTGCCCTCTGACATCGTCGCCGTCACCGAGCGCGCCTTCGCCCGTATCGCGCCGAAGTGGTGGCCCGGCAACACGGGCGCCGTCCTCGTCATCCCGCGCGCGCACGTCGAGAACCTCTACGACCTCTCCCCTGCCGACGGGCAGGCCGTGTGGGAGCTGACGCAGCGGCTCGCGACCGGCATCCGCTTGTCGTACGGATGCGAGGGAACCTCGATCCGTCAGCACAATGAGCCCGCCGGCGGCCAGGACGTGTGGCACCTGCATGTGCACGTGTTCCCGCGGTACGCCGACGATCGCCTGTACCAGCGACAGGACGAGGCACGGTGGGTCTCCCCCGCGGACCGTGAGGTCTTCGCACACAGGCTCAGATCGGAACTCGGCATGCCGTTCAGCTTCGACTGAGCGACAGCTTCTGCTAGCGTGGTCCGCGCCGTGCGGCAGAGCGAGGAGGTGGTATCCGTGAACACGACGACATGGGTGCTCCCCTCCGGGGTCACGGTCGGGCGATAGATCGTCCGGGAGCGCCATCTCAGCTCCCGAAAGGCACGATCATGCACTTCACCTCAGAACATCTTCTCGAGGACGGCGTCCTCGAACGCGACTTCGTTCTCGACGGCATCCCCGGCATCCTCTGGACTCCCCCGTCCGGGACCGCTGACGAGCCTGTCCCGCTCGCCCTGCTCGGTCACCCGGGCGGCATCGCGCGGATGCGGCCGCGCCTGCGGGGTCGCGCGCAGTACTCGGCGGCCGGCGGCCTCGCCTGCGCGACCCTCGAACTCCCCGGAACCGGCGAACGGCCGAACCTGCCGGTCGTCGACCGGGCTCGCGCCGACCTGCGGAATGCACTCGCCGCGGGTGAACCCGTCACCCCCGACATCGTCGACAGGCTGATCCTGCCGCTCGTCGAGCAGGGTGTCCCCGAGCTGCAGCTCGCGCTCGACGTGCTCCTGGAACGCCCGGAACTGCGCGGGCCGGTGATCTACTCCGGCGGCGTCATCTCCATCGGCGTGCGCCTTGCGGCCGTCGAGCCCCGGGTCGTCGCGGCGAACCTGTTCGCCGGCAGCTACGTGCCGCGCTCGATCATCGAGGAGGCACGGAACGTCACGATCCCGCTGCACGTCATGCTGCAGTGGGACGACGAGGGTAACGACCGTCAGATGGCGCTAGACCTGTTCGACGCCTTCGGCTCAGAGGAGAAGGCTCTTCTGGCCAACATGGGCGGGCACACCGGCGTCCCGGCATCCGCAGCCGAGCACGCGGCAGCGTTCTTCGCGCGGCATCTGCGCTGACGGCCCGAGCGTCACAGCTCACGGACGGTCAGCAGCGACCGTCCGTGAGCGCTCTCCTTGATCACGACATCCGTCTCGTGGAACCCGAGCTTCTCGAGCGCCCGTCGCGACGCGAGATTCCAGTCCCAGACGGATGCCCGCAGCTGCGGGTATCCGGCCTGGCGCGCCCATTCGAGCACGGCGCGGCCCGCCTCCGTCGCGTAGCCCCGATTGTGCACGGCCCGCAGCAGCTCGAAGGCCAGCTCGGGCTCATCACCGTCCCAGACGATGCCGCAGTACCCGATGATCTGACCCGTCTCGCGAAGCACGACCGTGAGCAGGCCCGGCCTCGACCCGTCCAGTCCTCGAATGTGCGCCGCGATGTCCTGTACATCCGGATGCCCGTCGGCGTCGATCCTGCGGTGCTCAGGGACACGCTCGTCACGCTCCGTCCACAGCCGATGGAACACCTCGGCGTCTGACTCGCGCTGACGACGCAGGACAAGCCGGTAGGTCTCCAGGGCGTCCAGCGACGGCTCCATCGTCAGCGCCCGATCGGCACGGACCAGAGGACCTCGGTCTCGCGGTAGCCCTCACGTGCGTAGAGCCGTCGCGCACCGTCATTGCTGCCGAAGATGTTCAGCGCCAGCACCTCAAGACCCGCCGACGCGGCCTCCTCCGCGGCCGCGCGGAGCGCCTGCGTGCCCAGGCCCTGTCCGCGCCGGGACTCGCGCAGTGAGATGTCGTAGATGAACGCGGCATCCTCGCCCAGGTGCACCCAGAGGATACCCACACGCTCCCCTGCGCCGTCGAGCACGGTCCAGAGGCGGTGTCCGGCAGTCCGAGGTCCTTCCGGCAGCACGTCGGCCATCTGCTCGGCCGCGACGCGCCGCGAGTCCTCGATGGTGGGTTCGGCGCCCGATGCGAAACGCTCCTGGGCGTAGTCCTCGTCGGCGACGGCCCGGTAGGACGCGAAATCGGCGTCGTCCATCGGCACCAGGTCGATGCCGTCGGGAGCAGGTACCTCCGCCACTGAGACGCGCATCTTCGTGGCGACGCGACGCGCATTCGCAGACTCTGCGAGGGCCGCCATGTGCGACTGTCCGGCGAAGGCACTGAAATGCCAGACGCCCGACCAGCCCGCTCCGGCCGCGAGATCGTCGAACAGCGACCAGTCGGTGGTCGCACCGTCGACGTCCGCGAGGATCACCTCACCCGCATCCGGCATCACCCAGACCGTGACAGCGCCGTCAACCGTCTGCCAGATCTCGCCGCGATCGATGTCCGGAACGGCGATCTCGCGCCGCTCGGCCGCGGCCCGCGCGGTGAACACGCGCCCTGCCGCGGCGGTCAGGAGTGCACGGCGCTGCACAGGTTCGGTGATGTGGATCCAGCTCATGGCACGTAGGAGCCTTCCTCTTCGGGACGGAGATACGAGAAGTACGGAACGGTGACCGTGACCTGCAGCACGTTCTCGCCGGTGCGGCCCTGCTCGGCCAGTTGATCGACGAGCTTCGTCTCGTCGGTGACGATGGTCTCGTTCCGGTGCCACAGGGGCAGGATGTCGATGTCGACATACTCGCCCTCCTGGACGAAAGCGTCGACCCTGGTCCGGCTGCCGTCCAGGAACCCGCCGGCATTCGGCACGCGGTCGCTGAGCTGCAGCCCGGGAAGGTTCTTCGCGAGTTCGGCGGTTGCAGCCCAGGCCGCCTCGTCCTCGCGGCTCGTCTGCACCCCGTCCATACGCACGTACAGCGTTCTGCGCATGGCCGCGCAGGAGTAACCGCCGATGTGTGCATCGTCGAAGCCACCGCGGTCGTTCGTCATCGACCCGCACGCGTCGACGTTCCGCTCCGCGATCTGCTCCCAGCCGGTCGGCGTCGGAATCTCCACGCCCGCCAGCGACTGGATGCCCGCCGGCCGCGCGGCCTCCGCGCCCGCCAGTTCTTCATCGGTCGGCGCGCTGCTGCCGCACGCGATGAGTGAGCCGGCAAGGAGACTCCCGAGCAGCGCCGCGCCCGCAGAACTGATCACTCGGCGACGGCACATACCGCGACAGTACAGGAGCATCGCCCGGTGAAACCTAGACGACCGCCCGCAATCAGGGCCGCGTCGCCAGGATGATCTGGAACTCGTTGTGATCGGTGAGCAGTCCGTCTCCATCGGCCAGCGGTTCGAGACGCTCCCGCAGGATTCGATCGAACTCCCCTGCCCGATCGCCGAGCACGGCCGGCGATGCGAAGGACATCGAGTGCATCAGACCGATCACGCCGTCCACTGTCTTGGTGCGGACCACGGGAACGCGGGTGGTCGTGACGCCGTGAAACCCCGCATCCGCGATGTCGTCCTCGAAGCGACCCGCCGGCCGGTCATAGGTTCCCGCGCCGGCACGGCGCTGCTCCCCCAGCACCTCCTGCACGACCTCGCGGGTGCGATCCTTCCACTCGTCACCGCCCGCCCAGATGCTCTGGTCGCCGAACACGGCGAGCACGGCATCGGGAGCCATCCGCTCAGCGACGTGCCGTAGGAACACGGGACGATCGAACCAGTGGAAGGCACGGCACACCGTGACGAGGTGCGCAGACCAGGTCTCCGGAGTCTCGAAGGACTCGGCCGGTGCCTGCACCAACCCCACCCGGTCGCCAGGGAGCTCCTCGCGCGCGACGGCGAGCAGGTCAGCGTCGAGATCGACCCCGATCGCCTCGTCGAACCACGGCAGTAACGCGCTGATCACGAACCCCGGACCCGTTCCGACGTCGAGCAGATGCCGAGGCGAGCCCTGCGGCGCGGCGTCCGCCAGGATCTCGGCCACTTCCGCGGGCACCCCGGAACGATGACGGCGGTAGTGCTCGGCGGTGGATGCGAACAGGCTCACTCCCTGACGCTATCCGATGCGGCAGCCAGGACTAGAGTCGATCGCGTGACGCGCGCACTCCCTGTCTCCACTCCCGGCTGGCGCTCCTGGCTGATCTGGGGTGTAGGAGTCGCCGCCTACATGCTCGCCATCACCAACCGCGCGTCGCTGAGCGCGGTCGGCGTCGACGCGGCAGACCGGTTCAACGCGGACGCCGCGACGCTGTCTCTCTTCGCCGTGGTGCAACTCGCCGTCTATGGCGGGATGCAGATCCCGATCGGCGTGCTGCTGGACCGCTATGGCGCCCGGCCGATCATGGCGATCGGCATGCTCCTGATGGCCGCGGGTCAGCTCGTGATGGCGGTCTCCCCGAGCATCGGCATCGCCCTGATCGCCCGCATGCTGCTCGGCGCAGGCGACGCCGCCGTCTTCCCCGCAGTGTTGCGCCTCGTCGCCACCTGGTTCCCCGCACAGCGCGGGCCGATCATGGTGCAGCTGACCGGCCTCGTCGGACAGTGCGGACAGCTGCTCGCCCTCATCCCGCTCGCCGCGCTGCTGCACGCGACATCCTGGTCGATCACGTTCGGCAGCATCGCCGGTCTCGGCGTGCTCTTCGCGATCCTCACCTGGACGGTCATCCGCAACCACCCGCCGGAGCGGAAGGCCGATGTCACGGTGAACACCGACACCGGCGCGATCCGCGTGGTGACCTCGGCGATCGACACCGGCACGGGCATCCGTGCGGCCTGGGCGCACCCGGGCACCCGCCTCGCATTCTGGTCGCACTTCACCACGCCTTTCGCAGGCACCGCGTTCCTGCTCCTCTGGGGCATGCCGTTCCTCACCGCGGGCGAAGGACTCAGCAACGCCGCAGCGGCATCCCTGCTGTCACTCAACGTCGTCGTCGCCATGGCGCTCGGCCCACTGATCGGCGAACTCTCCCGGCGTATCCCGTTGCGCAGGTCGCGCGCGCTGGTGATCCCCAGCGTCGGCGTGCAGGTCGTGGCCTGGCTCGCCGTCATCCTCTGGCCGGGGCCGGCCCCGATCTGGCTGCTCGTCGTCCTGGTCGTCGCGCTCGCCGCAGGCGGACCGGCTTCCATGATCGCGTTCGACCACGCGCGCACGCACAACCCGGCGCACCGCCTGAGCACGGCCACCGGGCTCACCAATTCGGGCGGCTTCCTCGCCGCCCTCATCGCCATCTTCCTGATCGGGCTCACGCTCGACCTGCAGGGCGCCGGCACTCCCGACACGTACTCGCTGGAGGCGTTCCGCTGGGCGTTCCTCACCCAGCTCCCGCTCTGGGCGCTCGGCGTGACGTTCATCAGCATCGAGCGCAAGCGCACCCGCATCCGGATGGGACTCGACCCGGAGCGTCCGCGGCGATGACCGTCACGGACGGGTACCGGCCCGCCGCGGACGCCGACCCGTCCGCTCCTGGCTGCGGCGCGGGATTCAGGTCGGCCCGCAGCGCCCGGCGACCCCGGCTGTCCTCATAGGATGAAGGATGGCCTCCGGATACCGCTTCTCCTCCGACCTCGCCGACATCGACCGTGACCGGGTGCACACCTGGCTCAGCGAGCAGTCCTACTGGGCCTCGGGCCGAGCGCGCGAGACGCAGGATGCCGCGATCGACGGCTCCCGCAACTACGCCGTCGTCGACGACGCAGGTCGGCAGGTCGCGTACGCGCGCGTCGTCACGGATGCCGTCACCTTCGCCTGGCTGTGCGATGTGTTCGTCGACGAGGCTGCGCGTGGCAACGGCGTCGGCAAGCTGCTGGTCGAGGGCGTCGTCGCCGACATCGAGCGGACGACCGTCAAGCGCATCCTGCTCGCCACGGCCGACGCGCACGGACTGTACGCACAGTACGGATTCGCTCCGTCGGAGGACCCGAACCGGTACATGATCCGCACGAAGGCCTGAGCCGTCAGCCGCGCGGGGTCCAGCCGAACGGGCGCGCACCGCCGCGGCCGCCCCGCTCGACGTCCACGCGGGCGGACCAGCCCTGCGCGGCATCGACCGCGTCGAAGCCACCGCGCGCGAGGCGCATCCCGACGTCCTCGTGATGCATCCGCGGGGCACCGCCGCGACGCACCGACGCCCGCACGCTCCACGCGTCGTCGGCGAAGCCGCCGCCGCGGAACACCCGGTAGTCGTCGTAGCGCGCGGGATCCAGCAGGTCCCAGCACCACTCCCACACGTTGCCGAGCGTGTCGAACAGACCGTTGAGGTTCGGCAGGCGCAGCCCGACATCCTGCGGAGTGCGCACGCCGTCCGCGCCCGTCCAGGCCACGTCCGGGAGCGGGCCGTGCTGCGGGCCGGTCGACCCCGCCCGGCACGCGAACTCCCATTCCGCCTCGGTCGGCAGCCGATAGCCGTCGCTGTCGACATGCCACGTCACGTCCTCGCCGTCGAACGAGTAGGCGGAGTCCAGGCCCTCCCACTCCGAGGCCGCGTTGCAGAACCGTATCGCGCGCAGCCAGCTGAAATCGGATGCCGGGCGGCGCGGATGCGTCGCCGGCACGCCGAGCACCTCGGCGAACTGCTCCTGAGTCACAGCGAAGACGCCGATCTCGAACGATTCGAGCTGCACCGTGCGGCGCTCGTCCCGCCGCGCGTCGTGCAGCGTCACCGATCCCCCGTCCAGGCGGCGCATCTCCCACAGGTCCATGGCTCAGCCGACCGCAGGGAGTTCGTCCGAGCGGGGCGCCCTCGGCGGCCGGGACTCGCCGCCGTCGAGGCGCACCGCGAAGATCGTCAGGAAGAACTGGCACATCGGCCCGACGAGCAGGGCGAACGCCACTGTCCCCAGTCCCACCACTCCCCCGAGCAGCCACCCGGCCACCAGCGCCGAGAGCTCGACGACCGTGCGGGCGAGCCAGATCGGCCAACCCAGGCGGGCATGAAGACCGGTCATCAGCCCGTCGCGCGGGCCAGGGCCGAAGTGCGCCCCGATGTACAGTCCCGACCCGACGGCGAGGACGGTGAGCCCGGTCGCGAAGGACAGGATGCGCAACCAGAGGCTCCCGACCTCCGGGATGATCAGGAAGCCCACGTCCGCGGCGACACCCACGCCCAGCGCGTTCACGATCGTTCCGATGCCGGGCCTCTGCCGGAGCGGGATCCACAGCAGCAGGACGAGAAGCGACAGGATGACACTCACCGTGCCGAAGCTCAACGGCACCCGCAGCGCGATGCCTTGAGCGAGCACGTCCCACGGCGCTGCGCCGATGCCTGCGCGGATCATGAACGAGATCCCGAGGCCGAACAGGAAGACTCCGACGACGAGCTGCAGGATGCGTCTCGGCAGACGTCTCCCGGTGACTTTCGTCACTGCGGCGTCCGCTCGACCCAGGTCGCGTACTTCGCTGCCCGCCCGTCTCCGGAAGACGTCCGGGTGACGCGCCGCTTGATCCACGGACCGACGAACTCCCGGTAGTACTGCAGGCCGGCAGGACCGACCGGGCCGTGCTCGTGCGCCGCCCACCACTGAGCGGGCGGCTCGAAGCCGAGCGCGTGCAGCACCCGCGCGGCCACCCGGTGGTGCCCGTTCGAGTTCATGTGCAGCCGATCCTCGGACCAGTACGGCGGCGTGGAGAGTTCGGCATCGGGCCAGTTCAGCGCCCGCAGCACGTCGGGGCGATCCTCGAAGCGGCGCAGCACCGCAGCCGACAGCTCATCGCCGCGGGCCTGGATCATCCTTCCCATGGGCAGCTGGCCGCTCGGGTTCGCCCCCGAGAGCACGATCATGGTCACGCCCTCCTCGTCACAGCGCCGCAGCACTCGGGTGAACGAATCGGCGATGTGCTCGATGTCGGCCTTCGGCCGGAGCATGTCGTTGCCTCCGGCATTGAACGACAGGTGGGTCGGGCGCAGTGCGAGCGCCGGCTCGAGCTGCTGCTCGACGATCGGCCAGGCGAGCTTGCCGCGAATGGCGAGGTTCGCGTACTCGATCGGCTCGCCCGCGGCATTCGCCCAGCCCTGCGCGGCGATGTCGGCCCAGCCGCGGACCCGGCCGTCGGGAAGCTCATCCCCGACGCCCTCGGTGAAGGAGTCCCCGATCGCCACGAATCGCACAGCTGCCATCCGTCCAGCCTATTGCGACTCGGCGGCCGCGTCAGCGATCGTCGAGCCGTTCGCCACGGCGATCGACGAGGCCCCAGGCGCCGAGGGCGGCGACCACGAAGAACGCCGAGAACACCGTGAACACCAGCGGCGCGCCGCCAGCCTCGAGCATCACCGGCACGAGCAGCGGCGCGAAGATGCTGGCGATCCTGCCGACGCCCGCCGCCCAGCCCGCGCCGGTTCCGCGCAGGGAGGTCGGGTAGATCTCGGGAGTCACGGCGTACAGCGCGCCCCAGGCGCCGAGGTTGAAGAACGAAAGCGCCATGCCGGCCCCGATGATCATGCCCGTACTGTCGGCAGTGCCGAACAGCACGGCGGATGCGGCGGAGCCGACGAGGAACACCGAGAGGGTCGTGCGGCGGCCCCACACCTCGATGAGCCACGCCGCCACCGCGTATCCGGGCAGCTGGGCGAGCGTGATGATGAGCGTGAAGCCGAAGGAGCGCACCAGGTCGTAGCCGGCGGCGACGAGGATGCTGGGGATCCAGATGAACGCCCCGTAGTAGGCGAAGTTCACACAGAACCACACCAGCCAGATGCTCGCCGTGCGCAGCCGGAACTCCCGGTTCCACAGCGTCGCCAGGCGCGCCGCCGTGGTGACGGCGACAGGACGCGTGTCCGGCTCCTTGTTGATCGCCGGGGACAGCACGATCCCGGCATCCTTCTCGAATGTCTCGACGATGCGCTGCGCGCGTGTGATACGCCCTCGGCCTGCGAGCCAGCGCGGCGACTCCGGCAGGCCCCAGCGCACGACCACCGCGTAGAGTGCCGGGACGGCGCCGAGGGCGAACGCCCAGCGCCAGCCGTTCTCGGATGCGGGGATCACGAAGAATCCGATCAGGGCGGCCGCTGTCCAGCCCACGGCCCAGAACGCCTCCAGCACCACGATCAGGCGACCCCGGATGCGGGCGGGGACGAGCTCGCTCACATACGTCGACGCGACGGGGAGCTCGGCGCCGAGACCGAGTCCGACGACGAAGCGCAGGATGAGCAGGCCCGTCACCCCGGCGGCCAGCGCGCTGGCACCGGTGGCGATGCCGTACACCAGCAGTGTGATGGCGAACACCTGCCGGCGTCCGTACCGGTCGGCGAGCAGGCCCCCGACGCCGGCGCCGATCGCCATGCCGATGAAGCCCACGGAGGCGATCCAGCCCAGCTGGCTCGGGCTGAGCGCCCACTGCTGCGCAAGGGCGGCGATGATGAACGAGATCAGGCCGACATCCATCGCATCGAGCGCCCATCCGATGCCTGATCCGGTCAGGATCCGCACGTGGCGGCGCGTCAGGGGCAGTGCGTCGAGACGGGACGCCAGGGAGCGGCGGCTCGGGACGGCGGTGTCGGGCATCCTTTCATCCTAGGGCGGACAACACGTCCGGATCGCAGCCCGTCAGTCCTCGGCGAGCAGCCGTCGCACGCGGGGCACGACCTCGGTTGCATACAGCTCGATGCTGCGCATCAGCTGCTCGTGCGGAGTGGTGCCGGTGGCGTACTTCAGTTCGAAGCGACCGAGGCCGAGCGTACGGATCGTCTCCGCCATCTTCGCCGCGACCCGGTCCGGCGAGCCGGCGTACGTGGCGCCCATCGGCCCGACGTCGTTCTGGAACCGCGCCCTGCTGTACGCTCCCCAGCCGCGTTCGCGACCGATTGTGCGGTTCATCGCCTCGAAGCCGGGATACGCCTGCTCCCAGGCCTCTTCGTCGGTCTCGGCGATGTGTCCCGGCGAGTGCGCAGCGATCGGTCGGGCCTCGGTGCCGAACTGATCCACAGCGCGGTGATAGAGGTCCACGAGGGGCTTGAACCGAAACGCCGCTCCTCCGATGATCGCGAGAGTGAGGCCGAAGCCGTGCCGCGCGACGCGGATGACCGACTCCGGGCTGCCACCCACGCCGACCCAGGGGCGCAGTCGGTTCTCGGTCTTCGGGAACACGTCCGCGTTCTCGAGCGCCGGACGCATCGTGCCCGACCATGTCACCGGCTGCTCCTTGACGAGCTCGGCGAACAGATCCAGCTTCTGCTCGAACAGCGCCTCGTAGTCACGCAGGTCGTACCCGAACAGCGGGAAGGACTCGGTGAACGACCCCCGGCCCAGCACCGGCTCGGCACGACCGTTCGAGACCGCGTCGAGCGTGGCGAAGCGCTCGTAGACCCGCACAGGGTCGTCCGACGAGAGCACGGTGACCGCGGTGCCGAGCTTGATGCGCTCGGTGCGGCTCGCGATCGCTGCCAGCACCATCTCGGGCGCGGAGATCGCGAACTCGGGGCGGTGGTGCTCCCCCACGGCGAACCAGTCGAGGCCGAGGCTGTCGGCGAGTTCCGCCTGCGCGACGACGTTGCGGATGGTCTGCGCCGCGCTGAGCGGGGTGCCGTCGAGCGCCGTCGAGATGTCGCCGAAGGTGCCGAGCCCGAATTCCACGTCCATGAAGTCCCTTTCGTATTCACCCGAATACAACGCGGGGATCATCCGGGCATTCCGGATGATCCCCGCGGATCGTGATTCGACTCTCAGCCGAGCAGCGCAGTGCGCAGCGTGTCGAGGCCAACGCCGCCCATGTCGAGGGCGCGCTTGTGGAACTCCTTCATCGAGAAGTCGTCGCCGCGCTCAGCGCGGTACGCGTCGCGCACCTGCTCCCAGATGCGCTGGCCGACCTTGTACGACGGCGCCTGTCCCGGCCAGCCGAGGTAGCGGTTCACCTCGAACTGACGGAACTCGTCCGACATGTTCACGTTGCGGCGCATCATCTCAAGTGCGTAGTCGTGGTCCCAGATGCCGTCGCCGTCCAGGCGGGGCTTGCGCAGGTGCACGCCGATGTCCAGCACCACGCGCACGGCGCGCATGCGCTGGCCGTCGAGCATGCCCAGCCGATCCGCCGGGTCGTCGAGGTAGCCGAGCTGCTCCATCAGGCGCTCCGCGTAGAGCGCCCAGCCCTCAGCATGCCCGGAGGTGCCCGCGAGCAAGCGGCGCCAGCTGTTCAGCTCGGCCCGGTTGTACGTGGCCTGCGCGATCTGCAGGTGATGCCCGGGAACACCCTCGTGGTACACGGTGGTGAGCTCGCGCCAGGTGTCGAACTCGGTGACGCCCTCGGGCACCGACCACCACATCCGGCCGGGACGCGAGAAGTCGTCCGTCGGCCCGGTGTAGTAGATCCCGCCCTCCTGCGTGGGAGCGATCATGCACTCGAGCTCGCGGATCTGCTCCGGGATGTCGAAGTGCGTGGCGCCCAGCTCGGCGATCGCACGGTCGCTGGTCTCCTGCATCCACCGCTGCAGGGCATCGGTGCCGACGAGCCGGCGCGACGCGTCGGCCTCGAGGTGCGCGACGGCCTGCTCGACGGTCGCGCCAGGCAGGATCTCGTTCGCGATCGACTCCTGCTCGGAGATCATGCGGGCGAGCTCTTCCCGGCCCCACTCGTAGGTCTCGTCGAGATCGATCGTGGCACCGAGGAACCGGCGGGAGTTCAGCGCGTACAGGTCGCGGCCGACCGCGTCGTCCTCACCGGCCACCGGGGCCAGTTCGGTCGCCAGGAAGTCGCGCAGCTGGTCGTAGGCCACCCGGGCCGCGCCGGCGTTGTCGGACAGGGTGCGGGCGAGCGAGGCCGGCAGCTGCCCGTCCTCGGGAGCGGCCCCGGCGACGAACGACGCGAAGAATCCGTCGTCGGCGGTGTACCGAGTGATCTGCGTCGCGACCTCGGCGACCTGACGGCGCGCCGGGACGACGCCCTGGGTGATGCCCTCACGCAGCGTGGCGGTGTAGCCGCGCAGAGCCTGCGGGATGGCCGCGAGACGCTCGGCGACGACCGACCAGTCCTCGGACGTGGCCGTGGGCATCAGATCGAACGCCTGGCGGAAGTCCTGCGCCGCCGAAGCGATCACGTTGAGGTCGCGCAGATGCCACTGCGCGTCGTGCAGCTCGAGGTCGAGCTGCAGCTGCGAGGACAGATCGGCCTTGGTGACCTCGTCGATGTGGTCGACGGGGTCGAGCTTCTGCAGCGCCGCGAGCGTGCGGCGGGTCGCCTCGACGCTCTTCTCATGCCCTTCAGGGCTGAGATCGTCGAGCCGGCCGTTCGCCTCGTTGCGTCCGATGTAGGTCGCCAGCACCGGCGACAGGTCGACGAGTTCGTCGACCCATTCCTCGGCGACCTTGTCGATCGCCGAGGGCGTGCGTGAATCAGTCATGGGGTCGAGCCTAGTCAGTGGGCCGCCTCGTTCCAGTCTCGGCCTCGGCCGACCTGCACGTCGAGCGGGACGGAGAGCTCGGCAGCGCCGCCCATGCGCGCGCGGACGATGCTCTCGACCGCCTCCCACTCCCCCGGTGCGACCTCGACCACGAGTTCGTCGTGAATCTGCAGCAGCACGCGCGAGGACAGGTCACCGGCGCGCAGGTCGTCGTGGATGCGGAACAGCGCGATCTTCATGATGTCGGCGGCGCTGCCCTGGATCGGGGCGTTCAGTGCGGCGCGCTCGGCGTTCTCGCGGAGCACGCGGTTCGGGCTGGACAGGTCGGGGAACGGCCGTCGGCGGCCGAAGATCGTCTCGGTGTAGCCGACCTCCTTCGCCGCCATCACCGACGCCCGCAGATAGTCGCGCACCGCGCCGAATCGGGCGAAGTACTCGGTCATCAGCCCCTTGGCCTCGGACTGCTCGATGCGCAGCTGCTTGGACAGGCCGAACGCGCTCAGACCGTAGACCAGGCCGTAGGACATCGCCTTGACCTTGGTGCGCATCTGCGACGTCACCTCGGAGGGCTCGACCCCGAACACCCGTGCGCCCACGAAGCGGTGCAGGTCCTCGCCGGAGTTGAAGGCCTCGATGAGGCCCTCGTCGCCGCTGAGATGCGCCATGATGCGCATCTCGATCTGCGAGTAGTCGGCGGTCAGCAGCGTCTCGTACCCTTCGCCGACCTCGAACGCACTGCGGATGCGGCGGGACTCCTCGGTGCGCACCGGGATGTTCTGCAGGTTGGGGTCGGTGCTGGACAGCCGGCCGGTCTGGCTGCCTGTCTGCACGTACGTGGTGTGGATGCGGTGATCGTCACGGATCGCGGTGTCGAGCGACTCGATGATCTGACGCAGCTTGGTCGCCTCGCGGTGCTGCGAGAGCTGCTCCAGGAAGATGTGCGGGCTCTTCTCCTGGATGTCGGCCAGCGAAGCGGCATCCGTCGAATAGCCCGTCTTCGTCTTGCGCGTCTTCGGCAGCTGGAGTTCTTCGAAGAGCACCTCCTGCAGCTGCTTCGGCGAGCCGAGGTTCACCTCGCGGCCGATCGTGACATACGCGTCCTGCGCGATGCCCTCGGCCCGCGCGCCCAGCTCCGCGGAGAAGGTCGAGAGCACGTCGTGCGAGACGGCGACGCCTGCGGTCTCCATGTCGGCGAGTGTCAGCAGGGTGGGCAGCTCGATGTCGGTGAGCACGGTCGCGACGGACTCCGGCAGCTCATCGCGCAGCGCGTGGGCGGTGCGCAGCGTGAACCACGCCTCCTGCGAGGGCGTCGCGCCGTCGGTCTCAGGGACCAGCTGCGAGGGGTCGGACTCGGGCAGCTTCTCGCCCAGGTACCGCTCCACGAGGTCGCCGAGGGTCTTGTCGGGGAAGCTCGGGCGCAGCAGCCAGCCGGCGAGGCTGGTGTCGTAGGCGAGGCCGCCGAGGCGGATGCCGGCGGAGGTCAGCGCCTTCACCTGCGGCTTCGCATCGTGCAGCGCCTTCGGCGCGTCGGACTCGAACCATCCACGCAGCGCGTCGGCGGCAGACTCGTCCCAGTCGCCCTCACGCAGCTCTGTGGCGGTCGCCACGCCGATGCGCGTCGGACGTGCGCCGGGCACCAGCGTGACGGCCACCTCGCCCTCCTGAGCGGCGAGCCAGGTCGCGATCTCGGCAGCGGTCGCCTGGACGGCCTCCGGCAGCTCGACGGTCGACGCGGTCTCGGCGTCCTCGTCGTGGGCGCCGACCGCATCGAAGACCCGCGGCAGGAGCGTGCGGAACTCGAGGCGGGCGAAGATGTCGCGCACCGCCTGCGCGTCGATCGGGGCGACGGCGAGGTCGGCCGGGCCGAGCGGCAGCTCGACGTCGGTGAGCAGGCGGTTGAGCTTGCGGTTGCGGCGCACGTCGTCGAGGTGGTCGCGCAGGTTGCCGCCCACGACGCCCTTGATCTCGCCGGAGCGCTCCAGCAGCTCGTCGAGGCTGCCGAACTGCGTCAGCCACTTGACCGCGGTCTTCTCGCCGACCTTGGGCACGCCGGGCAGGTTGTCGCTGGTCTCGCCGACCAGCGCCGCGATGTCGGGGTACTGCTCGGGCCGTACGCCGTAGCGCTCCTGTACCGCAGCGGGGTCGTAGCGCTTCAGCTGTGAGACACCCTGCACCGACGGATACAGCAGCGTGACCTCGTCGTTCACCAGTTGGATCGTGTCACGGTCGCCCGAGACCACGAGCACGTCGTAGCCGAGCGCGGAGCCCTGCGTGGACAGCGTGGCCAGGATGTCGTCAGCCTCGATGCCCTCCTTGGTGAGCACGGGCACGGACATTGCGGCCAGGCAGTCCTGCAGCAGCGGGATCTGCCCGCGGAACTCACTCGGCGTCTCGGAGCGTGTGGCCTTGTACTCGGGGTACTCGTCGGTGCGGAACGAGTGACGCGAGGTGTCGAAGGCGACGGCGAGGTGCGTCGGCTGCTCGGCCTTGATCAGGTTCACGAACATCGACAGGAAGCCGTAGATGGCGTTCGTGTGCTGGTTGTCGCGTGTGGTGAAGTTCTCGACCGGAAGGGCGAAGAACGCACGGTAGGCGAGCGAATGGCCGTCGACGACCATGAGGGTAGGCTTTGCGGAGTCCGTCACCCTGTCAGCCTAACGAGGGCGACGGACATGCGCCGAGGAGGACGAGTGAGCGACACGAGCACGACCGACGGTCTGGAATGGGCCACCCGCCGCGGAATGGGTGCGCTGGCCGAGAAGATGGGGATCGAGTTCACCGAGTTCTCGATCGAGCGCAGCGTCGCCACGATGCCCGTGGAGGGGAACACCCAGCCGGTCGGCCTGGTGCACGGCGGCGCGTACGTCGTGCTGGGCGAGTCGCTCGGCTCCATGGCGGCCAATCTGCACGCGGGCCCCGGGAAGCTGGCCGTCGGGGTGGACATCAACGCCACGCACACCCGATCGGCGACCAGCGGCACCGTGACGGGTGTGTGCACCCCGATCCACCTGGGGCGCAGCATCGCCGTGCACGAGATCGTCGTCAGCGATGATCAGGGTCGCCGCTGCTCGACGATCCGCATCACGAACATGATCAAGGACTTGCCCGCCTGAGGCGGGCAGTCCTCACATCACTTCTTGGGGGCGAGCTGCTCGATGATCGCCTTGGCGACGTCCTGCATCGTCAGGCGGCGGTCCATCGACGCCTTCTGGATCCAGCGGAACGCCTCGGGCTCGCTCAGGCCCATCTTCTCGTTCAGGAGGCCCTTCGCACGGTCGACGAGCTTGCGGGTCTCGAAGCGCTCCACCATGTCGGCGACCTCGGCCTCGAGCGTGATGATCTGCTCGTGGCGGGCCAGCGCGATCTCGATCGCCGGCAGCAGGTCGTTCGGGGTGAACGGCTTGACGACGTAGGCCAGCGCGCCGGCCTCGCTGGCGCGCTCCACGAGCTCCTTCTGGCTGAACGCGGTCAGCAGCACGACGGGAGCGATGTTGTTCTTGTGCAGCTTCTCGGCGGCGCTGATGCCGTCGAGCTGAGGCATCTTCACGTCCATGACCACCAGGTCGGGACGCAGTTCGGTCGCAAGCGCCACGGCAGTCTCACCGTCGCCGGCCTCACCGACGACGTCGAATCCGTTGTCGCGGAGGATTTCGACGATGTCGAGGCGGATCAGCGACTCGTCCTCGGCGACGACGACGCGTCGCGGGGCGGATGCCGTGGGCTGCTCAGGCTGCTGCTCTTCAGTCACGGGGGAAATCCTATCTGTTCAACTTGTGCCGTCGGTGGGGCCACGTCGCGACTCACCGCATCGCTTCGCGCTGCGGCGAGCCTCCCGCGACGCGGAACCGGAACCCACGCGGGCTTCGCCCGCTGGTTCGAGTCCCGCTCTGCTGTTCGTATGTGGGATCCGGGACACCCTCCGGGCGCCCCGGATCCCACATGTGCCGGCGGTGGGACTCGAACCCACACGTCTTTCGACAAAGCATTTTGAGTGCTCCGCGTCTGCCATTCCGCCACGCCGGCCCTGACCGACTTTATCGCACGGGAAAGGGCGGAGCCGGACGGCCCCGCCCTTCCTCGGCGATCAGTTCTTCGACTTGTAGACCGGTGCCGCTCCGCCGACGGCATCCCCGACCTGGTGGACGCGGATGTCGTTGGTCGAGCCGATGATCCCGGGAGGGGAACCCGAGATCACGACGACCTTGTCGCCTTCGACGGCGAGCTTGTTGCCCAGCAGGTACTCGTCGACCTGGTGGAACATCAGGTCGGTGTGCTCCACGACGTCCACGAGGGCGGTGCGGATGCCCCACGAGACCGCGAGACGGCGGCGGATGCCCGGCTCAGGCGTGAACGCGAGCATGGGGATGCGCGGCCGCAGGCGCGACATGCGACGGGCCGAGTCGCCGGACTGGGTGAAGACGCAGATGAACTTCGCCTCGACGAACTCCGCGACCTCCTCGCCGGCCAGCGTGATGATGCCGCCCTGGGTGCGCGGCTTGTTGCGCAGCGGCAGGATCCGCTCCAGGCCGTGCTCCTCGGTGGACTCGATGATGCGCGCCATGGTCTCCACCACGACGACGGGGTACTCCCCCACGCTCGTCTCGCCGGACAGCATGACCGCGTCGGCACCGTCGAGCACCGCGTTCGCGACGTCCGAGGTCTCGGCGCGGGTCGGCACCGGGCTAGAGATCATCGACTCCAGCATCTGGGTCGCCACGATGACCGGCTTCGCCATGGCCCGCGCGAGCTCGACCGCACGCTTCTGGACGATCGGCACGGCCTCGAGCGGCAGCTCGACACCGAGGTCGCCACGGGCGACCATGATGCCGTCGAAGGCGTCGACGATCTCCTCGAGGTTGTCGACGGCCTGCGGCTTCTCGATCTTCGCGATGACCGGGACCTTCACGCCCTCCTCGGCCATGATCTCGTGCACGCGCGTCACATCGGCGGCATCCCGCACGAACGACAGGGCGATGATGTCCGCGCCGGTGCGAAGGCCCCAGCGCAGGTCCGCCTCGTCCTTCTCGCTCAGCGCGGGAACGCTGACGGCGACACCGGGCAGGTTGATGCCCTTGTTGTTCGACACGGCGCCGGCGACCACTACGCGCGTGGTCACGGTGACGCCGTCGGTCTCGACGACCTCGACGCGCACCTTGCCGTCGTCGATCAGCAGGAAGTCGCCCGGCTTCACGTCCTGGGGCAGCCCCTTGAAGGTCGTGCCGCAGATCTCGCGGTTGCCGAGGATGTCCTCCGTGGTGATCTTGAAGATGTCGCCGACGGCGAGCTCGTACGGGCCGTCCTCGAACTTGCCGAGGCGGATCTTCGGCCCCTGCAGGTCGACGAGCACGGCGACCGCGCGGCCGGCGTCCTCTGCGGCGCGGCGCACGTTCGCGTAGTTCGCGTCGTGCACGGTGTAGTCGCCGTGACTGAGGTTCAGTCGGGCGACATCCACGCCGGCGTCGAACAGTGCGCGCACGGTCTCATAGGTGGATGTGGCGGGGCCCAGTGTGGCGACGATCTTCGCGCGTCTCAACAGCATCTCCAGGGTAAAAAGGGGGATCGAAAATAGGCGACGTTGCCGCCGCCAGCCTACGCGGGCTGCACGCCGATCGCGACATCGGTCGGGGCCACCGGCGCGGGAAGCACCGTCGAGCCCATCAGATGACGATCCACCGCCGCAGCCGCTGCGCGGCCCTCGGCGATCGCCCAGACGATCAGCGACTGACCGCGTCCGGCGTCTCCTGCGATGAACACACCGGGAACGGTCGACTGGTAATCGGCGTCTCGACGAAGGGTACCGCGTTCGGTGTGCACCGGCGAGACCCCGCCGGTGAATGTGTCGGACTCGGGCCCGGTGAACCCCATCGCGATCAGCACGAGGTCTGCGGGGATCTCGCGCTCGGTGCCGCTGCGCGGGATGCGACGGCCGTCGACGTACTCTGTCTCGGCCACGCGCAGCGCGCGCACCCTGCCCGCGTCATCGGTGAGGAACTCGACCGTCGAGGCGAGGAAGACCCGCTCGCCGCCCTCCTCGTGCGCGGAGGACACCTCGAACAGCGTCGGCATCATCGGCCACGGCTGATGGTCGGGACGCTCTGCGGAGGGCTGGCGCCCGATCGCGAGGTTCGTGACGCTCAGCGCGCCCTGGCGGTGGGCCGTGCCGATGCAGTCCGCACCGGTGTCGCCGCCGCCGATGACGATGACGTGACGCCCCGCTGCGGTGATCTGCTCGGGGACCTCGTCCCCCGCGGTCGCCTTGTTCGACTGCACGAGGTACTCCATGGCGAAGTGCACGCCCTCGGCGTCGCGCCCGGGGATCGGCAGATCGCGCGGCACCGTTGAACCGGTGGCGACGAGGACGGCGTCGTAGCGCGCACGCAGCTCATCCCAGCCGATGTCGGTGCCGACGGCGACGCCCGCGCGGAACCGGGTGCCCTCCTCCTCCATCTGACGGAGGCGCGCATCGACGTGCTGCTTCTCCATCTTGAAGTCCGGGATGCCGTAACGCAGCAGACCGCCGATGCGGTCGTCGCGCTCGTACACGACCACGGTGTGGCCGGCCCTGGTCAGCTGCTGGGCGGCGGCGAGTCCCGCAGGACCCGAGCCGATCACGGCGACGGTCTTGCCCGTCAGGCGCGCCGGCGGCTGCGCCTGCACCCAGCCGCTGTCGAACGCCTGATCGGCGATGGACTGCTCGATCTGCTTGATCGTCACCGCCGGCTGGTTGATACCGAGCACGCAGGAACTCTCGCAGGGCGCAGGGCACAGGCGTCCGGTCCACTCCGGGAAGTTGTTCGTGGCGTGCAGGCGCTCGATCGCGGAGCGGTCCTCGCCGCGCCACGTGAGGTCGTTCCACTCCGGGATGAGGTTGCCCAGCGGGCATCCGGAGTGGCAGAACGGCACGCCGCAGTCCATGCAGCGGCCGGCCTGACGGCGCAGCACCGCGGTGTCGCCCTTCTCGTAGACCTCTTTCCAGTCCATGATGCGCACCGGGACGGGGCGCCGAGCGGGCAGCTCCCGCTCGGTCACCTTGAGAAAGCCCTTGGGATCAGCCACCGGTCACCTCCAGGATCCGGTGCCAGACGGCGTCGCCGTCGGGGTCGATGCCCGCCTGCTCCGCCTCCTGGCGTACGTTCTGCACCGCCGCGAAGTCGCGCGGCAGCACCTTGGTGAATTCGTCTGCGACGGCGTCGAAGCCGTCCAGGAGGCGCTGCGCGATCGGCGACGCCGTGCGCTCGATGTGCTCGACGAGCAGCCCTCTGAGGATCTCGAGGTCGGCGCGGTCGAGCTGCTCGAGCCTGAGCTCGCCGCTCTGGATCGACTGCGCGTTGACCTTCGCGGTGTCCAGGCGATGCACGTAGGCGACGCCTCCCGACATCCCCGCACCGAGGTTGCGGCCGGTCGGACCGAGGATGACGGCTGTGCCGCCTGTCATGTACTCCAGAGCGTGATCGCCGACACCCTCGACGACCGCGGTCGCGCCGGAGTTGCGAACCAGGAACCGTTCGCCGACCACACCGGAGATGAACATCGAGCCCGCCGTAGCGCCATAGCCGATCACGTTCCCCGCGATCACGTTGCGGTGCGGTTCGAACAGCGCTCCGCGCGGCGGGCGGATGCTGATGTCGCCGCCGGAGAGGCCCTTGCCGACGTAGTCGTTGGCATCGCCCTCGAGGCGCAGCGAGATGCCCGGAGGCAGGAACGCCCCGAGAGACTGCCCGGCCGTGCCGTGCAGGGAGATGTCGATCGTCTCCTTGGCCAGGCCCTCGGCGCCGTACCGCGTGGTCACCTCGTGCCCGAGCATCGTGCCCACGGCGCGCTCGGTGTTGCGGATCGGCAGCTCGATGAGCACCGGGTCGCGGTACTGCAGTGCGTCGTGCGACATCCGCACCAGCTCGACGTCGAAGTGCTTCTCGAGCTCGTGGTCCTGGGAGCGCCCGCTGCGACGCGGCTCGTCGGCCGGGAACGCGGGTCCCTCCAGGATCGGCGCCAGATCGAGGCCGTCGGCCTTCCAGTGCCGGATGGCGGCGTCCGTGCGCAGCAGATCGGACCGGCCCACGATCTCCTCGATCGAGCGGAAGCCCAGCTCGGCGAGCAGTTCGCGCACCTCCTCGGCGATGAACTCCATGAAGTTCACGACGAACTCGGGCTTGCCGGTGAAGCGCTCTCGGAGCACGGGGTTCTGCGTCGCGACGCCCACAGGGCAGGTGTCCAGATGGCAGACGCGCATCATGATGCAGCCGCTCACCACGAGCGGCGCTGTCGCGAATCCGAACTCCTCCGCGCCCAGCAGGGCACCGATGATCACATCGCGACCGGTCTTCAGCTGGCCGTCGACCTGCACCACCACCCGGTCGCGCATGCCGTTGAGCATCAGCGTCTGCTGGGTCTCGGCGAGCCCGAGCTCCCACGGCGTGCCGGCGTGCTTGAGCGAGTTCAGCGGGCTCGCGCCCGTGCCGCCGTCGTGTCCGGAGACCAGCACCACGTCGCTGAGCGCCTTCGCCACGCCCGCCGCGACCGCACCGATGCCGGACTGGCTGACCAGCTTGGTGTGGATGCGCGCGTGCGGGTTGGCCCGCTTCAGATCGAAGATGAGCTGCTTGAGGTCCTCGATCGAGTAGATGTCGTGATGCGGCGGCGGCGAGATCAGCCCGACGCCCGGTGTCGCGTGGCGCGTGCGCGCCACCCACGGGTAGACCTTGCCCGGCGGCAGCTGACCGCCTTCGCCGGGCTTCGCGCCCTGGGCGAGCTTGATCTGGATGTCGTCGGCCTCGGTGAGGTACTGGCTCGTGACGCCGAACCGACCGGACGCCACCTGCTTGATGGCGCTGCGGCGCTCGGGGTCGACCAGGCGATCGGGGTCCTCGCCGCCCTCGCCGGTGTTGGACTTGCCGCCGAGGCGGTTCATCGCGATCGCGAGGGTCTCGTGCGCTTCACGGGAGATCGAGCCGTAGCTCATCGCACCGGTCGAGAAGCGCTTGACGATCTCGGAGACGGGTTCGACCTCGTCGATCGGCACCGGCGGCCGCTCCCCCGTGCGCAGCTCGAAGAGCCCGCGCAGCGTCTTCAGCGACTTCGCCTGGTCGTCGACCAGCTGGGTGTACTCGCGGAACACGTCGTAGCGACGGGTGCGCGTGGAGTGCTGCAGGCGGAACACCGTCTCGGGGCTGAACAGATGCGGCGAGCCGTCGCGGCGCCACTGGTACTCGCCACCGGTCCAGAGCCGCTCGTGCGCAGTGGCCGCGGCGTCCTCCGGGTAGGCGTAGTCGTGCCGCGCCTGATTCTCGGCGAACACCTCCTCGATGCCGATGCCGCCCAGGCGGGTCGTCGTGCCGGTGAAGTAGGCGTCGACGAGCTCCTGGCTCAGACCGACGGCCTCGAACACCTGCGCTCCGGCGTAGGACGACACCGTCGAGATGCCCATCTTGGACATGATCTTCAGCACGCCCTTGCCCAGCGCGTGGATCAGGTTGTGCACGGCCTGCTCGGGTTCGAGATCGGTGATGAATCCGGTCCGCACCAGGTGCTCGACGGTCTCCATCGCCAGGTACGGGTTCACGGCGGATGCGCCGTAGCCGATCAGCGTGGCGACGTGGTGCACCTCGCGCACGTCGCCGGCCTCGACGATCAGACCGACCTTCATCCGGTTCTCGCGACGGATCAGGTGGTGGTGCACTGCGGCGACCATCAGCAGGGACGGCACCGGGGTGAGGTCCTTGTTCGAGTCGCGATCCGAAAGGATCAGGAACTCCGCACCGGCCTCGATCGCGGCATCCGCCTCGGCGCACATCTGCTCGAGACGCTCGGCGAGCGTGTGGGGGCCGGCGTCGAAGTGGTAGAGCCCCTTGATCGTCGCGGTCCAGCGGCCGGGGACGACCCGGTCGATGTGACGGATCTTGGCGAGCTCGTCGTTGTCGATCACCGGGAAGTCGAGAGTCACGCTCTGCGCGTGCTCCGGCCCCCAGCTGAGCAGGTTGCGCTCTCGGCCGAGGCCGAGGCGCAGGCTGGTGACGACCTCTTCGCGGATCGCGTCCAGCGGCGGGTTCGTCACCTGCGCGAACTGCTGCGTGAAGTAGTCGAACAGCAGGCGAGGGCGCTCGCTGAGCACGGCGATCGGGGTGTCGGAGCCCATCGCGCCGATCGGCTCCGCGCCGTTCTGACCCATCGGCGTCAGGAGGATGCGCACCTCCTCCTCGGTATAGCCGAAGGTGCGCTGGCGGCGCACGATCGACGCCGCCGGGTGGATGATGTGCTCGCGGTCGGGCAGATCCGGCAGCCGGAGGGCTCCGTCGTCCAGCCACTTGCGCCACGGGTGCAGGGTGGCGAGGTCGTGCTTGATCTCCTCGTCCTCCACGATGCGGTGCTGCGCGGTGTCGACCACGAACATCCGTCCGGGCTGCAGCCGGCCACGGCGCTTGATGCGCTCCGGCTCGAACTCCAGCACACCGGTCTCCGAGCCGATCACGACGAGTCCGTCGGTGGTCTCCGTCCAGCGGCCGGGGCGCAGTCCGTTCCGGTCCAGCGTCGCGCCGACGAGCGTGCCGTCGGTGAAGATCAGGGCGGCGGGGCCATCCCAGGGCTCCATCTGGTGCGAGTGGTACTCGTAGAACGCACGCAGGTCGGGGTCGAGGTCCGACTGCTTCTCCCACGCCTCTGGCACCATCATCATGATCGCGTGCGGCAGGCTGCGCCCGGTGAGGGTGAGCAGCTCGAGGACCTCGTCGAAGGATGCCGAGTCGCTCGCGCCGGGGGTGCAGATCGGCAGCAGCGGGCGGATGTCGCCGAGCAGCTCGGATTCGAGCTGCGACTGGCGGGCGCGCATCCAGTTGCGGTTGCCGCCGACGGTGTTGATCTCGCCGTTGTGCGCGAGCATCCGCAGCGGCTGCGCGAGCGGCCAGGACGGGAAAGTGTTGGTGGAGTAGCGCGAGTGCACGACGGCGAGCTCGGAGGCGAACCGCTCGTCCTGCAGGTCGGGGTAGAACGGCTCGAGCTGCAGGGTGGTGACCATGCCCTTGTACCCGAGCGTGCGGGCTGACAGCGAGACGAAGTAGGCGTCGAGCTCGTGGCCGGCGCGCTTGCGCAGCCGGTAGGCGATCCGGTCCAGGGCGATGCCGGAGAGTCCGGAGCCCGAGACGAAGAGCTGCTCGAAGGCCGGTCGAGCCTCGTCGGCCAGCTTGCCGAGGTGCTCGTTGACGGTCGGCACCACGCGCCAGCCGAGCACGGTGAGACCCTCTTCACGGGCGATCCGCTCGATGCCGGCCTTCTGCTCACGGCGGGCGCTCGACTCCCGCGGGAGGAACGCGAGGCCTGCGGCGTACTCGCCGACCTGAGGGAGGTCGAAGTCGGTGACCGCACGGAGGAACGCGTCAGGCATCTGGGTGAGGATTCCGGCCCCATCGCCGGTTCCCGCGTCGGAGCCGATCGCACCGCGGTGCTCCAGGTTTCGCAGCGCTTCCAGCGCCAGGGCGATGATGTCGTGGCCCGGTGTTCCGCGCAGCGTGGCCACCATCGCCAGCCCGCACGCGTCCTTCTCGAACGCCGGATCGTACATCCCCTGCTTCGGGGGGTAGGCGCCGGAGGCGCCGTAGGGAGGCTGGAAGTACACCAGTCACCGTCCTCGTATCTCAGTTGACACTGCTCTCGGATGAGACCGGGGACGACGTTGGCCCGCTTTCAGTGCGATTGTTCCCCGTGGGGATGAAGCGGCCTTATCGGGCGGTGTCTTCGATGCTCGGAGCCGTGCTGGTGGCGGTGGCTCCTGAGGTGATCGCTTCGGCGGGAGGCTCGCTCACGTCGACGAAGGAATCGGGGTTGTCCGATTGTACCTCAGCCTTGGGGGCGCGCCCCGTCATGTACGGCGAGGGCTCGACGCCGGGGTGGCGACGGGTTTGCACGATGAGGATCACGATGCCGACGATGACGCCGATGATCGCTGCCCAGACGTTGCTGCGCAGGCCGAGGATCACCTCGCTCGGGTCGATCCGGATCGACTCCCAGACGATGCGTCCGGCGCTGTACCAGATCAGGTAGAGGGCGAACAGCTTGCCCCACTGCAGACGCAGCGCCTTGCCGGCCCAGAGCAGGAAGATGACGCCGAGACCGTTCCAGATCACCTCGTAGAGGAACGTGGGGTGGAACAGCGTGCCGTCGGCCAGTCCCGGCGGGAAGGCGGGGTTCGTCGACTCGATCTCCAGGCCCCAGGGCAGGTCGGTCGGCAGTCCGAACAGCTCGTGGTTGAACCAGTTGCCGAACCGTCCCATGGCCTGCGCGAGCAGCAGACCCGGCGCGAGCGCGTCGGCGAAGGTCCAGAACCGGATGCCGGTCCACCGGCAGCCGAGCCAGGCTCCGACGGCGCCGCCGATGAGCGCGCCGAAGATGGCGATGCCGCCCTCCCAGATCGCCCACACCGAGCCGGGCTCGAACGGGTTCCAGGTGTTCTTGCCCGGGCCGAAGTAGAAGTTCGGGTGCGTGAGCACGTGGAAGATCCGCGCACCGATGATCGCGAGCGGCACCGCGAGGATCGCGATGTCGATGACGACCCATTTCTCCGCACCGCGCTTGGTCAGCCGGTAGTTGGTCAGCAGCACCGCCGCGACGATTCCCGCGATGATGCACAGCGCGTAGTAGTGGATCGTGGGGCCACCCGGCCAGACCTGGAAGGTGTTGTTCGGGGGGCTCGGGATGCTGGCGAGCACGCCGGAGAAGGTGCTGAGGGACATGAGACCGATTCTAATTGTCGAGCGAGAACTGTGCGGACGGCGTGCCCGCTGCGAGGGAACGGGTGACCTCGGCGAGACGGTCGAGGCCGCCGTCGCGGAGGGCGCGCACCAGGGCCGTGCCGACGATCGCGCCGTCGGCGTACTCGGCGACGCCGTTCACCTGTTCGGCGTTGGAGATGCCGATGCCCACGCAGGCGTTGCCGACGCCGTGCGCCCGCAGACGCTCGACGAGCACGCGCGCGGCACGGTCGAGCTCGGCACGCTCACCGGTGATGCCCATGGTGGAGACGGTGTAGACGAAGCCGGTCGAGGCTGACACGACGAGGTCGAGACGCTCATCGGTCGAGGTCGGCGCTGCGAGGAAGACGCGATCGAGGCCGGTCCGCTCACTGGCGGCGATCCACTCCCCTGCCGCCTCCGGCGTGATGTCGGGGGTGATGAGACCGGCGCCACCCGCCGCGAGCAGATCGTCGGCGTAGCGGTCGACCCCGTATTGCAGCACCGGGTTCCAGTAGGTCATGACCAGGACGGGTACGTCCACGGCGTCGGTGATCGCCTTCACCGCGGTGAACAGGTCGCGCATCTTGAAGCCGGCGGCCAGCGCGTGCTGCGTGGCCTCCTGGATGATGAGGCCGTCCATGACCGGGTCGCTGTAGGGCGGGCCAAGCTCGATGACGTCGACGCCGTTGCGCGCGAGCGTGATCGCCGCCTGGATGCTCGTCTCCAGATCCGGATAGCCGACAGGCAGATAGCCGACGAACGCGCCGCGGCCCTCGTTGTGCGCCTTGGCGATGGCGTCCTCGACGCGGCTCATTCCGCGGCCCCTTCGTCGTAGAGGTGGAAGTACCGAGCCGCGGTGTCCATGTCCTTGTCGCCTCGCCCGGAGAGGCATACCGCGATGAGGCCGTCCGGACCGAGCTCGCGGCCGATGCGCAGCGCGCCGGCAAGGGCGTGCGCGGACTCGATCGCGGGGATGATGCCCTCCGTACGGCTCAGCAGCCGCAGCGCCTGCATGGCCTCGTCATCGGTCGCGGGGATGTAGTCCGCGCGCCCGATGTCGGCGAGCCAGGAGTGCTCGGGGCCCACGCCCGGATAGTCCAGGCCGGCCGAGATCGAGTGCGACTCGATGGTCTGGCCGTCCTCGTCCTGCAGCACGTAGGTCTTCGCACCGTGCAGCACACCGGGCCGGCCGCGCTCGATCGAGGCCGCGTGCTGCTCGGTGTCGACGCCGTCACCGGCCGCCTCGACGCCGTAGAGCTTCACGTCCGCGTCGTCGAGGAACGCGTCGAACATGCCGATCGCGTTCGATCCGCCGCCCACGCAGGCGACGACCGCGTCGGGCAGGCGGCCGGCTTCCGCCAGCAGCTGCTCGCGGGCCTCCTCGCCGATGATCTTCTGGAAGTCGCGAACCATGGCCGGGAACGGGTGCGGACCCGCTGCCGTGCCGAAGATGTAGTTGGTGCTCTCGACCGTGGCGACCCAGTCGCGGTACGCGTCGTTGATCGCGTCCTTCAGGGTGCGCGAGCCGGTGGTCACCGGGACGACCTCCGCGCCGAGCAGCCGCATCCTGGCGACGTTCAGCGCCTGGCGCTCAGTGTCGACCTCGCCCATGTAGATCGTGCAGTCCAAGCCGAACAGCGCCGCCGCCGTCGCCGTGGCGACGCCGTGCTGGCCCGCTCCGGTCTCGGCGATCACCCGAGTCTTGCCGAGTCGCTTGGTGAGCAGCGCCTGTCCCAGCACGTTGTTGATCTTGTGCGATCCGGTGTGGTTCAGGTCCTCACGCTTGAGGAACACCCGTGCGCCCCCGGCGTGCTCGGCGAACCGCGGCACCTCCGTCAGGGCCGACGGACGTCCCGCGTACGTGCTCAGCAGGTGAGCGAGTTCGGCTTGGAACTCGGGGTCGGCGATCGCGGCGTGGTACGCCTCGGTCAGCTCGTCGATCGCGGCGATGAGGGACTCGGGCATGTAGCGCCCGCCGAAGTCTCCGAAGAAGGGACCGGGCTGATCGCGCAGACTCACTTCGACTCGCTCCGCTCGCTCAGTACAGGCACTATCCGACCTCCAGGAAGCTTTTCAGTGTGGCGACCGGGTCGCCGGTGACGAGGGCCTCGCCGATCAGCACGACGTCGGCGCCCGCCCCGCGGTACCGCGCCACGTCGGCGGGCTCGAGGACGGCGGATTCGGCGATCTTGATCCGGTCTGCAGGGATGCGGTCGGACAGCCGGCCGAACAGGTCGCGGTCCAGCTCGAGCGTCTTGAGGTTCCGCGCGTTGATCCCGATGAGCTTCGCGCCCAGGTCGATCGCCTGCTCCAACTCGTCCGCGTCATGCGTCTCGACGAGTGGGGTCATCCCCAGGTCGAGGATGAGGGCGTAGAGCTCCTGCAGCGTCTTCGCCGGGATGCCGGCCACGATCAGCAGGGCGAGGTCGGCACCGGCGGCGCGCGCCTCGAACACCTGGTACGGGGTCGCGATGAAGTCCTTGCGCAGAACAGGAAGGCCCACGTGGGCGGTGACAGACTCGAGGTCGGCGAGCGACCCGCCGAACCGGCGCTCCTCGGTCAGGACGCTGATCGCGGACGCGCCGCCCTGCTCGTAGAGCCCGGCTTGGTGGGCGGGGTCGGGGATCTCGGCCAGTGCACCGCGGGACGGGCTGGCGCGCTTGACCTCGGCGATGATCTTGACCCGCTCGGCGGGGGCCAGCGCTGCGACGGCGTCGCGTGCGGCGGGGCGCGCGAGCGCATCGCGCTCGACGGCGGCCAGCGGCCTGGTCAGAGCACGACGTTCTGCGTCCTCGACTGCGCCGGCCGTGAGGTCGGCGAGGACCATCAGTGGCCCTTCGGCGAGTACTTGGGGCCGTTCACCCCGTAGCCGGCCTTGGCCATCGCCCAGCCCACGATCGGGCCGATGACGATGACGACGACGGAGGCCCACACGAGAGGGGGCTGCTCGAGGCAGAAGAACAGCGTGGCCAGCCCGACGCCGACCAGCATGATCACGACCGCGGTCCACGCGGCAGGCGAGTGTCCGTGTCCAGGGTCTGCGATCGAATTGCTCATGTTCTTCCTCCGGGTGGTCGGCGTACGGTCAGTCTATCGGGATCAGCGGGTCGGATCGGTGCCACGCGAGAGGTCGTCCCAGGAATCGACGGCGTCGAGCGGGCCCTGGTGCGCGGCGTGGGGAGCGTCGTCGGTGCGGTAGCGGCGTCCGCCACTCTTCCACCCCCTGGCGGTCACGGCCGTGAACCCGGCGGTGAGCAGCATCAGGAACCAGCAGCACAGGGCGATCACGGGCCAGGCAGTGGGTGTGACCGCCGCGACGATCTCGTGCAGCGCCGAGTCTCCCGCAAGGCCGGTCTTCTCCGCGACGACGCCGCCGACCACGGTCAGCGGCGGTGCTGCCACCAGCGGGATCGTGGCGATGATCAGCACCACGGCCGCGCCCGCCGCGAGAGCGGCGAACACGTAACGCAGCACGAGGCCGACGATCGAGAGCGCCGCCCCGAGGGCGAGCGCAGCCAGTGACAGCGGGGCGAGCAGCGCGACCGCGTCGGATCCGGCGACGAGGATCGGCTCCGAGCCGTCCACGCGGGTGACCGTGAGCCAGGTCTGGGTGGCGGAGATCACGCCCATTCCTCCGGCGAGGAGGAAGCCCAGCACGGCGATCAGACGGCCTCGGGCGCTCATGCCTGCTCGCCCCCGATCACCGCGTCGAGGTCACGGCCGTCGAAACAGGTCCGGGTGCCGGTGTGGCACGCGGCCCCGGTCTGGTCGACCTGCAGCAGGATCGTGTCGCCGTCGCAGTCGATCCGCGCGCCGCGGACGGTCTGGATGTGACCGGAGGTGTCGCCCTTGCGCCAGTACTCCTGACGCGACCGGGACCAGTACGTGACGCGGCCGGTGGTCAGCGTCCGGCGCAGCGCCTCGGCATCCACCCAGGCGAGCATGAGCACCTCCCGGGTGTCCCACTGCTGCACGATCACCGGAGCCAGCCCGTCGGCGTTCCACGCGACGTTCGCGATCTGATCCTCGACGCTCACTTCGTCTCGCTCCGCTCGCTCAGTGCGGCGCATCGAACGATCACCCCGTCCGCACGGAGGGCCTCCTTGACCTGCCCGACCGTGAGCATGCCGCTGTGGAACACGCTGGCGGCGAGCACGGCATCCGCGCCCGCGCCGATCGCCGGCGGGAAGTCGGATACGCGACCGGCGCCGCCGGAGGCGATCACCGGCACCGAGGCGACCTCGCGCATCAGCCGGATCAGCTCCAGGTCGAAGCCGTCCTGGGTGCCGTCGGCGTCGATCGAGTTGACCAGCAGTTCACCGGCACCGCGCTCGGTGGCCTCACGGGCCCAGACGGCGGCATCCAGGGTCGTCTCGGTGCGGCCGCCGTGCGTCGTGACGACGAATCCGGACGGTGCGCCGGAGGCGCGCTTCACGTCGAGGGAGAGCACCAGCACCTGAGCCCCGAAGCGATCCGCGATCTCGTCGATCAGGTCGGGTCGCGCGATCGCGGCGGAGTTCACACCGACCTTGTCTGCACCCACACCGAGCAGCCGGGCGACGTCCTCGGTGGAGCGCACCCCTCCCCCGACGGTGAGCGGCACGAACACCTGCTCGGCGGTCCGCTGCACGACGTCGTAGGTCGTGGCTCGGGCATCCACCGTCGCAGTGACGTCGAGGAAGGTGATCTCATCGGCACCCTGCGCCGCGTAGTGCGCGGCCAGCTCGACCGGGTCGCCCATGTCGCGCAGGTTCTGGAAGTTGACGCCCTTCACGACGCGGCCGGCGGCCACGTCCAGGCACGGGATGACACGGGACGCGAGCGTCATCAGAGCCTCGCGGCGTGGATCGCGGTGACCAGGATCGCCCGCGCGCCCAGCGCGTACAGATCGTCCATCACCTGGTTCATGCCCTTGCGCGGGATCATCACCCGAACAGCCACCCACTCCGGATCGCGCAGCGGCGAGATCGTCGGCGATTCCCGACCGCCGGCGATGGCGGTGGCCTGATCCACCAGCCCGGCGGGCAGGTCGTAGTCCAGCAGCACGTACCGGCGGGCCACCATGACGCCGCGCAGACGGCGCAGCAGCCTGTCGGTGCCCTCTACGTCTCCAGGGCGGCTGATGAGCACGGCCTCCGACTCGATGATCACCGGGCCGAAGATCTCGAGGCCGGCCTGTCGCAGGGTCGTGCCGGTCTCCACGACGTCAGCGATCACGTCGGCCACACCGAGCCGCACCGCCGATTCGACGGCGCCGTCCAGCGGCACCAGCACGGCACTCACGCCGTTCTCACGCAGGAAGTCGTCGACGAGGCCGGGGTAGGCGGATGCCACGCGCACGCCCTCGAGGTCCTGGATCGTGGAGTACTTCCCGGGAGGGGCAGCGAAACGGAAGGTCGAGCGGGCGAACCCGAGCTGCTCGATCTCGCGCGCGTCGTCCTGCCGCACGTCGCGCAGCAGGTCACGCCCGGTGATGCCCACGTCGAGGGCGCCGGATGCCACGTAGGTGGCGATGTCACGGGGACGGAGGTAGAAGAACTCGACGTCGCTGTCGGCGTCGATGACGTGCAGGGTCTTCGGGTCGCGGCGACCGGTGTAGCCGGCCTCCGCGAGCATCTCGGCCGCTGTCTCTGACAGCGAGCCCTTGTTCGGAACGGCGATGCGGAGCATGGGGATCCTTCGGGTCGAACGAGTCTGTGGCGGAGCGCGCTCACAGATGTCGGTAGACGTCCTGGAGATCCAGACCCTTCGCGAGCATCATCACCTGCAGGTGGTACAGCAGCTGCGAGATCTCCTCGGCCGCCTCTTCCTTGGACTCGTACTCTGCGGCCATCCACACCTCGGCGGCCTCTTCGACGATCTTCTTGCCGATGGCGTGCACGCCGCGGTCGAGCTGCGCGACCGTACCCGATCCGTCAGGACGGGTCCTCGCTGTCTCGGTCAGCTCGGCGAACAGCTCGTCGAAAGTCTTCACCCCTCAAGGCTAGCGGCTCGCGCGCGGTCGCGAAGACCTGTGACGGCCGCCTCGACGTCATCGGCCCCGTACACCGCAGAACCCGCCACGAACGTGTCGGCGCCGGCCTCGGCGGCCTGCGCGATGGTGTCGAAGGAGATTCCGCCGTCGACCTGCAGCCACACGTCCGACCCGCGACGGCGGGCCTCGTCGCGCAGCGAGCGCAGCTTCGGCATGGTCTCCGGCATGAAGCCCTGCCCGCCGAAGCCCGGCTCCACCGTCATCACCAGGATCTGGTCGAACTCGTCGAGGATGTCGTACAGCGGCTCGCCCGCGGTGCCGGGCTTGATCGCGACGCCTGCGCGGGCGCCGATGTCGCGCAGCCTGCGCGCGAGCGCGACCGGATCTGCCGCGGCCTCGAGGTGGAAGGTGACGCTCGCTGCCCCGATCTCCGCGTAGCCCGGCGCCCAGCGGTCGGGATCGGTGATCATGAGGTGCACGTCGAGCGGGATCGGGCTGGTCGCCTGGATGCGCTCCACCATCTGCGGGCCGAACGTGAGGTTCGGCACGAAGTGGTTGTCCATCACGTCGACGTGCGCGAAGTCGGCGCTGGCGATCCGCGCCAGCTCGGCCTGCATGTTGACGAAGTCGGCGGCGAGGATGCTGGGGTTGATGCGCGGGTTCATCGGCTCTCTCCTTCGGGAGCGCGCTGCAGCAGCGCGAGGAACATGGCGTCGGTGTTGTGGCGATGCGGCCAGAGCTGCACCCGGCCGGAACCGTCGTCTGCGAGGTCGATCGAAGACCGGGCCACGCCTGCCAGCACGGCGCGCGCGTCCAGCTCCACCAGATCGTCGCGGTCGCGCAGCACCTCCGAGACCACGCCGGTGGTCTCCGCCAGGTGCGGTGAGCAGGTCACGTACGCGACGATGCCGCCGGGCGCCAGCGCCGACACCGCGGCGGTGAGCAGTTCGGTCTGCAGGGCGACCAGGTCCGCGACATCCGCCGGTGTCTTCCGCCAGCGCGCCTCGGGCCGGCGGCGCAGCGCCCCGAGCCCGGTGCACGGCGCGTCGACGAGGATGCGGTCGAAGGCGCCGGGGCGGGATGCCGCGAGCGTGCGACCATCCTCCTCGTGGACCGTCACCTCGCCGGACACAGCGCGCAGCGCGTTGCGTACCAGGCCGGCTCGGGCCGGGACGACCTCGTTGGCCTCGAGGACCGCTCCGCTCTCCTGCGCGATCGCGGCCAGCAGCGCAGTCTTGCCGCCCGGGCCCGCGCACAGGTCGAGCCACTGCTCACCGGCGATGATGGGCCGTGCGGCGGCCAGTGCCAGTGCGACCAGCTGGGATCCCTCGTCCTGCACCCGCACCGTGCCCGCGGCATCCGCCACCACACGGTGCGGATCGCCGCCCGGCGAGGCGAACGCGGTCGGCGCGTAACGACGCCGCGGATCCCCGGGCTCGGCGAGCCCGGGGAGAGCCACCAGAGTGACCTCGGGCGAGGCGTTGTCCGCGGCGAGCAGGGCGTCGAGTTCGTCCTCGCGCCCCTCCGCGGCGAGGGCTCGGCGCAGAGCGCGGATGATCCACACCGGGTGCGCGGTCCGCAGCGACAGACGCTCGTCGTCGGACCGGGCTGCGCTCTCGATGGCCTGCTGCCAGGCTCCGGGGGTGTCCCTGCCGATGCGGCGCAGTACGGCGTTCGCGAAGCCCGCGGCTCCCCTGCCCTGCGCGGTCGCGACCAGGTTGACCGACTCGTTCACAGCCGCGTGCCCGGCGACACGGGTGGAGAGCAGCTGATGCGTGCCGAGCCGCAGGGCGTCGAGCACCGCAGGATCGATCTCGGATGCCGGACGGCCCGCGGCCGCGGCGATGATGGCGTCGTACGTCCCCTGCCGGCGCAGCGTGCCATACGTGAGCTCGGTGGCGAGGGCTGCGTCCTTCTGATCGAGACCCGCCTCGGCGATGCTCGTCGGCAGCAGCAGGTTCGCGTAGGCGTCGGACTCGGTGACGGCACGCAGCACGCCGTAGGCGACGGCGCGGGCGGGCTGGACCGTGCGGTCGGGTCCCCGGCCGACCCCGGATCGCTGCGGCCGACGTCCGCGCTGGGGACGGCGCTCCTGCCCGCTCATGCGCCCGCTCGCAGCGTCTCGTCGCGCTGACCGCGCCACCAGTCAGCGGCGGGCATGGCGCCCTTGCCGGCCGGTTGCACGCGGGTCACGGCAAGCGGCGCACTCGCGGTGCCGATCAGGATGCGGCGCTTCTCCCCCACTATCCGCCCAGGCTCGATCGGCGCGGCATCCGTCGCGGGAGCCGCCTCGAGCACTTTGAGCCGCGCACCCGCGACTTCCGTGTGCGCCCCAGGCTCCGGGGTGATGCCGCGGAACCTGGCGTACACCTCGTCGAGCGGGCGGTTCCAGTCCAGCAGTCCGTCGGCGAGGACGAGCTTGGGAGCGAAGGTGGGCTCGCCGGTCTGCGGAACAGCCTGGGCAGTGCCGGCTGCGATCCCGGCGACGACGTCCACGGTCAGCGCGGCCCCGTCCTCGGCGAGGATTCCGAGAGCATCGGCGGCGGTGGCGGTTCCCGGCAGCGACACCGGGCGCATGCCGTACACGTCGCCGGCATCCAGCTCGGGGACGAGCCGGAACACGCTCACCCCGAGCGACTCGTCGCCGGCGATCAGCGCGCGCTGCACGGGTGCCGCGCCGCGCCAGCGCGGGAGCAACGAGAAGTGCAGGTTGATCCAGCCGTGGCCGGGTGCGGACAGCAGCGGCTCACGGACCAGGCCGCCGAAGGCGACGATGACACCGAGTTCCGGGCGCAGCGCGGTGATCGCGTCGGTCGCCTCGGCGTCGAGCCTGGCGGCCTTGATCACGGGGATGCCGAGCTCGTCCGCCACCTGCGCGACGGGCGACGGAGTCAGCACGCGCCGTCGTCCGAGGGGCGCGTCGGGGCGGGTGACGACGGCCACGATGTCGTGCAGCGGGGCGAGTGCCCGCAGGGTGGGGACCGCCGCATCGGGGGTGCCGGCGAAGACGAGTCGCATGAAGGTGCTCCGGAGGGTGAGGGGCGTCAGATGTCTGGTTCGAGGATATCGAGGTGCAGGCTCAGGCCGGCCTTCCCCCGTGCCCGCCGGTTGCGGGTGGCGTCGGTGACCACCGCGGCGCGGAGCGTCGTCGCAACCTCGGCGCCGGCGGCGTACCCGAAGCGCACCAGGGCGCGCACGCGCCCCTCGTCGCCGACGGGCACCGGTCCGAGCACGGCGTCGGCGGGCAGACCGAGTGCGCGCACCTGCTCCAGTGCGGGACGCATGACCGCCGGGAGGCCGTCGAGCTGCGCGACGCGGTACATCGGCGGCATCCGCAGCGGGGCGCGCGCCTCGAGCTCGGAACGCGCATAGCCGGCCTGGGTCCAGGTCGCCAGAGCCCTGGCGACCGGGCCGTCGACCCCGACGAGGTGCACCGGCGCTCCGGGCGCCGCGAGGGCGGCGGCGTTCGACCACCAGCGCAGGCAGGACTCGCCGATCCGCAGCTCGGGCGCCTGCAGCATCCGCGAGCCATCCAGGAGCACGACGGCACGGTAGCCTCCGTCTGCGACCGGCTCGGCGCCGCGCGTCGCGATGACCAGCGCGGGCTTCGCCGGCACTCGCTCGACCGGATGCGTGCCGTCGGCGACGATGACCTGCACGCCGGGGAAAGCCCTGCCGAGCTCGTCGGCGGTGCGCTCGCTGCCGGACGAGGCCAGACGCACCTGCGTGGCCTCACAGCTCGGGCATCGCCAGCCGTTCGCCGATCTGCCGCACCAGCCGCACACCGGCACCGCGCCCCGCCGACGGGCGCCGAGCGGGCCTCCGCAATGCGCACAGCGCGCAGGGGCGCGGCACTGGCCGCACACCAGCGACGGAGCGAAGCCCGGGCGGGCGACCTGCACGAGGACCGGTCCCTCCGCTGCGGCCTCTCGCGCGGCGAGGAAGGCGCTGGACGGCATCCGCTGGACGCCCCGCTCGAGTTCCTGCGGTGGCGACAGCACCACGCGCGGAGAAGAGCGCCTCGCGGCGCGGACGTCGGTCATCCAGCCGCCCTGCACGAGCCTCTCGACATCGGTGGTGCGCGTGTGCCCGGCGAACAGCAGGGCGCCGCCCTCCTGCTCCTGCCGCACCAGGGCCACGTCGCGGGCGTGCACGTACGGGGCGAGCGGCTCGGCGAGCAGCGGGTCGCCGTCGTCCCAGACGACGACCACGCCCGCCCGCACCGGGGCGTACACCGCCGAGCGATTTCCGACCACGACGCACGGAGCATCGGCGAGGGTGCGCAGGAACGCACGGTACCGATCGGGATTCGTCTGCCGGGCGTCGTGCCGCACCACGGCGTCGTCCGGCAGCAGCTCTGCGAGGGCGTCCAGCAGCCGATCCTCATCGCGCTTGTCCGGCACGACCAGGATCGCAGAGCGCCCCGATACGAGGACCAGGGTCGCGACGGCGGCGAGCAGCCGCGCCGAATGCGGCAGAGCCCCCTCCATCTCGGCGATGGTCTCGACGGCCGCTCTGCCGCCGTCGGCAAGGACCCCCTGGAGACCGTCGTACCTGGCGATCACCGACTCGGCCCGCTGAAGAGCCTCCGTCTCGACCGCCGGGGCCTCGACGTCGAAGGACCACGCCTTCTCGACGCGCACCTGCCGCTTCGGGATCGCCAGCCGCAGGATGTCGGATGCCGAGCCGGCCGCGCGATCGGCGGCGCGTCGCGCGAGTTGATGCAGTCGCTCGGGCAGCACGACGACCGGCGAGACGACGCTCTCCACCTCGGCGAGCGTGCGCGAGATGTCCTCCTCGACCCCGATCCCGACGATGTAGCCGTCCATCACGCGGCCGGCCGTGCGCAGCGGCACCTTCACCCGGACGCCGACCGGCACGTCGCCGAACTCGGCGGGCAGAGCGTAGTCGAACAGCCGGTCGAGCTGCGGCAGCGGTGAGTCGATCAGCACCCGCGCGATGCGCCGCGCCGCGGCCGACATCAGAGACCGGCGGCGCGCCGCAGGTCGTCTGCGCGGTCGGTGCGCTCCCAGGTGAAGTCCGGCAGCTCACGGCCGAAGTGCCCGTAGGCGGCGGTCTGCGCGTAGATCGGGCGCAGGAGGTCGAGCTCCTCGATGATCGCCTGCGGGCGCAGGTCGAACACCTCGGTGATGGCGCGGATGATCGCGTCGTCCGACACCCGGCCCGTGCCGAAGGTCTCGACGTACAGGCCGACGGGGTGAGCGACCCCGATCGCGTACGCGACCTGCACCTCGAGGCGGTCTGCGAGACCGGCCGCGACGGCGTTCTTCGCCACCCAGCGCATCGCGTACGCCGCAGAGCGGTCCACCTTGGACGGGTCCTTGCCGCTGAAGGCGCCGCCGCCGTGGCGGGCCGCGCCGCCGTACGTGTCGATGATGATCTTGCGACCGGTGAGGCCGGCGTCACCCTTGGGGCCGCCGATGACGAACGGGCCGGCCGGGTTGATGTAGTACTTCAGGTCGGTCGCGAGGTCGAGGCCGGTCTGCGCCAGCACCGGGTCGATGACGTGCTCGCGGACCTGCGCCTTGAGCTCGTCCTGCGTGACGCCGGGCAGGTGCTGCGTGGAGAGCACCACCGCGTCGACGGTCTTCGGCGTGAAGCCCTCGTACCCGAGCGTGACCTGGGTCTTGCCGTCTGGACGCAGGAAGGGCAGCTCCCCGGAGCGACGGACCTCGGAGAGGCGCTCGGCGATGCGGTGCGCCGTCCACGCGGCCATCGGCATGAGCTGCGGCGTCTCGTTGGTGGCGAAGCCGAACATGATGCCCTGGTCGCCGGCACCGAGCGCGTCACGAGGGTCGACGGAGCCGCAGTCGCGGCTCTCCGCCGCCTGGTCGACGCCGTGCGCGATGTCGGTGGACTGCTCGCCCACCGAGACGCTCACGCCACAGGACGAGCCGTCGAAACCGGTGTCGCTCGAGGTGTAGCCGATGCCGTTGACCACGTCGCGGACGATGGTCGGGATGTCGACGTACCCCTCGGTGCGGATCTCGCCGGCCACGTGCACGAGGCCGGTCGTGACCAGGGTCTCCACGGCGACGCGCGAGTCGCGGTCGACGGCGAGCAGGCCGTCGAGGATGCTGTCCGAGATCTGATCGCAGATCTTGTCGGGGTGTCCTTCTGTGACGGACTCGGACGTGAACAGGCGCAGCGCGCTCATCGGGGCTCCAACGGTTTCTCGGCGGTATCGGGCCAGTATGCAGGGAGCCGCCGACACCCCACGACGGGATGACGGCGGCTCACCTGTCAGTTCACTCGGCGTGACGGATGCGGAGCTTGTCCTCGTTGATCTCGTGCAGCGCGATGGTGAGGGGCTTGTCCTCGACCGACGAATCGACCAGCGGGCCGACGTTGTCGAACAGGTTGCCCTCGTGCAGGTCGGAGTAGTAGTCGTTGATCTGGCGCGCGCGCTTGGACGCGTAGATGACCAGCTCGTACTTGGAGTCGACACGATCCAGCAGATTGTCGATGGGGGGATCGATGATGCCCTGGTTGTTACCGGCCACGGTGGGACCTCCTGATCGGGCGACGATGTCGAGGTGCTCGACGTGTCGCGAAGTTGGTGGGCGGGCGCGCCTCAGCGGTCAGCGCGCGAATGCCGTAGTCAAGTCTACGACCTCCTGCGCCGCCGTGGCGACGTCCTCGTTCACGACGAGGTAATCGAACTCGTTCTGGGCGGCGAGTTCGGCCTTAGCGGTGCGCAGCCGGCGAGCCCGTTCCTCGGCGTCCTCGGTGCCGCGGCCGACGAGCCGGTTCACCAGCTCGTCCCAGGACGGCGGCAGCAGGAACACCAGCGTCGCGGACGGCTCGGCGGCGCGCACCTGACGTGCGCCCTGCAGGTCGATCTCCAGCAGCACGGTGCGCCCCTCGGCCAGCGCGGCGTCCACCGGTCCGCGCGGTGTGCCGTACCGGTACCTGTTGTGCACCGTGGCGTGCTCGAGCAGTTCGCCCTGGGCGATGAGCCGGTCGAACTCGGCATCGTCGACGAAGAAGTAGTGCACGCCGTCGATCTCACCCGGACGCGGCGACCGCGTGGTCGCCGACACGGAGAGATGGATCTGCGGGTGGTGCGCGCGGATGTGCGCGGCGACGGTGCCCTTGCCGACCGCGGTCGGCCCTGCGAGAACCAGCAGCCGGCTGCGACCTGCACGCGGGACATGCACAGGGAAACGGCTGTCGAGCCAGTTCCCGAGATCGGCCACCTGACGGACGCCGAGTCCGCCGAGACGCTTGACCGGTGCGATGTGCAGATCCCTCAGGATCTGGTCGCGCTTGCCCGCGCCGATGGCGGGCAGGGCGGTGAGGAAGTCCGTGATGCGCAGCGAGCCGGCGACGGATGTCGCATCGTCGAGCGCGCGGCGCAGCACCTCCTGCGGTGCCACGACGCGCATGGCGAGATCGCGCTTCAGGGAAGCACGTGCTCGGCGTCGCTCGACCGCGCGGCGGGCGGCCGCACTCCGATCGACCTCGGGCATCGAACGGGTTTCAGGCACCCAGCACCTCCTGGTAGCGTCGCGCGGTCTCCTCCATTCTGACAGCGATTCCATCGGGTCCTGCACTCAGGATGCTGCGGCTCTCGCTCGCGAGCACGTTGCGGGCGATCGCGCCGAAACGGGCCCCGAGATCCTCGGGCGTGGCGCCCTGCGCACCGAAGCCCGGTGCGAGCACCGGGACTGTGCGCAACAGATCGTCGTCGAGGCCGAAGGCGGCCCGGTCGACGGTCGCCCCGATCACCAGCCCGATCGCCCCGAGGGCATCCCCCGCATCGCCGGCAGTGGCCTGGCGCGCGACCATCGCGGCGACGTGGGTGCCGTCCCCGGTGGTCGCGGACTGCACCGCCGCTGCCTCGGGGTTGCTGGTCGCCGCGAGGACGAAGACGCCCTTGCCTGCGGACCTGGCCCGGGCGAGCACGGCGTCCAGGGCGCCCACTCCCAGGTAGGGGCTCAGCGTCACGGCATCCGCCTCCAGGGGCGAGCCCGGCTCGAGCCAGGCGTCCGCATAGCCCTCGTTCGTCGAGCCGATGTCCCCGCGCTTCGCGTCGGCGAGCACGAGCAGCCCCGCGGCCCTTGCCGCGGCGAGCACGTCCTCGAGGGCGGCGAAGCCGCGCGAGCCGAAACGCTCGAAGAACGACACCTGAGGCTTCAGCACGCCGACGCGGCCGGCGGCGGCATCCACCACCCGCAGGCCGAACTCGCGCACGCCGGCGGCGTCCTGCCCGAGCCCCCACGCGTCGAGGAGCGACGCGTGGGGGTCGATGCCGACGCAGAGCGGGCCGCGCTCGTCGAGCGCTGTCCGCAGCCGCGAGCCGAAGGACTCGGTCATGCCGACGCCTTCCGGTCGAGCGCGTACTCCTGCAGGCTGCGCACCTCGAATCCGTCACCGGTCGCGTCCATGCCGCTGACCGCGGCGCCGAGCGTCGCGATGGTGGTGAACAGCGCCTTGTCCGCGGCCACCGCAGCCGCGCGGATCTCGTAACCGTCGGCGCGCGCCGCTCCCCCGTCCGGGACGTTCACGACGATGTCCACCGCGCCCTCGTTGATCAGGTCGACGATGTTCGTCGCGCCCGACCCCTGCGACTCGCCGAACTTCTGCACGACGTCGACCGGGATGCCGTTGCGCGAGAGGATCTCGCCGGTGCCCTCGGTCGCGAGGATGCGGAAGCCGAGCTGGCTGAGCCTGTGCGCCGGCAGGATCACCGCGCGCTTGTCGGAGTCGGCGACCGAGATGAACACGGTGCCCGAGGTCGGCGTGCCGCCGTAGGCCGCGGCCTGGCTCTTCGCGAACGCGGTCGGGAAGTCCTTGTCGATGCCCATGACCTCGCCGGTCGAGCGCATCTCCGGACCGAGCACGGAGTCGACCGTGCGGCCCTCCTTGGTGCGGAAGCGCTTGAACGGCAGCACCGCCTCCTTGACGGCGACCGGTGCGTCCAGCGGGATGCGGGAGCCGTCCTGCTCGGGCAGCAGACCCTCGCCCTTCAGCTCCGCGATCGTGGCGCCGGCCATGATGCGGCTTGCAGCCTTGGCCAGCGGGATGCCCAGCGCCTTCGACACGAACGGCACCGTGCGGCTGGCGCGCGGGTTCGCCTCGATCACGTAGAGCACGCCGGCACTGACGGCGAACTGCACGTTCAGCAGGCCGCGGACGCCCACGCCCTCCGCGATCGCCAGGGTCGCGGTGCGCACCCGGTCGATCTCGGTGCGACCGAGCGAGATCGGCGGCAGGGTGCAGCTGGAGTCGCCGGAGTGGATACCGGCCTCCTCGAGGTGCTCCATGACACCGCCGATGAACAGCTCTGTGCCGTCGTAGAGCGCGTCCACGTCGAGCTCGATCGCGTCGTCGAGGAAGCGGTCCACGAGCAGCGGCTTGCCCTCCTCGATGACGACCTCGCCGGCGGTGCGCGCGAAGTAGTCGTGCAGACCCTCGGTGCTGTAGACGATCTCCATGCCGCGACCGCCGAGCACGAAGCTCGGGCGCACCAGCACCGGGTAGCCGATCTCCTCGGCGATCCGCACGGCGCCCTCGGCGTCGATCGCGGTGCCGTTGCGCGGCGCCACGAGACCGGCGCGGTCCAGCAGCTGCGAGAACAGCTCACGCTCCTCGGCCAGGTCGATCGCCTCGGGGCTGGTGCCGAGCACGGTGTAGCCGGCGGCCTCGATCCCCTTCGCCAGACCCAGCGGCGTCTGACCGCCGAGCTGGCAGACCACGCCGAGGATGGTGCCGCTCGCCGCCTCGGCGTCCAGCACCTCCAGCACGTCCTCGAGCGTCAGCGGCTCGAAGTACAGCCGGTCGGAGGTGTCGTAGTCGGTCGACACGGTCTCGGGGTTGCAGTTGACCATGACGGTCTCGTACCCGGCATCCGACAGCGCGAACGACGCGTGCACGCAGGAGTAGTCGAACTCGACGCCCTGGCCGATGCGGTTCGGGCCGGAGCCGATGATGACGATCTTGGTGCGCTCCGACGGGGCGACCTCGGACTCGAAGTCGTAGCTCGAGTAGTGGTACGGCGTCAGCGCAGGGAACTCGCCCGCACACGTGTCGACCGTCTTGTACACCGGCCGGACGCCGAGACCGTGACGGATGCCGCGCACCTCCTGCTCGGAGATGCCGCGCAGCTCAGCCAGCTGGGCGTCCGAGAAGCCGTGCTCCTTGGCGTACCGGATGGTGTCGGCGTCGAACTCGCTCGCGGTGCGGACGGCCTCGGCGACCTCGTTGATGAGCACGATCTGGTCGAGGAACCACGGATCGATCGCCGTGGCGTCGAACGCCTGCTCGATCGTCGCGCCCTTGCGCAGCGCCTGCTGCAGCACGACGATGCGGCCGTCGGTCGGGGTCTTCGAGATCTCCAGCAGCTCCTCGACGCTGCGCGCCTCGGCGCCCCAGTGGAAGCTCGAGCCGCGCTTCTCGAGCGAACGGAGCGACTTCTGCAGGGCGGTCGTGAAGTTGCGGCCGATCGCCATCGCCTCGCCCACCGACTTCATGGTGGTGGTGAGGGTGGCGTCGGCGGCCGGGAACTTCTCGAACGCGAAGCGAGGGACCTTCACCACGATGTAGTCGAGCGTGGGCTCGAAGCTCGCCGGAGTCACGCCGGTGATGTCGTTGGGGACCTCGTCCAGACGGTAACCGAGGGCGAGCTTGGCGGCCAGCTTCGCGATCGGGAATCCGGTGGCCTTCGACGCAAGCGCCGAGGACCGCGACACGCGCGGGTTCATCTCGATGACGATGATGCGCCCGTTGGTCGGGTCGACCGCGAACTGGATGTTGCAGCCGCCGGTGTCGACGCCCACGGCGCGGATGATGTCGATCGAGATGTCGCGCAGCTTCTGGTACTCGCGGTCGGTGAGGGTGAGTGCCGGGGCGACCGTGATCGAGTCGCCGGTGTGCACGCCGACCGGGTCGACGTTCTCGATCGAGCAGACCACGACCGTGTTGTCGGCCGTGTCGCGCATGAGCTCGAGCTCGTACTCCTTCCAGCCGAGGATCGACTCCTCCAGGAGCACCTCGTTGGTGGGCGAGTCGTGCAGGCCGGCACCGCCGATGCGGCGCAGGTCCTCCTCGTCGTAGGCGAAGCCAGAGCCCAGTCCGCCCATGGTGAAGCTGGGGCGGACGACGAGCGGGTAGCCGAGCTGCTCGGCACCGGCCAGGAGCTCGTCCATCGTGTGGCAGATGACCGACTTGGCGACATCCGCTCCCGCGTCGAGGACGAGCTGCTTGAAGATCTGGCGGTCCTCGCCCTTGCGGATGGCGTCCACCTTGGCGCCGATGAGCTCGACGTCGTACTTCTCGAGGATGCCGCGCTCGTGCAGCGCCATGGCGGCGTTCAGAGCCGTCTGGCCGCCGAGCGTCGGCAGGATGGCGTCTGGCTTCTCCTTGGCGATGATCGTCTCGATGACCTCGGGGGTGATCGGCTCGATGTAGGTCGCGTCGGCGAAGTCCGGGTCGGTCATGATCGTGGCCGGGTTCGAGTTGACGAGGATGACGCGGACGCCCTCCTCGCGCAGCACCCGGCAGGCCTGCGTCCCCGAGTAGTCGAACTCGACGGCCTGGCCGATGACGATCGGACCGGAGCCGATGACCAGGACGCTGTTGATGTCGTCGCGCTTGGGCATTACTTTGCGCCTTCCTGCATGGTCGCGACGACGAGGTCACGGAAGCGGTCGAAGAGGTAGTTTGCGTCGTGCGGGCCGGCCGCCGCCTCGGGGTGGTACTGCACCGAGAACGCGGGGATGTCGAGGGCCTTCAGCCCCTCGACCACCTGGTCGTTCAGGCCGATGTGGCTGACCTCGACCTGGCCGTAGCCGTTCGGGCTGTCGAAGGAGCCCTCCAGGGGCGCCTCCACCGCGAAGCCGTGGTTGTGCGCGGTGATCTCGACGCGGCCGGTGGTCTTGTCGAGCACCGGCTGGTTGATGCCGCGGTGCCCGAAGGTGAGCTTGTAGGTGCCGAGGCCGAGCGCGCGGCCGAACAGCTGGTTGCCGAAGCAGATGCCGAAGTAGGGCAGCCTGGCGTCGAGCACCTCGCGCAGCACGGCCACCTGGCCATCGGATGCTGCGGGGTCGCCGGGGCCGTTCGAGTAGAACACGGCGACCGGGTCGATCGCCATGATGTCCGCGAAGGTCGAGGACTGCGGCAGCACGTGCACCTCGAACCCGCGCGCGGCGAGGTTGTCGAGCGTGGCCTGCTTGACGCCGAGGTCGAGCACGGCGAGGTTGCCGATCTTCTCACCGACGGCGGGCGTGACCTCCGCGACGGCCACAGAGACCTCCGCGGAGAGGTTCTGGCCCGCCATCTGCGGGGCCTCGCGGACGATGCGCAGCTGCTCCTCGGCATCCAGGCTCGCGGCCTCGCCGGAGAAGACGCCGCCTCGCATGGATCCGGCCGAGCGGATGTGTCGGGTGATCGCGCGGGTGTCGACGCCGCTGATGCCGACGATGCCGTCGCGGACGAGGATGTCGTCGAGCGACGCGTTGGCGCGCCAGTTCGACACCACTCGTGAGGGGTCGCGCACGATGTAGCCGGCCACCCAGATGCGACGCGACTCGGGGTCCTCGTCGTTCATGCCGGTGTTGCCGATGTGCGGGGCGGTCTGCAGCACGATCTGGCCCGCGTACGACGGGTCGGTGAGCGTCTCCTGGTATCCGGACATGCCGGTGGCGAAGACGACCTCGCCGAGGGTGGTGCCGCGGGCGCCGTAGGCGCGTCCTGGGAATCGGGAGCCGTCCTCCAGGACGAGGACGGCGGGGTCGGTGTTCAGAGTCACGAGGTTGCTCCTGTCTCCGGTGCGGCGCACAGGCGCTGCAGCGCGGTGAGGACGTGCTGCGGGCCGCCGTTCGCGACGCGCAGGAAGGAATCGAGAAGGATGCCGGAGGACTCGCGCCAGACGATGCGCACCAGTCCGTTCGGCTCCACCACGCGGTCGATGGCGACCGTGGCGAGATCGGCGGCGACGAGCCGCTCCGAGGCGAGGAACACCGTGGGCGATCCGTCCAGGCTGAGTGCGGCACCGCGGTCGGTGAGCACCAGCTCGCCGCGGGCGCGGTACTCCAGCGGCTTGACCGCGACCCGCTCGAGGGGCTCGTCGTGCCGCGTGGTGGCGACGTACAGCACCTCGACGCGCTCCGTGACCTCGGCGTGCTCAGGCACGCCGAGGGGTGCGCTGATGCCGGAGTCGCGTCGCAGTCGCGCGCGCCAGGCGAACAGGATCGCGGCGATGATGACCACCGCGAGTGCGATCGTCAGCAGGACGGCGAGGTCACGTGTCACTCGCCCAGCCCTTCCACGAGGGTGCCGTCGGCCACGGTGACGCGGCCGCCGTGGATCGTCCAGTGCACCTGACCGGGAAGGTCGCGGCCGAGGTACGGCGAGTTGCGGCTGCGGCCGTGCAGGTCCGCTTCAGTGAAGACGCCTGCGACCCGAGGGTCGTACAGCGTGACATGTGCGGGGGCGCCGACCTCGAGCGATCCGAAGCCCTCCAGCCGGCCGATCGCCGCGGGTGCCGTGCTCATGACGCGCGCGACATCCGGCCAGCCGAGCAGACCGGTCTCCACCATCGACTGGTGCACGACGCGCAGCGCGCTCTCCAGGCCGACCATGCCGTTCGCCGCGGCCTGCCACTCGCATGCCTTGTTCTCGGAAGGATGCGGGGCGTGGTCGGTGGCGACGATGTCGATCGTGCCGTCTGCGAGGCCTTCGCGCACGGCCAGGACGTCCTCCTCGCGGCGCAGCGGCGGGTTGACCTTGTACCTCGCGTCGTAGCCGCGCACCAGCTCGTCGGTCAGCAGCAGGTGATGAGGCGTGACCTCGGCGGTCACGGCGACGCCGCGCTTCTTCGCCCACCGGATCAGGTCCACGGATCCCGCGGTCGACAGGTGGCAGACATGCAGGCGGGACCCGACGTGCTCGGCCAGCAGGACGTCGCGGGCGATGATCGATTCCTCGGCGACCGCCGGCCATCCGGCCAGACCCAGCTCGGCGGAGACGGTGCCCTCGTTCATCTGGGCGCCCTCGGTGAGCCGTGGGTCCTGGGCGTGCTGTGCGATGACGCCGTCGAAGGACTTCACGTACTCCAGCGCTCGGCGCATGATCAGCGGGTCCCAGACGCAGAAGCCGTCGTCGCTGAAGACGCGGACCTTCGCGCGGGAGGAGGCCATGGCGCCGAGCTCGGCGAGCCGCTCGCCCTTCTGGCCGACCGTGACGGCGCCGATCGGCTGCACGGTGGCGTAACCTGCCGCCTCCCCGAGGGCGAGCTCCTGCTCGACCACGCCGGCGGTGTCGGCGACCGGGGAGGTGTTCGGCATCGCGAACACCGCGGTGAAGCCACCGGCCGCCGCGGCGCGGGTGCCGGTGAGCACGGTCTCGGAGGCCTCGAAGCCCGGCTCGCGCAGATGCGTGTGCAGGTCGACGAGCCCGGGCAGGGCGATGAGGCCGGCCGCGTCGACGACGCGAGCCCCTGCACGGCTCAGGCCACTGCCGATCTCGGCGATGCGACCGTCCTCGATCACGATGTCCGCGGCATCCGCACCGTTCAGTGCAGCACCGGTGATGACGATGGTCTCGCTCACTGCGCTTCTCCTCCTTCGCCGTCGCGCTCCCCCGCCAGCAGCAGGTAGAGCACGGCCATTCTGATCGACACGCCGTTGGCGACCTGTTCCAGCACGGTCGAGGCGGCCGAGTCGGCGGCCTCGCTCGAGATCTCCAGACCGCGGTTCATCGGTCCGGGGTGCATCACGATGCTCGTCTCGGGGAGGCCGGCGACGCGCACCGCATCCAGGCCCCAGAGGCGGGTGTACTCGCGCTCGTTCGGGAAGAACGCCGCGTGCATGCGCTCCATCTGGATGCGCAGCATCATCACGGCATCCGGTCCCTCGGCGAGGGCCTGGTCGAGGTCGTAGCGCACCGTGACCGGCCACAGCGAGACGTTCTGCGGGATGAGCGTGGGCGGCGTGACCAGCGTCACGTGCGCGCCGAGGGTCGTGAGCAGCCACACGTTCGAGCGGGCGACCCGCGAGTGCAGCACGTCGCCGACGATCACGATGCGCAGGCCGCTGAGATCGCGACCCCGGCTGTCGGCGCCGAAGTGGCGCTTCCGGATCGTGAAGGCGTCGAGCAGCGCCTGCGTGGGGTGCTCGTGCGTGCCGTCGCCGGCGTTCACGACGCCTGCCGAGATCCAGCCGCTGGTCGCGAGGGTCTGCGGCGCACCGGAGGCGGAGTGCCTCACCACGACGGCGTCGGCACCCATCGCCTGCAGGGTCTGCGCGGTGTCCTTCAGGCTCTCGCCCTTCGAGACGCTGGAGCCCTTGGCAGCGAAGTTGATGACATCCGCCGAGAGGCGCTTCGCGGCGGCCTCGAACGAGATGCGGGTGCGCGTGGAGTCCTCGAAGAAGAGGTTGACCACGGTCTTGCCGAGCAGCGTCGGCAGCTTCTTGACCTGGCGGGACTGGGTCTCGGCCATGTCCTCGGCCACGTCGAGGATGCGGAGCGCGGTGGCGCGGTCGAGCGTGCGCGTGTCGAGCAGGTGCCTCATGCTTCGATCGTCACCTCGTCGGTGCCGTCGAGCTCGCGCAGGTGCACGTTGACGCGCTCCTGCCGGGAGGACGGGATGTTCTTGCCGACGAAGTCGGGGCGGATGGGCACCTCGCGGTGACCGCGGTCGACGAGGATCGCCAGTCGGATGACGGCGGGGCGGCCGATCGACTGGATCGCGTCGAGGGCGGCGCGGATGCTGCGGCCGGAGAAGAGCACGTCGTCGACGAGGACGACGGTCTTGCCGTCGATGCCGCCGTCGGGGATCTCCGTGCGCTTCGGCGTGCGGGTGGGATGCTTCGCCAGGTCGTCGCGGAACAGGGTGACATCCAGCGATCCGACCGGGATCTCTGCGCCGGCGATCTCGGAGATGATCGGGCCGAGCCGCTCGGCGAGGGTCACGCCGCGGGTCGGGATACCCAGCAGGACGAGACCGTCCGCTCCCCGATTGGACTCGAGGATCTCATGGGCGATGCGCGTCAGAGCGCGCGCGATGTCGGCTTCTTGCAGCACGGTTCGTACAGCCATCTGCCTCTCCCTTCTCCGCCTCACGGGACGGGCTTAAAGGATGGGTGATGGTTCGATTCTAACGATTCGCCGGTCCGGCCGGTGGTATACCAACGAGCGGCTACGCTGGCGGGATGCGGCGCAAGATCACCCTCCTCCGCCACGGCATGCCTGCGGTCGATGCGTCGGTCTCGCCGGAGGAATGGCCGCTCAGCTCCGACGGCGCGGCAGCGGCATCCGCGTTGCGCCTCGACGGCACAGCGGTGTCGAGCCCCGAGCTGAAGGCGCGGCAGACGACAGTGCTCGCGACCGGAGCCGAGGAAGGAACCGTCGTCCAGGACGCCCGCTTCCGCGAGGTCGACCGTGAGGAGCTGGTGCACGACGACTTCCGCTCGGCTCGCCGCGCCTGGGTCGCCGGACGACTGGATGAGCGGCATGTGAGCTGGGAGACGCCGGATGACGTCGCGCAGCGCTTTCACGAGGGCCTCCTCGCGCACCCTGCCGAGCACATCGTCGTCGGAACCCATGGCATGGCTCTGACGGCCTGGATGGTCGCGCAAGGTCTGATCGAGGCGGGTGATCCCGCGGTCGCGTTCTGGGAGACGCTGCGGTTCCCCGACGTCATCGAGCTCGACCTCCCGCTCCCCCGCGTGCGGGCGCTGCTGACGGATGACGACGGGCGGATCATCCTGATCAAGCGGACTCGCGCTGGTCACGCACCGTACTGGACCACCCCGGGCGGCGGGATGGCACTTTCGGATGCCACTCCGGAGGACGCGCTGCGCCGCGAGCTTCGCGAGGAACTCGGCGCCGAGGCCTGGATCGGCGAAGTGATCCATGAGCGCCGGATCGACGGCATCCGCAGCGAGATCTTCTACGCTGCGCGGCTGACCGGCATCGACCCCTCTCGTCGGAACGGACCCGAGTTCGACGACCCGTCGCACGGGCGATACGACATCGAGCGGGTCGCCCTGGACCGGATCGCCGGCCTCGACCTCCGTCCTGCAGAACTGGTGTCCGTCCTGCGCGCGACATCTGCGTGACTCCCCGACTTCTGCGCGAGACCCGTGTTCAGCACGGGGACCTCGTGCAGAAATCGGGATCTCGCGGCGAAGTCGGCGAGATCTCGCGCGCCGCGCTCAGTCCGCCGCGGGGTTGATCCTCTGGAACATCAGGAAGTCGCGCCAGGCGCCGTCGATACGGAGATACTGCGGCGCGAGGCCGTAGTGCGTGAAGCCGATCCGGGTCAGCACGGCCTGAGAAGCGACGTTCTCGGGCAGTGTCTCGGCCTGCACCCGGTGCAGCTCCAGTGCGGTGAACGCGTGTTCCACCGCCAGGGCGGCCGCGCGCGCGGCGTGCCCACGACGCACGTGGTCCGCCGCGATCCAGTACCCCATCGCGCACGACTGCAGGGCGCCACGCACGACGCCGCTCAGCGTGACCCGGCCGATCAGCTCACCGGCATCCGTCGTGATCCCGAACGGGACGGCACGTCCGGCCTCGTGCTCGCCCAGCGCGATCTCGAGCCGATGCCGCTGCTCCGAAGCCGTGAAGTACTCCGGCGCCCGCGCCGGATCCCACGGGCGCAGGTGCTCGCGGTTCGCGAGTTCCAGTGTGGTGAGCTCGTCGACATCGTCGAGGCTCAGCAGCCGGACGCCGGTTCCGGCGCCGCTCATCCGGCGCGGAGCGCCTCGTCCGTGAGCGGGCAGTACTCTGCGCGGATCTCGTGGCCGGCGGTGCTGAGGCACTTGCCGGTCTTGAGGTCCCACTTCCAGTCGTGCATCGAACAGGTGAGCACACCGTCCTCGATCTTGCCGGTGCGGGTCAGGTCGGCACGCAGGTGCGGGCAGCGGCGCTGCACGACCCAGTCGCCGATCTGGGCGTCCTCGGTCTGGTCGGTCTGCTCGGAGTACCAGTTCTCGACGTACTCGATGCGGTCGACCGAGAGGCACTTCAGGAACGTGGTGAGGAACTCGTTGAACTTGCCGCTGCGGCCCACCGAGAACTGCATCGACAGGAAGATCGAGTTGGACCAGTCGATCTCATGATCGCGGATGTTCGTCGAGACGAGGTCGGCGGGGATGGTGTACCAGTAGATGCACTCCTCGCCGGCGTACTCGCGCACCTTGGCACGCGGGAAGTCGACGACCATGTCGAGGTCGCCGATCCGGAAGCGGACGTTGCCGCCGACGCCGTTCCGGATGGTGCGCGACTTCTTCAGAAGCGGCTCCCACCAGGCCTTCAGTTCGGCGAGGATCTCCTCCGCGGGGAGTGCGGGCGCGCGCCGCGCCTCCTCGTCGCGGATCTCCTGCTGGCGCGAGGCCCGCTGCTCCTCGAGGTAGTCCCACTTCTCGTCGAAGATGTGCGCGATCTCGGCCTCCGAGTACAGGCTCTGCGTCACGGACAGCTCGCCGTGGTTCATCTCGACGACCGTGCCCGGGATGAAGAGCTGCCCGTCATACTGCGGAGCGAGCTCCTTCAGGTGGGCGAGGAACTCCTTCTGATCGGTGAAGATCGAGTCGTCGTTCTGGCCCGTGCCGTTGTACTGGAACAGCTCGTCGCGCAGGAACATCGGCGGGCCCGCCATCGGGAAGACGTGCGGGGCGTCCACCTTCTCGATGTAGTACATCGCGCGCTTGTTCTGGGCGTCGCGCTTGAGCTTCGCGAAGTTCTGCTTGGCGTCCTGAGGGAGGTCGTACACCATCGGCCACCAGATCGCGCCGGAGACCTGCGTGAAGTACGCCTCGGGCTTGCCGAAGCTCAGCAGCTTCTCGAGGTCGAGCGGGTGCGAGTCGTTCTGGTTCAGGATCGACGCGGTGCCGTCGTCGACGCTCAGCGAGGAGTCGCCGATGGGTCCGTCGCTGGGGGCGCGCAGCGGCGTGATCATGATCTTCAGGTCGCCGCGCTCGATCACCCCGCCGGCGGGCGCGTAGGTGATGTTGTCGTAGCCGAGGGCGCGGATGTCGACCTCGAGGTCGTCGGTGACGTACTCCGGCAGCAGCACCTCGATGTCCTTGCGGATGTACTTCTCCAGCAGCCGAGGGTCGAAGTGGTCGCGGTGCCGGTGTGAGATGTACAGGAAGTCGGCCTTCCTGCCGATCTCCTCCCAATCGAGACCCCGGTTGTCGGGGAACGGGAACCACGAGCCGTAGAACGAGGGGCCGAGCACGGGGTCGCAGATGATGTTCCCGCCGACCGTCTCGATGAGCATTCCGGCGTGGCCGAGTCCCGTGATCCGCATGTCTCTCCTCCTGCTTGGACCCGTCGATTCTACCGGCGCACGCTTCGGAAGCCGCAGAGACCGGCCGTGCCTAACCCGCCCGGGCGCGCCTCAGGCCAGCCCCGCGACCGGCACGCCGAGCCACTCCGCGAGCTCCTGGATCTCCGCGCGGACCAGCTCGTGCTCGTCCGCGTCCCAGGGGAAGAACTCGTGCACGGCGTTCACCTGGAGCACCTCGCGCTTCCGGTCGTGCTCGGCGTCGAGCATGCCGATGAACCGGTCGCCGAAGAGGATCGGATGCGCGAAATAGCCGTACACGCGCTGCGCCTTCGGCTTGAACTGCTCGAGCACGTAGGAGAAGTCGAACACCTCCTCCAGCCGCTTCCTGTCGAACAGCAGGTTGTCGTAGGGATTGAGGAACGCGACCCGCCCGCCGCGATCGGGCTCCTCGAGCGCCGCGAGCGCCGCGGGGTCGACGCGGAAGCGCACGGAGCTCCCCTCGACGGATGCTGCCTCGCCCGCCGTCTTGGAGACCCCGTTCCACCAGTTGTACGGACGTGCGAGCCCGGCGGCCTGCAGCAGACGGGAGGACCACTCGTCAGCGGCTTCCTGCGCGCCGAGCACACGGCCGTCCTGCGGGTAGACGCGCTCCGCGAGATCCCAGCGCCGAGACCGGCCTTCGCGACCGACCACGGCGACTTCAGCCGTGTGCGAGAGCACGTCGAGCATGATGGGCACCTGATTCGAGCCGGTCCATCCGTCGGGGGCCTTGGTGACCTGGGCGGTGTCGGGGATCTCGCTCGCGAGCAGCGGACCCTCGGCGCGCAGCCGCGCCAGCACGTCGCGGCGGAACCCGTCGTTCGCCGCCAGCCAGGATCGGGTGCTCTCACGCAGTGTGCCCTCGGTCATGCCGGGGAGCATGGCGGGCAGGAGCGAGACGGGCAGGAACGTCCCGTTGTACTCGAACAGCTGCCGGTCCTCCTCCGCAGCCTTCTTCAGCTGCCCGGGTTCGTACGACCAGCCGATCCGTGACCAGGCCATCGTGTGCTCGCAGGGCGCGATCGTCGCGGTGGGATCGATCTTGATGTAGCCGATCTGCTCGGCGACCTCGACGACGTCACCGGGGCGCTCCGCGTCGAGCAGTGCCGCTCGCACGATGACGCGCCGCGCCTCGTCCTTGCTCAGAGCCACAGTCATCCCGGAATTCTCCGCTCATTCCTCGAACAGTGCACGGATGTCGTCAGCAGTGAGCGACTTCGCGAACAGTTCGTCGTCGTCCATCACCGCGGTGAACAGTCGCGCCTTGCGCTGCTGCAGCGCGAGCACCTTCTCCTCGATCGTGCCGGTCGAGATCATCCGGTACACGAACACCTGCTCGCGCTGCCCGATCCGGTGCGTGCGGTCGATCGCCTGCTCCTCCGCCGCCGGATTCCACCACGGATCCAGCAGGAAGACGTAGTCCGCCTCGGTGAGGGTCAGGCCGAAGCCGCCCGCCTTGAGGCTGATCAGGAACACGGTCTGGTCGCCGTCGCGGAAGTCGTCGACGACCTCGCCGCGCTTGCGGGTGGCACCGTCCAGACGGCTGTAACGGATGCCGGCATCCTTCAGCCGTGCCTCGGCGAGATCGAGGTAGGAGGTGAACTGGCTGAACACCAGCACCCGATGCCCCTCGGCGCGCAACTCCTCGGCGCGCTCGACCAGTGCGTCGAGCTTGCGCGATCCGAGACCCGTGTCGTCGGGGTCGACGAGACCAGGTGCGAGCGCGAGCATCCGCAGCATGGTCAGCGAGCGGAACACGATGAACCGGTTCTTGTCGAGGTCCTTGAGCAGCCCGAGGATCTTCTGCCTCTCCCGCTGCAGCACGGTGTCGTACACGGCGCGGTGCGCAGGACTCGGCTCGACGTGCAGGATCTGCTCCTGCTTGGGCGGCAGCTCGGACGCCACCAGATCCTTGGTGCGACGCAGCATGAGCGGGCGGATGCGACGCCGCAGTCGCGCGATGCGGCCGGCCCGGAAGTCCGCGCCCTCGGCGTTCTCGGGCACCTTGCCCTTCTCGATCGGCTGCACGTAGTCCTCGCGGAACTGTCGCTTGGACGGGAACAGCCCGGGTGCGGTCAGGTGGAACAGCGCCCACAGGTCCATCAGGCTGTTCTCCAGCGGTGTGCCTGTGACGGCGTAGGTCACGTCGGCGCGGATAGCGGCGATCGCCTGGTGCTGCTGCGAGGCGGGGTTCTTCACGAACTGCGCCTCGTCGAGGATCAGGCCCGCCCAGTCGCGATCTCGGAACGTCTGCTCTGCCAGGCGCACGACCGCGTAGGACGCAACGACCAGGTCGGCCGACACCGCGGCATCCCGGATGTCGGACGCCTTCGAAGTCTCCACCACCCGCACGCGCAGGTCGGGGGTGAATCGCGCCGCCTCGTCGCGCCAGGCTGTCAGCACACTGGTCGGCGCGACGACGAGGAAGGGCCGCTCCTCCCCCGCCTCGTGCGCGTGCTGGACGAGGGCGAGAAGCTGCAGTGTCTTGCCGAGGCCCATGTCGTCGGCGAGGATGCCACCGAGACGGTGCTGGCGCAGGAACGCGAGCCATTCGAACCCCGCCTGCTGATAGAGGCGCAGCTCGGCCCGCAGCCCGGCGGGCGGCGGCACCGCCGGCACGTCACTGTCGGTGCGGAGCGCCTCGACTGTGGCGCGCCAGGACACCGCCGGCTCGGACTGGTCCGCGAGGTCCTCGAAATCGTCCCAGAGGGCGGTCTGGTACCGGCTGATGCGCGGTCCGGTCTCCCATTCGTTCAGCGTCGCGGCCTCGTCGATGAGATCGCGAAGGCGGTCGAGGGCGGGGTGCGCGAGCGAGAAGTAGCTGCCGTCGACGAGCAGCAGGTTCTTGCGCCGCAGGGCGAGCGCGGTGAACAGCGGCTCGAACGGGATGGTGCGGCCGTCGATCTTCACCAGGAACCCGAGGTCGAACCAGTCCGGATCCGTGCTCTCGACGGTCGACACCGTGATCTCGGGTTCGCCCGCCAGCTCCCGGTAGACGGGCCTGTCCCCCGTGACGATGACCTCGATCCCCGCGTCCTCGAGTGCGGGCACGACCTCACCCATGAGCCGCGCGGTGTCGAGGTCGCGGACGACTCCGGTCGCCGCGAAACGCAGGTCGGATGCCGCGGACCAGATGCTCTCGACGGTGCGCAGCTCCGCGGCCTCGGCCTCCGCGTCCCGGATCGCGTCCGCTGTGGTCGTCACCGGGAATCCGCCGCGCCCGCCGTACCGCCAGCTGAGCCGGTGATCGGCAGTGTGGCCACCGCGGAACGTGACGGAGACCACGGGAGTCGGTCTCAACACTTCCGGCAGGACGACGCCGGTTCCTGCGGTGAGCGTGGTCGTCCTGCTCAGCGAGGGGTACGCCTCTGCGAAGAAGGCTTCCTCGTCGGCCGCGGGCACCGGGACCGATCCGCCCTCGGTCAGCAGCATCCGCGTCGGCTCGTCGAGTGCGCTCCTGGCGAGGGCGACCTCGACGCGCCGGTCCACGACGCGCCAGGTGTAGAAGCCCGAGCGTCCGATCGGGCGCGCATGCTCCGCATCCTCCCCGTCGACCTGCGCGGCCGCGCGCAGCAGCAGCCCGGTGTCGGTGCGGTCCACCCGCACGCGCGCGGACCCCGTGTCCGTGAGCCGGATGTCGGTGTCCTTGCGCACGGCGATGAGCGGCACGCCCGCGGCATCCGCCCGCAGCAGGTGATCGAGGAAGACATCCGATTCGACGTGGTCGACCAGGATCCACTCCCCGGCGGTACCGGAAAGCAGCGAGTCGCGCGCGAGCGCGAGCAGATCGCCGAACCAGCGGTGCTGGGCGATCGGGTACGCCGGCGAGGGACGGCGGAACGACTCCCACCCGACCTCACCCTTGATCCAGGCGCCTGTGCGTGGGCTGGTGGTGTACGGGCGCATGGCCAGGCGCACGTCGACCTCGCCCTTCGCCAGGGCGCGCGGATCGGCCGGGGTCGTGCGCTTCGTCGACCACGGATTCGCGCTGCGCTCGTGCACCCGGAGTTCGAATCCCAGCGCGAGCGGCGTCCGCGCCGCTGTCGTGCGCGCCTCGGGGATGAGTCTGCGCCACGGCTCGACCTTCGGTCGCTCCGGTGCCGTCACGGCAGCGCGCACCACGGACTCCCGATCGGCCTTCAGCACGGCCGCCGCGACGTGCTTGCAGGCGGATGCCATCGGGCAGGTGCAGCGGGAGGACATGATGCGCGGCACCTCGGCCGTGTCGTCGATGCGGATGACGCATGCGTAGTCGCCGATGCTGCTGCCGCGGACCGTCGCCGTGAGCACGGAGGACTCCTCGTCCCAGCGCGTGCCGAGGACCATACCGGTGCGGAGGTAGTCCCTCGCCCGCTGCAGTGTCACGGTGCCGACATGACGGTTGAGGGTCACATCGTCGATGTGCGGGAAGGGCATGCAGCAATCCTGCCAGCACCTGCCGACACCCGTCGGCGAGGCCCCGTTGCCGTGCCGTTACCCAACCCTTGCCGGATCGTGATCCCGCCAGGACGGCGCCCGGCCTAGCCTGTGGCTATGAACAGGATGCGGCGTGGTCTGGTGACGGTCGTCCTCCTCTCGGCGCTGATGATCGGCACCGCGGGATGCACCGCCATGGGCGGATCGTCCGGTGGGTCCTCCGGCGATTCGTCGAGCAGCGAGGTGCAGTCCGGGCAGGATGCCGGCGGCGCCGCGGACGATCAGGCGCCCGGTGCCGTGGAGGACAAGGACTCGGCGGTCGTCACGACCGGGCGGATGCTGCTGACCACCGACGATCCGCTCGCAGCAGCGGATGACGCGACGAAGATCGCCGTCGACGCCGGCGGGCGGGTGGACGCCCGCAACGACAACGCCGGGGGTGACGGCGCCGCGGCTCAGGCCGAGGTCGTGCTGCGGATCCCCGCCGATGATCTCGAAGACGCACGCGCCGCTCTGAAGAAGCTCGGCGAGCTGGAGGAGACCTCGTTCTCGGCCGAGGAGGTCGGCGCGACGCAGCGCGATCTGGACGCCCGCATCACCACCCTTCGGACGTCGATCGCACGGTACACGGAGTGGCTCGGAACCGCGCAGAAGACCTCCGATCTCATCGAACTGGAACAGGCGATCTCCGAGCGGCAGAGCGAGCTGGAGTCGCTCACCGCGCAGAAGCGTGATCTCGACGACCGCGTCGCGATGGCCACGGTCACCGTGACCTTCATGTCGGTGTACGTGCCGCAGACCACCGCGCCGCAGAATCCGCTCGAGGCGATCGCCGCCGGATGGTCGGCGTTCGTCAGCTTCTGGTCGGCGACCGGGATCGCCCTGGCCTTCCTGCTGCCCTGGCTGGTCGTGGTCGCCGTGATCGTGCTGGTCGTGCTGTGGATCGTGCGGAGGCGGCGCGGCTCGGCATCCGCTCCGGCGCCCGCGGCGGAGGCCGGAGCGGCGGCGGATGCCGGAGCACCGGCGGCGTCCGCACCTGCACCCGCGGGCGCGCCTGCGGAGTCCCAGGAACAGCACGACGCGCCGCGCTGAATCAGCGCGGCGCGTCAGGCCGATCTGTCAGGCTGCGCGGGCGAGGCGTGCGAGCACGCCGTGCACGAAGGCGCCGGACTCATCGGTGGAGAGCTCCTTGGCCAGCTCGACGGCCTCGTCGATCGCGACGGCCGTGGGCACCTGCTCGTTGAACAGGATCTCCCAGGCGGCGATGCGCAGCACAGCGCGGTCGACGGCCGGCATGCGCTCGAGCCTCCAGTCGCGGCTGTGCGTGGTGATCTGCTCGTCGATCTCGTCGCGGTGGTCCACGACGCCGTCGACGATCTCCCGCGCGTACAGCCACGAGGCCTCGCGGGCCGGCTCGCTGGCCGCGCGCTTCGCCTCGGCGGCCAGCGTGGTCGCGATCTCCTCACCGCGCACGTCGGCGGCGAAGAGGATGTCGAGGGCGCGCTTGCGCGCCTTGCTCCGTGCGCTCAAGGTCAGTCGTTGACGCGGCCGAGGTAGTCGCCCGTGCGGGTGTCGACCTTGACCTTGGTGCCGGTCTCGAGGAACAGCGGAACCTGGATCTCGTAGCCGGTCTCGACGGTGGCGGGCTTGGTGCCGGCCGACGAGCGGTCGCCCTGCAGGCCCGGCTCGGTGTACGTGATCTCGAGAACGACTGACGCCGGAAGCTCGATGTACAGCGGGTTGCCGTTGTTCAGCGCGATCTGCACCTGCTGGTTCTCGAGCAGGAAGTTCTTCGCGTCGCCGACGGTCGCAGCGCCGACCGTGAGCTGGTCGTAGTCCTCGACGTCCATGAAGACGAAGCTGTCGCCGTCGGTGTACAGGTACGTGAAGTCGCGACGGTCGACGTTCTCGATCTCGATCTTCGCGCCGGCGTTGTAGGTGCGGTCGACGGTCTTGCCGCTGACGACGTTCTTCAGCTTGGTGCGCACGAACGCACCGCCCTTGCCCGGCTTGACGTGCTGGAACTCGATGACGCTCCAGAGCTGTCCGTCGATCGACAGGACGACGCCGTTCTTGATGTCTGCGGTGGATGCCATGCTGGTGGAAGTCCGTTCGTGTGTTGACGTGAGTGGCCGGGCGCGGAGGCGCGTAGAACACGGCCGACCACTCATTCTACGGGATGGCGGCAAATCGGCCCTCGATAGGCTCTCGGAATGCCGATTGCAGCCGACCTCCGCAGTTTCTCGGACGACGCACCGCCGGAGGGCCGGTCGCCCTACCTCGTGCCGCCGAGCCGCACTCCGATCGCCGTCGTGCCGTACGACGAGGCCTGGCCCGGCCGGTTCGCACAGATCTCCGCGCACATCCGCGGGCTGCTCGGTGCACGCGCACTGCGCATCGAACATGTCGGCTCCACCTCGGTGCCCGGCCTCGCCGCCAAGCCGATCATCGACATCGACCTGACAGTCGCCGATCCCGCAGACGAGGACGCCTACATCCCGGCTCTCACGGCGGCCGGCTGGGTGCACACCGTGCGCGAGCCCTGGTGGTACGAGCACCGCATGCTGAAGCTGACCGATCCCCTCGTCAACCTGCACGTCTTCGGCCCGGACTCCCCCGAGACCTGGCGGCACACGATCCTGCGCGAGCACCTGAGCCGTGACCCCGCCGACCGGGAGCAGTACGCGGCGATCAAGCGCGAGTCCGCTCTCCTCGCGACGGCGGCACGCGAGACGGTCGACGACTACAACTCCCGCAAGGAGCGTGTGCTCCGAGAGATCATCGGCCGGGCGATGGATGCCGCCGGCGTCCCGTCCTAGCCGTCCGACGACGCGATGTACGCGGCGTTCCCCCGGATCGCCGGGCGATAGCGGTCCAGTTCCGGTGCGGCAGCGTCATCGGCGATGACCTCGAGCAGCGCGGCGATCGCGGCATCCGCGCGCCCGGCGGCGTGCAGCGTCAGCGTACGGAAGACGGTGAGCGACGGCGACCCGTGGAAGACGCGCAGCGCCTCGTCGAAGACCTCGAGCGACCGGTCCAGCTCGCCGAGGTTCCTCAGCGTGGAGCCGTACTGCACGCAGCAGCGCCGCAGGATGTCGCCCTCGAGCCCCGCGTCGAGGGCACGTTCGTAGTAGCCGCGGGCGATCGCCTCCTCCCCCGCCGTGTCATACGCTCCGCCCACCTCGTAGAGCACGCGGGCGTCGCCGGGATGCGACTCGAGGTACGGCAGCAGCGCGTCGATCGTTGGCTGCATGTCGTCGCGGTTCCTGGCGGCGACGATGCGGTCGAGCTCGGCCTCGAGGGTCACTCCTCGGCGCCCCCGCCCTGCAACTGCCCCACGAGCTCGCGCACGGCCTCCGCGTAGCCGCGCACTCCGTGCCCCACGACCCGCACCGCGGCGACGTCGTGCAGGTACGAGAAGTGCCGGAACTCCTCCCTGCGGTAGACGTCCGAGATGTGCACCTCGGCGAACGGCAGCCCCACGCCGGTCAGCGCGTCGCGCAACGACACCGAGGTGTGCGTGAGTCCGCCCGGGTTGATGACCACCGCTGCACAGTCCTCACGAGCCGCGTGGATCGCGTCGATCAGCACGCCCTCATGATTGCTCTGCACTGCGCGCACGTCGTAGCCGAGGGCGGAGGCCGCATCCGCCGTGATCCGCTCCACGTCGGCCAGCGTCTCGGTGCCGTAGACCGCGGGCTCGCGGGTGCCGAGGAGGTTGAGGTTCGGCCCGTTGACGAGCAGCAGGCGGCGAGGCTGGGTCACGCGCCCACGCTATCAGCGGCGCCGATCGCCCGGACCATGACGTACTCCTCGCCGTTGTCCAGGTGAGTGATCTCACCGGTGCGCACGAAGCCCCAGCGCTCGTACGCACGCTGCGCGCGATGGTTGTCGACGTGCACCTCGAGGTACAGGGCGGAGCGTCCGGTGCTCCGCGCCCAGGATGCCGCAGCGTCGAAGAGCGCCTCGATCGTTCCTGCGCCACGATGCCCGTCGGCGACGTACACGCCGACGACGAGACCCGAGCCGGGGTGATCCCGGTGATCGATCACTGTCGCCGAGCCGAACCACTCGCCGTCGTCGGCGATCGCGACGAACTGCGCCGCCTGGTCGCCGGATGCCGCGTTCCGCGTCCGCTCCTGCCAGAACGCGTCCGGCTGGGCCGAGGCGTGCTCGAGGGTGTCCAGGAAGGCGAGGTGCGCGACGGCGTCGCCGAGAGCGCGCAGGCGCAGTGCCTTCACCTCGGCCCACTCGTCGGGAGCGACCCGCCGGACCTCGACGCTCACGCGCCGACCTCCTGATATGCCGCGAACATCAGCGACTCGTCCGGGGCCTGCAGCACGGTCGGCTTGGCGATGTCGTCGAGCACGATGAACCGCAGCATGCCGCCGCGGGCCTTCTTGTCCCGCTGCATCGTCGCGAGCAGCTGCGACCAGGCGCCGGCGCGGTAGGTGATGGGCAGCCCGAGCGTCTCGAGGACGCCGCGGTGCCGGTCGACGGCCTCGTCGGAAAGCCGCCCGGCAAGGCGCGACAGCTCCGCGGCGTACATCATGCCGACAGAGATCGCTGCGCCGTGCCGCCACTGGTAGCGCTCGGCGTGCTCGATGGCGTGCCCGAGCGTGTGCCCGTAGTTCAGGATCTCGCGCAGGCCCGCCTCGCGGAAGTCGTCGGAGACGACCTTGGCCTTCATGTCGATGGCGAGTTCGATGGTGCGGCGGAACTCGTCGGTCGCGGGGTCGATGGCCCGCTCCGGGGCGGCCTCGACGATGTCGAGGATCTCCGGCGCCCAGATGAAGCCGGCCTTCACGACCTCGGCGTACCCGGCGGTCGCCTCGTTCGCGCTGAGGCTGGTCAGCTCGTCGAGGTCGCCGATCACCGCGCGCGGCGCCCAGAAGGCACCGACCATGTTCTTGCCCTCGGCGGTGTTGATGCCGGTCTTGCCGCCGACAGCGGCATCCACCAGCCCGAGCACTGTGGTCGGCACCTGCACGACCTGCACGCCCCGCAGCCAGGTCGCTGCGACGAAGCCGGCGAGATCGGTCACCGAACCCCCGCCATAGCCGATCACGGCGTCGGTGCGGGTGAAGTCGGCCTGCCCCATGACCTGCCAGCAGAACGCCGCGACCTCGACGCGCTTGCCCTGCTCGGCGTCCGGGATCTCGGCGAGCAGCACCTCGAGCGCACCGGTCGACATGAGGCGCTCGCGCAGCTGCGCGGCGCGGGCGGCCAGCGTCGGCGGGTGCACGACGAGCACCTTGCGGACAGCGGGGTCGAGCGCCTCTGCGACCTGGTCGAGGATGTCACGACCCACGGTGATCCCGTAGTTCTCGCGTCCGGTGACGCCGATCGTGGTCGTGCTCATTCCTGTTCCTTCCGCCATTGTGCGATCTCGTCCGCGATCTTCCTCATCGGACGCTTCGAGGTGTCGACCGTCAGATCGGCCACCTCCTCGTACCAGCCGCGCCGCGCTTGGAAGATCTCCTCCCATCGCGCGACCGGATCCTCTCCTGCCAGCAGTGGTCGTCCGCCGCCGGTTATCCGCGCGGCGACGGCCGCGGCGGTCACCGTCAGGTACACGACCGGATGCCCGGACAGCAGCGTCCGGGTGCCCGCATCCGTCACCGCGCCACCACCCAGCGACACGACGCCGCCCTCGGCGAGGGCATCGGCAACCGCGAGTCGCTCGAGCTCGCGGAAGTGCGCCTCGCCGTGCGCCTCGAACAGCTCGGGGATCGGGCCGTGCGCTGCGACGATGCGCTTGTCGGTGTCGATGAACGGCACCTCGAGGGTGCGAGCGACGCGGCGCCCGACGCTGGTCTTGCCCGCAGCCATCGGCCCGACCAGCACCAGCGTGAGCGGATGCTCAGCCGCGCTCGTCATCGGCGTTCAGGCCTCTTCCTGCGCGATCAGGGCGGCCTCGGACGCCGGCGCGGTGCGCAGCGACTCGGGGATCGCCTCGAGATAGGACTGCAGGTTGCGGCGGGTCTCGCCGACGCTGTCGCCGCCGAACTTCTCCAGCACCGAGTTCACCAGCTCGATGGCGACCATGGCCTCGGCCACGACGCCGGCTGCGGGGACCGCGCACACGTCGGAGCGCTGGTGATGCGCGGTCGCCTGCTCGCCGGTGGCGACGTCGATCGTGCGCAGGGCGTGCGGAACCGTTGCGATCGGCTTCATCCCTGCGCGCACTCGGAGAACCGTGCCGGTGGACATGCCGCCCTCGGTGCCGCCGGCGCGGTCGGAGCCGCGGGTGATGCCCCCGTCGGCCTCGAACAGCTCATCGTGCGCGGCGGACCCACGCCGGCGCGTGGTCTCGAAGCCGTCACCGACCTCGACGCCCTTGATGGCCTGGATGCTCATCAGCGCCTGCGCGAGGCGACCGTCCAGACGACGGTCCCAGTGCACGTGCGAGCCGAGCCCCGGAGGCAGCCCGTAGGCGAGCACCTCGACGATGCCGCCCAGGGTGTCACCGTCCTTGCGGGCGGCGTCGACCTCGGCGACCATCAGCGCGGAGGTCGCGGCGTCGAAGCAGCGCAGCGGATCGGCGTCCAGCGCGTCCACGTCGTCCGGTGTGGGCAGTGCAGCGCCCTCGGGCACGTGCACCGGCCCGATCGACAGCGTGTGGCTGACGAGGCGGATGCCGAGTTCGGACAGGAACGCGCGCGCGATCGCACCGAGAGCCACGCGTGCCGCGGTCTCCCGGGCGCTGGCGCGCTCCAGGATCGGGCGGGCCTCGTCGAAGTCGTACTTCTGCATGCCCACCAGGTCGGCATGACCGGGTCGAGGGCGCGTCAGCGCAGCGCCACGGCCGCGGGACATGTCGGTGAGATCGACGGGCGCCGGGTTCATCACCTCGGTCCACTTCGGCCACTCGGTGTTGCCGATGCGCAGCGCCACCGGGCTGCCCAGGGACAGCCCGTGCCGCACACCGCCGGAGATGGTGAGTTCGTCCTGCTCGAACTTCATGCGCGAGCCGCGGCCGTAGCCGAGCTTGCGTCGCTGCAGGTCGGCCTGGATTCCCTCGGCCGAGATGGGCACGCCGGAGGGCAGGCCCTCCATGACGGCGATGAGTTCGGGGCCGTGCGATTCGCCGGCCGTGAGCACACGGAGCATTGCTCCAGTCTCCCATGCCTTCAGGACAGTGCTGAGCGCATTACCGGCTCTTCGCAGTTGAGCGTGTAGCGGCCTGAGCGTGGTGTTGGCCGGGTAGGCGTCGAG
>NZ_WSEN01000008.1 GCF_009758255.1 Microbacterium sp. MAH-37
CCCACATCGTCCCGGAGGTCTTCGCTCACCTCAGACGTTCACAACGTGTCGGGGAAGAACACCTAGCCCGCGCGGAAGAACGCGACCCCGAGATCGGGGTGGTCGACGAACACGCCGTCCACGCCGGTGCGGGCGATCGCGTCCCACTCGGCCTCGTACTCGCCGAACGCCGCCTTGCCGCCCGGACCGCGGTAGGCGGCGTCGAGAAACCTGTTCTCGGGACGGCAGGTCCACGTGAACACGCGCAGCCCCCTGGCGTGCGCATCCGTCACGATCGTGCTGCCGCGCTCCAGCAGCATCCGCTTGTTCACGCTGATGCCGTCGACGACGCCGACCAGGCGGTGGAGGCCCTCGGGCTCGACCTCGGAACGATAGGTCTGCGCCGCGCGCCCTCGCGCGGCGACCTGGTCGAACGGCTTGCCGCTCGCCTCGATCAGGTAGATGTACGAGGCGGCGACGCCCTGCTCGCGCAGCCGCTGCAGAACGGTCCGCTCGAACGATTCGACGATCAGCGGCAGTTCGCCGTCCGCCCAGCCGGCGGCGCGCAGATCACGCACGATCAGCGGAACGAGGTCGAGACCGATGCCCTCGAAATACGTGGCGTGCTTGATCTCCAGCACGACGCCGATCTCACGGCCGTGCTCGATCGATCCCTCCCGCACGAGGTCGAGCAGGTCGGTCAGCCGCAGGATCGGCTGCGTGTCGTCGAAACTGGCACTCGAGGGCCGCAGCTTCGGCAGCCGCTCACGGGTGCGCAGCGTGCTCAGCTCGTCCCAGGTGAAGTCCTCGGTGAACCAGCCGGTGAGCGCCTCCCCGTCCACCTTCTTCGTGGTGCGGCGGTTCGCGAACTCCGGATGCTCGGCGACGTCCGTCGTGCCGGAGATGTCGTTCTCATGCCGTACGACCAGCACGCCGTCCCGTGTCGCGACGATGTCTGGTTCGACGGCGTCGACGCCCATCGCCAACGCGAGCTCGTACGAGGAGCGACTGTGCTCGGGCCGGTAGCCGGGCGCACCGCGGTGCCCGATGACGAGCGGAGATCTCCTGACCACGCTTTCAGCGTAAAGCACCCCTTTCATAGGGATTCTCCGTAGACTTGTCTGACATCGACCGATCCCCCGGGACCGATCCCTTTGGAGTGATCCACAGCATGAGCAGCAACTTCGCGTTCAACAACCCGGCGTTCCAGCAGCAGGACCCGCGCAAGGCCGCCACGTACCCCGGCGCGCCGCAGGGCACCTACGCGCCGCCGCCCGCGCCGACCGCGGCCCAGGCCGCCGCCGTCAACGCGAACCTCGAGGGCATGTACGCCGCGCCGTCGGCCGGTGCCATCGAGACCGACCGGATGACGGTCGAGGACACGGTCTGGAAGACGGTCGGCCTGTTCGCGATCCTGCTGGCCACTGCGGCGGTCGGCTGGGTCTGGACGATGTCCAGCATGAACCCGATCACCGGTGATGTCACGCTCATCCCCTGGATGGTCGGCGCGCTGGGCGGCTTCGTGCTCGCCATGGTCGTGACCTTCACCTCACGCAAGAAGGTCCGCCCGGGGCTGATCTTCGGCTACGCCGCGTTCGAGGGCCTCTTCGTCGGTGCCATCTCGGCGTTCTTCGAGACGCTGTGGCCGGGCATCGTCATCCAGGCATCCCTCGCCACGTTCTCCGTGGTCGGCGTGACTCTGGCACTGTTCGCCAGCGGCAAGATCCGCGCTTCCGCGAAGATGACCAAGATCGTCATGATCGCCATGATCGGCTACCTGGTCTTCTCCGTCGTGAACCTCATCCTCATGTGGACGAATGTTCCGATGGCGGCCGGCGCCTTCGGCATCTACAGCATGAAGATCGCGGGCATCCCGCTCGGTCTGATCATCGGCATCCTCGTCGTCTTCATGGCCGCCTACTCGCTGGTGATGGACTTCGACCAGATCCAGCAGGGCGTGCGCAACGGCGCTCCCCGCAAGTACGGCTGGCTCGGCGGCTTCGGCATCATGGTCACCGTCGTGTGGCTGTACGTCGAGATCCTGCGCATGATCGCCATCCTGCGCGGCAACAACTGACCTGACGTCGTGAAAAGGGCCGCTCTCCTCGGAGAGCGGCCCTTTTCACATCCTCAGCCGCGCGCCTTCGCCTCGAGGAGGGCGCGCTCGCGGTCGTTGCCGGCCAGCCGGGCGGCGACGGCGAACTCGCTGCGTGCCTCCTCGGTGCGGCCCAGCCGCAGCAGCAGCTCCGCCCGAGTGGCGGGCAGCAGGTGATAGCCGCGCAGCGATCCCTCCTCCGCGAGCCTGTCTATGATGCGCAGGGCGTTCGCGGGTCCGGTCGCCATCGCCACTGCGGCGGCCCTGTTCAGCTCCACCACCGGCGAGGGCGCGATGCGCCCGAGAGCCTCGTAGAGCAGCACGATGCGCTCCCAGTCGGTCTCGTCGACGGATGCCGCGACGGCGTGGCATTCGGCGATCGCGGCCTGCAGAGCGTAAGGTCCCCGGCCACGGCCGAGTGCGTCGGTGCGGGCCAGCGCCGCGCGTCCGCGCGTGATCGCCCCACGGTCCCAGCGTCGGCGGTCCTGGTCGGCGAGCAGGATCGGGTCGCCATTCGGGTCCACGCGAGCGGGGAAGCGCGCCGCAGTGAGCTCCATGAGTGCGACGAGTCCGTGCACCTCCGGCTCACGGGGTGCGATCTCCGCCAGCACGCGGCCGAGCCGCACGGCCTCGCGCGCCAGGTCGGGGCGCATCCAATCCTCGCCGGCGCTGGCCGCATGCCCCTCGTTGAAGATCAGGTAGAGCACGCCGAGAATCGCCCCCAGGCGCTCGGCGTACTCCTCGCGCGGCGGCACCTCGAACGGCACGTTCGCCGCCCCCAGGGTCTTCTTCGCGCGCACGATGCGCTGCTGCACGGTTGCCACCGGCACCAGGAAGGCCCGGGCGATCTCCTCGCTGGACAGACCGCCGACCACACGCAGCGTCAGGGCGACGCGCGCCTCGCGCGAGAGCACCGGATGGCAGGCGACGAAGATCAGCCGGAGCACGTCGTCGTCGATCGCATCCGGATCCCACGGCACGCCCTGCGCGGACTGCTCCTGCTGCTCCCGCTCCAGGTCGTGCGCGATCGCCGCGAGCCGCTCGTCGTAGCGCTCCCTGCGCCGCCAGCCGTCGATCGCGCGGCGCTTGGCCACGGTGGTCAGCCAGGCCGCCGGGTTGCTCGGGACACCGGCATCCGGCCAGCTCTCCAGCGCCTCGGCCAGGGCGTCCTGGGCGAGGTCCTCGGCGAACGCGAAGTCGCCCGTCATCCGGGTGAGCGTGGCGACGATCTTCGCCGACTCGATGCGCCAGACCGCGGCGACGGCGCGCTCCGCGGATTCGCGGGAGCGCGCCGTCGCGGCATCCTCAGCTCTGGGCACGGCGCTCGTTCTCCTCGCGCCAGCCGGCCTCCTTCTGGATCCACTCGTTGTCCTCCGGGAAATCGGAGAGCTCGGTGACGCGGCGCACCTCGAGGTACGCACCCGGGCCGAGCGGCGCACGCTTCGCCCACTCCGCGGCCTCCTCGCGGGTCGACACCTCGATGATCCAGAAGCCGTTGAACAGCTCCTTGGTCTCACCGTAGGGACCGTCGGTGACCAGCGGAGCCTCGCCGGAGAAGTCCACGACGAAGCCCTCCTCGGCATCCGTCAGTCCCTCGCCGCCGATCATCACGCCGGCCTTGAGCATGGACTCGTTGTACTTCCCCATCGCCTCGATGACCTGCTCGAAGGGGGTGTCCTGGTATGCCTCGACGCCTGCGTCGTCCGCGCGCATGATGAGCATGTACTTCATGATGATCTCCTCGATCTCGGGGCCGTCTCTCGACCCTCTCATTCAGGACGTCGAACGAGAAGAGCACCGATCGACATCGGCGCAGAACTTTTTCTAGGATCTTCGGATGAGCATTGTCGGCGAAGTCCGCGACGCCCTGCGGGATGCCGCGGACCCGGCGCTCGCGCCGGGACAGCAGGCGTACATGAAGTCCGTGATGCCGTTCCTCGGCGTGCGGGTTCCGGAGGTGCGCAGACTCGTGCGCGGCGTCGCGCGGCACGAGAAGGATGCCGGCACGCTGCGCTCCGCCGCCCTGGAACTGTGGCGAGAGGCCGAGCATCGCGAGGAGCGGTACGCGGCGCAGGCCCTCATGTCACTGCCACCGCTGCACGGCCGGCTCGACATGCTGGACGTGCACGAGGAGATGGTGCGCACCGGGGCGTGGTGGGACCACGTCGACGAGGTCGCGCACCGGCTCGCCGACCTGCTCGACACGCACCCCGTGGAGATGGGACTCGAGCTGCGGGTGTGGTCGGGCGACGAGGACTTCTGGATGCGTCGCGTCGCGATCATCTCGCAGCTCGGCAGGAGGGATCGGGTGGACCGCGCGCTGCTGACGGACGCGATCGAGCCGAACATCGCCGACCAGGAGTTCTTCATCCGCAAGGCGATCGGCTGGGCGCTGCGGGATCTGGGCAAGCACGATCCGGACTGGGTGCGGAGTTTCGTCGCGCAGCATCCAGACCTCTCGCCGCTGTCACGGCGTGAGGCGCTCAAGCACCTCTCCCCTGCGTCCTGAGCCCCGGGTCCTGAGCGAGCGGAGCGAGACGAAGGGCGTGTCAGCCGAGCATCTCCAGTGCCGCGCGGATCGCGTCGGCGGATGCCGCGAAGCGGGCCTCCTCGTCGGCGGACATCGGTGTCTCCGTCAGCGGGACCGCTCCCGTGGCGGAGACCACCGACGGGACGGACAGCGCGACGCCGTGCACGCCATGCACCCCGTCGAGCACGGTCGACACCGGCAGCACCGCGTGCTCGTCGTGCAGCACCGCCTCTGCGATGCGGGCGGCGCTGAGCCCGATCGCGAGGTTGGTCGCCCCCTTGCCCCGGATGACCGTGTACGCGGCGTCCCGCACGTCGACGGCGATCTCGTCGAGTCCGGCCTGCGTGAACGTCTCGCCGCCGTTCCACTCCAGAATCGGCACCGGTCCGATGCGGGCGTTCGACCAGAGCGGGAACTCGGTGTCGCCGTGCTCCCCGACGATGTCGGCGTGCACGCTGGTGATGCTCACGCCCGCGCGCTGCGCGAGCCGCCAGCGCAGCCGCGACGTGTCGAGCACCGTGCCGGATCCGAAGACGCGGGATGCCGGGAGGCCGGTGATCTCGCGCGCGACGACGGTCATCACGTCGGCCGGGTTTGTCACGATCACGAAGACGGCGTCGGGTGCCTGCTCGAGCAGGACCGGCATCAGGCTGCCCAAGATGCGGGCGTTCGTGCCGGCCAGCTCCATCCGGGTCTGGCCGGGCTGCTGCTTCGCGCCGGCGGTCACGACGATCACATCGCTGCCTGCGACGACGGCCGGATCGGATCCGCCGGAGACGAGCGAACGAGTGAACTGCGTGCCGTGGGCGAGGTCGAGCACCTCCGCCTCGACCTTCTCGGTCGCGATGTCGTACAGCGCGATCTCCGAAGCGCTGCCACGCGACAGCGCCGCATACGCGACGCTCACGCCCACGCTCCCCGCGCCGACGACGGTCAGTTTCGTGCGTCCACCTGCCATGGCTCCATCCTGCCGGAATCCACATGGCCACCGCGCCCCACCGCGCCGCACAAAATTCCTCGAAGAATGTCGCGATTCGCCGCCTCCCGGCGCCGGGAGGCCGCGGCGGGATGCTGCCGCTTCGCCGCGTGTCATGATGGGCCGGACCATGTGTGGAGCGGAAGGGGCACCATGAGGAACCGGCTACGTCGCGTTGCGGCCATCGGCACGGTTGCGCTGCTCGGTGCGCTCGTCGGCGGCCCTGCGGTCGCCGCGAGTGCGCAGACGCCGCCCGACCTCGACCAGGGTCACGTCAGCGACTTCTCCGATGTGCTCAGCGACTCGCAGGAGACCCGGCTGGAACAGCGCCTCGGCGAACTGGCATCCGCCGACGGACTTCCCGAGCTCTACGTCGTCCTCGTCCCGGACTTCGAGGACCCGTCCAACGCGCTCGCCTGGGCGGATGCGACCGCTCTGCGCAACAACCTGGCCCCGGACCAGTACCTGCTCGCGATCGCCACCGACGGACGCAGCCTCGCGATCTCGGCGGAGTACGGCGGTGACGGGGTCGATGCCGGACCGCTCGCCGAGAACAGAGTCCTCGAGATCGAGAACGACCTCGGCTCCCGGTACCTCGCCGATGACGACTGGGACGGAGGCATCGCGTTCGTCGCCGACGAGTTCTCTCAGGTGCCCGTGCCGTGGTGGGTGTGGCTGCTGGGCGTCGCCGGACTCGCCGCTCTCGTCTTCGCGGTCACCAGGCTGGTGCTGTTCCTGCGGCGCCGTGCCGCCCTCGCGGCGGAGCTGCGCACTCTCGAAGGGCAGAAGAAGACCGCGGCCCGGCGTCTGGTGCAGGCCGACGAGGCGGTGCGCACCAGCGAGCAGGAACTCGGCTTCGTGACCGCGGAGTTCGGCGAGGAGACGACCGCCTCGTTCACCGCGCTGCTCGCCGACTGCCGCACGCGGCTGCAGAAGGCGTTCGGCCTGCTGGAGAAGCTGCAGGATGCCGAGGAGGACACCACCCAGGAGACCAGGGAGTGGACGGACACGATCCTCCGGCTCTGCCGAGAGGTCGACGACGCCCTCGACGCTCGCCGGCAGGAACTGGCGTCACTCCGCGCGCTCGCTGAGGGAGCGGCGGACACTCTCGCGCGGCTGAGGGCGGCCCGCGCGGACGCGGAGTCGCTGCAGAGCGAGGCCGTCGATCGTCTCGCGTCGCTCGCGGCTGCCTTCGCTCCGGCAGATCTGATCGGGGTCGTGGACAACGCCGATCAGATCGGCGCGCGGCTGCGCGCGGCGGATGCGCAGCTCGACGCGCTGCAGAAGGCGGTGGATGCTCGCAAGCCGAAGGCGATCACCGACGCCGTGCACGAGATCGAGCGGCTGCTCGCCGAGGCGAGGGATCTCCGGGCCGCGATCGAGGCCCAGGCGGATGCCCTCGCCACGCGGAGCACGGCGGCGGAGACCGCCGTCGTTCCGGGAGTCGCGGGCGTGGGGAGCGGCGACGCGGCATCAATCGGGTCCGGCACGACCGGATCGGTCCTGAGCCAGGCGGCGGCGGCAGTGCGCGCCGCCGAAGCCTCGGTGCAGGCGCGGCCCGGCGGCGTCAGCGCATTCACCCTGGCACGTCTGCATTCGGCGCAGCAGCTGCTCAGCCGTGCATCCGTGGCGCCCGCCCCGGCGGATGCGGAGCGCCAGGCGGCATCCGCCCTCGCCGCGGCCGAGCAGGTACAGGGCCTCGTCGGAGCGGCTACCGCGCCCGAAGGACGCCGCTTCGTCCGGTCGTCTCCGTCGTCGCATCCGGCCGACAACGGCGCCGTCATGTACGACACGGCCGTGTCGAGCGCTGCACGCGAGTCGTCCTGGCGGCTGTACACCGAAGAGGAAGACAGCGAGGGAACCGGCGGAAAAGCGGCCGTCGGCGCGATCAGCGGCGGCGTCATCGGCCTCGTCAGCGGTCTCGGGTTCGCCGACGGGAACGCCGGGATCGTCGTGATGTTCGTGCTCGGCGGCGGCGTCTTCGGCGCACTCATGGGTGCCTTCGGCAGTTCCGGTGGTGGTGGCGGCTCGTCCTCGGGCTGGGGCGGCTCGTCGAGATCGTCCTGGGGCGGTTCGTCCCGATCCTCCCGCGGCTTCTCCAGCAGCCGCTCCTCGAGTCGCTCCTCCGGAGGCAGCCGCTCGTCGGGTCGTTCCGGCGGTCGCCGCTTCTAGCGAGCCTCCGGGGTGCGTCGCAGCTGCGACCGTAGGCTGGGCGCGTGACTGCGGGCGATCGGCGAGTGGTGTTCTGGGATTTCGACGGTACCCTCGCCGTCCGCGAGGGCATGTGGACGGCGGCCGTCGTCGATGCGCTGCGGACGGTGGATGCCGGTGCGACGGTCGATCCGGAGCTCGTCCGGCCGCATCTGCGGAGCGGATTCCCGTGGCACGAATCAGATGTCGTGGCCTCTCCCCCGCTGACGGCTGACGCCTGGGCCGCACGTCTGGCACCGGTCTTCGTCCGCGCGCTGCGCGCGCAGGGCGTCCCTGAGGATGTCGCCTCCGCGGCATCCGTCCGCGTGCTCGACGAGTACTACCGGATCGAGCCGTGGCGGGTGGTCGACGGCGCGATGGACGCTCTGCTGCAGACGTCGGATGCGGGATACGACAACGTCATCCTCAGCAACCACGGCCCCGGTCTGCCGACGCTCGTCGACGACCTCGGCCTCTCACCCCTGATCTCTCTGACGATCACGAGCGCGGCGGTCGGCATCGAGAAGCCGAATCGGTTGTTGTTCGCACACGCGCTGCGTGTGTCGGATGCGGGCGACGACACCTGGATGGTCGGCGACAACCCGATCGCCGACGTCGAGGGCGCAGAGCGTGCCGGCATCCGCGCCCTCCTCGCCGACGCGATCTACCCCGACTCCCGCGGCCTCACCGTCCTCCAGGCCGCCCACCACATCGTCACGACCCCGCTCTGACGTCGGCACAACCTCGGAGATCAACAGGATCCCTGACCGGATCCGCCCCATCCCTCCGAGATCCCGCAGATCTCCGCGCCGTTCCCCTGCTCCCAAAACGCCTTCCGCCCCCATACCAAAGGCATGAGGGCGGAGGGATCGTCGCCGGAGCGAGCATCGGGGAGGGACCCGCGAAGCGGAGCGGCTTGAACCGCGGTTCCTGAGCGAGCGGAGCGAGTCGAAGGGCTGCGAGCGAAGGCGACGTTCCCTCCGCCCGTACCCCAGAATCAAAGACCCCGGGGCGCGGAAGCCCCCTCTAACTCACTCCCATTCGATCGTTGCCGGCGGCTTCGACGTGACGTCGAGCACGACCCGGTTGACCTCGCTCACCTCGTTGGTGATGCGGTTCGAGATCTTCGCGAGCACGTCGTACGGCAGACGCGTCCAGTCCGCCGTCATGGCGTCCTCGGACGACACCGGGCGCAGCACGATCGGGTGGCCGTAGGTGCGGCCGTCACCCTGCACGCCCACCGAGCGCACGTCGGCGAGCAGCACGACCGGGCACTGCCAGATCGCCTGGTCGAGGCCGGCGGCGCTGAGTTCTTCGCGGGCGATCGCGTCGGCCTCGCGCAGCACGTCCAGTCGCTCGCGGGTGACCTCGCCGATGATGCGGATGCCGAGGCCCGGGCCGGGGAACGGCTGGCGGCCGACGATCGCCTCGGGGATGCCGAGCTCGCGGCCGATCGCGCGGACCTCGTCCTTGAACAGAGCGCGCAGCGGCTCGATCAGCTCGAAGTCGAGGTCGTCAGGCAGGCCACCCACGTTGTGATGCGACTTGATGTTCGCGGTGCCCGTGCCGCCGCCGGACTCGACGACGTCGGGGTACAGGGTGCCCTGCACGAGGAACTTGACCTTCTCGCCCGACGCCTTGGCCTCTTCGACGAGGTCGCGCTGGACCTGCTCGAACGCGCGGATGAACTCGCGACCGATGATCTTGCGCTTGGTCTCGGGGTCGGTCACGCCGGCCAGGTGACCGAGGAAGGTGTCGGCCGCGTCGACGGTGATCAGGCGGACGCCGGTGGATGCCACGTAGTCGCGCTCGACCTGCTCGCGCTCACCCTTGCGCAGCAGACCGTGGTCGACGAAGACCGCGGTGAGCTGGTCGCCGATGGCCTTGTGCACGAGCGCGGTGGAGACCGCCGAGTCGACGCCGCCGGAGAGCGCGGAGATGACGCGCGCGTCGCCGACCTGCTCGCGGATGCGCTCGATCTGCTCGGCGATGACGCTGCCGCTGTTCCAGTCGGCGGCGAGGCCGGCGCCCTTGTGAAGGAAGTTCTCGATGACGGCCTGACCGTGGTCGGAGTGACGCACCTCGGGGTGCCACTGCACACCGTAGAGGTGGCGCTCCTCGTTCGCGAAGGCGGCGACCTTGGTCGCGGGCGTGGTTGCCAGGACCTCGAAGCCCTCTGGGGCACGGGACACCTGGTCACCGTGGCTCATCCACACGTTCTGCTCGGTGGGCTCGCCGCCCAGCAGCGTGCTGTCGTTCACCGGGATCATCGCGTCGGTCGCGCCATACTCGCGCAGGCCGGTGTTCGCGACCTCGCCGCCGAGGGTGCGGGCCATGTACTGGAAGCCGTAGCAGATGCCGAGCGTCGGCACGCCGAGTTCCAGGACGGCCGGGTCGAGCTGCGGCGCACCCTCCTCGTAGACCGACGACGGGCCGCCGGAGAGGATGATCGCGACCGGGTTCTTCGCGGCGATCTCGGCGGCCGTCGCGGTGTGCGGCACGATCTCGCTGTAGACGCCGGCCTCACGGACGCGACGGGCGATGAGCTGCGCGTACTGCGCGCCGAAGTCGACGACGAGCGCCGGCCGCTGCGCGGTGTCCGGGCTGGATGCGGCGGCGGAGTTCTGTTCGGTCACCGGGTGCCTTCCGTGGTGGGTGCGGGGACGGATGCGGCAGCATCCGCCTCTTCGCGGGTAGCGAGGTAGGCCCGCACTTCGCGTGCGACGCGGGTCTCCATGAAGAACGAGAGCAGCGGCACGACGCCGCCGAGGGCGAGCATGATGAACCGCGGGAAGCGCCAGCGCATCAGGCTCCACATGCGGAAGCATGCGAACAGGTAGACGACGTAGAACCAGCCGTGCGCGACGAGGATGCCGAGCGAGAGGTTGAACCCGTCGCCGGTGGAGATCAGACCACCGTCGGGTCCCTCCACCACGGGAGCGAACCACAGCAGCCCGCCTGATCCGCCCGCGAAGAGCTCGAGGTGGATCGGCGTGTACTTCAGCACCATCTCGGCGACCAGCAGCAGCAGCATGACGCCGGTGATGATGGACGCGACCTGGTAGAACTTCAGTGCACCGCGGATCGCCGGGAAACTGGCGACTTTCGGTTCGGGCATACGTCCATTCTAGGCGAGGCCGGAGCGCACGAAGCAGGGCCGCCGGGTCACCCCGACGGCCCTGCTCGATCCGGCTCTCAGATCACTTGTTTCCGCGGTTCACGTGCACGGTGACGGTGACCTCGTCGCCGCTGTCCTGCACGATCGCCAGGGTGTACTTGCCGGGCTGGGTGTTCTTCGGCACGGTCAGCGACACCTGGAAGGTGCCGTCGTCCGCGATCTCGACGGCGCCGAGATCCACGACCGCACCCTTCTTGCCGCGCAGTTCGGCGTTCGTCTCGACACCAGGGACGAACCCGGAGCCCGAGAGCTCGAGCTTCTTGCCCGCGCCGACCTTCGATGCCTCGACCGAGACCTCACCGTCGAACACCGGCGGCTGGCCCCCGTCCTCGGCGAAGGCGATCGGCAGCTGCACGGTGGTGCCGGTGCCCGCCACGCTCACGGTGAGCAGCTGCGGACCGTACGCCCCCTGCGGAACCGTGAAGGTGAGGGTCGCGCGGCCCGCCTCGTCACCGGCGTCGATGACGGTCGGGTCGACCGCACCGGTGGCCAGCACGGCGTCGCCCAGTGAGAGGCTGACCTCGCCCGGCGCCTGCTCACCCGCGCTGAACGCGAGCGAGGAGAGCGCCACGGTGACCTGGTCGCCGGCCTTGTAACCGCCCTCGGGGGCGGCCGGGGTGACCGTCGCGCCCACGGCGCGCTGCTTCAGGTCGGGCGTCGCGGTCTTGTTGGCCGAGAACCAGTCCACCATCGACTGCAGGTCGATCTTGCCGGTGTCCTTCTTGTTCGCGCCCTTGGCAAGCGTGAAGAAGTTGTCGCCACCGGCCGCGAGGAACGAGTTCGCCGCGACCAGGTAGGACTTCGCCGGGTCGATAGCCGTGCCGTTCAGCGTCATCGAGGTGATGCGCTGGCCCGTCGCCGCAGCCGGGTCGTAAGTGTACTCGAAGCCCTGCGAGACGCCCAGCTTCAGGAACGGACGGCTCGCGCCGGTCGGCTGCCACTGCTCCTCGAGCACGCTCTTCAGCTGCGCGCCGGTGAGTTCGAGCGTCACCAGGGTGTTGGCGAACGGCTGCACCGTGGCCGCCTCGCGGTACGTCAGGTTGCCGTCGGGGTCGGTCGCCCCGCTCGACGCGTACGTGAGGTTGGTGCGGATGCCACCCGGGTTCATCAGCGCGATCTCGGCGCCGGTGGACCACTGCTGCACGTCGGCGACGAAGTTGCCGATCGTCGACTCGCCACCGCGGTTCTCGGTCTTGCCGTCGCTCTGACGGGCCCGGTTGAAGTCCGCCGTGATGTCGCCGACCTTCTCGGCGCCGATCACGTCGGCCTCCTTCTTGGCGGCGTCGACGATGGACTGCACCTCGGGAACGGCCGGGTAGTTGGCCACCCAGATCTTCTTGGTCGGGTCGTTGGGGTCGGCGATCTGACGCGCGAGCGGCTTGATCTCGTTCGAGATCGAGAGCAGCTCGTGGGTCTTCGGGTCGACCTTCAGGTTCATCAGACCGAAGTTCTCGCCGTACTGGCCGGCCGAGACGACAGGGCGCCCATCGATGACGTGGTTGTACGCCAGGTGAGTGTGCGCCGAGACGATCGCGTCGACGTCGGAGTCGACGCCGTAGACGATCTCACCCAGCGGCGAGTCGGGCGTGATGCTCGACACGTCGGTGGTCGCGGCGCCCTCGTGCACGAGCAGGATGATGACGTCGGCCTCGCCGTTGGCGGGGTCGCCGTCACTGAGCGCGTCGGCCGCCTTGTTCACGGACGCCACGATGTCGCGGACCTCGAGGTCGGCGATCCCGTCGGGCGAGACGAGCGAGTCGAGCTCTTCCGTCACCGCGCCGACGAAACCGACCTTGACGCCGTCGACGTCCTTGACCCAGCTCGGGGCGAGAGCGGTGTCGTCCGCGCCCCTGAGGAACACGTTGGAGCTGATGTACTCCCAGTCCGCCCGCTGCTGGATCCGATCACGCAGATCCTCCCAGCCCTGGTCGAACTCGTGGTTACCCGCGGCGCTCACCTCGAGACCGGCGGCGTTGAGCGCATCGATCGTGGGGTTGTCGTCGAGGATGAACGAGGTGAAGGTCGACGCGCCGACGAGGTCGCCGGCCGCGGCGAACACCGTGTTCGGGTTCGCCTCGCGCACCTGCTTGATCGCTCCGGCGAGCACGGCTGCACCGCCCGCCGCGCTGTCGGCCTCGATACGACCGTGGAAGTCGTTGATCGTGGCGACGTCGATGCTGATCGGCGGTTCGGTGCTGGACACGCCCACGACGATCGGATCGTGGTCGCTCGAGCGGTACGGGGTGCCGGACTCGGTGGCGCCGAACGCGTAGCCGCGGTCGCTCCACTCCGGCGAGTTGATGCCCCAGACGCCGGCGCCGGTGACGGACGCCGTCAGCGACGGCGACGCGATCACGTGGTCGAGCGAGCCCAGCTCGCCGTCGAACGTGTAGGTGTACTGGCCGTCGGTCGTGTGTGCCACCAGGTCGGACCAGCCGGCCGAGGTGAACACGTCGATCGGGTCCTCTTCGCTGTACGCGTTGAAGTCGCCGACCAGGAACACGTCGTCGCTGCCGGAGGTCTTCTGCACGGAACCGGCGAGCGCCAGCACGGACTGCGCCTGCTTCACACGGTCGGCGTTGAAGAAGCCCTGTCCGTCGGCCGGTTCCTTGGTGCCGTCCTTCGGGTCGGACTTCGACTTGAAGTGGTTCGCGATGACGCTGAAGGTGCGGCCGTCCGCCTCGAAGGTCTGCGCGATGGGCTCACGGGCGTTGCCCCACACCGTCTCGTCGGTGACCGTCACAGCGTCGCCGACCGCCTTGACGGCGGCCTTGCGGTAGATGATCGCGCTGGTGATGTAGTCGGTCGTCGCCGCATTCTGCAATGCGGCCGGCGTGGGCACGTAACCCCAGACGTCCGAACCGGAGGCGGCGTTCAGGCCGGACACCAGGTCCTTCAGCGCGGTGTCGACCGGGTCGCCCAGCTTGACCGAGTTCTCGATCTCCATGAGCGTCACGACATCGGCGTCCAGCCCGTTGATCGCCGCGACGATCTTCGACTTCTGGATCGCGAACTGCGCAGCATCCTTCGCGCCGCGCGCGTTGGAGTTCTCACTGCTGAGCGTCGTGAAGTAGTTGTACACGTTGAACGAGGCGACCTGGAAGTCACCGCCGACGGCCGGCGGGGTCGTCGTGCGCGGGTTCTCCGCGTTGAACGTGACCTTGTACGAGGCGTCGCTGGAGTCGTCGATCGGGACGACGGGCTGCAGGCGCCAGTCGTCGAAGCCGTACTGCAGAACATAGCCGTGCTCCGAGAAGTCCACGGTGTCGCCGTTGCGCACGACGGTGTCCTTCGTGAAGTACGGCTGCTGGCCGGGGTGGGCGGCGTTGGTGACCTGCGTCGACCATCCGTCATCGAGCAGGATGCGGCTGGCGCGGTTCGCCGCCGCGATCGCATCCGCCTCGGCGCCGGGGCGCTTGGCCTCGGTGCTCTTGACATTCAGCTCGTCCGGGTTCAGCCACAGTGCGCCGTAGTTGTAGAGCTGGTGGCTGGAGGCCAGCGCGTAGCTGCCGGTCGGCGCCACGAGCATGTTCTCGTACGCCTCGCGGTCGGCGCCGACGACGTCGGCGGGCAGCGGGGTGGCGGCGGGGACGCCCACGCCGGCGGTGACCACCGCGACGCCGGCCTCGGATGCCGGGTTGATCTGCGTCTGGCCGAAGTACTCGCTGACCGTGCCGGTGACCGAGACGAGGTCGCCGATGTTCACACCGGATGCCTTGAGCGCATTCAGGTAGACGAACACGCCGTCGGAAGCCCCTGGGGTGGCATCCGTCGCGCCGCCGGAGCCCTGCGTCTGGATGCTGATGCCCTTGTACCCGCCGGTGCGGTAGTCGCCGGTGACGACGCCTTGGACGGTCACGGTCTGCCCGTCCATCGCGGCATTGTCCGCGGTGCCCTGCACCTCGGCGATCGTCGCGGTCACGGGGTCGGGCCCCGGGCCCGGATCCGTGCCGCCGCCGGAGTTCTGCGGCGTGATCGTGGCCGAGAGCGAGAAGTCCTTGCTGTTGTCGTCGCTGTCCGCGCCGTTCGTGCGGTTCAGGGACTTGACGTCGGTGTTGCCGGACGGCGCGGTCGCCACAGCCTTCTCGAAGGTGTTCGAGGTGCCGTACCCGAGCAGGTCCACGACGGCGCCGCCGGTCACCGATCCGGTGGGCAGCGTCACGGCGGAGGTGCTGTTCACCAGGGCGATCGTGCCGGTGGTGCCGCTGGGGTTGAGGTTGCCGGTCGCATCCGGCGTGGGGAGCGCGGCACCGTTCGCGCCGTTGCTGCCGCCCTGCACCAGGTAGTAGCCGCCGGCGGGGATCGACCCTGTGAGGGGCACGACGCCGTTCGAGCCTGCGGTGCCGGATGCGGACCGGTACTGCAGCGACTTGCCGTCGAGCTTCACGGCCTCAGAGGTCGGGTTGTAGAGCTCGACGAACTTGTTCACGAACGCCGCGCCGGCGCTGCCGCCGGACAGGTAGGCCTCGTTGATGACCACCCCCGTCCCGCTCGTGTCTGCGAAGGCCGGCGTCGCGGCGATCGAGCCGAAGCTCAGAGCGACCGCTGCGGAGGTGACGAGGGCGCAGGCGCGCGCCCTTCTGCGCGGGACAGGGACCTTGCGGTTCGCGTCGTCGGGGGCGGACATCATCAGTGCTGTCTCCTCGGGTCAAGCGGCGGTTCTCGTGGAACCACCGGTCGCGTGCGCCGGGCTGCGCACGCACATGACACAGACCTTATGACCCAGCTGGGACATTCCTCAATGCCATTCGCGATCCGGTCACCGAATCGTCATCTGCGAGCCGCTCAGGAGGCCGCGGCCGCGTCCTGACGATCGTCGAACTCCTCGACCTCGCGCTCCCAGGCGTCCTTGGCGAGCCGGTACCAGAGGTAGAACGCGAAGCCGGCGAAGATCGCCCACTCGATCGCGTAGAAGATGTTCAGCCAGTTCACCGAGGAGCGCTCCTCCGGTGCCGGCGAGGAGATGTCGGCGAGGCCGGCGGTCGCCTCGGTCGATGCCAGGTACGGGCGGTACACGTCCAGCTGGTCGATCTCGTGCCAGCGACTGAGCAGCGCGGCGGGCGACATCCGGTTCAGATCGAACGGATCCCGGGTGACGACGGGACCTTCGTCCGAGATGACGCGGCCGGTGATCTCGGCCTCCGCGGCCCCCCTCGAGGAAAGGGCGGATGCTGCGGCATCCGCCTTCTCGCGGGTGGGCGCGAACCCGATCGCGACCGCGATCGAGGTGCGCTCGGCGACGCGCAGCTGGCCGGTGACCCAGTAGCCCGCCACGCCGTCGTTGAAGCGACCGGAGACCACGATGAAGTCCTCGGGTACCCAGGTCCCGCCGGTGGTGACCTTCTGCCCGACCAGGGGCTCGGCGAGGTACTCACCGGGCTCGACCACGTCGGTGAGCGGCTGCACCTTCTCGGTCATCCCCGGCTCCGGCGGCGCGGTGTCGATGGCGCGACCCAGCTGCCACTGCCCCAGCCAGGCGAACACACCGGCGACGACGAGGCAGAGCGCGAGCATGCCCAGCCAGCGCCCGCGCAGCATCACCTCCCGGAGCGTGGGAGGGAAGTCCTGCGTTGCGGTTATCGGGCCCCGAGTCATCCGGCCTCGTAGGGCGCCAGCACGACCTCGACCCGCTGGAACTCCTTCAGGTCCGAGTATCCGGTGGTCGCCATCGACTTGCGCAGCGCGCCGATGAGGTTGGCCGTGCCGTCTGCGACGGGAGCGGGCCCGTACAGCACCTCTTCGAGCGTGGCCACGCCCGCGACCGGCACGCGACGACCGCGCGGCAGCTGCGGGTGGTGCGCCTCGGCGCCCCAGTGGAAGCCCCGGCCGGGAGCATCCGTGGCGCGCGCGAGGGCGACGCCGAGCATGACCGCGTCCGCGCCCATCGCCAGCGCCTTCACCACGTCGCCCGAGGTGCCGACGCCACCGTCGGCGATCACGTGCACGTAGCGACCGCCGGACTCGTCGAGGTAGTCGCGGCGCGCGGCGGCGACATCGGAGACCGCCGTGGCCATCGGCGCGTGGATGCCGAGGGTGGCGCGCGTGGTGGACGCCGCTCCCCCGCCGAACCCGACCAGCACGCCGGCCGCGCCGGTGCGCATCAGGTGCAGCGCAGCGGTGTAGGTGGCGGCGCCGCCGACGATCACCGGCACGTCGAGGTCGTAGATGAACTTCTTCAGGTTCAGCGGCTCCGCGACGCTCGAGACGTGCTCGGCGGACACCGTGGTGCCCCGGATGACGAAGAGGTCGACGCCCGCCTCGACGACGGTCTGGTAGAGCTCCTGGGTGCGCTGCGGCGTGAGGGAGCCCGCGACCGTGACACCGGCCTCGCGGATCTCAGCCAGACGCGACTTGATGAGCTCGGGCTTGATCGGCTCGGAGTACAGCTCCTGCATCCGCACCGTCGCGCGATCGGCCGGGAGGCCCGCGATCTCGGAGAGCAGCGGCTCGGGGTTCTCGTACCGGGTCCACAGGCCCTCGAGGTCGAGCACGCCGAGACCGCCGAGGCGGCCAAGCATGATCGCCGTCTGCGGGCTGACGACCGAGTCCATCGGCGCGCCGATGACGGGGATGTCGAACGCGAAGGCGTCGATCGTCCATGCCGTCGAGACGTCTTCGGGGTTCCGCGTGCGTCGCGAGGGAACCACCGCGATGTCGTCGAACGTGTATGCGCGACGGGCGCGCTTGCCTCGGCCGATCTCGAAGTCCATGCTCACCCCTTCAGACTACCCGGCTTGCCCGGAGGACTCAGCGAGCCCGCACGACACGACGCTCGTCCCAGACCGGAGCATCCGACTCGTAGACTCCGCCGTCCTCACCGAACACGAGGAACCGGTCGAACGAGCGGGCGAACCAGCGGTCGTGCGTCACCGCGACGACCGTGCCCTCGAACCGGGCGATCGCGTCCTCCAGCGCCTCGGCCGACTCCAGGTCGAGGTTGTCGGTCGGCTCGTCGAGCAGCAGCAGCGTGGCGCCGGAGAGCTCGAGCAGCAGCACCTGGAAGCGCGCCTGCTGCCCGCCCGAGAGCTGGGCGAACTCCTGCTGCGCCTGGCGTACGAGACCGTACCGGTCCAGCGCGGAGCTCGCCGCGTCGCGCGGCATTCCCGCTCGTCGGTCGTCGCCGCGGTGCAGGATCTCGAGCAGCGTGCGGCCGGCGAACTCCGGATGCGCGTGCGTCTGCGCGAAGAGGCCCGGCACGACGCGCGCACCGAGCACCGCCGCGCCGGTGTGCGCGACCTCGTCGAGCCGCTCCCCCGCACCCGTCAGGTGCCCGAGCGTCGGATCGGGGTCGCTGCCGCCTCGGGCGAGGAGGCGGAGGAAATGCGACTTGCCCGAGCCGTTCGAGCCCAGCACGGCGACCCGATCCCCGAACCAGATCTCCGCGTCGAACGGACGCATCAGGCCCGTGAGCTCGAGCGCCGTGCACACGATCGCGCGCTTGCCGGTGCGCGAGCCGCGCAGCCGCATGTCGAACTCCTGGGCGGGCGGGCGCTCCTCGGGAGGCCCCGCCTCCTCGAACTTCCGCAGTCTGGTCTGCGCCGCACGGTACCGAGAGGCGAAGCCGTCGTTCGCCTCGGCCTTGACCTTGAGGTTCGCGACCAGCGTCTTCAGCTTCTCGTGCTGCTCGTCCCAGCGCCGGCGCAGCTCGTCGAGGCGGTCCATCCTGTCGATGCGGGCCTGGTGGTAGGTGCCGAAGCCGCCGCCGTGCACCCACGCCGTCGCGCCGGCACCGCCGGGTTCGAGCGTGACGATGCGGTCGGCGGCTCGTGCCAGCAGCTCGCGGTCGTGTGAGACCAGCAGCACGGTCTTCGGCGTCTCGCGCAGCCGCTCCTCCAGCCAGCGCTTGCCCGGCACGTCGAGGTAGTTGTCCGGCTCGTCGAGCAGCAGCACGTCGTCCGGTCCACGAAGCAGGGCCTCGAGGGCGAGCCGTTTCTGCTCGCCGCCGGACAGAGTGCCGAGGTCGCGGAACCGCGCGCGTTCAAAGGGCACGCCGAGTGCCGCCACCGTGCACTGGTCCCAGACGGTCTCGTGCTCGTAGCCACCGGCATCCGCGTACTCGGCGAGCGCCGTCGCGTACCGCATCTGGGTGCGCTCGGTGTCGTCCTCGATGAGCGCGTTCTCCGCGGTCTCGAGCGCCTCGGCCGCCTGCCGGATGCGGGCGGGCGCGACCGAGATCAGCAGGTCGTGCACCGTCTGGCCGACGCGGCCGTGGCCGACGAACTGGTCCATCACGCCGAGCGATCCGTCGATCGTCACGACGCCGTCATCCGGCGCGAGATCGCCGCGGATGATCCGCAGGATGGTGGACTTGCCGGCCCCGTTGGGGCCGATCAGCGCGCTGGTGGAGCCTGCGCCGACGCGGAAAGTCGCCTCGTCGAGCAGCGGGCGGCCGTCGGGCAGGGTGAGTGAGACGCCGGCGACGTCGATGTATCCCACGGTGGTGGTCCTTCCGCCCGCCGCGTTCCTTCGCGAAGGCGAGCCGACCAGGCTATCAGGCTTGGTCCCTTTCCAGAGCACTCGGCCCCTCCCCAGAACAGGAGATCCCGCCAGGACAGGACAGATTCCCGGCATCCGTCCTACCCTCGCCGTTTCTCCTGTTCTCGGACGCACGACTCGTCGTCCACATCGCGCGTCCTCCGCCGTGTTCTCCACAGCCCCGCTTCTCCCGCGAACCACATGCCGTGCACCGGAGCATCCTCGTCCGCATGACCATTCCCCTTGCGACCTGGATGCGCGACCACGACGGCATTGCCCACAGCCGAGATCTTCGCACCGCGGGCTACACCGCCCACCAGATCAAGAAGGCCGTGGATGCCGGACATCTGGAGCGGATGCGCCGCTCGTGGCTGCTGACCGCTCAGTGCAGCGATGCCCGTCGCGCGGCCGCCGAGGTGAGCGGGCGGGTGACGTGCGTCACGGCTGCGAAGGAACTGGGCCTGTGGAGCGAGAACACCACCGAGACACACCTCGCCGTCCCGGCCACAGCATCGAGGAACGCCGCACCGCTGCGCCGGCTGCATTGGGCGACCGGGCCCGTCCCTGTGGCGAAGTTCACGACCGCGGACCCGATCCTGAATGTGCTGTATCACGTGGCTCGCTGCCAGGAACTCGCCTCCGCCCTGGCGATCTGGGAGTCCGCGCTGCGGAAGGGACACGTCACTCTGGATCAGGTGCGCCGTACCGTTTGGAGAAGCACAGCCGTCGGGGAGGTGCTCGAGCGGGTCGGCGTGCTCTCGGACTCCGGAGTCGAGACCACCTTCCTCAGGATCATGCGGAGCTGCGGGGTACAGGTGCGGCAGCAGGTCGTCATCGACGGGCATCCCGTCGATGCCCTCATCGGTGAGCGACTGATCGTGCAGCTCGATGGATTCGAGTTCCACAGCAAGCCCGAGGATCGCCGCCGAGACATGCGGCAGGACGCGCGGCTGGCGTTGCTCGGATACACCGTGCTCCGTTTCGACTACCAACAGGTCATGTTCGACGCGCGCTATGTGCAGCAGACGATCGTGAACGCGATCGCACAGGGTCTTCACCTCGCCGCTCGTCGCTGATCTCCTGTTCTCGGTGACGTGCCCTCCCCGACCCCGCGTCACCGAGAACAGGACAACACCCCAGAACAGGACGAATGCCGAGCAAGCATCCTGTCCTCGCCAACGCTCCTGCAGTCGATGACGCCGGCGCTGCTCAGCGCGGCTCGGAGAACCTCGCCAGCAGCTCGGTGAGCAGCGCTTCGGCGACCGAGGCAGGCAGCTCCTCGATCAGCGCCATGAGAGTCGACATCGGCTGGCCGGGCGTGACGCTGCCCGCACCGGCGATCCGCAGCAGGCGCCAGGACGCCTCCGGCCCGGGAACACGATCGGGGCCGTAACCCAGCATCCGCACCGCGCCGGCCAGCAGTCGCCCGTCAGCCGCCCCGCGGCCGCGCACCGCATCGGATGCCGCTGCGAGCGCCTGCCGGAACTCCGGCAGGTTCCGCTCCAGCACCGGAGTGAGGGTGAGATGCGCACTGCGAGGCAGCTTCGATTCGTCCGCCTGCGTGAAGCCTGGCTGGTGCTGGATCTTCCAGCCGTGCTGCGCCAGCTGATCGGCGAGCCGGTGCGGGTCCACGCGTTCCGGCGCGGGCACCGACGTGTCGGCGATCAGAGCGATCGCCGGTCCCACCGGATCACCCATCACCGTCAGCCCGCGGATCGTCTCCACCTCGGTGCGGATGCCGCGCGCGACCCGCGCGATGGACGCGGTGAGCTCGGCGAACCCGGCGTCCCCGAGCCGCTGCACGATCGCCCAGGCGGCGGCGAGCGGCGACGCGGACTTCGAGCCGAGCAGCGTCGGGTTCACGACCGGATACCCCGGCCAGCGCGTCGTCGCGAAGAACTGCGCGCGGTGCTGCCGGCGGCCGCGGTGCATGAGCACCGACACGCCCTTCGGCGCGTAGCCGAACTTGTGCAGGTCGGCCGAGATGCTCGTCACGCCGGGCACACGGAAGTCCCACACCGGAGCATCCGGCCACCACGGCAGCACCAGCCCGCCGAAGCAGGCGTCCGCGTGGCAGCGGATGCCGCGCGACTTCGCCGCCGCGGCCACCTGCCGGATCGGGTCGAGCGCGCCGCTCGGATACGCCGGGGCGGAGACGACGACGAGCGCCACGTCTTCGTCCATCCGCGCGACCAGGTCGTCGGGGTCGACGGTGCCGTCCGGCCGGCACGGCACCGCGTCGTAGTCCAGGTCGAACATCCGTGCCGCCTTCTGGAACGCGGCGTGCGCGGTCGACGGTGCCAGCAGCCTGGGCCGTCCCGCGCCGCCATCGGCACGCCAGAGGTCCCGGGCGGTCTTCACCGCGAGCAGGCAGCTCTCGGTGCCGCCGCTCGTCACCGACCCGACGACGTCGCGACCGCCGTGCAACGCCCTGCGCACGAAGCCGAGTACGTCGCGCTCCATCGCGGCGATCGACGGGAAGACGGTGGGGTCGAGCCCGTTCACGGGCCGGGCGAGGGACGCCGCGGCATCCGCGAGCTCGTCGAGCTCCGGCATCCCCGAGTCGTAGACGTACGCGAGCACATGTCCGCCGTGCGTGGGCGCGTCTCCGGCGCGCAGCTCGCGCAGCCGGTCCAGGATGCCGCTCATGCCGCTGTCCCCACGATGTCGTGCTCGCGCAGGCGGTAGCGCGACAGGGTGACCAGGCTCAGCACCATGAGCACCGCGGGGAGGGCGCTGAACGCCACGGCGATGCCGGCCACCGCGGCGGCCGGCTGCTCGACGAGCACACCGGCGGTCGACTCCGCGTAGCCCGTGAGCGCGAGCACGATCGACAGCACGGTCGCGCCGAGCGCCATGCCGGTGGTCTCGCCCGCCGTCCACACGCCACTGAACACTCCCGAGCGGTTCTCGCCGCCGCTGGTCGACCGATCGTGCGCGATCACGTCGGGCAGCATCGCCATCGGCAGGGTCTGCATGCCGGCGTACGCGGCGCCGGCGAGCGCCACCGGAGCGAGGATCCACCACCCGGGCAGCCACACCATGACCATGAGCACGAGCGTCGCGAGCAGGAACACCAGGCTGGCCAGGCGGAACGCCCGCTCCTTGCCGGTGCGGTCGGCGATGATCTTCCACACCGGCGCCATCAGCAGCGCCGGGGCGATCAGCGCGGCGAACAGCGGCGTCACCGCTCCCTCGTCGTGCAGCACCCAGCGCGCGACGTACTGCGCGGCCGCGAGCATGAGACCGGTCGCGAGCCCCTGCAGCATGAAGGTGAGCAGCAGCGAGCGGAACGGCTGGCTCTGCCGCAGCACCCGGATGCCGTCGCGGTAGTGCGTGCCGATCGACGCGCCGGGCACCACCGGCAGCGCGGGCCGCTGGGGTGCGACGGATGCCGAGATCAGCATCCCGATGCCGAGCACGACAGCCGCGACGATCGCCATCACGAGGTAGCCGCGCAGCGGGTCGTCGGGGAACATGCCGCGCAGTTCAGGTCCGCCCGAGCCGAACAGCAGGATCGCGAGCGTCAGCACCACCACGCGCCAGGTCAGCAGCCGGGTGCGCTCACGATAGTCGTCGGTGAGCTCCGCAGGCAGCGCGATGTATGGCACCTGGAACAGGCTGAAGCAGGTCGCGGCGATCACGAACGCGACGAACACCCACGCTGCCGCGGGCAGCGGGGAGAAGGATGCCGGCACGGCGAAGGTCAGCACGAACGCGAGCGGCAGTCCGACGCCGCCGAGCAGCATGAACCAGCGTCGTGTGCCCGTGCGCGCATAGGAGCGGTCGCTGAGTCCGCCGATCACGGGGTCGATCAGCACGTCCCACACCTTCGCCGCGGTGACGATCGCGCCGGCGGCGAGCGCCGTCACGCCGAGGGAATCGGTCAGGTAGTAGACCAGGACGAGCCCGGGCAGCGTGGCGAACCCGCCCGTCCCGAGCGAACCGATCGCGTACCGCGCGACCTGACCGCGAGTGAGTGACGACGCTGACCCCATGCGCTCAGCCTATGGGAGCGGCCGACGCCGTCCCGGCCACCGGCGGACGGATGCCTCAGACGAGCTCGCCGGACGTGGGCACCGTGTTCGCGAACAGGTCGAGCACCGGGCAGTGCTCCTCGACGACGACGCGGAGCCGCTCGTAGTCCTCGGCGCTGTCCGGACCGGTGATGTCGACGCGCACCCGCACGTCGTGGAAACCGGCGCGACCGGACTCGTCGATGCCGAACAGCTTGCGCACGTCGAGGTCGCCCTCCGCCGTGATGGCGATGTCGTCGATCGTCAGCCCGAGCGCCTGGGCGTACAGGCGGAAGACCACGACCTGACACGATACGAGAGCGCCGAGCGCGTACTCGACCGGGCTGGGCGCGGCATCGTCGCCGGCCAGACCGGCCGGCTCATCGACGAGGAAGCGGTGCTTGCCCGAGGTGATCTCCGTGCCGACGGAGCCGACACCACGGCCGGTCACCGTGTACGTGAGCTGGGCGTTGGCGGCGTCGGCCGCGATGCGGCTGTGCCACGCCGAGCCGGCTGCCTCGAGGCGCTGCGCGCGCTGTTCTGCGGTGATGTCGGCGATGGCGGTGCTGTCCTGAAGAAGAGTCATGACCGCGACGCTAGCGACGCGCCTGAGCGGCGTCGAGACCCGCCGTCATGCCCCGAAACGAGCCGTCACGCAGGGTCATGCGGCGCGCGCGGATGCCGGTCAGGCGGCGTATCTGCCGGAGGCGATCGCCCTGGCGCGCTTCTTCTCCGCCTCCTCCTCGCGGTTCTTCGGCGGGGTGGTCGCGACGAGGTCGTCGAGCAGGTGCTGCGTGATGTGCGAGATCTCGGCGACGGCCCTGTCGAAGGCCTCCTGATTGGCCTTCGAGGGCTTGGTCGTGCCCGCGATCTTGCGCACGTACTGCAGTGCGGCGGCGTGCACCTCGTCCGAGGTGGCGGCCGGTTCGAAGTTGTGGAGAGTGTGGATGCTGCGGCACATGCGGTTCACGCTACGCCGCACCCCGGACACGGGAAGGGCGGATGCCGCAGCATCCGCCCTTCCCGTGTCCAGCGCTTACTTCTTGTAGTTCGGCGCCTCGACGACGATCTGCACGTCGTGCGGGTGCGACTCCTTCAGACCGGCCGCGGTGATCCGCACGAACTTGCCGCGGGTCTTCAGCTCCTCGATGGTGCGCGCGCCCACGTAGAACATGGACTGACGCAGACCGCCGACCAACTGGTAGGCGACGGCCGACACGGGTCCGCGGTACGGCACCTGGCCCTCGATGCCCTCGGGGATGAGCTTGTCGTCGCTGGGGACGTCGGCCTGGAAGTAGCGGTCCTTCGAGTACGAGGTCTGCTTGCCGCGGGTCTGCATCGCGCCCAGCGAGCCCATGCCGCGGTACTGCTTGAACTGCTTGCCGGCTTGGAAGACGATCTCGCCCGGCGACTCGTCGGTGCCCGCCAGCAGCGAGCCCAGCATCACGGCGTCGGCACCGGCGACCAGCGCCTTGGCGATGTCGCCGGAGTACTGCAGACCACCGTCGGCGATCACCGGCACACCGGCCGGACGCGCGGCGAGGGATGCCTCGTACACGGCGGTGACCTGGGGCACGCCGACGCCGGCGACCACGCGGGTGGTGCAGATGGAGCCCGGCCCGACGCCCACCTTGACGGCGTCGACGCCCGCGTCGATGAGCGCCTGCGCGCCCTCACGGGTCGCGACGTTGCCGCCGATGACGTCGATGTGCGCGAAGGACGGGTCGGCCTTCAGACGCTTGACCAGGTCGATGACGCCCTGCGACTGTCCGTTGGCGGTGTCGACCACGAGCACGTCGACGCCCGCGTCGCGCAGCGCCTCCGCGCGCTCCCATGCGTCGCCGAAGAAGCCGATCGCGGCACCGACGCGCAGTCGGCCCTGCTCGTCCTTGGTGGCGAGCGGGTACTTCTCGCTCTTGTCGAAGTCCTTGATGGTGATGAGGCCCGCGAGCTTGCCGTTCTCGTCGATCAGAGGCAGCTTCTCGACGCGGTGCTTCGCGAACAGTGCGATGACCTCGCCCGCGGCGACGCCGACCTTGGCGGTGACGAGGTTCTCGCTGGTCATGATGTCCTTGACCAGGGTGGTCTGGCGCTCGAAGCCCGAGACGAAGCGCATGTCGCGGTTCGTGACGATGCCGATCAGACGGCCGTCCGCGTCGACGACCGGCAGGCCCGAGATGCGGTACTTCGCGCACAGCGCGTCGACCTCTTCGACCGTGGCGTCCGCCGTCGTGGTGATCGGGTCGGTGATCATGCCCGACTCGCTGCGCTTGACGCGGTCGACGTCGGCGGCCTGGTCGGCGATCGAGAGGTTGCGGTGCAGGATGCCGATGCCGCCCTCACGGGCGATGGCGATCGCCATGCGCGCCTCGGTCACGGTGTCCATCGCGCTGGAGAGCAGCGGGGTGGCGACCGAGATGCGACGGGTGACCCGCGAAGAGGTGTCGGCCTCGCTGGGGATGACGTCGGTATGCCCAGGAAGCAGCAGAACATCGTCGTAGGTGAGTCCGACGAAACCGAACGGGTCGTGCTGCTCCATGAATGGCTCCTCTGCGCCCGGTGGCGCGGTCGATGGCGGATGCGCGGGGACGACAGTGGCCGGACGGGACACGCCCGTCTATACAGATTCTAAACGCGCCCGGCTGTGCAGTATTCCAGGTTGGTTCCATGTTCATCACGCAGGGTGCGCGCACAGCGGTCCCCGGGTTACGCTCAGTGCGACGTCCGTCACCCGAGCGGCGCCGAAGCCTGCTCGGACGCTCTCGATGTGGAGGCCCTGTGGGACTCAGAACCCCGGCTCTCAGCCGACCCCGGCGCGGGCTGATAGCGCTGCTGGCGATCCTGGCAGCACTCATGCTCGCGATACTGATCACTCCCCCGGCGCATGCCGCCCCCGGTGATGATCAGGAGAAGACCGACTTCTACTTCGCGGGGGTGATCACGTTCGACGATGAACCCGTGCCCGACGTCGTCCTCTCGATCGAGGGCAAGGGCTTCGAGGGCGAGACGAAGACGGATGCCGAGGGCAAGTGGCGCCTGTACGTCCCCGAGAAGGAGAAGTACGTCCTCACCGTCGACGAGGAGACACTGCCCAAGGGAGTCATCGTCGACGCGGCGCAGCTGCCGGAGGGCACGCAGCCGATCGCCGGCACGACAGCGTCGTTCGAGGTCGAGTTCGGCCTCACCGGCACGAAGATCATGAATCTGTTCCTCGGCGAGGGAGAGCGGGTCACGATCTCGTTCTGGGACCAGCTGATCTCGCGCACGATCGGCGGGCTGAACTTCGGTCTGCTGCTTGCGCTCGCGTCGATGGGAGCCGCACTCATCTACGGCACGACGCGGCTCTCCAACTTCGCGCACGGCGAGATGGTCACCTGGGGTGGCCTGGTCGCGCTGGTGTTCACGACGACCTGGCACCTGCCCCTGTGGCTCGGCATCATCGCCGCGGTCATCGGCGGCGGCCTCCTCGGCTGGGCGATGGATGCCGGGATCTGGCGGCCGCTGCGAAGGCGCGGGCTCGGGATCGTGCAATTGATGATCGTGAGCATCGGACTCTCGCTGGCCCTGCGATACGCGTTCCAGTTCGTCATCGGCGGCGGCACCTATCAGCTGCCCGGCGCCAGCCCCGCGCCGCTGCAGTTCGGCCCCGTGTCTCTCTCCTACATCGACCTGATCGGCATGGGAGTGAGCATCGTCGTCATCATCGGCGTGGCGTTCTTCCTCACCCGTACCCGCATCGGCAAGGCCACCCGCGCGATCTCGGACAACCCGCAGCTCGCTGCGGCGTCCGGCATCGACGTCGACAAGGTGATCCGCATCGTCTGGATCATCGCCGGCGTGCTGGCCGCCATCTCCGGCATCCTGTGGGCGTACTTCCGGCCGGGCGTGAAGTGGGACATGGGCACGCAGATGCTGCTGCTGATGTTCGCCGCGATCACCCTCGGCGGTCTCGGCACCGCGTTCGGCGCGCTGATCGGCTCGCTGATCGTCGGCATCGCGGTCGAGGTGTCCACCCTCTGGATCCCCTCCGACCTCAAGTACGCCAGCGCTCTGGTCGTGCTCATCATCATCCTCCTGGTCAGGCCGCAGGGTCTGCTCGGACGCAAGGAAAGGCTGGGCTGATCATGGACTTCGGAAGCATCTTCAACAACACCGCCGTCTACCTGCTCAGCCCGGTCACGATCGCGTACGCACTCGCCGCGACCGGCCTCGCCGTGCACTTCGGCTACGCCGGCCTGCTGAACTTCGGCATGGCGGCGTTCATGGCCATCGGCGGGTACGGCTACGCCATCTCGGTGCTCACCTTCGGTCTGTCGTGGTGGATCGGCATGCTGATCGGCCTGCTCGGCGGAGCGCTGTTCGCGGTGCTGCTCGGCATCCCGACGCTGCGGCTGCGCGCCGACTACCTCGCCATCGCGACCATCGCGGCCGGTGAGATCGTGCGCCTGCTGTTCACCACGCAGCTCTTCGACGCGTGGACCAACTCCGCCGACGGCCTGGCGCAGTACAACGGCGGCTTCCGCGACGCGAATCCGTTCCCGGAGGGAACCTACGGGTTCGGCCCGTGGACATGGAGCGCCGATCAGCTCTGGACCCGCGTGTTCGGCCTCATCCTCCTGGCGCTCGGCATCCTGCTGGTCTGGGCCCTGATGCGCAGCCCTTGGGGCCGCGTGCTCAAGGGCATCCGCGAGGACGAGGACGCCGTGCGCTCGCTCGGCAAGAACGTGTTCGCCTACAAGATGCAGGCGCTCGTCGTCGGCGGCATCCTCGGAGCGGCCGGTGGGATCGTGTTCGTCCTCCCGTCGGCGGTCGTCCCCGGCAGTTATACGACCTCGCTGACGTTCTTCCTGTGGACGATCCTGCTGCTCGGCGGTGCTGCCACCGTGTTCGGCCCGACACTCGGCGCGGTGCTGTTCTGGCTGGTCTTCGCGTTCATGGCCAACCTGCTCCCGAGCATGGCGAACGCCGGCATCCTGCCGATGTCCGACAGCCAGGCGTCCACGCTGGTGTTCATCTTCGTGGGTATCGCGCTGATGCTGCTCGTGATCTTCCGCCCGCAGGGCATCCTCGGAGACAAGAGGGAGATGACCTTTGTCAAGTGACAACATTCCGGTCGAGGGTGCGCCCACGACCGGCAGCATCCGCCGTCCGAAGACCACCGGCCTCGCCAAGGGGCCCGCGGCCCCCGGCGTCGCGAAAGTCGATCCGATCCTGGTGGCCGATGCCGTGCAGCGCCGCTTCGGCGGTCTCGTGGCCGTCGACGTGGATCATCTCGAGATCCCCCGTGGGGCGATCACCGCGCTGATCGGTCCGAACGGAGCCGGCAAGACCACGCTGTTCAACCTGCTCTGCGGATTCGACAAGCCGAATACCGGCACCTGGTCGTTCGACGGGCACAACCTCGCCGGGGTCCCGTCGTTCAAGGTCGCCCGCATGGGCCAGGTGCGCACGTTCCAGCTCACGAAGTCCCTGTCGCTGCTGACCGTGCTCGAGAACATGAAGCTCGGCGCGCCCGGCCAGAAGGGCGAGCGGTTCTGGTCGAGCCTGTTCCCCGGCGCCTGGCGCAAGCAGGAGAAGGAGATCGAGGACCGCGCCCGCGAGTTGCTCGCCCGGTTCAAGCTCGACGCCAAGGAGAAGGACTTCGCGGCATCCCTCTCGGGAGGGCAGCGCAAGCTGCTCGAGATGGCGCGCGCGCTGATGAGCGACCCCGCCCTGGTGATGCTCGACGAGCCGATGGCCGGGGTGAACCCGGCGCTCACGCAGTCGCTGCTGGACCACATCCTCGATCTGAAGGACCGCGGCATGACCGTGCTCTTCGTCGAGCACGACATGCACATGGTGCGGCACATCGCCGACTGGGTCGTCGTGATGGCCGAGGGCCGCGTGGTCGCTGAGGGTCCGCCGGAGGACGTCATGGAGGATCCGGCCGTCGTCGACGCCTACCTCGGCGCCCACCAGGATCTCGACCTCGGGGTCGTCACCGGCCGCCTCACCGTGGTCGACCAGGAGTCCGCAGAGCGGGCGATCCGCCTGCGCGAGAAGATCGAAGCCGAGGCGGAGGCCGAGCTCGAGGCCGAGGACGCCGGCGAGGAGGAGAAGTCATGACGGATGCCACTTCGACGGGCCTTTCGACGGGCTCAGCGACCCAGGGCGACGACCGCGAGGTCATCGTCGAGCTGACCGATGTGCACGCCGGCTACCTGCCCGGCGTGAACATCCTCAACGGTGCGAACCTCGTCGCACGCCAGGGCGAGCTGATCGGCATCATCGGACCGAACGGTGCCGGCAAGTCCACGCTGCTGAAGTCGATCTTCGGCATGGTCAACGTGCGCTCCGGCGACATCACCGTGAAGGGCGAGAGCATCGTCGGCCTCAAAGCCGACAAACTCGTCAAGCGCGGGGTCGCCTTCGTGCCGCAGACCAACAACGTGTTCCCGTCGCTGTCGATCGCGGAGAACCTGCAGATGGGGCTCTACCAGAACCCCAGGATCTACAACGAGCGTCTGGAGTTCGTCACCGGCATCTTCGCCGAGCTGGGCAAGCGCCTGAACCAGCGCGCCGGCTCGCTCTCCGGCGGTGAGCGGCAGATGGTCGCGATGTCGCGCGCGCTGATGATGGATCCGTCCGTGCTGCTGTTGGACGAGCCGTCCGCCGGGCTGTCACCGGTGCGCCAGGACGACGCGTTCATCCGCGTCTCGGACATCAACAAGGCCGGCGTGACGACCATCATGGTCGAGCAGAACGCCCGCCGCTGCCTGCAGATCTGCGATCGCGGGTACGTGCTGGATCAAGGCCGTGACGCCTATGAGGGCACTGGCCGCGACCTGCTGAACGATCCGAAGGTCATCGGACTGTACCTCGGAACGCTCGGCCAGGAGGACGCCGCCTGACCCGCTCCTCCCCTTTGCGGGGAGGGCAGCGAAGAGGCCCCGGATGCGAGCATCCGGGGCCTCTTCGTGATCTCAGTTGGTGCGCTCGACCTTGTTGTCAGCACCGTACTTGTAGATGCCGATCGTGGCACCCTGCGGGTCGCCGTTCTCGTCGAACGTGACGTCGCCGGAGTAGCCGTTGTAGTCGGCGGTGCCGCCGTCGTTGATGATCTTGGCGCAGTCGGCGAACGTGGTGCACGCCTTGCCGTCGCCCGATCCGCCGGAGACCTCCTGCATCTTCTTCGCGATGTCGGCGCCCTTCGTGGAGTTCGCCGCCAGCGAGGCGAGCGCCACGAGGACGACCGCGTCGTAGGCCTCACCCGCGTAGGTGAAGTCCTTCACCTCGGGGTTGCCCTCGCCGGTCCAGAACGTCTGCAGACGCTCGGTGAAGTCGTCGGCGAGCTTCGGGCCCGCCTTGGTGCCCTGAGCGCCCTCCAGCGAGACCGGGATGTCGGTTCCGTAGTCGGACAGGTTGCCGTCGACCATGTAGAACTTGTCGGCCGAGATGCCGGCGTTCACCAGCAGCGGCGCGATGGTCTTGAACTGCTCGAACGAGACGATCGCGACGGCATCCGGGTTGGCTGCCTTGATCGTCTCGACCTGCGCGTCGAACTGCGCGTCTCCGACGTTGAAGGACGCCTCGGCGACCACCTCGCCGCCGGTGCTCTCGAACGTCTGCTTGATCGCGGCGTCGAGGCCGGTGCCGTAGGCGTCGTTCTGGTAGATGATGCCGAGCGACTTGTGCCCGTCCTCGGCGATCAGGTTGCCCAGGACCTCGCCCTGCAGCAGATCGCTCGGAGCGGTGCGGAAGTACAGCCCCTTGTCGTCCCACGCGGTGAAGTCCGGTGAGGTGTTCGACGCCGAGATCTGCAGGATGCCTGCGGACACGTTGCCGTCGAGGATCAGCTTCGACACACCGGATGCCGCGGCGCCGACCATGGCGGTCACGCCGGCGCCCTGGAGCTTCGTGATCGAGGTCTCGTAGGCCTTGGTGTCGGTGTCGCCCTCGTCCTCGGCGGTCAGGTCGATGGTGATGCCGGCCTTGGCCTCGTTGATCTCCTGCACGGCCAGTCCGACGCCCGACTCCATGGGCGGGCCGAGGAATGCCAGCGAGCCGGTCTGCGGCAGCAGCGAACCGAGCTTGAGGGTGAGGTCAGCGGCCGGCTTGTCGCCGCCCTTGTCGCCGTCTCCGCTGTCGCTCGGCGTGCTGCAGCCCGCCAGGACGAGCGCTGTGGCGCTGGCCAGCGCGATGCCGGCGAAGATCCGCGTCTTTCGCGAAGTCCTCAGTGCGTTCATGGTGCTCCCTTGCTAAATGAACGTGGTCGACCCACCTTCGGGTGTATCCACACTAAGCGGTGCCGCACGCCATTTGGATTGCGGTGCGTTAACGATCCGTCAGACCAGTTCGACCGGGCCGGTGGCCGTGTTCGCACGCCCGCGCCGCGCCGCCAGCACGATGTCCAGCACGAAGACGGCGATCGCGATCCACACCAGCACGAACCCTGCCCAGCGCTCCGGGGGCATCGGCTCGCCGAGCAGCAGCCAGCCGACCAGGAACTGCATCACCGGGGTGATGAACTGGATCATGCCGACCAGGGTCAGGTCGACGCGCCTGGTGCCCGCCGCGAACATCAGCAGCGGGATGGCGGTGGCGACGCCGGCGAACGACACCAGCACCGTGTTCAGCACACCGGAGTTGCCGTAGGTGATGCCGCCGTCCTGGGCGACGGAGAACAGGATCACGGCGGCGATGGGGATGAGCCAGAACGACTCGAGGGTCAGCCCGCTGGTGGCGTCCACTGCGGGGCCGATCTTCTTCTTCACGAGGCCGTAGACGCCGAACGATCCGGTCAGCGAGAGCGCGATCCACGGGAAGGTCCCGTGCGCGACGATGATCACGATCACGGCGAGCGCGGCGATGCCGATCGCCACCCACTGCAGCCGGCGGATCCGCTCGTGCAGCACGAGCACGCCCAGCAGCACCATCGTGATCGGGTTGATGAAGTAGCCCAGGCTGGTCTCGACGACCTGGTCGTTCAGCGTGGCGAGGACGAAGACCTGCCAGTTGATGTAGATCAGCACACCGGCGAGGGCGGTGAGACCGAGCAGCTTGGGCTGCCTGACGACCGCGATCAGCGCTGGCCAGCCGCGGGTGACGGTGAGCAGCAGGATGCAGAACACCAGCGAGAGCAGCACGCGCCAGGCGACGAGTTCCCAGGGACCGATGGGCTTGAGTGCGATGAAGTACAGCGGCAGCACGCCCCAGATCAGGTACGCACCGACGGTGTACAGCACCCCCGCGGTCTTCGAGCTCACCGCTAAAGCCTACGTCCGCGCCGGAGCGACGCCGGACACAGGCTCTATCGCGCGGGCGGCGATGGGGGTATGGTGTGAGGGTTCGAAGCTGGACCCTGGGGGAGGGTTGGGGCGACGGAGCATGTTCATGAGGGAGTTCATGCTCGCGCTGGATGCGGGAACGAGCCGTTGGGAGGCGGCTGTTTCTTACCATTCGGCGTCGAGTGGGGAGATAGAAGTCGAGTCTGCCGAGATCGATGGCGGACCCGGGAGCACCGCGGTGCTCGGATTCGTGACGGACGACGGTGACGTCGTCTTCGGACACGAGGCCGAGAAGCGTGGCGTGCGCGCACCGGACCGGCTGATCCGCGGGTTCACCCGCGAAGTCGGTGACGATGCGCCGGTGGTCGTCGGCGGTTTCGCGGCGACGCCGGCGGAGTTCGTCGCGCGTCTGGCGCGCTGGATCGTTGACGACGTGTCCGCGCAGCACGACGCCGCGCCGGCCGCTGTCGTGCTCGTGCATCCCGCAGAGTGGTCGGGCCACCGCCTGGCCGCCGTGCACGCGGCGCTGCGCGCGGTGGGGCTGGGCGACGTGGCGATGATGCGCGCGCCGATCGCCGCCGTGCACGGGCATCCGCCGCAGGCATCCGAGGAGGCGCGCACGGTCGTCGTCTACGACCTCGGCGGCGACGGGTTCCGTGCGACGGTCGTCCAGCAGGACGCGGAGCGGCTGCGCTGCGTCGGCGAATCCGTCGCTCTGCCCGATGTCGGCGGCGACGATCTCGACGACGCCCTGCTCGTGCACGTGCTGCGGATGGCGGGAGCGGATCTCGCGGCGGCAGTCGCGCCCGACCGCCGCGCGGCGCTCGCGGACCTGCGCAGCGCCGTCACGTCGGCGAAGGAGTCGCTGTCGAGCGACGCGGATGCCGCGGTGCCGGTGCGGCTGCCCTCGCTCGAGACGAGCGTGCGGATCACCCGCTCCGAGTTCGAGTCGATGGCGGGCCCGATGCTGGAGCGCACGCTTGATGCCACCGAGGCTGCCATCGACGCGGCGGGTCTCTCGACCCGGGCGATAGACGCCATCGTGCTGGCGGGCGGCTCCTCCCGCATCCCGCTGGTCGCACAGCGGCTGTCGGAGCGATTCGATCGGCCGCTGCTCGCGGACGACGACCCGGGGGCGACCATCGCGCGGGGCGCCGCCCGGGCGGCGGGCGCCTATCTGCTGCCTTCCGCCGCGACAGCGGCCGTCACCGAGACCCCGATCACCGAGACGCCGATCGCCGAAGACCCCGGCGACGACGACGAGGATGCCGCGGCGCCGACGCGCCGTCCGCGCCCCGGGCTCGTCCCGGCGTTCTCCCTGGGCACCGCGGCCGTGCTGGTCGCGGGCGGCCTGATCCTCGCCGCCACCACTCCGGCGGGCGAGCGGGCGGGCGCGGATGAAGCCACCGGCGCAGGCTCGACGCACAGCACGGTCATGCCGCCGCGGAACGCGGCGTTCATCGGCGTGCTCTCTGCCGAGCCCGATGCGAGCGACGGACCTGACACCGCGCAAGCCGCGGAGCGCCTCGATGGCCGGGAGCCCGGACCCGTCCAGGAGACCGGTGCACCCGAGCGCAGCGGAGGCTCCGCATCTGCAGAGGACAGCTCCGGCGGCGGATCGCCGGGTACCGGGACGAGCGCACCGGCGCCGGCACCGCAACCGTCTCAGCCGGCATCCGACCCCGCACCCGTGGACGCGGCGCCACCCGCCGCCGAGCCGGCCCCGGAACCGACCACGGACCCCGTGCCCGCGCCGGAGCCGACGACCGATCCGGCGCCGGTCCCCGATCCCGAGCCGACCGGCGATCCGGCACCGTCCGGCGATCCGGCGCCTCCGCCGCAACCCGCCAGCGATCCGGCGCCCGCGCCGGAACCCACCAGCGACCCGGCCCCGGCGCCCGAGCAGAGCGTCGCACCGGCAGCGACCGAGGCTCCGGCTCCCTGAGCCGGCCACGCGGTCTCGATCATCATGTCGCTCGTAGACGTGACATCCATGACGCCGCGCTCCGGCGTGCGCCCTCCTGTGCTGGCGGGCCTCCGGCGGCCCGAGCTCGATGTGCGCAACCCGACGCCGAGAGCGCTGCTGGTGGGCGGCGCCGGGTCGGGCAAGTCCACGGCGCTGGCTCACCTGTACGCCCTCTTCGAGAGCGACTCCCGACAGGCGGTGCTCGCGCACGGCGCGACCGCCGATCTGTCGGGCATCCCCGCCGATCACGTGCTGCTGGTCGACGATCCGCACCTGCTCGACGAACAGGGGCGCGATCTGCTCGATCAGCGGGCTCAGGACCCGCGCGCCGCGCTCATCGTCGCGAGCCGGCCCTGGCGAGTACCGGAGCAGGAGTCCGCGATCGCGCAGCGGCTGTCGCGCCACCTTCCGGCGGTGGTGCTGGGGTACGCCTCACGAGCCGATGTGCTGGAGAGCCTCGACGGTGCATCCACGGCCTGCGTCGATCGCATCCTGTCGGCGACGCTCGGCATCTCGTGGCTGGTGTGGGAGGCGCTGCAGCGGCACGATCCGCGCGGATGTCCTGGCGGCGCCGCGCACGCCGATGTGGAGCGCGCCCTGCAGGAGTGCGTCGCGCAGCGCCTCGACACCGTCGATCCGGTCATCCGGAGCGTCGTGGAGGAGGCGTGCGTCGATCCCGCGGGCCTCGCATCGACAGCCGACGCTGCCGCCGAGTTCGCTGTGATGCGGGCCTACGCCGAAGGTCTGCTGCAGCGGAACGGACGCCCGGCTCCGCTGGTGCGCAGCGCCGTGCTGGCCGTGATGCCCGCGCACCGGCTGCGGGAACTGACTGGCCGCTTCGGCGATGACCTCGCCCGGCATGCCGCGGACGGCGACGGCGACCTGCCTGATCTGCCGAACGACGACCGGCTCGCCGCGATCCTGGTCGAGCAGGCCGACCGGCTGCTCGCAGCTCGACCGCAGCGTGCGGCCGCTCTCTATCGCGGCGCGGTGCGCTGCGGGGCGGAGGAGTCCGCCGTCGCCGGCCGCCGCGCGGAGGCGGCCTGGGCTGCCGGCGACATCGACGGGGCGGCCGCGATCGCGGAGTCCGCTCCCCCCGGCTCCTGCGACCGCGGCCGGCTCACCGATGTCTCGGCGGCCGTCTGGGCCGCACGCGGGATGATGCTGCAGGCCGACGCCGTGTACCGTGCGGATGCGCCGTCAGACGCGATCGCCGCGGCGCGCGCCGCGATCCCCGCGCTCGCGGTGGGCGCGTTCCGACCGCCCGCGGCCGCGACGGATCAGACGGCGCCGTCCGCCCTCGGCGTGTCGATGGACCTGCTGCACCGCGGCCTCGCCGCCTCTCTCGAGTCCGGCTGCTCCGAGGAGGTGCTGGCCGACCTGGTCCGCTCCGCGTCACTGTACACATCCGCCGGCACGGCATCGGCGATCTGCGAACTGCCGGCCGTGATCGCCGCCGTCGTCGCGCTTAACCTCGGCGCGACTGCCACGGCCCAGGTCGTGCTCGACGACGCGATCGCCGGCGGACACGGCGGCCCCTGGGCGGTGCGGCGGCTGCTGCTGTGGCGGGCATGGGTCGCCATGCAGCGCGCGCATCCCGCAGAGGCGCGCGAGTCGCTGGATCAGGCGCTCGCCGACGGATGCGCACTGTCGCCGCGCGATCAACTGCTCGCCCGCGCACTGCGCGTGGCGATCGCCCGCCGCTACGAGAGCGCCGCGGGGCTCGAAGCAGCCTGGCAGGAGGCCCGCGGCAGCATCCTGCGCACCGAGATCGACCTGTTCCTGGTGCATCCGCTGGCCGAGCTCGCGACCGCGGCCGCGCGCGTCGGCGACGCCGCCCGCATCCAGCCCGCCCTCGAGCGGGCGCTGGCGATCACCGCGCAACTGGGTGGGCCGTCGCTGTGGACCTGCCAGCTGCTCTGGGCCGGTATCCAGCAGGGCATCCTGACGAACGCTCCGGAGAGTCTCGCACCGCATGCCAAGGCTCTGGTGGCGGCATCCGCCACCGACCCCGTCGCCGCGGCCATGGCCCGCGCCGGACGGGTGTGGACCTCGGTGCTCGCCGGGAAGGTCGATCCGGATGCCGTCGAGGCCGCCGCACAGGGGCTCTCCTCGGCGGGCATGCGATGGGATGCCGCCCGGCTCGCCGGGCACGGCGCCGCGCGCAGCACCGACCGGCGCATCGCGGCCAGGCTGCTGGCGTGCGCACGTGAGCTGCATCCCGCCGACGAGACGCGCAGGATCGCCGCCACGACCGACGAGGCCGCGAGCGGCGAGGTGCCCGCCGTGCCGACCGAGATGCTCAGCGAACGCGAGATCGAGGTCGCGCGCATGGTGCTGGACGGCAAGACCTACGCCGAGATCGGCGAGGCGATCTTCATCTCGCCGCGCACGGTCGAGCACCACATCGCCCACATCCGCCAGCGGCTGGGCGCGACCTCGCGGTCGGAGGTGCTGGGCAAGCTCCGCGTCCTGCTGGGCGCGGACGCCGGCGCAGGCACGCCGCAGCGATCGCAGATCACGGGGGATCCCGCATGACCCCCGTCGAAGCCCCCACCGGTATCGGGGCCACCCCCGATCCCCTGGCGGCGCATCGCGATTACGCTTCTGGCATCGATGTGATCCTCCATGTGCGGGGATCTGAGCAGGCACCGCGAGGGGACGCGCGATGCCGATGGATCGAAGTGTTTAAGGGGGCCACTGATGATCTCACCAGTCGAGACGATCGCGGATGCGCTGATCGCATTCATTCTGAGTCTGCTGCGCGACCCGGACGCCGCGGAGGACTTCGTCGCGCATCCGCAGTCGACGATGGACGGACACGGGCTCGGCGGCGTCTGCCGCGCAGACCTGCAGGCGGTGGCGCCGGTGATCATCGATCACCCGTCGGTCGTGCAGCATCCGAATCCGCCGTCGCACCCGCATCCGCATGACACGGACGTCGTGAACGACATCGTGCGCATGGTGCAGCAGTTCACCACGATCGATGCGCGGTCGACGGTCGTCGACCAGTCCGTGAACCAGAACATCTGGACCGAGGGCGGCGACGTCACGCAGGTGTTCGACCAGGACGCCGTGGTGGCGTCCGGTGATGACGCGATCGCCGCCGGCGACGACGCGACCACGGTGGATTCCGACGTCGACGTCACCGTCGGCGACGTGTCGGTCGGCAACGAGACCAACACCGGCAGTCACAACACCACCGGCGATCCCGACGACGCGGACGCCGAGGACACGGATGCTGCGGCCGCAGGCGCCGCGGGCGGCGGGACCGACGGAGACGCCGGCGCAGCCGCGGGCGACGCGGTGCACGACGCTGTGGACGCCGCCACGACAGCCGCCGGGGCGCCGACCGCCGACGCCCCGGATCCGGTGGCAGCGAGCGCCCCGGCGGCCCCCGCCGCTCCGGCGGACGTGCCGGAGCCGGCCGATCTGCTCGAGAGCGACATGACCGCTCCGTCCGGCGGAGACGCCTACGACGCGGATGCGGCGAGCGCCGCCATTGCCGACGAACCCGCCATCGAGGATCCGCTCGACGATGACTGAGCCGGTCCGCATGCAGCTCGACTCCGGCGACGCCCCGTTCACGCGGGACGCGCCGGAGCGGCCCGCGCTGGCGAACCGCAACGGCGCACCGGTCGTCATCAAGAAGTCCGCACCGTTCGAGGTGCGCCTCAGCCAGTTCCTGTGGATCGTCAGCTTCGCGGTCGGCGGCTTCGCGGTCGTGTACCTGTTCGTGATCCGTCAGGACCTGCTGCCGCTGATCGCCGATCTCGTGGAGACGGTCGACAAGGGCCGGTCGGAGGACACCTACGAGAGTGCCGCCGACATCCTGTTCTGGACGGTGTTCGCGGTGAGCCTGGCGATGCTGCTCGCGCAGATCACGCTGCTGGTGTCGTTCCTGAACCGCAAGCCGCAGGTGCGCTGGTGGCAGCTGGCGACCCTGGCCGTGCAGGCGACCCTGGTGCTGCTGTCACCGGAGTGGGTCGCGCTCGGCGAGAAGGGATCGTGGGTTCAGCCACTTCTGGCGGCGCAGGCGGCGCTTGTCCTGCTGGCTCTGCTGCTCAGCATCCTGCCCCGCGCCCTCGCCTGGTCCGCCCGGCGGGTCGACGTGCGGCGCGGGCCGGAGGCTCCGCGGGGCGCCGACCTCTGACACCACGTCGGACAGGCTGCGGATCACCGCTCGGCACACGACCGCGGCCGCACGCTCGGTGAGCGGAGACTCCATGAGCGAGCGCCAGCGGTCGATCTCGGCGTGCGCGTCAGCGGCGACCTCGGCATCATCCGCTTCCTCCGGCAGCCCCAATCGGGTGCGCGGCGCGACGCCGTCCGCCCCGAGGATCCGCTGTGCGCTCAGCGCGTCAGCGGGCTCCAGCGGCAGGCCGTCGGCGCGCGCCACGGCGAGCATGGAGAGCTCACGCAGCGTGTGCGCGGATGCGGTGAAGCGCTCGATGCCCGCTCTGATCCGCTCGTCGCCCGGCCGCGGTTCGCGCTCGACGAGTGCGCCGAGCTGCAGGATCACTCCGCGTGACTTGAGCGTGGCGGCGCGCGGGTGGAACTGCCGGCGCACGAACTCCTGCAGCCCGTCCAGGCCGCTCTGCTCCACCATCGCCGCGGACAGTGCGGACGAGCTGTCCGCTCCCCCGCGGATGATCGCGGTCGCCAGGCGCACCCCGAACATGCCGAAGCGGGCCAGCAGATCCTGACGCACCTGGGTGCTGAGTCCGGCGGCATCGGCGACGCGGGTGAATCTGTCGGCGGACACCATCAGCCGCTCCCGGTCGGTGCGCTCCATGCCCGCCAGGGCGCGGAATGCGATGAACTCGCTCTCGCGCAGCGTCCTCGCTCCCTCGGCGACCAGCCCCGTGACGGGGATCACGCCGAGAGCGAGGTGGGCGAGGTCGCCGTCGCGCTCGTAGCGGGCGGCCACCCGGCGAGCGGAGAGCAGCGAGTCGATGCGTCCGGAGCCGACCTCGTCGCAGCGCGAGAGCACCGCCACGGCGCACACGCTCTGCGCGGCACCGGCCGCGGTGTCGCGGAAGGCCTCGAGGAACTTCAGATCAGAGCCGTGCAGATGCCGCATCAGGTAGATGACGGCGTCAGCCGCAGACGGTGCCTCCTCCGGAGTGAGGAAGCGCGCGGCGCGCGCCGAGGTGTCCTCGGACAGCGAAGCGATGCCGGGGGTGTCGATGAGGATCTGCTCCTTCAGACCGCTGAGCGGCCAGCCGACGTCGATCCACTCGATCTCCTCGGCGGTGCGGCCGCCCAGATCGAACTGCAGGAGCCCCTGGTCCCGCCGGATCGCCATCCGCTGCGGCGGCCCCTGCCGCAGGTGCATCGTGACGGTCGGCGTGGCGGAGTACCGGTACCAGGTGACGATGCGGGTGCACTCGCCGGTGTCGGTCGCGGCGATACGCTCCCCCAGCATCGCGTTCAGCAGCGTCGACTTGCCGGCCTTGACCATGCCGGCAACGGCCAGCCGGAGCGGCTCGTCCAGCCTCAGCTCGAGCCGGTCGATGAGCGCGAGCTGCTCCCGATCGCCGTCGTAGACCTCGCGGGCGGTGCCGAGCAGTTCGCGGGTCTGCTCGATGACGTCGGCGGTCATGATCGCGCCGCCGGAGCGATCATGCCGGCCGCCGGGCGGCGCGCGATCGCAGTCTCGGTCGATCCCGCCTCCAGCGGCTCGGGGAGCACCGGGATCGCCCGCCGCACCCGCTCCAGTTCGGCGAGACGCCGCTTCAGCACGACCACCCGCTCGTCGCGGTTCGCGGCGAAGGTCCCGGCGGCGGCCTTGGCGTTCGTCAGCGCTTCCGACAGCGACCGGTGCAGCTCCTCCGCCAGCGATCCGAAATGATCTCGTGCGTTGCGCTGCACTTGGCGCAGCCGGTCCTTCAGCTGCTTGCCGACCTGGAAGGTCACCTCGTCGATGTGCCGGCGAACGATCGCCTTCGCCTCCTGTCGGCGTCGCGACAGCCGGGCGTTCATGTCCTCCCGGTAGGCGCGCCGCCCGACCAGCACGCCCGCGAGCAGCGACAGCGGGTTGATCAGCGCCATGCCGATCAACCCGGTCGCGAGGCCCACCATCAGCACGCCGCCGTACGACCCGCGCACGCCGATGTAGATCTTCTCTGCGGCACCCAGCTGCCCGTGATCCAGCCCGGCGATGTCGTCGACCTGGTCCAGTGCGTCTCGGGCATCGCCGCGCGAGACGACCGGCACCTCGGTCTGATCCTGGCTGAACAGCTCGGCGACTTCCTCGGCCAGCCAGCGCGATCGCTCGTCGGTCCACACGAAGGTCTCGGTGATCGCCGCGGTCACGCGCTGGTCGAGCCATTCCCGGAACTGATCCCAGATCGGACCGGGGTCGCCCTCGTCGATCGCCCGCTCCGCCTCGCGCTGCACGCGGCGCAGCCGGTCGCGCACGTCGTGCTCCATGTCGGCGACGAGATCGGAGATGCCGTCCGTCAGCGTCACCTGCCAGCGGGCGGAGCGCCCGCGGAACTCGTCGGCACGCTCCTTCGCCTCCTCGAGCTGCGCGATCATCCGCGGGGTGTCCTCCGGGTTCTGCAGCGCGTTCAGCTCCGCCTTCAGCGACATGCCGAGCTGCTCGACGATCGCGCTCAGGTCGTGCGCGGCGCTGCGCTCGTGGATGGCCTCGGCCCGGCCCAGGATGCTGCGCCGCAGATGGGACACCAGGGCCGGGAAGCCGGACTCGTCGTTCAGCTCACGGTCCTGCAGCTCGGCCGCCATCAGCCGCAGGTCGCTGGAGACGGCGAAGATCGGGACGTCCCCAGTGGTGCTCAGGTGCCGACGGTCGAGATCCTCGATCCGCCGCCATTCCGGATAGAGGTCGGTCTTCGCCAGCACCGCCGCGACGTTCGGCGAGATGCGCATCGCATGCCGCAGGAACTGCACCTCGGGCTGGGTGTACTCCTGCGAGGCGTCCGACACCAGCAGCACGGCGTGCGCCGAGGACAGCGCGGCGAGGGTCGCGAGCGAGTTCGACGACTCCAGCCCGCCCACGCCGGGCGAGTCGATCAGCTTCAGGCCGCCGCGCAGGATCTCGCGGGGCAGCTGCACCTCGGCGGAGAGCACCCCGCGCTCGTTGCCGGGGTTGCCGCGCTCGGAGACGTAGTCGGCGAGCCTGTCGATCGGCACCTCCCGCCGCTCCGGCTGCGCCTCGGCGGAAGGACGCTCGAGCACCCAGGCCCCCGCCTGCTCGGCGTAGCCGACGACGGTCGGCACGCTCGTGGCGACGTCATCGTCGACCGGGCAGACCGGCGCGTTGACCAGCGCGTTGATGAGCTTGCTCTTGCCCTGCTTGAACTCCCCGACGACGATCACGCGCACCGCAGGGTCGATCAGCCGTGCGCGCGTGGTCTCCAGTCGCGCCGCCAGATCGTTCCTGCCCGCGGACGCGGCGAGCTCCTCGACCGCCTTGGCGATGTCGAGGAGCGCCCTCTCGGTGTCCATCCCCTGCTGCTGCACGTGTCCCCCGCTGATTCGTGTCGGCCCGCTCGTTCTGCTCAGGCCAGAAGGTCCGGCCCCGCGGCATCCGCGTCGGGACCGTCACCGGGATCCGCACTCCACAGCAGATCCGGGTCGAGGGTGGTCCAGTCCGCCTCGTCGACGTTCTGGATCTCCTCGGTGAAGGCGTTGCTCGTGAACGGGTCGAGCTCCGTACCCGTGCCGAAATGGTCGATCACCGGCTCTTCGTCAGCCGGATCGCCATCCACGATCTCGAACATGATCCACTCCCCGCATCGGGTGTTCCTGGAGTGTAGTGGTGCTGCCCGGCCGCCCGCGAGGGGCGACCGGGCAGAGTGTGCGACTCGATCAGAAGTCGAACTCGTTCGCGTCTGCGCCGGGGCTCAGCACGTTCGAGTTGTCCACGTCCACGTCCACGTCGACATCGGGGTTGACCGAGTTGTCCTGGAACGAGTCGTCGACCGACCAGTTGTCCGAGTTGTCGGAGTTGTCCTGGAACGAGTCGTTGACCGACCAGTTGTCGGAGAAGTCCTCGTTGAAGGAGTCGGTGGCGTAGCGGTTGCCGATCGAGATGTCGCCGACCGAGATGTCGGTGTCGATGTTGCGCACGTCGACGTCTCCGCCGGCCGCGATCGAGTTGTCTCCCGAGGCCACCTGGCTGCTCTGGCCGAAGTACTGCCCGACGTTGCCGCCGTCGGCGTCGCCGCCGTTCGCCCAGCCGTTGCCGCCGTCGCCGCCGTTCGCGTCGCCGCCGTCGGCCAGCGAGCCGGCAGGGCCGCCTGCTCCCGTCCCGCCGCCTGCGCCGCCGGCACCGCCGGTGCCGTCACCGCCGTCGCCGAGGCCGCCCAGGCCACCGGTGCCGTCCCCGCCGGCGCCGCCCGCGCCACCGGAGCCGGTGTCGCCGCCACCCGCGCCCGAGAAGGCCGGGCCGCCCCAGCCGCCGTCGGCGTCGCCGCCGACCGCGATGGCCGCGCCGCCGCTGCCGGACGAGGTGGTGATGTTCTGGTTCACCGACTGGTCGTTGACCGTGGACCTTGCGTCGATGTCGATGTCGACGTCGGCGCCGCCGCCCATCGCAGCCATGCCCGCGGCTCCGCCGAAGTCGAGGTTCAGGTCGTTGAACCCGGAGCTGTACTGCCGGATGCCGGCGTTGACCGAGTGGTCGTTCAGCGTCTGGTTGCCCGAGTCGTGCACGGAGTTGTCCTGGAACGAGTCCTTGACCGTGATCGAGTCGTCCTCGTTGTAGGAGTCGTTCGTCGAGTTGTCGGAGTTGTCCGAGTTGTCGGAGTTGTCGTTGAACGAGTCGGCGACGTCGGTGTCGTTGTTGGACAACAGGTCGTTGTTGGAGTCGTTCGTCGAGTTGTCGGAGTTGTCGGAATTGTCCGAGTTGTCCGAGTTGTCGTTGCCCACGTTCTCGAGACCCACGTTCCACTGAGCCCCGAGGACGTTCAGGTTGTCTTCCAGTGCCATGATCGATTCCCCTTATCGGTGACAGCGCCTTGAAGCGCTTGATAAGAGTGTCGACGTCAGCGAGGCGTCCGGCATCGGGGGTGACCCCGCGGGCTATGGGGGCGGCATCGGGGATCGACGGGGGTGCGTCGGGTACGCAGAAGGGTCCGGATGCCAGGCATCCGGACCCTTCTGGAACGTCAGTGCGTCAGCGGACGACGACCGCGAGCACGTCGCGGGCCGACAGGACGAGGAACTCGTCCGCACCGAACTTGACCTCGGTGCCGCCGTACTTGCTGTAGAGCACGCGGTCGCCGACGGCGACGTCGAGCGGGACGCGGTTGCCGTTGTCGTCGATGCGGCCGGGGCCCACGGCCACGACCTCGCCCTCCTGGGGCTTCTCCTTGGCGGTGTCGGGGATGACCAGGCCACTCGCGGTGGTCTGCTCGGCCTCGACCTGCTTGATGACGATGCGGTCCTCGAGCGGCTTGATGGAAACCGACACGGTCTACCTCTTTCTCGGCTGAACAATCAGAAGACTGGTTCGCACTCTCAGGGGGAGAGTGCTAATGCCAGTGTATGCGGTCGGCTGGCACTCACGCAATGCGAGTGCCAACCCCCTTCCCGTTCACCCCCTGAGGAATGTCCCCGGGAACGTAGGCTGAGGGGGTGGAGATGACCGAGCTGACCGCGCTGCTCACCCGCGACGGACTCGCGCTGCTCGACGAGGTCGGGCCGATCACGTCGGCGGCCGAGGTCGCGAAGGCCGTGTCGCGGCTGCGCGCCGCCGGGCACTCCCCCGACCTCGTGTCGGCCGTCGTCGGCCAGGCGCACCTGCGTGCGAAGGCGCAGGCCAAGTTCGGCGAGTTCGCCGACCGGATGCTGTTCACCCGGGCCGGCCTCGAACAGGCCACGCGGCTGAACGTCGCGACGCTGCACGCCGTACGGATGCGGCAGGCCGGCATCACGCACGTCGTCTCGGATCTCGGATGCGGGATCGGCGGCGACTCCCTGGCATTCGCCGGTGCCGGCCTCTCTGTGCACGCGGTCGACGCCGACGACGTGACCGCCGCGATCGCCGCCTACAACCTGGCGCCGTTCGGCGACGACGTGACCGTGTCGCACGGCACGGCCGAGGAGTATGCGGATGCCGCGCAGGGCGCCGTCTGGCTCGACCCCGCCCGCCGCACGGCCGGGCACTCCGAGACGCAGCGCGTCGCGGCATCCGACTGGTCTCCCTCGCTGGACTGGTGCTTCGACCTGGCCGCGCGCGTGCCCACCGGGATCAAGCTCGGCCCGGGCCTTGACCGCGACCTGATCCCCGGCGACGTCGAGGCGCAGTGGGTCAGCGCAGACGGCAGTGTGGTCGAGCTGGTGCTCTGGAGCGGGGTGCTCGCGCGTCCCGGCATCCGTCGTGCCGCGCTCGTCGTGCGCGGCGACGCGATGCACGAGCTGACGGGCGCGGCGGATGCCGAGGACGCCCCGGTGCGCGAGCTCGGAGCATTCCTGCACGAGCCCGATGGCGCGGTCATCCGCGCCCGTCTCATCGGCGATGCGGCCCGGATGCTGGACGCCGGCATGCTCGACGAGCAGATCGCGTATCTCACCGGGGACGAAGCGCTCACCAGCCCGTTCGTGCAATCGTTCCGGGTGCGAGAGACCATGGCGGCGCATCCGAAGACGATCAACACCGCGCTGCGAGCGCACGACATCGGCCGACTCGAGATCAAGAAGCGCGGCATGGACATCGACCCGGCCGTGTTCCGCAGGAAACTCGCCTTGAAGGGCTCGCAGGAGGCGACGCTGATCCTCACCCGCACGCCCGCGGGACGGATCGCGATCCTCGCCGACCGGGTCTGACCGCTACTGCGTCTTGCCGGTCGAGTCGTCGATGGCGGGCTCGTCCGGGCTCGACGGCGTCGGAACCGCGCCCTTGATCACGGTGACCACCGGACCGTGGTTGGTCACCCGCACGACGTATGCGGTGCCCGGTTCCTCGACCCGCGCCGTCGCGCCCTCGGTCGTGAGGTCGAGGCCGCAGAGCTTCGTCGTCACGGATTCGAGGTCCGCGACGTACAGGCACGAGTTCACGCCCTGGTCGATCCAGATCGGGACGTCGCCGTCGTAGCCGACCACCTGCAGGAACTCCCCTTCAGCGCCGGTCTCCTTCACGATGACCTTGGCGATGTCGAGTTCGGTGCCCTGGAACATGGTGGTCCAGTCCGGGCCGGAGTTCTCCCACTTGTCGATGATCGCGACCTGCCCGCCCTCCGTGTCCCGGACGATGTACGCCTGCACCGTCGTGTTCCCGGACTCGTCGAGCTGACCACTGACGGCGAGCTGCCCCCAGTACGCCTGTTCGTCGGCCTTCGGATCCGGAGGTGTCGCACAGCTGACGGCGTCTTCCGGCAGCGGGGTGAGCATGATGCACTCGAGATGGAGATCGGACTTCGTGGCGTACCACGCCGTGACCCCGTACTTCTCCCCGACCATGCGGACCGATCCGGGGTCGTACGTGCCGGATGCCTCGAAGTCGGTCCAGGCCGCCCTCTGCTCGGCGGTCATCGCCGGGCCGCCGTCGCGGCCGAAGAGCAGCCAGCCCGCCCCGAGACCGATGAGCAGAGCGGATGCCAGGGCCGCGACCGCGAGGAGGATGCGGCGTCTCCGGGGCGCGCCACGTCCTTCGTCTCGTCGCTGCGCTCCGCGCTCAGGATCCGCGGCGCGAGCCGGATCCGTCCCAGGTTGTGCAGGTACCTCCGGCGCTTCCGCCGCTTCTTCTGCTCCGGTCTCAACGGTTGCGGGTGCCCTCGGCGCCTCCCCAACTCCGGTCTCAACGGTTGCGGGTCTCTCGATCTCCGCACCCGCAACGGGTGAGACCGGAGCTGTGGCGGCTGCAGCGGACGCACCGCTCCGCACGGCCGCCTGCAGGGCGGCGAGCTCGTCCGCTTCGGCCGCGTTCAGGCCGCCGCCGGGGCCGTAGGCCCGGCGCTGCAGTTCCCGAAGGCGGTCGTCGGCAGGCATGGTCACTCGGCCGCCTGCTCCCCGGTCACCAGAGAATCGTGACTGAACGTGGTCGTGAGTCGCGGTCCCATGTTCGTGTCCCGCAGCCCGTACGTCGCGTTCGGCAGACTGATCGTCACCTCGGTGGTGTCTGCGCTGCAGGACTGCTGGCTGATTCCGCCGAGATCAGCGGCGTAGAGGCAGGTCTCGACGTTCTGAGTGAGCCAGATCGGTGTATCGCCGTCATAGCCCACGATCTGGAGGAAGTCACCGGGCACTCCGGTCTCGTCGACGATCAACTCGGCGATGTCACGCTCGTCGCCGCTGAACATGTCAGCCCAGTTCGAGGCCTGGCTCTCCCACTTCTGCATCACGACGGTCGGGGTCCCACGCACATCCCGCACCACGAAGCCGTTCACGGTCGTGCCCTTGTCGTCGCCGAACCGCACCTGGGTCGACAACGGCACGCTGTAGGCCTGCCCCTGTTCCTCCCGTTTCGTCGGCAGGCATCCGATCGACACCTGCTTCGACGGCGTGAGCATGAGGCACTCGGTCGATCCGTCCTCCTGCGTCGCGTACCAGGCGGTGATCCCGTACTGCTCGCCGAGCATGCGGATCGAACCGGCGTCGTACTTGCCGGATGCCTCGAACTCGGTCCAGGCGCTCCGCTGCTTCGCATCCATCGCCGGGCCGGTGTCGCGGCCGAACAGCAGCCAGCCGGCGCCGAGACCGACGAGAAGAGCGGATGCCGCGGCCGCGACGGCGAGAAGAATGCGTCTCCTCCGGGGTGCGCTCCGCCCTTCGTCTCGTCGCTGCGCTCCTCTCTCAGGATCCGTGGAGGGAGACGATTCCGTCTCAGGACCCGGGTGCGTCTGCCCCGCCTCATCGGTTCCGGTCTCAACGCTTGCGGGTGCCCCTGGCGCATCATCAGTTCCGGTCTCAACGGATGCGGGTGTCTCGGCCTCAACACCCGCAACGAGTGAGACCGGAGCAGGGCTGGCGACGGTAAGCGCGACCGAGGGCTCGACGACCGAGGGCTCGACTACCTCCCCCACCGGGGGCTCTGCGACCGGCATCCGCCCCACGGCCTGTAGCTGCGCGAGCTCCTCCGCCTCTGCGGCGCTCAGGCCCCCGCCTGGCCCGTAGGCCCGACGCTGCAGCTCGCGAAGGCGCTCGCCGTCAGGCACCCTCAGACCAGCCTCTCGTACTGCGCCACCGCCCAGATCAGCCAGCCCGCGCTGAACACCGTGGCCGCGATCCCCAGCACGAGCGCCCAGATCGCGACGGCGCGGTTCTCCACAGGGCGGCGGATCGACATGATCGCAGCGATCACGGCGATGACCGCAACCGGGATGCCCCAGCCGACGAACATCGACGTGCACAGCGCGACGATCGCCGCGAACAGCGCCCAGGGCGCGAGCCTGGTCTTGTCCTCGGCGTAGGGCTCCCCCGCGGAGGGCTCCCACTCCGTGGAGATGCCGCCGGTGTCGGCATCCGGCCCCGTCATCACCGGCTCGACGCTCACCGGTCCGGTGGGCAGCTTGCTGTAGGTCTTCCGCGCGCCGGGCAGAGCCGCCGAGCCCTCCGGGCGCTCGACCTCGGGGCTGGGCTCCTCGACGTGCGGTTCGCTCATGCCGGGCTCACCTGGATCTCTGTCACGGGCAGCGTGGAGTCAGCGCCGAATGCGAAGGTCGAGGGGCCGCGGCCGGAGGCGATCAGTTCTGCGGCGAGCGCGGCGATCATCGCTCCGTTGTCGGTGCACAGGCTCAGAGGAGGGATGCGCACCGTCACGCCGGCGGCCTCCGCGCGCTCGAGGGTGACATCGCGCAGCCGGCGGTTGGCGATCACGCCGCCGCCGAGCAGCAGCCGCGGCACACCCAGGTCCTCGCAGGCGGCCAGTGCCTTGGTGACCAGGACGTCGACGACGGCCTCGCGGAAGCTCGCAGCAACATCCGCCACCGGGATCTCCTGGCCGTCGGCCTGCGCACGCTCGATCCAGCGTGCGACGGCCGTCTTCAGTCCCGAGAACGAGAAGTCGTAGCGGTGCTTCGCCATGTCGGATGCCCGGGACAGACCGCGTGGGAACCGGATGGCGGTCGGGTCGCCGTCCGCAGCAGCCCTGTCGATCTGCGGGCCGCCGGGATAGGGCAGGCCGAGCAGCCGTGCGACCTTGTCGAAGGCCTCGCCGGCCGCGTCGTCGACCGTCTCGCCGAGCAGTTCGACGTCGGTGGTCAGGTCGCGCACGTGCAGCAGCGAGGTGTGACCCCCGCTGACCAGCAGGGCGATGGTCGGGTACTCCAGGGGCTCCGAGTCGGGCGTGAGGATGTCGGCCGCGATGTGACCGACGAGGTGGTTCACCGCGTACAGCGGCTTGTCCAGCGAGACCGCGAGTCCCTTCGCCGCGCCGACGCCCACCATGAGCGCGCCGGCGAGTCCCGGTCCGCTGGTCACGGCGACGGCGTCGAGATCGTCAAGAGTGACCTGCGCCTCGGCGAGCGCAGCCTCGATCGACGGCTGCAGCGCCTCGAGGTGCGCGCGTGCGGCGACTTCGGGCACGACGCCGCCGTAGCGGGCGTGCTCGTCCATGCTCGAGGCAATCGTGTTCGACAGCAGCGTGCGGCCGCGGACGATGCCGATGCCGGTCTCGTCGCAGCTCGTCTCGATGCCGAGGACCAGAGGTTCAGGCATCCTGCGCCTTCCCGTTCAATTCGATCTTCATGATGATCGCGTCGATCCCGCCCTTGTAGTACCGCGGACGGCGACCGATCTCGACGAACCCCTCGGAGAGGTACAGGGTCTGCGCGACCCCGTTGTCGTCGCGCACCTCGAGGAACGTGTCGCGCGCGCCGCGTTCACGCGCCTGGTCGAGCAGCAGGCGCAGCATCCGTCGTCCCCTGCCCTGCCCGCGGAACGCGGGGTCGAGCGCGATGGTCTGGATGTCGGAGTCGGGTGCGCCGAGCAGTGCGCGCACGCCGCCGTAGCCGACGATGCGACCGGCTTCCTCGTCGACGACGTAGTGGTTGTGCGCGCTGGTGATCTCGGTGGCCATGGTCTGCTCGCTCCACGCGTCGTCGGGGAACGACGAGTTCTCGAGGGCCATGATCGCGTCGAGGTCGTGGATGGTCGCGGCGCGGATCACAGCCGCACCTGCTTCGGGACCTTCACATCCGGATGCCGCAGGTACAGCGGCTCGTCGCCGGAGAGGGTGCGTCCGGCCGCGAGCGCCGCCGCGCCGACGCGGGCGAGGGCGGCCCCGTCGATCGTGCTGACCGTGACCACGGGGATGTCGAAGGCGGCATCCTGCGGTTCGAGGCGGGTCGGCTCCACCAGGATCGGGATGCCGTCGGCATCCGTGCCCTCGAAGACACTGACCGCGATCTCGCGGCGGCGCGCGTCGGTGATGATCGCGAACCTGTCGGTGCGCGCCTGGGCGAGAGCCGCGGCGTAGTGGCTGGGAACCGGGATGACCGGGATGCCTCGGCCGAGCGCGAACGTGCGCGCGGCGGCGATGCCGATGCGCAGGCCGGTGAAGGGTCCGGGGCCCATCCCCGCGACGACATGCGTGATGCCGGGGCGGACCACGCCCTGGAGCAGATCGCCGATCACCTCGGCATGTCCGAGCGGGTTGGCGCTGCCGGCGTCGGCGACGGTCGTGCCGTCTTCGGCGACGACTGCGACGGCCGAGCCCAGCGAGGTGTCGACGGCGAGGATCACGCCCTCCAGCGTAGTCGTGACGGGGTGTGAGAGGCCTGCGCGGAGTGCGTTCGGCGCGTACACGAGTTCCACCGAGAACAGGACCGAGTTCCGCGAATCCTGTCCTGGACGTACGGCGGATGCCGGCGGCCTCAGACCTCGACGCGGGCGATCGTCACGATTCGGGGTGCGTCCGCGTCGAGGTCCTCGTCGGCGAGGTCGTCGTCACCGCCGACCGGGCGTTCGAGCTCGATGTCCCACCAGGCATCCGTCACGGCAGCGGCCATCGGCCGGCCCCACTCGATCACGACCACGGAGTGGGTGAAGTCGATGTCGAGGTCGTCCAGTTCATCGGCGGAGCCCAGCCGGTACGCGTCGACGTGCACCAGCGGCGCACCGCCGACCAGCGAGGGATGCGTGCGGGCGATCACGAAGGTCGGGCTCTGCACGGGTCCGCGCACACCAAGGCCCTCGGCGAGCCCCCGCGTGAACGTCGTCTTGCCCGCGCCGAGCGGACCGGTGAGCACGAGCACATCGCCCGCCTGCAGCCGGGTGCCGATGCGGTGCCCGAGTGTCTCCATCTCGTCGGAGGTCGCGATCTCGCGCCGCCCGGCGAACTCCTCGAGCCCGCTCATCGCACGTCCCGACGCGGGACGCGGTGCCCGATGCGAGTCACGATCTCGTAGTTGATCGTGCCCGCGGCATCCGCCCAGTCGGTGGCGGACGGGTGCCCGAGAGTGGGATCGCCGAACAGGATCACCTCGTCGCCCGGAGCGACCTGCGCGTCGCCGACGTCCACGACGAACTGGTCCATCGCGATGCGCCCGGCGACGCGGAACCGCTGCCCGCCGATCTGGACGGGGCCGCGATCGGATGCCTGGCGCGGAATGCCGTCGGCATAGCCGAGCGGCACGAGGGCCAGCGTCGTCTCGCGCTCGGTGCGGTAGGCGTAGTCGTACGAGACCCCGGTGCCGGCGGGCACCCGGCGCACGGCGTCGACTGCGGCGCGCAGCGTCATGGCCGGGCGCAGGCCGAGGTCGGCCGAGCCGCGGTCGGCGAAGGGCGACAGCCCGTACAGCCCGATCCCGATGCGCACGGCATCGAGGCGGGTGTCGGGCCGGTCGATCGCGGCAGCGGTGGCCGCGAGATGCCGGATCTCGGGGCGGATGCCGAGGGATGCCGCCTGCTCGACCGCCGTGTTGAAGGCGGCGAGTGCGGCCGCGTCGTCCTCTGCGGAGGCGTTGGACAGATGGCTGAAGATGCCGACGATGCGGATGTGTCCGATCCGCTCCAGCCGCGCCGCCTCGGCGAAGGCCTGCTCGCGCTCGCCCGGAGCGAGTCCGTTGCGGCTCAGCCCCGTGTCGAGCTTGAGGTGCACCGACGTCGTGCCCGGAGCGGATGCCGCGGACTGCAGCTGCTGCATCGACGAGATGCCGATCTCGACACCGGCATCCGCTGCGTCGTCGAACCGCCGATCAGCGGGGTGCAGCCACGCCATCAGCGGCGCGTTGATGCCGGCACGGCGCAGCTCGAGGGCCTCCTCGATGGTCGCGGTGCCGAGGCGCGATGCCCCGCCCGCGAGCGCCGCGGTCGCGACAGCCACCGCGCCGTGGCCGTAGCCGTTCGCCTTCACGACGCCGATGACGTCGGTGCCGGTGAGGCGCCGCAGGTGACGCACGTTGTCGGAGATCGCGTCGAGGTCGATCGTGGCCTCGCGGAACGGCGCGCTCATTCTGGTTCCTCTTCTCCTCTGCGCCGAGACGAAGAGGCCTCGGCGGCGGTGGCCGGCGCGGGCGCGGCATCCGGCCCCTCGGCGACGACGTAGGCGATCGCGAGCCCGGCGTCGTGGCTCAGGCTCAGGTGCATCGTGCGGATGCCGCGCTCGGATACGACCTGCGACGTGGACCCGGTGAGCACGAAGTAGGGCTTGCCGGAGGGCTCGGAGGCGATCTCGATCTCGGTCCAGTGCACACCGTCCGAGCCGCCGAGCGCCTTGATCAGCGCCTCCTTGGCGGCGTAGCGCGCGGCCAGCGAGCGCAGGTGCAGCTGCTGCTCGGATGCCGTGAACAGGCGCTCCAGCAGCCGAGGCGTCCGGGCGACCGAGCGCTCGAACCGCGGGATGTCGACGAGGTCGATTCCAGTCCCGATGATCACCGGTTCAGCCTACCGGGGCCGGTTCTGCGGACGATCCGCAGCGCAGGGTCCTCTGCGGATGGCGGAGGTTTCCGCAGATGGCGGCAGCTCCCGCGGCGATTCGACCGCCGGATGCAGAGCGTGCCGCCGTCTGCAGGGCGCTCCGCCGCCAGCCGCGCTTGTAGATGGCGGACCGACCTGCGGATGGCGGAGGATTCCACGGCGTGTCCGCCGCCGGACGCAGATTCATCCGCCGCCTGCGAGGCCAGGATCAGAGTGTCCCGAACCGCTCCTCGTATCCCGGCGAGAGCTCGGCGAAGCGGGCATCCCAGTCCTGCGTGAAAGGCTGCCCGGCGAGGTGCGCCTGCAGCCGCTCGAGGTAGGTCTGCCAGCCGGCGCCGTAGAAGATCGAGCGGATGCCGGTGTGCACGAGGCGCATCCGAGTGCCGCCCTCGACCTCCTCGAGCGTGACGACGAGCTCGGTGGGCTCCTCCTCGATCGCGTGCCACGTCGTGGTGAATGAGCGCGGTGCGTCGCACGCGGTGATGGTGCCGGTGGCCCACGACGGCTCGTCCCCCACGGCGACGACCGACCAGGAACCGCCCAGGCTCAGGTCGCCCGTGAGATCGACCATCCAGCGCGCGATCCGGTCGCGGTCGGTGATCGCCTGCCAGAGATCCCGGATGCCGGTGGCGTAGACGTCCTCGTAGACGAGCCGGTAGCCGGACGGATGCTTCTCGATGACGGGACTGGTGATGCTCATGAGATCTTCCTCTCCCTCTTCTCGCCGGATGCCGCGCGGCGGCCCCGCGCGACCTCGGTGTGCAGTGCGTCGAGGCGCTGTGCGAGCGGATCGGTCAGCTGCGCGAGGGCGCGGGATGCGGCATCCACCCCCGCGCGATCCAGCGCGTAGATCCGACGCGTGCCCTCGGCGCGCACCGTCGCGAAGCGGTGCTCGCGGAGCACCCGGAGGTGCTGCGAGACGGCCGGCTGCGAGATGCCGAATTCGCTGCGAGCGATGTCGGTCAGAACGCCGGCCGGCTGCTCGCCCAGGGCGAGCAGCGCGAGCAGGCGCCGCCTGACGGCATCCGCGAGGACCTCGAACTCGTGCACGGCCTCACTATATAAGTTCATACTTATACTCTCAAGGGTCTCTTGCGGGTGGCGGACCGATCTGCGGATGGCGGAGGATTCCACGGCGTGTCCGCCGCCCGATGCAGAATCGTCCGCCACCCGCGAGGACGCCAGTCACCCTCCACAGGGCGACTTTCCGGAGGCCTATGCACATCACCGCCTTTTGACGCTCGGGGCGATTCTGAGATCGACCAGGATCACCAGCATGATCTCCGCCCGTCAGCTCGTCGACCACTTCGGCGGTGTCGCCCGCAGCAAGCAGCTGGCGCCATTCGGCTTCTCCCGATACCGATTGGATGTCGCTGCGCGCAACGGCGAGATCGAGCGCATCCGTCCTGGAGTGTTCGCGACGCCGTCCGCCTCTTCGTCAGCGAGAGCCGCGGCCGCACACGGGGGTGCGCTCACGTGTTCCGGTGCCCTCCGGCATCACGGAGTGTGGGTGCTGCACGATGAGCCGAAGCCTCATGTATGGATGGGGCGGGCGGGCCGCAAGCACACCCACGACAAGTGCGAATGCACCCTGCACTACCGCCCGGGACGGATGCAGCTCGGCGTCGCCGACGTCGAGCTGGCACTCGTGCACGCCTACGACTGCCACGGCGACGAGTTCTTCTTCGCGGCCTTCGAGTCCGCCTGGCACGAGAGACTCATCGGAGCCGGCGAGCGGGCCCGTATCCGCGCCGCCCTTCCGGCATCCGCACGGTGGATGGTGGATTTCGCACGGAACGACGCCGACAGCGGCCTGGAATCGCTCGTGAGACTTCGCCTGCACCAGCTCGGGATCAGCGTGGAGACGCAGGTCGCGATCCCCGGTGTCGGCAAGGTCGACTTCGTGATCGACGGCCGGCTGATCATCGAGGCGGACGGCGAGGAGAACCACGAGGGCGCGACGAACCGTCGGAAGGATCTGCGGCGGGATGCCGCGGCATCCGCTCGCGGGTACGAGACGCTGCGTTTCGACTACTGGCAGATCATCGAGCAGTGGGAGAGCGTCCTTCCCGCGATCCTGGCCGCGCTTGCTCGGGCGCGCGCATGATCCGACACCCGGCATCCCACGTCCTCCGTTGCGGATGGCGGACCGATCTGCAGTCGGCGGACAAGCCCCCGGCGAGTCCACCGCCGAACGCCGATCCATCCGCCACCTGCAAATGAGGTGACGACCTCACTCCACGGTGACGGACTTGGCCAGGTTGCGGGGCTGGTCGACGTCGAGGCCCTTCGCGGTGGCGAGCGCCATCGCGAAGATCTGCAGCGGCACGACGGCGAGGACCGGCTCGAAGAGGGCGCCGGCGAGCGGGATGCGGATGACCTCGTCGGCGAAGGGCAGCACCGCGGCATCCCCTTCCTCGGCAACGACGATGACACGGGCGCCGCGGGCGCGGATCTCCTGGATGTTCGAGACGACCTTGGAGTGGATGAGCGCGGAGTGCCGCGGCGAGGGCACGATCACGAACACCGGCTGGCCGGCCTCGATCAGGGCGATCGGGCCGTGCTTCAGCTCGCCGGCGGCGAAGCCCTCGGCGTGGATGTACGAGATCTCCTTGAGCTTGAGCGCGCCCTCGAGCGCGATCGGGTAGCCCACGTGGCGACCGAGGAACAGCACCGAGCGGGTGTCGGCCATCCAGCCGGCCAGCTGCGAGACGTGCTCCTGCTCCTCCGAGAGCACCTGGGCGATCTTGTCCGGCAGTGACTGCAGCTCGGCAACCTCGGCGGTGGCATCCACATGCGTTCCGCGCACGCGGCCCATGTGCAGGCCGAGCAGCAGCAGCGCGGTGATCTGCGCCGAGAACGCCTTGGTCGACGCGACGGCGACCTCAGGGCCGGCGTGGGTGTAGACCACCGCGTCCGACTCGCGCGGGATCGTCGCGCCCTGGGTGTTGCAGATCGAGAGAGTGCGGGCGCCGCGCTCGCGGGCGTACTTGACCGCCATCAGCGTGTCCATGGTCTCGCCGGACTGGCTGATCGAGACGACCAGGGTGTCGTCGCCGATCACCGGGTCGCGGTAGCGGAACTCGTGCGCGAGCTCGACCTCGACCGGCACACGCGCCCACTGCTCGACGGCGTACTTGCCGACCAGGGCCGCATAGGAGGCGGTGCCGCAGGCGGTGATGATCACGCGGTTGATGCCGAGGAACAGCGAGTCCAGGCCCTCGAGCTCCGGGATGATCACCTGCCCCTCCTGCACGCGTCCGCGGATGGTGTTCGCCACGGCATCAGGCTGCTCGGCGACCTCCTTGGCCATGAACGACGACCAGCCGCCCTTCTCGGCGGCGGCGGCGTCCCACGACACCTCGAACGGCTGCGCCTCGACGGCGTTGCCCTCGAAGTCGGTCACGGTGACGGAGTCGGGGGTGATCGCGACGATCTGGTCCTGCCCGATCGCCAGAGCGCTGCGGGTGTGCTCGACGAACGCGGCGACGTCGGAGCCGAGGAAGTTCTCCCCCTCGCCGAGGCCGATCACGAGCGGCGAGTTGCGGCGCGCGCCGACCACGAGGCCGGGCTGGTCCTGGTGCATGGCGAGCAGCGTGAACGCGCCGTCGAGGCGGTTCACGACCGTCTGGAACGCTGTGGCCAGATCGCCGGTGCGGCGGTACTCCTGGCCGAGCAGCGCGGCGGCCACCTCGGTATCGGTCTCGCTGAGGAAGGTCACTCCCGCATCGGCGAGTTCGGCGCGCAGTGCGGAGAAGTTCTCGATGATGCCGTTGTGGATCACGGCCAGCCTGCCGTCGTCGGCGAGGTGCGGGTGCGCGTTGTTGTCGGTCGGGCCGCCGTGGGTCGCCCAGCGGGTGTGTCCGATGCCCGTGCTGCCGTCCGGCAGTGCGGCATCCGCCAGCGAATCGCGCAGCACCGCGAGCTTGCCGGCCTTCTTGCGCATGCCCAGCTCACCGGCCTCGTCGATCACGGCGATGCCGGCGGAGTCATAACCGCGGTACTCGAGGCGGGCGAGCCCGGCGAGCAGGATGTCCTGGCTGGGCCGCGGGCCCACGTATCCGACGATTCCACACATGGCTTCAAGGGTAAGGGCGCGGTTTTGCGAGGGTTCCGTACCAATCCTTCGTCTCGCTCCGCTCGCTCAGGAACCGGTGCGGGATGCCGGAACGCGGAGCGGCCGGTTCCCGGCATCCATCTGCAGGCGGCGGACGGAACGACGGCCGGCGGATGAATCGCCGGCGTGTCCGCCGCCGAACGCAGATCCGTCCGCCGTCTGCAAGAGCGGAACGGATGCCGGAAGGCGTCAGACCTTGCGGAGCTGCACGCTCTCGACGGCGTGGTCGACGCCCTTGCGCAGCACGAGGGTGGCGCGATGCCGGGTGGGCAGCACGTTCTCGAGCAGGTTGGGCATGTTGATCTCGTTCCAGTACCCCATCGCCGTGGTGACGGCCTCGGCGTCGGTGAGGTGCGCGAACACGTTGAAGTACGACGACGGGTTGGTGAACGCGCCCTTGCGGAGCGCGAGGAACCGGTCGACGTACCACTGCGCGATGTGCGCGGGGTCGGCGTCGACGTAGATGGAGAAGTCGAACAGGTCGCTGACGGCGACGTCGTTCGGTGCGGGCGGCGGCTGCAGCACGTTGAGCCCCTCGACGATCACGACGTCCGGGCGGCGCACCACGACCGTGGCATCCGGGATGATGTCGTACCGCATGTGCGAGTAGAACGGGGCACGCACCTCGGCCGCGCCGCTCTTGACCTCGGTGAGGAACGACAGCAGCGCGCGGCGGTCGTAGGACTCGGGGAAGCCCTTGCGGTCCATCAGACCGCGCCGCTCGAGCTCGGCGTTCGGGTAGAGGAACCCGTCGGTGGTGACCAGTTCCACGCGCGGGGTGCCTGGCCAGCGGCTCATCAATTCGCGCAGCAGGCGGGCGATCGTCGACTTACCGACGGCGACGGAGCCTGCGACGCCGACCACGAAGGGCGTGGTGGAGTCCGGTTCCTGCAGGAACGCGCTGGTCGCGGCCCCGAGGCCCTTCGACGAGGTCGCGTACAGGCTGAGCAGGCGGCTCAGCGGCAGGTACACCTCGCTGACCTCGGTGAGGTCGAGCCGGTCGCCGATGCCGCGCAGCTCGACGACCTCGGTCTCGGTGAGCGGCTGGTCGAGTCCGGCCGCGAGCCGCGCCCAGTCCGCGCGGTCGATCGCGCGGTACGGAGACAGCGGCAGAGTCGGGTCAGTCACGCGTTACATGGTATCCGCGCGCCGTCGGATGCCGCGTTCCGAGACCGGATGCCGACGGCGCGCGGCTCGCGCAGGGGGCGGCGCAGCCGGATGCCGCGGGCGCGCGGCTCTAGGCTGTTCCCATGTCAGAGGATGCCGCCAGCACGCCGCCGCGTCCCCTCTGGCGGCGCATCACCGGGAGCGCCTGGTTCCACCTGATCGCCGCGTTCCTCGTGGTCGGTGCGCTGCTGTCCTTCGTGGCGAAGCCCTATTGGGTGCCGTCCGGATCGATGGAGCAGACGCTGCAGGTCGGCGACCGTGTGCTGGTGAACCGCCTGGCGTATGTCGGCGACGCGCACCCGGGCGACGGCGACATCATCGTGTTCAACGCCGATGAGACCTGGGGCGCCCACTCGACCGACGGGGAGAACCCGATCAAGGCCGCGCTGCGCTGGCTGGGCGAAGTCAGCGGGTTCGGGCCCTCGGGCGAGCACACGCTGATCAAGCGCGTGATCGCGGGGCCGGGACAGACGGTCTCGTGCTGCTCGGCCGACGGGCGGATGCTGGTCGACGGCGAGCCGATCGACGAGCCGTACATCTTCGAGGACTTCCCGTTCGAGGAGGGCACGCTGGACTGCGACACGACCCCGATGTCGATGCGCTGCCTGCCCGAGGTCACGGTTCCCGAAGGCTCGTACCTGGTGCTCGGCGACCATCGGTCGAACTCGGCCGACGGCGCCTACCCCTGCCGTGGGCAGGCCGACCCGGATCCCGCATGCTGGCGCTGGGCGCACGACGACGACGTCGTGGGACGCGCCGTCGTGATCCTGTTCCCCTTCGACCGCTGGTCGGACCTCTGAGCACACGGGTGATCAGGCGGGCGGGCGTCCGCCGTGCAGGCTCTCGTAGATGTCGCCGATGAACTCCTCGATCTGCTGAGCGCCGGTCACGGGCCCGCCGGCCAGCATCCCGTCGGCACCGAGCAGCACCGCACTGGGCGTCATCATGATGCCGAAGGAGTCGTACGCGTAGCGCTCGGGGTCGTGCAGCGACTGCGGCTCGGCGAGCTCCGTGATCTCGGCGTTCTGCGGATCGTCGCGCAGCAGCATCCGAACCGAAACCTCCGGCAGCAGCTCGCGCCAGGTGGGCGCCTGCGCGATGACCTCGGTGCATGACCCGCATCCCGGCTTGACCGCGAGCAGCAGCAGGGGCTGCTGCATGCTGAGCTTCCGGAGGTTGACCTGCTCGCCGTCCGCGCGGGTCAGCGGCACCGCCGGGGTCAGCGAGCGGACGTAGTCCAGTTCCTCGCCGTCGTCGCCGACGACCGGCTGCACGGAAGCCGCAGCCGTCTCATCCGCCGGGACCGGCCACATGGTGAGCGCGACCGTGACGGCGGCCGCCGCCAGCCCCGCGACCCACGCCCAGTCCACGCCGGACAGCGAGGCGACAGGGCCGCCGAGCAGCGGGGTCGTCCAGCTCGTCGCAAGTGCGGCGACAGCAAGCAGCACGTACCAGCCGTTACGCACCGCGGTCACCCGGGTGATGCGCTTGCGTGCACCGAAGCACGCGCAGGTCGTGTCGGTACCGGCCTGCAGGATGCGCACGACGAACACGAGATAGCCGACCATCAGCGCCAGTGCGACGAGTGCGGCGAGTGCGCCGAGCACTCCGCCGAGCACGATCATGGCGACGCCGAGCACGAGCTCAACCCATGGGTGCAGCTTCAGCAGCCAGGTGCGCCGCAGTACGGCGGGGACGCCCAGGTCGGCCCATCCCGACAGGTCGTCGGGGTGACGGAGCTTGGCGACCCCGCTGGTGACCAGGACGGCTGCGATGAGCAGGGCGGGAACGAAGCTGAGCGGCACGCTCACATCGTATTAGGCCCGGAGCAGCCCGGCGTCGGTGAAAGCGCGGAGGTACCGGTCGGCGTCGGGCGCGGCCTCCGCCTCCGTGACCCCGCGCCGCGCGGCCAGACGAGCGGCGACGCTGCCGGGGGCGGCGCCGTCGGCGACGAGCCAGACCTCGGCGGCGGCGTCGGTGAGCACCATGATCGGCCCCTCGGGCAGCGGCGCGACGTAGACGATGCCGTCGCTGACGAGGACGCCCAGGTCGGCGGCGCGGCGCAGGATGCCGGTCATCGCCGCCCCTTCCCACCGACGATCTCCCGAACACCGCGGGATGCCCGCGAGCCGAAGGCTCGCACGATGTCGGCCGGGCCGGGACGCCGGCCGAGCTCGTGAGCCAGCCGGTCGGTGTTCACGAGCGGCGCACGCAGCGCGGTGCCCGCCGCCCCGAGGAGCGTCGGCTGCGCACGCACCCGTGCCCACCACTCCTCGATGCGGGATCCGCCGTGCAGCGTCACCCGCCACAGCGCATGGTCGGCACGCCCGCGGTAATCGTCCAGCGTGCCGCGCGCGGCCGCCCATCCGGTCCGCGCGTCCAGCGCGTCGACCAGGCCGTCGCGGCGGCGGCGGATGCCGGCATCGGCGGAGTCCCAGATGGAGTTGGCTTCCGCGCGTTCGGAGTCGGAACCGCGCGCGGCGTTCAGCATGAGCAGCACGGCCTGCGCGTCGGCCCCCGGCACGGGGCAGGCGACTCCCGCGGCGTCGACCGTGCCACCGCCCGCGGCGAGCAGGGCGAAGGCGCGTTCCGCCGGCATCCGGATGCCGGGGAACCAGCGGTGCACGTCGGTGTAGCCCCAGTCCGGATGCCAGTAGGTCTGCGCGTGCTCGAACGGCGAGCCGTTGCGGAAGGTGCTGTAGACCTTCCAGCCGTGCGCCCGCAGGGCTCTGTCGACGGCCGGGATGCCGGCCGGCTCGACGATGACGTCGACGTCGCTGCCGTGTGCGGGCGCGGCTCGCAGCGAGGGGTCCCACGTCGTGCCCTTGATGTGCAGCACGCGCGCACCGCTGTGCTGCGCGATGGTCTGCACGGCCGCACGCGCGAGTTCCAGGCGCACGACGAGCGGCACGGGCGAGAGCGGTTCGGACACGCCGTCAGCCTAGGGCCTGCGCTGTCCTCGAACACGTCGAGGAATGTCGCAGATGGCCGCATCAACGCTCCGGAAGCGTCACACAGAGACACTCCACAGGGCGGTCGCTCAGCGCCCGCGGCGCCGGAGCACCTCGCGGAACACCTCGCCGTGCAGTCGGGCGATCTCGTGGTCGTCGGCGAGACCGGGAGTGCGCGGCGCGGCATCGGAGAGCCGGGCGCGCAGCGCCGGGTCGTCTGCGAGACGGCGCAACGTCGCGGCAAGCGCCCGCTCGTCCCGCGCGGGAACGAGCAGACCGTTCCGCTCGTGCTGCACCCATTCCACCGGTCCCCCCTCGTCCGCGGCGACCACGGTGGTACCTGCGGCGAGCGCCTGCAGCACGTTCTGCCCGAGCGGTTCCGGCCGCAGCGAGTACTGCACGGCGATGTCCCAGTCGTCGAGCGCGCCGTCGACGTCGGAGACGTGCCCCGGCATCAGCACACGGTCGCCGAGCCCCAGCTCCTCGGCCCTGGCCCTGAGCGACTCGGCGAAAGCCTCATGCCCGAACGGCGCACCGCCGGCGAGGATCAGCTGCTCATCGCCCTTGCCGAACGCCAGGGCGAACGCGTCGAGCAGCAGCTCCTGCCCCTTCCACGGGTCGATGCGTGCAAGCATCCCGATCCGCAGCGGCCCGGGCCGCCGGATTCCGCGCATGCGCGGCCGCAGTCCGGACGGGCTCGGGATAGCGGCGCCGACAGCGTCTGGCCGCAGGTACGGCGCGGCGGTGGCGAGAGTCGCCTGCGAGTTCGCGATCACGCCGTCGGCCCGCGGGAGCACGATCCGGGTCATCAGCCGGTGCCCGAACCCGCCCAGGCTCTCCACGTCGATGCGATCGCGCAGGTGGACGACGAGCGGGCGACGGCTCCCTGTCAATGCGAGAGCCGCGTATCCGGCGGAGCGGGTGGTGTTCGCGACGATCAGGTCGCCGGAGCGGACCGCCGGGTCGGTGCGCGTGGCGGCTGCCTGCACGAGCAGCCGGGTCCCGATGCCGAGCGCCCCGAGTGCGGATGCGCTGCTGCCGCCGGCCTGCTGGGCGACGCCGCGAGCGCGGCGGGGCACGGATGCAGGGAGGGCGTCGAACGCCCCATCCACTGCGCCGTCGGGCAGCAGCACCGTGGCATCCCAGTCCGGATCGGCGGCGAGAAGGCGCACCAAAGCCATCTCTGCCCCTCCGCGAGCTGCGGTGTGGTCGAGATGCACGATGCTCGGGCGCACCGCAGTAGAGACCCCAGTTCTCAAGTTATTCGTCTCCCCAGACGGAGCGATCCATCCGTACCCCTACGGATGGACTCCTCAGCCGAAGATCTTCCCCAGACGGCTAAGGTGTGCTCACGGGGAATTATAGAGGGGATGGCTGCGTGCGTGTGCTGAGGATCTCGCACAGCGCCACGGTCGCCGCGTGGCGCGGTCGCGAGCGCGCCCTGCGCGAGGACGGCGTCGACGTGTCACTGGTCGCGGCGCGCCGCTGGCACGCCGGCGGCACCGAGGTGACGCTGTCGAGCACCGCAGACGATCCGGTGTCCGGGGCGGCCACGATCGGCCGGCATCCGGCGCTGTTCCTCTATGACCCGCGGCCGCTGTGGCGGCTTCTCGGCGAGCAGTGGGACGTCATCGACATCCACGAGGAGCCGTTCGCGCTGAGCACCGCGGAGGTGCTGCTGCTGCGGGCACTGCGCCGAAATCGCGCTCCCTACACGCTGTACACCGCGCAGAACCTACGCAAGAAGTACCCGTTCCCGTTCGGATGGCTGGAGCGCCGCGCGCTGCGCGCGGCATCCGGCATCTCGGCGTGCAACCGCGAAGCGGCTGCGATCGCCCAGGACAAGGGCTTCCCCGGCCGGGCGCGCGTGATCCCGCTCGGCGTGGACGTCGTTCCGGTCGCTGCGTCGCACCCTGAGCGAGGAGCGCAGCGACGAGACGAAGGGCGTCCTTCGTCCCGCTCCGCGGATCCTGAGCGAGGAGCGCAGCGACGAGACGAAGGGCGTTCAGGATCCGACCAGAGTGACTCCCCTGTGCTCGTCGGCCTCCTCGGACGCCTCGTCCCCGAGAAGGGCGTCGCCGTGCTGCTGGACGCACTCGCCCTCGAGCCTCGGTTGCACGCCCGCATCGCGGGCAGCGGATCGCTCACGGACCGGATCGAGACGGATGCCGCGACCCGGGGCGTCCGTGATCGCGTGGCCCTCCTCGGCGCGCTGCCTCCTGAGGAGGTACCGGACTTCTACGCGAGCATCGACGTGCTCGCCGTGCCGTCGGTGCCGACGCGCGATTGGACCGAGCAGTTCGGCCGGGTCGCGGTCGAGGCGATGGCCGCCGGCGTGCCAGTGGTGTCGAGCGATGCCGGTGCGCTGCCCGATGTCGTCGGCGGGGCCGGGATCGTCGTGCCGCACAGCGACGCTGCCGCCCTCGCGAACGCGCTGATCGAGGCGCACGCGAACCACGACGAGCTGACCGCGGCAGGACTGCTGCGCGCGGCGGAGTGCTCATGGAACGCGGTCGCGGTGGAATACGAGGAGCTGTACCGCGGCGCTCTCAGAGCGCCGGGGACGAGCGATCGCGGCATCGAGATCATCACGGTCGCATATGGTGCGCCGGACCTGCTCGAGCGGGCTCTCGCGCCTGTGGCCGGCACGCCGGTGACCGTCGTGGACAACTCCTCGATGCCCGAGATCGCGGCCATCTGCGAACGGCTCGGCGTGCGGTACATCGACTCCGGCGCGAACCTCGGCTTCGGCGCGGCGGTGAACCTCGCGCTCGCCGACCGGCTGGTGCCCGGCGCCGACGTGCTGCTGCTGAATCCGGATGCCGCGATCGATCCCGAGGGCATCGCCACCCTGCAACGCGCGCTGCACTCCCGCCCCGGTACCGCCAGCGTCGGCCCTGTGCAGGCCGACGAGCAGGGACGACCGGCCCGTGTCGAGTGGGTGTTCCCCTCCCCCGCGCGCGCCTGGCTCGAGGCGGCCGGACTCGGCCGCGCCGTCCGCGGGCCGCAGTTCGTGATCGGCTCGGTGCTGCTGCTCGACGCCGATGCGCTGGCGACGGTCGGCGGGTTCGACGAGCGCTTCTTCCTGTACGCAGAGGAGACCGACTGGGCCTTCCGGGCGCACCTGCTCGGCTGGACGCATCGGGCTGTCCCGGACGTGCGCGCGGTCCACACCGGCGCGGGCACCAGCAGCGACCCGCGCCGGCGGGAGGCGTTCTTCCACGCCAGTCAGGAGCGGTACTACCGCAAGCACTACGGCGCAGCCGGGTGGGCATCGGCGCGGACGGCTCAGTTCTGCGGGGCCCTGCTACGCAGCATCCTGCTGTCGGGCGAACGCGGCGCCGAGGCGCGGCGGCGTGCGGCGCTGTACCGACTGGGTCCGGTGCGCGTGGAGCGCCGATTCCGGGAGACGAGGAAGGAACGCTGATGCACATCGTGCAGATCGCGCCCGACATCGGTCCCGGCAGCGGTGTCGCCGGATCGGCCTGGCGCCTCGGGGTGGAGTTCCAGACGCTCGGACACACAGTCGAGGACTTCACCGCGGAGAGCGCACGTGTCCGCAACCGTCGCTTCCGGGGCGGTTTCGCGCACGGCGTCGCGCGAATCTGGTACGCGATGGAGTTCACCGTGTCTGGTACCCGGGCGGCGAGACGGTTCCTCGCGGATCGCCCGGATGCGGTGACGATCTGTCACAACGGCGTGATGCTCGGCGACCTCTACGTCAATCACGGTGTGGTCGCCGCCGCGATGCGGGAACGCGGCGACCTTGCCCGGCGGATGCTGCGCAATCCCGTGCACTCCTTCACCTACCTGCGAGATCGGCTGCGGTACCGCAGCGACAGGCATCGCGCCGTCGTCGCGCTGACGGAGACCGAGGCGGGCGTGCTGAAGCGGGTGTACGGGAAGGTGCGTCCCCCGATCGCCGTGATCGGCCATGGTGTCGACCTGGAGCGGTTCCGTCCGCCGGAGCCTGCGGAGCGCACGGCGGCGCGGGAGCGCCTGCACCTCGACGACGAGCACCGCGTCGCGCTGTTCATCGGGCACGAGTTCGAACGAAAGGGACTGGCGCTGACGATCACCGCGCTGGTCGACGCGCCGACCGTGCTGCTGCTCGTGGTCGGCGGCTATGCCGCCGCGGTCGCTGAGGCGACCGCGCAGGCTCGGCACCTCGGCGTGCTCGACCGGGTGCTCTTCGCCGGGCCTCAGACCGACCTCGCCTCATTCTTCGCGGCATCTGACATGTTCGTGTTCCCGAGCTACTACGAGTCGTTCGGGTTGGTGATCACCGAGGCGCTCGCATCGGGGCTACCCGTTATCGCCACCGCGACAGGCGTCGCACCGGAAGTCGTCGTCGACGGCGAGACCGGGTATCTCGTCGGACGCGATCCGCGCGAGATCGCCGATCGCATGGAGCAGATCGCCGCCACCGACATCAGGGAATGGCGTGATGCCTGTCGAGCTGCGGTCACCCCTCGTACCTGGCGCGCGACCGCGGAGAAGTATCTCGCCTTGCTGGCCGAGGTCGCACCTGAACGGGCTGGTGCTCGCTGATGACACCGCTGCGGATCCTGCACCTCGTGATCTCGGATCGGTTCGCCGGCGTCGAGCAGTTCGTGCTGCGCCTGGCACAGCAGCAGGCGGAGGCCGGGCATGAGGTCCATGTGGCCGGGGGCGATCCGGCCCGCATGCGCGCGCCCCTGGCCGCGAGCGGAGTGTCGTTCACGCCGGTCACCACCCGCCGTGCCGCGCTGTCGGCGGCGCGGGCCGCCCGCGTCGACGTGCTTGCGACACACATGACGGATGCTGACGCTGCCGGTGCGATCGCGCTGCGCCGCGACGCGCAGACGGCGCTGGTCTCCACCCGCCATTTCGCCCGCGCCCGGCGCCGCATCGGTCCGCTGTCGGTCGACGCGCTGCTGGGCCGCATCGATGCCGAGCTCTCGATCAGCGATGTGGTCGCCGGCGCGATCGGCGTGCCGTCAACGGTCGTGCACACCGGCGTTCCGGATGCCGCCCCGGCGGCCTTCGAGAGGCGCGTACTCATGGTGCAGAGACTGGAGCGGGAGAAGCACACCGAGGTCGGCATCCGGGCCTTCCTGCAGTCCGGGCTCGGTACGAGCGGCTGGACCTTGCAGATCATCGGCGACGGAGCCGAGCGGCGAGCCCTCGAGACTCTCGCGAGTCCCCGGGCCGTGCGCTTCTTGGGTTATCGCGATGACGTCCCGGCCGAGCTCTCACGCGGCGGCCTGTTTCTGGCGACATGTCCTGTAGAGGGCCTCGGCATCGCCGCTCTGGAGGCGATGTCGCACGGCCTGCCCGTGATCGCCGCGGACGCGGCGGGGTACAGCGAGGTGATGGCCGGCCTGGATGAGCGGGCCCTGTTCCGGCCGGACTCCGTCGAGGATGCCGCCGGCGCGCTGCGCATCTTCGCCGCAGGCAGACGGCGCCGCAGGCTCCACGGTGCCGCGGGCCGGAAGCGCCAGCAGCAGCATTTCTCGCTGGCGTCCCAGCTCGACGGCACGGATGCCGTCTATCGCGACGCTCTGACGAGGAGGCGCGGATGACCGACCTGGTCGTGATCTCACTGGAGCGATGGGACGACGTGTGGCGTCGCAACCAGCACCTGGTGGCCGGGCTGCTCGCTGCGGATCCCGACCTGCGCGTGCTGTTCGTCGAGCCGCCGGACGACCCGCTGCACGCGATGCGTCGCGGAGCCAGGCCCGAGTTCGGCTCACGGCTGCGCCAGGTGAGCGACCGGCTTTGGGCGGTTCGTCCCGTGAAGTGGTTGCCGCGGCGGCTCGACCCGCGCACCGACGCGCGCCTCGGCGAGAGCGCCGTGCACGCGGCGAGAACGCTGGGGATGCAGCATCCGCTGCTCTGGGTCAACGACCCGGCCGCTGCCGTCGTCGCGCGGATCACGGGGTGGCCGACGCTGTACGACATGACCGACGACTGGCTCGCCGCCGACCGGCCCGCGGCCGAACGGGATCGCATCGCGGACGGCGAGGCGTGGCTGCTGAGGCACGCGGGCGCGGTGGTCGCCTGCTCGACCGAGCTCGCCAGGCGGAAGGCGGCTCAGCGCACCGACATCCCGGTGGTGCACAACGGAGTGGATGTGGCCGCCTATCGTCGGGCACGGCCGCGCCCGACGGACCTGCCGGACAGCCCGGTCGCCCTGTACCTCGGTACGCTGCACCGCGACCGGCTCGACGTCGAGCTGTGCATCGACACCGCGCGCTCACTCGCCGGGCGGGCCACAGTCGTGCTCGTCGGGCCGGATGCTCTGGATGCGGCCGATTCGGCGGCCCTCGCAGGCGCCGGTGTGCTGCTGCTCGGTCGGCGTGCCCGCGATGAGGTCGTCGGATATCTGCAGCACGCCGACGTGCTGCTCGTGCCGCATCGCGTGACGGGCTTCACCGACAGTCTCGACCCGATCAAGCTCTACGAATATCAGGCGGTGAGCAGGCCGGTGGTATCGACGCCGGTGGCCGGATTCCGGGATGCGATGGATCCGCGCATCCGGATCGCGGAACGGAACGAGTTTCGTGGCGCGGTAGTAGAGGCCCTCACACGACCGCCGGCAGCGAGCTCGGAGGTGGGCCCGTCGATCGACTGGTCGGCGCGGGTCTCAGAGTTCCGGGACGTGATGCGCCGGGTCTGAGAAGGCAGAGGCGGGCACGGCCGAAGCCGCGCCCGCCTCTGCGGAGAGGACTCAGGCCTCGATGCAGTTGCAGCCAGGAGGCGTGGACGCCCACGCCACGGTGAACTTCAGCGGGTCACCGTCGTGGTCGTGGTCGCTGCCGTCGGCTTCGTGACCCCAGGCCGCCGAGAAGGTGATGGCACCGTTCTGAACGTTCTGGCTGTTGGTCGACACAGCGCGGAAGAAGAAGGAGACCGAGCCGTTCGCGGGCACCTTGACCGGGAGACCAATCGAGGAACCGGCGACCCACGTCGGGCTGGCCGGAATCTGGTTGGTGATCGTGATCGAGGTGATCCAGACGTCCTTGTTGCTCGGGTTCGTGATCGTCACAGGAACGCCGTACCCGAACTTGAACGAGGACTCGCAGCCCTGAACCGATCCACCCGGCGCCTTACAGGCGGGTCCGTGCTCAAGAGTCGGCTTCGGTCCCGAAGCAGCGAACGCCGGAATCGGCGCGGCGACGGCGATGGCGGGAACCGCCCAGGCCATGGCCTTGGTCACAGTGCGGCGGCTGATGCCGGACTGTTCAGTGTTGTCAGTCATGTGATGCCCCTCTGGTTTCTAGAACCCATCACGGCGTGTCCCCCAGAAGAACAGCACGCGAGCACAACCGCCCCAGATCATAGGTTGTACGGCACGATGCTAGCGTAATCTCAGCCCCGGCGATACCCCGGGTTCGTCATCTCGCGGAGGGGAATGCCGATGGCCGATTCCGTGCACTCGTCGCGCCTGCTCCCCCAGCTGGGAACGCTGCTGCGGGTGACCGGCGCGAGCCCCCGGCGCTGGATGACTCTGACCGTCATCGCCTCCGTCGTGCTGGCGGGTCTGGACATGGTCGGCGTCGCGGCGATGGTGCCGCTGATGCAGCTCGCCACGACCGACGGCCAGCCACAGGGAGCGTTCCTCGAGTGGCTCGTCGGGCTCATCGGAACCTCGGAGCTGTCCGTGCTGCTGCCCCTCGTCGCGGGGCTGGTCGCCGCGACCTTCATCGTGAAGAGCGCCGGTTCGCTGGCCTTCCGCTGGTGGATGCTGGGGCGCACGACGAAGATCAGCGCACTGGCATCCGCCGAGCTGATGAATCGGTATGTGCTCTCGCCCTACGCGGCACATCGGCAGCGCCGGCTCAGCGAGCTCTACCGGAACATCAACGACAGCACCAACCAGGCCTCGAGCGTGCTGCTCGCACTGGTGACGCTGTGCTCCGATGTGCTGGTGCTGGTGGCGATCACGATCGTGCTCGCGTTCTCGTCGCCGATCCTCGTGACGGTGTTCACGATCGCGCTCTTCGGCTTTCTCGTGTTCGGAGTGCAGCGCGTGCTCCGCGCCAGGCAGCTGCGCATCGGCGAAGAGATCGCGGATGCCGGACTGCAGGCCTGGCAGTCGCTGATGCCGGGCCTGGAGGGTTTCCGCGAGACCCGACTCACCTCGAGCGGGGAGCTCTTCGTCGGCGGATTCCGGGAGGCGCGGCTGCGCGGGGCGCGGGCCAGCCGCGAGATGGCCTTCCTCTCCGACATCCCGCGCTACCTGCTCGAGGTCATCTTCATCTTCGCGATCCTCGGGATCGCGGGGCTGCTGTTCCTGCTGGGGCAGCCCGAGATGGTCATCCCGATCCTCGGTCTGTTCGCGGCGGCATCCATGCGCGCCCTGCCGACGATGACCCGCGTCAGCGCGAACATCGCCACGATGCGCACCGGTCAGGCCGGCCTTCGCATCATGACCTCCAGCCTCGACGAGCTCGCTCAGGGCGGCCGCCACGAGGAGCGCCCGCGCGACAGCCGGCCGTACTCCGGCGACATCGAGCTCGAGCGGGTGTCCTTCCAGTACGCGGATGCCGAGCGGCCCGTGCTCGAGGACCTGTCGCTGACGATCGCCGAGAACAGCACGGTCGCGTTCACCGGAGGCAGCGGGGCCGGAAAGAGCACCATCCTCGATCTGGTGCTCGGGCTGCTCGAACCCACGCAGGGCGCGATCTCGTGCGGCGGACGGCTCATCGACGACGATCTGGCCGCCTGGCACGCGGGACTCGGTGTCGTCCCGCAGGAGGTGTTCCTGACCAGCGACTCGATCGCCGCGAACATCGCATTCGGAGAGCGCGCCGACCTGATCGATCGCGACCGAGTGCGCGAAGTGGCCCGGTTGGCGCAGCTCGACGCTGTGCTCGCCGATCTGCCAGAGGGGCTCGAGACCAAGGTCGGCGATCGCGGCGTGCGGCTGTCCGGCGGCCAGCGTCAGCGGGTCGGGCTCGCGCGTGCCCTGTACCGGCGCCCGCACGTGCTCGTGCTCGACGAGGCGACCAGCGCCCTCGACAACGCCACCGAGCATGAGATCGCGCAGACGCTGCGAGGTCTGCAGGGCACGATGACGATCATCATCGTCGCGCACCGGCTGTCCACGGTGCGGGCGAGCGATCGGCTGTTCTTCCTTCGCGAGGGGCGCGTCGCCGCGGAGGGCACTTTCGATGAGGTGCGGGATCAGGACGCGGAGTTCGCGCGGCTCGTCGAGCTGGGGGCACTGGACTAGCGTCGCGGCAGACATCTAGGCCGGCGCGTCCAGAAGTGCACGTGCGTCACGTCGCCGCCCCTTCCGCGAGTCGACGATCCAGCGCATCCAGCAGTTCGGCGCTCGCTTCCGGATCCACCTTGCGACAGAACGGCGAACCGGATGCGGTGATCTCATCGAGATCCTGGACTGTGAAGGTGAGTCCTCCGTCGAGAGCGTCGTCCCATCGCTGCAGGGTGACGGGCGGCATCTGTGCGGGCGGGGTGCGGCGGGCGAGCGGCGTCACCAGAGCGGACTCGTCCGGAATGATCGAATGCCGGTACAGCCGTCGAAGCGGACTCCCTTCTGCGAGGTCGACATCAAGAAGATGATCGAGATCAGACCGTCGCACCGCCACCCACTGCGCACCGAACCAGCAGTCGTCTCCGGGGGGAAACGGATCAGGAAAACGCCGGATGCCGTAGTGCACCCCGCGCCCGCGCGCGACCACACGGAGGCTGAGCAGCGGTTCCAGTCGCAGAGTGAGGGCGCGGCGGGCGCGCACCCAGAACCCGTTCACCGGGCGCGGCAGCCGCGCCCATCCGGGCATCTGCGGGCGCAGGAACTCGACGGGCGATCGGAACCAGCGATAGGAGTATCGGGTCAGACGATCGTCGCCCTCGCCGTACCGACGGCCCCAGTGCGGCTCGTACGCGAGCGGCCGGGCCTCACCGATCCAGCTCCGCGCGGACAGCGCCTCGTCCTCCCACGCACCCAACGGGCGCGTGGGGTAGTCCTGTCCAGAGATCAAGGCGACCAGCTGCGCGTCGTGGCGGTCCCGCGCTATCGCGAAGCCGCGCAGCGCGGCTTCGACGAGTTCCCAGGACCCCCAGTCGCAGGCCAGACCGTGGTCGACGATCTCGATGCGTTCGTCATCATCGCGAGGGGGGAATCGTTCGCTGCGGGAATCGTGCATGACGATGACCCGTGCATCCGGGCTGGACCCGAGGATCGCGTGGGACAGACGGCGCACCTGCGGCCAATCCCGGTGCGAGAGCACGACGTAGACGACGCGGGTCATGAGGCTCCGCCTTCCATTCGCCACATCAGCGAACGGACCGGACGCGGCATCCGCACGAACACCCGGTCCCATCGACGGGGCAGGATCTCGGTCGCGATCTGCAGAGCCTCGCGCCGCCCCGCGCGATCGTCGTTTCGCGCCGCGGCCGCGAGCGCCGCCAGCACCTCGTACCGGTAGCCGCGACGATACGCCTCGATCGGACGATGCGGCGGGGTCGGCATCGCGGTCGGCTGCCAGAACGCCCGGATCGCACGCAGCGTGGAGAGACTCTTCTCCGTGCTCCGGCCGCGCATGGCGTTGCCGCCGTGGTCGCGGAAGAACGCCCGGCGGTCGTCGAGCACCCGCCACTCCGTGAAGCGCGCGACGTTGACGTACATCGTCCAGTCCTCCGCCGCGATCAGTCCGACCGGGAATCCTCCGGCATTGCGCAGGATGTCAGTGCGCACGGCCGCCGTGCTCATCGATCCGGCGAGCCCTCCGAGCAGTGTGTCGAAGCTGTGGCCGGTGATGTCGAGGTACGACATGTCATTCCGCGGCGCCGCGGTCATGATCGCGTCGAGGCACTCGTCGAGCGTCGACGCGCTGAACTCTTCCCGTTCACCGATCTCCGCCCCGAAGCTCCAGTACGGAGCGTTGAACGCACCCGCATCCGGATGCTGCGCGATCGCGATCTCCAGATCGCGGAGATAGGAAGGATGCAGCAGGTCGTCGTCGTCCAGGAAACACACCCAGTCGGTGTCGGCGAGGGCCATTCCTGCGTTGCGCGCGGCGGCGACTCCGGCGTGGGCGATCGGGTGCACGTCGACCGGGAACTCCGCCAGAGCTTCGGATGCCGGGTCTTCCACCCCGTCCGGCACGACGATGATCCGATCGAACGCACGCTCCTGCCGCAGCCCGCTGCGTACGGCCTGCTCGACGAATTCCGGGCGCGCATGCGTCGGGATGATCAGCGCGAATGTCAGCGCCGTCGTCCCCTCCGGCGTCATGACGACGCCCGGTTCACATCCCGCGCCCGATCGTTCGGAACGATCGCGGCGCCGAGGCCGACCACGGTGCCTGCCGCATCGACTCCGGCTCGTGTGAGTCCGCCCGCGACGCCGCGCAGCTTCGCCACGAGCCCAGGCTTCGACGACCAGCCGCGCACGCCTGACACGGCCTCGCGTCCGGTCGACGCGACCACCGATCCCAGGTAACGGGGCAGATGGGGGTCGGCCCAGCCGAGCGTCGTCGTCAGCAGCAGGATGTGGTTCCGAGCGCCGTAGAACCGGTAGCGCAGATCGAACCGCGCACCTTTGGAGTAATCGCCGGCGACATGCAGTACGACAGCATCCGGGGCGTAGACCACCCGATGGCCGGCCTTCCTCACGCGCAGGGCGAGATCGCTGTCCTCGCGCAGGCAGGTGCCCGGGTAGTAGTCGTGGATGCCGCCGAACGAGCGCAGCACGCTGTTGCGCACCGACATGTTCGCACCGAGCATGTGGTCCGCGTCGATCGTCCTCCCCGGATCTGCGGCGAAGTTGCCGGTGAGGCGTCCGTTTCGCAGGAATCTGCCGATGCGGTCGAGACCCTCCTGCTCTTCGCCCTCGCGATTCATGCGGGCTCGTCCCCCGACGGCGCCGACGTCGTCTGGCTCATACGCGGCGAGCACGCGCTCCAGCCACTCCGGCTCGGCGAACGCGTCATCGTCGATGAACGCGACGACGTCCTCGGTCGCGTCATGGGTCCCGATCGCGCGGGATGCCGCGAGCGTCCCCAGCCCGAGTTCGTTGCGTCGGTACTCGACCCCGGGGAAGTCCGCGACGACGGCGCGCGTGTCCTCCTCCGGCGAGGCGTCGACGACGACGATCCGCGACGGAGCCACGGTCTGCCGCTGCAGGTGCTCCAGACAGGTGCGGACATAGTCCGGCCGTCGATAAGTCGCCACCACGACGACGGCGTTGCGGTCCATCCGGCCTCCCCTGACCTGTTCCCCTCACCCGATGATAGGGAATCGTCCGCGGCCTCGCGTCTACGCCTCTCGCCGCGAGATACTGGTGCCTGATCGAACTGGGGAGAGAGATCATGGGGCAGAGTCGCATCGGCGGGCTCGACGCGCTGCGAGGGCTGTCCGCGCTGGCCGTGTTCGTGTGCCATCTCACCGCGTACTGGTCCGGTCTCGGGCTGCCACACCTGGTCTACACCGCCGCGCAGGTCGGCGCACACGGTGTGGACATCTTCGTCGTGCTCTCGGGCTTCGTGCTCACGCTTCCGCTGGTCGCACCGGGTCGTTCGCTGAATGTGCGACAGTTCTACGGTCGGCGGATGTGGCGCATCCTGCCCGCCTACTGGGTCGCCCTCGCGTTCGCGGCTGTCCTCGCGGCCGGTCCGGCCTGGGACCTCGTCGTCGCGCAGCGCGCGACGCTCTGGGACGTCGTCGTGCACGTCTTCGCGCTGCAGACGCTCTTCGTGCCGACGCTCGGGGCGATCAACGGCTCGTTGTGGAGCATCTCGCTCGAGATCCTGCTGTACCTGCTGTTCCCTGTGCTGGTGCTCCTCCTGCATCGGCTGGGTGGTGCCGTGCTGGTGGTCGCGGCCGCGGGGCTGAGCCTGACCACGTGGTGGCTCGGCACGCAGTTCGTCATCGGCGGGCCGTTCGGCGGATTCCTCGGCGACGGCCACACGCTGCCGATGCGGCTGGTGCAGTTCGTGGCCGGGATGGTGCTCGCAACGGTGCTGCTCCGCCCCGGATCGACAGCGCTCGAGCCGAGCCGCCGCCGGCGCAGCCAGGCGGTCACCGCGGCGGCAGTGACCGGTGCGGCAGCGGTCGCCGCCAGCACCCTGGATGTCCCCCAGGGCATCAATCTCAGCCTCTGGGCGGCCTGCGGTGCGGCGCTGGTCTGGTTGTTCGCCCTGTTCGCGCAGAATCGGGGCATGCGCGCACTCGACAAGGCCGGCACCCGTGCGTACAGCTTCTACCTTGTGCATCAACCACTCGTGCTGCTCGCCTGGCCGGTCGCTGCTCTCCTCCCAGGTGGGCCCGTCGTCGTACTGCTGTACGGCGGCCTGCTGACGCTGCTCGTCGTGTGTGCGGCCGCAGAGGTGCTGTTCCGGTACGTGGAGCGCCCCAGCCACCGGATCGCGGTGCAGCGTTTCCCTGCGGTCGTGCGCAGAGTGCAGGATCCGACGGCGGAGGCGATGTCTGCATGACGCGGCTGAGCATCGCGAGGATCGCGACGGACACCCCCATGGGCGCGCAGGCGTATCAGGCCCAGATCATCTCGCGGGCGCCGGCCGCCCTGGGGGCGGACTGGCGGGTACGCGAACTCGTGTTCCGCTCGCTCCGTTCGCCGCTGCCCGGCAACCGGAGGCTGCCGATATCGCGCATCGCATCAGCACCCGCATCCGTGCGTCGCGCGTTCGGGCGGATGCTGTTCACCGGCGACGCCGTCTCGCACCGGATGTCCCTCGAACTGCCGCCCTCCCCGCACGCGGATGTGATCACGCTGCACGATGTCGTCGCCTGGCGGTTCGCAGATGAGTCGGCGCCGGTCCCCGAGGCGATCGAAGAGGCACGTCGGGCTGCAGCGGTGATCTGCGTGTCGGAGTTCACGGCGCGCGAAGCCGTGGAGTTCCTCGGCGTGGAGGATCCGCACGTGGTGCCGAACGGCGTCGATCCGCGGTACTACGACGCCGTACCGTTGGATTCCGCTGCCGCGGCCTCCCTGGGTCTTCCGGGCCGGTACGTGCTGCACGCCGGCGGAGCGGCGGAGCGCAAGAATCTCGCCGCGCTCGCGTCAGCCTGGCCGCTCGTGCATCGCGAACGCCCCGACCTGACGCTGGCGCTCGCCGGCCCTCCGCACCCGCGTCGCACGGCGCTCTTCGAGGGCATGCCGGGCACGGTGATGCTCGGACGGCTGCCAGACGAGACCATGCCCGGGCTCGTCGCCGCGGCATCCGTCGTCGTGGTGCCGTCGCTCTACGAAGGCTTCGGTCTTCCCGCGCTGGAGGCCATGGCGGCCGGCGTCCCGGTGGTGGCCGCGAACACCAGCAGCCTGCCCGAGGTCGTCGGCGACGCCGGCATCCTCATCCCGCCGACCGCGGAGGGAATCGCTGACGGTCTGCTGCACGCGACATCAGCGGATGCTGCCCTGTCGGCGCTCGTGGCGGCCGGGCGCACTCGGGCCGCCGAGTTCACCTGGGAGCGATCCGCTGCCGGGCACGCGGCGATCTGGAAGGCTCTGCGATGACGCCCGGGCTGGTGTTCGTCACATCTCTGCGGCACCCGCAGAACAGCACCGACTACACGACGGTCGAGAATATGCTCGCCGCGTCCCTGGCTTCCTGGCTGCGACAGACTTCCCCTCGTTTCGCGATCATCGTCGTCGGAAATCGTCGTCCGCCGCTTCCCGACGACTCACGCGTCGAGTTCGTGCAGGTCGGCTTCCCTCCCCCGTCTGAAACACGCGGACCGCGCACGGGAATCGCGGCCGTGCTGCGCGACAAGGGGACGAAGCTGGCGATCGGTCTGGGCCGGGCCCGCGAGCTCGGCGCGAGCCACGTCATGTTCGCAGACGCCGACGACTTCGTGTCGCGGCGGCTCGCCGTGTTCGTCGACGAGCATCCGGATGCTCCGGGATGGACGATCACGGACGGATGGCGGATCAATCTGGAGCGGCGCACCATGCGCCCGGAGACGGGAACATTCCAGATCACCTGCGGCAGCTCGCACATCGTGCGCACCGACCTGCTGCCGCCGACGCCCGATGGCGTCGGAGCGACGCAAGAGCAGCTCTACGCGGCGATGGGAACGAAGCTGGAGCGCTGGATCGGCTCCCATATGCATCTGCACGACGATCTGCCGTTGGAGACCCTGCCGTTTCCCGGCGCGATGTATCGCGTGGGCACCGGGGAATCGCACTCGGGCAACGCGATGGCAGGGCGCGGGCGGCCGATTCCGCGCGGCATCGCCGAGGAGTTCGGCGTGCCGGCAACGCCCCGCACGCCATGGGCGCAAGCCCGCGCGGCGCTTCCCTCGAGCCGGGCGATCCGCGAACGTCTGCTCCGCTCCCGCTGACTCGCTCAGGCGTGCAGCAGCCCTGCCGGGAAACGGCCCGCATCGGGCAGGGCCTCGGGAAGCCTCCGCAGCGCCCGCTCCAGCCCGTCCGACAGTTCTGCGACCCGCGCGGCATCCGTCGTCCCCGCCAGCCGCACCACGTCGTCGAGAGTGCGCAGGTCGTCGAACGCGACGTACCGGCTCCGCCCCGGAGTCAGTGCCGCCTCGTAATCGCGGAACTTGAAGTCGGCGCCGTCCAGCGCCGGCTCGAGCATGGTCCACACCGCGGGCATCCCGAACGAGTCGGCCGTGATCAGGCCGTGCAGCGAGGTCGTCAGCACGACCTCTCCGGCTGCGATCTCACGGACGGCGGATGCCGCGCCCTGATGCACGTCGACGGTGCTGGCACGCCCCGGTTCGCTCGCCAGGAGCGCCGCCAGCCCCTCGTGCGACCGGTGATGCCCGTGCGGCACGGCGACGATCGCCGCGCGACGTGAAGGACGTCGCACCCAGCGCGAGACCAGCAGCCCCGGGTCTCCGTAAGCCGCGCCGGACGCCCCGATCCGCTCTTCGGTGAGCGGCCCGCGCACGGCCAGCGCCGTCGCCCCCGGCATCCGCTTCTCGCCGTCGCGCATGAGGCCCGTGCCCCAGATCACGCCGCTGTAGTCGTCGGGGAAGAACTCCAGCAGGCTGCCGACACCCGCGAGCCGTGCGTGCCGCGGCTCGCGGTACAGCGGCACGATGCCGTACTTCGGCAGCAGCCAGGGAGTGAGCGCGTCGCCGAAGTTCGGATGCCCGTCCCACCAGTACGCCGGCACGAGAGGCGCGCCCCAGGCCGCGCGATGCCCGGCAGCAGCGGCCAGACGGCGCACCTGGCGCAGGCGTCGCGGAATGCGGTCCTCGTACCTCACGGGTACAGCTCCTCGTAGCGGCTGACGACCGCCGACCAGGAGAACCCTGCGACCCGTGCGCGCCCCGCTCGCGCGAGCTGCGCGCGCAGCGCCTCGTCGCCCAGCACGCGCTCGAGCGCGGCGGCGAGCGCGTCTGTGTCCTCCGGGTCGATGAGCAGCGCGTCCTCGCCATCGCTCATGAACTCCGCCGCGCCGCCCCGCGTCGTCATTATCAGCGGTGCGCCTCCGCGCCACGCCTCCAGAGCGACGATCCCGAAGGCCTCCGAGCGGCTCGGCACCACCACGGCGAGCGCGCCGCCCACCGCGCCCGCCACCTGTTCCGGGCTGAGCCTCCCCGGGAACCGCACATGCAGCCCCCGGGCGAGCTCGATGAGAGCCTCCTGCTCGGGTCCGTCTCCGCCGATGACCAGCGGGACGCCCGCATGGCGCACGCGTGCGAACGCCTCTATCAGCAGGTCGAAGCCCTTCATCCGGCCGAGCCGCCCGTACGCGAGAAGGTACGGTGCCGCCAGCGGCGGCGCAGCCGCAGGCACGTCCAGATCCACTCCGTTCGGCACCACGGCGCCGCCCTGCAGGCCGTACCGGTCCCGCAGGTCGGTGAGCACGTACTCACTGGGCGCGGTGACCACCGCTGCGGCCGCGAGGGAGTCCCGCAGACCGCGACGCAGAAGTGCCGAGCGTGCGAACACGGAGGTGTCGTCGCCCCGAGTCTCACCGTGCGACGTCACCACCAGAGGCGTGCCGAAGCGCCGGTGCACCGCGAGGGCATACAACCCGTTAGGACCGAAGCAGTGCACGTGCAGGATGTCGGGGCGGAATGCCCTGTGCGCGCGCGACCATGCCCGCCACGCGCCGGGCGCCCGGGCGGCGAACCGCGCCATGTCACCGGCCGAACGCGCCGGCAGCGGTGTCGGCAGGTACCGCACCTCGACTCCGTGACCGAACGGATGCTCCGGTCGCTCGCCCCGGTCGACCGTCCACACCTCCACCTGATGCCCGCGCGCGACGAGCTCCCTGGCCACCTGCGCGACGTGCTCCTCGACGCCCCCGATGTGCGGAGCGAACGACGAGGAGATCAGCGCGATCCGGCGCGCTCCATCAGTGCCCGCGGCCATCGCCGTCGGACGGGAACACGTCTACGGAGTCTCCGAACAGCGCCGCGACGTCCTCGGTCATCTGATCGTCGTCGGACGACTCCTCGGCCTTCTTGCGCGCGCGGCGCGGTGTGCGCGGGGCGTGTGACTCCGTGTCGGCCGCCGGAGCGTCCGCGACGGGAGTCGAAGGCGCGTCGGGAACGGGCGGTGCTGCAGGCGGAGCGACCGGCGACGGCACCGCAGCTGCAGCGGCCGCTGCCTCAGCTGCCGCCTCCGTGCGCTTCGGCATCGCACCCTTCGCGTCACCGCCGGCGGTGGTGTACTCGTAGGTGTAGGAGTACACATCGGATCCGGTGCCGGTCATCGGCACCTTGTTCAGCACGAGCCCGAGCACGCGTCCGTGGATCTTCTCCAGCGCATCGATGGCCTTGTCGACCAGGTCGTACGTCGTCTTGCCAGCGGATGCCACGATCAGCGCACCGTCTGCACGGTGGGTCAGCACCGCCGCATCCGTGACCGACAGCAGCGGTGGTGCGTCGACGATCACGATCGCGTGCTGAGCGAGGTCGTTCAGCAGTTCGTGCATGCGGTCGGAGCCGAGCAGTTCGCTGGGGTTGTGCGGCAGGGTTCCTGCGCCGAGCATCACGAGGTTCGGCAGCTCCGGCACGCGATGCAGCACGTCGGCCAGGCGCACCCGCCCGGCGAGCACGTCGGTGAGCCCGATGTCGGCGGTGACGCCCATCGTCGCCGCGATCGTCGGGCGACGCAGGTCGCCGTCGATCAGAACCACCTTCTGCCCGGCGGCCGAAAGCGCACCGGCCAGGTTCGACGCCATGGTCGACTTGCCCTCACCCGGCAGCGCGCTGGTCACGACGATCGTGCGCGGCGGGTGATCCACGTCCATGAACTGCAGGTTCGTGCGCAGCATCCGCAGCGATTCGCGGATCGCGAAGTCGGCCTTCGTGGCCTTGCCCGGCGCGACGGCGCCGTCGTTGCGATACAGCCGATGGCCGTCGGCCAGCGTCGGGGCGTCGGGCAGGGCGCCCACGACGGGGATGCCGACTCTCTTCTCGACGTCGTCGGTGGCGCGGATGCGGCGATCCGAGATCGCGCGCATCATCGCGAACGCGATACCGCCGCCGAGACCGAGGATGCCGCCGACCAACATCGCCATGCGCTTGTCGGGGAACACCGGCGAGGTCGGAAGCGCGGCGGATTCGGCGAGCACGATGTTGGCGGGGGCGCTGTTCACAGCTCCGGTGCCCTCGGTCTGATCGATCACGACGATCAGTCCTTTGACCCAGGCCTCGGCGAGGTTCCTCGCCGCTTCGGGCGACTCGCCCTGCGCGGTGACCTTGACGATCGCCGTCCCCTCGGGGTTGGTGACCGTCACCATCTGGATGAGGCTCTGCGGCGGCGTCGTCAGATCGAGCTGCTGCGCCACCTGCTCGGCGACCTGCCGCCACTGCGCCATCTCGAGATAGGTGGGCACCTTCGTCTTGGCGAGGCTGTCGCCCTGGCCCGGAGAGAGCACGGTGCCGTCCGTTGCCTTCACCTGGATCAGCCCGCTGGCATCCGCCTGGTAGACGGGTGTCTGGATCCACGCCCAGCCGAACCCGACGCCCACGCCGAGGAGCGTCATGACGACGATCGCGATCCAATGACGTCTCAGCGCCCTGGTGTAGTCACGCAGCTCCATTGATCCCCCACTTTTCCCCTCGGATGATCATACGTGCGCGCCGTCCCGCTGTCCTGGAATGCGCGCGCGCCGACGCTGCTCCAGCCGGCTCTCGGCTCGTCGCACCCTGACCTTCTCGGGAGTCCAGAACCCCGCATGCGGATCTCGTTCGTGGGCGAGCGCCTGCGCCCCGAGGCAGATGCCGGCGATGAAGAACGGCACCGAGACCTGCGAGGCGACCCAGAACAGGTCGAACTGCGCCTGCACGATGCGGGCGAGCACCATCCCGAGAGCGAGCAGCCCGAATCGCGGATGCATGCGCCACAGCACGATGATGAAGCCGATCCACATGATGAGGAAGCCCAGCAGCCCGATGACTCCCGTGGACGCGAGAACCTCGAGCTCCGCCTGCGGCGGCTGGAAGTTCGTGCCCGGCGTCACGTACCAGTACCGCAGTCCGTGGCCGAAGACCGGCGAGTGCTTCCACAGCGCGTACACCTCGCGGATCCAGTCCAGCCGCTGGTAGACCGAGTTGAACCGGTTCTGCGATTCGATCTGGTCGCGCACGCTGAGCACGATCAGGATGATGCCGGGAATCGCCAGCATGATGATCATCAGGATGTGCTTCGCGGCGCCCTGCCGCAGCGTGAAGACGAGCAGCGCGACGACCAGGCCGATGGCCGCCTGCCGCGACTGCGTGAGGGCGAGCGCGGCGAGGAAGAACCAGAACGCGAAACGGGTCCAACGCTTGTCCAGCCGCGCCCAGTCGGGGTTGACGTAGGCGAGGAAGGCTCCGAACGCCAGCATCCCCCCGGCGAAGTTCTTGTGCATCATCCACGGCCATTCGGGGTAGACGGCCTTGAGGAAGTCGCCCTCGCGCCAGTAGCCGATCGCCGTGGCGATCGTGCCGATCGCGATGATGACGAGGATCGCGTGAATGAGGATGAACGCCAGCCGGGCCCTGCCTGCGCGGCCGATCGCCCACCCCGCGATCAGTGCACCAGAGACCAGGAGCCACGCATGGAACCACTCCACCGTGTTCTGCACGTACGGATTGACGATCACGGTGATCAGCGAGGCGAACTGGTAAACGAGGTTCAGCCCCAGCATCGCCCGCATCGGCGGACTGAAGTCGTTCCTGCCGAGCAGGATCGCGGTGCCGAAGGCCGCGGCGAGCGCGACGTCCGACACCGTCAGATCGCCGACGCCGAGGCCGACGCGCTCGACGATGAACAGCGCCGGTGTGGCCATCAGGGCGATCGCCATGGGTTCGGCGCGGGTCAGTGCGGCGCCGATGACGAGGCAGGCGATCGCCGCGGCCGCGACGGCCCCGCCCGAGACGCCGCGGTCCATGAAGAGGTAGACGGCGATGGCGACACCGATGGCGATCAGCGTCCAGCGCCACGCGCCGGCCCACCACTCAGACACGCGTGCCTGCAGGCGCGCCCCGACCTCGCCGAAACCCCCGGCCATCCCCACCGCCCTTCGGATGCTTCAGTATCGCACCCTGCCCAGGAACCTGGGCCCCTGCGCAGTATTCAGTCGCCGTCGACCCAGGCGCGCAGGTTCGCGATGAACTCGCTGCGTGCGAAGCGTGCCGCCTGCTGTGGCACCGTCTTCCGGTTCAGCTTCAGCGCACGATCGAGAGCCGCCCAGGCGTCCTCGCCGGCGAACCGACGCGCCTGCACCCCGCCGATGCCATGCGGAACCGACTCGGCCGTGCCGCCGACAGCGTTGACGATCACTCGCGCGCCCGCCGCCATCGCCTCGACCGGCACGATGCCGAAGTCCTCGACGGGCGGGAACACGAACACGGTCGCGCGCTGGTACAGCGCGTACAGCAGCGGGGTGCTCACCGCACCGAGGAAGTGCGCGAGGATGCCGCGGTCCGCGGCGAGCGCCTCCAGTCGGGCGCGATCGGGTCCCGCTCCCACGATGACGGCCGGCAGACCGACGGATGCCGCGAACTCGAGCACGGCGTCCAGCCGCTTGTACGGCACCAGGCGTGAGGCGCCGAGCACGAAGGCATCCGGCAGTGCCTCCAGGATGCCGGCGTCCGCGGCATCCAGTCGTTCGCGCCAATCCAGCACCGCGGTGATCTCGGCGGTGTCGACCGGCGGGTGGATGACCCGCGACTCGCGCCCCCAGCTGTCCATGATGCGCTGCTGCACGAACGCGGAGTTCGCGGCGATCGAGTGCACTTCGGCGGCTCGGCGACGGTCGAGCGACTTCCAGTACGGCGCCGTCGCGCGCACCAGCGGGCTGCGACCGCGCTCGTCGATCTCGGGCGCCCAGATGTAGCGCGCGGGGCTGTGCACGTACGCGTACGCCGGCACGTCGGGGAGCCTGCGGAAGCGCACGTGGTGCGCGAAGACGTACGAGCTGACCAGCACCTTGTCTGGTGCACCTGCGGCGGTCCGCCGTCGCCAGGTCGGGTCGAAGAACGGCAGCGCGAGGGCTTTCCTGTCGCGCAGCGGCGTGCGGGCCATCCACGACTCGCGCACGTCGACTCCGCGCATCCGCTCGGGGGCGTCGTTCCACAGCGCGTGCACCGGGGCGCCGGGGTACGCCTCGATCATGGCGTCCAGCACCTTCTCGGCGCCGCCGGTCGCCTCGATCCACTCGGTGACGATCTCCAGGGGCACGGTTCAGATCCTATTGGCGGAAGCGCCCGCGCTTCTGCGGGAGTGAGTCAGTACGCTCCCTGCGCCCTCGCCACCACGTTCAGCGTGCGCCACAGGATCATCAGGTCGCCCGTCAGCGACCAGTTCTCGACGTAGAACAGGTCGAGACGCACACTGTCGTCGAGCGACAGGTCGCTGCGTCCGCTGGTCTGCCACAGTCCGGTGATGCCGGGCTTCACGAGCAGGCGGCGGTGCAGCCGCCCGTCGTACCGGGCGACCTCCGAACCGAGCGGCGGGCGCGGCCCGACGAACGACATGTCGCCGCGCAGCACGTTGACGATCTGCGGCAGCTCGTCGAGGCTGTACCGGCGAAGCACCCGCCCGACGGCGGTCACCCGCGGGTCGTTGCGCAGCTTGAACAGCAGGCCGTTGCCCTCGGAGCGGTCCAGCAGCGTGGGCAGCTGGTCCTCGGCGTCGACGACCATGGTGCGGAACTTGATCATCTGGAACGGCTTGCCGCTCAGCCCCACCCGCTGCTGACGGAACAGCGCAGGGCCGCCGTCGTGTCGCACGGTGATCGCGAGGATCAGGAACAGCGGGCTGAGCAGGATCAGTGCGGCGGTCGCGGCGACGATGTCGAAGGTGCGCTTGGCCAGGTAGCGGTGCCCCTCGAAGCGCGGGTAGTCGACGTGGATGAGCGGCAGCCCGGCCACCGGGCGGGCGTGGATGCGCGGGCCGGCGATGTCGGTGAGCGCGGGGGCGACGAGCAGGTCGATGCGGCGCTGCTCGAGCTCCCAGCCCAGCTGCTGCATGTCTGCCGGTGAGATGTCGTCGGATCCGGTGAACACGACGGTGTCGGCCCCGGCGTCCTCGATCGCGTCGAGCACGTGGTCCAGGTCGCCGATCAGCGGGATGCCCGGGAGCAGGTCATCCCGGTCGCAGCACTCGGTGATCGCACCGATGACCTCGATGCCGGCCGCGCCCTCGCGACCGATCGCCTGGGCGGCGTGACGGGACTTCTGCCGCTCACCGACCAGGACGGCGCGCTGGGTGTAGCGGCCTTCGTGCCGTTGGTGCAGCAGCCATTTGCGCCAGTACCAGCGACCGAAGAGAACCAGGCACAGGCCGAGGGGAAACGCGAGCAGAAGATAGCCGCGCGCGACCTGCACCTGGAAGACGAAAGCGAGGATGGCGACGACACCGAAGAAGCGCAGGGTCGCGTCGGCGACCCGTTTGTACTCGGTGGCGCCGTTGCCGATGATCTTCGCGTCTCGCGTGGCGTAGATCTTCAGCGCCAGCATCCAGGTGACGATGATCACGAGCGAGAAGGTCGAGTAGGCGATCATTCCCGACGGACGATTGATCATCGAGAGATCCTCGCCCTCGAGACCGAATCGCAGGAGCTGCGCTCCGAAGACGGATGCGGTGATTATGGCCGCATCGGTGACGGCGACTCTGCGTGCATAGGAGCGTCGCCACGTCTGCACGGCGCGCTCGGGGGCCTTGACCCCAGTGAACTCCCCCACGATTCCCCAATCGTGAAACCGGGCTCAGGCCCGGCACCCCAGTATTCGACGGGGCATGAGTCGCATGCCATCCCACATGGCGCGACAACCGGCAGGGTAACCGGATCGCCCGACGAAGCCCCAGCCTCAGACGATGCCGCAAGTATACCCACGCGGATGCCGCTGGCCATAGGCCCCTGGGGTATTCGACTTCCGGCACCTCCAGGGTGACCCCGGTAGTCTCGTGATCGTGCGCATTCTTCTGACCGGCGGTGCCGGCTACATCGGATCCCACGTCGCTCTCGTCCTGCTCGAGGCCGGCCACGACGTCCTGCTGCTCGATGACTTCTCGAACAGCAGCCGCGAGTCGATCAGCCGGGTGAAGGACCTCGCATCCCGCACGCTCGACGTGATCGAGTGCGATCTCGCCGATCGCGCGGCGGCGGATGCTGCGCTCAAGAAGGAGCGCTTCGACGCAGTCATCCACTTCGCCGGTCTGAAGGCGGTCGGCGAGTCGGTCGCGAAGCCGTCGGCGTACTACCGCACCAACCTCAACTCCACGCTGAACCTGCTCGACATCATGCGGGAGAAGGACGCGCGCAAGCTGGTGTTCAGCTCGTCCGCGACCGTGTACGGCACGCCGGCGGAGGGCGTCGAACGGCTCGACGAGTCGCAGCCGTCCGGCACGGGCATCACCAACCCGTACGGCTGGACGAAGGCGTTCAACGAGCAGATCATCCGCGACGTGCAGGTCGCCTGGCCCGAGCTCGAGGCCGTGCTGCTGCGCTACTTCAACCCGGTCGGCGCGCACCCGTCCGGCCGTATCGGCGAGGACCCCTCCGGCATCCCGAACAACCTCATGCCCTTCGTCGCCCAGGTGGCTGTGGGCCGCCGCGACCACCTCAACGTGTTCGGTGACCAGTACCCGACGCACGACGGCACCGGTGTGCGCGACTACATCCACGTGATGGACCTGGCCGAGGGCCACGTCGCCGCGCTCGAGCGCCTGACCGCCGGCGTCGAGACCTACAACCTGGGCTCTGGCGAGGGCCAGAGCGTGCTCGATGTGGTGAAGGCGTTCAGCGAGGCATCCGGCCGAGAGATCCCCTACCAGGTGGTCGCGCCGCGGCCCGGTGACCTGGCGACCACGATCGCCGACCCGACCAAGGCGAACCGCGAGCTGCAGTGGCACACGACCCGCTCGCTGGCCGACGCGTGCCGCGACACCTGGAACTGGCAGTCGCAGAACCCCAACGGCTTCGCCGGGGCATGACCCGGGGGCGCCTCGCCGCCCGCATCCTGCTGGCGCCGTACCTGGTCGTGGTGCTGCTGCTGACGTGGCTGCCCGCGAAGGATGCCGGGCAGGTGACGGGCATCGTGGCGACGGTCGCGCACTGGTTCGACGGCCTGGTGCCGTTCGAGGTCGGCTACCCGATCCTGGAGTTCCTCGCGAACGTGGCGATGTTCGCCCCGCTCGGCGTGCTCGGTGCGCTCGCGTGGCCGCAGGCGAGCGCAGGATGGATCATCGGCGCGGGCGCCGTGCTCAGCGCCGTGATCGAGCTCGTCCAGCTCACGATGCCGTCGCGATATTCCACGCTGTCCGACGTGATCGCCAACACGCTCGGTGCCGCCGCAGGCTGGGCGGCGGTGGCGTGGTGGCGATCACGTTCGGAGAGCGCGCGACGCGCGACCTCCTGACGGTCAGGCGGCCGGGGCCACCAGGATCAGCGACTGCGCGTGGTCGCCGGGTGTGGGCGTGCCGCAGGCGGCATTCGGCACTGAGAGCACGCTGCCGGTCACGCCGCTCACGGTGCCCGCCGGGCCCGCCTTGGCACCGTTCACGAGGTACCAGTAGGCCGTGCGCTCGTCGTCGGACTGCCAGCGCCACTCCGCGTCGAAGCCGAGGTCGGTGAAGCGCCAGATCGCGTACTGGATCGCCTCGATCGCGTCGTTGCGCGTCAGGTTCGGCACTCCGGCGGCGGTGGCGAATGCTGACAGGCTCATCGCGGGATAACTGTGCTGCAGCACCCAGAGCACCCGGCCCTGCACCAGGGGGTCGGTGAACAGGTTGGCGCCCAGGTAGGTGGAGGCGTCACCCGCCGTGCCGGTGATGCTCGTCTTCGCGCCGACGTTGTGCTCGATGCAGTACGCCCAGTGCTCGGGAGCCGTCGCGGCGTCTGCGGGCACGCTGGTGTACACCGGGAACACCCCATTGCCGGAGTACCCCTGCCGTGCACCGATCCAGAGCCCGTTCACCTGCACGGCCACCGACGCGGTCGCGCCACCCGCCGAGATCTGGGCCGTCACGAGGAAGGTCCCCGGTGCTGAGGACGCCTTCACTCCAGAGATCGTGACCTTGCCGTCGACATCGGAGACCAGCACCTTCGGTGCGTGCGTGCCGTCCGACCAAGTGAAGCCGTCCGGCAGAGTGACAGTGACGGCCTGTCCCGCCACCGCGGTGCCGCCCGGCTGCCTGGCGACGACGAACGTGAAGGCGCCGACGGTCGCGCATGTTCCGCTGATGACCGTACCGGAGCCCGGCTCGATGTCGATCGTCTCGGACGCCGATGCGCTCGGCAGTGCGGTGGCCACGGCGATCACCGGGAGCGACCAGGCCGCCCCTTTCACGATCGTCCGGCGCGAGATGCTGCGCGACGTCGCGCCCTCGCTGTTCTGTTCCATATGTTCTCCCCAGGTTTCAGAGGTGAGAGTGCTCACCTTCGGTTGGGAAAGAGATGCGGACGGCGGAAAAGTGACGGAGCGCTGGGCGCAGCTTTGGGATACCAGTTCGTCTCGTCTTGGCGACGCGTGACGGAGCATCGTACGGTGAACGCATGAGCGAGTCCGCTGCACCCGAGCCCGGTCTCACCCGTCGCGAGAGAAGAGAGCGGCGCGAGGCCGCCAAGCTGCCCTTCACGTCGCCGTTCGACCCGCCACCGGCGGCCGCTCAGCACGGCCGGCCGACGATCCTCACGGTCTGCACCGGCAACATCTGCCGGTCGCCGATGGCCGAGGTGCTGCTGCGAGCCCGGCTGCCCCAGACGGTGAAGGTGCACAGCGCCGGCACACAGGCGCTGGTCGGCTACGGCATGACGCAGGACGCGCGCGACCTCGCGGTGGAACGGGGCGCGGAACCGGATGCCGCAGACGCGCACCGTGCCCGGTACCTGGTGGAGCCGATCCTGGCGGAGTCGGATCTGGTGCTGACGATGACGCGCGAGCACCGGACCTACGTGGTGCAGATGATGCCCGCGCTGATCCGCCGGGCGTTCACGCTGCGCGAGTTCGCGCGGCTGGCTGCCGGGCTGAGTGACGACGAGGCGCGCGAGATCGCGGATGACGCGGGGACGGATGCCGCAGCGCGGCTCTCCGCACTGGCGCGCGCGGTCGGCGGGCTGCGCAGTGCGGTCGGCGGACCGGACGACGAGGACGACGTGATCGACCCGTATCGCCGTGGTCGCGAGACGTACGAGCTTTCCGCATCGCAGCTCGTGCCCGCCCTCGCCCAGGTCGAGCGACTGACCCGCATCGCCACCGGCTCCTGAGCGAGGAGCGCCAGCGACGAGACGAAGGACCGCCCTTCGTCTCGCTGCGCTCTCTCAGGACGCGGGCGGGTGTGTGTCACACCCAGGGGTGTTCCCAGCGCTGACGCCGTATGCTCGGTTTCGGAGGAGCAACTCCGTCTCTGGGGAGGGGCGGCGGCCGAAAGGGAGAGTGTGGAGCTTCGCGATTACCTGCGCATCATGCGTGCGCATTGGATCGTCATCGTCGCCGCGACCGTGCTCGGCGCGCTGATCGGCTTCGGCTGGAGCATGCTGCAGCCGAAGGTCTACACCGCGGATGCCACGGGCATCGTCTCGGTGAAGGCGTCCGACGACAGCGCGGGCAGCGCGATGATCGGCAACCAGCTGGCGCAGAGCCGAGTGAAGTCGTATCTGAACCTCGGCACCTGGCGTGCTGTCGGCGAGTCCGCCGCCGATGAGCTCGGCATCGACGACTCCCCCGAAGATCTGGTCAAGCGCGTCACGGTGACCAATCCCCTCGACACGGTCGCCCTGAAGGTGACCGCCGAGGGCTCCACCCCCGAAGAGGCGCAGAAGCTCGCCGAGGCGTGGCTGCGCGGCATGTCGGTGGAGATCAACAAGGTCGAGGGCGGCACGGCCGAGAACCCGGCGAACGTCTCGCTGACCGTCGGCGACTCCGCCAAGCTCCCCACTGCCCCGTCTTCTCCGAACACCAGGCTGAACACGATGATCGGCGCGCTGATCGGCCTCGCCCTGGGCATCGGCTACGCGTTCATCCGCAACACGCTCGATCGCCGGGTGCGTCACCCGCGCGACATCGAGCGCGAGACCGGCGTCTCCGTGATCGGCACGCTCCCGCTGGAGAAGTCCCTCGACGGCGAGCGCAAGGTGATCGATTTCTCGGCCGACAGCGAGCGTGAGATCTCGCACCACACGATCGAGGCGATGCGCGAGCTGCGCACCAACCTGCAGTTCATCGACGTCGACAACCCGCCGCGCGTGATCGTCGTGACCAGCTCCGTTCCGGGCGACGGCAAGTCCACGGTCGCGGTGAACCTGGCGTCCAGCCTGGCGGCTGCCGGCCAGTGGGCGATCCTGATCGACTGCGACCTGCGGCGCCCCGTGGTCTCCGACATCTTCGGCGTGCCCGGTGACGTCGGCCTCACCGACATCCTCGCCGGCCGCGCCGAGCTGCAGGATGTCGCGCACCGTCCGCGCGCGGACATGCCGCTGGCCGTGGTCCCGGCGGGACGCATCCCTCCGAACCCGAGCGAGCTGCTGGGTTCGAAGCGCATGCACGAGTTCATCCAGTCGCTCAGCGAGTCGGCGATCGTCGTCCTCGACACGCCGCCGGTTCTTCCGGTGACGGATGCCGCGGTGCTGGCTGCATCGGCGGACGGCGTCGTCATCGTGGCGTCGTCGGGCAAGACGACCTTCGACATGCTGAACCGCGCGGTGGAGAACATCCAGCGCACGAAGGGCCGCGTGCTCGGCATCGTGCTGAACCGGGTGCCGCGCACCGGCGCAGGGTCGGCGTACTACGGCAGGGAGTACTACGGCGCCTACGAGCGGTACGGCTCGCACCAGGAGCCCACCGGCGAGCGCGGCACGATGCCCGAGCCCGCCACGCACACGTCCTCCCGCTGACCCACCGACACCCCGGCTCCTGAGCGAGGAGCGCCAGCGACGAGACGTAGGACGTCAGCAGTACTCGACGACCCGCTTCACCCGCAGCCCCTCCAGCAGATCCACGACGTCGCCTTCGATCTCCGCGGGTTCCACGTCGAACGCTTCAGCGACCTCGCGCAGCAGTTCCCCCTGTGTCACCGCGCCCTTCGACGACAGCACCTGCCACACCGCGTGCGCAGACCTCTCCAGCGCGAGCGGCTGCGCCTGCGGATCCGCCAGCCCGAGCACGACGGTCCGGTCGTCGCCGTCGGTCCACGCGACCCTCGGGTCCAGTCGCCAGCAGGGTTCGCCGGCGAGCATCCCGCTCGTGCGCAGTTCATCGGCCGCGACACGGACCAGGTCTGCGGCGTCGGCTCCCTCCGGCGGTGCGCCGATGGCGTCGGTGACGGCGGTGACGAGTTCGTCGAACGTCGCGCCGTTCGCGGCGCGCCAGATGGCGGGGGCGATGCCGTCGAGCACGCTCAGTCGTCCGCCGGACGACGAGCGCTGCAGCACGGCGATGCGGCCGTCGTCGGGCAGTTCCATGGCGTCGACGACGGCGCCGCGGTACAGCCGTTCCCCCGCGTCCGTCACCCTGTCGGGCGCCGGCGCCTCGTAGGTGGGCACGACGGGGGCGAACGGCGGCTCACGGTCCAGCAGCGAGGCGATGGCGTCGTCGAGCGATGATGCTTCGCGATAGCGGATGCGCACCGCGCCGCCGGTCGCGCGCAGCAGCGCCTCGAGCAGGTGCAAGCCGTCGCGCAGGTCGCAGAGGTAGCTCGACTGCGGTCCGAGCGCTTCGAGGGCCTCAGCGGTCGTCAGCGGCGTGACCTCCGGTTGTTCCGGCGCCGCGGGGTCGCGCTCGAGCACCGCAAGCGCCGAGAGCCGCAGGGCCTTCTGCGGCCACTCCCCGCCTTCGAACTGCGACGGAGGGATCTGCTCCTTGTGCACCCGGTCGGGTTGGATCACCGAGAGCGGTTTGCGGTAGGCGACGATGCCGCCCTGCGAGTCGACGCCGACGGTCTCGTCGCTGACGTACGCGTAGCGCGCGGAGAGGTGTCGCGCCGCGGTGGTCTTGCCCGTTCCCGAGGGAGCGGCGAGCACGACCACGTGTCCGCGTTCGTCGGCGAGGCCCGCGGCGTGCAGCATCCACAGGTCGCCCTTGCGGTGCGCGAGCGCCGCGAGCGTGACCTGGGTCGACAGGTTCGACAGCGTCCGCTCGGTGTCGTCGGATGCCGCGACCGGCACGGTCACGTCGACGTGCCGCCCGTCGGGAAGCCGCGCGTCGCGCCAGGCCTCTGCGACCTGTTCACGAACGGCCTCGTCGAGCTCGGCCATGTCGATCTCGACGCTGACCCCGACCGCGCTGATGACGATGCGTTCCCCCACACGGACAGCGTATCGACTCGTTGACACCCTGCGGATTCCCTGAAAAGCTGGCGCCGACCACTGAAGACACCGATGTCCGACGTTCTCTGGGGAAGTTCATCCGACGTCCTTGACGATTCAAGGAGCCCCGACCCATGCGGAAGAAACCCCTCGCCATAGCCGTCAGCGCGACCATGCTGCTGTCGCTGGGCGTCGCCAACCAGACATCCGCCTCCAGCAGTTCAGCCGAGGAGGGGTTCGAGCCGAGCGTCACCTACGACCTGTCGGTCAGCGACTCCGAGCGCGCGCAGGTCCACGCCGAGGTCGAAGAGCTCGCGGGCATCGTCGACAGCGCCCGCGCGGGCGACGGCAGCTACGACCCGCTCACGCTGATGGGTGCGATGCTCGACGGTTCCAGCTATGACTCGATCTCGCGCGGGGGCACGGCGGCGACCGAGTACCCGTTCCCGGTGACCAACAACGAGGCGAACCAGAACGAGTACGACCGCAAGGTCGCCAAGCTCGCCTGGGTGGTGAAGCTGGCGAAGGACCTCGGGTTCCCCGTCGTCGTGCAGCGCCAGCCGGACAAGTACGTCTACGTCGAGATCGGCGACCCCGAGGCACCCGAGATGGTGATGGCGCTGAGCCACCTGGACTCGCCGAAGTCCGCCGTCACCCCGGAGCAGCTCGCCCGCTGGCGCGATGCCGACGGCAATCTCGGCACACCGGGCGCCTATCACTCGCCGTATGTGCAGGACGGCTGGGTCTACGGCACCGGCATCCAGGACGACAGCGGACCGACGCTCGCGACGCTGGTCGCCGCGAAGGCGCTGCTCGAGGCTGGGCTGCCCCTCGACCGCCGCATCCGCATCGTCATGGGCATCTACGAGGACGGCGGGCCTGGCACGCCCACCACGACGAACACAGCCGCGTTCCAGTCGATCCCGTACAACTCGAATCCCAGCTTCTACGACAACTGGGCGTACAAGAACCTGAACCGCGAGGAGATGCCGATCGCGGGATACACCTCGGACTCGCGCTTCCCGGTGATCACCGGCAACTCGGGGTCGGTCACACCGACGGTGTCGATGGATCTGTCTGCCGACAGCGCGAAGACGTTCCGGCTGACGGATGCTACGGCCGGCGTCACGCTGCGCGAGGGCGACCCGACGCTGAAGGACATCGCCTACGGCAGCACGACGCAGATCGCGTCGCGCGCGATCTTCACGCTGGATGTCGCGGATGCCGCCGCGGCGGACCGCGAGAAGTTCGTGTCCGCGATCACGAAGGCTGCGACCGAGAAGGGCTGGCTGCCGGCCTCCGCCGGGACGACACCGAAGGTGCAGACGAAGTTCGAGGGCGACTCGCTCACGCTCGAGGTCAACACCGACGTGGCGATGGAGATGCCGACGCCGCAGTACGGCAAGAACGCCGTGGTGTGGGGCATGTCGCTGCTCTCGGAGGGCTTCGACGCGCTGGGCGTGACGGCCGAGGACATGCAGCTGAAGAAGGCTGCCGACGGAATCGCGGATCTGTTCTTCCGCGACGGCGTCGAGGGCGAGGCCTATCTCGGCAAGTACATGGGCATCCCCTCGGAACTGCTGCGCAACCCGCAGAACGGCACGCCGAACCTCACCTTCGCTCTGATGGGCGGCATCCGATCCGAAGTGCCGACGAGCTTCTTCGTCGATGGAGCATTGAGCATCCCGATGTACGTGCGCAGCATGCACCTCAACGCGGATGACTCGAGCCGTGCGACGAAGGCCGTCACCGCGGCGTTCCAGAACGACGGCTTCTCGATCACCGATCTGGGCGCTCCGATCGGCGCCGGGCTGTACGTGTCGCACGACAATCCGCTGACGGCACTGCAGTTCGCCAGCTACCAGGCCACCGTCGATCAGGATCCGCAGGCGTTCGCCGACCCGTACGCGCTGCGCGACATCGTCTACCCGCAGGGCACGACCGGCGGCACGCTGGCCAGCAGCTTCCGCAACAAGATGACCGCCTTCGGCGCCGTCATCCCGGGCAACGAGCGCTGGTGGCACACGGCGAACGAGCGGATGAAGACCGACTCGGCCGTGCAGATGACGAGGATGATGGCCGACGGCATGCTGGAGATGGCCCGCTATTCGGGACCGGCCGGAGCGAAGTTCATGTGGGCCGACCTGCCGGGGCTGAACGCCAACCGCGCTGACCTCGACCTGCTCGATGTCACGATCGGCACGTACAAGGATGCTGCGGACGAGGTCACGAAGAGCGAGCTGGGCGACCGGATGCTGCTCGGTGCGACGTCGTTCACCATCCCGATGTGGAACGTCCGAGGCAACTCGACTCCGACGGCCGCGGCCTTCGCGCTCGGGCACCAGCCGGGCGGCGTGTACCTGCCGCTGGACGATCCCGAGTACCTGGGCAGCACGTACGTCGCGCCGATGCGGCTCGAGTTCAAGGTGGATCGTCCGGAGCACCTGTCGGATGCGGAGTGGAAGACGTTCCAGGACGGCGGTTACGGCGACTTCACCTTCAACATCCTCGTCGGCGACGAGGTGGTGCCGCTGGCGGTGCCGGAGGGACAGGATGCCTCGAGCTACTTCTCGTCGCGCACCTCGGCGACCGACCCGGACGCGCTGTACCTGTCGGTGAACCTCGCTGTGACGGATGCCGCGTACGACGGTGTGAAGCCGGTGCTGGCTGACTCGAAGACCGATCTTTACACAGTGAACCCGGAGTTCCTGAAGTCGAACGCCGACCCGTTCCCGGCGCGCGGCCAGGTCGAGAAGCGCGGCTTCTTCGTGTTCGGCGACGGGCGGAAGAACGCCGAGTTCTCGTCTCCGGATGCCGTCTACGTGACCGTCGACAACGCGGTGACCGGCGCCGAGGCACAGGCCTCGGTGAAGAAGCAGACCGGCAGCACGAACCAGCTGACCGTCACGGTGACCGAGACGCACATCGACGGAACCGCGTCGAAGGTGTCCGACACATTCACCATCAACAAGAACACCACAGGCGTCTACACGGTGGGCGACTACCAGGTGCGCGTCGCGACGAGCGGCAACGACAAGGTCACGTCGGTGCGCATCGTCGAGTGAGAGCCGGCGCGGGCGGCATCCTTCCGGGAGGATGCCGCCCGCATCTCATTTAGATATCTCCCCTACCCCGGCTCCTCCATCCGCGCTACTGTCCCCAGAGGGGCAGCGCACCTGCTCGGGAGGTCCGGCGCGCGCCCCTCACCCGTTGGGATGGTCGGGAAGGGAGCAGTATTGGCCATCGGTTTTCGGGGTCTTCTGTCGACCCAGTTGGGAGCGGCGGCGGCAGGCCAGGGGATGCTGCGCGGCGTCGCGCTGCGCGGAGTGCTGCTGACCGCGCATCAGGTGATGCCCGGACCGTGGGAGTGGAACGGAGCGCCGGATGCTCCGCTGCCGTACAGCGCCCTCGTGCTGCCGACCGATGGTCTGCCTGTTCCCGCAACCGGCAGCGACGCGGTCTTCCTGCCGGCGACCGCGAACGCCCGGATCGAATGGGCGAAGCGGCGTGACGTGCTGGTGGTGTGGTTGCCGGCCTTCGCCCTCGGCGAGGCTGAGCAGCTCACGGGCGGCCGGGTCGTGCCGGTGGCCGAGTCGCGCCTGGCGGCAGCGACGCGGGCCTTCGCGACGTCGGCGCTGAGGTCCAGGCAGGGGGAATCTCCGGTGGGCGACTACTCGATGGAGCAGCTGCTGTCGGAGATGGCACTCGGTCTGTTGCTGGAGTCGCAGGAGCAGAGCCTGCTCGGTGAGCGGTCCCGGTCGCTGGTGGACCGCGCGCGGGCGCTGATGCTGTCCAGGCGTGAGGATCCCGAGCTGACCACGGCAGTTATCGCCGCTGAGCTGCACGTGTCGCCGCGGCAGCTGCAGCGCGAGTTCGCGCGCAAGGACTCGAGTCCCTCTGCCGAGTTGAGGCTGATGCGTGCCACGCTGGCCGAGGCCGTGCTGCGCGATCCTGCGCATGCGATGCTGACCGTGGCCGAGGTGGCGCGATTCTGCGGATTCCACAGCGCGCTGCATCTGCGGCGCGCGCTGGCTGCCTGCGGGCTGCCGACTCCGCGTGAGCTGCGCGCCCAGGCGACGGCGCTCCCGCCCGGCGAGCTCGTGGGTCGCTGAGCCCCTGGGACGCTGAGCCCGTGGGACGCTGAGCTTGTGGGTCGCTGAGCTTGTCGAAGCGCCCTTCGCGATCGTTCGGCTGTTGAGGTGCAGAAAGCGACCGGGTTGGATCATCTGACGACCACGTGACCCCGCCGCATTTCGGTATCCCGGATGGTTGTCGCGAGGCGCCACTGCGCCTCAGAGGGAGTTCGCGGTCTCACCCAGAGAGGCCGCGTCGTATTCGTCCGGGGAGGGCACAAGTGGAAGAGAACACCACTGGCGGAGGTCTTGACCGCCGCACGATCATCAAGGGTGCAGCGTGGTCGCTGCCCGTCGTCGCGGTTGCGGCCGCAGTGCCGGCGATGGCGGCCAGCACGGACACTGACCTGGTGCCGGCGCTGAGCGGGCCGATCACTCTCACGCTGAGCGCACTGGGGATTTCCGTCGCGACGATCAGCGTCGTGAACACGCTCACCATCACGAACAACGGCCCCGCTCCGACGCCCGCTACGGGCACGCAGGCCACCGTGCAGTACGACCCGGCGCTGCTCACACTGAACATCGCTGCAGTCGCGGGCGTTGTCGTCGGCGGCACCGACGGCAACCGCACTCTGTCTCTGCCCTCGATCCCGGCCGGCGGGTCGCTCACCATCGGGCTGGGCTCCACGCTGGACAGCCTGCTCACGCTGTCGGTCCTCACCGGAATCCTCGGTGGCGGCACCCCGCAGATGACGGCAACCGTTACCGGCGACAGCGTCACGGGTAACAACTCGACTGCGGAAGACATCGGCGTGACGATCCTCTAATCAACGCTTCAAGGTGGGGAGAGTTGCGCCGCAGCTCTCCCCACCTTCATGCTGAATCTGGGGGCATCTGGGGATCGACCACTGTGAGGAGACCCCTGTGACCGACCAGACCTCACCCGCCAGGTTCGACCGCCGCACGATGATCAAGGGTGCCGCCTGGTCGCTCCCCGTCATCGCCGTCGCAGCCGCCGTGCCTGCGATGGCCGCGAGCACCGACACCGATCTGGTGCCTTCGTTCGGCGGTTCGACCGAGCTGCGGTTCAACAACGACGTCGGCTCCGCCATGGCGATCATCACGACCGCGAACGCGCTGCACATCCTGAACAACGGCCCCCTGGCGACGCCCACCACCGGCACCCAGGTGCTTCTGCAGTACGACCCGACGCTGCTGACGTTGAACATGTCCCTGCCCACAGGCGTCGTCGCTGAGGGCAGCCAAGGCGACTACACGTTGCTGATGCCTTCGATCCCGGCAGGCGGCTCGCTGGACGTCACGCTCGGCCCGATCCTCAACGCGGAACTGACATACGCCCGCATACTGCAGCTCGCGCCGCCCAACGCCGCGCCGCAGATGGTGGCCACCGCGGGCGGGGACACGATCAACAACAACAACGCCAGCAGCACTCAGATCACCATTGCGCTGCAGTAGTACCTATTCGAGCGGATGCCGCTCCCGCCACCGCTCCCATACGACGACTCCCACCAAGCCAAGGCACGCCCCAGCAGTGTTCGCGATGATGTCGTCGATGCTCGGTCCACGGGTCGTGTAGAACAACCCCTGCACAGATTCGATGGTCAGGGTGACGAGCAGTGCGACGGGCATGACGAGGTAACGCAGCTTGGGCATGAGCAGCGCCATACCGACGCCGAGCGGCACGAACAGCAAGATGTTCAGCCCGAACTCGATGCGCTGCCCTGTGAGTCCCGGGATGACCTTCTTGATCACGTCGATCAGTCCGATGATGCCGATCTGCGCCGGATGCGGCCAGAACACGATGATCGCCACGGCGACCGCATAAATGATCAGCCAAGTCGAGAGTCGATGCCAGCGGGAGACCGGCGTAGGTGCGTCGATGACCTCGGCGTCGGCCATCGCGTCGAGCCCGAGTTCGGACATCGCAGCGTCAAGTCGCGGGTCGCCGTTCCCTCGTATGGGTGATGGCGGGGACGCAGAGGGCAACGGCGGCCGCGGTGGCACTACGTACTCGGGCTCGTCCATCTCATCCCCCCAACCCAAACCCAGGATAGTAGTGAGAGCCGAAGGGACTGCCTACGGTCTTCCCATCCCGTAGTACGTGTACCCCGCCGCGCGCCACTCTGCCGGATCCCAGCAGTTGCGCCCGTCGACGACGATCCGCCCAGCCATGAGCGAGGCCGCATGTTCCGGCGGCAGCTGCCGCCGGTACTCGTCCCACTCGGTGACCAACAGCACGAGTTCGGCGCCCTGCAGCGCCTCGTCACGATCCTGCACGTATGAGAGCTGCGGGCTGATCCGCCGGGCGTTGTCGATGGCCTGCGGGTCGGTAACGGTCACGCGCGCGCCGAGTCCGTGCAGACGCGTCGCAACGTCCAGGGCAGGCGAGTCGCGCACATCGTCACTGTGCGGTTTGAAAGCCGCACCGAGCACGGTGATCCGCCTGTCGAAGACGGATCCGCCGAGAGCGTCCGTGACGATCTGCACGGCCCGATCGCGCCGGCGCAGGTTGATGTCGTCGACCTCGTGCAGGAATGCGACGGACTTGCCCAGCCCCAATTCCTCGGCATGCGAAGCGAACGCACGGATGTCCTTCGGCAAGCAGCCACCGCCGAACCCGATCCCCGCGCCCAGGTACCGGTGGCCGATGCGGGTGTCGTGGCCGATCGCCTCGGCGAGCGTCTTCACGTCAGCGCCCGTGGCCTCGGCGATCTCCGACATCGCGTTGATGAACGAGATCTTCGTGGCGAGGAACGAATTGGCTGCGACCTTCACGAGCTCCGCGGTGGCAAGGTCGGTGACGATGAACGGCGTGCCGTCCTCGCCGTCGGGCTGGTAGATCTCACGCAGGATGCTGGCGGCGCGCTCCCCTGCCTTCCCCGGGCGGATGCCGACGACGATCCTGTCGGGATGGAGCGTGTCGTGCATCGCCCAGCCTTCGCGCAGGAACTCGGGGTTCCATACCAAGGTGGCACCCGTCGCCTCGACGCGCTCCGCGAGGCGAGCGGCCGTGCCGACCGGCACGGTGGACTTACCTGCGACGATGTCGCCGGGCGCGAGAAACGGAACCAGCGAATCGATCGCGTCATCGACGTAGCTCAAATCGGCCGCGCCGCCGTCGCGCCGCTGCGGCGTGCCCACGGCGATGAAATAGACAGATGCTTCGCGAGCATCCACGATGTCGGTGCTGAACCGCAACGAGCCCGCGCTGACGCCAGCGGTCAATGCCTCAGGAAGCCCGGGCTCGAAGAACGGAGCCCTGCCGTCACGGAGTGCATCTATGCGCGCCGCGTCAATGTCGATGCCGATGACGCCATGGCCCAGCGATGCCATTGCGGCGGCGTGCACAGCTCCTAGATAGCCGCAACCGACAACCGACACTCTCATCTATTCTCCCCGCTCAATTCGCCTACCCGACCACCGAACCCGCCGTTCCCACTCACAATCCACCGCAATAATGGCAACCCACCCGCCTGCGGTCCTAGCACCTCGAACCTCATCGGCGATATTCCCCTTTAGGGCCCCGTGCATATCGAATGATCGCACGAGTCCCACGTCGCCACCGATTGATCTGGTACGCCAACGCGTCACGCCAGCGGGGAACAGCGTCGCTGGAGTTTCGCGGAATATCCTTTCGCGGCACCCAAAGAGCACGGGCGAGCAAGGAAGCTCTCTCACACCATGGAACCGCCCGGATCTGCACCCACCATCCCACCGCCGAGCCGTCCTCTAAGTAAGTACGGTTGAGATCCCACATGCGTTGCTCGTGCGCGGTTGCGTCTGACAGCGATCCTACGTAGTCGAGCCGAAGCACCAGGTCACGCAGCGTCCAAAGTGCGCCACCAGCCTCCGCTATCCTCAGGAACTCACGCTGCTGTGCTGTCGTGAACTCCCGAAGGACGATCTCGTCCACGCCATCTTGTTCGCGTTGGTGGCGATTCGATCGGCTGCTTCTTCGCGCATGGAGCCCGGCAACGACAGCGGCCCCAGCTCTTGAGGGGATCGCGACCTCTTGGCCCGCCAGCTGCAAGCTGCTTCGGCCAATCCAGAGCGCGTCGAATGCACTGTCGACGCTGCGAAAGAAGCCCGGGAACATCCAATGCACGTCTATGTCACATGGCCAGTCGGAATGTATGTAGGTCACAGAATGTTGCGGCAGCAGCACAGGAGTGGCTCTGCCGACCCGTTTGTGCCACCCACGCTGCTGCAGACTCTCGCAAAGCTCGGAAAACCTGCTCGGCTCGACCAGTATGTCGGCATCTGCGGCCACGCGTGGAGACCTCAACTGATAGTGATCAGCGACGGGCCCCTTTATCGAAAGCGCACGAACACCAAGGTCTCGTGCAAGCGATGACACCAGTGCGTGTGCGATTTCTCCTGCCTCGCCGACGCTCAATTGTGCTTCCATCCTGGCCACCTCACCTATGCGCCGAAACTCCTTTGAACTTACCGTGTCAGAGGCTCCGCGAAGCCGCCGCCTGCTCCAGTGCCGCGTCCGATGCACAAGGTCCTTCGGCACAACGCTCCTCGGCATCAACCGACGCCTACCTCCGCCGACACCAACAACGACGCCGCTGTGCATGTCATGAGTGTCGCGAGCGGGTCGTATATGTTAGACACAGTGCGTCCGTACAGCGCGCAACGGAACACTGGGGGTGCAGTTGGAGCCGTACCTACTCATAGCCGCGCTCGCCATTTGCGCTACTGGACTCGCGAACGTGCACCACGCAAGTCTGATGCGCCAGAGAGCACGCTCCCATCATGAGACTCGCACAACCCGAGGTTGGCACTTTAACCTTCTCGATCTCATCGCCCTTGCTGCGCTGGTGACCTTGCCCGCGCTGAGGGCGGACACTGTCGGCACAGACACCATCGTCTACCACCGGCTCTTCGATGCAGTCCCAGCCGAAGCATCCCTCCAGGACGCGCTCACGATCATTCCGCAGGAGTCGGGGTTCGTGGTGCTGATATTTGTCATCAAACTTTTCGGCGGGTCGTTCCATACTTTGCTTTGGATCTCGTCTGCTCTTGCCGTTGTCCCGGCATACGTCGCGATCAAACGCCGCTCTCTTGACACGACGCTAGCAATAGCCTTGTACACGCTCCTTGGCTTCTACTTCGCGACATTCAATACTATCCGTCAGAGCATCGCAATTAGCCTGATCTTCCTTGGAGCAACATACCTCGTCCGCCGCAAAGGTTGGGTGCCATTCCTAATCTTTGGCGCAATCGCAACCTCGTTTCATACGTCCGCCATCATCGCAGTAATTGCTTACCTCCTCGCCACCAGATGGCGCGTAACGACGCGCAACTTCATTTTCGCCTCCGTGATGGCAATCGCCCTCACCGCGGCTATCTGGGCTTCGCCATGGCTCGCCTCGCTTCTCTACTGGGTGGATCCAAGTTACGTCTACTACGTCGACGAAAGAATCGCCGCCGGTCTCGGACTTTATCTAATCATCGCTGCCCGCGCTGCCTTACTAATATACGGGTTCAGCTTGAAGCCGCAGGGCGATGCGATGAAATATGCCGCATGGTCAGCCATCGGTGTCATGTGCATAATCGTCGGAACTCAGTCAATCATCGCATCACGTCTGGGTGGCTACTTCCTAATTTGCCTCTGCCTCTTCATCCCCAATGTAATGGCCGAGCGCCATGTGTCCAAGACAATCCGTTACTCGCTAATCGGTATCAGCGCGGTTTATGCAGCGTTCTATTTGGAAAACTATGGAGACCTGACCCCATACGTAACCGCCCATGCTGCGTAACCGCCACGCCCTCGCCACCTCAGAACCTCTCACCTGCGACTACCTAGGATGATCCCATGCGGACACCATCGAACTACCTGATCTTGTCGAGCCTGATCCGGTACGCATCGCAGTTTTCGCTGACATTCATCTTCGCCCAAACGCTGGGGCCTGAAGCTGTCGGCACCTTCTCGCTATCTCTAGCCATCGCTTCGCCCATCTACCTTTTCGCAGGCTGGGGACTGCGCCGCCTGATATTGACTTTGTCTCGAGACGTTTCCTATCGAACGTATCGCACAATCAGAACAGTCCTGTCGGTGCTGGCATTCGCAATTGTATGCGCCATCGGCTTCTTCTTTGCCCCCTCCCATCTCGACGCCATCACACTCGTCGCTCTGATCAAGCTTTCTGAGCTGTACCTTGACTGGGCCAACACTTACCTGCAGAAAGCTTCGCTCTACTCGGGGATCGTGATCCTCGCCGGAGTCAACGCAATCGTCACGATCTCGTCCGTAACGATCCTCGGAATCATCACGAAGGATCTGAGGTACACGCTCCTGGGCGCTGCGGTAGCTATCTCGATCGCGACCACGGTCACGGTGATGTACAGCGTGCGTCGCGCCGTCTCTGAAGCGGAACGTGAAGAACCGATCTCCCGTCCTGACGTCTGGCTGGTCCTTCGAAGCGGCTTTCCGCTCGCAGTAGCGGCGATGGCGACCGTGCTGTTGCAGACCGTCCCGCAGTACCTGTTGGCTGCAACCAACGGTACTAGCGCTGTGGGTCTATTCGCCGTCCTGATGTACCTGACGTTCTTCTCGGAGATCGTCCTAAACGGTCACGCCCAGGCATGGATACCTGTCGCGCGAAAGATCTATGCCGAAGCACCTCAGGCCCTGTCCGTGCAGCAGGCACTTCGCGCGGCACGTGGAAGCTCGCTCATCTCGATCGGAGTATCCGCTCTGGCGATACTCGGCGCGTTCCTGCTTTACCCGTTAGTCTTCGGCGAATTCTTCGCAATGAAAATCGATTACGTGCCCCCGCTAATGCTCATCGCGGCATGCCAGCCACTCCTCTTTTTTTGCTCGACCGCACTTTCCGTGCACAACAGTTATTTCAAGCAATTGATCAGCTCCGTGATCGCGATTATCACAACTGCCGCGGTCGGAGCGCTGATTATCCCCACCAACGGCGCGACCGGGGCGCTCTGGGCGTATGCGGGCGCCGTAATCGTCCGCACAATGGTATCTGCTATTCAACTATCGGCGAGTGCACGATCAGGAAGGTCAACCGATGAATGAACCCCGAAAGTGGGTCGTGCTCAGTAGCGGCAATGGCTCGACGAATTTGGGCGATGAGGCAATGTGGATTTCTGCTGCACAGGCTGTTCGGCAGCATGACCCCACGGCAGCGATAGTGACCGACGCATCCAAGTTATGGCTCAGCCCTATACCAGGCGTTACGTCTCATCCCTTCTTCCACGGTGCCCTCCGCCGCGGGACTCGACTGTCTCCCGAGCTACGACAGAAGGTACCGCTCCTAGATTCGCTCATCTCGTTCCCCGCGAAGGAACACGAGGCCGTCAAGCAAGTGCATCGCATCAGCACCGGCACCTCCAGCACACCACTAGTCGACTTCTGGGCTGAGCAGATCGAGGGTTCAAATGGCCTCATCTTCTCTGGGGCGGGTGCGATTACGAAGGACTATGCGGTTCATGGCATCTACGCATGGTGGGCTCTAGCGTCCATGGCGCACCGCGCTGGAATACCTGTCGCATTCATCGGACAGGGCGTGGGCCCGGACATCGCCCCCAAGCATGAGTCGTACGTTCGTGAGATGTTTGAAATGGCGGATCTCATCACCGTTCGTGAAGCGCAGTCGGCCGAGATCGTCCGCGCGCTTAGTCCCAGTTCTGTCGATCCGACGGTGACGTATGACTGGGCGCTGGCGATTGAGCCCACTGCGGAAGAGCGCCAGCTCGCATCTGCGCTCGCACTCGAGAACGCGGGTGGGGCTCCGTTCTATGTTCTGTCTCTCCATCGTCGTTCACAGCACGCGCGTCGACCGGTACGGCAACTCGCCCGCATCGCCGACGAAGTTGTACACGCGGCGAAACAGCGTGGGGCCGCCGTGCTGTTCGTGTCAAACATGACAGCCGGCCGATACTCGGATGATCGAGTGACTGCCGACCTGATAACCCGCTCGATGACCCTCGGCGCAGAACCGCGCGTTGTTCGGCAGCGTTTGTCCCCAGGCACGACTCGTGCACTCTTGGGACTCTCGCAAGGAACTATCGCGACGCGATATCACCCGATCGTTTTCGCACTCTCCGAAGGGACGCCCGTTTGGGGCCTGTCCTCCGATGCGTACTACGATCAGAAACTCTCTGGAATCTCGACGTCATTCGGCGTCACCCACAACGTTTCGAGGATATCGGACCCATCAATTTCAGGCGAGTCAATCATCCGCAATCTCGGAGAGCAAGCACCAATCACTGTTGAAGGCGACATTCTCGCGTCAATTCGGAAACCACTGATTGACTTCTTGAGCAAACATTCCTGAGTGCGAGATTTGATCAAGTCAGCGACTCACGCTGCGCGAGATCGGGCACGGCGAAACATCCGCGCAGATGGGTCGTTGGGCAATCTCACCGGTGGATATATTTCCGGAGGCGACGCGTCAGCCCTATAGGGAGCGCGCCGCTGACAATACTCTTGACGATCTTCAGATAGTGCACTGGGCGCGCACCCATACGAGGGTAGTAATAGAGGCGCGCGCGTATCTCGTCGCCCCGATTTCTCAGCTTCCGCTTCTGGAAATCTGTGTTCTCCACTCGATAACGATGAGTCAGGTCCGCAGTCATATACATGCGCTTGTTCGCGATGAACATCTCTGACCATAGAGCGAAGTCTTCGGCACGTTTGTACTCCGGATATCCACCGACTTCGCCGAAATCCGAGCGGCGGATGAGAGTTGCTGGATGAATGGGACCCCGGCCTCTCATCAAATCGGATGCTGTAATCTCTCCTTCACGCCCCAAAGTAATGCCTTGACGCTCCGCTGAGAACTCTTGACTCTGCGAAGAATACACAGCGAACTCCGGGTGCGCTCGCGCGAACGACACGAGACGCTGCAGATGCTCGGGGGCGTACACATCGTCAGTGTCCATTCGCGCAATTAACTGCCCTCTGGCTATCGCTGTGATTCCATATGACAAAGAAGCAGCGAGGCCCATATTTGCAGCGTTGTGATGGACGACTATTCGCGCGTCGTCGAGTTCCGCAACGACAGCGTCGACATCATTGCGTCCACAGTCGTCGATAAGCACCAGCTCAAAATCCGCATAGGTCTGCACCATGATGCTCTCAAGGCTTGCCCTAAGTTGTTCAATAGGCGTGTTGTACTCCGACATCACCACCGAGACAAGTGGTGCGCTGGCAATCCCACACGAATCTGTCACGTCAGGCGCGCCATGCATCAGAGTGAGCAGCCCATACTTGCCGCGGTTGAAACTCGTTCACAGCACGCAGTCGTGCAGCCTGGCCCATTGAACGCCTCAGACCGGTGTCGTCAACTAGCCTGATTATCGCGTCCGCCAACGCACCAGAGTCGCCCGTCGGCGTGACGATCCCCGTAACCCCGTGCACTACGGAGTCGATACTGCCCGTCGCGTCCGAGACGATGGCGGGGACTTCCATGCCCGCAGCTTCAAGTACCACGTTCGGAAAGCCTTCGCGTCTGCTCGGGAGAACGAGGATATCCATCGCCTTGAAACAGGCTCGAGGGTCCGTAACGAACCCAGCGATATGCACCACTGCTTTGCCTTGACCTGCCCTTACTAAAGGCGTCACAGCCGCCCCATCGGCGCGGCCAACGATCAGCACTTGCAATGAGACACCTCGGTCGACGCACAACTTGATCGCCTCAGTGAGGACATCGATGCCTTTGTCGGGGTTCAGCCTTCCAACAAACCCGACTATCGGGGCATCGGACTCCGCGAGTTCCCTGCTGAGAGTCTCGTCCAGTAGAGGCATCGAAGCTCGGGCAGAGAATCGCTCGGTATCTACTCCGTGTGACGATCCTGCGCCGAGCACCAGAACCGGCGCCCTGCCCGCGACACCCAGATCCCGCATCCGCTCGGCGAGGCTGCGGCTGTTCGCGATTACCCTCGTTGAAAGGTCGACGGTGAGCTTCTCAAAGACCGCAAACAGCCGTCTGGCGAGTCCGCGGGAGGTCTCTAGTCGAAGCCCCCACACTTCGTACACGCGTTGCGGAACCCCAGCAATGTAACTAGCAAGAGCACCGATCAGTGCGGCCTTCGGGGTCGCATAGACAACAGCATCCGGCCTCAGGCGACGCAGTAGCGCAAACGCGGAAAGCAGCGAAGCCATATCCTTGAGCGGCGACGGGTCCCGATTCATCTCCAGGGGGAAGTATCGTGCGCCCGCGGCCTTGGCCATCTCTGCAACACCGGGACCGTTGCTGCAGATCAGCGCCACCTGCCATCCATCTGCCACCAGATAGTCGATGTACCCCCTCAAGAATGCTGTTGCCGTGCTACCGCTCGTGACCATGAGGCACAGCCGACGAGGGACAGCGCTATTGGCGCGGTCGTATCCGGGCCCTAGGTCACTCGACATACTCTTCAGATCTCTTCTAGCTCGGCGGGGGCTACTCGAAGCACGGCTTCGTACTTCGATGACACGATGCCTGGGGAACAGGTCAAGAAGTCTTCAGGACGGAACTCCGCGGAAATGAGTTGAGCCACGTAAAGCGACGGCAGGTCAGCTCCGGCCAGGTGTGAGAAGGGATATCCGCCACCGAATCGAGGATTGATGTCGATCACGTGACCGACCCCGTCCTCGTCGAGCAGCACATCAACATCGATCGACCCGCGGTGCTGGGTCCAGGAAGCAATCCGTCGCGCAATATCGTTGAAGGGGCCCGCGTCCGCAGATTTTGCTTGATCTGTCTCGCCCGCTCGCATTCTGATCTTCTTGCGGGCAAGGACTGCTGTGTCGTGGGCCCCCGAAACGATCGGAGCGACGATGTCGATGCCGAACTCGGTGCCTTTGATCGTTGGCTGCACCACGAAATGGTCAGCTGGAGTACTCCCGGAGGTCAACCAGGCGGCAGCCAATTCCCACCTCGAGCTGTCGACTCTCTGAAGCCCGGACGAACCGCTGCCGAATCGGTCCTTGATAACTATCTCGTCGTGCTTGTCGGCAAGAGCTGCGACCCCGGCTCTGTCGGACAAGAGCACAGTTGCTGGTGTCGAAACGCCGATCTCGATCAATGCGTCATGCATTCTCAGCTTGTCGTGGACGCAACTGTGTAAGCTACCCGCCAGCGAGAGGACGGGGACCCCCAGCGATTCGAGTTCCTCGGACAAGCCGCTTGTCGCGAGGATCTCCAACTCATAGTCGTTCACGGAGAAGAAGAGACTGGGGCGAATACGTTCAACCAACGTGACCATGGCGCTCCGATACTTCGAACTGGAGTAGGGAGGGACGACATGGGCGTGATCAGCAGCCGAATAGGCCGCCGCACGCGGATCCGCATCCGTCACATGTACTTCACCCGTAATCCCGAGACGGGCGAAGGCGTCCTCGAACCACCGAATGAGGTACACACGGCGGCCGGCTGAGCCGATCAGCACTCGCATCGTTCCGGAATCATCCATCGCCATGGCCGCTCCTAATCGCCTTCCGCATGCTGATCTTCTCACCGCCAGCCGCGGTCCCCACTGTCTCGAATCCGAGTCGCTCGTACATGTGCCTCGCGATCGAGTTGTTCGCTGGCGTCTCCAGTTCGAGTAGTGCGACGCCGGCGCGTCGTGCCTGTGTAACCAGCAACCGCATGGTGTCTGCACCGTAGCCGTGTCCATGCAGATCCGGCGCGACATAGATGTAGAGCTCGGCCGAGTCCGAACCAGTACGACGAATTCCGCACATTGACACAGCCCTGCCGCTGATTCGATCGATACCAACCCAATCGTCTCGGTCCACGTCATCGGAGGCGCGGCGATACCACTCGCGCATCCCGTCGATATCGGGCTGGAAAGTGATCGAGATGCCGCTCCGCACGCGATCGTCAGACAGCCATTCCACGCGGGTAGGCAGGTCTTCTTCCCGAAGCTGCGCCAGACGTATCCGCGCTGTCACTTCTGGCCCGAAGAACTCCGTCATCGTGGCGTCACCTTCTCCGGAGATACCTTCACGGACGAATACCGCCTTGATTGTCGCAAGTATGATCCGCACATCTAGGGCGAGGCTGCGACTGTCCACGTACTGGACGTCCAAATCGAGTCGAGCGTCCCAATCGATCCCGTTTCGGCCGCTGATCTGCGCGAGCCCAGTCAAGCCCGGCCGGACTTCATGCCGACGCGCTTGGGTTGGCGAGTATCGCTCCAAATAGGAGACTCTCAGCGGGCGGGGACCGACAATGCTCATGTCGCCACGAAGGATGTTCCACAGGCTGGGCAACTCATCAATGCTCGTCGATCTGATAACCCGGCCGAAGCGAGTCATGCGATCTGCGTTGGTGATCCACCCCTTGTCAACGTCGACTGGTCGCATCGAACGAAACTTGTACAGCCTGAAGGTCTTACCACCTCGGCCCGGACGCTGCTGTGAAAACAGAGCAGGACGTCCGAGTGCGATCACGACGGCTCCGGACACCAGCAGAAGTACCGGCCCGACTACGATCAGCGCCAAGACGCCCAGGAAGACGTCGATGAACCTCTTGACCAGGTCGTAAGGCCGACGAACACGCGCCACGCCTCAGTGCTCCTTCAAGAAGTCGCCGATCGCCGCGACCACCCGCTCGCGCTGCTCGGCCGTCAGCGCCGAGCCACTCGGCAGCGTCAGCCCGCGCTCGAACAGCGACTCCGACGCTCCGTTGATCTCTCCACGCAGGTGTGAGAACACAGGCTGCACATGCATGGGCTTCCACAGCGGGCGGCTCTCGATGTTCACCACGGCGAGCGCGGCCGACAGCTCCGACGGCTCCCATCCGGTCACCGACGGGTCAACCAGGATCGACGTGAGCCACACGTTGTCGTCCACGTCGCCCTCGGCGCCGAACACCTCGACGCCGTCGACCTCGGAGAACAGCTGTTTGTACAGCTCGCGCATCTCGCGGCGGCGGGCGATCATCTCGTCCAGCCGGGCCAGCTGGGCACGGCCCAGCGCCGCGAGCAGGTTGCTCATGCGGTAGTTGTAGCCGACATCCGTGTGCTCGTAGTGCACCACCGGCTGCCGTGCCTGCGTGGCCAGGTAGCGCACGCGCTGCGCCAGCTCGGCATCATCCGTCAGCAGCATCCCGCCGCCCGACGTCGTCATCACCTTGTTGCCGTTGAACGACACGATCGACGCGCGCCCGAAGCCGCCGGCCGGACGGCCGGCATGCGACGCGCCCAGCGACTCAGCGGCATCCGCCAGCACAGGCACGCCGAACTCGTCGGCGATCGCGAGGATGCTCGTATAGTCCACGGTCTTGCCCAGCAGGTCGACCGGCACGATCGCAGCCACATGCTCACCGGCATCCGCCAGCCGCTGCAGCGCCTGACGCAGCAGCGCCGGGTCCATGTTGCCCGTCGCCGGGTCGGCGTCCACGAAGTACGGCTCAGCCCCCGTGTACGTGATCGCGTTCGTCGTCGCGGCGAAGGTCATCGTCGAGGTGACCACCACATCGCCGGGGCCGACGCCCAGCGTCAGCAGACCGAGGTGCAGGGCGGCGGTACCAGAGCTCAGCGCGACGCCGTGTGCGACCCCGACCCGGTCGGCCAGCTCGCGCTCGAACGCGTCGACGTCCGGTCCGAGCGGAGCGATCCAGCCCGAGCGCATCGCGGCGACGACCGCCGCTTCTTCCTTCTCGGTCACATCGGGCGACGACATGTAGATGCGTTCAGCCATGCGCCGGCTTCAGGTCGAGCCGCCCCAGCACCTGGGTGTCGTTGTTGCGGGGTTCCTCCGCCATGCGCGCCTTCCAGCCGTCCTTGTCCAGTCGATCAGGACTGATCGTATCGGCGGTGGTGTGCGAGATGCTCGGGTGGAACGGACGCTCCAGCGACTCGCGGTCGCCCACCAGCTCCTCGTGCAGCTTCTCGCCGTGCCGCAGGCCGGTGAACACGATCTCGATCTTCTTGCCCGACATCGCGATCATGCGCTTTGCCACCTCGAGGATCGAGACCGGCTCGCCCATGTCGAGGATCAGCACCTCGCCGGCCCGGCCGATGCCGCCGGCCTGGACCACCAGCTGGCACGCCTCGGGGATCGTCATGAAATACCGCGTGGCATCCGGGTGCGTCACGGTGATGGGTCCGCCCGACGCGATCAGCGTCTGGAACGTCGGCAGCATCGATCCGCGGCTGCCGATCACGTTGCCGAACCGGACAGACACGTAGTTCATGCTGGTCTGCTCACCCGCCCACGCGGTGAGCTTCTCGGCCACCCGCTTCGAGTGGCCCAGCACGCTGGTGGGGTTCGCGGCCTTGTCGGTCGAGATGTTCACGAAATGCGTCACGCCCACGTTCATGGCCGCGCGGATCACGTTCAGCGACCCGATCACGTTGGTCTTCCACGCCTCGTCGGGGTACTGCTCGAGCATGGGCAGGTGCTTCAGCGCCGCCGCATGGAACACCACCTCGGGCCGGCGTTCCTCGAAGATGGCGTCCAGCGTCTCGACATCGCGGATGTTGGCCAGCACGACGTCCTTGGTGTCGAGCAGGCCGTGCCCGGCCGTGCCCAGCTGCGCCTGCTGCAGACCGGTCTCGTCACGGTCGAGCATGATCAGCTCAGCGGGCTCGTACTTCGACAGCTGACGACACAGCTCCGACCCGATCGAGCCACCCGCGCCGGTCACCAGCACGCGCTTGCCGGTGACGTATCCGGCGATCAGTTCGACGTTCGTGTCGACCGGATGCCGCCCGATGAGGTCTTCGATCTCGATATCGCGCACATCGACCCCGCCGGGGCCGGCGAGCATCATGTCGGTGAGGCTCGGCGTGACCGACACGGCGATGCCCGCGGCATCCGCCCGGTCGCTCCACTCGCGCAACTGCACGCTGTCGACGCTGCCCATAGCGATGACCACTCGGGTCGCGCCGGTCTGCTGCGCCACCGCAGCGAGCTGGCTCGTGCGGCCCAGCACCGGCACGCCACGCAGCACCAGGTTCTTCTTGGCCGGGTCGTCATCGAGCAGACCCACCGGCCGGATCGGCGACTTCGGGTCGGTGATCATCGAGTGCAGCAGCCGGTCGCCCAGATAGCCGGCGCCGGCGATCAGGGCGGGCTCCGCGTCGTCGGCCGGCTTGCGCGAGCGCTCGACCGTCGCGCGCGCCACATAGCGGATGCCGAACATGACCACCAGCACGAAGGGTGCGGCCAGCAGCACCGTGGCTCTGGGCACGTTGACGCTGTTGCCGAACGGGATGACGAAGAGCGACAGCAGGATGGCGATGCCGAAGACGGTCCATCCGAGCACCTTGACCTCGCTGAACGACCCGTATGCGTAGCGTCCGCGATACAGCGCCACGGAGTAGCCGATGACCAGCTGCAGGATCGCCGCGATCACGCCGAGCGCGATCGTCGCGACCCAGGCCTGCAACGGCATCGTGAACTCGAGTCGCAGCGCGACCGCGAAGACCATTCCGAGAATCCAGACAAGTGCATCCGCCGCCGCCACCAACGTGCGGCGTCGCTGCTGCTGCACCGAAACCTTCACTGCATCCGTCTCGAGTTCCCCCGGGACCCGATCATCCCATGCCATGTTCTCCCCTTCAAGGCACTCGTGAACCCACCCGGCCTCCCAACCGAACAGCGTTCTCCACGGCCAGTTTCCCATAGCCGGTATACCGGCTGATGTCATGTTGCCAACAAAGATTCGCGGGAATGCAGAAATCACCCTGATGCTCACCCGCCGCGGACGCAAGTACCGGGACTTTCGCGCACGGCACCGGCAGAATGACGGGATGCGCGACATCGCCGCCCCTCAGGAACGCCGCCGGTTCGTCGGCATCGATCTGGCCCGGTTCATCGCGATCGTCGGGATGATGTCGGCGCACCTGCTCTCGGGCCTTGCCGCCGATCCGAACGCGATGCTCGTCGGCCGCCTGCTCAACGTCGCGGAGATCCTGTTCGTCGCCAGCACCGCGGCCACCACGTTCGCCGTGCTCGGCGGAGTCAGCCTGGTGCTGCTGACGCGCAGCATGAGAGGGGCTCCGGCCTGGCGGATCTACATCAGCATCTGCATCCGCGGCGTCGCCATCGCGCTGATCGGCTGGGGACTGATGCAGCTGAACAGCCCCATCTCGGTCGTCCTCCCCTACTTCGGCATCGCGATGATCATCGCTGCGACCGCGCTCTGGCTGCCGTCCTGGGTGATCGGCGCGATCGCCGCCGTGCTCTGGGTCTTCGGCGCCGCGGTCAACGCACGGGTGCGCGCCGGTCTCGCGGCGATCCCCGTGGACACGACGCCCAGCATCCCCGAGCAGATCGCGCGCAGCGCACGCGACCTGCTGCTCACCGGCCACTATCCGGCCATCACCTGGGTGGCGTACATGCTCACCGGCATCCTGCTCGCGCGGCTGCTGCTGCGCGCCCGGCGCGACGGCACCCTGCGGCGCGTGACCCTGTGGCTGTGGGTCGCCGGGCTGGCCGTGTTCCTGTTCCTCACGGCGATCGGACGCGTCGCGCGGTACCGCCCCGCGTGGTTCGGTCTGCCGACCGGGCTCGATGATCAGGTGCTCGCCGGGGCACGCGGGGCACCGCCCGGCACCGATCTCTGGATGCTGCTCATGCCGAGCGCGCACTCCGGAAGCCCGGCAGACATGCTGCGCACCGTCGCCGGCGCCTGCTTCCTGATCGGACTGCTCGTCATGCTCTTCGACGCCGGGCGCCCTCGCGGCGGGTTCGTCCTGGAAGCGATCCGGTGCGCAGGGGCCGCGCCTCTCACGATCTACTCCGCGCACGTGATCGCCACGGCCGCGGTCTCGCACTGGCGCACCCAGCAGTTCATCGAGGGGCATCCGGTGTCGCCCGACCTGCCGTTGTGGAACTTCGTCATCCAGGTCGCATGCGTGCTGGCGATCGGGGCGGTGCTCGCGATGCTGCGGCGCCGGGGACCGCTCGAGGCGCTGCTGGGCCTGGTCAGCGGATCGAGCCGGATCAAGAGAAGGACCGGATAAGGCGTGTTTACAGCGGGATCCGCAAGAATGATCCGGTGACCGATATTTTCGCGCCCGAAGAGGCGCCTGAGCGCACCCACCGCCGTCGCTGGCCGTGGGTCATCGTGTTCACGGTTCTGGGGATCTTCATCGCGGCCGCCGTCACCGGCGCCGTCTATCTCGGCCACCTGTCGTCGCTGTACGACCAGGCCGAGAAGCTGCCTGACTCGCAGGTGTTCCCGGACCCGACGACGCGTCCGACCACCCCTGCCGACAGCCCCGACGGCAGGAACATCCTGCTGCTGGGCTCTGACACCCGTGGCTCCATGGGCAAGAACGTCGAGGACATCCGCGGACAGCGGTCCGACACGATCATGCTCGTGCACATCCCGTCCGACCGCTCCGGCGTGCAGATCATCTCGATCATGCGCGACAACTGGGTGCCGATCCCCGGTCACGGCGAGAACAAGATCAACGCCGCGCTGTCGTTCGGCGGCGTGCCCCTGCTCGTGCAGACCATCGAGGGCATTCTCGAGGTGCCGATCGACCACGTCGCCATCGTCGACTTCGAGGGCTTCAAGGGCCTGTCCGAGGCCGTCGGCGGCGTGACGCTCGACAACGCGATCGCGTTCAAGTCCGACGGGCACGAGTTCGCGCAGGGGCAGATCACCGTCGAGGGCGACGCCGCCCTCGCCTACGTGCGCGCCCGTTACCCGTTCAAGGACGGCGACTACCAGCGCGTGCGCAACCAGCAGGCGTTCGTGAAGGGCCTCGTCGGCGAGCTCATCAGCAGGGACACGCTGACCAATCCGGCGCGCATCGCCGACTCGGTCGGGGCGATCTCGAAGTTCCTCGCCGTCGACTCGGGGCTGAACGCCCAGGTCGCCGCTCAGCTGGGTCTCGAGATGAAGGACGTCCGCCCCGAGGACATGATGTTCCTCACCTCCCCCACCAAGGGCACCGGAACGGTCGGCGACCAGTCGATCGTCGTTCCCGACTGGGACGGCCTGCGGGCGCTCTCGGATGCGCTGAAGAACGACACGGTGCCGCAGTACGCGGCGACCCAGAAGTGATCGCTCACTCACTGAGCTGCTGACGAGAAGGGCGCCTCCGGAGTTCCGGAGGCGCCCTTCTCATGCCGCAGGCTCGGCCTCATCGGAGGATCTTCCGCTCCTCGCGTCACCTTCTGCGTCATCCGGACTCCTTCTGAATGGGTCAGATCGCGCGCGAGCGCTCCCCTGATCAGACCTCGCCGATGCAGCCCTCGACGGATGCCGGTCCCGGGCCGGCATCCGTCCGCTGGGGCGGTCCGCTCTGGGGGCGGACCGAGGGCTGCATCGGCACCGCACACCCGCATGTCTGGATAATGGTGACAGGGAGGGCCACGGCCCTGGGCCTCTGGGGAGGGGACCATGAACGATCCGCGCAGTGACGCGGAGCTGCTCGACGCGCTCCGTGACGGCGACGGCGACGCATACGTCGCGCTGTGGAACAGGCATGTCGGCGCGGCGCTCCGCTATGCCGGACGCCTGTATCCGTCTCGTGCGGAGGACCTCGTCTCGGAGTCGTTCCTCGCCGTCTACCAGCAGGTGACGACCACCTCGAAGGGACCCGCCTTCGCGTTCCGGTCGTATCTGAAGGCCGTGATGCGCAACACCTCGATCCGGTGGAGGAAGGAGTCGGAGCCCCTCATCGACACCGAGCACGTCGACCGCGTGGACTCGCGCGACGCCCTCACCCTGATCGAGCGCGAGTCCGACGCAGCCGATCTGCTGGGCGCGTTCCAGGAGCTGCCGGAACGGTGGCAGCGCGTGCTGTGGCTCTCGGAGGTCGCCGCGGTGCCGCGGCCTGACATCGCGCGCGAGCTCGGGATCGAGCCGAACGCCGTCTCCGCCCTGCACCGTCGGGCGAGGAGCGGTCTGAAGCTGCGCTGGCTGGAACGGCAGGTGCCCGCTGCGCTGCAGGACGACACCGCCCACGTCGCTCGACTGCTCCCCCGCTATCTGACCGATGCCGCACCCTCGCAGCTCTCGACCGAGGTCGACGCGCACGTCTCGGAGTGCGCGGTCTGCGCCGACATCCTGGCGAACATGCGCGGTTCGGCGCTGCGGCTTCAGACGACGGCGCTGTCGGCCGTCGGCTTCGGCGCGCTCGGCACCGCCATCCCGGCCGTCGCGCCGCTGGCCGGCGGCTCCGCCGCGGCCGCGGCCATCGCCGTGACCGGAGTGACCGGAGTGACCGCGCTCACGCTCTCCGGCATCCTCGCCGCAGGAATCGGAGCCCTCACCGTCGGCGGCCTGATCGTCGCGATCACCGCCGGCGCCCTCGCGCCACCTGTTCCGCAGACGGAACCGGTGCAGGATGTCGCGTCAGTGGCCGTCCCGACGGCGCCGCTGCCCTCCCCGCCCGCGCCGCTCCCCGCGCGCACCGCGGGCCCGCCCACCGCCGAGATCGACGCTCCGCCGGGCGAACCCCGCACCGGGCGGCACAACGACGATCCGTCCATCGAATCCGTGGATCTGGTGATCGATCCTGCTCTGCTGCCGACCCCGCCCGTGCGTCCTCAGCCGGCGGGGCCGAACGTCCCGGGTCCGGGCCAGACGACCGGCGAGCCCACGCCGCAGCCGTCTCCCGGCGGAGGCACGACCGAGCCGGTGTCCCCCGCGCCCGGAGTGCTCACGGCGTCCGAGTCCACGGGCTACCTGGCACCTGTCATCCGCGGCCAGGCGACATCCGGATCGAGCGTTGCCGTGCAGATCGACGGCACGCGCTACGCCCCTGAGGTCGCGACCGACGGCACATGGAGCTTCGATCCCCGCGGCCTCGAACTTCCCGCGGGAACCCACGAGTACCAGGTCTGGGCGTATGACAGCGTGATCTCCTCGCCCGTGACGACGGGCACGTTGACGGTGCTCCCGATCGTCGTGAGCGGCTTCGAGGAGCTCACCGGATTCGAGGACATGATGGTCTCCGAAGCGCAGACGACCGGCGTCGTGATCGCCGCCACCGGTCCCGCGAACGGCACCATCTTCGTGACGTCGATGGAGGGGCATTCCGCGCTGATTCCCCTCGACGAGACCGGCCACACGGTGAAGCGTCTGCGGATGAACTCCTACGGCTGGTATTACTTCACGTTCCGTGCCCTCGACGCCGACGGCTACTGGGGGCCTCCCGTCGAGGAGGCGGTCGACGTCTACGACCCCGACATCATCTTCGACCCGTGGGGGCCGAGCGCCGAGGACATGACGTTCGACTTCGTCGATCCCTGAGTCGAAGACAGAAGCGGCGCCTCCCGTTCTCGGGAGACGCCGCTTCTTCGAGGTCTGTGCGGTCAGAGCGCGAGGCGCTCCTTGACCACGACCGCCAGTCGGTCTGCGCAGTCGCGAGCCGTCTCGGCATCCGCCGCCTCGACCATCACGCGCACGAGAGGCTCGGTGCCGGAGGCGCGCAGCAGCACGCGACCGGTGTCACCCAGCAGCTCCTCGCATTCGTGCACAGCGGCGGCCACGCCCTCATCGTCGACGCGGTTCTTGTCGACGCCCTTCACGTTCACGAGAACCTGCGGATACACGGTCATGACCGACGCCAGCTCGGCGAGAGACTTGCCGGTGCGCGCCATCTCGGCCACGATGTGCAGGCCGGTGAGCACGCCGTCGCCGGTGGTGGCGAAGTCGCTCATGATCACGTGACCGGACTGCTCACCGCCCAGCGAGAAGCCGTTGGCGTTCATGTCCTCGAGCACGTAGCGGTCGCCGACGGCGGTCTGACGCACCGTGATGCCGTGCTCGCGCATCGCGACGTGCAGGCCCAGGTTGCTCATCACCGTGGCGACGAGCGTGTCGTCCTTGAGCTTGCCGCGCTGCTTCATCGACACGGCGAGGATCGCCATGATCTGGTCGCCGTCGACGACGTTGCCATCGGCGTCGACCGCCAGGCAGCGGTCGGCGTCGCCGTCGTGCGCGATGCCGACATCCGCCCCGACACGCACGACCTCGGCGGCCAGCTTGTCGAGGTGGGTCGATCCCACGCCGTCGTTGATGTTGATGCCGTCGGGATCGGCGCCGATCACGGTCACCTTCGCGCCCGCGGTGCGGAACGCCTCGGGCGAGGCGCCGGATGCTGCGCCGTTGGCGCAGTCCAGCACGACGTGCAGGCCGTCCAGGCGGTGCGGCAGCGAGGCCAGCAGGTGCAGGACGTAACGGTCCTCAGCATCCGAGAAGCGGCTCACGCGACCCACCTCGGCGCCCTGCGGCTCGAGCTTGGGACCGGACATCGCCTCTTCGATGCGCTGCTCCACGACATCCGGCAGCTTCACTCCGCCACGGGCGAAGATCTTGATGCCGTTGTCAGGTGCCGGGTTGTGCGACGCCGAGATCATCACGCCGAAGTCGGCGTCGATGTCGGAGATCAGGAACGCGGCGGCCGGGGTCGGCAGCGTGCCGGCATCCAGCACGTCGACGCCCGACGAGGCTAGACCTGCCTCGACGGCGGCGCTGAGGAAGTGCCCCGAGATGCGGGGGTCGCGGGCGACCACCGCAGTGAGGCGCTTGCCGGCGGCCTTGCGAGCCTCGGCAATACGGCCCTGGCCCAGGACGACAGCAGTCGCCTGGGCCAGGGTGAGCGCAAGTCCGGCGGTGAGGGTCTCGCCATTGGCGAGACCCCGCACGCCGTCTGTACCGAACAGTGCCATGTAGGACTGTGTGCGGATCAGCGCTTCGAGTACTGAGGAGCCTTGCGGGCCTTCTTGAGACCGGCCTTCTTGCGCTCGATGACGCGGGCGTCGCGCGAGAGGAAGCCGGCCTTCTTCAGGGTCGGGCGGTTGTTCTCGGCGTCGATCTCGTTCAGCGCACGGGCGATGCCCAGACGCAGAGCGCCGGCCTGGCCGGAGTCGCCGCCACCCGAGATGCGGGCGATGACGTCGTAGGCGCCGGTGAGGTTCAGAACCGTGAACGGGTCGGTGATCAGCTGCTGGTGCAGCTTGTTCGGGAAGTAGTCCTCGAGGGTACGGCCGTTGACCGTGATCACGCCGGAGCCGGGGACGAGGCGCACGCGGGCGATGGCCTGCTTGCGACGGCCCACGGCTGCGCCCGGGACGCTGAGAACGCGCGGAGCGGCGGTCTCGACGACCTCGGACTCAGGAGTCGAGGTGGTGAAGTTCTGCGGGAATTCGGTGGAGTCCTGGATGTCAGCCACGAGTATGTCCTTAGTGAGAAACGGCGCTTACTGGGCGACCTGGTCGAGGGTGTACGGCGTGGGCTGCTGCGCGGAGTGCGGGTGCTCGGCACCGGCGTACACCTTCAGCTTGGTGAGCTGCTGAGCGCCCAGCTTGTTCTTCGGGAGCATGCCGCGGACGGCCTTCTCCACGGCGCGAACCGGGTTCTTCTCGAGAAGCTCGGAGTAGGTGGTCGCCTTCAGGCCGCCCGGGTAGCCCGAGTGACGGTAGGCGATCTTCTTCTGGAGCTTCTGACCGGTGAGCGCGACCTTCTCGGCGTTCACGATGATGACGAAGTCACCGGAGTCGATGTGGTTCGCGAAGGTCGGCTTGTGCTTGCCACGCAGGAGTGCGGCGGCGTGCGAAGCCAGACGGCCGAGAACGACGTCAGTTGCGTCGATGACGACCCAGTCACGCTGAGCTTCGCCAGCCTTGGGGGTGTAAGTGCGCGTCACGATAGTGCTGCTTTCTTAGATTCGAACGGAGAGGTTCGTGAATCCCGCTCCGGGGTGGTTTCCCTCAAGGAGGGGAACACGCCAGTGGAGGGCTCACGTTCGTCGCACCCGCCAACGGACACACCGATGACAGGCACCAAAGGGTCAGCATACGGCATCCGGGGGCCGCGCTGCAAAACCGGATGTCATCGCCGACCTCCCGCCGTGCGGATCAGCACACCCGCGACCGTATCGACGGCAGTGGCGATCGCGGTGCTCACGGCACGGTGAGCGACCTCCCCACGGCCGATCGGATCGAGGATGTCGTCGCCCGCGCCGGAGCGGAGCTGACGCCGCACATTGGCCTCGGAGATCAGGTGCGCGGCTCTCAAGTACCCGGCATCCGCCAGCGGCCGGGCGACCTCGGCGAACTCGCGCAGCGTGAACACGCGCCGGGTGGCGGCCGGGAGCAGGGCAATCACGGCCTCGCGCTGCTGCCGCGTCACCGTCAGCACCAGCGCGGCATGGACGGCGGATGCCGGGTCGAACGGCCGCGCGCGATGCGACGACAGGTCGACGCCGTGCTCGCGTGCGACGAGCTGAGTGAGCCGGTCGGCGGGCGCACCGACCTGGGCGCTTACGCCGCTGCTGTCGATGTGCGCAGGGGTACCGGCCTGCGCGAACCGGCGCGCGAGGAGCGCCGCGGCGAGCGGCGAGCGGCACACGTCGCCTGTGCCGACCACGTGCACCGAGAGGGTCTGCCGGACAGCATCCGCCGGCGTCTGCGGTCCGAGCTCGGCGAAGAACGCCGCGAGCTGGGCGCGCAGATCGTCAGCCGGGCTCGACGACGCGGCCTGCGTTCGTTCGCGACGGCTGCGTCGCGACGGCGGGCTCGTCATCGCCGGCGTCCCACGCGCCGAAGTACCTCAACATGCATGTGTTGTCACGCATCCCCAGTTGCATGACCGCTCCGTCCCCAGAACGGGGCGTGTCGTCCGCGAGTTTAGCGCCTCGGGGCGCCGTGGCAGGCGGAGCTCAGTGCGCGCGCGATGCCGTCGCGCGGGTCGCCGTGACCAGGATCGGGCGGTGATCGCTCACGCCCTGCGGCAGCGTGTGCACCTGGTCGACCCGGAATCCCACCGATGTCGCGAAGTCGTAGTGCCCGCGGAACACCCGGTACCGCGTGTACGTGCGCTCGTCGCTGAGGGTCAGCATGTACCCGTGCTCACGGATCGTCGCACCGAGGTTCTCCTTGAACACCGGGTAGTTGTAGTCCCCCACCATGAGCACCGGAAGCCCGTGACCCATCTGGTCGAGCTCGGCCAGCGCGGCACGGATCTGGTGGCGCCGCAGCGAGTTCAGCGCCGTCAGCGGCGCCGCGTGGAACGACGCCGCGATGAACTCGTACCCGTCGTCGATGTCGTGCAGCCGCACCGCGACCACCCGCTCGTGCGCCGGCCGCGCGATGCGGTCGTGCAGCGACTTCTTCAGTCCGATGGTGCGCACATCCATCGCCCGGTACATGTCTGGACGGTAGAACACCGCGATGCCGAGCCTGTTGCCGACGGTGGCATGCGCGAGCACCATGCCGCCGATGTCCTCCGGCAGCGCCTCGACGTCGGCCTCCTGCAGGCAGAGCAGGTCGGGCGTGTGCTCGGCGACGAGCGCCTCGAGCTCGTGCGCGGCGGCATGCTTGCGCAGGTTGTAGGAGATGATCCTCATCATGTGCGGGCTCCTTCCTTCTCGGCCTCGGCGAGCACGTCGCCGGGCCAGGTCGTGTCACGCAGCCTCTCGCGCAGGCGAACCTGCCGCCGCTGCCCGATGAGCTCGATCAGCACAGCGGCGACGATCAGCGCGAGTGCGCTCACCAGCATCCCCGTGGGGACCGCACCCGCGGCGTCACCGGCCAGCAATGCGAATGCGGCGATCAGGGTCGAGGTGCCGAGGAAGGCGAGCGTCACTGCCACGGCACCCAGCGCGGTCGGCAGGGTGAGAAGGGCGCGAGCACGCTCGTCGTCTATGCGGCTCGGGCCCGCGGCGTCGAGCCAGCGCAGTAGCGCGCGCTCCACGCGGATCCGGCTCACCACGAACCCCGCCCAGACGAGCGCCAGAGCGACCGCCCCGATGATGAGCATGGTGCCGCCGAACAGGCTGAGCCCGTCGATGCCGCGTTCGACCGGCTCGTCCCAGTAGCGCTCATCGCAGGTGCGGCACGGCTGACGCAGGTACACCGATGCGAAGAGCACGATGCCGCCGACGCCCATCACGCCGGCCAGGACCATTCCTCCCACGCGCATCGCCGGAGAGGAGGATGCCTGCAGGATGCGCGGAAGCTGAGCCTCAGGAAGCCTCGAGCGCTGGATCTTCTCGCGGGCGACGGCGGTGGGGACGAGCCGTCGCCAGAGCTTCTCCAGCGCCTGCATCCGCGGGTCGAAGGCGCGCAGCAGAGCGGTGCCGAGCCACGAGAGCAGCACCCCGACGATGAACAACGCACCGGCGCATGCGGTGAGCACCCACGCGGCCGCGTTGTCCCACAGGCCGCCGACAGCGATCGCCAGCAGGAACAGGGCCACCAGTCCCAGTCCGAGCCAGACCAGCACGGTGCCGGCGAGCCGGACGCCGTCGGCCGGCGACTTCGCCAGCAGCGTGCGGGCCTCGAGTGGGGGCACTGCTTCGGAGTCGCTACCGTGCAGCCGCTCGACGGCCGGCAGCAGGGCGAAGCGACGCACGATCGCGGCAGCGGGCGTCAGCACTGCCAGCACGAACCCGGTGATGAGCAGCACGCCGGCCGCATCACGGAACAGGGGGTCGAAACCCTCCAGCACACCGGTCTCCTCGCTGACGATCCCGACCACGAGACCGACGAGGAAAGTCACCCAGGTCGAGACACAGGCCGTCACGAGCACGGTGTGCAACGCCGTGGTCAGCACGAGGACCGGAGAGGTCGCCTCGACGATCCTCGCCCCGGTCCGCGGCGGCGCCGTCACGCTGCACTTCCCTCCGGTTCGTCCGGATGCGTGCGCCGCGCGCGCGTCTGCTCGGCGCGGGATGCCAACAACTCATCCGCGGGGTATCCGACCTCGGTCAGGCTCAGCCCCCGAGCCGCGAGCACCTTGAACGCGCTGGTGCGGGTGAGCTCATCGCGCAGCCGCGCGACGTCGGCGACCTCGAGGCGCCCCTCCCCCACGGCCGCGCACGCTCCGACCAGCGCGCGCACCATGCTGTGGCAGAACGCGTCGGCCTTGACCTCGGCGATCAGCACACCGTGGTCGTCCCGCGTCCACCGGTAGTCCAGCAGCGTGCGGATGGTCGTCGCCTCCTCGCGGGGCTTGCAGTACGCCGCGAAGTCGTGCAGTCCGATCAGGGTCTGCGCCGCGGCATCCATCGCATGCTCGTCGAGCGTGCCCTTCATCGCGGTGGTGTCGTGCCGGCGCATCGGGTCGTACCCGCCGGTGGCGTCGGCGAGGCGGTATCGGTAACGGCGCCACACCGCCGAGAACCGGGCGTCGAAGCCCTCGGGCGCGATGGCGGTGCGCGTGACCGTGGCATCCGGATAGGCGCCGAGCGCGCCCCGCATCCGGTGCGCGAGCGAGCCTGCTGGATCGTCGGCCGCGCGGCCGTGCCGCGACTGCAGCCGCGCGTACTGCGCGTCGTCGAGGTCGACGTGCGCGACCTGACCGGAAGCGTGCACTCCGGCATCCGTGCGGCCGGCGACGACGAGCTGCGCGTCGGAGCCGACGATGCGGGTCAGTGCGTCCTCGAGCGTGCCCTGCACCGTGCGCAGACCTGGCTGCTTCGCCCAGCCCCGGAAATGGGTGCCGTCATAGGCGATGTCGAGACGGATGCGCACGGTTCCAGGGTACGGCCCGGACTCGGCTCCCCACGCCCCGTTTCCTGCTCCGGTCGCAACGGTTGCGGGTGTCCCGCCGGGAACACCCGCAACGAGTGAGACCGGAGCGGCGTGAGGTCGACTACACCACGAGCTCGGCTCGCAGAACATGCTTGGTCACCTTGCCGGAGGGGTTGCGCGGCAGCGCCTCGCGCACGATCAGCTCGCGCGGGATCTTGTACTTCGCGAGATGGTCGGCGAGGAACACGCGCACGTCATCGAGCGACAGGTCGCCGGATGCCTCGACGACGGCCACCACGGTCTCACCCCACTCCTCGTGCGGGCGGCCGACGATCGCCGCATCCACGACGGACGGATGCTGCCGCAGGGCCTCCTCGACCTCGGGCGAGTAGACGTTCTCACCGCCGGTGATCACGACGTCCTTCAGCCGGTCGACGATGAACAGGTAGCCGTCGGCGTCGACGCGGGCGAGATCGCCGGTGCGATACCAGTCACCCTCGAAGACGGCGTCGGTCGCGGCGGCGTCGTTCAGGTACCCGACCATCCGCGTTGCGGAGCGCATCCAGAGCTCGCCGATCTCGCCGGCGGTCGCCTCGGAGCCCTCCGGATTCACCACCCGGATGTCGACACCCGGCATGCCGCCGGCGCCGATCGAGCCGGCCTTCTCGATCTGCTCGGCGGGGTAGAGAGCCGATCCGACCGGCCCCATCTCACTCATCCCGTACACCTGGTAGAACGCGTCTGTGCCATACGCCTTCTGCAGCATACGGACGGTGTCGGCGCCCATGGGCGCTCCGCCGTAGGCCCAGAGGCGCATCGATGACAGGTCGAAGTCGCCGAGGCTCATGCCCGCCGACGGCAGCACCTTCAGCGGTGCGAGGTAGGCGATCGGCGCACCGAAGAACACCGTCACGCGGTGCTGCTGCACCGTCTGCAGGAAGTGCACCGGGTGGTACTCCTTCAGCAGCACCGCCGTGCCGCCGAGGTACATCATCGACAGGAACCAGTTGTTCAGCGGCGACGCGTGCCAGATCGGCATGGCGATCAGGAACCGGTCTTCGCGCTGCAGCCCCACCGCGGCGGTCGTGTAGGCGGGCACGTTGGCCAGGCCTTCGTGGGTGTGCAGGCATCCCTTCGGGCTGCTCGTGGTGCCGGAGGTGTAGAGCACCTGCGCGATCTCGTCGCCGCCGACCTCGACGCCGTCCCACTCCTCCGCCGTGGCGACAGCAGCGTCGAACGAACCCGATCCGTCATCGGCGATGGTCAGCACCGTGGCATCCGGGGCGCCCTCGCGCACGCGACCCTCGAGATCGACGTCGGCGACGACGAGCATCAGCCCGGCGTGCGCGGCGACGTAGGCCACCTCGCGAGCGGTGAACTTGTGATTCACCGGCACGAGCGCGGCACCGGCGCGCCACAGGCCGAAGGCAGCGACGGCGAAGGCCGGGGTGTTGTAGGCCATCACGCCGACGCGGTCGCCCGGCTGCACGCCAGCGTCGCGGAACACGGCGGCGGCGCGGCGCGAGGCGGCCAGCAGCTCCCGGTAGTCGAGCGTGCCTAATTCGGAGACGATCGCGGGCTTGTCGGGGAAGGTGCGGGCGGAGCGCTCCAGCATCCAGGTCAGGTTCATCGGGTCCTCACGTCATCGTGTCGGGTGTTCGGCGGCGTTGCCTCGAGTATTGAATCGTGATTCAATACGGACATTGAATCACGATTCAACTGGCTTGTGAACCGGAGCGAAGGAGCACGGGATGGCACAGCGTCGCGAAGCAGGACGCCGGGAGGACCTCATCGAGGCCGCGACGGCGATCGTGCGGGACTCCGGGTTCGGCGCGGCATCGGTCAAGGCTGTCACCGCCCGTGCCGGCATGAGCGCCGGTCTGCTCTACAGCTACGCCGACGGCGTCGACGACGTGCTCGCCGAGGTGTTCCGCCGCTGCGCCGGCACCGAGCTCGCGGCCGTCGACCAGGCCGTGGTCGCCTCGAAGCGCACGGATGCCCCCGGCCGTCTGCTCGTGCTCATCGAGACCTTCGCCACCAGGGCGCTGCGCGGTGGACGCCTCGCGTGGGCGCTGCTCGTCGAGCCGGTCGGACGCGCGATCGACGAGGAGAGGCTGACCTATCGACGCGGCTACGCCGACATCCTCACCGAGATCGTGACGCAGGGCGTTCGCGAGGGCACGTTCGCCCCGCAGCATCCGGCGATCACCGCCGCCGGTCTCGTCGGCGCGATCGGAGAGGCGCTGGCCGGCCCGCTCACGCCCGTCAGCGCGGACGAGGACGATCCGGGTGCCGTCGTCGCCGCGATCTCCGAACTGTGCCTGCGCGCCGTCGGCGCCGCCCCCGAGCATCACACCGAGAAGGAATCATGAGCACGCACGAGGTCCTCAACCAGTCCCCCGCCCGCGTCGACGTCGACGAGTACGCGGCCAACGTCGCGCTCGCCGAAGGCGTCGCCCGGTACGACGCCGACTGGGCGCAGGACGAGCTGCACGCCACCGGCATCCGGGTCGGGACGGCCGAGTTCCAGGCCGACGCGCGCCGCGCGAACCGCAACAAGCCCCAGCTGCACACGCACGACCGCTGGGGCAACCGCATCGACGAGGTCGAGTACGACCCGTCGTACCACCGCGTGATCTCGGCCGCGGTCGCCGACGGCGCGCACACCAGCGCCTTCGCCGACCCGCGGCCCGGCGCGAACGTCGCGCGGGCGGCATCCTTCATGCTCTACGCGCAGATCGAGCCGGGGCACGCCTGCCCGGTGTCGATGACGCACTCGGCCGCGCCGGTGATCGCGCAGCATCCGTCGCTGGCGGCGGAGTGGATGCCGCGACTGCTGTCGCGCTCGTACTCGCCCGACCTGGTGCCGGGCAAGCAGAGTGCGCTGTTCGGCATGGCGATGACCGAGAAGCAGGGCGGGTCGGACGTGCGGGCGAACACGACCGTCGCCGTGCCGATCGGCGAGGGACGCTACGAGCTCACCGGACACAAGTGGTTCTGCTCGGCGCCGATGTCGGACGGCTTCCTCGTGCTCGCGCAGGCTCCCGGCGGACTGTCGTGCTTCCTGCTGCCGCGGCTGCGCGAGGACGGCAGTCGCAACGCCATGCGCGTCATGCGGCTGAAGGACAAGCTCGGCAATGCGTCGAACGCATCGAGCGAGGTCGAATACGAGGGCGCCGTCGCGCACCTCCTCGGCGAGGAGGGGCGCGGCGTGCGCACCATCATCGAGATGGTCACGAACACCCGGCTGGACTGCATCCTCGGGTCGCTCGCCGGCATGCGGCAGGCGGTCGCGGAGGCGTCCTGGCACGCCAGGCACCGCGCCGCTTTCGGACGGATGCTGATCGACCAGCCCGCCATGACCGGTGTCATCGCCGACCTGCAGCTCGAGGTCGAGGGCGTCACCGCCGCCGCGCTGCGGCTGGCCCGCGCGTACGACACGGATGCCTCGGAGCAGGATGTCGCATTCACGCGGCTGGGCACAGCCGTGATGAAGTACTGGGCCTGCAAGCGCGGCCCGGCGCACGCCGCCGAGGCGCTGGAGTGCCTGGGCGGCAACGGCATCACGGAGGACTTCCCGCTTGCGATGCGGTACCGCGAGCAGCCTGTGATGGCGGTGTGGGAGGGCTCTGGCAACGTGATCGCGCTCGACGTGCTGCGCGCGCTCGGCCGCGAGCCCGGCGCCTTCGAGGCGTTCGACGCCGAGGTCTCGCTCGCAAGAGGAGCGGATGCCCGGCTCGACGCGCACCTGGATCGCACCCGCGCTCTGGTCCGCGCCGTGGCGACGGATGCCGCACCCGAGCTGCGCGCGCGGGAACTGGTCGGGGCGCTGGCCCTGGCGCTGCAGGGGTCGCTGCTCGTGCAGCACGGTCCGGCGGCCGTGGCCGACGGCTTCGTGGCATCCCGCCTCGGCCCTGACTCCGGTTTCGCGAGCGGCGCCCTCTTCGGTGCACTGCCCGCCGGCGTCGACGCCGCCGCGGTCGCATCCCGCGCCTGACCTCGGCAGCTCCGGTCTCAACGGATGCGGGTGCTCCGGCCCCGCACCCGCAACGAGTGAGACCGGAGCAAGGGGAAGCGCCCGACCCGCCGGGGTAGCATGGCGACCACCGCGGAGAAGGGGCACCGATGCAGACCGAATACGACCTGATCGTGCTGGGCGGCGGAGCCGTCGGCGAGAACGTCGCAGACAGAGCGGTGCAGGGCGGCCTGTCCGTCGTCATCGTCGAGGACGAACTCGTCGGAGGCGAATGCTCCTACTGGGCGTGCATGCCCTCGAAGGCCCTGCTCCGCCCCGCCGCCGCGCTGCGCGCCGCGCGGCGTGTGCCGGGAGCATCCGAAGCGATCACCGGCGACCTCGACGTCAGCGCCGTCTTCGCCCGCCGCGACGAGGTGACCAACCACTGGCACGACGACAGCCAGGTGCGCTGGGTGGAGGGCGCGGGCATCGACCTGATCCGCGGCCACGGCCGGTTCATCGGGCCGAAGCAGATCGAGGTCGCGGCCGCTGGCGTCGTGCTGACGGCCCGGCACGCGGTGGCCGTCGTCACCGGGTCGAGGGCGACGATCCCCGACATCCCCGGGCTGCGGGACTCGAACCCGTGGACCAGCCGCGAGGCGACCAGCGCGAAGCGCGCCCCCGCCAGCCTCGCCGTCATCGGAGGCGGAGTCGTCGGCGCCGAGATGGCCGCCGCCTACGCCTCGTTCGGCACAGAGGTCACGATGATCGCCCGCGGACGCATACTCGGCAGCATCGAGCCGTTCGCCGCCGGGCTCGTCGTGGCGGGGCTCGAGGAGCAGGGCGTGCGCATCCTGACCGACACGTCACCGGCATCCGTCGACCGCGACCCCGACGGGGTGCGCATCTCGCTCGAGGGCGAGACACTCCTGGCCGAGGAGGTCCTCGTCGCGACCGGCCGCTCCCCGCGCACCGACGACCTCGGCCTCGAGGCGATCGGTCTGAAGCCCGGTGGATGGCTCGAGACCGACGACACCATGCGCGTGCCCGGGTTCGACTGGCTGTATGCCGTCGGCGACGTGACCCACCGCGCCCTGTTCACCCATCAGGGCAAGTACCAGGCGCGTGCCGCCGGCGACGTGATCGCCGCTCGCGCGCACGGCGCGCCCGTCGACGACGCGCCGTGGGGCGCGCACGTCGCCACCGCCGATCATCGCGCCGTCCCGCAGGTCGTGTTCACCGATCCCGAGGTTGCCGCCGTTGGCCTGACGGCGGCGGAGGCGGATGCCGCCGGCCTGCGCACGCGAGTGATCGACTACGACCTGTCGTGGCTGGCCGGTGCGTCCGTGCACGCCGTCGACTACCACGGGCAGGGCCGGATGATCGTCGACGAGGACCGCCGGGTGATCGTCGGCGCGACCTTCGCCGGGCCGGATGTCGCCGACCTGGTGCAGGCGGCGACGATCGCGATCGTCGGCGAGGTGCCGATCGACCGACTGTGGCACGCCGTGCCCGCGTATCCGACGGTCAGCGAGGTATGGCTGCGTTTCCTCGAGGAGTACGGTCGGCCGGTGGCCGGCGCGCACCACATCCCCGCGGCCGGCGAGCCGAGCATCCCCGAGCTCGAGGTCGACGAGAACATCGCGCCGCGCCCCGAGGAAGAGGCCGCAGATCTGAACCGCGCCGAGCCGGATGTCGCGGACCACAGTCACGACCGGGGATAGCAGCGGCAAGGACGCCGAGCTCGACCGGGAGCGTCCGTTCGGCTGGACGGCCTGAGACCCGGCGTCAGTCCAGCCAGCCCCGGCGCGCCGCCTGCAGACCGGCCTGGAACCGGGTCGTCGCATCCAAACGGTCGATCACGGCGTTGATGCGGCGGCGCGCGGTGTGCACGTGCACATCCAGCTGCCGCGCGATCGCCTCGTCCTTCAGACCGCTGGCCAGCAGCGCGATCAGCACGCGCTCATCGACGGTGGGCGGTGCGTCGCCGGCATCCGACGCGCCGGATGCCGGAACAGCGCCGAGCGGCACCGCCGTCTCCCAGAGCATCTCGAACAGCGGCAGCAGGGCGTTCATCAGCAAGCCGTCGCGGATGACCAGTGCGTGCTCGAGTGGATCGGCCGCCGCGGACGGCGGCATGAGCACCGTCGTCCGGTCGATGATCATCATCTTGGTGGGCACGGAAGGATGCACACGCACGCCCATGCCCCACTCGGCCAGCTCGGTAATCGCAGCCATGCGGCGCGGCGCGTCGAGCCCGCTCTTCGCGAACACGTTGCGCACGTTCACCCCGCGCGCCACAGCCATGCCTGCTTTGGTGCCGCCGGCCGTCGGTGGCCCGTCGGGGTCGTCCTCCTCGGGCTCGACTTCGGGCTGCGCATAGGGCGGGGAGTTCAGCACCAGGATCTCGTCCCGCGCGGAATCGACAAGGTCATCGGCTCGCCGGCGGATCTGCTCCGCCCCGGAGACCAGCTCCATGCCGTGCGCGACGAGCGCGCCCGGCGACGCAGCGAGCTCCGCCACCATCCGGTTGATCCCTTCGGACGCCGTTTCCAGCTCTGCCAGCCTGCGGTGCGCGTGGGCGAACTGCGCGTGCAGCGCCGTGCGCAGGGCGGTACCGGGCGCGACCGGCTCGCCCTCGGAGAGGAATCCGGCCTCCACGAGCCGATCGACCTGCTGCGGGGGCGCCGCATTCGCGGCATCTGCTCCTTGGGCGAGGAGGCGCTGGTAGAGGGCGAGGTCTTCCGCTGGAAGCCCGGTCCAGGACAGTCCGTCCGCCGCATCCGTCATCGAGGACCCTCCTGCCCACTTCTCTGCACTGCCCAGAAGTGGACGAGTCAGAGCATTGCCTTTGTCGAAGCCATGGCAATTCAATGAGGGAAAGCTCGCGATGAAGCGGGCCGGTTCCCCACACCATCACCAAATGGAGATTCTCCCATGTCGAGACAACGCACACGCCTGATCGCGGTCACCTCCGCGTTCGGTGTCGCCGCGTCCTTGGCGATCGCGCCCGTCGCGTTCGCCGATGATGCGTCCGACCCCGTCGACACGCCGACCACCGACACCCCATCGCAGGTCCTGGACATCAATGCCGAGATCGCCACGACGGATGCCGCAGAGGCCGCGACCACGTACCTCGCGGACAACAAGGATGCGTTCGGCATCGACACGTCCGACGTGAAGGTCGTCGGCACGACGGGTTCGCAGGGCACCGAGACGGTGCGCCTGCAGCAGACCGTCAACGACGTCCCCGTGTTCGGCGCGCAGTATCTCGTGCACATGAAGTCCGACACGGACAGCACGACCATCCTCAGCACGAACGGCACCTATCTGACCGACCTCGACGTCGACACCAAGGCGGATGCCACGGCAGAACAGGCCGCGGCGCAGGCCGAGGCGTACATCCGCGAGCAGCTGATGCGCGGCAAGATGGTCGCCGGCGACCCGCTGAAGGTCGAGACGAAGTCCGAAGGGCTCGTCATCGTTCCGGACGGCTCGGGCGCGCTGGCCTACAACATCCAGGTCAGCACCTCGAACCCCGACGACGGCACGCCCGTCATCAAGAACGTGTACGTCGACGCCGACACCGCATGGCCGATGTTCGCGCTCGACGCGATCCACACCCAGGACTGGACCGGAGACGCGGTCGAGGGCACCGGTGTGCTCACCTCCGGCAAGAAGGTGCCGCTGCAGCTGACCAAGAACCACGACGGCCAGTACCTGTTCCTGGACCAGTCGCGCCTGCCCGGCTCCGAGGCCGAGGTCGCGACCTTCGACGGCAGCAAGTACGAGGTCACCCAGCTCCTCGGTGTCTGGCCGGCCTCGCTCACGGACATCTACAACGGCCCCACGCCCGACTTCGGAAGCGACGCGACCGATGCCGGGCTCGTGGACGCGCACGTCAACGCGGGCAAGGTCCTGGACTACTACAAGTCTCTCGGTCGCGACGGTCTGGACGGCAAGGGCACCGACGTGACCTCGGTCGTCGGCGTCACCTACTACCACCAGCCCTATGTGAACGCCTTCTGGGACGGCAAGAAGATGGTGTATGGATCGGGCGACGCCGAGTACAAGGTCATGTCGTCCGAGATCGACGTGGTGGGCCACGAGATGACCCACGGCGTCATCGAGCACACCGCCAACCTCGTCTACGCCGGCCAGTCCGGCGCGATGAACGAGGGCATCGCCGACTACTTCGGCAACGCGCTCGACGTGCAGGAGTCCGGTACGTCGATGGATGACCCGAACGCGGGACTGCTCGGCGAGGACCTCTGCCGCACGCTGTCACCGCGGGATTGCGCGCTGCGCGATCTGGCCGACGGCCGCTCCATCACGACCTACCTGGGCATGGCGCTCGAACAGGACAACGCCGGCGTGCACTACAACTCGACGATCTTCTCGGGGGCCCTGTGGGACATCCGTAAGAACATCGGCGGTGACAAGGCCGACGCACTGGTCTACAAGGCACTCAGCGAGTACATGACCCCGCTCGATGACTTCGTCGCCGGCCGCAAGGCCGTGGAGCAGGCCGCGCGCGATCTGAAGATGCCGATGGGCCCGATCCAGTCGGCGTTCAACAAGCACGGCATCAAGGAGAACTGGCAGCAGCTCGCCGGTGACTCCACCCGCCTGATGAAGGACATCTGGACCGAGCGCACCGGACCGGCCGCAGCGGGCGGCTGGTGGGTCATGTCGCAGACCAGCGCGAACCAGGAGCCGTACGCGATCTACTCCGGCCGCACCGACGGCACTGACGAGAAGATCAAGATCTCGGACGCCCTGCCCGACCAGCGCCCCGACATGCCCAAGCGGTACAACGTGCTGCCGGCCACCGACGGCAAGAACGTCGCCTGGTGGGCCTGGGGGTCGACCGAGGCACGACTGATGATCGCACCGGTCGACGGCAGCGGCGAGCCGAAGCAGATCGGCTTCGGCACCAGCCCGTCGTTCCTGAACATCGACGGCGACTGGGTCACCTGGACCTCGCCGGTGTACGGCAAGCCGAAGCAGTACTACGTGAACGTCAACGAGCCGAACAAGGTCATCCCGGTGGACACCACGTACCACATCGGCAGCGCCTACGGTTCGATCAACGACGGCCGCATGGTCTACATGAAGAGCTGGCCCGACGCGCAGGGGTATCACCTGAACCTCTTCGTGCGCGACCTCGCGACCGGCACCGAGACGATGCTCCCCGAGATCACGCCGGATGCGGGCAACCCGAACGCAGGACTCTACGCGCCCAAGGCGCTGGACGACCGCATCGTGCTCGGCGCCGACCTGAAGGCCGGTGCGCGCACGGGGATCATCTCGGTCGACTGGTCCGGCGGCGACCGCAAGGTCATCGTCGACGAGCTCAGCGACGATGCACCGGTGCTCGGCGGCTACGAGGCCACCGCACAGGCCGTCACCTACGAGGACTGGCCCGGCGACATGCCGCCGAAGGTCTTCCAGGTCGGCCTCGAGGGCGGCCAGGTGCTGCCGATGTCATGCGCCACCGGCATGCAGCTGCGTGTCGCCGCCGATGAGGGCACCCGCGCGGTGTGGCTGGACACCTCATACGGCGACACCTCGCTGGTCGTGCGCGACAAGCCGCGCCAGCAGTGCTGACGCAGTAGCAGCGGATCGGAGGGTCCGGCGGGCGAATGCCCGCCGGACCCTCCTCTCGTCTTTCAGCGCGCGACGATGCGCACGCCGTACACGCCGCCGACCGGGCTGTCCCCCGCGCTCTGGAAGCGCACCGTCGCGACAGGGATGCGCTCCCCCGCGGCATCCAGGGCGAACCCGCCGGACTGGTCGCGTTTGAACCCACCTGCGGCGAGCACCGACGGCGGAAGCTCCAAGGACCGCTCATACGGCCCCTCGACGGCCGCCACGACCTCGCGTCGCAACACGCTCCCGTTCACCAGCACGTCGAAGGTGCGCCCGGCATCCGCTCCGCTGTACCGCACGACCAGCCAGTTCGCGCGTGAGGGGTCGACGATCATGTCGTACTCGAAGTACGCGTCCGGCGCCGCGCTCGCCTCGCGATACTGCATGCCGTCACGCACGCCGACGACCGAGTCGTGGAACCGGTGGTTCTTGTCGGCCTCGGAGTTGTTGTTGTCGAACGACGACAGTTCGTCGATAGTCCCGGATGCCGGTACCGCGGTATCCCGCACCGTGCCGCGCTCGACCAGGGTGACGTAGGTCGCGTACCGCGCACCGTACAGGCCGTAGTAGGGCTGCCATCTCAGCTCAGCGGCCTCCGGATCGACGTCGCGCATGGCGAAGCGCAGCTCGTCGCCCACCCGCACGAGATTCTCGGCGATGTCCGCCTGCCATCCGGCGGGGTCGTCTACGACCACCTCGCCGGTCAGCGACGGATCGGCGACTCCCATCTGCACCAGCACGCCGGCCGGGTACGACGCGTCGACGTTCTCGCGGCTCAGCTCGGCGGCCAGCAGCACCGGGCCATAGGTGAATGCGACCCAGTTCGGGTTCTCGGTGCCGGCCGACACCCGCACCTCGGCGGTCAGCCGGTACTCGAGCACGTCTCCGGCGGCGACGGGCACTTCCAGGTACCCGTCGCGAACGGATGCGGCGACGGCCACCCCGTTCACGGCGAGGGTCGGCTCGGACGCGGCCCACTGCGGCGCCCGCAGCCGGAGGGTCGTCCCTTCAGCGACGGCGTTGCCGTCGAGCGCAGCGACCCGCAGTCGCACCAGCGACGTGCGCGGCACATCGGCCTCCACCGTCAGCCGCAGGTTCCGCGCCCCCGCCCGCAGCTCACTCGACACGAACCGGTTCACGACCACCGAGCCGCCGTCGATGAAGTAGATGCCGTCGCCCAGCTTCGTGAAGCTCTCGATGCCGGTGCCGTGATCGCACCAGAACTGGTCGAGCGGCTGCCCGAACACCTTGGCGTACCCGGCCTTCTGCGGCTGGAAGTACGTCACCATGCCGGTCTCGGGGTTCTGCGAGGCGAGGATGCTGTTGATGAAGACGTGCTCGTCGTAGTCGGCGTACTTCACGTCGCCGGTGAGCGAGTACAGCGCCCGGGTCAGCTTGAGCATGTTGTACTCGTTGCAGCCTTCGGCGGTGGAGTTCTCGCCGTATCCGGTGGTCACCCCGGTGTTGGCCCTGGCGAACAGCGTGCCGGGGGCGTGGAAGTGCTCGGACTGGCTGTTCGCCCCGTTCGCGTAGGTGTGGTCCGCGATCACGATGTGCCAGAAGTTCTCCGCCGCAGTGCGGTACAGCGGGTCGGCATCGGGCACCACGACCGACCGCGCGAGCGCGCCGATCAGCTTGGGGATGGTGGTGTTCGCGTGCCGGCCGGCGAGCACGTCCTCGCCTGCGGCCAGCTGCCGGAACAGCTCCACCTCGTCGAAGCGCTCGGCCGCCCGCCGGTGCTGCTCGTCACCGGTGACCGCGTACAGGCGGTACAGCGCGTCATTCATCCCGCCGTACTCCGTGCCGAGGATGATCGACGGATCATCGAGCGATCCCGCGTACGTCTCCGCCCACGCTCCGAAGGCGCTCGCCACCCGCAGCGCGACCTCGCCGATCTCGGGCGGCCCGTAGCGATGCGCGTCGAGCAGCCCGGCGAGCACCTTGTGCAGGTTGTAGAAGGGCACCAGAAGCCCGTCGCCGCCGCTGGGCAGCAGGTCGATCGGGAAGGCGGAGACATAGCCCGCAGCATCCGGATGCCTGGACGCGTAGGCCCGCTGGCAGCGGTCGAGCCCGCGCACGGCGATCTCGAGGTTCGCTGCGATGCGCGCTCGCAGCTCGTCGTCTGATGCCGTCGCATGCGACTGCGCCAGCGCCGAGATCAGGTGCCCGTAGAAGTGCCCCTGGAAGCGCACGCCCTCCTCGCGCTCCCACCCGCCATACCCCTCAGCTGTCGCCGGAGGCAGTCCCGCCTGTCGGTAGAACGAGAACAGCATGCGCTCCGGGTCGAGGCTCAGCACGTACTCGAGCGTCTTGGCGGCGGCGTTGCGCAGGTACTCGTCGTGCACGACGACATCGCTCAGCGGGGCGGCTTCATACAGCATGGTCCGATCCTTCCACCATTTCGTGACCGGTCACAGCACCGCCACCGCCTGCGCGCCACGCGGACGCAGCGACTCATCGCGGCCGGCCCGCGCGGCGCGGGGCTCAGCGCAGCGCGACCCGTGCGGCCGAATCGCCGACTGTCACCGTCAGCTCGCCGCGGCTTCCGGCCGCGGACACCTCATACGACCCGGCGAAGCCGCGCAGCAGCATCCGCCCCTCGGCATCCGTCCGCATCCGCGTCGGCGCAAGCCACCACTCGCCCCGCACCAGCTCGCGCAACGCGTGATAAGCGGGCTTGAGCGAGCCGTCCGGCCGGACCAGGCCACTGGGCGCCCCGAGCCAGGCCGTCGCATCGTCGAAGCCCCAGTACGTGATCGCCTCGACCGCGGGATGCTCGACGAGGGTGCGGTAGTGCCGCACGATCTCATCGGCCTGACGCTGCTCGCCCTCCGGCGTCGACGGCCACGACTCGACGACGTGATCGTTCAGGTCGTCGATGTGCGCGGGCATGAGGTCACCCGACACCAGGGACGTCTCCGTCCAGTGCAGCGGCACCCCGAAGCGCGCGAAGCGGTCGCAGATCTCGTTCAGCTGATCCTCACCGCGGAACCCCTGGTGCATGTGCGACTGCAGGCCGATCGCATCGATCCGCACGCCGGCGTCCAGCACGTCGCCGAGCAGCCGCTCGTACTCCGGCCCCAGGTCGAAGTCGTTCAGCACCAGGACGGCATCGGGGTTCGCCGCGCGCGCTTCGTCGACCGCCATCCGGATGAACTCCACGCGACCGTGCTTCTCGCACAGCCGGGTGATGGCGTTGCGCACGCCGTCGGGCTCGTTCTCGAACCGAGGCATGATCACGGCCTCATTGACCACGTCCCAGATGTCGATCAGTCCGGCGAAGTCGGTCACCTCGCGACGGACGCGGGCGCGGAGCGCCTGCTCCGCCTCGTCGAGCGGCAGCCGGTCGACCCACGGCGCTTTCACGGTGTGCCAGACGAGAGGATGCCCCTTCAGCCGCACGCCGTGATCGGCGAGCTCTCGCGCGCGGCGCGTGAGCTCCTCGACTCCGGTCCGCCCGGGCACCGGCTCGTAGCGGCCCCAGTAGAACTGGAGCGTCGCTGTGTCGAAGACGTCGAGCCACTGGCCGAGCATCGTGTCGCCGGGTGCGCCGGGAGCGGTGCATCCGAAACCGAACTCGTGACGCACCTGCGCCACGGTCACGTCGGCGTCGCGCAGCGGCCGCCCATGAGCGTCCACCACCAGCACGCTCGCGTTCGCCTCACGGTGACGGTGACGGGACAGGGTGCTCTGGTCTGTCATGCGGTGAACCTCGATCTCACATCGGCTTCGACGGGGCGGGCGGTCAGGCGCAGCAGCAGCGCGAACGCCCACGCGCACAGCAGCAGCACGGCTTCGGACGACACGGCGACGACGGCCACTGCCACGAAGGCCAGCGCGGCGAACCCGATGGTCGCGCGCCACTGCGTGAACAGCTCGGCCGCAGCGATGCGCATGGCATCCCGCGTGCGGAAGGAGTAGTACGACGTGATCACCAGCAGATGCGTCGACCACAGCACCAGCACGGCCAGCAGGACGATCGCGATCGACCGCAGAACGGCGCCGCCCGCGACGGCGCCTGCGCCGACGATGTTGACGGCGAGGACGCCGGCGATCAGCAGGACGGGGATCCACCAGGCCAGCACGTCTCGGAGGTTGAGCAGGAGTCCACGCCACAGGGGCCGCGCGGGGCGGAGGTCGGGTTCCTCCGCCCACGCGCGCTGCGCATACAACGCCGCGGACAGCGCCGGGGCCACCGGCAGGAGCGCCGCGACGTAGAAGATCGCGGTCATCCCTCCCGTCAGCCCCAGCCCCATCCACACCAGCAGTGTCGGTGCCCCGAACAGCGCGAGGAACGCGGCGAGCACCATCCACCGATAGATGGTCGCCGTCGCCCGCGACAGGTAGCCGTCGCCGATCTCGCCGGCGGTCTGCCCCTGGGCCATCATCAGCCCTTCACCGAGCCGAGCATGACGCCGGAGACGAAGTGGCGCTGCACGAACGGGTACACGAACAGGATCGGAATCACCGTGAGGATCATCGTCACCGACTGCAGGTTCGGGCTCAGATCGGACGCGCTCGCCCCCACTGCCGCGCTCTCGCTCGCGGTGGTGGACGCCCCCGCGATGAGGTTGCGCAGGAAGAGCGTGATCGGGAACAGCTCGTTCCTGTCGAGGTAGAGGAACGCGCCGAACCAGTCGTTCCAGTACGCCACGGCGTAGAACAGGATCATCGTCGCGATGACCGCCTTCGACAGTGGCAGCACGATGCGACCGAAGATGCCGAACCAGCCGAGACCGTCGATCTGCGCCGCCTCCTCCAGCTCGGAGGGGAGGTTCTCGAAGAACGACTTCATCACCAGCAGGTTGAACACCGAGATCGCGCCGGGGAGCACGATCGCCCACATGGTGTTCTTCATGCCGAGCGACGAGATCAGCACGTAGTTCGGCACGATGCCGCCGTTGAAGAACATCGTGAACACGGCGATGCCGATCAGCACGCCGCGCCCGCGCAGGTGCTGCTTGGACAGCACATACGCGAACGTCGTCGTGAGGACCATCGCGATCGTCGTTCCGACGACCGTGTACAGCACGGTGTTGGCGTAGTTGCGCCAGAACATCTCGTTGCCCAGAAGCGCCTGGTACGTGTCGGTGTTGAACCCGACCGGCCAGAAGCTCACCTGACCGGCCTTGATGGCACCGGCCGAGCTGAACGACTGGGCGAGCACCGTGATGAACGGGTAGAGCATCACGGCGCACAGGAGAACCAGCAGGGTGATGTTCACGGCGGTGAACGTCCGGTACCCGATGGAGTCCTTGATGCCGACGGTCTTGGGCGGGGCGGACAGCTGCTCAGTTGTAGTCACCACAGGCTCGTTCCCACCATTCTCCGGGACAGCAGATTCGCGCCGAGGACCATGACCAGGCCGATGATGGCCTGGAAGAGTCCGATCGCCGCGGCGTAGCTGAGGTTGTTCGAGATCAGACCGACGCGATACAGATACGTCGAGATGACGTCCGCCGTCTCATAGGTCAGGGGGTTGTAGAGCAGCAGCACCTTCTCGAATCCGACATTGAGGAACGCCCCTATGTTCAGGATCAGCAGGGTGATCATGGTGGGACGGATGCCGGGAAGCGTGACGTGCCAGGTCTGCTGCCAGCGGTTCGCGCCGTCGATGCGGGCGGCCTCGTAGAGCGACTCGTCGACCGCCGTGAGTGCGGCCAGGTAGAGGATGGTCCCCCATCCCACCGTCTGCCACACCTCGGAGCCGACGTAGATGGTGCGGAACCACTCCGGCCGCTGCAGGAACGGGATCGCCTCGCCGCCCATGGCGGTGATGATCTGGTTGACCGTCCCCTGCAGCGAGAGCAGCTGCATCACCATGCCGACGATGATCACGACCGACAGGAAGTGCGGCAGGTACGAGATCGACTGCACGATGCGCTTGAAGTGGCGCTTCCGCAGCTCGTTCAGCATGAGGGCCAGGATGATCGGCATCGGGAAGGTCACGATGAGCGTCAGCCCGCCGAGGATGACCGTGTTCCAGAACACGTGCCAGAACGCCGGATCGTGGATGAACATGTCCACATAGCGCAGACCCACCCACTCCTCGCCGAAGATGCTGCCTCCGGGCCGGAAGCGACGGAAGGCGATCACGTTGCCGAGCATCGGGATGTAGCGGAAGATCAGCAGGAAGAGCACCGGCAGCGCCGCGAGCGCGTAGAGCTGCCAGTCCCGACGGATCGCCTTGCGCCACGGGGTGCGCGCCTTGCGACGCGAACCGCGAGGTGGCTTGCCGATCGTCGTGATCACTCGGCTCGCCGTGGCATCCGGGACGGTGTCGTTCGCCGGTCGCGCGAGCAGACCGGGATCAGTCACAGAAGTCATGGTCGTCGTCCTTCGACGGATTCCGGACCGCCGACGCGCGCGTCGGCGGTCCGGAATCGCGTCAGCCGTTCTCCTTCGCGAACCGCTTGCGGGCGTCGTCGATCAGCTTGACGTAGTCGTCCATGCCGCCGGCCTTGAGCTCGTTCACGTAGTCGTCCCACTCGGAGAGATCACGCTGGCCGAGGATGAACTTCAGGGTGTTCGTCTTGACGGCGTCGGACAGCGGGGTCGCCTTCAGCGAGGCCTGCTCCAGCTCGCTCTCGGTGAGCGGTGCCGGCGGGTTGGGATCGCGCGGCTCACGGCTCGACAGTACCGTGTCGATGTACTCGACGTACTGCTCCGAGTTGTACGACTCCTGCAGGGAGCGCGACTCGGTCGAGCCGGTGAGCACATCGTTGGAATACCCGAGATCGGTCTTGATGTCGGTCTTCGCACCGGGGTTGATGTTGAAGGCGTTCAGCGAGAACTCCGGGTTCAGGGTGATCTTGTCGCCGTCCTTGCTGTAGGTCTGCCCCTCGACGCCCCAGCGCATCATCTCGGTGGCGGCCGGGCTGTAGTACAGCCAGTCGAGGAACTGCAGCGTGGCCAGGAAGTGCGGCGAGTCCTTGACCTTCGAGCTCAGCATGAAGCCGTTCCAGAAGTTGCGGGGTTCGACGACCATGCCGGCCTCACCGCCCGGAGGGGCGATCTGCACGAGCTTGTACTTGCCCTTGTTCTCCGTGGCATCCAGAGCAGTGGCGAACTCGTTCACCGTGCCGCTGGCACCGGAGGCTGCGAACACCTGGTTCTTCGCGATCTTCTCCGAGATCGTCGCGACGCCGCCGCCGTCGTCCGACTTCGTGAAGGACTCGGGGTCGAGCAGACCCTCTTCGTAGAGGCTGTTGAAGTAGGTGACCATGTCCTTGTACCCCTGGTTGGCACCGGCGTACTCGAGCTTCTTCTTGTCCTTGTTCCAGATGGTGCCGTCTGCGAAGCCCCAGCCGGCCTGAGTGCCGAACGCGTGCGCGGCGTAGTTCAGCATCGACTGGCCTTCGAAACCGTCCGCCAGCGGGTGGGAGTCGGGGTACTTCGCCTTGATGAGCTCCAGGCCCTCCTTCAGGTGCTCCCACGTGTCGGGCTGCGGAGCGCCGACCTCGTCGAAGACGTCCTGACGGATGATCAGCGTGAAGGTGGGGACGGAGACCTCGTGCAGACCGGGGAGCATGTAGTACTTGCCGTCAGCCTGCTTGAGACGCTCGAGCATGTCGCCCAGGTCCCACTCCTTGACGTACTTCTGGAAGTTGGGCATGTACTTCACGTAGTCACTCATCGGCAGCACCGCGCCTGACGACACGAACGGCGCCTCCTCGCCCGTGTACACGAGCGGGATCACATCCGGCGCGTCGCCGGCGGAGATCAGCAGGCTGCGCTTCTCCTTGGCGTCGCTGAACGGGATGTGAGTGAGGTCGAGCGAGACGTTGGTGCGCTTCTCGATCTCCTTGAAGACCTCCCAGGTCTTGGTGACGGGGGTCTCCGCCCAGTCGGTCCAGAGCAGGCCCAGGTCGATCTTCTCGGTCGCCTTGAACTGCTCGTCGGCCGAGTAGTCCTTCATCGCCCCTGCGGACTGGCTTTCGAGGTCTGTCGCCCCGGATGCCGCGTCATCGCTCGGGCTGCACGCGCTGGTGGAGATGAGCGCGGCGACCACTCCCACTGCTGCCGCCGCCCTGACCCACCCGGTCTTCCGCATGGAACGGACCATGATTCTCCTCTTCGAGATGTTGGCTGTGTATGCCGCGAGGAGCGAAACTTTCGGGATGCTCTTCGAGACTTTCAAAACGTAAGGCACGCAGCGATAAGTTGTCAATAGCGACAATTCGGCGCGAGGCGTGCCCGCCGGACAGGTACGAAAAAAGCCCCCATGCGGGGGCTCTCGGCGAGCGGGGAAAGAGAAAAGCCCCCGGGTGGAGCCGGGGGCTTTCGTAGCAGGAGCGGGGCTTGAACCCGCGACCTCACGATTATGAGTCGTGCGCTCTCACCAACTGAGCTACCCTGCCACGGGCACTCGGAAACCGAGTGCTGCGAGCCCCGAGTCAGGATTGAACTGACGACCCCTTCCTTACCATGGAAGTGCTCTGCCACTGAGCTATCGGGGCATGTTTCCCGTCACCGGGCAACCAGGAAAGCCTAACATCCCGGAGGGCTGATCAGGAAATCGGACCGACTCCGTCGTGACGTCCGGCGTTGGCCTTCATCCACGGCATCGGGTCGAACGTCTGCCCGTTGCGGAGAAGCTCGAAATGCAGGTGCGCGCCGAAGGAGTGACCGGTGTTCCCGACCAGGCCGACGATGTCTCCGACCTTCACCTGCTGGCCGGTCTTCACCCGGATCGAGCCGTGCTGCATGTGCGAGTAATGGCTGGTGACGACCTTGCCGTCGATCATGTGATCGATGTAGACCGTGACGCCGTAGCCGCCGCCGTTCTCGGTCGCCTTGCGCACCACACCGTCGGCGATCGCCTGGATCGGCGCACCGTTACCCGGCACGAGGTCGATGCCCTCATGCATCTTGCCGCGGCGCATGCCGTACGGCCAGGTCATCGCCACTCCCACAGCGAACGGCCACTGGATCAGGGCCGTCGTGTCGTTCGTGTAGACGCTGTTCGAGTACTGGATGCCCTCTTCGGCCGCGAGGTCGATCATCGACATCGACGAGAACTCGCCGGAACGGGCGACGGGCTCGCTCGCGACATCTGAGGGTGCCACGAAGGCCTGGATGTCGTCCTCCGCAGCCTTGCTCTGCGGCGTGTCCACCGCAGTGAGCGAGGTCACGGACTGCGCGCCGTAGCCCTGCGCCGCGGCGACCGCCTCGGAGGGCAGCGTCATCGAGACGAGCATGAGCCCGGCGACGCCCATCACGCCGAGCGAGGCGCCGGCGGTGGCGATCTTCCGGCCGAGGCGGTGACGGCGACGCGGCGCGACGTGCGCTGCGTTCGCCTCGTCATCGGATTCCTCTGCGACGGATTCCTCGGCGGCCGGCTCGACGGTCTCCGGGAGGTCGTCCGCGCTGAACCCGAAGGCCTCGGCGGCCGCGGTGAACGCGTCGACCGACGGGTCTGCGCGGAAGGCTCCTGCGGGCGCCCCGTTCGGCTCCGTCACGAAGGCCGACTCGGATGCGCGGGACGCGGATGCCTGCTCCGCAGCGAGCTTCTCGGCGCGAGCCTTCTCGGCTGCGGCCTGTTCTGCTGCCAGCTGCTCGGCGCGAGCCTGCTCCGACGCAATCTGCTCAGCACGAGCCTGCTCTGCAGCGGCAGCGGCCCGCTCGGCATGTGCCTGTGCGGCACGGGCTTGCTCCGCGGCGACGCGCTCGGCGTGCGCCCTTTCCGCGGCGGCCTGCTCCGCCGCGATTTGTTCTGCGCGGGCCTGCTCGGCGGCGATCTTCTCCGCGGTGGAGGACTCCTCGATGATCAGTCGCTCGGTCTTCAGCTCCGCTGCGGCGACGGGAGCGATCGGCTCGGCCTCGACGACCTGCGCGCCCTCGACGACGGGCTCGGCCTCGACGACGGGCTCAGCAGGACCGGAGGGGCGCCAGGCACCGGCATCCGACATCGCCGCACGCCAGGGCGCGGCATCCGATGCCGGCATCTGCGTCATGCCTGCGCGGCGGGCGCGACGCCCGACGAACGCCTGCTCGGCTGCCGACGTCTGCACGATCGGGACCTCGCCGGTCTGGCGCTCACGCGCGGCTCGACGCGAGACCGGAACGGACTGCGACGTCACCTCGGGAGAGGACTCTGCGGGCACCGCACGGCGTCGGTCTGACCGACGCTCGGGGGCAGAGCCGGTCTCGGTGGCATCGAAAGGCAAAGGTAATCTCTCGGGTCGCGCGTCAAACGGGGGGACTCTCGCTCGGGTAAACGAAAGTAACGATCGGGTAAACGATACCTGCTTCCGGCTGGGAACACCATGAAGAGCCGCCAGAAAGTCGATCGCCCTTACGAATCAACCGTCCGCGAGCAGCGCTCCGAGCCGGGCGTGCACCTCGCTGCCGCCGGCGTACAGCAGCGGCCGCCGGGAGTCCAGCTCGAGTCGCGTCACCGCTCCCCCTGCCTCTGCGACGAGGATCGCTCCTGCGGCGAAGTCCCACGCGTTCAGACCGCGCTCGAAGAACCCGTCCAGGCGTCCGGCCGCGACGTACGACAGGTCGATCGCCGCAGATCCCATCCTGCGCAGGTCTCGGGCCATCGTCATCACGCGGCGCACGGTCGCCAGGTCACCGTCGTGCGTGGCGGGGTCGTAGCCGAATCCGGTCGCCAGCAGCGCACCGGCAGGAGTCCCAGAGGTCACGGCCAGGCGCCTGCCGTCGTGCCAGGCGCCCTCACCGCGGACGGCGGTGAACAGCTCACCCAGCGCGGGGGCGCAGACCGCCCCGGCGACGCCCGACCAGGCCTCCGGCTCGGGCGTCCCCTCCACGACGGCGATGCTCACGGAGTACGCCGGAATCCCGTAACTGTAGTTGACAGTGCCGTCGATGGGATCCACGACCCAGGTGAAGCCGCTCGTGCCCCCGGCCGCCCCGGACTCCTCTCCGAGGAATCCGTCATCGGGACGCTCTGCGGCGAGCCGATCCCGGATGAGCGCCTCGACCTCACGATCGGCGTCGGTCACGATGTCGGCGAGCGTCGACTTGGTCGCGGCGAGATGCACGCCCTCGCGACGCCGGCGCGCGGCGAGCTCACCCGCTTCGAGGGCGATCTCCGCGGCGAGCGCTCCGAGTTCGATGTCCGTCATGAGTCCTCCTGGTCGGTGGCAGGTGTCCAGTCTCGCGCAGACCAGTCACCGCGGCACAACCGCCTTCGCGGGCCGAGACACCGCTTGACTGCCGAAACCCCGCCCGCTCGCCGAGACCACACGCCGCATCCGCACCCCCGACAGCGCAAGGAGGAAAACGCCGGCACCGGGAACCCCGCACCAGCAGAAACCTCCCTGCACCGAAGCGCGGCGGCCGCCGGAGCGTGTTACGGCGGGGACCAGCGGCCCCGCGCAACCCTGCTCAGCGCGCGGAGCGGGCGGCGAAGGCCGCGACGCGGGCCTGCGCGTCAGGCGTCTCGAAGGACGCCCCGATCGAGAGCGCCTCTTCCTCGAGCTGCTCATGGAAGGTGCGCTCCGGCTGCGAGCGCACCAGACGCTTCGCGTGCCCGTAGGCGCCGGCGGCGCCGGCCAGCCAGAAACGGGCGATCTCCTCTGCGCGGGCCCGGACCGCGGCGGCCTCGGCCGCGGCATCCCCTCCGTCGGCGGCGGCGACCGCCTCGGCGACGAGACCCCACTCGACGGCCTCGGCCGCACTGAGCATGCGATCCTGCAGCACGAGCTGCAGCGCACGGCGCTGTCCGATCGCGTGGGCGAGCTGCGCCGAGACCGACAGGTCGGGCGTGAGGCCGATGTTCGCGTACAGGCTGCCGACCTTCGAATGCGCACCGACCACGGCGTAGTCGCTGCACAGCAGGATGCCGAGCCCGCCGCCCGCGGTCGTGCCGTGCGCGGCGGCGACGACCGGCTTCGCCGAACCGGTGAGCGAGCGGATGCCCTCGTTGATCACGCGGGCGAAGGCGGTGATGTCCTCGCCGGAGCCCATCTCGGTCGCCATGTCGAGCACGTCGCCGCCGGCGCAGAACGCCGGGCCCGCGGCATCGATGAGGATCGCGCGCACATCATCGCGGGCGACAGCCTCGGCAGTGGCGTCCCGCCAGGCGTAGGCGAGATCGCCGTTGAAGGCGTTCAGCCGGGCAGGGCGGTTCAGGGTGAGCCGCGCGAGGCCCTCGTCGACGGTGAACAGGATGGACTCGCCCATTGGCGTCTCCTTCGGTGCGTACGGGTTCCCCCAGCGTATCTGCGGGACTGAGTCGCCGCATCCATGACACTCAGTCCGCGAGGACGCGACCGACGAGGTCGTGCATCCGGCGGCGGGTGCCGTCCAGCCGCATGTCGACCTGGCCGGGCGCGAGCACCTCGTTCGGAGCGAGCGGATGCGCCAGCCGCACGTTCTCATGACAGGACAGATCGGCGCACACGTAGGTGCCGACCGTGTCGCCGTGGCGTCCGCGCTCGCCCGCCCGCCGGGCGGCCCAGAGCGCGACCTGGTTTCCGGGCTGCATGGTGTGGCAGATGTTGCACATGCCCGACCGTGTGCGCCCCGCGCCGGCGGTCTGCAGCACGATCCCGACTGTCTGGCCCTCGTGCTCGATCAGCACGTATCCACGACGCGTGGACGTGGGATCGCGCCAGGCGAAGAAGTCGAGATAGTCCCAGTCCGTGAGCAGGAAGTCGTGCGGCATCTCGATCACCCGCAGCTCGTCGCTGTCTGCGTTGACGAAGGATGCCCGGACGTCGGCCTCGGTCAGCGGATGCATCACCTCAGTCTATGCACGTCCTCCCGCCCCCTCGGTGAGTCACCCCGTCACGTCGAACAACCCGTGCGCGCCGCGCTCCGCATCGATCATGAAGTGCGACACGAACGGGTAGTGCCCGGCCTCCGGGAAGGTCAGCTCGACGAATCCACCCTGCGCCGGCATCAGTCCGAGCGCCTGCGAGCCGCTGCCGGACGATCGGTTCAGCAGGTAGGTGCCCTCCGCCCAGACGGTGTCGAACTGCCCGCCGATCACGTGGAAACTCGACGACCTCTCGATGCCGGCATCCAGCACCCACACGCGCAGCCGCTCGCCGACCTTCGCCTCGAGCGGCGCGTGGTCGTACTGGTTCGCGTAGCCGTTGAACACCACCAGGTCGGGGTTGCGGTCGGCGATGGCGTCCATATCGACCTCGCCACCGTCGTGGTCGCCGAGGTAGTACTCGCCCTGCACCAGCACATAGCTGCGATCCACCGCGGGCAGTTCGTCGGGCTCGATCACGACCGCGCCGTACATGCCGTTGGCGATGTGCGCCGTCATCGGCATGGTCGAGCAGTGATACATCCAGATGCCGGCGCGCGTCGCAGTGAACGTGTATGTCAAGCTCTCGCCCGGCGCGATGGTGCGCATCGGGCGATCGGGCGCCAGTGAACCCGCGTGGAAGTCGATCGAATGCCCCATCACGCCGTCGTTCACGAGCGTGATCTCGAACGTGTCACCGACCCGACCGTGCAGCACGGGCCCCGGCGCGGTGCCGCCGTAAGTCCACAGGGTCTGCGTCACGCCCGGCGCTACCTCGGTCTTCACGTCGCGCGCGGTGAGCGTCAGCCTGCGGTTCACAGGACCATCGGATGCCGGCAGAGCCGGCAGTTCGGCATCGAAAGGCGTGAAGTCCTCACCCGGGTCCGCCATCAGGTCGATGGGCCCGGATGCCGCGTGCTCGCCATGCGTGCTGGAATCCGCCGAACCGGCCCCGGCCGTCGCGCCGGTCGCGACGATCGACATGGTCATGCCCATCTGCCTGTGCCCGATGATCGAGCACCAGCCGTCGAGGTCCTTCGTGATGACGCCGACGTCGATGGTCTGCGACGCGCCGGGTGCGAGTCGGCCCCCTGCGACGCCGTTCGCGAAGACCAGGTCGTGCACCTGCTCCCGGTCGGTGTTGGTCAGCTCGATCACCAGCCGCGTGCCCGCCGGAACCTCGATGCGGCTGGGCGTGAAGCGCATGTCGGCCGCCTCGACCTGCACGGTCTTGACCGGGGCATCCGCATTGCCGGTCGGTGCCGCCGACCAGCCGAAGCCGGCCGGATCCGCCGCGGCGGGCACGGCCACCGCGAGGACCACGGCCAGCAGTCCCGCGACCGCCTGCCCGGCGCGACGCCCCGGCGGCCTCTCCCCCTCGGGCACGATCGGGCCGGTACGACGTTCGCCCAGCGTCGCGCCCTCGGCCTTCGCCCGGCGCTGCGCGCGCATGGCGACGAACATGATCGGCAGGAACGACGCCATCGCGATCAGGTACAGCATGGATGCCACCACGCGGGACAGGCTCGACACCGGCAGTGCGCACACGGCAAGCGCGGCGTTCGCGACCGTGACCCGCCAGGCGGCGCCACGGTCGAAGCCCGCGGTGCCGATGCGCACCGGGGTGGGCCCGCCGCCCAGCACCACCGGCACGAGGTAGCTGAGCGCGCCGATCAGCACCTGTGCCGCGAATCCAGCGGCGAGGTACGGCACGAGGGAGTCGAGCAGCGCCGACACTGCGGAGAAGCCCGATCCGTCAGCGAATGCGGCGATGGCGCCGCCGATGAGCATCGCGACGGCCCCCGCCCACCAGATCAGCGCCATTCCGACCGACATCGCGGCGAAGCTGCGCGGAGGCCTGCGCTGCGCGGCCCGCCACAGCGAGACGCCGATCACGACGAGGCCGCCCAGATAGCCCGCCAGGCCGAGAGCGAGCACCGGCAGCCAGGTCATCGCCGCGCCGAACGCGGCGACTGAGACGCCGGCCGCGAGCCACGGCAGGGCGCGGGCCGCGCCGTCGGCGGCATGCGCATCCGCACGGGTCCGCAGCAGGGTGGGCCACAGGGTGACCACCGTGCCGGCGACGGTGAGCCCGATCCAGCCGAGCACGTTGATCAGCGCGTGCGCGAGCACGAGGTTCGGCAGGTCGTCGCCGCGGGCGAGCAGCGCGCCGAGTGCCGCGCCCACCGTGAGCAGCGCGGCGGCGACGACGTAGTACCGGATCGTGCGGCCGAACCGCCCCGGCATGCTGCGCAGCGCGCGACGGTGCAGGCTCACCCCGTGCCATCCCACGGCGACGATCAGCGACGCCGCGCCCGCCGCGGTGATCGGCCAGACGCCGCTCAGCACGCCGGCGACGACCAGGGCTGCGCCGCCGTTCGACAGGATCAGCCGGATCGTCTGCGTGCGGGCATCCGCGGGCGTCGCCCTGCCGCGCAGCAGCGCCCAGGAGAAATACTGGCTCCACACCAGGATCGCGTGCGTGACCGCTCCGAGCAGCAGCAGGTGGATCATCAGCCAGGCGGGCGCGGGGAGCGCACGATGCGCCACGGCGGCGACGACCGTCAGCACCAGCCAGATCACGGTCGGGATGTCGCGCATCGGCTGGAAACCGCGGGTCCGGACGGCGGTCATGACTTCTCTCCTCGTCGCTCGGTCGGGAATGACAGTCCGTTCGGCGCGCCGACGGCGGGTCGGGTCTCGACACGCCGTGCCGCGGGCATCCGGTCTGTGGTTTCCGACACGGATGACGGGGGCACCGGCCCGAGCACGGCGCTGACCAGCGCGGTCGCCATGAACAGCATCAGGGCGAGGACCCCGAGTACTCCACCGATCTGGAGGCCCGCCGGCATGCCGAGCCCGTCCCCGACCCAGAGCCGCACGACCAGGGCGATCTGCAGCAGAGCGATCGGCACCCAAAACGCCGGGCGGTACGGCAGGGCGATCCGCAGCACCGCGGGCAGGATGCTCGTGGCGTGCGCCATGATCATCGAGAACACATAGCCCAGGAACACCGCGTGCACGACCGCGTCGTAGACCCGCTGCTCGGCGGGCGCACCGAACAGCAGCGCGACGCCCGCGACGGCCAGCCAGGCGTACCCGGCCAAGATGCACGCGGCCATGTACCGGGTCACCCCGCTTGCGCGAATCGTGCGCCGCGCGACGTCGTGCATCAGCAGCCAGCCCGCGAGCGACAGCAGAGCGAGCCCGAGCAGGACCGATCCGGCATCGGGGAAGACGGCTCCGATGACGAGCGCGCCGGTGACCACCCACGCGTGCAGGAGAAGCCGGCCCCCTGCGGCCGCACCCATCGTGATGCGTGCGAGTTCCACGCGTTCGGCGGCGATCGTCAGCACCACGAAGCCGATCAGCCACGGGAGCACCCGGGTCAGGGAGTCCTGACCGGTCCAGATCACCGCGCTGGCAAGGCCGAGACCGGCGGCCAGCAGCTGGGTGAGCACTGCCGCGTCGTGCTGCCTGCGCCAGAGCGGGATGTACACCAGCGTGAAGGCGGCCGCTCCCACAGCGAGCACGGACTTGCCGACGACGAGGGGCACTGCGGGCGCTGCCAGCAGAAGACCGCCGAGGCCGAGCAGCGCTGGGGCGAGGTAGCCGTACCAGCGCCCCAGGGCGGTGGCTCGCTCCAGAGCGATCAGCGTCCCGACGAACCCCAGCACCAGCAGCATCCCGTGCACTGCGGGAAGGCGATCGGCGGTGATCGGCGCGGGCAGGCCGAGCAGCAGAAGGCCGGCGTCCAGGCCCGCGAGCAGCGCGAAACCGGCGGGCAGCAGCCAGATCAGGCGCCACGAGGGGCGGCGCGAGTCCTTCCCTGCCGTGGATCGGACCTCCCCGCCGCGCACATGGGCGCTCACGACGCGACCTGCAGATGCAGGATGCAGGCGCCGTCGGCGGCGAACGGCAGCAGCTTGGCGGTCGCACCCTCGGCGCGGGTGCGGGCGAGCCCCTCGATCAGCCCCTCGTGCACCGCGCACACGACGTCGGAGCGGCGGGATGCTGCAGCGAGCAGGGGGCAGTTGCGCAGCACCGTCTGCTCGCCGGTCGACGCGTCAGGGGCGAAGCCCTGCTCACGCATGACCTCGAGGACGAGCGCGCGCGGGTCGGCCTCGGCCCGGTCCTGCGCCAACTGCGCACCCCAGATGCGGCCGGCGGTCTTGGCCTCCTGCGCGGGCTGGTCGCTGGTGCGGGCGAGCCCCTCCGCGAGGGCGACGGCGAGTCCCGCGTAGGGGGCCGTGCCGTCGCTGCCGACGGCGTGCCAGCGCAGCGATGGCCGGCCGCGACCGGACGGTGCCTCCTGCTCTCGGGTGATGTGCCCGTCGGCGAGCAGTCGCTCGAGATGCCCGCGCACGGTGTTCTCGTGCAGCCCGGTTGCAGCGACGAGGTCTGCTGTGGATGCCGGACGCACCTCGATCTCACGCAGGATGCGCTCGCGGCTCGAGGAGTGCCGGCGGTCCCCGGACGTCCTGCGGCGGTTTTCTCCGGCGCTCAGCTTATTTTCCACGGGATTGATTGTAATAAACTCTGCTGTGAACCCGCACCGGGTGAGGACGGAGAAAACCCATGGCGAACATCGAGATCCACCACTCACGGTCCGAGGCGGTCGATCAGAGCCCGACCGCCGGCTGCGCGTGCGGCGAGCATGACGAGGAGCTGCCCGAACTCGACGTGCAGACCATCCCGCACGCGATCCGGCACGCGGCGATCTTCGGCGCGATCGAGTCGCTGCGTCCCGGCGCCGCGATGGTGGTCTCCGCGACGCACGACCCGGTGCCGCTGCTCACCCAGCTGCACGCGAAGCACGGTAGCCAATTCCGCACCAGGTACCTCGACGAGGGCCCTGAGCGCTGGCGCATCATGGTACGCAACGCCGGTTGAGTCCTCCCGCACCGGCGAGCGACTTCGGCGGGTTCCCCACATTCGTGGGAAACCCGCCTTCTGCTGTCAGTCACCGTCCGTACTGTCGATGGCGAACCGCACGACGCCGGAGCAGAATGGAGGCATGTTCGTGTCACCGGACGTGATCGGAATGATCATCTCGCTCTTCGCCTTCGCCGTGGCGATGCTCGGCGGAGTCGCCTGGCTGCTCGGCAACCAGACGAAGCGCGTCGACGCCCGCTTCGACCAGGTGGATGCCCGTTTCGACCAGGTCGACGCCCGCTTCGACCGCGTGGACACGCGCATCGACGGCCTCGACGCGCGCCTCAACCGAGTGGAGAACGAGCTCGTGGAGGTGAAGATCGCCATCGCCAGGATCGAGGGTCCGGAGCGCCGACTGCAGCGCCTCTGAAGCCCTCGTCCGTCTCGATTTCCTGCGCGGCGCAACGGCGGGTAATATGATTTCTCGCGCCCCCGGTTGGCTGTTCAAGTCGGACGGGTGTGCATGGCGAGTTGCCCGAGCGGCCAAAGGGAGCTGACTGTAAATCAGCCGCGGAATGCTTCGGGGGTTCGAATCCCTCACTCGCCACCCAAGATCTGAGACCTCCGCTGTGCGGGGGTCTCATTTCGTTAACGCTTCAGCTGCCCTGCACTCCGCGCTCCGACTCGGCCAGCGACTCGGGCGTGCGGAGCAGACCACCCTCGGAGCGGCAGGTCGCCGCGGCGATCAGCATCGCGCGGTCCAGCAGTGTCTGCCAGTCCGCCTGCCCCGACGGGCTTCCGTCGACCAGTCCGGCGGATACGGCGGCCAGCGTCGCATCGCCGGCCCCCACCGTGTCGACGATCCGCCCCGGCAGCGCGGCGATCGGAGCCTCGACGATCCCCGCATCCGTGTCGAGCACCGCGCCGGCCGCGCCGGCCGTCGCGAGCACGGCGCGTGTTCCGGCGGAGCGCAGTCTGGCACGCAGGGCATCGAGGTCCCCGTCGTAGAGCAGCGCAGCGTCATCCGCCCCGATCTTGACGAGCGCGGCCCGCGCCGCGAGGCGCTCGAAGCCGCGCACGAACTCGGCCCTGTCCGTCAGCATTCCGGCGCGCGGGTTCGGATCGATCGCGAGGGTCGCGTCGCCGAGAGCCTCGACCAGGGCGTCCGTCTCCGCGTGCACGTCGAACGGGATGCAGCTGACCGCGACGATCCCGGCATCCGCGATCGCCGCCCGCGCAGCGTCGCCGTAGCGGATGCTGCGCCGCTGCGCAGCCTCGTTGAAGACGTACTCCGGCTCGCCGCTCGGCGCCGGACGGACGATCGCGCGCGACGACCCGCGCGGGGCAGGACTGCCGATCAGGGTGACGCCGTGATCGGCCAGGTACTCGCGGATGTGCGCCCCTGCCTCATCGGCCCCGACCATCGCGATCAGCGTGACCGGCAGGCCGAGCCTGCGCAGTCCGACCGCGACGTTCAGCGCCGCGCCGCCGACCAGCTCGCGCACGCCTCCTGGTCCGTGGATCTCGTCGATCAGGGCATCTCCGATGACGACCGCGCTGCGTGCCACGCCCTGCTCGTGCTCCATCCCGCAAGACTAGCGGCGGCGTCCCCGAACATGAGGGGTCAAGAAATGCGCCGTCCACCCTGCCGGACCCCGCACTTTCTGACCCCTCGTCCATGGGGAGGCCGTTTCCTGCGCGGCGCCGCGCACCGGCGGGTCTACCCTGTGGCCATGAGAGCCGCGCGCGTGTTCGCCGTCGCCGCCGTCGTCGCGGCATCCGTCCTCCTCACCGGGTGCGGGTCACCCGCATCCGGCCCCGGCGACGCCGGCATGGCGACCTCATCGGCATCCGCCACCAAGGGCGCGGATGCCGGCGACACGACGCCCTCGCCGTCGGCGACGCCGACCGTGAAGCCCGCGGCGATTCCGAAGGACTGCCGCGAGATGCTCAGTGCCGACGTGCTCGCCCAGCTGAAGGACGTACCGCTGAACGACAAGGCCTTCGGCGCCTCCGGCACGCTCGACGACGGATCACTCAAGTGCATCTGGGGAGACCCGCAGGCCGACACGACGGGCCTGACGACCACGATCCAGCACAAGAGCAGCGGAGCCGCCCTCGACCAGCTCAACGCTCTCATGGCCGAGGGGTACACCTGCTACACGCCCGACGAGGGCACCCGTTGCGAGAAGGTCTGGCAGAACGAGACCTACCCCGTCACCGACGGTCGAACGCTGTTCTACCGGCAGGGCGTCCTCATCGACACGCAGTACTCCAACCTCGCGCCCGAGGGCTACACCGACGCGATCATCGCGAGCATCTGGGGCTGACTCAGGGGCGCCCCTCGCCGAGCGCACGGGTTCTTCACGACCGCACGGGTTGTTCGCGGCGACAAGCCGTGCACTCGGCAGCAAGCCATGCGCTCGGCGGGCTCGTCGGGAACGACGAAGGCCCCGCCCCCTCCGAAGAGGGGCCGGGGCCTCATCACGTCAGCACTCAGTTGTAGGTGCCGGGCGTGATGTCGTCGGTCGAGAACGCGTCGAAGTCGACGTAGCCGAAGTCGCCCTCGGCGTACGCACCGTCGGATGCGAAGATCCGGTTCGGGTAGCGCTCGCTCTTGGCCTCCTCGGTCGCCTCGACCGTGATGTCACGGTACTTGGCGAGACCGGTTCCGGCCGGGATGAGCTTACCGATGATGACGTTCTCCTTGAGGCCGACCAGCGGGTCGCGCTTGCCCTCCATGGCGGCCTGCGTGAGCACGCGGGTCGTCTCCTGGAAGGACGCGGCCGACAGCCAGGACTCGGTCGCCAGCGAAGCCTTGGTGATACCCATCAGCTCCGGACGGCCCGACGCCGGGCGCTTGCCTTCGGACACCGACTCGCGGTTGATCGACTGGTAGCGCTTGAGGTCCACCATCTCACCGGGCAGCAGGGTCGTGTCGCCATGGTCGACGACGGTGACCTTGCGCAGCATCTGGCGCACGATGACCTCGATGTGCTTGTCGTGGATCGGCACACCCTGCGAGCGGTACACGCCCTGCACGCCGTTGACGAGGTAACGCTGCACCTCGCGGGCGCCCATGACACGCATGACCTCCTTGGGGTCGAGCGTGCCGACCTGCAGGGGCTGACCGACGGTGACGTGCTGGCCGTCCTCGACGAGAAGCGTCGCACGCTTCAGCACCGGGTAGACCACCTCTTCGTCACCGGAGTCAGGCGTCAGGATGACCTTCTTGCCCTTGTCGTTCTCCTCGATCGTGATGCGGCCGTCGGCCTCGGCGATCGGGGAGGCGCCCTTCGGAGTACGAGCCTCGAAGAGCTCCTGCACGCGGGGCAGACCCTGGGTGATGTCATCGGCCGAGGCCGAACCACCGGTGTGGAACGTACGCATCGTCAGCTGGGTACCGGGCTCACCGATCGACTGGGCGGCGATGATGCCGACGGCCTCGCCGATGTCGACGGTCTTGCCGGTCGCGAGCGAACGGCCGTAGCACTGCGCGCAGACACCGACAGCCGAGTCGCAGGTCAGGACGGAGCGGACCTTGATGGTCTCGACACCGGCCTCGACCAGCTTGTCGATCAGGACGTCACCCACGTCGTCACCGGCCGAGGCGAGGACCTCGCCCGACTCGTTCACGACGTCGGATGCCAGGGTGCGGGCGAACACGGAGTTCTCGACGTTCGCGTCGCGGACCAGCTCGCCCTGCGAGTTCGGAGCCGCGATCGGCAGCTCGAGACCCTTGGACGTGCCGCAGTCCTGCTCGCGGATGATGACATCCTGCGAGACGTCCACCAGACGACGGGTCAGGTAACCCGAGTCTGCGGTGCGCAGAGCGGTGTCGGCCAGACCCTTACGGGTACCGTGCGTCGCGATGAAGTACTCCGCCACCGACAGACCCTCGCGGTACGAGGAGATGATCGGACGGGGGATGATCTCACCCTTGGGGTTGTTCACCAGACCACGCATACCCGCGATGTTGCGGATCTGCAGCCAGTTACCACGAGCACCCGAGGACACCATGCGGTTGATGGTGTTGTCGATCGGGAAGTTCGCCTTCATCGCAGCCTGGACCTCGTCGGTCGCCTCGGTCCAGATCTTGATGAGCTCCTGACGACGCTCGGCGTCGGTGGTGAGACCCTTCTCGTACTGCGACTGGACCTTCGCGGCCTGCTTCTCGTAGCCGGCCACGATCTCCGCCTTGTTCGGCGGGGTGAGGATGTCGCTCAGCGCCACCGTGACACCCGAACGGGTGGCCCAGTAGAAACCGGCGTCCTTGATGCGGTCCAGCGTCGCCGCCGTCTCGACCTTGGGGTACTCCTCGGCCAGCTTGTTGACGATCTGCGACAGCTTGCCCTTGTCGGCGACCTCGCGCACGAACGGGTAGCCCTTCGGCATCGCGTCGTTGAAGATCGCCTGGCCCAGCGAGGCGTCCACGAGGCCGTGGCGCTCGTAGCCCTCGGGAGCCTCGCCCTCGAGGAAGGTCAGACCCGGGATGCGGATGCGGACCTTCGCCTGCAGGTCGAGCGTGCCCTCGTCGCGGGCCAGCATGGCCTCGCCGACCGAACCGAACGCACGGCCCTCACCGGCGGCACCCGGGGTGACGGTGGTGAGGTGGTGCAGACCGATGATCATGTCCTGCGAGGGCAGGGTCACCGGACGGCCGTCCGACGGCTTCAGGATGTTGTTCGACGCGAGCATCAGCACGCGGGCCTCGGCCTGAGCCTCGACCGACAGCGGCAGGTGCACGGCCATCTGGTCACCGTCGAAGTCCGCGTTGAAGGCGGCGCAGACGAGCGGGTGCAGCTGGATGGCCTTACCCTCGACGAGCTGCGGCTCGAAGGCCTGGATGCCCAGGCGGTGCAGGGTGGGGGCACGGTTCAGCAGCACCGGACGCTCGCGGATGATCTCCTCGAGCACGTCCCAGACCTCGGGACGGGTGCGCTCGACGGCGCGCTTGGCTGCCTTGATGTTCTGCGAGTGACCGAGGTCGATCAGGCGCTTGATCACGAACGGCTTGAACAGCTCCAGGGCCATCTGCTTGGGCAGACCGCACTGGTGCAGCTTCAGCTGCGGGCCGACGACGATGACCGAACGGCCGGAGTAGTCGACGCGCTTGCCGAGCAGGTTCTGGCGGAAGCGACCCTGCTTACCCTTCAGCATGTCGCTGAGGGACTTCAGGGCGCGGTTGCCGGTACCGGTGACGGGGCGGCCGCGGCGGCCGTTGTCGAACAGTGCGTCGACGGCCTCCTGCAGCATCCGCTTCTCGTTGTTGACGATGATCTCGGGGGCGCCGAGGTCGATCAGACGACGAAGACGGTTGTTGCGGTTGATCACGCGGCGGTACAGGTCGTTCAGGTCGGAGGTCGCGAAGCGGCCACCGTCCAGCTGCACCATCGGGCGCAGCTCCGGCGGGATCACCGGGACGACGTCGAGCACCATCGCGGCCGGGCTCATCCCGGTCTCGAGGAACGAGTTGACGACCTTCAGGCGCTTGATCGCACGGATCTTGCGCTGGCCCTTGCCCTCGGCGATCTGCAGGCGCAGCGACTCGGCCTCGGCGGCCAGGTCGAACGCGGCCAGGCGACGCTGGATCGACTCGGCGCCCATGTAGGCCTCGAAGTACTGACCGAAGCGGTCCTGCAGCTCGTGGAAGACGTCGTCCTCGGGACGCAGCGCGCCCACCTCGAGGGTGCGGAAGTCCTCCCACACGCGCTCGAGCTTGGCGATGGCCTCGTCGGCACCCTTGCGGGTGAGGGACATCTCCTTCTCGGCGGCGTCCTTGACCTTCTTCTTCTGGTCGGCCTTGGCACCCTCCGCCTCGAGAGCGGCGAGCTCCTCCTCCAGCTTGGCCAGGCGCTCCGCGATCTTGGCGTCGCGGCGGTCGCCGAGCGTCTTCAGCTCGAGGCGGATGTTGTTCTCCTGCGTGGCGAGGTCACGGTGACGAGCATCCTCGTCGACCGAGATCACCATGTAGGCGGCGAAGTAGATGACCTTCTCGAGGTCCTTCGGCGCCATGTCGAGCAGGTACCCGAGGCGCGAGGGCACGCCCTTGAAGTACCAGATGTGCGTCACGGGCGCGGCGAGCTCGATGTGGCCCATGCGCTCACGGCGGACGGAGGACTTGGTGACCTCCACGCCGCAGCGCTCGCAGACGATGCCCTTGAAGCGGACGCGCTTGTACTTGCCGCAGGCGCACTCCCAGTCACGGCTGGGTCCGAAGATCTGCTCGCCGAAGAGGCCGTCCTTCTCGGGCTTGAGCGTGCGGTAGTTGATCGTCTCGGGCTTCTTGACCTCGCCGTACGACCATCCGCGGATGTCGTCAGCGGTCGCCAGTCCGATCCGAAGCTCATCGAAAGTTGTTGCGTCGAGCACTAGTTCTCCTGTGTCGAAATTCTTCTGAAGAAAAGTTGGATGCCGGAAGCCGGCGTCAGATCTCGTCGATCGACGCGGCCTCGAAGCGGCTGGAGATGTTGATGCCGAGCTCCTCCGCAGCGCGGAAGGCCTCGTCATCCGTGTCGCGCAGGTTCACAGCCGTGCCGTCGGCCGAGAGGACCTCGACGTTCAGGCAGAGGGACTGCATCTCCTTCATGAGCACCTTGAAGGACTCCGGGATGCCCGGCTCCTGGATGTTCTCGCCCTTGACGATCGCCTCGTACACCTTGACGCGGCCGAGGATGTCGTCGGACTTGATCGTCAGCAGCTCCTGCAGCGCGTAAGCGGCGCCGTAGGCCTCGAGCGCCCACACCTCCATCTCACCGAAGCGCTGGCCACCGAACTGGGCCTTACCGCCGAGCGGCTGCTGGGTGATCATCGAGTAGGGGCCCGTCGAGCGTGCGTGGATCTTGTCGTCGACGAGGTGGTGCAGCTTCAGGATGTACATGTAGCCCACCGAGACCGGCGCCGGGAACGGCTCGCCGGAGCGGCCGTCGAACAGCTGGGTCTTGCCGGATGCGTCGATCAGGCGGACACCGTCGCGGGTGGGGAGCGTCGAGTCGAGCAGACCCGAGATCTCCTCCTCGCTGGCACCGTCGAACACCGGGGTCGCGACCTTGGTGTTCGGGGCCACGTCGCGAGCGTCGTCGGCGAGCTTGGCCGCCCACTCCGGGTTGCCCTCGACCTTCCAGCCGGTCTTGGCGATCCACCCGAGGTGGGTCTCCAGCACCTGGCCGAAGTTCATGCGGCCCGGGATGCCGAGCGGGTTCAGGACCACGTCGACCGGGGTGCCGTCCGACAGGAACGGCATGTCCTCGACCGGCAGGATCTTCGCGATGACACCCTTGTTGCCGTGGCGACCGGCGAGCTTGTCGCCCTCGGTGATCTTGCGCTTCTGAGCGATGTAGACCACGACGCGACGGTTGACGCCCGAGCCCAGCTCGTCGTCGCCCTCCTCGGCGTTGAACTCCTTGACGGCGATGATCGTGCCCTGCTCGCCGTGGGGCACCTTCAGGGAGGTGTCACGGACCTCGCGGCTCTTCTCGTTGAAGATCGCGCGGAGCAGACGCTCCTCGGCCGAGAGCTCGGTCTCGCCCTTCGGCGTGACCTTTCCGACCAGGATGTCGCCGGGGCGGACCTCGGCGCCGATGCGGATGATGCCGCGCTCGTCCAGGTCCTTCAGCAGCTCGGGGCTGACGTTGGGGAGGTCACGGGTGATCTCCTCCTTGCCCAGCTTGGTGTCGCGGGCGTCGACCTCGTACTCCTCGATGTGGATCGACGAGAGGGTGTCGTCCTTCACCAGCTCCTGGCTCAGGATGATGGCGTCCTCGAAGTTGTGACCCTCCCACGGCATGAACGCCACGAGCAGGTTCTTTCCGAGCGCCAGCTCGCCGTTCTCGGTCGCGGGGCCGTCGGCGATGACCTCGCCGGCCTCGACACGCTCACCGGCGGAGACGATCACACGCTGGTTGTACGACGTGCCCTGGTTGGAGCGGTCGAACTTGCGCAGGTGGTACTCCTGGATGCCGCCCTCGTCGAGCTGCACGGTGACCTTGTCGGCGGACACCTCGGAGACGACACCGGCCTTCAGCGCGGTGACGACGTCGCCGGCGTCGATCGCGGTGTAGCCCTCCATACCCGTGCCGACCAGCGGCGAGTCGGAGCGGAGCAGCGGCACGGCCTGACGCTGCATGTTCGCGCCCATGAGCGCGCGCTGCGCGTCGTCGTGCTCGAGGAAGGGCACGAGCGAGGTCGCGACCGACACCATCTGGCGCGGCGAGACGTCGATGTAGCCGATCTCCTCGGGCAGGAAGAGGTCCACCTCGCCCGAGCCGCCCTTGGGGCGCGCGAGGACGTGGCTCTCGGTGAAGCGACCCTTGGCATCGAGCGGCGCGTTGGCCTGCGCGATGTTGAAGTCGGTCTCCTCGGCGGCGGTCAGGTAGTCGATGTGCTCGGTGACCGTGCCGTTCTCGACCTTGCGGTACGGCGTCTCGATGAAGCCGAACGAGTTGATGCGCGCGAAGGTCGCGAGCGCACCGATCAGACCGATGTTCGGACCTTCAGGAGTCTCGATCGGGCACATGCGGCCGTAGTGCGAGGGGTGGACGTCACGGACCTCGACGCCGGCGCGGTCGCGGCTCAGACCACCGGGGCCCAGAGCCGACAGGCGGCGCTTGTTGGTCAGACCCGCGAGCGGGTTGTTCTGGTCCATGAACTGCGACAGCTGCGAGGTGCCGAAGAACTCCTTGATCGCGGCCACGACGGGGCGCACGTTGATCAGGGTCTGCGGGGTGATCGCCTCGATGTCCTGCGTGGTCATGCGCTCGCGGACGACGCGCTCCATGCGGGACAGACCGGTGCGGACCTGGTTCTGGATCAGCTCGCCGACGGCGCGGATACGGCGGTTGCCGAAGTTGTCGATGTCGTCGGTCGACATGCGGATCTCGGTCTTCTTGCCGCCGCGGATGCCCTCGAAGGTCTCGTCGCCGCGGTGCAGACGCACCATGTACTTGATCGTCGCGACGATGTCCTCGACGGTCAGCACCGAGTCGGTCAGCGGGTTCGCGAGGCCCAGCTTCTGGTTGATCTTGTAACGACCCACCTTGGCCAGGTCGTAGCGCTTCGGGTTGAAGTAGAAGTTGTCCAGCAGCGCGCGAGCGGCCTCGGCGGCGACCTGCTCGCCCGGACGCAGCTTGCGGTAGATGTCGCGGAGCGCATCCTCCTTGGTGAGGATGGTGTCCTTCGCCAGGGTCTCCTCGATGGAGTCGAAGCCGGCGAACTCGGCGAGGATCTCCTCGCTGGTCATGCCCAGCGCCTTCAGGAAGACGGTGACGGACTGCTTGCGCTTGCGGTCGATGCGGACGCCGACCTGGTCGCGCTTGTCGATCTCGAACTCGAGCCAGGCACCACGCGAGGGGATGACGCGAGCCGAGACGATGTCCTTGTCGGACGTCTTGTCGGGGGTCTTGTCGAAGTAGACACCGGGCGAACGCACCAGCTGCGAGACGACCACGCGCTCGGAGCCGTTGATGATGAACGTGCCCTTGTCGGTCTGCAGCGGGAAGTCGCCCATGAAGACCGTCTGGGTCTTGATCTCACCGGTCTGGTGGTTCATGAACTCGGCCTCGACGTACAGCGGGGCGGCGTAGGTCTTGCCGCGCTCCTTGCACTCGTCGATGGAGTACTTCTCCGGCTCCAGGTACGGGTTCGTGAAGCTCAGCTGCATCGTCTCGCCGAGGTCCTCGATCGGGGAGATCTCCTCGAAGATCTCACCCAGACCCGAGATCTCGGACACGTCGGTGCGGCCGGCCTTCTTCGCCTCGGCGACGCGCGCCTTCCAGGCGTCGTTGCCGACCAGCCAGCCGAAGGACTCGGTCTGGAGGGCGAGCAGGTCGGGGACCGTCAGCGTGTCGGAGATCTTGGCGAACGAGAGGCGGGATGCTCCGCGTCCGTTCTTGGGTGTGGTGGTGGAAGTGGATGCGTTGCGAGCAGCAGCCAAGGGAATAACCTCCGTGAGCCTGTGCGGGGCTCGTTGATTCCTCGTCGTCGGTGGAGTGCGCGCGCGAGTCTCAACATGCCGACCACCATATGAGGGCAGGGAGAAGCGAGCGCAACTACCTACTATATGCGCCATTCCACGACATGGCAAGCGTGGTTCTTGACGATTTGCTGGGAGTGGGGTATTAGTACGCTCGTTCCATGGGCAGGTCGCGTGCGAAGGACGATGAGAACCCCCGGGTGCGCCTGGATCACGGGGGTGTCGCGGAGATCGCGGCGTCCGAGTTCACCAGCGGGCACGAGCTGATCGTGGACGGCACGCCGCAGTCGCACGTCGACCTCGACGACCCGACGCATCTGCACTTCGAATACATCGTGCGCATGGGCGCCGTCATCGACCAGCTGCCGTCCGGGCCGCTCACCGCGGTGCACCTCGGGGCCGGCGCGCTCACGATCCCCCGGTACGTCGACGCGACGCGCCCCGGATCCCGGCAGCAGGTGATCGAGCTCGAGGCGCCGCTGGTGCAGCTGGTGCGCGAGCAGCTGCCGCTGCCGAAGGGCGCGTCGATCCGGGTGCGGATCGGCGACGCGCGTGAGGGGGTCGGACGCCTGCCCGCCGCTCTGCACGGCGCCTGCGACCTCGTCGTCTCGGACGTGTTCTCCGGGGCGCAGACCCCTGCACACCTCACCTCGGTGGAGTTCTATCGCGAGCTCTCGTCACTGCTCGCGCCGACCGGCGTCCTGCTCGTCAACGTCGCCGACGGCCCGGGGCTCGCGTTCGCGCGCCGGCAGGTCGCGACCGTGCAGGCCGTGTTCGAGGATGTCGCGGTGCTGGCGGACACCCAGGTGCTGAAGGGCCGCAGGTTCGGGAACCTCGTGATCGCGGCATCCGCCTCTCCCCTGCCGACCGACTGGCTGCCGCGGATGCTGGCTGCGGGGCCGCATCCGGCGAAGATCGCGCAGGGCGCCGAGGTCGCGGCCTTCACGCAGAACGCCCGCGTCGTGACGGATGCGGATGCCGTGGCATCCCCCCGTCCCGACGCGAGCCTCTTCCTGCGCTGACGCCGGGCGGCGTCAGCCGGCGACCCAGGGCGACTTCCTGCCGCCCGGCGCGTCGCCGCGGGTCCACCAGCGCGCCGTGTAGCGGACCCCGTCGTACACGACGACGTCTCCCGCTTCGTACACGTGGTCCGCGAACCAGGGCTGTCCGGCGGCAGGGTCCGCCGCGCAGTCCACATCCGTCTGCCAGGGGCTGTTCTTCGTCGTGCCCGGAATGGTGCCCTTCGCGTACCAGAGCGCCTCGAACACCTTGCCATCCAGGGTGACCCGATCGCCGGCGGAGTAGGTGGTGCGGGCGTTCCAGATCGGCGTCGCGGCGCAGACCGTCTTCTCCGCACCCGCCACCGGGCCGGGCGCTGCAGCGCGCAGCGCGTCGGCGCCTGTCTGCGACAGCTCTCCCTTGGCGTCGCCGGCGATCTGCCAGTAGTCCACACCGCCCAGGCCCTGCGCGATCGCCCACTTAGTCTTCTCGGCGACGGCTGTGGGGTCGTCGAGCGAGAACCACTCCCGGGTCTCGGCGTTGTAGCCGTAGGTGGCGTTGAACGCACCGTCGGCGGTCAGCTCATGGGTGTAGTTCAGGCCCGCGCTCTGCAGCTGGTCCCAGGTGCGCGTGCCGCCGGCGATGCCGCCGCCGGACTGCTGCCACGGCTGCGGGTCGGCATCCTTCCACCCCTGGCCGTAGGCGGCCAGACCGAGGTTCAGCTTCGCCGCGGGGATGCCGGCGTTCCTGTAGGTCGCGACGATGGTGTCCAGGCCCAGGCCCCAGTTGTGGTCGGGATCGCCGTAGATGTTGCCCTGGTGTCCGGTGCGCGGATCCCAGGTGCCCCACAGGTCGTAGCCCTGCAGGTTGCCGAAGTCGAGGTTCTTCCACAACTCGGGGTCGTTCCAGCCGCCAGCGGTGATCACGCCGGGGCTGGCGGGCAGGAACGCGGAGATCTCGAACTCGCGGCCGGTGGCCGCCTCACGGTCATCGAGCGCGGAACGCAGCTCCTGTACGAACGCGAGGAAGTTCGCGCGGTCGTTCACCGGGTCCACCGAGTTGCCGACCTCCTGCGCCCAGTCCGGCGCACCGGGCCACTCCCAGTCCAGGTCGAAGCCGTCGAAGAGGCCCGCCGCGGCACCGGGTCCGCCGCGGCCGGAGATCACCGGCAGGTTGCCGTCGAGGTAGATGTCGATGCAGGACCGCACCAGCGCGGTGCGGCTCTCGGGAGTCGCGACGGCCTTCGAGAACGACTTCGACCACGACCACCCGCCGAGGGAGACGAGCACGCGCAGGTCGGGGTTGATCCTCTTCAGTTGCGCGACCTGGTTCATCGCACCGGCGAGCTTCTGCTTCCGCGTGTCGGCGATGCCCAGCACCGATTCCTCGGCCGCGTACGCCCGCACGAAGTCGGTCTGCGCCTCGCCGGCGGTCTCGGTCTGCCCGGCACCGGGAGCGACGCCGTCGGAGATGAAGCAGGTGTACGGCTTCACGCCGTCGAGGCCCTGCACGCCGGCGGCGCGCGCCGCGTCGAGCGACTCCTGACTGCCGGCGACATTGCCGAACGAGTAATTCAGATGGGTCAGCGTGCCGCTGTGCGCACCCTCGGTGAAGAGGGTCTTCAGCGAGGTGGCGGGATCGTTCGCCATCCACTGCCCGTAGTAGCCGACGTTCCGGTAGCCGTTGATGGTCGTCGTGCCGGGCACGGTGTCGCTCGCGACGGTGACCACAGGAGCGTCGTCAGCGGCGGCCGCCGTCGTGGGCAGGACGGTCGCCGCGAGAGCCAGCGAACCGACGATCACGATCGGGGCGAGCCGCCTTCGGCGTGCGGAGGCGTCGGATGCGGGAGGCATGGGAACTCCTTCGTTCGGGCGCGTCGGGTGTGCGCGCTCCGGGCCAGGATGCCCCACCCCGTGGCATCCCGCCAGCGGTCCACCCCAGGAATGTGGATAACACGTACACACCGCTTGTTGAGGAATGCGACGTGCGGGTCGGGGCGGGCAGGGCGCGCCTCAGGAGGTTCCCGGCGGGAGGAGGCAGACTGTCAGGAGCAGTCGCGGAGGGAGAGTCGAGCAATGAGTCTGATCCAGGGTTATGACCCGGACACCCTTCGCGAACGAGTGGACCAGCGCGAGTGCGAAGCGCGCCTCGAGGAGATCGAGGGGCAGCGCAGCCTGCCCGCCCTGATGGAGCGCGTCTGGCTGCTGAAGGTGCTGGACCGACTCGATGACGCCCTGCCGCTCTCCGAGGAGGCCGTGCGTCAGGCCCGCATGGCGGGAACGCGCAAGGATCTCCTGCGCGCCCGTGTGCTGCACGCGACGATCATGCAGTGCCTCGGCAAGTACGCGGCCGCCGAGCAGGAGCTCGCCCACGTGGCATCCGAGGCGGAGGGACAGGGCTGGGCCCAGGTGGCCGCCTTCGCCCACCAGCACCACGGTAAGAACGCCTACGACGCGGGCGACTACGAGCAGGCCCGTGAGAGCTTCAAACGTTCGCTGTTCCTGCGCCGCGAGGCCGGCGCGGAAGACCGCGACCTCGAGACCGCGCTCCTCGCGATCGAGGCGGCCGAGCGCCGCAGCTCCGTCGAACCCGTCGCGATCTGACCACGTCCTCCCCGGCGATGTCGGTCGGCTGATCTACTGTTGCGACATGGCAGATCTGAGGCGGGTGCGCGTCTGGGCCGAAGCGCTCATCCAGCTGCACCTCGACCCGTCGTGGACGTTCGACTTCGATCACGCCAAGCGCAGGGCGGGTGCCTGCCACTACACGACCAACCGGATCACGGTCTCGCGCTACCTCGCCGCCCGGTTCGACGACGACGAGATCCACCAGGTGCTGCTGCACGAGGTCGCGCACGCGCTCGCCGGGCCCGCGGCGGCGCACGGCCGCGAATGGAAGCGCATCGCTGAGGATCTCGGCTATGTCGGGGGTACGACCCACCACGGCGAGACCGCCACCGAGCTGGCTCCGTGGGTGGGCCGCTGCCCTTCCGGGCACCTCGTCTACCGGCATCGCCGCCCCGGCCGCCCGATCTCCTGCGCGAAGTGCTCGCGCACCTACGACCCGCGGTTCGCGTTCGCCTGGACGCACCGCGAGATCACTCCGGCCACCCGGCTCGCCGCCCAGACCCCGCGCTGAGAGGTCCCGGCGCCTGCAGCGGACATGTGCAGTTCCCGCGGATCGATCCCCGGCATCCGTCCGCGCGAAGCGCACATCCCCGCGCGAACGGCGCATCCGGATGCCGTTCCCCGCTGATGCCCCTGGAGCTGAGCTCGGGCTCCGCGCGCCACTTCTTGACACGCGCGGCGCACATTCACGCCGCACGTGCCAAGAACAGCAGCGCGAACCCGCCACGACGCCGAGAACAGCCGCGCGAACGGAGAACAGCCGCTCGAACGGAGAACAGCCGCGCGAGAGCACAGCAGGCGACACCTCGCGGGACGATCGCGACGCCGGGCGCCGCGCCGAGGGCTACTCGAGCTGCGCGCCGTGCGGACGACGGCGGCGCACCAGTGCCGCGATCCCGCGCCAGCCGAGCAGGAACACGCCCAGCGTGATCGTCGCGACGATGATGAACGGAACCGCTGCCGTGTCACCGGAGAGCACGCGCACGAGCATCCCGCCGGCGACCGTCACCACCCAGACGACGAGGCCCCAGAGCATGCCCCACGGCCGGCGCGGTCGCCCGGGCAGAAGGAACGCGAGCAGGTGGCCGACGACGAGCGCGACCAGGAACGGCCACGCCGTGAGGAGGAAGCCCGTCGGATCCTCGGAGTGCGAGGCGCGGCCGATCGCCGCGAAGACGAGCACGAGCAGGGCGTCGAGGACGAAGGCGGGGAGGAACCTCATGCCTAGACCCTACGCGCGGACCCGCCCGAAAGCGGCTTGTCCGTACCCGACTTCGGATCCCGCCCGCGAAACACCGCCCCATCCGGCATCCGCCCCGGCGCGTCGAGGCGGCGATCCGCTGTCAGGGGCCGCACCATCCAGCCCGTCGGAGCGGCGATCCGCAGTCGGGACCGCACTCGTCAGGCGAACGCTGTGAAGGCTCCGTCGCGGAGGTGCGGCACGGCGCTGCTCGCGTCGTGCTCGGACGCCTCCTCGGGCGTCGCGGGGCGGATGCCGGCATCCGCCATCCGCGCCGTGGACGCCACGCCGATCGCGAGCTCACGCCCCGAGCCGCTCGCGGTGAGCAGGTGCCGCAGGCCGCGCCGCAACGCGCGGAACGACTCCGCGGCCGCGACGGCCTCGGGCGAGGTGTGGTCGATGCCGAGGTCGATCAGTGCGCAGATCACCGCGCCGGCGCCGAGCAGATCCTCGACCGCGAACCGCAGCGTTCCATCGGCCGCCCGCTCCCCTGCGGCGATGACCGTGACGGACGTCCGCTCTCCCCGGCGCTCCTGCAGCGACATCACCGCGGATGCCACGGCCGACGCGTTCCGGATGCCGCCGAGCAGCACCTCCGCACCGGTCGCCGCTGCCGCCTCGGCGACATCCGCGCCGTTGCTGGACCAGGCGCGGGCGCCCTGGAGGTCCACCGAGGTCCCCTCCTCGACCAGCTCGGTCACCGTGGTGGAGAACCGCAGCACGTCGACCGCGACCACGACATCTGCAGGCGCGAGGCGGGCCAGGCCCTCCGCGCCCCACTCGAGGCGCACCTGGTAGGGGGACTGATCGAACGGCGAAGGCATCCCTCCAGCGTAGAGGGATGCCTTCACCTGACCCGTCATTCCGCGGCGAGCGCCTCCACGGGCTGCACCTTCGTCGCGAGGCGGGTCGGGGCGACAGCGGCGATCAGCGTGAGCACGGCGGTCGACGCCGCGATGATCGCGATCGGCACCCACGGCACCACCGGCCACACGAACCCGGCCGGCTCGAAGTCGGGCAGCACCGGCACGGATCCGAGCAGCGACTGCGCGGCGATCCAGCCGTAGACCACCCCGAGCGCCAGTCCCAGCAGGGTCGCGGCGATCGTGATGTGCGCGGCCTCGAGCAGCACCATCCGGCGCACCTGGCGGCCGGTCAGGCCGATCGCGCGCAGCAGCCCCAGCTCGCGCCTGCGCTGCACCACCCCGATGGTCAGCAGGTTCACCAGGCCGACCGCGGCGATCACCGCCGAGATCGCGACCAGCAGCATCATGATGTTCGCGAACGCGTCCATCGGGGCGAAGAACCCCTCGACGAACTCCCCCTCGCTCTGCCGCATCATCAGCACCTTGGCCGACTCCAGCGCGACGGCGAACATCGTGACCAGCGTGACCCCCATCACGACGCCGATCGCCATACGGCTGGAACGCTCCGGGTGCCGCAGCGCGTTCTCCGCCGCCAGCCGAGCCGTCGCGCTGCTGCCGAACATCCGTCCGACCATCCGCAGCACCGGCGGCATCACCAGCACGGCGCCGATCGCGAGGCCGGTGAACGACAGCACGCCACCGGCGAACGCGACGACGACGCCCAGCGGCGACACCAGGCCGAAGACCACGCCGGTTGCGAGCAGCGCCGCCCCGATGATCAGCAGCACCAGGGCGCCGATGTGCCGGCCCGGCCTGGCCGCGACGGCGTCGTGCCCGCGCTCGACGGCTCCGCCGATCGCCTGGAGCGGGGTCACTTCCAGCACCCTCCTCGACCCCGCCCAGGCGGCGACCCACGTGGTCAGCGCCACGCCGACCGCGGGCAGCACGATCATCGGCTGCAGTGTGCTGAACGTCGCCGGCGGGTTCGGCAGCAGCTGCGCGCCGACGATCACGCCGATGTTCGCGAGGGTCAGTCCGGCGGCCAGGCCGAACAGCGCGCCCAGCACGCCGACGGCCAGCCCCTGCCGCGCGACCTCCTCGCGCTGCGAACGAGCGGATGCCCCGATCAGCCGCATCAGCGCGATGCGGCGCGTCCGCCCCGCGATGATCGTCGTGAACGTGTTCGCGGTCACGATCGCCGCGACGTACATGGCGACCGCCGTGAGCAGCACCGACAAGATGGTCACGACCAGCGCGAGCGTCTCGCTGTCGCCGATGTACGGGTCGGCCTGCAGCACCGCGCCGATGTAAGCGGTCACCTCGACGAGGACGACTCCGAACCCTGCGGCGAGCGCCGAGACCAGGATGCTGGCGCCCATGCCCCGTTCGCTCAGCCAGGCCAGCCGTGTCGGGCGGGCGGAACGCTCCCGGCTCTCCCTGCCGAGCTCGGCGACGGCGGTCATGCCGCCACCCCGCTCGCCTTCGTCGCCGCGCCGGCCGTCTCGGCGGCCAGCATGTGCGCCGAGATCTGCTCGGCGGAGAGCTGCGGGTGGTCGGCGACGATCCGGCCGTCGCCGAGGAACAGCACCCGGTCCGCGTGGCTGGCCGCGATCGCGTCGTGCGTCACCATCGCGATCGACTGTCCGTGCTCGCGGCTCGCCGTGGCGAGCAGCTGCAGCACCTCACGGCCGGTGGCCGAGTCGAGGTTGCCGGTCGGCTCATCGGCGAAGACGAGGTCGGGGGCGGTGGCGAGCGCTCGGGCGATCGCCACGCGCTGCTGCTGGCCGCCGGACAGCTCGTGCGGACGGTGCTTCAGTCGCGCACCGAGCCCGAGCGTCTCGACGAGCCCGTCGATGCGGGCCCGTTCGATCGCCGAAGGGCGGCGCCCGTCGAGTTCGAACGGCAGCAGGATGTTGCCCAGCGCGTCGAGAGTCGGGATCAGGTTGAACGCCTGGAAGATGAAGCCCACGCGCCTGCGCCGCAGGATCGTCATCTCCAGGTCTCCGAGCTTCGTGATCTCGGTGTCGCCGATCCACACGCGGCCCTCGGTCGGGGCGTCCAGCCCGGCCATGATGTGCATCAGCGTGGACTTACCAGAGCCGGAGGGGCCCATGATCGCGGTGAACTGGCCGCGCCGGATGCCGACGCTCACGTCGTCGAGGGCGCGGACGCCGGCGGCACCGGCGCCGTAGGTCTTGGTGAGGTGCTGGACGCGGGCGGCGAGGCCGAGGTCCGAAGTCGTGATCTCCATGCCTTCGACGCTATTTCCGCTGCCCGCGCCGGGTCATCGCCCGCCGGATGCATCCCGCGTACATCTGCAGGATGATCTGGGGCGTCAGGCGAGCCCGTGCTCGAAGGCGAACACCACCAGCTGCACGCGGTCGCGCAGTGCGAGCTTGGTGAGGATGCGGCTGATGTGCGTCTTCACCGTCGCCTCGCTGAGGAACTCGCGGGCGGCGATCTCGGAGTTCGAGAGTCCTCGCGCCGCGAGCGCGAAGATCTCGCGCTCGCGCTCGGTCAGGTCGCTGTACGACGCCGGGACGGGCTTGGTCTCGGGGGTGAAGTGCGCGAACAGGTCGCGCGTCGCGGATGCCGCGATCACGCTCGAACCAGACTCCACCGTGCGGATCGCCGCGAGCAGGAACTCCGGATCGGCATCCTTGAGCAGGAAGCCGCTCGCGCCCTGCCGGATGGCCCTGGCCGCAGCCTCGTCCAGGTCGAAGGTGGTCAGCATCACGACGCGCGGGGCGTCCGGGTTCTTCAGGATCTCGGCGGTCGCGGTGAGACCGTCCATCACCGGCATCCGGATGTCCATCAGCACCACGTCTGGTCGCGTGCGTGCGACGACGGCGAGGGCCTCCTGGCCGTCTCCTGCCTCGCCCACGACCGTCATGTCGGGCTGCGACGACACCAGCATCCGGATGCCGGCGCGGAACAGCGCCTGGTCGTCGACGAGCACGACGTTGATCATGAGACTCCGGATCCTGAGCTTGACGAAGGGCCGATGGGCAGACGAGCGCTGACGACGAATCGGTCCCCATGACGCTCGGCCTGAAGCGTACCGCCCACGAGCTGCGCGCGCTCGCGCATGCCGATGACGCCGTGCCCGCCGGACGACGTCGCCTTCGCGGCATCCGCGGTGTTCGAGACCGTCAGGTCCACGGCATCCGCCCACCAGCTCAGCCGCACGTCGACGCCACCCGTGCCGTGCCGGAGGGCGTTCGTGAGCGCCTCCTGCAGGATGCGGTAGACGGCGAGCTGGATGGCTGCGGGCGGCTCGCCCGGAGGCGTCGGGTCGACCGTGACGCGCGGCTCGACGCCAGCCTGCCGCACCTGCGCGAACAGCGTCTCCAGGTCGGCGAGCGTCGGCTGCGGACCGTCGCCCTGGCGATGACGCAGCTGCGTGAGCAGCATCCGCACGTCCGACAGCGCTCCTCGCGCGGTCTGGGCGATCGTGCCGAGCGCCTCCTGCGCGACCTGCGGATCGGCTGCCGCGGCGTAGCGCGCGCCGTCGGCCTGGGCGATCACCACCGCGAGCGAATGGGCGACGACGTCATGCATGTCGCGGGCGATGCGCACGCGCTCCGCCTCCTCGGCCGCCGTGGCCTCGGCGCGCAACTGGGCGTCGCGGGTCTCACGGCCGCGCGCGACCTGGCGCCAGAGCAGGCCGGCGCCCCACGACAGGGCGAGCGAGAGCCCGACGACCGAGCCCATGAGAGCAGCGACGAGCAGCACGCGCATGCCGGCCGAGACGAGCCCCTCGGAGAGCCCGAACTGCTGCATCCCGATGTACAGACCCGCCAGGACGCCGCCGGCGACCGTCGAGGCACCGCCCGTCCACAGCAGCCGGCGCGATCCCCAGGCCGCCGTCGCGAACAGCACCACGAACACCGCGACGTTGCTCGCCATCGGCGGCAGACCGGTCAGCATCTGCAGCAGGCACGCGCCCCACGAGACGGCGAGCGCGATCGGCGGCGACAGGCGGCTGATCGCGGCGGCGCCCCACAATGCGGCGCTGATCACGACGGACACCGTGATCGCCAGCCAGTCCGGGCTCAGCCAGGCGCTCAGCGAGCCGGCTCCCATGATGAACGCGAGCGGTGCGGTGACCAGGAAGCCGAACACGGAGCCGACGATGTCGAGCACCAGCCAGCGGCGAGAAACGGATCTGATCACGTCACCACGCTACGCGAGGGTCTCTCACAGGGCATCCGCCCGGAGATGTATCCGTGCTACACCCGGCAGAGGATCTCGCCGTGCGGGACCAGGTACCAGCCGTCATCGGATGCTGCCCATGCGCGCCAGGCGTCGCTGATGCGCTGCAGCTCGTCCTCGGCGGCGAAGCCGTCGGACAGAAGCTGGCGGGTCAGCGCCGACTCCAGGATGCGGTCCGCCCACATGCCGCCCCACCATGCGCGCTGCTCGGGTTCGGCGTAGCACCAGGTGGATGCCGTGGCCGTGACATCGGTGAATCCCGCCGCGCGGGCCCAGGACAGCAGCCGGCGGCCGGCATCCGGCTCACCGCCGTTCGCGCGGGCCGCGACCTTGTACAGGCGCAGCCACTCGTCGAGTTCGGGCAGCACAGGGAACCAGATGAAGCCGGAGTAGTCCGAGTCGCGCGCCGCGACGATGCCACCGGGCTTCGCGACGCGGCGCATCTCGCGCAGCGCCTGCACCGGGTCCGCGACGTGCTGCAGCACCTGATGCGCGTGCACGACGTCGAAGGAGTCGTCGGCGAACGAGAGCGCATGCACGTCCTCGACCGAGAAGTCGATGTTGCGGATGCCGCGCTCCGCGGCGAGCTTCTGCGACAGCGCGAGCGCATCCGCGTCGATCTCCGTCGCCGTCACCTGCGCGACGCGCTCGGCGAACTCCACGGTGATCGTCCCGGGCCCTGCGCCGACGTCGAGAAGGGTGGCGTCGGGGGCGAGGTGGTCCGCGAGGTACGCGGCCGAGTTCGCGATCGTGCGGCTGCTGTGCGAACGGAGGACGGATTCGTGATGCCCGTGGGTGTAGGTCGCCATCACGACAGTCTTGCAGGGCGAGCGTCGGTGGTTACGCGATCACCGGATCGTCGGGAACATCCAGCATCCGGCGCAGCCGCTGACGATCGGGCTTGCCGGACGCCAGCACCGGGAAGTCGTCGAGCAGCACCAGACGGGATGGTCGTGCCGGTGCGCCGATCGCTGCACCGACAGCCTCCCGTGCCAGGGAGAGCAGGTCCTGCGTCGCGTCCGGCGCCGCCGGCCGGGGCGCCACGACGACGGATGCCTCGCCCCAGCGCTCGTCCTCGACGCCGACGACGGCAGCATGCTCGAGGCCCGTCACTCCGCGGACGACGCGCTCGACGCGGTCGAGGGAGATGTTGATGCCGCCCGAGACGATGACGTTGTCGATGCGGCCGTGCACGGCCACGACCCCGGCATCCGACACCTCGCCGGCATCGCCGGTGCGGTACCAGCGCGTGTCCTCGACGTGCACGAAGGTGCGCTCGGTGAGGTCCGGATCGCCGAGGTAGCCGTCGGCGAGCGTCGGTCCCGTGATCTGCAGCTCGCCAGCCCGCACTGTGACCGTCACCCCGCCGAGCGGAACGCCGTCGTACACGCATCCGCCGGCCGTCTCGCTCGAGCCGTAGGTGCGCACGATCCGGGCTCCTGCGTCGGCGGCGCGCTCGCGCAGCGGGCCCGGCAGCGACTGGCCGCCGATGAGGATGGCGTCGTACGCGGCGAGCGCGGTGCGCACGGCGGGCAGCTCGGGTGCGGCGTCGAGCAGCGTGGCGAGCTGCGCTGGGACGAGCGAGGTGTACTTCCGTTCGGCGGTCAGCTCGGATGTCGCCTCGATGAACGCCTTCGGCGTGAAGCGTCCGTCCAGCCGCGCGGGCGTCTGCCCTGCGGCGAGCGAACGCGCCAGCACCTGCAGCCCGGCGACGTAGCCGGCCGGCAGCGCCAGCATCCACTGCCCTTCGCCGATGCGCGCGGCGGTCGCCTCCCCGCTCGCGCGCAGTGCGGCGCCGCTCAGCACGACCCGCTTCGGGATGCCGGACGAGCCCGACGTCGCGATCACGACAGCTGTGCCGGCGGGCACCGCGTCACCGGCATCCGGCGCGAAGCCCAGCGCCAGCGGCGCAGTGCCGTCGAGCGCCGCCGGCAGCGCCGCCTGCACGGCCCGCGCGTCGGTCCCGATCGGATGCAGCGTCGTCATGTCTCCATCCTGCCTCGCGTCGCGCGCACCGCGCCTGACGCTCAGGTCGCGCCTCGTCCCGGAATCGCGATCTGCCCCGCGCTCAGGTCACGGTTCGCCCCGGCATTCCCGGGTCAGAGCGCGCTTAAGTGCGACCTGAGCGATTCGGGCGCGGCCAGAGCGCACCGAACGGAGACCTGAGCATTGCCGGGCTCCGCCGGCGACGGGCCTCAGAAGTGGTACGGGAAGGCCGACCAGTCGGGGTCGCGCTTCTCGAGGAACGAGTCGCGTCCTTCCACGGCCTCATCGGTGCCGTAGGCGAGACGCGTGGCCTCGCCGGCGAAGACCTGCTGGCCGACCATGCCGTCATCGACCGCGTTGAACGCGAACTTCAGCATGCGGATCGCGGTCGGAGACTTCGTCAGGATCGTGCGCGCCATGGCGACCGCTTCCTTCTCGAGGTCGGCATGCGGGACGACGCGGTTGACCGCGCCCATCTCGTAGGCGCGGTCGGCGGAGTACTCCTCGGCGAGGAAGAACACCTCGCGGGCGAACTTCTGCCCGACCTGCCGAGCCATGTACGCCGAGCCGTATCCTGCGTCGAAGCTGCCCACGTCGGCATCCGTCTGCTTGAAACGGCCGTGCTCGCGCGATGCGATCGTCAGGTCGCACACCACGTGCAGCGAGTGCCCGCCGCCGGCCGCCCAGCCGGGCACGACCGCGATGACGACCTTCGGCATGAAGCGGATCAGCCTCTGCACCTCGAGGATGTGCAGCCGGCCGGCGCGCGCCGGGTCGTGCACCTCCGTCGTGGAGTCGCTGTACTTGTAGCCGTCACGGCCCCGGATGCGCTGGTCACCGCCGGAGCAGAACGACCAGCCGCCGTCCTTGGGGCTCGGGCCGTTGCCGGTCAGCAGCACCACGCCGATGCGCGGATCCTGCCGGGCGATGTCGAGAGCGCGGTACAGCTCGTCGACCGTGTGCGGCCGGAAGGCGTTTCGCACCTCGGGCCTGTCGAACGCGATCCGCGCGATGCGGCCGTCCTTCGAGACATGCGCGGTGATGTCGGTGTACCCCTCGGCGCCGGGGGCGAGGGCCCACTCGGCCGGGTCGAAGATGTCTGAGACGAAGTCGTCGGTCACGGCTCCCAGCCTATTCCGCCGCTTCGCCGGCGCGCCTGTTCCGCGGGGCTCAAGGCCACGTCACGTACGATCGTCGTCGTGCGTCTGACTCCCTCACTCCTCCGTCGTTCCCTTCTCGCCCTGACCGCGGCCGCAGCTCTGGCGCTGGCCGGCTGCGCGTCCAACCCCGGCTCCGACCCGGCATCCGCTCCGTCGACGTCGTCGTCCGCCGACGCGGCATCCGGCACCTGCCAGTACCCGGCCGACGGCCAGGCCGCCAAGCAGGCGGACGCGCCGGACGCCGAGCCGACCGTCACCGGTGAGGTGTCGGCGACCATCAAGACCAGCGCGGGCGACCTCGCCGTCACCCTCGACGCCGACAAGACCCCCTGCACGGTGAACAGCTTCCTCTCGCTGGGCAAGCAGTCCTACTTCGACGGCACCCAGTGCCACCGCCTGACCACCCAGGGCATCTTCGTGCTGCAGTGCGGTGACCCGAGCGGCACCGGCGCGGGCGGCCCCGGCTACTCGTTCGCGGACGAGCTCGACGGCTCCGAGACCTACGAGGCGGGCACGCTCGCGATGGCCAACGCCGGACCCGACACCAACGGCTCGCAGTTCTTCATCGTCTACGCCGACAGCCAGCTGCCGCCGAACTACACCGTCTTCGGTCACCTCGACGAGGCGAGCACCGCGATCGTCGCGGACATCGGCGCCGAGGGCACCCAGGACGGCGGCCCCGACGGCGCCCCCAAGACCCCGGTGGCACTCCTGCAGGTCACCCAGAACTGACGCCGCAGCAGCACCCGAACGGCACGGATGCCGGGGACTCGCGTCTCCGGCATCCGTGCCGTTCTCGTCGTCGCCGCGATCAGTTCAGCCGGCCGCTGCGTGCTTTCCTGAAGCCGTCGACGATGTCCCAGATGCCGATGCCCGCGATGCCGATGCCGGTCAGCGCTGCGAGTACCGCCGTCGCCTCGGCGTTCACGCCGTTCATCGTGAAGACGTCGGAGACGAACTCGGGGTTGTAGAGCACCCCGCGCCCCAGGGCCGTGAGGCCCAGGCTCATCACGCTGATCGCAATCGCGAAGTTGACCCAGGCCAGCGTCATCGTCCACCTCCCGCGCGCATACACGGCGATCGCGAGGATCGCTTCGGCGCCGATGAGAAGGAACACCAGCCCGATCCACCAGGGCCACAGGTCGGGGTTGATGACCGGCAGCACCTCGTCACCGGGCACGAACCCGCGGAAGTGGTCCCACAGGAGTGCGCCGGCGAAGATGCCGAGCATGATGAGGCTTCCGATGAGATCGGTGCGCGCCACCCCGTCTGCGGCGGGCTGCGGCAGCTGGTCGGGGTTCCACTCCAGGATCGTCTCGCCGGTGGACCCCGTGCGCTCGAGGATGAAGAAGACCAGCGTGGTCCAGAAGCTCACGTGCACGATCACGCTGAGCAGAGTCGCGATGCCCTGGCCGAAGATCTCGCCGATCGACGCCTCCGCGACGACCTGCCCGATCACGACCGCCGCGGTCGCCAGGGCGGGCACCGTCCACAGCAGAAGTCGGAGCAGACGCAGCCAGGCGGCGTAGTAGCGGGGCCCGACCAGCCACATCGGGCGATCGATGAGGGACGCCGCGTACGCCGTCGGCTCGCCGAGTTCGGCGACGACCGCGCGCTCGGCCTCGTCGCGGGCCTCACCCTGCTCGATGCGGGGCTCGACCTGCTCGGCGATCGAGGCCTCGACCTCGGCAAGGATCTCGGGACGCACTGCTGTGGGCAGTGCGCGGGCGACGGCGCCGAGGTAGCGCTCGGCGTAGGAAGCTGTGGTGGTCATGATCAGTCCTCCCCTTCGATGAGGGCGGCCGTGGCCGCGGCGATGACCGCGACCTCCTGAGTGAGAGTGTCGGCGAGGCGGATGCCCGATGCCGAGGTGCGGTAGAACTTGCGCGGACGCGCCTCTTCGGTGTTCCACTCGCTGTCGAGATAGCCCTGCTTCTCGAGACGGCGCAGCAGGGGGTAGAGCGTGTTCGCGTCGGTCGGGAACCCGGCCTCCGCGAGTTGCTCCAGCAGACCGTATCCGTACCCCGGCTCGCGCAGCAGCTGCAGGCTGGCGAGCACGATCGTGCCGCGCCGCAGCTCCTGCAGATGTGTGTCGAACTCGCTGTCGTTCATGTCTGTCACCATATTGTGTGTCGCACACTATTGTCAAGACCCCGATATCGTGCAGCCTTCGAAGCGGCATGATGGACGCATGCAGCCGCCGCTCGCCGACATCCTCAGCACCGCCCGCGTCGTCGCCCTCCCGATGCACACCCGGTTCCGCGGGGTCGACGTCCGCGAGGCGCTGCTCTTCGAGGGCCCGCAGGGCTGGGCCGAGTTCTCCCCCTTCGTCGAATACGGCGACGCCGAGGCCGCGACCTGGCTCGCCGCGGCGATCGACTTCGCGTGGCGCGAGCAGCCGGCGCCGCTGCGCGCCCGCATACCGGTGAACGCCACGGTGCCGGCCGTCGAGGCGGCCCGCGTCGCCGACGTCCTCGCGCGCTACGACGGATGCCGCACCGCCAAGGTCAAGGTCGCCGAGCGCGGGCAGAGCCTCGCCGACGACGTCGCCCGGGTTCGCGCCGCGCGCGATGCGATGGGTCCGGAGGGCCGCATCCGCATCGACGCGAACGCCGGCTGGAACGTCGACGAGGCCGAGCACGCCCTGCACGCGCTCGCCGAGTGCGACCTCGAGTACGCCGAGCAGCCCTGCGCCTCCGTCGACGAGCTCGCCGAGCTGCGCCGGCGCGTGAAGTACATGGGCATCCCGATCGCGGCCGACGAGAGCGTGCGCAAGGCGAGCGATCCGCTCGCCGTCGCGCAGGCGAAGGCGGCGGACCTGATCATCATCAAGGCGCAGCCGCTGGGCGGCATCCGTCGTGCGCTGCAGATCGTGGCGGATGCCGGCCTGCCGGCTGTCGTGTCGAGCGCCCTCGACACCGCCGTCGGGCTCGCGCAGGGCGCGGCCCTGGCCGCCGCCCTGCCCACGCTGGACTACGACTGCGGTCTCGGCACGGCATCGCTGTTCGCCGACGACGTCGCGGATGCCCGCCCCGTGGCGGGTTCGGTCAGCGCTGCGCGCGTCGTTCCGGATGCCGCTGCGCTGGACCGCCTGGCCGCGCCGGCCGACCGCCAGGACTGGTGGATCTCACGGCTGGAGCGGTGCCACGGAGTTCTCAGCGCGGGCTGACCGGCTCCAGCAGCAGAGACACGAGGCGGCCGAGTTCGGCGCTGCCGGTCTGACGCAGCTGCTCGTCGTCTGCACCGTCCATCGCACCGCGCACCGTCATGCCCTCCCACACGATCATCAGCAGACGCGCCGTCTCCTCGGCATCCGTACGCAGCGCGAGGCATTCGTTGTCGACGATGTCGGTGATGATCCGCGCGATGCCGGCGACCATCTCGCGCTCGCCGGCGAGGTAGGCGGCGCCGAACTCCGCGTCGCGCAGCGCGCGGATGCGGATCTCGCTCATGAGCATCACGCCGAGGCGGTCGTCGCCCGCGGAGTCCATCACCTGCTGCACGAGTGAGACCGGGTCGTCGAGCGCCAGCGCGCCGGACTCCGTCATCTGCTGCACACGCTCGCGCACCGCGTTCACACGCGCCTCGCCGACGGACGCCGCCAGAGTCAGGAACAGCTCATCCTTCGACGCGAAATTCGAGTAGAAGGCGCCGCGGGTGAATCCGGCTCGCTCGCACACCACCTCGACAGTGGCGCCCTCGAGACCGACCTCGGCGAACACCTGCGCCGCCGCCTCGAGCAAGCGGGCACGCGTGTTCTCACGGCTCCGCGTCGCGATCGTCGTCACAGCTGCACTCCCTTTCACACCTGGCACACAGGCTCTCACGAACATCTGGGAATACGATGCATTGACGTACTCAATACACGTCTGTATCGAGTTCGCGAATGCATCCAACTGCCTGGGGAGGCCCCGTGTCCACTCTGCTGTCCTCGCTCGGACGCTGGTCGTTCCGCCACCCCTGGCGGGTGCTCGTCTCCTGGCTGCTGGTGCTCGGCATCGCCGGCGGTGGCGCTCTCGTGCTCGGCGCGGGCACAGACAACACGTTCTCGATCCCCGGCACCGAGTCGCAGGCGGGGCTCGAGCAGCTCTCCCGCACCTTCCCCCAGGTCAGCGGCACCAACGCCCAGTTCATCGTGGTCGCCGCCGACGGCGACCAGGTCACCGACGACCCGTACAAGAGCGACATCGAGCAGACCGTCTCCGAGCTCGAGAAGGTCGATGGCGTGCTCGCCGTCACCTCGCCCTATGACGAGAACATCGACGGCATGGTCAGCGATGACGACAGCGCCGCGATCGTCCGCCTGCAGTTCGAGGGGCAGGCCACCGACGTCACACCGGAGGCCAAGGCCGAGCTCGAGGGCATCGTGTCCGATCTCGGCGACGAGCTGCCGAAGGGCTCCGAGACCGCGCTCGGCGGCGACCTGTTCGCGATGTCGATCCCGACCGTGACCCTCACCGAGGCCGTCGGCCTGATCATCGCGCTGCTCGTGCTGATCGTCACCTTCCGGTCGTTCGTGGTCGCCGGACTCCCGCTGCTCACCGCGATCCTCGGCGTCGGCATCTCGATGGCCGGAATCTTCGCCGCGACCGCATTCGCGACCGTCTCGTCCACCACCCCGCTGCTCGCCCTCATGCTGGGTCTCGCGGTCGGCATCGACTACTCGCTGTTCATCGTCGCGAGGCATCAGGACCAGGTCAGAGCCGGCGTCGATCCTGAGGAGTCCACGGCACGATCCGTGGGCACCGCCGGCTCCGCCGTGGTGTTCGCCGGCGTCACCGTGCTCATCGCCCTGATCGGGCTCGGGTTCGCCGGCATCCCGTTCCTGACGACCATGGGCATCGCGGCATCCGTGGCCGTCGCGATCGCCGTGGCGATCGCCGTCACGCTCACCCCCGCCCTCCTCGGATTCGTGAAGGGCAAGGTCGTGGGGCGACCGAAGAAGGTCAAGAAGGCGAAGAAGGATGCCGCGCCGCGGCGCTCCTTCAGCCGGCGCTGGGTGGGCGGCGTGACCAAGCACCCGGTTATCGTGTCGATCGCCGTCGTGCTGGGCCTGGGCATCGTCGCGGTCCCGGCGCTGAGCCTGAACCTCGCGCTGCCGAACGCCGGCCAGCTGCCGCAGGGCTCCGAGGCGCGTGTGAACTACGACCTCACCGCCGAGCACTTCGGTCCCGGATTCAACGGACCGCTGATCCTCACCGGCACCATCGTCACCTCGAAGGATCCGCTGAACCTCATGCAGGATCTCGGCGACGAGGTCGAGAAGCTGCCCGGCGTCGCCGCCGTCCCCCTGGCGACCCCGAACGAAACTGCCGACACCGGCATCGTGCAGATCGTGCCGACCACGGCACCGGACGACCCGAAGACCGCCGAGCTCGTGCGCGAGCTGCGATCGCACCACGACGAGTGGCTCGACGAGTACGGCATCGATCTGAAGGTCACTGGCTTCACGGCGGTCGCGATCGACATCTCCGACCAGCTCGGCGCCGCACTGCTGCCGTTCGGCATCTTCGTGATCGGCCTGTCGCTGATCCTGCTGGCGATCGTGTTCCGCTCGATCTGGGTGCCGATCACCGCCGCGCTCGGCTACCTGCTGTCGATCGTCGCCGCCTTCGGCGTCGTCGCCGCGGTGTTCGAGTGGGGCTGGTTCGCCGACCTGCTGCATGTCGCCCGCACCGGCCCGATCATCTCGTTCATGCCGATCGTGCTGATGGGCGTGCTGTTCGGCCTGGCGATGGACTACCAGGTCTTCCTCGTCTCGCGCATGCGGGAGGACTACGTCCACGATCCCGCCATCCGCCGACCCAACGGCCCCAGGGACGCCGCCACCGCACGGGATGCCGCGATCCGCGCCGTGCGCACCGGCTTCGCCGGCTCCGCCAAGGTGGTGACCGCCGCCGCACTGATCATGTTCGCCGTGTTCGTCGCGTTCGTGCCGGAGGGCGACTCCTCGCTGAAGCCGATCGCCCTCGGCTTGGCTGCCGGCATCGCGATCGACGCCTTCCTGGTGCGCATGACCCTCATCCCCGCGCTGATGGCGATCCTCGGCGACCGCGCCTGGCGCATCCCGCGCTGGATGGAGCGCGTGCTGCCGCACGTCGACATCGAGGGCGAGGCCGTAGAGCGCGAGCGCGACCTGGCCTCCTGGCCGGGCGACGACAGCGTCGTGGCCGCGGACGGACTGGGCGTCGGGACTCCCGCCGTCGCCGGCGTCACATTGCGCCTTGCGCCCGGCGGCGCGCTCGTCGCGACCGGAGCGGATGCCCGTGAGCTGCGTGCCCTCGCACTCGCGGTCGCCGGCCGCGTCAAGCCGGATGCCGGACGCCTGCGGGTGACCGGACATCTGCTGCCCGGCCGCGCCGCCTGGGTGCGCCGCAACGTCGGCTGCGTGATCGTCGACGACGCGGCATCCGCTCCTCGCGAGCTGGCCGCGGCCCTGCGCGGCTCGACGGGCCTCGTCGTCATCGACGGCATCGACCGGCTCTCCGGCGCAGACCGCGACCAGATCGCCGCCGCGCTGCGCGACACCGACGCCGCCGTGTTCGCCACCGCTGCCGACCCCTATGTCGCGAAGGCGCTGCTCGCCGATGCGGGCCGTGATGCGGCATCCGTCGTCGACGTGCGCGAGCCCGCAACGCCCGCCGAGACCCCGCCTTCGCACCGAGACCCCGCCGTGCTGACGTCCGCAGACCGGGGTGTCGACGACAACCCGGGGTCTCGGGAGGACGCATCCGCATCTGAGAACACCGAGGTGACCGCATGACCCTCATCGAACGCGCCCGCTCCCGCCGGCCGATCACCTGGCTGACCATCATCGGCGTGCTGCTGCTGCCGGTCGTCATCGGCGGTCTGCTCGTCGCCGCGCTGCAGAACCCGACGCAGAACCTCGACCGTATGACGGCGGCGATCGTCAACCTCGACGAGCCGGTCACGATCAATGACCAGTACACACCGCTCGGCCGCGAGCTGGCGTCTGGCCTGGTCGAGGGATCCGACGAGGTGGACTCCAACCTCACGTGGGTCATCTCGAACAAGGACGACGCCGCCGACGGGCTCAGCGACGGCACGTACCAGGCTGTGGTGACGATTCCGAAGGACTTCTCGAAGAACGCCACCTCGGGCGGTCAGGCGATCGCCGACGGCGGCGGCTCCGCGCAGCAGGCGCAGATCCAGGTGACCACCCCGCAGGACGCCCGCGTCGCGGACGACCTCATCACCAGCCAGATCGCGAACGTCGCGGCGTCCTCGATGGGTTCGATGCTCTCCGAGGCGACCCTCAGCAATGTGCTGATCGGCTTCGACACGCTCGGCTCGAAGATCGGCGAGGCGGCCGACGGTGCCGACAAGCTCGCCGACGGCGCGCAGGACGCCGCCGACGGCGCCGCCGCACTGCCGGATGGGGCCACGAAGCTCGCCGACGGTGCGAACCAGCTGAGCTCGGGCGCTTCCCAGCTCGGCGACGGCGCGGGGCAGGTCGCTGCGGGTGCGAGCCAGCTCGGCAGCGGACTGGACACGCTCGCCGACAAGACGCGTGAGGCGGGTGCCGGTGCGAGCCAGATCGGTTCCGGCCTGACCAATGGGGCTGCGGCGCTGGAGAAGAACGGCATCGTCCCCGACCCGATCACAGACCTGGCCGGTAAATCCGCGGCGGCCGGTGCCGGCGTCGCGGCGGGCGTCAGCGAGGTCTCGGCAGGGATCGACGGCCTCGTCAAACTCTGTGCTGACTACCCGACGGACGACAAGGTGTGCGCTGGGCTGAAGCAGCTCCAGAGCAAGATGCCCGCGCTCACCACCGGAGCGAACGGCGCGAAGGACGCGGCGGCCGGTACCGCGTACGCTCTCGGGCAGTTCGACACCGCAGGCGCGAAGGAGATCGCCAAGCAACTCGCGGACGCCGGCACCGGTGCGGCCTCCCTCGCATCCGGCCTCGGCCAGATCGCCGGCGGCATCGACCTGTCGGCCGACGGCGCTCGTGGCCTCAGCACCGGCGCCTCGAAGATCGCCACCGGAAACCGGGGCCTCGCCACCGGCGCCGCGCAACTCGGCGACGGGGCGACCCAGCTCGCCGACGGCACCACCCAGCTCGGCACCGGCCTGGACCAGCTGGCGGGCGGCACGAGCGACCTCGCCGACGGCCTGCACACCGCCGCATCCTCGCTGCCGTCGTTCAGCGAGAAGGAGTCGACCTCGCTCGCCTCCGTCGTCGCGAACCCGGTGAAGAGCGATGTGGCGACCTCGAGCCTGTTCGGCGCGACAGCCATCCCGCTGCTCGTCGCTCTCGTACTGTGGTTCGGGTCGCTGGCGTCGTACGTCGTGATGCGGGCGATGCCCGAGCGCGTGCTCACCTCGCGGCGCTCGTCGATCGCGCTGGCACTGCGCGGGTTCTGGCCCGCTGCGCTCATCGGTGCGGCGCAGGGCCTGCTCGTCTCGCTGATCGTGCAGATGGTCGCCTCGTACGACGCCGCGCACTGGTGGTCGTTCGCCGGCATCGCGGTGCTCGCCGGCGTCTCGTTCGCCGCCGTGAACCAGGCGCTGGTCGCGCTGTTCGGCGGGATCGGGCGCTGGATCGGTGTGCTCGTCGGCGTGCTCGCCGTCGCGACGGGTCTGGTCTCCACGGTGCCCGGCTGGCTGGCATCCGTCGGTGCGGCCATGCCGACGGCGCCCGCACTGAGCGGTCTGATCGACGCGAGCGGCACGGCCGTGGCCGGGCTGATCGTCTGGGGCGTGCTGGCGCTGCTGGCCACGACGCTCTCGGTCACCCTGCGCCGCACGACCTCCGCGAAGGCCGTGCTCGCCACCGCCGCGGCCTGACCTTTCCTTCTCTGCTCCGGTCTCACTGGATGCGGGTGTTTCCCCCCGACACCCGCATCCGTCGAGACCGGAGCCGTCAGCACGTCACGCACGTCGAACCGTCGCCGCCCGGGGCGGTAGCGTCGTCGGATGGCGCGCGACTTCATGACAGACCCCGGGCAGCTCCGTGATCTGGAGGGCCAGCAGTACATCGTGCTGCGGCCGACGGACGCGGTCATGCGCGAGTTCGACGCGGTGCAGGATGCCGCGCGCCGGCGGCTCGACGACACCGTCCGCTATCCGGGAGCGGCGCACGTCACGCTGCGCGGCCTGTACGAGCCGGAGCGCACCGAGGTCGTGCGCGAGGTCGTGCGCGAGTGGGCGGCGAAGCAGCATCCGATCGATCTGGTGTTCGAGGCCGTCGATGCGTTCCCCGCGCCGTGGCAGATCGTGATCGCACGGCTCGGGCGCACTCCCGGCCTGCTGCACGCCTACGCGTCGCTCACCGCCGCACTCGATCGCACCGATCTGCGCCGAATCGGCGAGCTCGCCCTCGAGGACTGGACGTTCCACCTGTCGGCGGTCTACGCGAAGACACTCTCGCCCGATGACTGGGAACGCCTCGCTGCGTCGACGCATCACGACTACAAGACCCCCGCCACCGAGACGGTGAGAGAGGTCGAGTTCGTCACATACTCCAACGCCGCCGAACATCGCGAGGTCTTCCCCCTCGGCACCCCGTGAACAACTCCGGGGGTCAGATCAGGCGGGTGACGAGAAGTCCTTCGCCAGGTCGAGGAGCAGGCGGCCGCCGAAGCCGGTCGCGCCCTGGGTGCGCCAGGAGTCGTCCTTCTCGACCTGCATGGTGCCGGCGATGTCGAGGTGCGCCCAGGGCGTTCCGCCGGTGAAGTGGTCCAGGAACAGCGCCGCCGTGATCGCGCCGCCGTAGGGGCCGCCCAGGTTGGAGATGTCGGCGATGCTGCTGTCGAGCTGCGCCCGGTACTTGCGCTCCAGGGGCATCTGCCAGATCTTCTCGTCGGTGGTCGCAGACGACTCGCGCAGCAGGTCGATCATCCGGTCGTCGTTGCCGAGCAGCGCCGCCACGTGGCCACCGAGCGAGACCAGCGCCGCCCCGGTCAGCGTCGCGATGTCGACGATCGCGTCGACCCCCTGCTCGTTCGCTAGGGCGAAGGCGTCGCTCATCGCGATGCGCCCCTCGGCGTCGGTGTTCTTCACCTCGATCGTGGTCCCGCCGCGTGCGGTGAGCACATCGCCGAGCTTGTACGCCGTGCCCGACGGCATGTTGTCGGTGCACATCAGCCAGCCGAACACCTCGGCCATCGCGCCGGCGTCGCGCAGCGCGGTGAATGCGCCGAGCACCGCGGCAGCACCGCCCATGTCCATCTTCATCAGCAGGTGCATCGGATCGCTGGGCTTCAGGCTGATGCCGCCCGAGTCGTACATGATGCCCTTGCCGATCAGCCCCAGCTTCCCGGTCGCCGCGCCGGAGGGCGTGTAGTGCAGCACGATCATGCGCGGCTCCTCGACCGAGCCCTGGTTCACGCCGAGCAGCCCGCCGCACCCGAGCTCGATGAGCGCCGCCTTGTCGTACGAGGTCACCTCGAACCCGAACCTCGTCCCCAGCACCTCGGCGATGTCGGCCATGTCGGTCGCGGTCAGGTGCCCCGGAGGGGTGTTCGCCAGGTCGCGCGCCACGATCGCCGCGCGGGCGGTGACGGCTGCCGCGGCGACGGCGGCAGCATCCGCCGTCGCATCGCCCTCGCCGGCGTCCAGCGTCAGCGCGGCCAGCGGCACGTGCTTCGAGTCGCCGATCAGCACCGTGTAGCGGTACCGCGCCAGAAGCGCACCCTCGGCGAGCGCGGTCAGGGCCGACGCCCGGTCCGCGCCCTCCAGGTCGATCTGCAGCGCGAGCCGGCCGTGCCGCGCGGCCGCGCGCACGAACGACGCCGCCGCGTCACGCAGCAGCGCGGCAGAGCTGTCGGATGCCGCGCCGAGACCGACCGCCACGAGGTCGGGCCCGTCCGCCTGCGGCAGCACGAGCGTCGCCCCCGGCTTCGCGTCGAAACCGGCCGCCTCGAGCGCTTCGCGGCTGAACCCGAGCCCGGCGGGCACGTCGCCGTCGGTGCGCACGCCGAAGCCGACCGCTCCCGCGTCGCCGTCGGCCGACCCGACCCGCACCTCGGCGGCGTCCAGGGCGTCCAGCCCCGGCACGGTCGCGAAATCGGCCGGGATGAGCTTGTTCGGACTGCGAGTCATGGCATCTCCTTGGTTCACGAATCAGTGGTTCACGGATCAGTTCTCGAAGACGGCGCCGGTCAGCCGATCTGGACCGGGGATCCTGGCCCCCACGGGATCCCGGTGAGGAACCACACCACGTACAGGGCGGCCCACGCCAGCAGCATCCACAGCGCGTACGGGATCATCAGGGCGATGATCGTGCCGATTCCGGCATCCTTCTTGTACCGCTGCGCGACCGTCACCATGAACGGCAGGTACACCATGAGCGGCGTCAGCACGTTGACCGGCGAGTCGCCGACGCGGTACGCGGCGAGCAGCGTCTGCGGCGCGACCTCGAGCGAGGCGAAGATCGGGATGAACACCGGCGCGAAGATCACCCACTTCGGCACCAGGCCGGGAAGGATGAAGTCCAGGATCAGGATCACCAGGATGAAGGCGATCAACAGGACGATCGCCGGCACGTTGGCGTGCTGCAGCGCCTCGGCGGCCGAGATCGCTGCGACGGTGGGCAGATTGGTCCAGTTGAACAGGGCGATGAACTGGGCGATCATCAGGAACATCACCAGCAGGCCGCCCAGGCTGCCGAAGGTCTTCGCGATCGCGGCGACGGTGGCCGATCCGCCCTTCAGGGTCTTCGCGCCGGCGCCGTAGGCGACACCGCAGACCAGGAACGCCAGCGAGATGATGAACACCAGGCTGGCCATGAACGGCGACGTGCCTGAGATGTCGCCGTCGGACGGCGCCCGCAGCGGTGCACCGGGCGGCAGAGTCAGGGCGAGGATCACGAGCACGAAACCCAGCAGCGCCCAGCCGGAGAACTTCAGCCCGCGGGCCTCAGCGTCGTGGTCGACGTTCGCGGATTCGTCGACGATCGTGAGCTCTGCGCGGTCGTAGGCGCCGAGGCGCTTCTCCGTGACGAACATCGTCACGAAGAGCGCGACGAAGGTGAGCAGGAATGTGGAGACGATGCCGAAGTAGAGGTTGTGCGTGACCTGGATCGGCTCCATCCCCGCGGCGGTGAGCACACCGTTTGTGATCTCGGTGAGCATGCTGTCGCTGGGCGTGATGATGAGGTTCGCACCGAATGCCGCCCCCACCGCGGCGAACGCACCGGCGAGACCGGCGAGCGGATGCCTTCCGACGGTGAGGAACGCGGCAGCGGCGAGCGGGACCAGGATGAGGTAGCCGGCATCGGTGGCGACGGAGGAGAGCACGCCGACGAACAGCAGGATGGCGGCGAGCCAGCGACGCGGAGCGACCTTCACGACCCGGCGGATCAGCGCGCCCATCAGACCGGCGTGCTCGGCCACCCCGACACCGGCCATGGCGATGAGCACCGTCGCGACGACGCTGAAGCCGGCGAAGTTGTCGACGAAGGAGGTGAAGAAGAACCGCAGGCCCTCGATGGACAGCAGGTTCTGCACCGCGAACGTGCGCGTCTCGACGACGTACTCCGGCACATCCGCGGGCTCACCCGTCGCGGTGTCCCAGATCACCCAGTGCGAGCCGAACTGGTCGTTCAGCTGCCCGACCTGGTCCGCGGCCACCGGAGTGGCCACCTCGTCGGTCACCGACACCCCGACCCAGCTCAGGATCGCGGACAGCACGGCGATGAATCCGATCAGGTACACGAACATGATCGTCGGGTCCGGCACTTTGTTGCCGACCTTCTCGATCCAGTTCAGGAACCCCTTCTGCGGCGCCTGCGGCGCCAGATCCGATGCTGCACTCACCCGGGGGCTCCTTCGTCCGGACCGCGACGGCGGTCGTCCCTATCCTGGCGAACCCGGGTGTCTCCGGCAATCGTCACGCGGAAATCTGCGTGCCGGAGCCCCCGACCTCAGCGTCCGCGCGCGTCCGAGGTCTTCTTCTTGAAGATCAGTGCCGCCAGCAGCCAGCCGCCGAGCGCGGTGACCACCCAGATGATCAGCGTCGCGAGCAGCCAGGTGCTGATGCCTGACAGGTGCACGCCGCTGGGGAACAGCGACGCGATCAGCAGGGCGACGAAGGTAGAGATCAGCCCGATGCCGCCCACGAGCGCCTCGGCGTGACGCGTGACGATCTTCAGGATCAGCGGCGCCAGGATGGCCTGCGCGATCGTGAACACGATGACGGCGACGAGGAAGCCCGCGAAGCCGATCGAGAACCCCGGCAGCACCCACAGGCAGATGAGCAGGGCGACCGCGACGGTGACCAGGGAGATGGCGGCGCGGAGCAGCAGACGGATCATCCCGTCAGACTACTGGTTCAGCTCAGTCCGGAGTAGGAGTGCAGACCCTTGAAGAACACGTTCACGATGGTGAAGTTGAACAGCACCGCCGCGAAGCCGACGATCGACAGCCACGCCGACCGCGAGCCGCGCCAGCCGCGGGTGGCCCGCGCGTGGATGTAGCCCGCGTAGAGCACCCAGATGATGAACGTCCAGGTCTCCTTGACGTCGAAGCCCCAGAAGCGGCCCCAGGCGTCCTGCGCCCAGATCGCGCCGGCCATCAGCGTGAAGGTCCAGGCGATGAAGCCGACGACCGTGAAGCGGTAGGCCAGGCTCTCCAGGCGATTCGAGTCGGGGATCGTGCGCAGGAACCCGGGTCCCGTCTTCGCGGCGCCCTCGGCGACCAGCCGCTCGCGCCGCATCTGCATCAGCTGCATCACGGACAGCGCGAAGGCCAGGGCGAACAGCGCCGTCGACAGCGAGGCGACGAACACGTGGATGATCAGCCAGACGCTCTTGAGCGGCTCGGCGAGCGGCGTGATGACGACGTAGAAGTTCGTCGAGGTGAGTCCGAGAAGCACCACCACCAGCCCCAGGATGAACGAACCGAGGTAGCGCACATCCAGGCGGGTGAGCACGATCAGGTACACCGCGATGATCAGCAGTGTGCCGATCATGGCGAACTCGTAGAGGTTCGACCACGGCACGTGCCCGTCGGCGATGCCGCGAGTCACGGTGGCGCCGAGGTGGAACAGCCAGCCCAGCACCGTCAGGGACGTGCCGATCCGGGCCATGACGTAGCGCGGCTTCGCCTCATCGGCGTCGGATGCCGCGGACGCGGCGTCTCCGGCATCCGCCGCCGCTCCCCCGCCGCCACCGGCGGTGACGAGCTGCTTCGCCTTGGCGGTCTCGAGCTTCGCATCCGCCGTCTTCGCGGAGCGGCTGGCGAGGTCGAACGCGTATGCGAGGAACGCGAGCGCGTAGATCGCGATGGCCGTCCACATCAGGACGACGGAGAGGGATTCCAGATCGGCCATGTCAGCTCTCCTTCGGAGTGGTCGGGGACTTCCGGGGTGCGGAGCCGTCGAGCAGCCGCTCGTGTCCGCGGGCGAGGTCGTCGACGGCGGCGGCCAGAGTCGGATCCTCGCCTCGGGCGAGGCCAGCGTACTCCAGGGTGACGCCGCCGTCACCGGGCGTCGCCTTCACCCACATCCGCCGACGCGGCACGAACAGGGCCAGCGCGAGGCCGACCAGTGCGAGCACGGCGAACACCAGCACCCACACCGCGGACTCGTCGTGGTGGATCTGCAGCGAGACGTATCGCTTCACGGAATGGGTGAAGTCCTTCGCGCCCGCGGGCGACTCGTCCTCGAACGTGACGGTGCCCATGCCGTTCGGCAGCTCTGCGGTCTTGCCGGGCTCGAGCTCGATCGACTCCACGTCGGTGCCACGCCCCGTCAGCTTGTCCATCGGGCTGGTGTCGAGCACGTACACCGAACGCGGGGTGCCGTCGTCGATGCCCAGGTCGCCGACGTACACGTCGAGCGTGAGCAGCGGACCGTACAGGTCGGGATAGGCCGACGTGTACGCCCCGGTCGAGAGCTTGCCCGCCGTCGGGTAGAAGAAGCCGGTCAGCGCCATCTGCTCCGGCATCCCGTCCGGCACCTTCAGCACGCCGAGCGAGGTCATGTTGTTGTCCTGCGGCAGGAACGCGACCGGTCCGCTGGTGACGACCTCGCCTTCGGCGTTGCGCACGGTGATGCTCGGGGCGTAGCCGTTGCCCAGCAGGTACACCTTGTCGGCGCCGATGCTCAGCGGGTGGTTCACCTTGACCGCGCCCTCGTGCTGGGAGTCGTCCGCCTCGGTCACGGTGACGTTCGCCGAGAAGTCGCCGGCCTGACCGGCGCCGGCGGTGCCCGGGGGCTGGTAGGTGACGTCGAAGGAGTCCAGCGTCATCCGATAGGGCTGCAGCGCCTCGTCGCTCACGAATCGGCCACGGTTGATCGAGTCGTAGTCGGTGAGGATGTTGACGAAGTTCCTGCCCTCGATCACGACCTTCTGCCCGGTGTAGGCGAGTCCGCCGCCCACGCCGACCGCGACCAGAACACCCACGAGCGAGATGTGGAACACCAGGTTGCCGGTCTCGCGCAGGTAGCCGCGCTCTGCCGAGACCGAGCGCACCGTGCCTCGGTCGTAGCGCGCCACCCGGTAGCCCAGCGCCTTCAGCTGCTTCTGCGCGGCGTCGATCGCGCGACCGGCCTCGGCGTCGGCGTCCGCGGCCTCGCGGACCGTCTCGATGTGGTCGTCCAGGCGTGACAGCCGCGCCGGCGTGCGCGGCGGCTGCGCGCGCAGCGCCTTGAGGTGGTGCTTGATGCGCGGGATGATGCAGCCGATGAGCGACAGGAACAGCAAGAGGTAGATCGCCGAGAACCACGGCGACGAGTACACGTCGAACAGGCTGAACCTGTCCAGCACCGGGAACAGATCGGGGTTGTCGGTCTGCCACTTGATCACGCCGTTCGGATCGGCGGAGCGCTGTGGGAAGATCGAGCCGGGGATCGCGGCGATGGCGAGCACGAGCAGCAGGATGATCGCCACGCGCATCGAGGTGACCTGGCGCCAGCCCCAGCGCAGCCAGCCGGTGAAGCCCAGCTTCGGCTGATTGATGTCGTCCGCGACCTCCGCGGAGTCGATGTGGTCGGAGGGACGCAGCGGGTCGGTCGCGGCCGAGGCGCCTTCCTTCGCGTCGGTGACGTCAGAGCGGGAGGACGACATTGCCCATCACCGCCCCGACACGAGACATGATCTGGGTCCAGACCCCGGTCACCATGAGAACGCCGAGCACGATGAGGAGAACGCCTCCGATGATGTTGATGACACGGATGTGACGGCGCAGGAAGCCGACCGTCCGGGTCGCCCAGCCGAAGCCGAGTGCGATGAGCAGGAACGGGATGCCGAGGCCCAGCGAGTAGGCCACGCCGAGCAGCGCCGCCCGTCCTGGAGTGCCGACGTTCACCGACAGCGCCGAGATCGCGGCGAGCGTCGGGCCGAGGCAGGGGGCCCAGCCGAGGCCGAGCGCGACACCCAGCAGCGGCGCGCCGATCAGGCCGGTGGCCGAGCTCACGTGCAGTCGCCGCTCCCGCTGCGCGAAACCGAAGAAGCCGAGGAAGACCAGTCCCATCGCGATGATCACGACACCGAGGATGCGGGTGATCAGCGGCATCCACTCGAGCAGGAACAGGCCTGCGGTGCCGAAGAGCACGGTCATGCACACGAAGACGACGGTGAAACCGGCGATGAAGAGCAGCACGCCGAGCAGCAGGCGGCCCTTCCCGCGTGTCGACGAGCCTGTCGCCTGGGTCCCTGAGCCTGTCGCAGGGCCCGTGCCCACCGCGCCGCCGATGAAACCGAGATAGCCCGGCACGAGCGGCAGCACGCACGGCGACAGGAACGACACGAGTCCCGCGAGCATCGCGAGCGGGACGGCGAGCCAGAGCGCACCGGACCCGATGACGTCGACGGGATTCACGCCTTCTCCGCGAGGGTGTCCTGGATCAGGGTGGAGAGCACGGACGGCCCGTCGATGGGGCCGACGATGCGCGCGGCGACGCGGCCCTGCCGGTCGAGGACGAGGGTCACCGGCGGCGCCTGGATCGGCGTCACCTTGGCGAAGGCGAGCTTGGCCTTGCCGCTCTCGGCGTCCATGACGCTCGGGTAGGTGACACCGAACTTGTCGGCGAAGGCCTTCGCGGTGTCGGCTGCGTCGTAGATGTTGACGCCCACGAACGCGACGTCGTCGTCCTGATGCTTCTGCCAGACCTTCTCGAGGTCCTTCGCCTCGAGGCGGCACGGGCCGCACGACGAGTACCAGAAGTTGACCACGGTGACATCGCCGAGCGAATCGGCGCTGTCGAACTCCGCGCCGTCCTCGGTGGTGCCGGAGAACTCGATCGGCTCGCCGCGTTCGGCGGGCTTGATCTCGGAGACGCGCACGTCGTTTGAGCTGTAGACGGTGTCGCCCTTGCCGAACTCGTCGGCGGCCGGATCATTGGCCGTGCAGGCGCTCAATCCGACGGCGAACACCGCGGCGAGCGCGGCGGCGATCACGGGACGTACACGGCGGGACACGCTGGGAATCGTACGCGTGAACCCTATGCACGCTCTGTAAGGTACGGCTCCTCGAACCGTGCCAGCACGTCCGCCACGCCCGCCCGGAACCGCGGACAGGTGGCGATGTCGTGCGAGCGGCATCCCATGGCGTGTTCGGTCATCTCACGCGAGCGCCGCATCTCGTCCATCCGGCGATCGAGGTCGTCCAGATGCGCCTGGAGAACCTGATGCCGTCCGGCGCTTCCGTCGTCGAGCAGCACGCCGATCTGCTCGAGGCTCATCCCCGCGGCCTTGCTGCGCTGGATCACGGCGATGCGGACGACCTCGTCCTCGCCGTACCTCCGCCGCCCGGCGGTGTCCCGTACGGGCCGGAGCAGCCCCACGCTCTCCCAGTGCCGCAGCACGTTGGTGGGCAGATCGAAGCGGGCGGCGACCTCGCCCACGGACCACGGATGCACGGCGCTTGACTTCATGTTGACATGAAGTCACAGACTGGGGCCGAACGCAACCCATTCGTCGGAAGGACCGGACATGTACGACGCGATCATCATCGGCGGAGGCCCCGCCGGACTGCAGGCCGCCCTCACCCTCGGACGCATGCACCGCACGGTGCTGCTCCTCGACTCCGGCGAATACCGCAACGGCACGGTGCTGCACATGCACAACGTGATCGCGAACGACGGCACGCCGCCGTCGGACTTCCGCGCCACCGCGCGAGCGCAGCTCGCCGCGTACCGCGACGTCGAGCTCAGGAGCATCGCCGCCGAGGAGATCACCGGCGCAGAGGACGCGTTCGATGTGCGTCTGGCCGACGGCGCCGTGGTCCGGTCTCGCCGCATCATCCTCGCCACCGGGGTGGCCGACGAGCTTCCCGATGTGCCCGGCCTCGCCGGCCTGTGGGGCGTACGCGCGTTCAGCTGTCCGTTCTGCGACGGCCACGAGCACGCCGGCCGCCCGATCGCCGTGCTGGGCGCCGCTGCGCGCGCCGAGCACCTGATCGGCCTGCTCGGCCGCATCGCCTCATCGGTGACCGCCTTCCCGATCGGCGCGCCGTACACCGACGGGGAACGGCGGATGCTCGAGGGCGCAGGCGCCGGGGTGAGCGCGCTGCCGGTCCGCTCGGTCGCGTCGTCGACCGAAGGTGTTCTCGTCCGGACCGACACGGACGAGTCACAGGTCGCCGGTGTCTTCGTGGCCTCCGGTTCGCTGCGCCAGCGCGCCCCGTTCGCCGAGACACTCGGCCTGCGGATGCTGGACTCCGGCGCGATCGAGGTCGACGACTTCGGCCGCACCTCCGTCGCCGGGGTGTCCGCAGCGGGAGATCTGGCCCATCGCGCCGCGCTCCCCGGCCCCATGGCCTCGGTGATCGCCGCGGCCGCTGCCGGTCAGCTCGCCGCAGTGGGCGTCGTGCAGTCCCTGCTGGCCGGGTGACCACGGCCCCCTCGGGACGGAGCCTCAGACAGCCCCGAGATCGATGCCCGCAGCCGCGGGCTCGGCGTAGTCGACCTCGCGCCACACGTCGCCGACGCGCTCGAAGCTCGTGATGCTGCTCAGCGCGCAGCGCCGGGTGCGCGGATCGTGCCGCAGCCTGAGACCGGCCACGCGACGGTGGGTGATCCAGATCGGTGCCTGGTGCGACACGAAGACGACATCGCCCTCCTCCGTGGCATCCCAGGCGTCGTCCATCGCAGCAATCATGCGATCGGCGATCGACTCGTAGGGCTCGCCCCAGCTGGGCATGTTCGGGTTGCGCAGCTGCCACCAGTTCAGGGGGTTCTGCAGCGCCTTGCGCATCCGCCTGCCCTGGAAGAAGTTCCAGGGCTCGATGATCCGCTCCTCGAGCACGGGCGTCAGAGCGAACGCCGCGGCGAACGGCTCGGCCGACTCCTGGGTGCGCTCCAGCGGCGAGCAGCGCAACTCGGTCACCGGTCGCCCGAGGGCGACGACATGGTCGGCGGCTGCCTGCGCCATCCCGCGCCCCGCCTCACTGAGGTGGTAGTCCGGCAGTCTGCCGTAGAGCACGTGATCGGGGTTGTGCACCTCGCCGTGACGGACGAGGTGCAGTCGGGATGCCGGCATGCCCGCGAGTCTACTGATCGGCCGCTCTGCGGCATTCGCCCCCTCACGTAAACTGGATCGATATCCCGTCCCCTATCAGGAGGAATTCTCCGTGCTTCGCACACACACGGCAGGCTCACTGCGAGCCGAGCACATCGGTCAGACCGTCACCCTCACGGGCTGGGTCGATCGTCGTCGTGATCACGGAGGAGTCGCGTTCATCGATCTGCGGGATGCCTCGGGCATCGCGCAGGTCGTCATTCGCGACGAGGAGATCGCGCACCCGCTGCGCAGCGAGTTCGTGCTGAAGGTGACCGGCGAGGTGTCGCTGCGCCCGCAGGGCAACGCGAACCCGAACCTGCCCTCGGGCGAGATCGAGGTCACCGCCACCGACGTGGTGGTGCTCAACGAGTCCGCCCCGCTGCCGTTCCAGGTCTCCACCGGCCTCGAGGGCACCGACCCCGTCGGCGAGGAGGTGCGCCTCAAGCACCGCTACCTCGACCTGCGCCGCCCGGAGCCGGCCGCCGCGATGCGCCTGCGCTCGCAGGTGTACAAGGCCATCCGCGACGTGCTGCACGAGCGCGAGTTCATCGAGGTCGAGACCCCGACGCTGACCCGCTCCACGCCGGAGGGCGCCCGTGACTTCCTGGTGCCGGCCCGCCTGCACCCGGGCAGCTGGTACGCGCTGCCGCAGTCGCCGCAGCTGTTCAAGCAGCTGCTCATGGTCGGCGGCATCGAGAAGTACTACCAGATCGCGCGCTGCTACCGCGATGAGGACTTCCGCGCCGACCGCCAGCCGGAGTTCACGCAGCTCGACATCGAGATGAGCTTCGTCGACCAGGAGGACGTCATCGAGATGATGGAGTCCGTCATCAAGGCGATGTGGGCGACGATCGGCGTCGAGGTGCAGACCCCGCTGCCGCGGATGACCTACGCCGACGCGATGGCCCTGTACGGCTCGGACAAGCCCGACCTGCGCTTCGGCCTGCCGATCGTCGAGGCGACGTCGTACTTCGCCGAGACCCCGTTCCGCGTGTTCCAGTCGGAGTACGTCGGCGCTGTGCTCATGCCCGGTGGTGCCTCGCAGCCCCGCAAGCAGCTGGACGCCTGGCAGGACTGGGCGAAGCAGCGCGGCGCCCGCGGACTCGCGTACGTCCTGTTCAACGAGGACGGCACGCTCGGCGGCCCCGTGGCCAAGAACCTCTCCGAGTCGGAGCAGGCGGGTCTCGCCGAGCTCGTCGGTGCGAAGGCCGGCGACTGCGCCTTCTTCGCCGCGGGCTCGACCAAGGACAGCCGCGCGCTGCTCGGGGCTGCGCGCGTCGAGATCGGCCGCCGCCTCGACCTGCTCGACCCCGACGTGTTCGCCTTCACCTGGGTGATGGACGCCCCGATGTTCGAGCCGGCAGCCGATGCCGTGGCATCCGGAGACGTGGCCGTGGGCGCCGGCGCCTGGACCGCCGTGCACCACGCGTTCACCGGCCCGAAGCCGGAGTTCGAGGACACCTTCGACACCGACCCCGGCTCCGCCCTGGCCTACGCGTACGACATCGTGTGCAACGGCTCGGAGCTCGGCGGCGGCTCGATCCGCATCCACCGCGAGGACATCCAGAAGCGCGTCTTCAAGGTGATGGGCATCAGCGAGGAGCAGGCGCAGGAGAAGTTCGGCTTCCTGCTCGACGCCTTCAAGTTCGGCGCTCCGCCGCACGGCGGCATCGCGCTGGGCATGGACCGCGTGCTGCAGCACCTGACCAAGACCGACTCGATCCGCGAGGTGATCGCGTTCCCGAAGTCGGGCAACGGCTTCGACCCGCTCACCGAGGCGCCCGGCACCATCACGCCCGAGCAGCGCGCCGAGGCCGGCGTCGACTTCGTCCCCGAGGACGAGTCGGAGGATGCTCCGGCCCAGGCCTGACCCTTCCCACGAGGCCCCCGCGACGCCCGGCGCCGCGGGGGCTTCGTGCTTCTGCACCCCGTTGAGTTGGCACCTCTTGCCGCTTCGACGCCTCCAGAGCGACAACAGGTGCCAGATGAAGGCTTTGCACCCCCCTGGCAGACTGGTGGCATGCTCGATGCCCTCCCTCTGCCGCATCCGTTCGAGTCCCGTGCCGGGGCGGCGGTGCTCCGGCGCGCGACGCCGGCGGACGCGGATGCGGTGATCGCCCTGCTCGCGGATGACCCGATCAGCGCATCGCGCGGAGATCAGGCATCCGACGACGACCGCCCCGCCTACACGGCGGCGCTCGTCGAGATCCTCGCCGAGCCGTCGAACGACCTGCTCGTCGTCGAGCTCGACGGCTCGGTCGTCGGCACCCTGCAGCTCACGCTGATCCCCGGCATGGCCAGGCAGGGCGCGAAGCGCCTGCTGGTCGAGGCGGTGCGGGTGCGCAGCACACGGCGATCCTCCGGTATCGGCTCGGCCGTCATGCGCTGGGTCTCGGATGCCGCGGCTCCCGCCCTCGGCGCCGCGCTGGTGCAGCTCACCTCGGACGCCGCACGTACCGATGCGCACCGCTTCTACGAGCGCCTGGGCTACACCGGCTCGCACGTGGGCTTCAAATACCGCGTGCCACGCTGAGCGGAACCCGGTGCTTCCCTCCTGACGCTTTCGGCGCTACGTTCATCCCAGAGGGGATCATCCCTCGGACCCGAACGAGAGGGGTTGCCCTATGGCAGGTAAGTTCGAGCTCTACACGGACAAGAGCGGCGATTGGCGCTTCCGTCTGAAGGCCGGCAATGGCGAGACCATCGCCACTGGCCAGGGCTACTCGTCCAAGGCGAGCGCTCTGAACGGCATCGACTCGGTGAGGCGCAACGCCGCTGACGCAGAAGTCGTCGAAGTCGACGACTGAGAGATCAATACGGAGAGGGCGGGATGCTCGGTATCCCGCCCTCTCTCTGTGTCCTGACGATCAGGCCGTGCAGTTGTCGCAGGGCGGCGTCGCCGCCGTGCTGATGACGACGGACCCCGATCCACCGTCGGAGTGCGACCACGGAATGGATCCGGTGATGCTCGCCGTCGGGCTGTTCCCCCGGTCGACGATGTTCAGCAGCACCCGCTGGCTGTCGCCCGCAGGGATCGTGAACGTCGACGGGCTGACGGTGAAGGTCACGTCGACGCCGTTGAGCGCCAGCGTGACGGTGGACGGAATCGTGACGGTGACGGCCTCGCCGGTCGGGTTGTCGATCGTCAGCGGCTGCAGGTAGCCCTTGGTCCAGCCCTTGTCCTTGCACGAGCCGCCGGGAAGCTTGCAGGCGTTCCCTCCCGACGTGATGACCACGCCCACCTCGGACGCCGAGGCGAACGGCACCGCCGTGGCCGCGGCGATGACCGGGACGCTCCAGGCGGCGCCCTTCAGCACCGTCCGCCGTGTCGTTCCGGACTTCGTGTTCCGGTCCCCCAGAGACGCGAAAGAGTCCATGCTGATCCTCCCCAGAATCGTGATGGTGCTGCGCCCCGCCCAGTCGGGTGCGCTGTGGCGTTAGAGCCGACACCATCGTCGGCGTGCACCACGCGGCAGGCCGAATCCGGCGGAGATCCTGACCCACGGTGTGTGTCATTCCGCCGGACCGGCGTCACGCCGCGCTGTCGTGCCGGGCTACGGCGCTGTCGTCGCCTGCCCCGGATCGGCGAGTCCGTCGCGCCATGCGAGGCGGATCAGGTCCACCTTGGTGCGCGCCTCGACTCCGACGGCGGAGTACTTCTGCTTGATCCGCGCGAGGTACTTCCGTGCGGTGTCCGGCCGGACACCGAGCTCCTCCGCGGCGGCGGAGATGCTCCGGCCGTCCGCGTACAGTGCCAGGAGTCGCGCCTCCTGCACGGAGAGCCGCGGGATGCGCGCATCGTCCCTGGCCGCGGTCTCTGCAGCCTCCGTGAGTACCCGCTCACCGTCGAGAACCCGCATCGCCGCGGCGATCAGCACGTCCTCGCCGTCTGTCTTCGCGACGATGCCGTCCACTCCGGCCTCGCGCACCGCGCGGACGTCGTGCCGTGGGGCGAGCGCTGACAGCAGCAGTACGCGCATGCCCGCTCGCCGCAGGGCCGCGAGCGCGCGCAGATCATCCCCGGCCGGATCGATCGGCAGCAGCTCGGCGACCAGCAGGTGCGGCCAGTGCCTCTGATCCCTGCCCCGCATCCATTCCAGCAGCGCCGCGAGCGAATCGGTGCTGTGTACGACCTGCAGTCCCACGCGGTCGCGCAGCAGCCGCACCGCTCCGTTGCGCTGCAGCACGTGCGGTTCGACCACGGCGGCGCGTCGCGCGGCGCGCCGCAGCGTGACCCCAGTTCCTCGAGCGCCGCTCCCCCGAGCGGCGCTCCCCCTTTGCATCCCCATACTCAGACAGAGTGCGTTCGACGCGGATCATGACGCGGGAACGCGAAGAAGCCCGGACGCCGAGGGTCATCCTCGGCATCCGGGCTTCTGTGCAGACGTTGTCAGAGCACGCGCGAGAGGAAGTCCTTCGTGCGCTGCTCCTGCGGGTTCGCCAGCACTTCGCGCGGGTCGCCCTGTTCGACGATGTTGCCGTCTGCCATGAAGATCAGGCGGGAACCGACCTCACGGGCGAAGCCCATCTCGTGCGTCACGACCAGCATGGTCATGCCCTCGTCGGCCAGCTGCCGCATCACCTGCAGCACCTCGCCGACCAGCTCCGGGTCGAGTGCCGACGTGGGCTCGTCGAAGAGCATCATGTCGGGATTCATGCACAGCGCCCGCGCGATCGCGACGCGCTGCTGCTGACCACCGGAGAGGTGACTCGGGTAGGCATCGGCCTTCTCGGAGAGGCCGACGCGGTCGAGCATCTCGCGGGCGAGCTTCTCGGCATCGGCCTTCGACCGCTTCTTCACGCGCCGCTGGGCGAGCGTGAGGTTTCCGAGAACGCTCATGTGCGGGAACAGGTTGAAGCTCTGGAACACCATGCCGATGCGCTGGCGCACCCGGTCGATGTCGGTGTCCTCATCGGTGATGTCGATGCCCTCGATGAGGATCGTCCCGCCGGTGGGGTCCTCGAGCATGTTCACCGAACGCAGCAGCGTGGACTTGCCCGACCCGGACGGCCCGATGATGCACACGACTTCGCCTGCGGAGACCGTGAGGTCGATGCCCTTGAGCACCTCGTTGTCGCCGTAGGTCTTCACCAGCCCGCGCACCTCGATCGCAGGAGCGTGGGTGTCGATCGCTTCCGTGGTCATCGCTGCCTCGCCATCCGTCGTTCCAGCCACGCCACGTAGCGCGTGAGCGGGATCGTCACCACCAGGTACAGCAGCGCCGCCATGACGAACGGCGTGGAGTTCGCGAACTGCGAGATGCCGTCACGCGCGAAGGTGGTGAGTTCCTTGGTGTACAGGGTGGATCCCGCGATGAACATCAGCGAGGTGTCCTTCAGCAGCAGCACGAACTCGTTGGTCATCGGCGGGATGATGATGCGGAAGCCCTGCGGCAGCACCACCCAGAACATCGTCTTCATCGGCGACATGCCCAGCGAGCGGGATGCCTCGGTCTGCCCCTTCGGCACCGCCTGGATGCCGGCGCGAATGGTCTCGGCCATGTACGCCGAGGAGACGCAGATCAGGCCGAGAAGGCCGGCGCCCACCGACCCGCCGGGGAACTGCACCTTCAGGGCGATGGGCAGCATGAAGGCGAACGCGAAGATCGTCATCAGCGCCGGGAGGCCGCGGAAAAGCTCGATCCAGACCGTCGCGATCCAGCGGAACGGCCCCACGCTGGACAGCTTCATCAGCGCCAGCACGATGCCCAGCAGCAGTCCGCCGAGGAACGAGACCACGGTGAACACGATGGTGTTCTTCAGCCCGATCGTGATGATGCCCGGGAGCATCTGCATCGCGATCTCGGGGTTCGCGAACTGCTTCTGCACCGCCGACCAGTCGGTGACGATCAGCATCCACAGCAGCAGACCACCGAGCACGACATAGACCGTGCCCTGGTAGAGCCTGCTCCGCGTTCTCTTGCGCAGCGCCATCGACTACTCGCCGCCTCTTACTTCGCGGTGAAGTACGTGTCGTAGATCTTGTCGTAGTCGCCGCTGTCGCGCAGCTCGCCGAGGGCCTTGTTCACGTCCTCGCGCAGCTTCTCCTTCTCGCCCTTGGCGAAGGCCCAGCCGTACTGCTCGTCCGTGTTGTAGGTCTCGACGATCTTGTACGACTTGTCGGCCTTCTCGTGCTCGAGGTTCACCGGCTGGTCCTGCAGGATCGCGTCGATCTGGCCCGCCTGGATCGCCGGCCACAGCTCGCCGTCAGAGGGGAACTGCACGAGCTCGGCGCCCTTCGCGTTCTCCTTGGCGTAGTTCTCACCGGTGGTGCCCTGCTGCACACCGACCTTCTTGCCGTCGAGGTCGGCGATGCTCTCGATGCCCGAGTCCGTGCGCACGAGCAGCGACTGCAGAGAGTCGTAGTACGCGTCGGCGAAGTCGATGTTCTGCTTGCGCTCGTCGGTGATCGTCATGGCCGAGGCGCCGATGTCGCAGGTGCCGGCCGCGAGCGTCGCACCGGACTGCAGCGCGTCGAACCCGGTGTCCATCACGGCGAGCTTCAGGTCGAGCTTCTTGGCGACCGCGTCGAGCAGGTCGATGTCGAACCCGGTGTAGCCGGTGCCGTTGTCGCCGCCCTCGAACTCGAAGGGGGCGTACGGGATGTCCGAGCACACCGTGAGCGTGCCCTCGGCGACGAGGTCGTACTCGGCGCCCGCTGCGGGCTTGTCGGAGTCGCCACCGGAGCCGGGGTTGCTCGCGCAGCCGGTGAGGGCGAGGGCGGCGGCTGCAACGACTGCAGCGCCGAGGAGAAGAGGACGGCGACTGTTCATTGTCACTCCAGGGTCGGTCGGGTTCCCAGGTCTCGGGTGCATACATCCTTACACGCCGCACCTGCGCGGGTGATACCCGTATCTGACCGATCGATCACGATTGCGTTGCAGTCAGACCTCGAAATCGACGGCGACGCGGGACGCCACGACCGAGCGGATGTAGCCTGCGGCCTCCACGTGGGCGGGGTGCACCTGGTAGGCGTCGAGGGCTTCGACGTCATCGACGTCGGCGACCAGCGCGACGTCCCAGTTCGAGTCGATCGGCACCGCGTTCGCGCCGGCACGCACCGCACGCAACTGCGGCACCACCCCGTCCAGGGCGTTCAGCCGGCGGGCCACCTCGGCGGCCTGCTCCGCGCGCTCCGCGGCATCTTCGCTCGCGAGCTTCCACATGACGATGTGACGGATCACTTGACCTTCTCCTCCAGGGCTGCGCGCAGCCGGTCGGGCGAGACCCGCCAGTGCGCATGGAACTCACCGTCGATCAGCACGACGGGGATCTTCTCCCACCACAGCTCGTACAGCGCGGGGTCGTCCGCGATCGACGTCTCGACGATCTCGATGCTCTCGGCCGCGGCATCCGGCATGTCGGCGATCACCTGGTCGACGACCTCCGACGCGACGTCGCAGAGGTGGCAGTCGGGCTTGCCGATCAGCGTGAGCGTGGTCACGGCTGGTCGACCGCGCGGCCCTGGGCACGCCACTCGGCGGTGCCGCCGTCTACGTTCGTGGCGTCGTAGCCGCGCGCGTCGAGTGCCTGCACGACGCTCGCGGAGCGACCGCCCATCTCGCAGATCACGTTGAACGCCTCGGCGGGCAGCTCGTCGAGCCTGTCGCCCAGCTCGGACATCGGCAGGTTCAGGGCACCGGGCACGTGGCCGCGCGCGAATTCGTCGCGCTCGCGCACGTCGATGAGCGGGACGTCGCCGGCTGCGGCGAGCTGCTCGACGGTGATCGACTTCATGGCATCCTTCCGCGGCGCAGACACGAAGCGCCCCACCGACCAGAGGTCGAGGAGCGCTCGGTGTCGTGCCGCTTACTTCTTGTTGCGGCGCTGGTGGCGAGTCTTGCGAAGCAGCTTGCGGTGCTTCTTCTTCGCCATGCGCTTGCGGCGCTTCTTGATGACAGAACCCACGGGAACCTCTTTACGTCAGGGGCTGGGCGTCGACTCTGCGGACACCCGGGAACGGGCATGGAAAAATGCCCCGGTCGAGTCTAGCAAACCGACGGCGGTGCCGGGAACGCTCGCTCAGCCGGCGTCCGCGATGGGGCGCTGCAGCGCCTCGGCCACGGCGGACTCGGGGACGCGGTAGCTGCGGCCGAACCGGATGGCGGGCAGCTCGCCGGAGTGCACCAGTCGGTACACGGTCATCTTCGAGACCCTCATCAGCTCGGCCACCTCGGCCACTGTGAGGAATCGGACGTCAGGAACATCGGGCATCCCACATACCCCTTTCTACTGTTGCCCAACCTTAGAGCCGCGCTGCGACGGATGTAAACCTCTGTGACCAGTGTGATCGCTGTGACCTGCCGGACGTGCGCCCTCACACCCGTTGTGGAGGCCGCTCCCAGCGCGCTCGCATCCGCAGTGCATGACGCGCATAGGTGCATGCTGCAGGCTGATCGTACGGCCGCTTCTCCCAGGCGGCCGCTCCCCCAGAGGCGGACCCGGGTCCGCCGGACGCCTCCGCCAGCGGCACCTCCCCCCTGCGCTGCTGCGGAGGCGTCACTTCTCCGTCCGAGCCGCTTCCCTCGCCGCCGCATCCCGCCGCGCCTGACGCTCCTCCTTGCGAGCAGCGCGCAGCACCTTCTCCGCCTCGCGCACGCTCTTGGCCGCCGCGCGGACGCGCTTGTCGCCGGCGATCGCCGCGCTGTCGTCGCGCAGCCATGCAGCGGCATCCGCATGGGCGTCGCCGCGGTCGAGACCCGCGATGTACACCTCGACGCCCTCGAGGTAGCGCTCGATCGAGAACCGGAACGGGTCGCCCTCGGCAAGGAACACACCCGCGTCGATCGCCGCGCGCAGCGCGGGGAACTCGGCGGCGGTGACCACGCGGTCGAACAGCGCCGCCTCGCGGACCGTGATCTCCTCGGGCGACATGCCGCTGGTCCGCGCCTGTTCCGTGTACCCGGCGAGGACAGTGCCGTACCAGCGCGCCTGCCCCGTGACGGCGAGCGCCACGGCCAACCGCTCGGTCGCCTGCAGCGGCGTCTCGCCGAGGGCGTCGAGCGCGCCGTCGAGCCAGGCGGAGCTGTTCGGGGTGATCGGCGACCCTGTGATCGGCAGGGACAGGATCCACGGATGCCGCAGATAGATGAGCACCTGCGCCTCGAAGTACGCACGCAGCCGCGCGCGCCATCCGTCATGCTCGCGGATCTCCTCCGGCGGGAGGCCGATCGCCTGCTCCTCCATGAGCAGCAGCAGATCGTCCTTCGCGCTGACGTAGCGGTACAGCGACATCGGCGTGAAGCCGAGCTTCGCGGCCACCGCCGCCATCGAGACCGCACCGATGCCCTCGGCGTCGGCGAGTTCGACCGCCGCGTCCACGATCCGCTCGACGCTCATCTCGCGCTTCGGCCCGCGCTGCGGGTTCGCGGCGACGCCCCATGCGAGGGCGATCCCGCGGGGAAGCTCTTCCGGTTCGACGTCGGTCATGCACGCAATCCTAATCTTGTGTACGTAATAAACAGTGTGTTACCGTCATAAACAGTTTGGAACGTATACAGAAAGGATGCCGAGATGACTCCTGCCATCGACGTGCGGGGCCTTCGGGTCTCGTTCGGTGCGCACACCGTGCTCGACGGCCTCGACCTCGAGGTCGCACCCGGCGAGGTGTTCGCGCTCCTCGGCCCCAACGGGGCCGGCAAGACCACCGCGATCTCCGTGCTCACCACGCTTCTCACCGCAACGGCCGGCACCGTCCGCGTGGCCGGTCACGACGTGTCGTCCGAGCCGGTGGAGGTGCGCAGGCGCATCGCCCTCACCGGCCAGAGTGCCGCTGTCGACGACATGCTGACCGCCGCAGAGAACCTCGTGATGCTCGGGCGCCTCTCCGGCCTGCATCCGCGGGCCGCACGCGAGCGCGCCGACGAGCTGCTCGCGCGCTTCTCGCTCACCGACGCCGCGGACAAGCGCGTGAAGACCTTCTCGGGCGGCATGCGCCGTCGCCTCGACCTGGCTCTGAGCTTCGTCGTCGTGCCCGAGGTGCTCTTCCTCGACGAGCCGACCACCGGCGTCGACCCACGCAGCCGGCTCGAGCTGTGGGAGGTGATCCGCACGCTCGCGGATGCCGGCACCACGGTCTTCCTCACCACGCAGTACCTCGAGGAGGCGGATCTGCTCGCCGATCGCGTCGCGATCCTCGACGGCGGACGGATCGTCGAGACCGGGACCCCGGACCGGCTGAAGGCGCTGGTCGGCAGCGACACCGTCGTACTGCACGGGCCCGACGAGGCCGTGCTCGGCGAGATCCCCACCGACGGCAGCGTCGCCGGGCTCCGTCGTGCACTCGATCAGATCGACGACGCGGATGCCGCAGCATCCGTCACCCTGCGCCGGCCGACCCTGGACGACGTGTTCCTCAGCCTGACCGGCGCGCCGCGCGACGACGCCCGCATCCCCCAGGAGACCGCATGACCGCCACCGCCGCTCCCCTCGTCCTGCCCGCCCCGCGTCCCCGCATCCGCGGGTTCGCCGCCGAGCGCGTATTCGTGCGACGCAGCCTCACGCAGTCTCTGCGCGACGGCGAGTCGCTGAGCATGTCGATCATGCTGCCAGTGACGCTCATGCTGCTGTTCACCTTCGTGTTCGGCGGCGCACTGCAGTCCGACGGCAATTACGTCGACTACGTGGTTCCCGGCATCATCCTGCTGTGCGCAGGATTCGGCGCGGCGACGACCGCGACCTACGTCTCGCGCGACATGACCACCGGCATCATCGATCGCTTCCGCACCATGCCGCTGCGCGCCGGAGCCGTGCTCACCGGACACGTCGTCGCCAGCCTGGTGCGCAACCTCGTCGCCACCGCCGTCGTCATCGGCGTCGCCCTGCTGCTCGGCTTCCACCCCACCGCGAACGTCGCCGGGTGGATCGCGGCCGGAGCCGTGATCGCGCTCTACATCCTCGCGATCACCTATCTCTATGCGGCGATCGGCCTCGCGGCCGGCAGTCCGGAGGCCGCCAGCGGGTACGGCTTCATCCTGATGTTCCTGCCGTACCTGTCCAGCGCCTTCGTGCCGATCGACACGATGCCGTCGTGGTTGCAGTGGATCGCCACCTACCAGCCGGTCACGCCCATCATCGAGACCATCCGCGGACTGCTGATGGGCACCGACCTGGGCACGCAGCCGGCGTGGGCGGTCGGCTGGTGCATCGTGATCATCGCCGTCGCCGCGCTCTGGGGCGCCTGGCTGTTCGGCCGGCGGCGGAGCCGCTGACCGGCGTCAGGCGCCGAGACGCTTGAACGCGCTGGTCACCGCGTACTTGGCGGATGCCGCGGCGCGGCCGACGACCTCGGCCGCGTGCGCGGCACCGTCGGGGAGCGGCATCAGGTCGATGTCGGGAGCCTGATCGCCGAACGCGTCGACGAGGAAGGGCACCAGCCAGTCGTCGACCTGCTCGAGCGGGGCGACCGAGATGCTGTAGAACCTGCGCTGACCGTCCTCGCGGACCGTCACCAGGTCGGCGTCGCGCAGCACCTTCAGGTGCTTCGAGACCGTGGGCTGACTGACTCCGAGCTCGCTGACGATCTCGGTGACGCTGGTGCCGCCGTCATCCTCGTTCTCACGGCGCAGCAGGAGCTGGAGGATGTCGCGCCTCGTGCCGTCCGCGATCACGTCGAAGATGTCCGTCATGTGTTCAGGGTAGCCCGCGGGATGTGCCTCGCCTAGCCTGCCGGGACCGCCGTGCCTCTCGGAGTACCATGACGGAGGTCCGGCGGGCACCGCCGCCCGGGTCGCAGACGGAGAGGGGGTCCGATGTCGAGCAGCGTGCCGGCATCCGCTTCCCGCATCTCCCTGCGCGCGCTCGGATCGCAGCTGCGCCACTTCGTGACCTCGTCGCCGTCGCGCTTCGCGATCGTCGTGTTCGCCCTGCTGATACTGCTCTGGACGACGCTGCTGTCGCTGCCGATCGCCTCGGCGGACGCCACGGTCACCAAGCTCAGCGACGCGCTCTTCACGGCCGTCTCGACGATCTGCGTCACCGGCCTCACCACGGTCGACATGAGCGCGCACTGGTCGCCGTTCGGGCACGCCGTGATCTTCATCGGCGTCAACATCGGCGGACTGGGTGTGCTGACCCTGGCCTCGCTGATGGGCATGGTCATCTCGAAGAAGCTGGGCCTGAGCGCCAAGCTGATGGCCGCCGGCGACACCAACCCGCTTCGCGCGCACGGCGGCGCCGTCAACGAGAGCCAGACGGTGCGCCTCGGTGAGGTCGGACAGCTGCTCACCACTGTCGCGATCTCGGCCCTCATCATCGAGATCGGCCTCGCCGTGCTGCTCTATCCCGCCCTGGTGATGGCGGGCGTCGATCCCGTCTCCGCGCTCTGGGAGGCGCCGTACTTCGCGGCCATGTCGTTCACGAACACCGGGTTCGCACCGAACGACGGCGGCGTCGCTGTGTTCGCCGACGACTACCTGGTCCTGATCCTGCTGATGGCCGGTGTGTTCCTGGGCAGCATCGGCTTCCCCGTCATCTACTCCCTCGCCAAGCACTACTGGCATTTCAAGCGCTGGTCGCTGCACGCCAAGCTCACCATCGTCACCACCGTGCTGCTGTTCTTCGTCGGAGCGGCGGTGTTCCTGCTGCTCGAGCACAGCAACCCCAAGACATTCGGGTCGATGGACGCGGTCGACACGACCGTGCAGGCCTTCTTCCTCTCCGCCATGACCAGATCGGGTGGCTTCAACGTCATCGACATGAACGACCTGTACGGGTCGTCCATGCTCGTGGCGTGCATGCTGATGTTCGTCGGCGGCGGCTCGGCATCGACCGCAGGCGGCATCAAGGTGACCACTCTCGCCGTGCTCGCGATCGCGGTGTGGTCCGAGGCGAAAGGTCGTCAGTCGGTGCAGGTGTTCGGGCGCCGCATCCCCAGCGACGTGCAGCGCGTGGCGCTCAGCGTCGTCGCCTGGGGCGCGACGATCGTGGCCATCTCGACGGTCGCGATCACCCAGATCACCGGAGACGACGTCATCGACGTGCTCTTCGACGTGATCTCCGCCTTCGGCACGGTGGGGCTCAGCTCCGGTGTCACCGCGACCCTGCCGGATGCCGGCTCGTACATCCTCGCGGCGACCATCTTCATGGGGCGCGTTGGTACAGTGACACTCGCCGCGGCGGTCGCCGCGACATCCCGTTCGCAGCTCTACGCGCTGCCCGTCGAAAGGCCGATCGTTGGTTGAGATGGTGCGGGGCGACGCCCCGGTGCTCGTCATCGGACTCGGACGCTTCGGCGCGGCCTGCGCGGGCGAGCTGGACCGGCTCGACCGCGAGGTGCTGGCGATCGACGGCGACCTCGAACTGGTGCAGAAGTGGTCGGAGCGCGTCACCCACACCGTGCAGGCGGATGCCCGCAACATCGACGCACTGCGGCAGATCGGCGCACAGGACTTCCAGGTGGCCGTGGTCGCCGTGGGGTCGCTGATCGAGGCATCCGTGCTGATCACGGCGAACCTCGTCGACCTGAAGATCCCGCAGATCTGGGCGAAGGCGGTCTCGCAGTCGCACGGCAAGATCCTCGCCCGCGTCGGCGCGAACCACGTGATCTACCCCGAGCGCGAGGCCGGCGAGCGCGTCGCGCACCTGGTCTCGGGCCGCATGCTCGACTTCATCCGCTTCGATGACGACTTCGTGCTGGCCAAGATGTACCCGCCGAAGTTCATCCGCGGCGTGCGACTGAACGAGTCCGGCGTGCGGACCAAGTACAGCGTCACAGTGGTGGGCGTGAAGAGCCCCGGCAAGCCGTTCCGCTACGCCGAGGCCGACACCGTGGTCACCAACCACGATCTGATCATCGTGTCCGGCACCAACAGCGACATCGAGCGCTTCGCCGGCCTCGATCGCTGACGCTCAGGCCCCGGCGGCGAGTTCGCGGGCCCGCGCGAGCGCGGCATCCGTCGCCTCGGCGAACACCTCGTCGAGGTGCGCGTCCTGCAGCACGGCGATGGCGCGCTCGGTGGTGCCCTTCGGGCTGGTAACCCGGCGGCGCAGCTCGGCCGGGTCCTCATCGGAGGCATCGAGCAGAGCGGTCGCGCCGATGAAGGTCTGCTCGGCCATCAGCCGGGCGTCCGCCTCGGAGAAGCCCTTGCCGATCGCTGCCTTCGTGAGCTCCTCGATGAGCAGGAAGACGTAGGCCGGGCCCGACCCCGAGATGGTCGAGAGCGCGTCGATCTGCGACTCCGGCACCTCGATCACAGCGCCGACGGTCTCGAACAGACGGCGCACGAGCGCCATGTCGTCAGCGGTCGCGGCGGCGCCCGCGGCGAGCCCGGTCACGGCCTTGCCGACCGTGGCGGGGGTGTTCGGCATCGAGCGGATCACGTGCGCGTCAGCGCCGAGCACGCTCGCGAAGGTGTCGAGCGTCACGCCGGCAGCGAGGCTCACGATGATGGCATCCGGGCGCAGCGAGGGCGCGATCTCGCGCAGCAGGTCGGGCACCATCACCGGTTTCACGCCGACCAGCAGGATCCGGGCGGATGCCGCGGCATCCGCGTTCCCCTCCGGGCGATCCTCGAGCGCGATGCTCGTCACGCCGGGCAGCGCGGCGAGCGCGGCCGCCTTCGCGGTGGTGCGGTTCGTCGCCGTGATCCCGTCGGTGCGGATGCCGGAGGCGACGACCCCCTGCAGGATCGCACCGCCCATCGAGCCGGCGCCGAGGAATGCGAGGGAAGGGAGCGAGTCGGTCATGCCTCCATCCTCTCGCAATCGGCCGCCGTAGACTCGTGCCATGAGTGCATCCGGCGGCAGCAAGGCGATCATCGCGGCGTTCCTGGCGAACATGGGCATCGCCGCCGCGAAGCTCATCGCCTGGGCGCTCTCGGGTTCGGCGTCGATGCTCGCCGAGGGCATCCACTCGATCGCCGACTCCGGCAACCAGCTGCTCCTCATGCTCGGCGGCCGCAAGGCCAAGAAGACGGCGGATCGCTCGCATCCGTTCGGCTACGGGCGCGAGCGCTACGTATACGCGTTCGTCGTGTCGATCATCCTGTTCTCGCTCGGCGGCCTGTTCGCGATCTACGAGGGCGTCGAGAAGATCACCCACCCGCACGCCCTCGACCCGGTGTGGTGGTGGCTGCCGATCGTCGTGCTCGTGATCTCGATCGGCCTCGAGTCGTTCTCGCTGCGCACGGCGATGCGCGAGAGCAACCAGGTGCGCGAGAAGGGCCAGTCCTGGTTCTCGTTCATCCGTCGCGCGAAGGCCCCCGAACTGCCGGTCGTGCTGCTCGAGGACATCGGCGCACTGACCGGTCTGACGTTCGCCCTGCTCGGCGTCGGCCTCACCGTGATCACCGGCAACTCCGTGTTCGATGCGATCGGCACGCTCATGATCGGTGTGCTGCTGGTGCTGATCGCGCTGGTCCTGGGCATGGAGACGAAGAGCCTGCTGGTCGGCGAGGGCGCGACCGACGCCGACTACGACCGGATCGTGGACGCGATCAACAACGGCCCCGAGGTCGAGAAGCTCATCCACATGAAGACTCTCTACCTGGGCCCGGACGAGCTGATGGTCGCTGCGAAGATCGCGCTCACGCAGGACAAATCGGTGCGCGAGGCAGCCGACGACATCGACGAGATCGAGAGGCGCATCCGCGCGTCCGTGCCCGTCGCCCGCGTCATCTACATCGAGCCGGACATCTACCGTCCCTCGCTCGACCCCGAGCCCTCGACGGACGCGTTCGTCCTGAAGTCTGCGGACTGACCCCGCGGCGGCCGGTGTGCATCCGCTGCTGGATGACCTGGATCGGCTGATCCGGGACGATCCGGAGCGCGTTCCGGCACGGCTCGCAGAGCAGCCCGACCTGGCCCAGACCGTCGGCCTGATCGATCCGGCGACCGCGTCCGAGCACTGGGCGCTGCTCACCGCGGGCTCGGCCGGGTCAGCTGGACATTGGAACGCCGGTCCCGCGCGAGCGGCGATCGAGGCCGCGCCCGAGGTGTACGGCAACCTGAACGGGATCCCCGCCGACGACAAGGACGCCGCGTGCCGCATCCTTCTCGCTCGGATGCTGGCCGAAGGCGCGCAGCTGTCCACGGCGGCGCACGAGCAGCTCGGGCATGTCGCGGCCGAGCTGCGCCGCGCCGCGCGCGCTCATCTGCTGTCGCTGTTCCTGGACGGCGGCGTGCCGCGCGCCGCCGTCTCGTTCGGCGACCCGGATGCCGCCCGGCTGATCGTCGTGCTCGCGCACGGGATCGTCACCGACCTGGACAGCCTGCCGCAATGGTCGCGCACCGCGCGACGCATCCGCTCGCAGGTCGCCGAGGGTGCGGGTGTTCCGCGCGATGCGGTCGCCGCCATCGCCTGGTTCGGCTACGACTCGGGTACACACCTGACAGCGCTCGGCACCGCGCATGCGACGGTCGGCGCCGCCCGTCTGGCCGGCCTGCTGGCCGGCATCAGGCACCGCGCACCCCGCGCGCACGTCGCGGTGGTCGCCTACTCGTACTCGTCGACCATGGCCGGCGAACTCGTCGAGGCCGGCGGCGGACGCCTTCTCGACGCCCTGTTCTCGATCGCCTCTGCCGGGGTCACAACCGAGGCGGCCGACGCGATCGAGGCGGACCTGTACGCGAGGGTCTTCCGGTTCTTCGCCACGGAATCGGCGGATGACGGTGTCGCCCCGCTCGGGCGGATGTCGCAGCATCCGGTCGATCCGCGTGGGATTCCCGGAGCGGTCGTCTACGGCTCGGACGGCGGCCCCGTGGCCGGCACGAACGGCATCGCTACGGTCGGGCACGCCTCGCACACCCCGCCCGGCACGCCCGAGGAGCCGGGGTATTTCGACCCCCGGACGGAGTCGTTCCTGTACCTGGTGCAGATGCTGGCCGAGTCGGTCTGACTCGACCGTCGACGTCAGCGGCGGGCTTCGAAGAAGTCACGCAACAGGGCGGTCGCGGCATCCGCCTGCACGCCCCCGATGACCTCGGCGCGGTACGGCAGTCGCCGGTCGCGCAGCACGTCGTACATCGAGCCGGATGCTCCGGCCTTGTCGTCCCAGGCACCGAAGACGACCCGGCCGATACGTGCCTGCAGGATCGCCCCGGCGCACATGATGCAGGGCTCGAGGGTGACGACGAGGGTGCAGTCCTCGAGGTTCCAGTCCCCGGTCGCGGATGCCGCGGCGCGCAGCGCCACGACCTCTGCGTGCGCGGTGGGGTCGTGGGTCTGTTCGCGCAGGTTGCGGCCCTCTCCGATGATTGCGCCTGCGGCGTCGAGCACGACCGCGCCGACCGGCACGTCGCCCGCGGAGCCGGCGTCAGCGGCGAGTGCGAGGGCGCGATCCATCGCGGAGAGGTCGGCTGCGGTCATGGTCTCGACGATAGTGCGGATTCTCCGCGCGGCATCCGCAAAGTAATCTGTATCCATGCGCGTACACGTGGCCGACCACCCCCTCATCACCCACAAACTCACGGTGCTGCGTGACGAGGGCACTCCGTCGCCCGTGTTCCGCCAGCTGACCGAAGAGCTCGTGACGCTGCTCGCCTACGAGGCGACCCGCAACGTGCACGTCACACCGATCGAGATCCAGACCCCTGTCACGAAGACCATGGGTGTGAAGATCTCGGAGCCACGTCCGATCGTGGTGCCGATCCTGCGTGCGGGCCTCGGCATGCTCGAGGGCCTGGTCAAGCTGCTGCCGACCGCCGAGGTCGGCTTCCTCGGCATGGTGCGCGACGAGGAGACCTTCGAGCCCACCACATACGCGGAGCGTCTTCCCGATGACCTCAGCGACCGGCAGTGCTTCGCGATCGACCCGATGCTCGCGACCGGCGGCTCGCTCGGCGCGGCGATCCAGTTCCTGTTCGACCGCGGGGCGAAGGACGTCACCGCGATCTGCCTGCTCGGCACCCCGGAGGGCGTCGCCGCGATCGAGGAGCTCGTCGGCGACCGCGACGTGACCCTGGTGCTGGGCGCGCTCGACGAGCGTCTCAACGAGAAGGGCTACATCGTGCCCGGTCTCGGCGACGCCGGCGACCGGCTGTACGGCACCGTCTGAGTCCGTTCCCGTCGGGGCGGGATCCTCGCGAGACTCCCGCGAGATCCGCCTTTCGTCACAGATCTCGCGGTCTCGCAACGAGGAGGATGCGGTGGTTGCTGGCGACGGCGACCGGGGATGTCACCGTCGAGGTCGACCCCGTCGAGGTGGCAGCGTCGGAGTGGCTGACGGTCGACGGGGTCGAGGCGCGCCTACACGACGGTCTCGTGGCACCGCCGTGGGAATCGCGGCTCGAGGCGATGTGGGCGCCGCTGCGCGCTGTGATCGGCAAGCGCTGAGGTCTCGCGGCGGCAGAAGCCGAAACGGGCCCGACGTGGGCAACGGAACAGGAGGTCCGGCGAGACCAGGACGACGATCGAACGTCGGTCCTGTTCTGGGCGATTCTCCTGCACTCGGTGATGCGTCGGAGGCTCAGACGGTCAGGACGTAGCTGCGCTCGTCGCCGTACTGCGTGAATCCTGCGCGGGCGAGGATCGGCGCCGAAGTCGAGACCCGGCCCTTCACGAGGGCCGTCGTCGCACCGAACTCGGCACCGACACGGAGTCGCTCAGCGAGCACGGCGCGGTAGGCACCGCGGCCGCGGCACTCCGCGAGCGTGGCGGCGCCCCAGAGCCGGACGAAGCCGTCGACGACGGTGCACCCGCCGGTGCTCACGGGCTTGCCGTCGAGGCGGGCGAGCACGCGGGCTCCCTCCCGTGCGTCGAGCGCCGCGGTGACCTCGTTGAGCTCCTCCTGCAGTCCCGCCTCATCGAGCGGATGCTGCTCCCACACGGGAACGTTCACCAGATCGACCTCACGGACCTGCTCGAGTGTGCGGACGACCTCGGCCGAGGCATCCGCCGGGACCTCGATCGGGTCGCCGGGAATCGGTCGCGCGAAGACGGTGACCGTGTCTTCATGGACGGCACCGCGCCGGCGGAACTCGTCCTCGAGGTCCGGGCTATCGGAGGGGTTCGTCCAGAAGGTCAGCCTTGTCGCGCCCCACTCGCGGGTGCGTCCGATAGCGTGATCGACGACTGCTGCGGCATCCGATTCGGAGCGCACCTGCGAAGCGCGCACACCGCCGCCGAAGCGTTCCGGGTAACGCACGAGCTGCAGCGCGGACTTCTCCTGCTCGCTCCCCCGAGGGAACCACACCCACGCCGCTGCGGCTCGAAGGATCTCGTCGTCGCTGTGCACGCCAGTAATCTAGCGTCCATGCCGCGCATCCTCGTCACCGGCATGTCGGGCACCGGCAAGTCGACGCTCCTCGCCGAACTCGCCCGGCGCGGGCATCGCACGGTCGACACGGACTACGACGGATGGACGACTGCAGACGGCCTGTGGGACGAGGCGCGGATGCAGGCCCTGCTGCGCGAGCACGACCACCTGATCGTGCAGGGGACGGTCGAGAACCAGGGCCGGTTCTACGATCGCTTCGCGCACATCGTGCTGCTGAGCGCCCCGATCGACGTGATGATCGAACGGGTGTCGCGGCGCACGAACAACCCCTATGGCCATTCGACTGAGGACCAGGACGAGATCCGGCGGAACACACGCGACGTCGAGCCGCTGCTGCGGCGCGGCGCGACGATCGAGCTGGACGCCCGGCGATCGATCCCCGATCTCGCAGACGAGGTGGAGAGTCTGCTCTGAGCCGCCGATCAGTCCTTGTCCGCGCCGACCAGGCGGGCGAAGGCACTGAGCCGGGCGACGCCCTCGGGAGTCCACGGCAGGTCGTCGAGCAGCGCCGGTGAGTGCACCAGGTAGGCGACGCTCTTCGCACGCGAGATCGCGACGTTCAGGCGGTTCTGCAGCAGCAGGAACTCCGGTCCTCTTGGCGCGTCCCTCCCGCTCGATGCGGCGAGCGAGGTGATCGAGACGACGGCTTCCTTCCCCTGGAAGTTGTCCACCGTTCCCACGGCCACCCGACCGAACCCGGCCGCGACCAGCGACTCGTGGATGAGCTGCTTCTGCGCGTTGTACGGCGCGACGACGATGATGTCCTCCTGCTGGAGGGGCCGTGGCGCGGCGGCCGCCAGTCCGTCGGTGTACGCGCGGCCGAGCAGGTCGCCCACGATGCGCCCGACCTCGACGACCTCTTCCGGCGACTGCGTGGCGTTGCCGCGGTGCCGCACCGGGACGACGTGCAGGCCGGGCGCGACGCCGTCGACCACGCGCCCCTCGGTGCCTGGTGCCGAGGCGAGCTGACCGGCGTAGGCCAGCCGCGAGACCGGTGCGGCGACGGCCGGATGCATCCGCCACGATGTCGCGAGGAAGTAGCCGTGCGCCGGGTCGATGACCTGCCTGCCCGCCATCACCCAGCCCAGCGCGGAGGTGTCGACCGGCTCGGGATGGGTGCCCTGGCTGACCTGCGGAAGCTGCTGAGGGTCGCCGAGCAGCAGCAGGCGCTGCGCGCCGGCCGCGACGGCGATGGTCGAGGCGAGCGAGAACTGGCCGGCCTCGTCGATGACGAGGAGGTCGAGACCGCCCCGGTCGACGCGGCGGGTATTGGCGAAGTCCCAGGCGGTGCCGCCGACGACGAACCCTTCCGGGTGCTCGGCGATGAACGCTGCCATCCCGTCCTTGGGGATCACCGTGTACGAGGGATCGGACTCGCCGTCCTTCGGGCTCTTCGCCACCTGGACCGCCGGGACGCCGTCGGCCACCACGCGCTCGAGCAGAGTCTCGACGATCGCGTGCGACTGAGCGACGACGCCGACCTTGAAGCCGTGGTCGCGCACCAGGCGGGTGATGACCTGCGATCCGGTGAAGGTCTTCCCGGTTCCGGGCGGGCCCTGCACGGCGATGTAGCTGCGGTCGAGATCGACGACGCCGCGCACGATCGCGTCGATGGTGCGATCGTCGGCGTCGCCGGTCACTTCGGGCAGCGGGGCTCCTGAGCGCGTGCGCGGCACGGACCGCCGCAGGATGTCGGTGGCCGCGTCGTGCGGGAACGCCGGAGCGGTGCGGTGCACGGCCTCCGCCCACTCCTCGATCGCCCTCTGCTGGTTGCCGACGTTCGGCGGCGACGCCGGGGCGAGCGCGATCGGCAGCTCGGACCAGGTCTCGCCCTGCACGGCGCGCTCGCGGATGATGTACCCGTCATCGAGCACCTCCGCGATCTCGACCTCGTGCGGCACCTGGATCACGCGCGACGGCGCTTCGAGGAAGAACGGCGCCGGGATCGGGTACAGCGCGAACGGCCGTCCGCCGATGCCGAGCGTGCTGCCGGGGGCGACCTCTCCGCGCAGCTCGATGAGCCGGGTGAACGAGCGGTTGCGGGTGCCCTCCGCGATCGCCCAGTCCTCGCGCACCCGGCTGCGCGCAGCGTCGATGCGCAGCACGTCGCGGGTGCTCTCCCACATGGACACCGGCTCGCGGAGCCGCTGGAAGTGCGACTGCCAGAAACTCTTGGTCTCACGCGGGTGGTAGTCGATGGCCGCGGCTGCGACCCGGTACACCTCGGCAGCGCTCTCGTCCGCGGCATCCGCCGCATCTGCCATCAGCGCGACCGAGAGCGGAGACGGCTCGTACGCACGCGTCTCGGGCTCGTCCGGCGGGGCGGGCAGCACGCCCTCCTGCTTCGCGAGGCCGATCAGCCAGTCGCGCAGGCGACGTGTCGACACGCAGTCGTAGCGGTTGTAGTCCGCCAGATCGTCGAGGATGCCGCGGGCCTCTGCTTCCTGCCCCGCGGCGAGCAGCTCGCGCGCCTGCACGTACTTGACGATCGAGTCGTCGCCCTTCTGCACGTCGCTCGTGCGCACCTCAGCGCCCATGTACAGCGGTTCGAGCTTCTTGATCGAGTAGGAGCGCGACCCCACCCGCACCGACCGCAGGACGAGAGGGTAGAGGTCGACGAAGACGCCCTCTCTCAGCAGCTGGTCGACGTCAGCCTCACCGACGCCGTAGCGGGCCGCCATCGCGGAGAGGTGCGAGGTCTCGTAGGGCGCGTAGTGGTAGATGTGCATGTCGGGATGCGTCTGCCTTCGCAGCTTCACGAACTCGAGGAAGTCCAGCAGCGCCTGCCGCTCGTCGGCGAAGGTGTGCGCCCACAGCGCGGAGTACTGCTCTGCGTTGTCGATCCAGCCGAACAGGTAGTCGATGCCCCAGTCGGGCTTCTCCCCCTCTTCCCTGACCGGCTCGGTGTACAGCGGGTCACCCTCGAAGTCGAAGAAGATGTCTCCCCTGCTGGGGCGGGGCATCAGGCCGATCGCGTTCGAGGAGACAAGTTCGAACGGCGGCGGAGCGGCGGGGTCGTCGCCGACCCCGAGCTGCAGGCGGGCCTGCGCACGCAGCGCCTGGAACGTGTCGGTGTTCATTCCCTCTGGGGCATCCGATGCGGCGGCCAGGTCGTCGATGGTGCGGATGCCGACGGAGCGCAGCCTCTGCCGCTGCACCGGGCGCATCCGTGCGACCATCAGCAGATCGCGGTGTTCGATCACCTGCTCCTCGCAAGTGGCGCAGCGCCCGCAGGCCGTGATCTGCAGGTCGCCGCGATCGTCTCCCCAGGCGAGCGGCGCGCCGGCGGCGCCCTCGTCGATGCGCCGGTCGGCGATGAGTGCCCGCAGCCGTGCGCGACGGACGTGGAAGAGCGGCAGCAGGTCGTCCACGAGGTGGATGCTGGTCGTTCCGTCACCGAGCAGGAGGTCGACCTCGTCGGCGCGCGGGATGTCGAGGCGGTCGAGCTGATCGACGTATGCCGCGAGCTGCATGAGCGCTGTGACGCGGGCAGTGCGGGCGAGCTTCGTGTCCTGCACCCGCCAGCGCAGGTCGGTGTCGCGGCGCAGGAAGTCGGCGAAGCCGACGAACTCGTCGGTCGAGAACGCCGCCTGGAACACGACGGATGCCTCGGACCGCAGCGCCTGCTCGGTGTCGGCCACGACGGTGCCCAGGGCCTCGGCATCGGTCGACGACACCTTCGGCAGTTCTACAACGCCCGGACCGCCGTCCACGGAGGTGCCGAGGTCTTCGATGTACCGCTCGAGGGTGCGGCGTTCGTGCAGGTCGCCGAGCTGTGCGGCACGGGCCAGGGTCGCGTCCTCGGGCTCTTCGACGGCGGGGACCCGGCCGAGCTTGGCATCGAGGGCTCGCGCCCAGGCGAACTCGCACTCGGCGGCCGCCTTCAGATCGCTGGCGCTCCAGACGACCCTCGTCGCAACGTTCTGCTCCGACCTGATGACCCGCACGGATGCCCCTCTCTGCTGCCTGCTCCGAGGCTATCGGCAGGGTCGGACATCACCTCGACCCGGAACTCAGCGCCACCAGGTGTCGTCGGGTGTGACGGGCAGGTGCCGCTTGTGCTGGGTCGCCACGTACTTCCCCTCGATGCGGGTGGCCACGTCATCCGAGACCGGACGCTGCTCGAGGTAGTCGTCGATCTGCTCGTAGGTCAGACCCAGCTCGTCCTCGTCTGCCCGGCCCGGCTGGCCGTCCAGCAGATCCGCGGTGGGGACCTTCAGGTACAGCCGTTCGGGTGCGCCGAGTTCGCGCAGCACGGCACGCCCCTGACGCTTGGTCAGCCCGGACAGGGGCAGCAGATCCGCCGCCCCGTCACCGAACTTCGTGTAGAACCCCGTGACGGCCTCGGCGGCGTGATCGGTGCCGATCACCAGCATCCGATCGTGACCGGCGAGGGCGAACTGAGTGACCATGCGGATGCGGGCCTTGATGTTGCCGCGGTTGAAGTCGGTGATGCGGTGCACTGAGCCTGCCGAAGTGTCGGACCCGAGCGCATTCTCGATGTCCTTCTCGACACCGTCCACGCCGTTCTGGATGTTCACCTCGACGGTCCGATCGGCGGCGATGAACGCGAGTGCGGCCTCGGCGTCGTCGGCGTCGTGCTGCACGCGGTACGGCAGCCGCACGGCGAGGAACGAGGCGTCCCCGCCGTCCGCGCGGATCCGCTCGACGGCGAGCTGAGCGAGCCTGCCGGCGAGGGTCGAGTCCTGCCCGCCCGAGATGCCGAGCACGAACCCCTTCGCCCCTGTGGCGGCCAGGTAGTCGGCGAGGAAGCCGATCCTGGCCTCGATCTCCGTGCGCGGGTCGATCTCGGGCTTGACTCCGAGAGCTTCGGCGATCTGCTGCTGCATGGTCACGGGCATCCTCCTTCGACGATGTACCCCAGTCTGTACCTGAGAGGATGGATGCGTGAAACTCCTCGTCGCCGCCCTCGCCTCCGAGCTGCAGGCCTTCCCCGCCGAACTCCCTGGTTTCGACCGTCTGGTCACCGGGCCGGGCAAGCTCAAGGCGGCCTACGGCCTGACCCGCGCGCTCGACGCCGCCGCCTACGACGAGATCCTCGTGGTCGGCACAGCCGGCGCCGTCGATGACGACCTGGACTCCGGGGTCTACGAGGTCAGCGCCGCGATCCAGCACGATGTGCAGGACCTGGACGGCGTCGTGGGGCAGCATGTCTCGCTGCCCTCGCACGTGGAGACCGGGCGCGACGGCCACACGATCGCCACCGGCGACATCTTCGTCGACGATGCCGACGCCGTCGGCCGTATCCGCTCGCTCGGAGGGGTGCTCGTCGATATGGAGACCTTCTCCTACATCTGGGTCGCGCAGCAGTTCGGGGTGCCGATCCGCGTGCTGCGTGCGGTGTCCGACCGGGCGCAAGACGGTGCGACGCAGCTCTGGGACGAGGTCGTCGCCGCCTGCAGCGCACAGCTCTGGGCGCGCGTGAAGGATGAGTACTCGGTCTAGACCGGCGCCTCCTCGATGGCAGCGCTTCGCGCTGCAGTTCCTGACGCACTCGGCGCTTCGTGCTCGGGGCTTCGCGCGACATCTCGCATCTCGCGCTGCAGTTTCTGGCGCTCGCAACGGTTCGTGCTCGGCGCTTCGCGCGACATCTCGTGTCTCGCGCGGCAGTTTCTGGCGCTCGCGGCGCTTCGCGCTCCAGTTCCTGGCTCGCGCGGCGGACATACGCGTAGCGCGAACCAGGACGTGTAGCGCGAACCGAATCACGCCGCGCGAACCAGACCAGACCGCGCGACAACAGTACCCGCGCGAACCAGACCGGGCCGCGCGAACCGGACGCAGACCAGTGCGGGTTTCGCGGTCTAGGCCGGCGCGTCGATCACGCTGGGACCGTCGGGCAGCGTCCGCACGGTGAGCTGAGCGGGGATCTGCTCCTGCATCGCCTCGACGTGGCTGATCACGCCGACGGTGCGGCCGCCCTGGCGGAGTTCGTCGAGGGTGCGCATCGCGACCTCGAGGGTGTCCGCGTCGAGCGACCCGAAGCCCTCGTCGATGAACAGCGTGTCGAGGCGGATGCCGCCGGCCCTGGCCGTGACGACCTCTGCGAGCCCGAGCGCGAGTGCGAGCGACGACAGGAACGTCTCGCCGCCTGACAGTGAGCGCGCCGGCCGGGTCTGGCCGGTGAAGGCGTCGAAGACGACGATGCCCAGCCCGGACGCTGCCCCGCGGGCGGCGAGGGCGTCGGAGTGCCGCAGCTGGTAGCGCCCGGCCGACATGTCGTGCAGACGCAGGTTGGCGGCCGATACGATCTCCTCGAGCTCGGCGGCGAGCACGAACGTCTCGAGGTTCATCTTGTGCGTGTTCGCGCCCCGCCCGGCCAGAGTGTCGGCGAGACCGCGAAGCACGTCGTACTCGGCCTGCTGCTCGGCACCGGCGGCATGTTCGGATGCCGCCGTGTCGATCAGCCCGCGCAACTGGGCGACCGTGCCGCGGGCACGGTTCGCGGCATCCATCGCAGTGGTCCAGGAGGTGCGGGCATCCGCAGCTGCCTGCTGCGCCGGCGCGAGGTCGACCAGCTCCTCGGGAAGCGTGCGCAGCTCGAGATCGAGCAGGATCGCGCGTTCCTTTCCGAGTTCGACGGCGTGCGCGCTGATCCGCTCCTCGAGGGCGGTGAGGTCGGCGGGTGCCAGCAGCGCGGCCTTGGCGGCGGTCGGCTCGTCGAACGGCGAATGCTGCAGCGCAGCAGTGCGATCCGCAAGGGCCTCGGACACAGCGGCGGCGCGCGCCACTCTGGTATCGATCGCGTCGGCGAGGGCGCCCGCGTCGGAGGTCTGCTCGGTCACCGTTTCGATGCGTGCCGCCACCGACGGATGCTCCGCCCTGGCCTCCGCGATGACGGCGTCGGCCTGGTTCGCGGACTGCTCGGCGAGGGCGAGTCTCTCGCGCGCGCCGGAGAGCTGCTGCTCGGCCTCTGCCCGACGCTGCTCATTCTGGTCGCGACGGGTCGCGGCCGCGCGCAGGTCGGCATCGAGCCGCGCGACCTGTTCCGCCGCCGCGCGGGCGGAGGCCAGCTCGATCGTCGCGCTCTCGAGCTCGGCAGCGGCCTGCTCGGCCGTACGGCCGTCTGCACGCTCGCGCACGGCGGCGAGAGCGGCCCGCACCGCGGATTCGTGGGCGGCAGCGGTGCGCTCGGCGACGGCGGCGGCGTCGCGCGCCGCCTCGGCTTCGTCGATGTCGTCGGCCGACACGGGGTCGGCGTGCTCGGCGGGGCTCGGGTGCTCGGTCGCCCCGCACACCGCACATGCCTCGCCCGGCACGAGCGCGGCGGCCAGTTCGCCCGCGAATCCGTCCAGCCGGCGCCTGCGCAGCGCGGCCAGCGCGTTCTGTGCCGCGGCATGCGCGGCGCTCGCCTCGACGACGGCACGTTCGGCGTCGGTCTGCTCGGCTGCTCGTCTGCCGACGTCGTCGGCAGCCACTCGGCGACGCTCGGCCTCGTCCTTCGCCCGGGTCAGATCATCGACGCGGTCGGCCAGCCGCCGCGCCGCGTCGCGGCGTTCGGTGAGCTCGGCGAGCTGGGCAGGGAGCTCCTCGCGCTCCCTGCCCACGGCGGCAAGGGCGTCCGTGGCCTCGTCGACGGACTGACGAGCGGATGCCACAGCTGCGGTGCGCTCGTCGGACTGCCGCTCGAGCTCGGCGGCGTGCTTCCACGCGCCGATCTCGCGGGTGCGGGCAGTGGCCCAGACGCGGAGGGCCACGGCCTCGGAGTCGTGGTCCGCCTCGGCGCGCTCGGCGGGGTCTGTGGCGCCGCGCTCGCCCCGAGAGCCCGGCGCGCTTTCCTCGCCCCACGGCTCGACGACGATGCCGTGGACATCCCAGCTCGCGCGAGCCTCGGCCTCGGCCTCAACCGCTGCTTCGTGTGCCCTCTCGGCCCGCGCCGTGGCCTGGATGACGCTGCGCAGCGACTCCGCGGCCCGTGCCCGATCACGGCGCTCCTTCGCGTCTGCGATGTCGGCCGACTGCGCCTCCAGCGCGTCGAGTGCCCTGCGTGCCCGGTCGCGCTCCGTCTGCGCCGTGCGCAGCTCCTTGAGGTCGGCGAGACCGACGTCCGCCGCGGCGAGGCGCTTCTCTGCCTCGTCACGCTCGGCGTCCAGCCTCTCCGACCGGTATTCACCGCGTGCCACGGCACGGCGCAGCGCGGCGATGCGCTCGTCAGCACCCGCGCCGGCGGCGAGCGGGGTCTCTTCGCCACCGAGCTCGGCCGAGGCGACGATCTCCTCGGCCTGCTCCAGTCGCGCCTCCACCGTCGCGCGGCGCGTGCCGAGCGCCTGCTCCGCAGCCCGGCGACGCTCATCGAACCGCGCCTGGTAGTCCTCGAAGCGCTCGGTGCCGAACAGCCGGCGCAGCAGTCGCTGGCGCTCACGGCTGTCGGACAGCAGGAAGTCGGCGAACCTGTTCTGCGCGAGCAGGATCACCTGCAGGAACTGCTCCTGGGTGAGCTGCAGGATGTCGGTGAGCTCATTCGCCACGTCGACGGCGCGGGCCGCTCTCCCGACCCATCCGGCGTCCGTCCACTCCTCGAGCGAGACCGCGGCCGCCTGCTTGGTGAGCCCGCCGCCGCGCTTGGCGGGGCGCAGGTACTCGGGCGAGCGTGTGACGCGGAAGCGCCCGGCGACCGTGCTGAACTCGACGACCACCTCGGTGGGGTCGTCGGGCTCGCTGTGGTCGCTGCGCAGCCGCTTCTCGCCGCCGTCGTACCGCGGAACACCGCCGTAGAGGCCGAAGCAGACGGCGTCGAGGATCGACGACTTTCCGGCGCCGGTGCGCCCGCCGATGAGGAAGATGCCGTCGTCGGCGAACGCGTCGAAGTCCACGACCTGCCGGGCCCGGAAGGGGCCGAAGCCCTCGACTTCCAGGCGGTGCAGCCTCAAACGAGTGCCTCTGCGCGCACGCGATCGTCGAGCACGTCGCGGATCAGCTCAGCCTCCCGCTCGCTCGCCCCGGCTCCGGCGCGGACGTGCTCGAGGAAGGCCTCGATGCGCTCGGTATCGGTCACTGCTCCGTGCAGGCGCTGCGCGTAGGACTGCTCCTCTGCGGCACCGGCACCGACCGGCGCGTGCTGCACGAGCGCGCAGAACGGGAAACGCTCGCGCAGCCGCCGCATCGGCTCGTGCTGCGGCACGGGATCGGTGTACACCGCGCACACCCAGTCGTCGGCGTGCGCAGCGACGTTCTCATCGGTGAGGATCTCGTCGAGCGAGCCGGTCAGCGTGACCAGCCGCCGCGGCACCGGCAGCGCGAGCCACTCGGTGGACGCCAGTCCCCCGGCATCCAGCTCGATCAGCCAGGAGCCGCGCTCCTTGTGCTGCTCGCCGAAGCTGTAGTGCAGCGGAGCACCCGAGTAGCGCACCCGGTCGCTGAGCTGCTGACGCCCGTGGATGTGGCCGAGGGCGACGTAGTCGGGCCCGTCGAACACCGCCAGCGGCACGACGTCGAGCCCGCCCTGCCGCACCTCGCGCTCGAGGCCCGCTGTCGCATCGACGCCCGCGGCGAAGCAGTGCGCGATCGCCACCGATCGCCCCTCGTCGCTCGCGATGCCGTCCCGCACGAGGTCCATCGCGTGTGCCATGGTCTGCGCCTGGTTCTTCAGCGACGCCTCCGGCCAGTGCTGTCGCACGATCGCGGGTTCGAGGTACGGGATGCCGAAGAACCGCACCGCCCCGTGCTCGTCTTCGACCGTCACGGGCGTCGCGATCGCGGTGGGATCGGTCAGCACGTGGATGCCGTCGCGCAGCAGCCGGGAATGGAACCCGAGCCGCGCCGCGGAGTCGTGGTTGCCGCTCGTGACGATGACCGTCGCGCCGGTCTCGTGCAGCGCGATCAGCGCGTCGTCGAGCAGCGTGTAGGCCGAGGCGGCGGGCGTCGCGGAGTCGAAGACATCACCCGCGACGATCACGACGTCGACGTCGTTCTCGCGGACCTGCGCCACCAGCGCATCGAGCACGGCTCCGAGCGCATCGAGCGTGGCGTGCCCATGGAAGGTGCGCCCGATGTGCCAGTCGGAGGTGTGCAGGATTCGCATACCCCCACGGTACGGAGAGCCTCCGACATCGCCTCCGAGGCGTGCCGCGCGGGCCCGAACCCTCACCGCCGGCGCAGCAGCCCCTGCTTCTCCGGGTGCAGCTCGAACCAGTCCGCGACGTACCAGCAGACCGGATCGATCTCGCGGTCACCGCGGGACTCGATGTCGGCGACCGCGCCCTCCGTGACGACGGCGGCGTAGCCGCGCCCGCGGAAGGCCGGGATCGTGTACGCCCTGGTCAGGGCCACGGTGCTGCCGTCGTCGCGGTAGTCGAGCACGCTCACGAGGGTGCCGTCGTGCGTCAGCGTGTAGCGCGAGGCATCCTTCTCGTCGGTCAGCTGGAATCCCTCGGTCTGCGCGTCGATCGTCACCCCTCCACGCTACGTCCGAATTCGGCCCTTCGTCTCGCTCTCGCGGATCCTGAGCGCCCTTCGTCTCGCTTCGCTCGCTCAGGATCCGCGAGGCGCAACGAGGTGCGCTCAGGAACCGGAGGCGCCGGGAAGCGCCACCAGGTGCCCGTCGCCGACGTCCTGCAGCGTCGGCCGCGCCGCATCCGGATCGTCCCAGTCCCTGCTCACCCGGCGGCCGCGGCGTCTGCCGCGCTGCCGAGGGTCGGCGATCGGCACGGCCGCGAGCAGCTCCTGCGTGTACGGATGCTGCGGCGAGCCGAAGATCTGGTCGCGCGTGCCCTGCTCGACGATCTGCCCGCGGTACATGATCGCCACGCTCGTGCACATGTGCTCGACCACGCTGAGGTCGTGCGAGATGAACAGGAACGACGTGCGCCGCTGCTCGCGCAGATCCGTCAGCAGGTTCACGATCTGCCCCTGCACCGACACGTCGAGCGCCGAGACCGGCTCGTCGGCGACGACGAACTCGGGCTGCAGCGCCATCGCCCGCGCGATCACGATGCGCTGACGCTGCCCGCCGGAGAACTCGTGCGGGTAGCGATCCATGGCGTCCTGCTCCATGCCGCACTGTTCCAGCACCTCGATCACGCGGTCGCGCTCGTCGTGCCTGCCGGCCAGCCCGTGCGCGCGCATCGGCTCGCCGATCGCCGCAGCGATCGACAGGCGCGGATTCAGCGCGCTGAACGGATCCTGGAACACGTACTGCATCTTCGGCCGCAGCCGGCGGAGATCCTTCTTGCCCAGCCCGAGGATCTCCTCGCCGCGGAACCGCACCGAGCCCGATGTCGGCTCGTGCATGCGCAGCAGCGACTGCCCGAAGGTGGTCTTGCCGCTGCCGGACTCCCCCACCAGACCGAACATCTCGCCCTCGCGGATGCTCAGGGTGACGCCGTCGACGGCCTTGACAGTGCGCTTCTTCCCGCCGCGGCCATCGCCGCGCGACACGAAGTGCTTGACGATGTCGGTCGCCTCGACGAGGGGCTCTTCGATGACGGGAGCGCTCATGCCGACGCCTCCGTTCCTGCCAGCGCCAGTCGGCGCACCTCGTCCGAGATCACCGGCAGCCGGTCCAAGCGCTGACCCGGCATCGGCCGCGCCTTCAACAGCGCATCGGTATACGGATGCTGCGGATTCTCGAAGAGCCCGAACACGTCGCCGCGCTCGACGATGTGCCCGCCGTACATGACAAGCACGGTGTCCGCGACCTCGGCCACGACACCCAGATCGTGCGTGATGAACAGCAGTGCCATGCCGGTCTCATCGCGCAGGTCCAGCAGCAGGTCGAGGATCTGCGCCTGGATCGTGACGTCCAGAGCCGTGGTGGGCTCGTCTGCGATGAGCAGCCGGGGGCGGCAGCACAGTGCGACCGCGATCATCGCGCGCTGCAGCATCCCGCCCGACATCTCGTGCGGGTACGAGCGCATGATGCGGTCCGGGTTCGGCAGCCCGACGCGGCGCAGCCACTCCACGGACTGGTCGTGCGCGTCTCCGACGCTCACGCTCTCGTGCGCCCTGATCGTCTCGATCAGCTGCTTGCCGATCGTGAAGACCGGGTTCAGCGACCGCATGGGCTCCTGGAAGATCATGCCGACCTCCCCGCCGCGCAGCTTCTGCAGCGCTGTGCCCTTCATCCTCAGCACGTCGTCGCCGTCGAACAGCACCCGGCCCGAGAAGACCTCGCCTGGTTCATCGACGAGGTTGAGCAGTGAGAGCGCGGTGATGCTCTTGCCCGATCCGGACTCGCCGACGATGCTGACGACCTCACCGGCGTGCACCTCGAAGCCCACGCCGTCGACGACGGTGCGCGGGCCGTTCTCGGTGGGGAACCGCACCGAGAGGTCCTCCACCTGTACGAGCAGATCTCCCATGGCACTCACTTCTTCATCCTCGGGTCGAAGACATCGCGCATCCGATCGCCGAACACGTTGATCGCCGCGATCGTGATCAGCAGCGCGACGCCGGGCGGCACCCACAGCCACCAGTGCTGCTGGAAGTCGATGAGGTTGTTGGCAGAACTGATCATGTTGCCCCAGGACGCGTTCGGCGGCTGCACGCCGAGGCCGAGGAAGCTGAGCGCGGATTCGCTGAGGATGCCGGATGCGGTGCTCAGCGTGGCCACCACGATCAGCAGCGGCATGACGTTCGGCAGCAGGTGCCGGAACTGACGGGATGCCGCGCTCAGGCCGAGCACCTCGGCGGCGCGCATGTACGGCGCCTCGCGCAGTGACAGCACCTGTCCGCGGATCAGGCGGGCCAGCGACGGCCAGCCGATGAAGCTGAGCAGCAGCATGACGATGTAGATGCGCTGCGAGGGATCGACCTTCAGCTCGGAGAGCACCGCGGCCATGACGATCAGTAGCGGCAGACCGGGGATCGACATCAGCAGGTCGGCCGCGCGCATGATGATCGTGTCGGCCAGACCGCCGTAGTACCCGGCGATGATGCCGAGCACCGCGCCGATCAGCAGCGACAGCAGCATCGAGGCGATGCCGATGGTCAGCGAGATGCGACCGGCGAGCATGAGCCGCGTGAGCACGTCGCGGCCGTAGCCGTCGGTGCCCAGCCAGTGATCCATCGTGGGTTCGTGGTCCTGGATGCGCAGGTTGATCTCGTCGCCGGTGTACCCCGTCAGCAGCGGGCCGACGAAGCTGAACAGCAGCATGAACACCAGCAGCGCGAGGCTGATGCTCGCCGCCGGCATCCGCAGCAGCCGCGCGAACGAGTCGCCCCACAGCGAGCGCCGCCTGCCGGACCGGGTGCGGCGAGGCGCCGGCGGCTCCGGCGCCGGGCCGAGCTCCGGGTCCGTGATCTGGGTGACGATGAGCTCTCCGCCGCCGCTCATGATGCGCTCCTCGCGTCGACGAGCCGCACCCTGGGGTCGGCGACCGCGTACAGGATGTCGGCGAGGAAACTGCCCAGCACGGTGAGGAAGGCGAGCAGCATGGTGATGGTCATCAGCACCGCGTAGTCGCGGGTCGCGACGGAGTCCAGCTGCATGCGTCCCACGCCCGGCCAGTTGAAGATCTGCTCCGTGATGATGGCGCCGGCGAACAGGCCGGGGAGCTCGAAGGCGAGCAGCGTGATCGCCGGCAGCAGCGCGTTACGCAGCCCATGCGAGAACACCACGGAACGCTCCTTGAGCCCCTTCGCGCGGGCGGTGCGGATGAAGTCGGCGCGCAGCACCTCGAGCATCCCGGTGCGGAAGTAGCGGGTCAGCGACCCGGCGCCGAGGAAGGTGAGGATCGCCACCGGCAGGATCATGTGCCGCATGACCTCGAGCACCCTGGCCATGCCCGTGGAGTTGCTGCCGGTGTCGAGCATTCCCCCGGTGGGAAGCCAGTGCAGGTCGACGGCGAACACCTTGATCAGCAGCAGGCCGATGAAGAACGACGGGATCGAGAGCGACGCGAACAGGCCGATGGTGACGAGCTTGTCGAACCAGGAGTACTGCTTGACCGCGGCCAGCACGCCGGAGACCACGGCGATGATCCAGGTGAGCACGAACGCCGCGAACGCGATGATGAACGAGTTCCAGATCAGCGGTGCGATCACCTCGGCGACCGGCTGCTTGTGCTCCAGCGAGTAGCCGAAGTCGCCGTGCAGCATGTTGCCGAACCAGATGAAGTACTGCACGATCACCGGCTTGTCGAGGCCGGCGAGGGCGCGCAGCTCGGCCTTGCGCTCGGGCGTGAGCGTACGGTTCGAACTGTAGTAATCGCCCGGCATGAGGGAGAACAGGAAGAAGACGAGGACGGAGACGCCGATGAGCAGTGCTGCCATCAGGGCGAGTCTCTTGAGGATGTATCGGGTCATTGCACGCAGCTGTCGGGATGTGGACGCACCGAATGCTTCCGGACGGGGGTCCACACCCCGTCCGGAAGCATCCTGGGTCCTACTCCGCGATCTTCAGCTGCGCGAGCGCGATCGCCGCATCGTCAGCACCGGTGGAGTACTTCTCGCCGCCCTCGATGCGGGCGTTCCACGCCGAGATCGACTTGCGGTAGTCGATCAGGATCGTGGGCGGGTCCTCGCTGAGCTTCTTGTACAGCTCGGTGTAGATCTTCTGACGCTCGTCCTGGTCGAAGGTCGACGTGCCCTGCTGGATCAGCTTGGTGACCTCCGGGTTCGAGTACCCGGTGACATTGATGTCGGGGTCGTCGGTGCCGAACTCGCTGACGGCGTCGTTGGGGTCGGACAGGCCGCTGGTGCGGAACCCTGCGAGGTCGTAGTCGCCGCTGTAGAGGCGATCGAACGCGGTGTTGGAGTCCAGCACCTCGGGCACGAAGTCGATGCCGAGCTCGGTGTAGGTGTTCTCGGCGATCGGGATGATCGGGTCGTCGTCCTTCGTGGTGATGTACGAGAGCTTGAGCTTGACGCCGTCCTTCTCGCGGACGCCGTCAGCCCCCTTCTTCCACCCGGCCTCGTCGAGCAGCTTGCCGGCCTTCTTCGGGTCGTAGTCGTATTTCGTCACGCCCTTGTCCGTGTAGGACCATTGCGTGGGCGCGGCGTAGACGTCGGCGACCTGTCCGAGGCCCTTGTACTTGGCGTCCACGATCTGCTGACGATCCAGACCGTAGTAGAGAGCCTGGCGCACCTCGGTGTCGGCGAGCGCGGGCTTCTTGTTGTTCACCCAGATCTGGCCGATGTCGGGAACCACGGCGGCGCGGATGTTCGCGAACCCGAGCCCCTGCAGCTCCTCCAGCACGGCGGGGTCGCTGCCGAAGCCGCCCTGGTCGATGTCGCCGTTCTCGAAGTTCTGCAGTGCGGAGTCGCTGGAGACGACCTTGAAGATCAGGCGCGGGATGGACGGCTCGCCCGAGTAGTAGTTCGGGTTCGCCTTGTAGCGGATCTCCTGCCCCTCGACATACTCGTCGAGCGCGTAGGGACCTGCGCCGAGCGGTGCGCCGTAGAGGGCCTTCAGGTAGTCGAGCTGGCCCTTGACATATCCCTTGCCGTAGTAGGCCTTCGAGATGACCTGGCCGCCGAGCGTGCGCAGCGCGAGCGGGTTCTGCTTCTCGGTGGTGATCTTGATCGTCTGCTTGTCGACCACGTCGAGACCCGAGAGCGAGGTGGCGGAGCCGTTCTTGTACTCGTCGGTGCCCTTGATCACGATGGCGCTGAAGTCGACGCCGCCCGCGTACTGCGGGTCGTTCAGCAGCGTCAGCGTGAAGGCGACATCCTCTGCAGTGACCGGCGAGCCGTCGCTGAACTTCGCACCGTCGCGAATGTGGAACGTGTAGGTGAGTCCGTCGTCCGAGACCTTCCACTCGTCGGCGAGGTCGGCGACCGCCTCACCGGACTTGTCGGTGACGACCAGCGACGCGAAGATCGGCTGCACGGCATTGCCGTCCCAGCCGTTGTCGTAGAAGCCGGGCAGGAACACTCCGCCGGGTTTGCTGATGGTGCTGACGAAGACGTCGGTGCGGGCGTTCGCCGCTGCCGGGCTCTTGCTCGGGTCCGTCGCCTTGTAGAACTCGTCCTCCATGGAGCTGAGATCGTTCTTCTCGGCATCCGGCCCGGGGTCGGCCGTGGCGGCGCATCCGCCGAGTGCCAGCATTCCCGCCAGCAGTGCGGCGGGGGCGGCGATCGATCTCTTGGTCAGTCTCATGAGCGGTTCCTATCGAACACTTTTCGGGGAGGGGTGTTCTGGAGCGTACGCGCGGCGTGACAGGCATCCGAATCGTCGTGACGGCGTGTGACGAATTCGGGATACCAAATCGTCGACCGGTCACGTTTTGACATGACGGGTCATGATCGGCAATAATCCCCCCATGACCACCAACGCAAGCCCTTTGTCCGCCCAGGAGGCGAACAGGACTGCCGGGATGATGATGCCCGGTCGCGTTGGCATGTGTTGCCGAATGTGTTGCTAAGGCGCAACCACCCCTCTTCGCTCACCTCTTCCGCCATCTGCGGAGCGTGAGCCAGGGCACCGCACCCGTGTGCCTTTCTTTCCGGCTCCGCCCGGTCTTTCTGCAACGCATCAGAGCCATCGGCTCGCATCCCCTCTGAGGATCCATCATCATGTCGAACACCGCCCTTCTCGAGCGTCCCGTCACCGCCCCCGTCCGCGTCGTGTCCCCCTCGGATGCCGCTGCCGACCTGCCCTCCGTCCGTTCGCCCCGTGGCTTCGCCCTCTACGTCGGTCTCGACGAGATCAAGGCTGCTGAGGCCGGCGTGAGCCTTCCGGTCCTGGTCGACGCCCTGCGCCGCACGCTCGCAGAGCTCGCCCCCGGCGCCGAGACCCACGCGACCGTCGCCCTCGCCCCGCACGGTTCCGGCGGCCGCGACCTCGATGTCGTCCGCCTCGCTCTGCAGGAGCCCGGTGCGATCGCCCGCTCCAAGGCCGCTGTCGAGGAGGAGAAGGACGAGGAGCTCGGCGTCGTCGTCGACATCTCCCGCAAGCGCGTGCTCATCGACGGTGAATCCGCCGCGTTCACCTACAAGGAGTTCGAGCTGCTGCAGTACCTGGTGCTGCGCGAGGGCCGCACGATCGAGCGCTCCGAGCTTGTCGGCGCACTCTGGCAGGCCAGCGATGAGGAAGCCGCCCCCGGCGAGCGCACCATCGACGTGCACGTGCGCCGGCTGCGCGCCAAGCTCGGCCGCTACGAGGACATCGTGCGCACGGTGCGCGGAGTCGGCTACCGGTTCGACCGGCACGCCGACGTCGTGATCCGCTACGGCCACGGCACCCCCTCGCCCGACCGCTTCTGAGGTTCCGCCCCGCGACTCGGTCGGCTCGCGTTGCAGTTCCTCTGCGCTCGGACGCCCGCGCTGCAGTTCCGTGCGCGCTCGGACGCTCGCGCTGCAGTTCCGTGCACACGCGACGCAGATACGCGCCGCACGAGCAGAAAGGTGCCGCACGAGCAGAAAGGTGCCGCGCAACCGGTAGAAGACCGGACGTCGCCGCGGCGGCACCGCTGTGGCCGGCCGCGGCTCACCAATCAACGATCGCGCTACGTGCTGCACCTATCCGCACACACCCGAACGCACGCGCTGCAGTTCCGTACACATGCGACGCAGATACGCGCCGCACGAGCCGAGAAATGCCGCGCAAGCAGAAGAGTGCCGCGCGCACCTGCCGGATCGCGAACCTGCCGCCCGCCGGATGCCCGGCGCAGGGACTGTCAGGGACCGGACGTAGAGTGAGCGCATGACCCTGACAGCGGATGCCGGCGCTGCGCGCGCGACCGCTCCGCTGCAGGCCGTGTACTCGCCGGGGCATCCGCTCGACCTGCCCCGCACGCTCGGCGTGCTGCAGCGTGGTGCCGGTGATCCGACGACGGCCGTCGCCGGAACCGTGATCTGGCTCGCACTGCGCACGGATGCCGGTCTCGCAAGCCTCGCGCTGCGCGCCGCGCGCGGCGAGGTGCACGCCTCCGCCTGGGGGCCGGGCGCCGCGGAGGCGCTCGACGCCGTCCCGCGACTGTGCGGCGCGGACGACGACTCCTCCGGGTTCGACGCGTCGCAGCATCCGCTCGTCGAAGCCGCGGCGCAGCGCCATCCCGGAATGCGGCTGACCCGCACCGACCGCGTGTTCGAGGCGCTCGCGGGGGCGATCATCGAGCAGAAGGTCACGGGGATGCAGGCGTTCGGCGCCTGGCGCCAGCTCGTCACCCGATTCGGGGAACGCGTCCCCGGGCCCACACCTCGACCGATGTTCGTCCCGCCGACCGCGGAGACCTGGCGGCGCATCCCGTCGTGGGCGTGGCAGCGCGCGGCCGTGCAGCCCCAGCAGTCCCGCACGCTCGTCCGTGCTGCCGCGCGCGGAGACAGCGTCGAACGCGCCGTGCTCCGGGCATCCGACGGCGACGCGCGCGAACGCGCGCTGACCAGCCTGCCGGGCGTCGGCACCTGGACGTCGGCCGAGACTCGCCAGCGCGCGCTCGGCGATCCCGATGCCGTGAGCGTCGGCGACTACCACCTCGCCCACGAGGTCGGGTATGCGCTCACGGGATCGCGGACGGACGACGCCGGGATGCTCGAGCTGCTGGCCCCATGGGCCGGCCAGCGGCAGCGTGCCGTGCGGTTCATCCTCGCCAGCGGCGTGGCCGAGCCCCGCCGCGGTCCTCGACTCGCGCCCGAGGACCACCGCAGACGTTAGTGTTGCGCCCATGGAAAACAAGCGACGAGGCCGCTTCACATGGCTCGGCGGCACGGTGGTGCTGCTCGTGCTGGGCGTGATCTTCGGGCTGATCCTGCAGAACGTGTGGCTCGGCATCGCGATCGCCGCGTTCGTCTCCGTGATCTGGCTGATCGCCGTGGAGTCCCGTCGCGGCGGAAACCAGGGCGTGAACGACGAGTCGAACGGCGTCGAGGTCTAGTAGTAGACGGCGAGCGGGCCGTGGGGCCCCTCGATCACCTGCACCGGGGTGTCGAAGACCCTGGTGAGCACCTCGTCGGTCATGATCTCGGCGGGTGTCCCGAACTCGACGACGTTCCCGTCGCGCATCGCGCAGATGCGATCGGCGTAGTGCCCGGCGAAGTTGATGTCGTGCAGCACGATCACGATGGTGCGTCCGAGCTCGTCGGCGGCGCGACGCAGCTGCGCCATCATCCGCACGGCGTGCCGCATGTCGAGGTTGTTCAGCGGTTCGTCCAGCAGCACAACGTCGGTGTCCTGCGCGAGCACCATCGCGACGTACGCCCGCTGCCGCTGACCGCCTGACAGTTCGTCGAGGTATCGGGTCTCGAGCTCGGTGAGCTCGAGGAACTCGATCGCCCGACTGATCGCCTCCTCGTCGGCGACGGTCAGACGTCCGCGGGAGTGCGGGAACCGCCCGAACCCGACCAGCTGGCGCACCGTGAGCCGGGTGATGAAGTGGTTCTCCTGCCGCAGCACCGAGACGACCTTGGCGAGATCCTTCGACCTGCTGCGGGCGACGTCGAGCCCGGCGACCTCGATCGTGCCGGCATCCATCCCGAGCAGCCGGCCGGCCATCGTCAGCAGCGTCGACTTGCCCGCGCCGTTGGGGCCGATCAGCGCGGTGATCCCGCCGGTCGGGATGCGCAGGTCGATCGGGCCGATGCCGACCGAGTCCGAATAGTCCTTGCGGACCCCGGCAATCGCGAGAGCGGTCACAGACGCCCCTTTCTGAGGATGACGATCAGGAAGATGGTTCCGCCGACCAGCTCGATGATGATCGACACGACGCCCTGTGCGGAGAACACGTTGCGCATCACGAAGTACGCGCCGGTGAGGATCGTGAACGCGGTCAGCACCGCGACCGGGAACACGAAACGATGGTCGTAGGTGTCGGCGAACTGGTAGGCGAGGGTCGCGACGAGGAAGCCCAGGAACACCATCGGCCCGATCAGCGCGGTCGACGTCGCGATGAGCACCGCGACCAGGGTGAGCACCGTCATCAGCATCCGCCGGTGATTCAGTCCGAGCGAGGTCGCGGCATCCGCGCCCAGCGCCATGACGTTGAGCCGGCGCGACGACGCCCACAGTCCGGATGCCGCCAACAGGACCAGCGGGATCGCGATCGGCAGCGTCTCGGGGTCGGCGTTCGCGACGCTGCCGAACAGGCGCGCGCTCAGCACGTCGAACTCGCTCGGCGTGAGCAGCCGCTGCATGAACGTCGAGACGGCGCCGAGTCCTCCCCCGATCACGATGCCGATCAGCAGCATGATCTGCAGGTTCGCGTAGCGTCCGGTGAGCAGCCAGCCGTAGAGCGCGACGGCGAGGCCGACCATGATCGACACCTGCAGCACGAACTGCCATGGCCCGCGCAGGGCGGTGATCCCGGCGACGCCGAGCACGTAGACGGCCGTGGTCTGCACGGCGACGAAGAGCGCGTCGAAGCCCATGATCGACGGTGTGATGATGCGGTTCGCCGTCACGGTCTGGAACGCCACGGTCGCGGTGGCCTGCGCGACCGCGACGATCGCGAGCACCACCACGGTCATCACGCGCAGGCGCGCGATGCGCCAGAACCCCTCGGTGCCGACCGGCATCGGGTTGCCGTACGCGAGCAGCCCGAAGGAGAACAGCAGGGACAGGATGCCGAGGACGGCGAGCACGATGATCATGCGGCGCCGTGCTCCGGGCGCCGACAGCGGGCCGGATGCACGGGTGACGGGCATCCGGCTCTCGGGAACGAGCGATCTAAGCACGACGACGCTGCCTCAGGAGCAGGACCACGAAGACCGCCGCGCCGACCACGCCGAGGATGAGCGACACCGGCACCTCGAACGGACGGATCACGGTGCGGCCGATGAGGTCGCAGAGCGTGACGATGCCGGTGCCGAGCACGCACACCCACGGCAGGTTGCTGCGGAGGTCGTCGCCGCGGATCATCGAGACGATGTTCGGCACGATGAGTCCGAGGAACGGCAGATTGCCGACGACCACGGTGACCACGCCGGTCGCGATCGCGATGAGCACAGTGCCGAGCAGCACGATGCGACCGTGGTTCAGGCCGACCGAGGTGGCGACCTCCTGCCCGAGCCCGGCGACGGTGAAGCGATCGGCCGCGACGAACACCGCGGCGCCGACCAGGGCGACGATCCAGACCAGCTCGTACTGCCCGCGCAGCACCGAGGTGAAGCTGCCCGCGAACCAGACGCCGAGATTCTGCAGGGTGTTGGTCTGCAGCGCGATGAAGGTCGACAGCGCGCCGACCACGGCCCCGAGCATGATCCCGACGATCGGCACGATCAGCGAGGACCGCAGCGACACCCGCCGCAGGAAAAGGAAGAACACCATGGTCCCGATGAACGCGGCGAGCACGGCTCCGACCATCCGGACCGGGATCGGAGCGCCTGGCCACAGGATCATCACGACGAGCAGTCCGAGGCCGGCCCACTCCGTGGTTCCGGTGGTGGTCGGCTCGACGAAGCGGTTCTGCGTGAGCAGCTGCATCACGAGTCCGCACATCGCCATCGCGGCGCCGGCCAGCACGAGGGCGATCGTGCGCGGGATGCGGGTGATCGCGAACATCTCGGCGCCGTCCTCGGCGCCCGCGACGTCGTAGACGCCGGTGAACAGCGAGAGCGCGAGCAGCACGGCGACGACGAGGATGCCGATCAGCAGTGCGGGGTCGAACAGCCGCCCGCGGGTGGTGCGCGTGGGCGGAGGTGCGGTGAGGGTCGTCATGATGAGCCTTGGCGACGTCCTTCGTCTCGTCGCTGCGCTCCTCGCTCAGGAGCCGGAGCAGAACCGGTTCCTGAGCGAGCGCAGCGAGACGAAGGACGTCGGGCGGTCAGGCCTTCGCCTTCTCCAGCGCCTTCGCGAAGTCGTTGAAGAAGGTCGTGTAGGTCTGGATGCCCTCGTTCAGGTACGTGTCGACGGGCATGTAGACGATCTGCGCGTCCTTCACGGCGGTGACGCCCTTCAGCGCCTCGGAGTTCTCGATGATCTGAGCGGCCTGCACGTACTCCGGCTCCTCCGCGGCGAAGACGGCGTCGCGGTCCATGACGAGGATCCAGTCGGGGTTGGCCTTCGCGATCGCCTCGACTGAGATGTCGTCGCCCTGGTGGTCGTCGGTGGCGCCCTCGACCTCGAGCGCCGGAGTCAGTCCGAGGATGTCGAACACCGGGCCGAGGGTGCGGCCGACCTTCGGCGCGACGTAGCCGATCTGCCCGCCCGAGGTGGTGACGGCCATGACGGTGTCTCCCTCGTCGTAGGCCTTCTTCGCCTTCTCGATCGACGCGTCGAGCTTGTCGTTGAGCTTCTTCGCCTCGGTCTGCTTCGCGAAGATCTCACCGAGCGCGGCGGTCTGCCGCTTGAGCTCGGCGTCGAAGGGCTCGTCCTCGCGCGGCTCGAGGTCGATGATCGTGGCATCCGGCACGAGCGACGCGATCGCCTCGCCGTGCTGGGTGAAGCGCTGGCCGTTGATGACCAGGTCGGGCGCCGCGGCGACGACGAGTTCGAGGTTCGGCTCGCGGTGCGAGCCGAGGTCGACGAGACCCTCCTGGGTCTTGTACGACACGGTCTCGGGCATGAGCGAGACCGCGGCGGCGGAGAGTTCGATGCCCCACTCGTCGAGGGTCTGGAACGTGCGGTTGTCGGTCGCGACGACGGATGCCGGCGGCGTGGCGATCTCGTGGCTGCCGGTGTTGTCCTCGATGGTGACGGATGCCGCAGCGGGGGGAGTCTTCTGTTCGGCGGCGGGCTTCTCGGTGGCGCAGCCTGCGATCGCGAGCAGGGTCGCGGTGGCCAGGCCGGTGACGGCGAGAATGCGGGGCACGGACATGGAGGAACTCCTTGCTGTGGGGTGGGGAATGTAGGTAAGCCTTACCTGACCCGGCTAAGGTAGCAGCATGACCTCCCCGATCGTCAAATCGCCCGGATTCCGCCTCGAACGCCGCGGTCTCGACCTGCGGTTCCGCTCCGCCACTCTCGCCGCCCGCGAGCGGATCGCTCCCGATTACGTGCGGGTGCGCCTCACCGGCAGCGACCTGGAGGGTTTCGACTCCCCCGGTTGCGACGACCACATGCGGCTGTTCTTCCCGGCAGGGCCCGTGTCGTCGGTGGAGGAGATGCGCGCCGCCCCGAGCCGCGAGTACACCCCGCTGAGCTGGGGCGAGGACTGGCTCGAGGTCGAGTTCGCCGTGCACGGGGACGAGGGCGTCGCCGCCCCCTGGGCCGCGACCGCACCGCTCGGAGCGACGATCGGCGTCGGCGGCCCGCGCGGCTCGCAGCTGATCGAGGGGACGCCGGATGCCTGGATGCTGGTCGGTGACGAGACGGCGATCCCGGCGATCCGCCGCTTCGCGAGGACACTGCCCGCCGAGGTGCCCGCCCGCATCGTGATCGAGGTGAAGTCCGCGGCCGACGAGATCTGGATCGATGCTCCGGTGGCGATCGAGTGGCTGCACCGCGGCGACGCCCCGGCCGGGTCGGCGCTGATCGCCTTCCTCGACGGGCTCGACGCCGCGGATCGCCCGGGTGCTGACACCTTCGTGTTCATCGCCGCCGAGCAGGCGATCGTCAAGTCGGGCCGTGCCCTGCTGGAACGCTGGGACATCCCGGCCGCGCAGGCGATCGTGAAGGGCTACTGGAAGCGCGGCGAGGCCGAGTACCACGCACCGCACTGAGTGGTCGCCTGCCTAGGCTGGACCTGTGCCGCATCCGATCGCCCCGCAGGACAGACACGACGCGTTCTCCGCGAACCCGACCGGCACCGCTGTGCTGCTGGTCGCCGGGTCGAGCGGACGCATCGAGGTCGAGCGCGCCGAGCTGCTCGCCGCGCACGGCGCGCGGGTCAGGGCCATCCGCTGGTTCGGCGGTGAGGGTCAGCGACCCGCCCCGCATGAGGTGCCGATCGAGCTGTTCGCCGAGCAGATCGATCAGCTGAGAACCGAGGCGGATCGTGTCGTGATCTTCGGCACGTCGTTCGGGGCCGAAGCGGCGCTGACGACGGCGAGCCTGATCTCGGTCGATGGTGTGATCGCCGTCGCGCCTTCATCGGTCGTCTGGGCCGGTGCTGCCGACGGTGCATGGTCGTCGCACTGGACGCATCGCGGAGCTCCGCTCCCCTGCGTCGGCTTCGACCAGGACTGGGCGCCGGGTTCAGATCCGCCGTCGTTCCGTTCGCTGTACGCCTCGAGCCTGCTCCGCTTCTCCGAGGACGCGGCGGCGGCGCGCATCCGCGTCGAGGACATCGCCGGCGACGTGCTGCTGATCGCCGGCGGCGACGACCAGGTGTGGCCGTCCGTCGACTTCGCCCGAAGCATCGAGCGCGATCGCACGGATGCCGGGATGAGCACAACCGTCGTGACACACCCGGATGCCGGACACCGGCTGCTGCTGCCGGGCGAGACCCCCGCCGCGGGCGGCGTCCGCATGGCCAGAGGCGGAACGGCGGAGGCCGATGCCGCGCTCGGCACCACGGCCTGGCCCGCGGTGCTCCGGACGCTGGATTCCCCCTAGACTCGTCCGCATGGGAGCTTTGATCGTGAGCGCGCAGATCGGCGCGCCCCAGCAGATGATTCGCGAGCGCCGCGCCTGACGGCGCGCTGACGCTCACACATCGCGCGCCGTCTCCGGATGCCTTCCCGCACCCGGAAGCGCGGTCTCTCGCATCCCGCGGGCCGGTCTGTGACCGGCATCCCTTCCGGGTGCTCCGATCCTTCAGGAGCAACCCATGCGTTCCGTTCACGGCGGCCGGCACGAACTCGGCCAGAACTTCCTCGTCCACGCGCCCACGATCCGCAGCATCCGCGACCTCGTCGCCGACACCCAAGGGCCGATCCTCGAACTCGGACCGGGTGACGGCGCCCTCACCGCCGAGCTGATCCCGCTGGGCCGCGACCTGCGCGCGATCGAGATCGACGAGCACCGGGTGCACCGACTGCGCCGGCGGCATCCAGGTCTCGACGTGCAGCACGGGGATGCGCTACGCGTGCGCTACGACCGCCCGGTCGTGGTGGGCAACATCACGTTCCACATCACGACGCCGCTGCTGCGCCGTCTGCTGGCGCAGCGAGACTGGCAGCACGCCGTCTTGCTCACGCAGTGGGAGGTCACCCGCAAGCGCGCCGGTGTCGGCGGTGCCACCATGATGACGGCGCAGTCGGCACCGTGGTTCTCGTTCGAACTGCACGGCAGGGTGGCGGCTCACCGGTTCCGCCCGGTGCCCTCGGTGGACGGCGGCATCCTCTCGATCACCCGTCGCGGCTCACCGCTGCTGCCGCTGTCGGGGCGGAGCGGGTACGTGCGATTCGTCCGAGACGTGTTCACCGGCCGCGGGCGCGGCATCGACCGGATCGTGCGGGCCAGGGGCGGTCGTCGCGGCGCCGTTCGCCGCGCCGGGATCGCCCCTGACGCGCTGCCGCGCGACCTCACGCCGGAGCAGTGGGCGGCACTGTGGCGCGCGCTCGATGAACAGTGAGAGATGCCTCTTGCGGATGCCCCGGCGGCGGCGAATACTGGTCGGCGCCGGGCATCCGGCATCCCTTCCGGAAGGCGATCCCATGGCCGTTCTCAATCCTTACCTGTCGTTCCGCGACAACGCCCGAGAGGCGATGACGTTCTACCAGTCGGTGCTCGGCGGCAAGCTCGATCTCGTCGAGTTCTCGTCGTTCCCGATGCCGCATGACGCTGCCGACGCGAACAAGATCATGCACTCGTGGCTCGAGACCGACGATGGCATGGTGCTCGCCGGCTCCGACACCCCGGCCGGCATGGAGTACCAGGAGCCGCGGGGCATCTCGGTCTCGATGAGCACTGACGACGGCGCCCGCGCCCAGGCGATCTGGGACGGACTCGCCGACGGCGGCACCGTCGACATCCCCTTCGACGGCGCACCATGGGGCGGGAGGTTCGGGATGATCACCGACCGCTACGGGGTGTCCTGGATGATCACGGAGAACGCCGCCGGAGAGTGATCAGCCCGCGAACACGAGTTCGTCGAGCGAGCGGATGCCGGTGACGTCCGGCATCCGCTCGCCCGTGCGCGCGAGGTGCACGGCGTGCAGCCCCGCGGCGAGCGCGCCGTGCACGTCGGCCTCGAGCGAGTCGCCGATCATGACCGCTTCGGAGGCTGCGACGCCGACCCGTTCCAGCGCTGCGGCGTAGGCACGGGGATCGGGCTTGCCTGCCGGAAGCTCCGAGGAGCAGACGATCACGTCGAGGTGAGGTGTTAGCCCCAGACGGTCGACCTTGCCGTGCTGCTGCGCGCGGTCGCCGTTCGTGAGCAGCGCCACGATCAGCCCTGCTTCCCTGGCGCGCTGGAGGGCCGGCACGGCATCGTCGAAGCGGCGCAGCAGCTCCGCGTACCGACGGCCGTACCCGGTGCGGAAGATCTCGGACGCCTCGTCGTCGGACAGCTCACGGCCGAGGAACTCCCGCACACGGACCTGGCGCTGCTCCTCGAATCCGAGCTCCCTGGCCTGATACCGGCGGTAGTGCCGCTCGGCGATCTCGTCCCAGCGTTCGATCACGCCGTCGTCGGTGATGCCGTGGTCGGCCGCGAACGCCACGGCTGCGGCATCCTGCGCGCCGCGCTGATCGGTGAGCGTGCCGTCGAGGTCGAAGATCGCAGCGCGCAGCGCGAGGTGGGCGAGCATGCTCCCAGTCTGCCGTGCTCGACGATGTCGGCGGCATCCGCAAGACTGTCGGCATGGCGACCTTCGATCACCTCGGTCTGTCCGTCGCGGACGTGCCGCGGGCTTCCGACCAGCTCGATCCGGTGCTGACCGCGCTCGGCTACACCCGTGCGTACAACGCGCCGGAGCATGCCTACTGGCGGCAGACAGACGAGCCCGAGATCCTGCTGTACCCCGCTCGGGAAGAGGGTCAGCACGTGCACGGGCACGTGGGCTGGCAGCACATGGCGTTCGAGGTCGGCTCCCGTGAAGAGGTCGACCGGCTGCACCGGGTCGCAATGGATGCCGGGTGGTCGGCGGTGCGCGAGCCGAAGGAGTATCCGCGGTTCACCGAGCGGTACTACGCGTCGTTCGTCGAGGACGACAACGGCATCCGCTTCGAGTTCATGCACAACCCGCCGCGCGACACGACGAACGGCTGAGCAGGCCGCGCCGCTGCCGTAGGGCAGACTGTCCCGCGTGCCAGTTCTCGATCACCTCGGCGTGACCGTCGTCGACCTCCCCCGGGGCATCGCCCAGTTCGACGCCGTACTCACCGCACTCGGCTTCGAATACGAGGGCCAGAAGGACGACTCGGCCGCCTGGTACAAGGACGACGAGACCGAGATCATCGTGTTCGCCCCGCGGAACGCCGACGACGCCGACCCGCATCTGCACGGCCGCGTCGGCTGGCAGCACCGCGCCTTCGCCGTCGACTCGCGAGACCAGGTCGACCGGATGCACCGGGTCGCCGTCGATGCCGGCTGGAGCGTCGTGCGGGAGCCGAAGCTCTACCCCCGGTTCAACGACCGTTACTACGCGTCGTTCGTCGAGGACGACAGCGGCATCCGCATCGAATTCATGCACAACCCGCCGCGGGAGTCTTGACGCCCCTGCCTCCGGTCCCCTACTGTGGCAAAGCTGTGCCGACCGGCGCAGCATCCAGCCGAGGAGACGACGGAATGACCGCACTGCGCGCCCTTCCCACGGTCCTTGCCTTTGCTCCGAACGAGCAGAAGCGCAATGACCGCGACGAGTCGTACCCTCCGGCGCGCGCCGTGTGACAGCATCCGCTGATCGCCCGCCCCGCACCGTCAGGTCCGGGGCTTTTTTCATGGCCTTCCCGTGACCTGTGGCTGAACACCTCACAGAAGGAAAGGAATCATGGAGAGGCTCTCCGCACGGCTGCTGTCGTGGGCTTCGCTGATCGACGAGAAGACGCTCGAGCAGGCGAAGACCACGGCGCGCATGCCGTTCATCCACCCGCACCTGGCGCTCATGCCGGATGCGCACCTCGGCAAGGGGGCGACCGTCGGATCGGTGATCCCGACCCTGGGCGCGATCATCCCCGCCGCCGTCGGCGTCGACATCGGCTGCGGCATGATCGCCGTCCGCACGCAGTTCACCGTGGACGAGTTCACCCAGCGCGACCTCGCCCCGCTGCGGGAGGCGATCGAGCGGGCCGTCCCGCTCTCGGCCGGCCGGTACAACCGCAAGGTGGTCGCCACCGCCGAGCCGCGGATCGCGGAGCTGGAGAGCCTTGGCGAGAAGCACGGGTTCGACCCGGAGTCCTACGCGGGCAACTGGCGGCTGCAGCTGGGCACGCTCGGCTCCGGCAACCACTTCATCGAGGTGTCGGCCGACGAGCTCGGCCGGATCTGGCTGTTCCTGCACTCCGGTTCGCGGGGAGTGGGAAACAGGATCGCCACGCACCACATCGCGGTCGCGCAGCTGCTGGCGAAGCAGTGGTGGATCGACCTGCCCGACCCCGACCTGGCCTACCTGGTCGAGGGGACGCCGGAGTTCACGCGGTACATCCGGGAGCTGCGGTGGGCTCAGCGGTTCGCGCTGCTGAACCGGGAGGAGATGATGGACCGGGTCGTGCGGCAGGTGTCGGAGTTCGCCGGCATCCCGGTGGACGAGCAGGAGCGGATCAACTGCCACCACAACTTCACCGAGTCGGAGAAGCACTACGGCAAGCAGGTCTGGGTGTCCCGGAAGGGCGCGATCCAGGCTGACGCCGGGCGGCCCGGGCTCATCCCCGGTTCCATGGGCACCGCCTCATACGTGGTGGAGGGCCTCGGCGACCCGCAGTCGCTGAACTCCTCCCCGCACGGCGCTGGTCGGGAGTACTCCCGGTCGGCGGCGCGGCGCACGTTCACGCACGAGCAGCTGCGGGAGGCGATGACCGGCATCGAGTTCCGCGACACCGACGCCTTCATCGATGAGATCCCTCAGGCCTACAAGCCGATCGACACGGTGATGGCCGACGCAGCCGATCTCGTACGGATCAGGCACACCCTGCGGCAGCTCGTCAACGTGAAGGGCGACTGAGCCTGCGGCGCCGAGTGCACGGCATCCTGTCGAGTGCACCATCTGTTCACGTGAACGGGTGGTGCACTCGGCGACAGGTCGCGCACTCGGCGCATCCGGGCCCGTCAGCTCAGGACGGGCTCGGATGCCTCGACCTCGGCGCGGTCGGTGAAGGCCTGCTTCGGCACGAAGCACAGGATCACCGCCGCGGCGAGCGCCGTCGCACCGCACACCACCCACACCGTCACGTACCCGGCGAATGAACCGGCGGTGCCCTCCACCGCCGCACCGGACACCCCGTGCAGCAGCGCGATACCGAACACGCACGAGGCGATCGCGCCTCCGACCGTCTTCACCGAGTTGGTCAGGCCTGTGGCGACACCGGTCTGGCTCGCCGGCGCGGCCGAGGCCGCCGCGGCGGGCAGCGCGGCGACGAGGGCGCCAGAGCCGAGGCCCACCACGACCATGTTCGTGACGACCTGGACGTAGGTCGCGTGCAGCGGCAGAAACAGCAGGAACCCGACACCGACCAGCACCGAGGCGCCGATCAGGGTGACGCGCGGCGTGAGGCGACGGGCGATCATCGGGAACAGCAGCGCACCGACGATCATCGCGATCAGGTACACGCCGATCAGCAGCGAGGTCGCGAAACCGGTCGTGCCGAGGCCGTAGCCGTACACCGTCGGGTCGGTGCGTGCGAAGGTCGACAGGGGCGCCTGCGCGCCGAGCACGCTGACGCCGAACAGCCCGGCGGTGAGGAAGACCGGACCGAGGGCCGGCGAACGGAACATCCGCACGTCGATGATCGGGTCCTCGCGCCGCAGCTCCCAGAGCACGAACGGCACGACCAGCACCAGGCCGAGCAGCACGATCGCCCACGACCACGGGTTCACCAGCCCGCCGTCGAGTCGCAGCAGGCCGAGGCCGCCGGTGAACGCCACCAGTGCGAGGGAGATCAGGACCAGGCCCACCGTGTCGAAGACACCGCCGGTGGGCTCGGGCGACTCCTTGACCCCGAACAGGATCACGAAGAAGCACAGCACCACCATCAGCGCCGGCACGAGCAGCACCACCGTGAGCGGCAGGCTGTCGACGAGCGCACCGCCGACCAGGGCGCCGATGATCGCGCCGGTCTCCAGCGCTGCGACGAGCAGACCGGCAGCGCGCGCCGTGACCGTGGATCGGGCGTCCATCCGCCGCGAGCGGGACCAGATCAGCGCGATCTCGAGAGGCAGCCACACCGTGTAGAAGCCCATCAGCGCCCAGGCCGCCAGGAACACGGGGAACGAGACGGTGAAGGGCAGCACCAGCGCCGCAGCGGCCGTCAGCGCGGTCGAGATCAGCAGCATCCGCTTGTGGCCGACCATGTCGCCGAGCTTCGCGAATGCGGGAACGACGAGCGCCGAAAGCATCAGCTGCGCGCCCTCGAGCCAGTTCACGTCGGCGTCGTGGATGCCCAGATTCCGGGCGATGTCCGACAGCATCGGCGTGTAATAGCCCTGGATGACGCCGCTGGTGAACTCGACGAAAGCCAGGAAGCCGACCACGGTCGCGAGCGCGCCGAGAGTCTTGGTGCGCGACATCGCGCCTCCTCGGGAAAAGAAAGTGGCCCTCGGGTAGGGCGCTCTACTGTAACCCTTCGATGAGCGCGCGGTGGAATCGCTCCCCGCGCTCGAGGGCCTCGATCTCCACGCTCTCGTCGACGCCGTGGATCGCCGCGCGCTGCGCGCTCGACATCTCCAGGGGCGCGAATCGGAACACCGAGGGCGAGAACCGGTGGAAGTGCCGCGAGTCGGTCGCCGCCATCATCACATACGGCACGGCCGGGATGCCGGGATGCGAGACCGCCAGCGCGTGCTCGAGCAGGCCGAACGCGGGAGTGTCCGTGCGCGACTCCGGCGAGGGCTCGCTCGCGTCGACCAGACGCACGGTCACCTGCTTGTCGGCGACCCGACGGCGCACACGATCCGCCGCCTGCGCGGTCGTCTCGCCGAGCGCGATGCGCAGATTGAGAGTGGCGGATGCCTGTGACGGGATGACGTTCGCAGCGGTGCCGCCCGACTGCATCGTCGCGGCGACCGTGGTGCGTACGAGGGCGGCCGGCTCGCCGCCGAGAGCGGCGAAGACCCGGGCGTTGAGCCACGGGCTCGCGGCGAGGACGCGCAGCAGGAGCCGGGCGGGTCCCTTGGCCGATCCGGACAGCTGACCCAGCATCCGCCCCACCGCCTTCGGCGTGCGCGCGCGGAACGTCGACGGGCCCAGCCTGTCGACCGCCCGCGCGACCCTGCGCACGGCGGTGACCGGCGGCGGAGTGGAGGCGTGTCCGCCATCGCCGCGGGCGGACAGTTCGATCGTGGCGATGCCCTTCTCCCCGACGCCGATCATCGCCGCGCTGCCCGGCACGAACGGCAGCGGGGCGTCGACGACGGCGCCGCCCTCGTCCACCACCAGCCAGGGCACGATCCCCCGCTCCTGGAAGGCCGCGGCGATGGCCTGCGCCGCGGTCCCGTAGGTCTCCTCGTTGCCGCCGAACGAGAGATACACGTCGCGGGCTGGCCTGAACCCCGCGGCGAGCAGGTTCTCGACGGCCTCGATGACGACGATCAGCGGGCCCTTGTCATCGAGCGCGCCGCGGCCGTAGACCGAGCCGTCGGCGATCCGGCCCTCGAAGGGCGGGTAGGTCCACGGGTCGGTCTCGTCCACCGGCACGACGTCGAAGTGCGCCATCAGGACGAGCGGACCATCGGATGCCTCGGCGCGGCCCTTCCAGCGGAAGAGCAGCCCGAACTCGGTGTGGCGCTCGAGGGTGAGGTGCTCGTGCGTGAGCGGGTACAGCTCGGCGAGCAGGGCGACGAACGCCTCGAAGGGCTCAGCACCCCGGCGGTCGAGCTCTGCCGACACTGTCGGCAGCTGGATCATCCGGGAGAGGCGGTCGGCGATGCCGGGGCGGGGCGGGACTTCGGGCATCTGGCCATCGTACGTCCCGCCCCACCCGTGCTTCACGCGAGGGTGAGGAAGAGCTTCTCCAGCTCGGCCAGATCCGGGGCATCCTCACCGGCGTCCGCAGCATCCGTCACGCACGTGCGCAGCGCGGTGCTGATCACCGCGAAGCCGGCGCGGTCGATCGCCTTGCCGACCGCCGCGAGCTGGATCACCACGTCGCGGCACTCGGCGCCCGACTCCATCGCGTCGATCACGCCGGTCAGCTGGCCGCGCGCACGCTTCAGCCGGTTCAGCGCGGCCTTCAGGTCGGCATCGGCCGGATCCATCACAGTCATGCGAACTCCTTCGTCGTCATCCTTACTCCGGCGCTCCAGGTCAGGTAGCCGCCGTCCAGGTTGCGCACCCGGCGACCGCGCTGCGCGAGCAGTCGAGCAGCGGTGTGACCGCGCTGGCCGACCTGGCAGTGCACGATCAGATCGCCCTCCGGCAGGTCCGCGGTGCGCAGGTCGTCGACCGGGATGTGCACGCTGCCGGGGATCGATCCGGCGTCGTTCTCGGCCGCGGAGCGCACATCGATCAGGGTCGCTCCGGAGGCCTGAGCCTCGTACAGCTCGTGCCACTGGATCGAGTGGGTCAGTCCGGTGGCGTTGTTGTCGGCGATGTAGCCGAGCATGTTCACCGGGTCCTTCGCCGAGCCGTACTGCGGGGCGTAGGCGAGCTCGAGGCGGCTCAGCTGCGACGCCGTGAGCCCCGCCTGCATGGCGGTCGCGATCACGTCGATGCGGCGGTCGGCGCCTCGGCGCCCGATCACCTGCGCGCCGAGGATGCGGTCGGTGGACGGGTCCACCAGCAGCTTCATCGTCAGGCGCTCCGCGCCCGGGTAGTATCCGGCGTGGTCGGTCGGGTGCGCGTGGATGACGCGGTGCGAGCGCCCCGCGTCGATCAGGCGGCGCTCGCTCCAGCCCACCATCGCCACGGCGAGATCGAAGACGCCGATGATGGCGACACCCGCGGCAGGCTCGCTCTCGTCCGGCATCCGATCGAAGAGTCCCTCCTCCGCGGCGATCACGTCGGCCGCGATGCGGCCGTGCCGGTTGGCGAGGCCGGCCATCGTGACCAGCGTGGGCTCGCCGGAGACGGCGTCGATCTTCTCGGCGGCGTCTCCGACCGCGAGGATCCGCGGGTCGGCGGTGCGCTGGTGCCCGTCGACGGGGATCCCCCCGGTCGCGCCAGGCTCGAGTCCGGCGGCGACGAGCAGGGACGCCGCGGGGCGGACGCCCCTGGCGTCGATGACGATGTCGGCGGCGATCGTGCCGCCGTCGTCGAGGTGCACGCCGTCGGCGTCGATGCTCTCCACCGTGGTGCGGGTGCGCAGGTCGACGCCGTGCGCGCGCAGCTCGTCGACGACGACCGCGGCCATCTCGGGGTCGAGCGGGCTGAGCGGATGCGCGCCGTGCTGCACGAGCGTGACCTCGAGTCCGCGGCGCACGAGGTTGTCGACGGCTTCGAGTCCGATGAATCCGCCGCCGGCGACGACCGCCGAGCCCGTGGTTACGCCGGGCAGCGCGTCGAGCACGGCGGTGATGCGGTCGATGTCGTCGATCGTGCGCAGCGTCGCGACCGCGGGTCCGCCGGCGGCAGCTTCGAAGGCGCCGGCGGGTGCGGCGCCGGTGGCGATGATCAGGTGGTCGTACCGCTCTTCCGAGACCGCGCCGGTCCGCACATCGCGGATCTCCAGGGTGCGGGCGACTCGGTCGATCGAGATGACCTCGGTCCTGGTACGCACGTCCAGGTCGAAGCGCGCGCGCAGCGACTCCGGCGTCTGCAGCAGCAGCGACTGCCTGTCGTCGATGACGCCGCCCACGTAGTACGGCAGCCCGCAGTTCGCGAAGCTGACGTAGTCGCCCTGCTCGATCACGACGATCTCGGCGCTCTCGTCGAGTCGCCGCAGTCGCGTGGCCGCGGACATCCCGCCCGCGACACCGCCCACGATGATCACGCGCATGTCAGGCCTTTCCGAAGAGCTTCCCGAAGAATCCGGTCGGCGCCGGCTCGTCGTCGTGCCCGGGGCACCACTGCGATGCGGGCACGCTCTTCTTCACGCTGTCGACGTGCTGGCCGCATCCGGCCCACGTCGTCTTTCCACACGTCTTGCACGTCACTGCTCTACACATACCCCCGAGGGTATCAGTCATACCCCTGGGGGTATGCTGAGAGCTCTTGTCAGCGCAGCGCGTTGGCCTCGACGAAGGCGCGCAGCGCCTGCTCGTCATCGGGGAGTTCGGTGACATGCTGCGGCGCGGCGAGCATCTCCTGCAGCTCGGGCGAGTAGTCCAGCTCGACGCCGATCGCCTCGACGATGGTCTCGGCGAACTTCTGCGGCTTGGCGGTCTCGAGCACGAGCATCGGCACGCCGTCCTCGACGTGCTCGCGGGCGATGCGGACGCCGTCGGCGGTGTGCGGATCGATGATCTCGCCGGTCGCCTCGTGCACGGCCTTGATGGTGGCGAGCCGGTCGGCGTGCGTGGACGTACCGCTGACGATGCCGAACTCGGCCTCGAACCGCGGCTGCTCGGCGGAGAGGTCGAAGTACCCCTGCCGATCAAGGTCGGCCCACAGCTGCCGCACGCGCTCGGCGTCACGTCCGACCACGGCGTAGATGAACCGCTCCAGGTTCGATGCCTTCGAGATGTCCATCGACGGGCTGGACGTGGCGAGGGTGTCGGCGGCCGACCGCGGCCGGTACACGCCCGTGCGGAAGAACTCGTCGAGCACGTTGTTCTCGTTGGCGGCGAGCACGAGTCGGCGCACCGGCAGGCCCATCCGCTTCGCCCAGAAGCCGGACAGGATGTTGCCGAAGTTGCCAGAGGGCACCGTGAACGAGACCTCGGTCGGGCCCATCGCGTCGGTCGCGCGCAGCCAGGCCCAGAAATAGTAGACGACCTGCGCGGTGATGCGCGCGAGGTTGATCGAGTTCACCGCGCCGAGGCTCCAGGTGCGCTTGAACGGCACGTCGCCGGCGAGCGCCTTCACCAGGTTCTGGCAGTCGTCGAACACGCCCTCGATGGCGATGTTGTGCACGTTCTCGTCGGCGAGCGAGTACATCTGCGCGCGCTGGAACGCACTCATCCGGCCCTGCGGCGAGAGCATGAACACCGCGACGCGCTCCTTGCCGCGCAGCGCGTGCTCGGCTGCGGAGCCGGTGTCGCCCGAGGTCGCGCCGACGATGTTCAGCACGCCGTCCTTGCGCTCCAGCACGTACTCCATGACCTGGCCGAGGAACTGCATCGCCATGTCCTTGAACGCAAGGGTCGGGCCCTCGCTGAGGCCGACGAGCGTGAGGCCGCCGTCGATCGGGCGCAACGGCACGACGTCGGTCGGGAAGTCCGTGTAGGCGGCCGCGGTCATCCGCGCCAGGTCCTCGCGCGGGATGTCGGTGGCGAACAGGCCGAGCACCTCGGTGGCGAGCTCGGGGTACGAGAGCCGGCGCCAGGAGGCCAGCGTGCCGGCATCCACCTGCGGAAGCTCCTCGGGCACGGCGAGTCCGCCGTCGGTGGCCAGGCCTTCGAGCAGCGTCTCGGAGTACGGCAGCGGCGCCATGCCGCCGCGGGTGGAGATGAACTGCACAGGGACTCCTCGGGGTCGCGAACCCCTATTGTCTCAGGATCCCGGGCGCGCCGAGGCCGCGTGACGTCCTATGCTTCCGGCCGCTCACTCATTCCGGTCCCAACGGATGCGGGTCCCGCCGTCGAAACACCCGCAACGAGTGAGACCGGAGCATCATGAGGATCGCGCTCCGTTGGCTCCGGTCTCAACCGTTGCGGGTCACGACCGGGCGTAGTGCAGGAACAGCTCGTCGGCGGCGCGGAGGACGGATGCCAGGTGCATGCCGGTCGGGGATGCCGTCGCGCCGGAGGTGATCCGGCCGGATGCTCCGCCCTCGAGTGTCGGCGCGATCGTCAGATGCAGGGCGTCGACGGCGCCCGCGGCGAGGAACGACCCGAACACGTGCGGGCCGCCCTCGCCGTGCACGTGCCGGAGTCCCCGGTCGGCGAGCTCCGCCCGCACGCGGAGCGGATCGACATCCCCTTCTCCGCACACGATCACGTCGGCGACATCCGCGAGTCTCCGCGCCGGCGCGCCGACGACCGTGCAGATGATCGGGCGCACTGGCGCCTCGGTGAAGATCGGCGACGCCGGGTCGAGGTGCAGGCTGCGCGAGATCAGCACGAATGTCGGGTGCGCGGCCAGGCCCCGCGCCTCGCGCCAGGCGACGGATGCCGCATCGAGCCGCATCCCGCCGTAGCCCTCGATGCGCGCCGTTCCGGCGCCGAGCAGGATCGCATCGGCGGGGCGGCGGAGCAGATCGAACAGGCGCCGGTCGGCGGCGTCCCCCAGCCCGCCGGACCGGCCGTCGCGGGTGGCCGCACCGTCGATCGACGCGATGAAGTTCATCCGCAGCCAATCGCGGCCCTCCGGCATCGCGATCAGCGCGAGCAGCGCCTCATCGTCGAGTCCGGATGCCGGGTCCGGCCAGAGCAGATCCACGTCAGACATTGTGCGTCGGATGCGTGTTGTGCTCCAGTCGCACCGGCGGGCGCCAGCCCAGGATCGCCTCGGTCATCCGCACCGCGTCGACGGTCTCTGCGACGTCGTGCATCCGCACGATCCGCGCTCCACCCAGGATGCAGGCCGTCATCGCCGCGAGCGAGCCGGCCTGCCTCTCGCCCTGCGGCCGGTCGATCGACTCGCCGATGAAGTCCTTGTTCGACACCGCCACCAGCAACGGCAGGCCGATGTCGGCGATCTCGGGAAGCCGCCGCGTGATCTCCAGCGAGTGCAGCGTGTTCTTGTCGAGGTCGTGACCGGGATCGATGATGATGCGCTCACGGGGCACTCCGGCCTCCTCCGCCCTGGCCACGCGTTCGAGCAGGAACGCGCGCACCTCGGCGACCACGTCGTCGAAGTGCGCTGCCGGTTTCTCGGCGCGCGGCGGGCCGACGCTGTGGGTGATCACGACGTGCGCGTCACTGCCGGCCACGACCTCGGCCATCCGCGGGTCGCCGAGACCGCTGGTGTCGTTGATCACCGCGGCGCCGGCGGCGATCGCCGCCTCGGCGACGGCGGCGGAGTTCGTGTCGACGGAGATCACGACATCGGCGTCCGATCCCGCGATCGCCGCGACCACAGGCACGACCCGGTCGATCTCCTCCACCACGGACACGGCGGGGCCTCTCCCGAACGGCACGCCGCCGACGTCGACCCAGTCGGCGCCCCGCTCGGCCGCCCGCAGGGCGCTGGCGACGGCGTTGTCGAGCGCGAAGTTCACGCCGTGATCCGAGAACGAGTCCGGGGTGCGGTTCACGACCGCCATCACGGCGACCTGGCGGTCGAAGTCGAAGGCGCGTCCACCGATGCGGCGCACGCCGGTCGACACGGCGACAGTCATCGCGCCGTCCCCACGCTGTCGCGCACCGCATCCGACGCATCCCAGTCGTTCGCGTGCATGGCGGCGACGACCGTCCCTCCGGAGACCCAGTAGGCGCGGAACGCGCCGCCATTCGCCGCATCCGTGTCGCCCTCGATGTCGACGCGGTCGTATCCCTCGGGGCCGACGCTGCCGAAGTACTCCATACCGAGGTCGTACTGGTCGGTGAAGAAGTACGGCAGGTGCGTGTACGGCTCGCCGGCGCCGAGCAGGTTGCGCGCAGCGACCTTGCCCTGCTCGATCGCGGTGTCCCAGTGCTCGACGCGGATACGGCGGCCCAGCACCGGATGGTCGTGGTTCGCGACGTCGCCGATGGCGTAGATGTCGGGATCGGAGGTGCGCAGGTTCGCGTCGACGAGGATGCCGTTGTCCACTGCCAGTCCTGCCGCCTCGGCCAGTGCGGTGTCGGGTGCGGCGCCGACCCCGACCACCAGCACGTCCGCGGCGGCCATCTCGTCCTCGGTGGCGGAGGTACCCAGCCGCAGGTCGACGCCGTGCGCGCGGTGCAGATCGGCGAACACCGCGGCGACCTCGGGCCCCAGCACCCGCACCAGCGGCAGCTCCGCGACCTCGTAGACGATGACGTCGGCCCCGGCGATCCGGGCGGCGGCGGCGACCTCGAGTCCGATCCAGCCCGCGCCGACGATCACGACCTTCGCACCCGCGATCAGGCGCTGCGTGAGCGCGACGCTGTCCTCCATGGTGCGCAGGTACACCGGTGCGGCGACGCGGTCGGCGACGTCGAAGTGCCGCGGCTGCGCACCGGTGGCGATCAGCAGCCTGTCGAAGTGCACCACTTCATCGCCTGCGGTGACGGTGCGCGCGGCGGGATCGATCGCGGTCACCCGGGTGCCGATGTGCAGCTGCACGTCGTGCTCGCCGTACCAGCCGTCGTCGTGCACGAGCGCGGCCTCCACGCCCTTCTTGCCGAGCAGCACGTCCTTCGACAGCGGCGGCCTCTCGTACGGCGCATGCTCCTCCGCGGCGAACACCACCAGCTCGCCGTCGTACCCGTTCTCCCGGAGCTCGGTGACGGCGGTGCCGGCGGCGAGGCCGCCGCCGATGATCACGATGGTCATCATGCTCTCCTCTCGGTGACGAGCGCCAGGAACTCCGCGCGGGAGCGAGCGTCTTCGCGCAGCACGCCGCGCAGCGCCGAGGTCTTGGTCGCAGCTCCCCCGGCGCGCGCACCGCGCAGGGTCATGCAGCTGTGCGTCGCCTCGATCACGACGCCGACGCCGCGTGGCTGCAGGTGCAGCGCCAGCGCGTCGGCGACCTGCACGGTCAGCCGCTCCTGGGTCTGCGGCCGGCGGGAGAAGTGATCCACCATCCGCGGGATCTTCGACAGCCCGACGACACGGTCCGCCGGCAGGTACGCGACATGCGCGACGCCGCTGAACGGCAGCAGGTGGTGCTCGCAGATCGAGTGCACCGGGATGTCGCGCACGAGCACCAGCTCGTCGTAGCCGTCCGGGTTCGCGAAGGTGGTGAAGTCGAACGGCTGCGGGCTGAGCAGCTCGGCGTACGCATCCGCGAAGCGCTTCGGGGTCCGCGCAAGATCGGGGGTGTCCGGGTCGTCCGGGTCGATGCCGAGGGCGCGCAGCAGTGCATGCGCCGCGACGGCAGCCGCATCCGGATCGATCGCGCGTGGCAGCGCCCGGATGCGCACCCGGTCCTCGACCGGGACGGCCGCGTCCTCCTCTTCGGCGTATGCCAGCGACAACGTCATGACCGTCCTCCTCGGTTGCTCCCTCCATTGAAGACCTGCACTCCCTCTAAAGTCAAGAGTTCTGTTTTTTAGAGCATCTCCATCTTTCGATCGAGAAGGATCTCCATCGGAAGCGCGATCCGCCCGAAGCAGCGCTCCGGTGTGCTGGACTGGTGCCGAGATTCCTCCGTTCCCTCCCCTCTGTCCTCACCTCGCGCCGAGGCGCGTGGATCTCTCTCATCACCGGCGTGCTGGTGCTGGTCGCGCTCATCGGCGCGTTCGGTCGCGTGACGCTGGATGCCCGCAGCGGCAGCGCCCCGGCCGACTCCGAGTCGGCTCAGGTGACCGCCCTCGAGCAGCGATTCCCGGATGCCGATCAGCAGGCGCTCCTGATCGTGGCGAGCCGCGATGACGGCGGCGAGCTGACCGAGACCGATCTGCGGGCGCTCGCCGCGCTCTCCGACCCGATCTCCACCGAGACCGGCGAGGACGTCTTCGGGCCGATGCCCAGCGACGACGGCGAGGCCGCGGCGCTGCAGGCGACCGTGTCGGCTGCCGACGACGATCAGGCCGAAGCCGCTGTCGACGGTGTGCGCGAGGTCGTGGCGCAGCATCCGATCGACGGCGTGACGATGCAGGTGACCGGAGGTCCCGCCTTCGGTGCGGATGTCGCCGCCGCATTCGACGGCGCCGACTTCACATTGCTGCTCGTGACCATCCTGATCGTCGCGCTGCTGCTGATCATCACTTACCGTTCTCCCGTGCTGTGGCTCGTGCCGCTCGCCGTCGTCGCCTTCGCCGACCAACTGGCGGGCAAGGTCACCGCGGCGATCGGCAACGCGCTGGAGCTGCAGTTCGACACCGGCATCGTCAGCGTCCTGGTGTTCGGAGCCGGCACGAACTACGCGCTGCTGCTGGTCTCCCGTTACCGGGAGGAGCTGCAGCGCTCGGATGACCACCGCACCGCACTCGCCACCGCCTACCGGACGACTGCCCCGGCCATCCTCGCGTCGAACGCGACCGTCGTGCTGTCGCTGCTCACACTGGTGCTGGCCGTGATCCCCGGCACCCGCGGGCTGGGCGTCGCCTCGGCCGTCGGGCTGCTGATCGCGCTCGCGGCCGTGCTGCTGGTGCTGCCTCCGGCGCTGGCGGTGTGCGGTCGCGGACTGTTCTGGCCCTTCGTCCCTCGCCCCGGACGTGCGGTCGGTGAGGGCCGCGCGTGGCGTGCCGTCGCCCGCTCCGTGGTGCGTCGGCCGTGGCTGCCGCTCGTCGGCGGCGTGGCCCTGCTCGCGGTGATGGCTTCTGGCGTGCTGGGCGCCTCGATCGGACTCAGTCAGGTGGAGAAGTTCCGGGTGCCGTCCGAGTCCGCCGCCGGGCTCGAGGTGCTCGGCGAGCACTTCCCGCCGGGGCTCGCGCAGCCGATGATCGTGATCGCCGATTCCGCGGCATCCGATGAGGTGACCGCGGCGATCGAGGATGTCGACGGCGTCGAGCACGTGACCGCCGCCGGCGAGAGCGCCGACGGCGCCCTCGCGAAGCTCGTCGTCACCGGCGACGCCGCACCGGGCACCGCCGAGAACAGGGCCCTGATCGAGGACGTCCGCGCTGCCGCTCACGACGTGTCCGGCGCCGACGCGCTCGTCGGCGGGCAGGGGGCGGCCGAACTGGATGCGCGCTCCGGGAACCTGTACGACTTCCTGGTGATCGCCCCGCTCGTGCTGCTGGTCTCGCTGATCGTCCTCGTGCTGCTGCTGCGGGCGCTGGTCGCGCCGATCGTGCTGCTGCTGGTGAACGCGGTGACGGCGATCGCGGCGATCGGCGCCGGCGCGTGGCTGAGCAGGGTGCTGTTCGGCTGGGACGCCCTCGACCTGCAGGTTCCGCTGCTGGCGTTCCTTTTCCTCGTGGCTCTCGGGGTCGACTACACGATCTTCCTCGTGCACCGCGCGCGGACCGAGGCGGCCAGGGTGGGCACCCGGGAGGGGATGATCAACGCTCTCGCCGCCACCGGCGGTGTCATCACCAGCGCCGGCGTCGTGCTGGCCGGGGTGTTCGCCGCGCTCGGGATGCTGCCGCTCGTCACGCTCGGGCAGATCGGCCTGATCGTGGGGATCGGCGTGCTCGTGGACACCCTCGTGGTCAGGACGCTGGTCGTGCCCGCGCTGTTCTCTGTCGTCGGGGATCGGATGTGGCTGCCGGGGAGCGTCCGACGCGAGCCATCCGTACCGGTGAGCTGACGGGCCCCGCAGGCCTGGGCGCACCCGCGCTCAGGCCTGCGGACCGCTGTGGCACCAGGAGACGTCGAACCCGTTCAGCGTGGTGAGCGCCTCGCCCGAGCGCAGATCGATCAGGTGCGTGCGGATCTTCTTCGGCAGCGGCATGAGCAGCTCGTCGTAAGGATTGTCCGTGAGGTCGGGCGTCACCGTCACCGCGGCATACTGCCCGCTCGGTGAGACGCAGACCTGCAGGATGGCATCGTCTTCACCGACCTCGAAGACGGGCTTCGCCGTGCCATCCGGCGCCACGGTGATCACCGACTGACCGATCGGCATGCCGGTCTCGTCGCGCTGGACGACGTGCTGCAGGGCTCCGCCCGGGAAGGGGACGACGGCCGTGGGCAGACCGTAGTCGGGATCGGTCGCCGGCATCGGCTGCTCGGAGCCGTCGGTGAGGTTCAGCTCGACGATCTCGCCCGTCGCCCGCTCCACGATCGCGGTGAAGGTGCCGCGGGTGACGCCGAGGATCTGGGCGGCGGTGCCCATCGGCTTGACGCCGGCGTCACCGGTCGGGTCCTCGACCGACAGCGCACCGTCGAAGTCGAGGAACAGCAGCGAGGAGGTGTCCGGCACGAACTGCCAGTCCCCGATACTGGCCTCCTTGCCGCCGACCTTCACGACCCGCGGCTCGCCCTTGCCGCTCAGGGACTGGGTGACCAGCACGCTCTCCCGCCCCGAGGTCTCGGTGAGGTCGGCATCCGAGTAGCTGTAGGCGACGAGGTCGCCACGATCCGAGACCTGCAGCGTGGAGACGTACCCGGTTCCGGGCAGCTTCAGTTCGCGCTGCCCCGTGCCGTCCCTGTTCATCACGAGGAGCCGCGATCCGCCGTCCTCCTCGACCGCGACGACGAGCCGCGACGAGGTGGCGCGGAAGTCGAGGATCTGCGGGGCACTGAACACCGCGGCGCCGTGCTCGCCGGTGAGGTCGGTGGTGAAGATCTTGTCGTCCCCGTCGCTGCGCTGCAGCAGCAGGATCTGCGAATCCGGCGTCGTGAACGACGTCTCGAGATCGGAAGACGGTCCGCCACCCACACGCTCGGCGCCGGCGACCCGGACGGAGTACTCGGTGGCGTCGTCGAGCGGAACAGTGAAGCGGATGCCGATGCTGCGGCCGGCCGCGTCGATCGTGAACGGCACCGCAGGCTCGACGGTCACCTGGGACTCGTCGATGGCCGCCAGCGGCTGGTTCGCGGTCAGGATCACACGGCTGCCCGAGGACTCGATGGCCTGCTGCGGGTTCACCTGCACCGCAGAGACCCGCGGCCCCTGCAGCAGACTCACCGCGGTGAGGCCGGCCCCGACGACGAGCAGGATGCCGAGCACGGCGGCGAGCACGACCCCGAACCGCCGCGTCCGGGTCGATGCTTCCGCTGTCCCGGACCTGCCCCCGGTCCCGGTCTCACTCGTTGCGGGTCGGAGGCGGCCTGCACCCGCATCCGTTGAGACCGCAACCGGAAGACGGTCGGCGGACGATGAGTCCGGCACGTCGGCGACGTGCACGTCGCCCGCCGCCCCGGGAGCAACCGTGCCAGAACCCGATCCGCTCCCCGGCGTCGGCGCTTCCCCTGTTCCGGTCTCACTCGTTGCGGGTCGCAGGCCGCCCGCACCCGCATCCGTTGAGACCGGAACCGGAGGGCGGTCGGCCGGCGCGGATGTGCCAGCCTCGCGGGCCGCCGCCTCGCGCATGGCGCGCAGCTGTGCGCGGGTGAGCGGCTGGTCCCCCGTGCCCTGGCCGTCAGTACTCATACGGGTCCTTCGGCTCGTCGACGCGCTTCACCGAGGTCGGCTCGATGCGCAGGGCGCCGTCGGCATCCGCCTTCACCGTGCCCGTGACCTCGATCCAGTCGCCGGTCTTGTACGAGCCGTCCTTCGCGTCGACGGGCACGGATGCCGGACGCGCGTCGATCACGCAGTGCGTGATCACCATCCGGGTCAGTCCGAGTTCGCCCTTCTGACCCTCGACGGGCGTCGCGAAGCCGGTCAGCGTGACCGTGGCGCCGTCGTAATTCTCCGGCCGGGTGGCGTTGGCGAACACGTTCGCCCAGTCGCCGACGCCGAACGTCGTGGTGTCGGCGACACCGAGGTCGACGTCGTCCGCGCCGGCGAAGAGCACGGTGCTCTCGCCCGCGCGCTGCATCGCGATCTCCGCAGACAGCGACGCCGGCGGCAGGAACAGCGCGGCGAGCACGACGGCGGATGCGAGGATTCCCGCGGTCCAGGTTCCGATGCCGGTCAGCAGACGTCGCGTCGATCCGGCATCCGCGTGGCCGTGATCATGATCGTGTCCGTGGTCGTGGTCGCTCTCGGCACCCAGCGGAAGGAAACAGGTCCACACCGCGCCGATCAGCATGAGCACGGCTGCGGCGGACGCGAACCAGACCGTGTCCGGGCTGATGTACAGGGTGAGCCGCCCGGTGATGGCGAGGCCCAGCGTGACGACGGCGATCACCGAGGCCAGGCCGACGCCGAGCCAGCGTGAGGCGAGGGCGCGCCGGCGAGCGGAACCGTCGAGATCAGACAAGGGCGTTCACCGCCATCCCGATCGTGAAGGCCGAGAGCAGGACCACCGCGACGATGACGCCGAGCACTCGCCAGCGGAACGTCGTGCGCAGCAGGGCGAGCATCTTCACATCGACCAGCGGGCCGACCAGCAGGAACGCGACGATCGCACCAGGCGAGAAGGTGGAGGCGAACGACAGCGCGAAGAACGCGTCGACGTTCGAGCAGATCGCGACCGTCATCGCCAACGCCATCATCGCCACGATCGAGAGCGCCGGGTTCGACCCGACGGCGATGAGGACCTCGCGCGGGACGAGCACCTGCACCGCACCGGCGATCGCGGAGCCGATGACGAGCGCGGGCATGACCGCACGCAGCTCGACGAGGAACTGCGCGAGGCTGCGGCGCACCGGGCTGCCCGGCTCGTGCTCGATGAGCTCGCAGGTGGCGATGAACCGCTCCGTGAGCAGGCCGTCCTGGTCGTGGTGCAGGCTGTAGATCCAGCCGATGAGGTTGGCGATGAGGAAGCCGCCGACCAGACGTGCCACGAGGATGCCTGCGTCCCAGCCGAATGCCGCGTGCGTGGTCAGGATGACGATCGGGTTCACGATCGGCGCCGCGATCAGGAACGTCAGCGCCTCGGCCGGCGCCAGGCCGCGCATCATCAGTCCGCGCGCGAACGGTACGTTGCCGCACTCGCACACCGGCACCACCATCCCCAGCAGCGACAGCACAGCCCGCCGCGCCCAGGCGTTGCGCGGCAGCCAGCGCTGCACCGCGTCGGACGGCAGCCAGACCTGAACGACGATCGACAGCACCACGCCGATGAACACCCACGGCAGCGCCTCGATCAGCACGCTGAGCGTGAGGGTCAAGCCGTCTTGCATCCGCGTGGGCAGGGTATCGGTGAACAGCGCCGGCGCGAAGCGGTTGATCAGCAGCAGGATCGCGAGGATGCCGGCACCCACGCCGACACCGATCCACGGCGAGCGGCGCCGGGTGTCGTGCGTGTGCGCGAGGGCGACGCTTCCTGGCATGAGAATCATTCTCGCGGGTGCGACCTTCCGGATTGCTGAATCGGGAGGATCGCGTCGGCCAGTGCTCCTCAGGCGAGCCCGCGGTTCAGGCGGCGCGGGCCCGGCTCAGTGCGGTGCGCATCGCCCGCGGACTGGAGAACCCGGTCCGCTCGGCGACGTCGCGGTCGGCGAGCACCCCCTCCTCCAGGAGCAGCGCCGCCTTGCGCGCCCGCACCTCGGCGAGCCGGCGCATCGGCGTGGTGCCCGCCGCCTCGAAGATGCGGAACAGCTGTGCGCGGGAGACCCGCAGCAGCTCCGCCATCCTCTCGACGTTCAGCGTCGGATCGTCGACGTGCTCCGCCAGCACGATCTGCGCCGAGTCGATGTCGCGCACGATCGAGCGCCGTCCGAAACGCTGCTGCGAGGCCGCGAGCTGATGCACGTTCTCGAGCAGGTTGTGTGCGGCTTCGATGACGAAGGCCGCACGGCCGATCTCCAGCTGCCGCGATGCGTTCAGCAGCGCGGTCATGAACGACATGGTGAGCTGACGAAGGTCGTCCGGCGCCCGGACGAGGACCGGCGCCCCGGCCGTGACGGTGTCGCGGAACCCGTTCGGGATCGTCGCGTGCATCAGCGAGTACGGCGCATCCGCCCGAAGCCGGCACACGACGCCCGCATCCGCGATCAGCGCCTGCCCCGGCGCGAACAACGTGCCGAGCGGATCGACGTGCACCTCGCCCGAGATCATGAACACGACCGTCACCGCATCCTCGTCCTGCGGGACGAGCGTGAGGTGCCGCGCGGTCGTGCGGAACCGCCCGACGGCGAGCCGCGTGGTCATCAGTCGATCCCCCGCGACGCGCGCAGACACGTCATCCGTTCGCCAGCCCCAGCTGTCCAGCCGGCGGGTCGCCGGAACGCCGTGCAGCGTCGTCTCCTTCTCCAAAGTCAGCATAATGCCCCCAACTGCTGATCCCCGCCCACATCTGCATGGGCCCCTTCAGATCAGGTTGCCGGGGCCGGCACGCACCAGACATACGTACATGTACGTACACGGATCAGGGGCCGGCGAGCTCGACGCCGTGCCGCTCTGCGAGCGGGGCGGTCAGGTCGCGCCGGCTCGCGAGGTCGAGCTTGCGCAGGATGCGCCCGACATGCGTGGTCACCGTGCGCCGGGAGCGCCCCAGCCGCTCCGCGATCTCGCGATCACTGAGACCGACCACGATCTGCGCGGCGACCTCGCGCTCGCGCGGGGTGAGGATCGAGTCGGATGCCGGATCCTTCCGCTCGCGGTCGAAGCGATGCCGCGCCACCCGCACGATCCCGCGCCGGGCCGCCGCGGGGATGTCAGCGGCGGCCCGGCCGGCCAGGCGCATCGCGAGCACCTTCGCGTCCTGCAGGAGCTCCTCCTGGAACAGCCGGCGGACCAGCGCGGCGAGTGCGCCGAGGTCGCGCTCGCCGACGGCCCTGGCCATCGCGGCGAACAGCGCCGGAACGCCCTCGAGCGGATCCGGTCCGGTGAGCTGATCTGCGATCCACGCCCACAGCGCGGATTGATGGCCCGCGCCGAGCTCATGCGCCAGACGATAGGTGCCGAGCAGCTCGAGGAGCCGGAAGTCCAGCGCCCGCCCCTCCTCCGCGGCCGCGGAGTACCCGGCGACGCCCTCGTCGTGGAGCGGCTCGGGCTGCAGCTGCGTCGCCGCGATCCCCCGCAGGTGCGCGTTCGCCGCACTGACGATCGCCGACGGCGATTCGAGGTCGTAGGCGGCCTCGAGCATCTGGCGCGCCCGCTCACCGTCGCCGAGCATCGAGCTCGCGATCGACACGATGGATGCCGCCATAGGAGCGAGCACTCGGTCGTCGATCTCTCCGTATCCGTCCAGCAGCGGCTCGGCGATCAACCGCGCGGCGGCCACGTCGCCGCGGTACACGGCCTGGGCCGCCCAGAGCAGACCACCCAGCCGCGACGGCGAGCCCAGCACGGCGCTGGCCGCCAGCGCGCGGCCCGCGCCGGCGAAGTCCGGCGTGAGGATGCCGCCGGCGGCCCGCAGGAACAGGGTCATCGCGGCGTCGATCGCACAGCCCGCATGCAGCTGCGCCGCCTGCTCCACCAGCGCTGTCGCGGTGACCGGCCTGCCGTCCTTCCAGGCGCGCAGAGCGAGCACCCGCGCCGCCCTGGCCCGCGTCAGCGCCGCGGCGCCGGCATCGTCCACCATGGCCTCCAGCGCCGGCCATGGAGCATCCCGGTCCGGTCGCACCAGCGCGAGGTATCCGCGCAACAGGTGCGCGCTGTGCGGGGCGTGCTCCGCCGCCCACGCGATCACCGCCGCGAGCGCTTCGTCGTAGACGACGCTGGCGGAGTCGCGGAACAGCCCGAGCACGAGCGCCAGCCCCACGGCCTCGATGGTCGCGGCGGCCGGATGGCTGCGGAGAAGCTCATGTGCGATGGCTGCCACCGCATCATCGTCGTCGAGCACCGCATGCGCATACGCGAGATCCGCGTGCACGGACGGATGCAGCGGGTGATCGGTGCGCCCCGCGAGATTCACCGCGCGCTGGTGCCTGCCGCTGCGGATCAGGTAACCGATCACCTTCTCCTCGAGCTGCACGGGCAGCGGCAGCTGCACCGACCAGGCCCACATCATCAGTTCCGCGGCGTCCGCACCCGGCATCGCCCCCAGCACCGATCCCTCACCGAGTGCCTGCACGACCCTGACCAGCAGCAACCGTCGCGCCGATGCACCGATCCGTCCTGCGACATCCCATCGGAGCGCAGACGATGTGAGCCGCACCCTGCCGTCGGTCGTGGCGGCGAGGCCGGCGGACTCCAGCGCAGCTGTCTCGGAGAGCAGCCCGAGTCGTTCCACCGCGAGGAGGGGCAGCGAACCTGTGACGGCGAGCGCCTCAGCGGCGGGGTCGCCCGACAGCCGCTCGATCGACCACTGAGGCAGCGCCCCTGCGGCCGGGTTGTCGAAGCGCAGGTGCACCACACCGCGGTCGATCACCAGGCCGTCGTTCGCAGCGGCCAGGTCGAGCAGCCAGCACAGCGCGCGGAAGGATCCTCCGGATGCATCCTCGAGCGAGAGGACGTCCTCCTCCACCGGAACCGCGCCGATGAGCCGCTCGACCTGCGCGCGCAGCACCGCGCCGCTCATCCTCGGCAGTGCGACGCGCACCGCGCCACGGAACTCCGCGAGGACGGCGTCGGCGATCGCGGCATCCGCTTCGATGAGGATGAGCCGGATACCCCGTTCCCTGCCGGCCAGCGCGTTCAGGATTCGCAGGCTGCGCGCATCCGCGCGGCCGGCTCCGCGCACGACGATGGTCGCCTCGGCCAGGGTGGCGGCGATGTCCCGCGACAGGGAGTCCGTGGTCCGCTCGTTCACCGAGTCGGCGTCCGAGAGACCCAGTTCCTCGAGCAGCCAGCCACTCGGCGCCCTGCCCCGGTGCGGGACCTCGGCGTCGAGTACGGCGACGTGCTCCCGGCGCTGCTCGACCAGGGCACGGGCGAGTTCGTCCTCACCGGCGCCGCGTTCTCCGGTGACGATCACGACGCCGGCGCGCAGCCAGCGCCTGGCCAGGCTCTCGACCTCGGACGGGTCGACCGGCGGTGTCCGCTCCAGCGACGGCGATGACATCTCTGCTGTTCTCCCGATCAATCCGATCGAGTGACGACACAGTCATCCGATCTTGATGATTGAGGGGCATATAGCAGAGTAGAGCATTCCCGCGCCTCGCAGACGAGGCCCCCGGAGAACCTCGAGAAGGTGAGGGTCCGGGAGCCTCGCGGTGCTCCGGTCCAAGGGGACCCGGAGCTGCAGACGGCGCACCTGTGGGGAGGTGTGCGCCGCCGCGCCGACGTCCCGGAAAACCCCCTCCGGGCAGTCGGTCTCGGGAAACCATAGGCACCGGCGCGCGATGCGATCGCGGACAGGAGACTCCTGTCCCGGTTCCGGGACTCTCGATGCGATCTCCGGACGTCCATGAAATCTCAGATGCGACCCAGGAGTCCCAGCGCGCCGTGGCGCGCGTTCCCGGCTCTCTACACTCCTGACAGTTCCGGCGGGGCCGGACGGGGCCTGCACCCGAGCAGTCGTCCACGAAGGGGAGATCCTGTGTCCACGCTTTCTGAGATCGAAGTCACACGCCGCACGCTCGCGCGGGGCGCCGCCTGGTCGCTGCCCGTCATCGCTGCCGCGACGGCCGTGCCGATGGCCGCCGCATCCGGCTGCGTCGAGCAGCCGGCGACGCTCGACTTCTCGTCGATGTACCAGCGGAGCAGCATCACAAGCGGGGCCGCCGTCGTGCCCGTCGCCGGGCAGGAGCCCGTCACGGTCTCGTTCTCGAGCGTCATGAACGGCTACACCGCGCATGACCAGAACTACCGGATCGGCGCCGGAGCCTGGGACGGACTCCAACTGCAGCAGGTGCGCAGCGCGGGCACTCCGTCCAACAATCAGGCCTATTACCAGCTGATGACGATCACGTTCTCGCGCGAGGTGACGAACCTCGTCCTGCCGATCCGCAACTTCAGCTGGCCGACGGACAACTCCTACGGCGACCAGGTCTGGCTGGCCACGAACGGTCAGCCCGGCGGCTTCACGTTCGTCACCGGCAGCGGTGTCGGCGGCAACGGATCCTACGCGCAGCCGTTCCGCCGGAGCGCTGCTTCCGAGACCTACACCGGCGCGTCGACGAACGTCACGGTGACCTTCCCCGGTCCGGTCAGTTCGATCTGGCTGGCTTACGACGACAAGAGGGGAACCCTCACCACCAGGATCGAGCAGGCCATCGCCCTGGGCGACATGACTTTCGTCGCGCCCTGCCCGGCAGCCTGATCGTCGCTCCTGTCACACTTCGCGCGCGCCATCCGACACCTTCGCTGAGAGCCGCAACGAACGGCTCCGGGAGGAACGACGATGACCAGGATCGACATGTCCAGGACCAACAAGCTCGGCTACGCGGCCGTGATAGGGATGGAGGCGTACTCGCGCAAGGCCGTGGAGCCCCGGCTGTACGAGCTGATCAAGCTGCGCGCCTCGCTGCTGAACGGATGCGGGTACTGCGTCGACATGCACGCGACGGACGGCGCGAACCGTGGCATCCCGCAGCGCACGCTGCACGCGGTCGGCGCCTGGCAGCACGCCCGCGGGTTCTTCTCCGAGGCAGAGCTCGCCGCGCTCGCGCTGACCGACGCGATCACGAAGCTCGGTCCCGACACGGTCACCGACGAGATCTGGGATGCCGCGGCCGCCCACTTCGACGAGGGCGAACTGGGCGGCATCGTCATGGCGATCAGCACGATCAACGTCTGGAACCGCATCGCGATCGCCACCGAGATGGCCCCGCCGATCGACGACAAGCACCCGATCGTCTAGGGCTACGTTGGAGGTCATGACCCTCGAAGCCACCCCCGCGACCCGCGCATGGGAAGCGGAGCGGGGGCGGCTGATCGGCATCGCCTACCGGATGCTGGGCGACTTCGGCCTCGCCGAGGACGTCGTCTCCGACGTGGCCATCGAGGCTCTGAAGGAGGAGCGCGCCGGCTCCGGCCGGGTGCGTTCCTGGCCGGCCTGGCTGACCACGGTCTGCGTGCGCCGCACGATAGACCGGGTGCGCTCTCTGGCGGCATCCCGCGAGGAGTACATCGGGCACTGGCTACCAGAGCCGGTCGCGACCTCACGGCTGCCGGAGGACGCGGTCGCCGATCGCGAACTGCTCTCGGTGACGCTGCTGCACCTGGCCGAGCAGCTGACCCCCGACGCCCGCGCGGCCGTCGTGCTGCACCGAGCGTTCGGGATGTCAGCGGTCGAGATCGGCGAGATCCTGGAGTCCTCCCCCGCGGCGGTGCGGCAACTGATCTCCCGCGGCGAACGCAGGCTGCGGATCTCGGAGGATGTTGCTGACGCCCCGCCCGCCGACCCCGCCGCACTTGCAGCGCTGGTGACGGCGATCGAGGGCGGCGACATCAGCGCTGTGCTCGATCTGCTCGCGGATGACGCGATCCTGTGGAGCGACGGCGGCGGGCGCGTGCGCGCGGCCCTCAACCCGATCTTCGGTGCCGAGAAGGTGCGCCGCTTCTTCGTCGGCGTCGCAGAGAAGGCCGCGGCCCACGACCCCGTGCATCCGTTCGCGGTGGCGCTGCTCGACGCCAACGGCGAGCCTGCGCTCGCGCTCACCCACTCGGGACGCACCGATGTGCTGACGCTGGAGTTCGGCGCGGACGGCCGCATCCACGGCATCCGCCAGGTCTCCAACCCCGACAAGCTGCACCACGTGCTCTGACGCGCGGGTGCTCACCGCAGGAACGCCAGCTCGGCGCGGTGCGTCAGTCCATCGCCCAGACCGAGGGTCAGCAGCCCGCACGACCCAGCCCATGCTCGCGGGCTCGACCACACGAGCTGGTACCGGCCATCGCCGAGGTCGCGCAGCCCGCTGGGCACGCGTGCTCCGACGGCCGCGCCTGCGGGGACGACGCCGTAGCCGCACGGCACCGGCGCGATGCGCAGTGTCACCTGCGCCGGATCCAGGTGCTCCAGAGGAGTGCCCGTCACGTCGGTGCTGGCGCGGAAGGTCAGCGCCACCGAGCTTCCGGCATGCACCGGATGCCGGGTGCGCTGCTGCGCCGTGCTCTTGGGCGTGTCCTCTGTGCGCCCGAACCAGGAGCCCGCTACGCCGTATCCCACCGTGTACGTCGTCGTCGCTGAGGCCGAGTTGCCCGCGGCATCCACGGCCGTGCAGACCACCCTGTGCTCACCGGACCTGGATGTGCTCAGCGGCGCGCCACCGTTGCACACCGCCAGAGCGATGCCCGAGGTCTCGTCCGAGGCACCCGGCCGCGCGCCGGCCGGTGCACCGAGCCCGACCACGTCGTCCACGACCGGCCGCAGAGCCGGGGGCGTCGCGTCCAGCTTGTACGTGTACGTCTTCGTCTCCGACGCGTGCCCTGTGCGGTCGCGGCAGAGTCCGACCACGTTGGTCCTGCGGGTGTCGGTCCCGACCATCACGGCCGTCGTGCACGACTCGATGCCGGACTGGTCATCCCGTCCGGACCAGTGGATCACCCCCGCCGAGCGGAACCATCCGTCGGCGTTGGGGAGCGCGTCCGTCACGTGCGCATCGCTCACCACCGGATTCGCCGAATCGACGTGCAGCGGCCCGCCCGCAGCCCGCAGAGCGACGAACCGGGTGGCGTCGCACGTTCGGCGCCCGAGCACCCAGTAGCAGTACCGCACGATCACGCGCACGGTGCAGGACAGCGCCTCCGTGTCGGCGGCGTCCACTACCACGGTCACGCCGTCGCCGTTCCACTCGCCTGGTACCGGGGCGGGTGTGAAGCAGAAGGCGCGAGTGAAGACGAGATCTTCGATGTCGCCGGCTGCGATCCCCTCCGTCGCCGATGCGGTGTCGAAGCTCACCCGAACGGTGACCGGCCCCGGCTGCCAGTCGATCGTCGCCGCCGAGGCCGGCCCGCACAGCAGGCCGGCGGCGAGCGCGATCACGGTCAGCGCCGCGCCGATCATCCCCCAGCCCCGTGCCATGCTCCGCCCCCGAGAACACTTTCGACAGCCCCTACTGCCGCCCCTCTGCGAACGCTAATCTCGTAGCCAGATGGGGCACATCGGGCAGATGACCCATCTCCGGGTGGGAACCGGATGCGGCGACGAGGGGACACGGGCCGCCGCACCCTTCGAGGGCGAGGACGCCATGGGGCTCGTGGGAAGAGAGCAGGAGACGGCGCTGCTGCGCGCGCTGCTGGTGTCGTCACGGCGCCTGGTCGCTGTGATCGGCCCCGCCGGAGCGGGCAAGAGCGCGCTGCTGGACGCCGTCGCCGCCGCACCGCCGGACGACTCCGAGATCTGGACCGTCGATCTCGGCGGAACGCCCGCTGCCGCGATGGTGTCGGCCGAGATCGCCACGCGGCTCGCGCTCGGTGGTCGCGCCGTGGATCCCCGCGAGCGGATCGCGGAGAGGATCGGCGCCTCCGCTGTGACGCTCTTCCTGGATCACCTCGACTCCGTGGTCGCGGCGCCTGCCGAGCTGCGCCTGCTCCTGGACGCCTGCCCGCGCCTGCGCATCGTCGTGACAGCTCGCGGAGAGATCGAGGGAGCGGACGAGGAGGTGCTGGTGCGTCCGCTCGAGGTCCCGGATGAGGGGATGTCGCTCGACCGCGCCCTCCGGTGCGCGAGCGTCGCGCTCTTCGCCGACGCTGCGGCGCGCAGCGACGCGGGCTTCGCCCTTGATGCGGAGAACCACGGCAGCATCATCCGGATCTGCCGGCTGGTGGGCGGGCTTCCGCTGGCGCTGGAGCTGGCCGCGGCCCGCATCCGCCTGTTCTCCCCCGAGCGGGTCGCCGACGACCTCGCCGACGGCGGCCCAGCTCTCGCGCTGCTCCGCACGGCCAGGGACGGCCGGGAGGTCGGCGTCGGGCACGCTCTCGCCGCGACCGTCGGCGCGCTCTCGGACGACGACCGGCGGATGCTGCGCAGCCTCGCGCTCTTCGAGCGCAGGTTCTCGTTCGCCGGCGCCGTGGACGTGAGCGGACGAGCCGCCGGGGAGACAGCCGATGCGCTGGAGCGGCTGCTCGACCTGCGCCTGCTCGAGAGTGCACCGCCGCTCTTCGGCGAGCCGGTCTTCACGCTTCTGCCGATCCTGCGCAGTGTGCTGCTCGACCTGCCCGGCGACCCGCGCGCGGAGGCGGCCTATCGCGGCCGCCTGGCGCGGGTCCTCCATGAGGCGGCCGATGCCCAGGCGCACGCCGAGCCTCCTTCGCATCGGGCCTTCGCACATGTGCTCCGCCACGACCTGCTGCACGAGGGAGAGCGCCTCATCGCCCGGCGCGACGCCCTGGCGCACGGCTGGGTGCTCGAGTGCGCAGCGGCGCTGGAGGGCACTGCGGAGGTCACGCTCGTCTCCGACCAGCTGGAGCGCCTGATCGCCACCGCCGACCTCGACTCGCTCCCCGTCATGCTGCGCGCGCAGACCTGGATCTGGTCGGCGTACGGCTTCGCGATGTCCGCCGACGGCGCGACGCTGGCCGACCTCGTGAACGACCGGTGGCAGCGCGGGTTCGACCTGATCGATGTCGAGCGGACCCCGCTGCTGGCGCTGCAGGCGCTGATGATCGCCGTGATCATGGGCATCACCACCGGCGACATGCCCGCCGCTGTGCAGGCCGCCCGAGTGGGCAGCCGCCTGGCCAGGGAGCACGCCTGCGCCACCTGGGCGGCGCGGTTCGATGTCTGGGTCGCCGCCGGGATCCACGCCGACGGGGATGCTCCGGGCGCCGTGCACCTGGCGTTGGACGCGCTCCGCCACGCGCAGCGGGTCGGCGACCCGTACTCGATCCTCACCGCGACCATCCTGCTGCGCACCGTCCCACCGCAGGTGGTGCCGCCGGATGCCGCCGTGCCGACGCTCGCCGATGCGCTCCACCTCGCCCGCAGCGAGCACGACCCGGTGATGGAGTGGTTCATCCTCGCGGTCATGACCAGGGCGGAGCTCGCCGCGGGGCATCCGGAGCGCGCCGCTCACCGCTGCGCCGAGCGGCTGTCCACAGGGAGGTCCTGGTGGGGCTCGTACCTGTCCGCGATCTCGCTCGTGCACACGGTGTTCATCGCCGTCGCGGTGGAGGACTGGGCGTTCGCGGCACGGATCCTCGGTGCGATCGAGGCCGACCGCGAGAGGGTGCTGCGGTCGATGGCCCCGGCGTCCACGCACGAGCTCGATCAGGCACGGACGCTTCTCGTCGCGCAGCTGGGCGAGAGCCGGGTGGCGACGATCACCGCGGAGGGCGGCATCCTCTCGGCGGTGGATGCCACGGCAGAGGCGCTGCGGTGGCTGCGGGCGCACTCCGAGGAGTCGCCGGCTGCTCCTGCTTCGGGCGATGGACTCACGGCAAGGGAGCGCGAGGTGCTCGCTCTGCTCGCGGAGGGCTTGAGCAACAGGCAGATCGCGGAGCGCCTGTTCATCACGCCGAAGACGACGATGCACCACTCCAGTGCGATCTACCGGAAGCTGGAGGTGCGCAGCCGCGCGGAGGCGACCGCCTATGCGCACCGGCACGGGCTGGCAGAGACACGGGTGGAGTGACCGCCGGCTACCGCCTCGCCAGAGCGAGCGCTGCCGTGACCACGGGCTCGTGCCGAGCGCGCATCGCCTCGTCCCACCATCCGGCCACGCACAGAGTCGCGATGCGGAACACGAGCGCGCGCAGCACGAGCTGTGGCCAATCCGGGTCGCCTTCGCCGACGGACTCGAGCAGGTCGAGTGGCCCGTCGTGCCAGCAGACGGCATCGGCCACGGCGATCGCCGCCGCCCACCTCACCGGTCGCCAGTAGGGTGCCCAGTCGATGATCGTCGGCGGCTCCGGATCGGCGAACAGCACGTTTCCGAGCAGGTCGCCGTGGATCAGCTGCGAAGCGGATGCCACGGGGCGCAGCGCTTCGGAGATCCGGTTCAGCATCGGATCGTCGATGAGGGGCTCCTCCTGCCACGCCATGCGATCGGATCGTGACCAGGGGTCGTCGGCCGCGTCGATGAAGCCGGGGCGCGGCAGGTGCGCGATCGCGCGATGGAAGGCGTCGCCCGCGGCGATCACGTCGCGCACCCGTGTCTCGTCCGCGGTGCCGGGCATCCGCTGCCAGGCCTCCCAACCGTCGATGCTCCAGGCGCCGCGCGCGGAGCGGATCGGGCGGGCGGTGCGGAAGCCGGCGTCGTGGGTGAGGGTGTCGAGCACCTCCGAGTGCCAGTCGCCCTCGACGGGATCCGCCATCGGTCGCAGCACGACGTCGCCGGCGAGCCAGGTCGTCCCCCGCCCGCCGGGCAGAAGCTGTGCGGTCGCGGGTTCCGCTCCGAAGGCGGCGAAGACGTCGTCGGAGGGGCGTGTGCCGGGCATTCCTCGAGAGTAGCGGCGGCACGTGTCACATTCCGGGGTCCTGGCACGACATCCTGGTGAGGCCGCACACGGCGGCGACGGATGCGAGACGAGGAGGTGCGCGATGCGGATCGCGATCGCAGGGGGCACGGGAACCGTGGGACGCCATATCGTGGCGGCTGCGCAGGATCGAGGACACGAGGTGGTCGTGCTGGCTCGCTCGACAGGCGCGGACGTGATCACCGGCACGGGGCTCGACGATGCTCTGGCGAAGGCGGATGCGGTGATCGATGCGAGCAATGCCACGACCCTGTCCGCGTCGAAGGCGCGGGCGTTCTTCGAGACCGCGACCGGCAATCTGCTGGCGGCCGAGCAACGCGCCGATGTCGGCCATCATGTGGCACTGTCGATCGTCGGCATCGACGACATCGACGCGTCGTACTACGCAGGCAAGCTCGCACAGGAGCGCGCCGTGGCGGCAGGTTCCGTGCCGTACACGATTGCCCGCGCCGCCCAGTTCCACGAGTTCGCCGGACAGCTGCTCGCCTCGATGGGCGGGCCGGTCGCCGTGATGCCGAGGACGCTGATGCGTCCGGTCGCGGCGCGCGAGGTGGGGGCGCATCTGGTCGCCGTCGCCGAGGGCGCGCCTGCAGGACGAGCCACCGATCTCGTCGGCCCCCGCGACGAGGTGCTCGCCGACCTCGCCCGGCGGCAGCTCGCCCATGACGGGGTCCACCGTCGCGTGCTCGAGGTGCGTCTGCCGGGGAGGTACGGAGCCGGCCTGGCGTCGGGGTCGCTGCGCGGCACGGACGACCGGATCGAGGGGCGCATCACATTCGACGAGTGGCTGCGGAGCGACGACCACCGACGATGATCAGGAATCGAGAAGCTGCCGCCGTGCTGGTCCCGTAACGTGCTTTCCAGGGAACGGAGGATCCCATGGCCGGGAAGACGACGAACGACGGACTGTCCGCGCAGGAGCGCGCGGCGGTCAAGCAGCGCGCTCAGGAGCTGAAGCTGCAGGCGAAGCGCGAGAAGGAGGCCGGCAAGGCGGCGGCGGAGAAGGCCGATCAGTTGGCGAAGATCGCCGAGATGCCGGACGGCGACCGGCAGATGGCCGAGCGCCTGAGTGAGATCGTGGCCGTCACCGCCCCGGAGCTCGCACCGCGGCTCTACTACGGTCAGCCGGGCTGGGCGAAGGATGGCAAGGTCGTGGTGTTCTTCCGCAGCGGCCAGATGGACAAGGACCGCTACTCGACGCTGGGCTTCAGCTCGCGCGCCGAGCTCGACGACGCCGACGGACTGTGGTCGACCGCTTTCGCCCTGCAGGACCCGACCGAGAAGGCGTGGGCCGAGGTGACCGCGCTGGTGCAGAGGGCCGGCGCCTGACCGGGTCGTTCAGAACGGCGCTCAGAACAGCGAGCGCGGCAGCACGCCCTCGTGCTCGAGCAGCCAGCGCTTGGTGGCGAGACCTTCGCCGGGCGCGCCGCCGGAGTATCCGCCCAGTCCGTCGCCTGCCACCACTCGGTGGCACGGGACGATCAGCGGGATGGGGTTCGCACCCATGATCGATCCGATCGCGCGGGCCGGCACCTCGGTGCCGCTGCGTGCGGCGAGCTCGCCGTAGGTGACGGACTCGCCGTGCCCGACGGTCTCGTACAGCGTCTCGAGCACCGCCCTGGTCACCGCCGTCTGCCGACCGAGGTCGATCGGCACGTCGAATGTCGTCAGGTCACCGGAGAAGTAGGCGCCGAACTGCTCGAGGGCGGCGCTGAGCACCGTGTCGGCACCGGATGCCGGGATGCTCGTCGTCCAGGTGACGCGCGTGATCGCGGTGCCGTCACTCTCTATGCCGATCACGCCGACGGGGCTCTCGAGCAGGCCGAACGAGGTCATGAGTCGAGGGTAGCCGGAGCCCCCGACAGTGGGACGGGGCGGCCCTGGTCCGGGCGCAGGTGAGTGACTCCGCTGCTGCGGGACGCCTCGTTCTTGCTCTCCCGTGCGCGCGGTGGTTCAGACGAACATGACGCGGCGGGGTGCGGCGTCGGTGTACTCGCGGCCGTCGGGCGCGGTCCAGACGACACCGCCGCTGTCGGGATCGAGGTGCGCGGTCCATCGGAACCGGTCCGGCACGGAGGGGTGCTTCAGTTGATGGTGCGCGGGGCAGAAGTGCGCGAGGTTGTCGATCGCAGTCGCCCCGCCGAGAGCGTGATCGTGGTTGTGGTCGATCTCGCAGGAGGCCGCGGGTCTGCGGCATCCGGGGAACCTGCAGTGCTGGTCCCTCGCGCGCAGGAATCTGCGCATCCCGTCCGTGGGGGTGTACGCGTCGGTCTCGACGGTCATCCCGGTCGGGTCGAGGAAGAGTCTGGCCCATCCGGAACTTCGCCCCGCCAGTTCCCGGGCGATGTCCGGGTGCACCGGCCCGATCCCGTCGATCTGCGCCATCCGGTCATCCGCACCGGTCAGGGTTGTCGCGGCGACCGTGACCTGGATGCGGGCGGTGACGCCGTCCAGCCCGGTCCCTGCGAGGACGGTCGGGTCTGCACCGAGCAGCAGATCGGTGAACAGGTCGGCACGGATCTGATCCAGCGTGCGCTCACCCGCACGGAGGCGGTCGTCGGTGCCGTTCAGGTCGGCGAGGAACGCATCCATGCGGGCTGCGACGTTATCGGCGGGTTCCGGGTCCGCGGGGAACCACTCATCGTCCGGGTGACCGAAGAACGGGCGACCGACCCGGCTCGCCCGGTGGCTGTCGTCGGCGTCGCCCTCGGACTCGGACTCCGCGGCCAGGAACGCCTCCACCCGGGCGAGGAACTCCTCGATCGAGTCGGGATCGTCGGGCAGCCGGTCCGCCCCTCCCGTGTCTTCCGGGTCGTCGACATCGCCGCCGCCGCCGGTGTCGATGTCACCGATCGTCGCTCCGGTGTTCGGCGATGCGCTCGAGGGGCCGTCGTCGCCGGCCACTTCGCTGTTCGCAGCGCCGGCCTTCTCGGCGCGCGCGACCTCGCGGACGAGCTGGTCGAGCCGGTCGCGGATGGCGAACGCGATGTGCTCCGGCAGCACCGCGGTCAGGCGTGCCAGGCCGTCTTCGATCGACACGATCTGCACACACCGCTCCGCCCGTGCACGCGTATGCCGCTCCCGCAGGTCCTCCCCCAGCAGCGCCGCCACCACCTGGCGGGCGTGCACCCCGGTCCGTGCCGGGGAATCCTGCTCGGCGAACGCCAGAACCGCCGCATCGAACAGGCCGGTCATCGCCCGATCGACCGTGCCGCCCAGGACCGCCTCGTCGATCGCCGCAGCTGCCTGCGTGATCTGCCGGGCGTGCCCGACCGTGATCCGCCCCTGCCGCAACGCATCCAGCACCGCCGAGTGATGCTCGGTCAACGCCCGCGCAGCCGCGAACGCCGACTCCACGGTCCCCTTGGCCAGGCGCCCCGCCGCGGAGAACTCCGCGATCATCGACCGGCGGATCGAATCCCGCGCCAGCTGATGCTCCGCGACATCCGCATCGAACAACACCTGACGCCGCGCGAGCAGCTCCGCTGCCCGCGCCTCCATCCGGTCGATCTCGCGCCGGCACGTCGCCCAGGCATCGAGAAGAGCATCCCGCTCTTCGAAACTCGACACCTCACCCATGCATCCATATTAGAACAGAGCTACGAACAACGCAAGGGGCGAGCTCAACTGCTTCTCAACCCATCCGCGCCCTGCGACGCTGAGACGCGAAGTCGGCAGCGGTCTCATGCTGCATCCACTTCGACCGCTCCTGGGACGTCATCGCGCATCACATCCGAAATCGCGCCGCGCCTCGACGATCGACTCCCGATGCTCGATCACCCACGCGGCGAGCGCCGCAGCAGGTGCGATCAGCGTGCGCCCGACCTCGGTGAGCTCATACTCCACGCGTCGAGGAACCTCGCCGCACGAGTGGCGCGTGACAAGGCCGTCACGGACAATTCCACGCAGCGTCACCGCGAGCATGCGCTGCGAGATACCCGGGATGCTGCTGCGCAGCACAGTGAACCGCACCGGCCCGTCGGCGAGCGCCCCGACCACCAGCAGCGACCACTTGTCGCCGACGCGGACCATGATGTCGCGGATGACCCTCCCCTGCTCGGGATCGCCGCAGAGGGTCGCGTAATCGATCGACGGTGATAACGCGGGCATGGCAGGACCTTCCGTGCCCGCTCAGCCCAGCAGATGCCGCAGGTAGCGTCCTGGTTCGTCGAGGTAGGAGCGCCAGTGCCGCACCAGTTCGAGGTCGCCCCACTCGGCATCTCGCAGGCCCCACTCCCCGACCTCGAGGATGCGCGCGCCCGGAAGCGCGGCGAGCACCGGCGAGTGCGTGGCGCAGAGCACCTGGCCGCCGTCCTCGACGATGCGCTGCAGCACGGAGATGAGGCTCAGCGTCGATCCGAACGACAGCGCGGCCTCGGGTTCGTCCAGGCAGTAGAAACCCGGCCGCGTGAATCGGTCATCCAGAAGAGCCAGGAACGACTCGCCGTGGCTCATCTCGTGGAACGGGATGTCGGGTCCGCTCATCGACGGGTTGTCCTCGAGGTAGGTGTAGAACGAGTGCATCGTCTCCGCGCGCAGGAAGAAGCCCCAGCGATCAGCTCCCACTCCGGATCGGATGCGCAGCCAGTCCGACAGCGGCGATTCCGTAGCCCTGGTGCTGTGCCGCGCCTGCCGGGATCCCCCCTCCGGAGAGAGCCCGTAGGCGATCGCGACGCCCTCGACGATGGTCGACTTGCCGCTGCCGTTCTCGCCGACGAGGAACGTCACGCCCGGGTCGAGTTCGATCCCCTCGCGCAGCACCTGAGCGACAGCCGGGATGCTGGTTGGCCACTGCCCGTCGGGCTGCGGGGCGTCGTCGGTCGGCTGAACCGCGACGACCGGCTGCTGCCGCCGCCGCCCTCCCGGCTCCCAGAACGTGCTCACGTGTCCTCCCCTCAGGCCCCTGCTGAGCGTGCCGGCAGGTCCATCGTCGCCAGGCGCGCCGGATCGATGATCGAGACGATGTCGATCATCCGGCCGTCGGCCACCGTACACAGCATGAGCGACATCGGCTTGCCGTTCGGCCCCCAGACCAGGATGCCCGGTTCGCCGTTCACGCTCACCCGGCGCGCCTCCAGCCTCTCCGGGTCGCCTCGGCGCACGGCCGCGAGCACCTCGTTCGCCCCGATCCGCACGGCATGACCCTTCTGCGTGTGCCGATGCCAGGTGACATCCGGATCGAGCAGCGACAGCAGCGCATCGAAGTCACCGCCGCGCGCGGCGGCCAGGAACGCATCGACCACTGCCCGGCGCCGGCGCAGCTCGCCGTTGGGGCGCGGGGTGTCCTGCACCTTGCGACGAGCGCGGCTGGCGAGCATCTTCGAGGCGTCTGTCGTCGTCCCCACGATCGTCGCGACCTCGGCGAACGGCACGGCGAACATGTCGTGCAGCACGAACCGAGGCGCTCCTCCGGCCGCAGCGATTCGAGCACCACGAGCAGTGCCAGGCCGAGCGAGTCGGCCAGCTCCGCAGCATCCTCCGGACGCTCCACGTCCTCGGTGACGACCGGTTCGACGCGCGACCAGTCATCGAGCGGCGCCTCCCCGCGCGTGGTGCGCCGGCGCAGCATGTCGATGCAGATCCTGCCGATCACCCGGGTCAGCCAGCCGCCCAGATTCTCGATCTCATCGCCGGCGTGACCGGCCAGGCGCAGCCAGGTCTCCTGCACTGCGTCTCGGCGTCGGCGCGCGAGCCGAGGGCTCTCGTGGCCACGGCCAACAGCCGTGCGCGGTGCTGCTCGAAGTCTGCGGCGAGCTCGTCGTCATCCATCCTGTTACCTCCGGTCGGTGTCATCCGTCATCACTGTGACGTGCCCCGAGGGGCCGACGTAACGAGAAAGGCATTGCACATGAACATCGCACTGTGGATCATCACCGGCGCACTTGCCCTCGCCTACGGCACGGGAGGCGCCAGTCAGATCCTGCTCTCCAAGGCACGCTACCGCGCCCTCGCGCCCAGCCAGCACTGGGTCGACGACTTCAGCGCGGGCAAGATCAAGGCCATCGGCACGATCAAGCTGGTCGGAGTCGCCGGACTCATCCTGCCTCCGCTGGTCGGCATCATGCCCGAGCTCTCCCCCATCGCGGCCTGCGGCCTCGCGCTGCTGATGTCGGGAGCGGCGACCACACGGTTCCGCCGCAGTGAATGGGCCTACATGGCCGGCGACACCGCCTACATGCTGGCCTTCATCTTCGTCGCGTGGGGCCGATTCGCCCTGGCACCGTACGGCAGCTGAGTCAGTGCTGCGGCGCGCGCACCCCGACCACGAAGTCGTCCACGTTCGGCAGGTGTGCGCGTACGCTGCGCTCGGCATCCGCCGCGATCTCCGGATGCCCGGAAGCGGCGACCACGATCGCATCGCCCTGCAGGCGGTGTCCGACCCAGCGCAGCCGCACCCGCTCGATGCGCTCGACGCCGTCGACGTGCTCGATGGCGTGCTCGGCCCTGCCGACCAGGTCGGGCTCCACGCCGTCCAGCAGTCGCCGGCCCACGCTGCGCACCGTGCCGACCAGCAGCACGAAGATCGCGGCGGAGATGATCAGTCCCACGATCGGATCGGCGAGCGGGAACCCGAGCAGCACACCGATCCCGCCGATCACCACGGCGAGCGAGGTGAATCCGTCGGTGCGGGCGTGCACGCCGTCGGCGACGAGCGCGGCCGAGCCGATGCGACGGCCGACGCGGATGCGGTAGATCGCGACGGCCTCGTTGCCGAGGAAGCCGATGACGCCGGCGGCGATCACCCAGCCGATGTTGTCCAGGGGCTGCGGATGCAGGATGCGGTCGATCGACTGCCACGCCGCGACCACAGCCGAGAGCGCCACGACGAACACGATGAACAGGCCCGCCAGGTCCTCCGCCCGGCCCAGTCCGTAGGTGTAGCGACGGGATGCCGCGCGGCGTCCGAGCACGAACGCGATCCACAGCGGCACCGCGGTCAGGGCGTCGGAGAAGTTGTGGATGGTGTCGGCGAGCAGCGCGACCGAGCCGCTGAACGCGACGACCGCCCCCTGGAGCACGGTGGTGAGCAGCAGCAGGACGAGGCTGACCTTCAGAGCGCGGATGCCGGCACTGCTGGCCTCCATCGCATCATCGATCGAGTCGGCGGCGTCGTGCGTGTGAGGCACGAACAGGCCGTACAGGAAGCCTTTCAGACCGGCCGGATGCTCGTGGTCGGGGTGTCCGTGGGAGTGGTCGTGGCTGTGCTCGGCGTGAGTGTGCGGATGTGTTCCGGTCATGCTCCGGCCCGGTCCTGGTGGTGGTGCCGGGGCACGCCGCCGAGGGAGTGCTCGGCCTGGAAGATCGCCGAGGCGACGAGCTCGGAGGCATGCTCGTTCTCGAGCCGGTAGTAGACCCGCTGTCCGTCCTGACGGGTGGCGACGATCCGAGCCAGGCGCAGCTTGGCGAGGTGCTGCGAGACGGCGGCCGGCGATTTGTCGACGATCTCGGCCAGGTTGTTCACCGACAGTTCGCCGGCCTCCTCCAGCGCGAGGATGATGCGCACGCGCGTCGCGTCGGCCAGCATGCCGAACACCTCGACAGCGAGTTCCACGAACGAGCTGTCCGGGCGGTATCCGCATTCCCGCTTATCTGCACTCATACGCAGATACTAAGGCAAGCGGAAGCACGCGCGAAATACCCCCGGCAGGCGCGGAGTTGCAGAATGAGGACATCGCAGCTCACAGGAGGACAGCGACATGGACTACGGCCACGAGCTCCGGTTCGGCACCTTCATCACACCGGTGAACGGAGACCCGCAGCAGCCTGTGCGGCTGGCGCAGGCGAGCGAAGAGCTCGGCTACGACGTCGTGACGTTCCAGGATCATCCGTACCAGCCTGCGTTCCTCGACACGTGGACGCTGATGTCGTTCGTCGCCGCCGCGACCTCACGCATCCACATCGCCCCCAACGTGCTGAACCTGCCGCTGCGTCCCGCGCCGGTCACGGCGCGCGCCGCCGCATCCCTCGACCTGCTCTCCGGCGGACGGTTCGACCTGGGCCTCGGAGCCGGCGGCTTCTGGGACGCGATCGAGGCGATGGGCGGGCGCCGGCTGACGCCGGGCCAGGCGGTCGAGCAGCTCGACGAGGCCATCGACGTGATCAGAGGAATCTGGGATGCGGGCAACCGCGAGCACTTCCGCGGCGGCGAGTACTACCCGGTCGACGGTGCCAAGCGCGGTCCGGCGCCCGCGCACGACATTCCGATCTGGCTGGGCGCGCTCAAGCCGCGGATGCTTCGCCTGCTGGGCCGCAAGGCCGACGGCTGGCTGCCTTCCCTCGGCTTTCTGAAGCCGGGAGACCTCCGGTCCGGCAACGCGCGCATCGACGATGCGGCATCCGGCGCAGGCCGCGACCCCGGCGAGATCCGTCGGATGCTGAACATCGGCGGCGATCTGCCGGCGGAGCAGCTGATCGAGCTCGCCCTCGAGGACGGCGTGAGCACCTTCATCCTGGTCGGCGACGACGTGTCCGCGATGCAGCGGAACGCCGAGGAGGTGATCCCCGCGGTACGCGAGGCGGTCGCCGCCGAGCGCGCCCGGCGCGGTACGACACCGGCATCCGGACGCAGCGCCGCCGCCCTCGCGCGACGCAGCCCGCAGATCGACTACGACGCGATCCCGTCCTCGCTGCGAGGCAGCGCCGTCGAGCCGGGCGATTTCGAGTACCGCTCCGTGAAGTCCACCTACCTGCGCGCGGGAGCTCCCGGAATCGTGCTGCGACCGCGCACCGCGGACGAGGTCGCCGACGCGATCGGGTTCGCACGCGACCACCGCGGCGTGCCGCTCGGCATCCGCAGCGGCGGCCACGGTATCAGCGGCCGCAGCACCAACGACGGCGGCATCGTGATCGATCTCAAGGCGCTGAGCGGGATCGACGTGCTCGATGAGGACGCCCGCCGCGTGCGCGTCGGCGCCGGTGCGCGATGGACGGATGTCGCGCAGGCACTCGCCCCGCACGGCTGGGCGCTGTCCAGCGGCGACTACGGCGGTGTCGGCGTCGGCGGGCTGGCCACGGCCGGCGGGGTGGGCTTCCTCGCCCGCGAGCACGGCCTGACCATCGACCATCTCGTCGCCGCGGACGTCGTCCTCGCGGACGGATCCATCGTGCGGGCATCCGCCGACGAGCATCCGGATCTGTTCTGGGCGCTGCGCGGCGCCGGCGCGAACATGGGCGTCGTGACGTCGTTCGACTTCGAGGCCGACGCGGTAGCCGAGGTCGGCTGGGCGCAGCTGGCGTTCGACGCGTCGGACATCGCCGGGTTCCTCACCGGCTTCGGCCGCGCGCAGGAGAGCGCGCCGCGCGACACCACGATCTTCGTGATCCTGCACAGCCAGGGTGCTCAGGTGATCGGCCGGATGTACGGCGTGGTCGACTCCGACGTGCCCGAGACGATCATCGAGCGCCTGCAGCCGTTCGCCGACGTCGCCCCACTCGTCGGCCAGCAGGTCAACATCGCGCCGTACGCGTACATCATGGCGAACGCGTCGGACGCCGCGCACGACGGCCAGGGCGAACCGCTGTTCCGATCGGGCCTCGTGGACCACCTCGACGACGCCGTCGCCGCTGCGGCAGCCGTGCTGGTGCGCACCCCGGGCACGCACTGGTTCCAGATCCGCTCGGTCGGCGGCGCCGTGGCAGACGTTCCGGCGGACGCGACGGCGTATGCCCACCGCTCCGCGAACTTCTCGATCACGGCATCCGGAGCGGGAACCGCGTTCGACCTCGCCTGGAACGACCTCGCCGCGCACTTCGAGGGGCTCTACCTCAGCTTCGAGTCGCGGTCGGATGCCGCACTGCTGGAACAGGCATACCCGCCGGCGACGCTCGACCGCCTGCGCGAGGTCAAGCGTCGCTACGACCCGGACGGCCTGTTCCGCGACAACTTCAGCGTGCTGGGCTGAGGGCGGCACCGGCCGCCGTGGCGGCTTCGGCGGCGAGATCCGCGTGAGACCCGGATTCCTGCACGAGACCCACGTTCTGCATGTGAGTCTCGTGCGGAACTCGAGAGGTCGCCGGGATCTCGTGAGGCAGGACCTCGCGCCGCACGACGTCCAGCACCGCGTCGAGCGCGGCATCCGACTCCAGCACGCGGATGTGCCCGGACCCCTCCGTCTCGATCAGTGCGACCTGGGCGGGGCGGTGCTGCGCGAGCCGCCGGCTCTCGCCGATGTCGGACATCCGGTCGCCGCGGTCGTGCACGATCGTGATCGACAGGGATTCCGGCCACTCGCGTGCGAGCAGCTCGTAGCGCTCATCGAGCACGTAGCCGCGGCGGCGCAGCCCGGCAGCGAACCATGCCTCCTGCAGCCGCATCGCCCGCCCGCCGAGACCGGTCATCCTGGCGAACTGCTCGCTGAGGTAACCGACGCGCACGATCGGTGCGATCGCGACGATGCGGTCGGTGATCCCGTCATCTGCCGCCACGGCCGCCGCTGCGAGCGTGCCCGCGGAGTGCGTGACGATCGCGTGGAAGCCGCCCTCGCGGCGAGCGAGCGCGTCAACGATCGCGCGGAACTCGCCGATGTGGGTGCGGCGCCCGGGTGAGTCCCCGCTCGCGGGTGCGTCGAAGCCGATGACACGGTAGCCCTCGGATCGCAGCTCGCGCACGATCGCCGCGAACTGCGCGGCGCGCCCCCGCCAGCCGTGCACGACCAGCACAGTGCGGTCACCGGCGCCCCACTCGTAGACGACGACGCGGCGCCCGGCGACGATGATGCTCTCCCGGCGGGCGGCGTCGTGGGTCGCCTGCTCGCGCGCGTGCACCGGGCGCCGGCGGCCGAGGCCGAGGTAGGCCGGGTAGGTGAGACCCGCGGCGAGCGCGGGGGCCAGCATGTCGATCGAACGGATCACGGTACTCATCGCGACTCTCCTAAACAATACGTACGGGCGTTCACTTAGTTATGTGGACGATCGTACTGATATATTGGGGAGATGACAACCCCCGTCGACGGTCGCCGGGCCAGAGGCGATCGCTCCCGCCAGGCCGTACTCGCCGTCGCAGTGCGACGCGCCTCGACCGACGGACTCAACGGCGTCTCGATCGCCCAGCTCGCCGCCGAGACCGGCGCCAGCAAGAGCGGGGTCGCCGCACTGTTCGGCTCGAAGGAGCAGCTGCAGCTCGCGATCGTCGCCGACGCCAAGCGCGTCTTCACCGAGGTGGTCGTCGAGCCCGCCCGCATCCATCCGCGCGGCCTGCTGCGCCTGCGCGCGCTGGTGCGCGCCTGGATCGACTACTCCTCCGGGCGCACCTTCCCCGGCGGATGCTTCTTCCTCGCCGTCTCCGCGGAGTTCGCCTCTCATCCCGGCCCGGTGCACGACGCGATCTCCGAGGCCATGCACCTGTGGCGCTCGTATCTCGACATCTCGATCGCGCAGGCGATGGACGACGGCGACCTGCCGCAGCTGCAGGATGCCCCTCAGCTGAGCTTCGAACTCGAAGCGCTGCTCTCACAGGCCAACCGCACCTCGTTGATGCACGGCGGGGACCAGGCCTACCGCCGCGCCGAGCGCGCGATCGTCGAGCGCCTGCGCGACCTCGGGGCGGAAGACGCCTCGCTCGAGATCGAACTGGGTCCTCGGCCGGCACTCGGCTCAGCGGCATCCGTCTGACCGGCGCCGAAAGGTACGCTGGAAGACGCTGTCTGCGCGATCTGAGGGGAACACACGTGGCACTGCCGGATTCCGTCTTCGAGGCGAAGCGACGCGCTGATCCGCGGGCCGTGCTGCGCGTGGTCGGGCAGGGCGAATCCGCCGACCGGCTGCCGCAGAGCGCGTCCGCCTGGGTGGGCCGCAGCACGTCGGTGCCCAAGATGCTCCTCAAGACCGCGCTGATCATCGCGATCACCGTCGCCGGCGTGTGGCTCGTGACCGTGAACGCCTGGGACCACGACGGCTTCTTCCCCTGGTTCTGGAACCCGATCTGGACGATCTTCCCCTGGGTGTTCCTCGGCCCGCTGTGGGCGGCCTTCTTCCGCTCGCTCTCAGGCAAGCCCGCGAACGACCGGTTCCGCAAGGGATACGCCGCAGCCCGCGGGAACGCGACCGCCACGGTCGGCCGGATCGTCAGCACGAAGCTCTCGCAGACCGACTCGGGCGGAGTCGCGGACTACGTGGCATCCGTCGCCGACGCGAACGGCGAGATCGTCGTGAACCGGCTCGCGACCGGCACCTCGTTCGCACCTTTCGAGGCGCCGCAGCCGGGCGAGACCGTCCACCTGTGGCGGTTCCCCGACGGGTGGACGCTGATCCAGGCCGCCCGCGGCGGCGTTCGGATCACGGTCGCCGACGGCGGGAGCCTGGCCGCTCAGCTCGATCAGCTGGCGCGCCTGCACCGCGCCGGCGACCTGACCGACGAGCAGTTCGACCTGGCGAAGCAGAAGCTGCTCGCCGGTTGAGAAGATCAGTCGAGAAGTCGGCCGATAAGAGAAGGACGGATGCCGGGATGCCTGCCGATGTGAACCCCCGTGTGGAGTCGACGCGCCGCGCGAGCCGAGCGCGAGTGGTCACGCTCGCGCGCATCCTGCTGCCGACCTGGGACGGGTCGCTGGCCGAGCTCACCACCGAGCTGCGCACCCAGGCCGGGCTCTCCGACGGCGCCTTCCGCACACTCTTCCCCACGGACAGCGCCCTGCTGCACGCCGTGGACCTGGAGCTCATCGAGGAGTGCGCGCAGCGCGTGCGCTCGGCTGCGGAGTCGTTCGACCCGCGTGCGCACGACGGCGAGGACCTCGTGCTCGCCCTGTCCGTCGCCCTCGCCGAGGCGCGACCGCTGGACTGGAGCTCGCTCACGATCCGCCTGCGGGAACGTCAGCTGGCAGCATCCACCGGGGCGCGCAGCGAGGACGTCATCGAGTCGGAGCGCGCCTTCCTGCCCGCCCTGCTTGACGCCTTCGAGCTGTTGTTCTCGCAGATCGGCCGCGAGTTCGAATGGCAGCCCGCGCTCGGCGTGCGTGTGGTCATCCTGACCTACGAGCGCTCCTTCGAGTCGTGGATCATGTCGGGCGGCGATGAGAAGTCGTTCCCCGGTTCACCGTTCGTGCGGCAGACCCTGCCGGCGCTGCTGCTCGGGGTGAGCCGGCCGGTCGCCGACTGACGCTCAGGCATCCGCGGAGGCCCTGACCGCGAGCGCGACCGCCTCGATGCGGGAGTGCACGCCGAGCTTCACCAGCAGGCTCTGCATGTGCGCGCCGACCGTCTTGATGCTGATGCCCAGTTCGGCAGCCACCTGCTTCTGCGAGAGTCCCTCGGTGGTGAGCGCGAGGACCTCGCGCTCCCGATGCGTGAGCAGTGAAAGCGGGCGCAGATCCGTCGTCGCGTTGCGGGTGCGCCTGGTGCGATCGATCAGGCGGCGGACCCGAGCCAGGAACTCGTCCGCGTCCATGGCCTCGGCCGCGTAGTCGTCCGCACCGATCAGCAGCCCGGCGACGACATCCGCCGGGGTGGTGCGCTCCGCCGAGACCAGCACGGCCGGCATGTCCGGCCCGAAGCGATCCCGCAGTTCGCGGAGCAGCCCGCAGCCGCCGTCCTCGACCTCGAGGATCGCCACGGCCGGCGGGTGCGGCGGCAGATCTGCCGTGGCATCCGCGGCATCCGGATACACCCGCACCGGCAGCCCGAGGCGCGCGAGCAGGCGCACATAGCCATCGCTCACATGATCGCCCGCGACCAGCAGCGCGTACGCATCGTCCATCCCCAGGGTCCCATCGCGTCGGGCTGTGGAGAGACGATCACCTTAGGGGGTTTCCCCAGCCCCTGATGCGCACTTACCCGATGGTCGCGCCCCCACGACATTTCTAGTGTAAGCCGCATCATCATGCTGGGAAAGGGGATGGACCCATGTCCATACGCACGCGGCGGCGCGTTCTCGCCGCAGGTCTCACCGGCTGTCTGGTGGCAGCCCTCACACTGGGCGGAGCGGTCGCAGCGAATGCCGCGGACGGCCCGTTCTCGATCGACGGGACAGTGGCCGATGCCGGTGCCCTCGAGCTGCCGGACCTGACCGGCAACGTCAAGGAGCTGGGTCCCCTGAACTCCAGCACCACCAAGATCGGCGTGATCCACGACGACGCCGTGCCGACCCTCGGACTGACGAACCCGAACGCGCAGGTCGACCTGCGCCGCGCGTGGATCGACACGAAGAAGGATGCGACGACGCAGCACGACTGGCTGTACTTCGCGTGGGAGCGCGATTCCAACAACGGCAGCGGCTTCATCGCCTTCGAGTTCATGCACAAGAAGGCTCCGGATGCCTGCGCGTACGCCACCGCGACCCAGGATGCGCTGATCGCCGACTGCAATCCGTGGGCGAACCGCACGGTCGGGGACTTCATGATCCTGTGGGATCAGCAGGGCGGCAGCACCGACCTGTACCTGCGCACCTGGACCGGCCCCGATGACGACCATCTGACCCTCGGCGCGCCGACGCTGCTGGACAAGAGCGAGTCGGATGCCGCGTACGGCTCCGCGAACTTCCGCGGCGAAGCGGCCGTGGACCTGACGGCGATCCTGTCCGACGGCACACCGCAGTGCCTCGTGCTGGCGAACGTGATCCCCAGCACGGTCACCGGCAACTCCGACACCGCCGACTACAAGGACACTGTGCTAGCCCCGGCGCCGGAGCTCAAGAACTGCCAGTCGTCCACGGTCACCACGCCGCAGACCGGCACGGGCGCCCTGATCACGTCGGACTTCTCGATCGGGACCGGCGTCGTGGGCGTGCGGGACTCGGCTGTCATCGACGTCTCCGGCGGAGCGCCGACGCCGACGGGAACGGTGAAGTTCTTCCTCTGCAAGGTGACCGGCGGTGGCCTGTGCGGCACCGGCGGCACGGCGGTCGGCTCGACGAACGTGACCGGCACCTCGTATCCGGTGACGCTGGCGTCGCCCGTCGCCTATGTGACCTCGGCCGGCGACTACTGCTGGCGGGCGGAGTACAGCGGTGCTCCCACGCTCGGCATACCGTCGTCCTCGGATTCGCGCGCCTCGGAGTGCTTCACGGTCAAGCCCGTGAAGCCGGTGTTGAGCACGGATGCCAGTGACGATGTGTTCCTGGGCAACACGGTGAAGGACTCGGCGACGCTGAGCGGCACGGCCACGATGCCCGCCGACCCGGTGATCAACCTGACGGGTGCGGCCGGGGCGAAGGACAACGGCGGGATCGTGTTCACCCTGTACGGGCCGAGCGCCAGCGCGTGCGGCGCGGTCGCCTACACCTCGCCGAAGGTGACGGTGAGTGGCGACGGCACCTACGACAGCCCGGAGTTCACGCCGACGACCCCCGGCACCTACCACTGGGGTGCGGTGTACACGTCGGGTTCCGCGAACACGCTCGGCACGTCGCACAACGGCGACTGCACGGATGTGAAGGAGAACGTCGTGGTCAATACCGTGGCGTCCTCGATCGGCACCGCGCAGACCTGGGTGCCGAAGGACTCCGCAACGGTGAGCGCTCCGGCGGGCGGCAACCTGACCGGCAGCGTGCTGTTCGAGTTCTTCGCCAACGCCACCTGCTCCGGCGCTGCGGCCTGGAGCCAGACCGTGCCGGTGAACGGGGTCTCACCCCAGACGGTGTCGACCGGGAACGCCCCCGCGCAGTCGGCGAGCGGCGACTTCTCGTGGCGCGTGACCTACGACAGCACGAACGCGGCGCAGCGGGACATCCCCGCGAGCTGCCAGGAGGTGACGAAGCTGACGATCACGAACGGGGCACTGGTCAGCAGCCCATGACGGTCGCTGCCCGAGCAGCCGGATGACGAGGGTCCCGCGGCGCATGCCGCGGGACCCTCGTCTGCGCGCCTGGTCAGCGGTTGACGGGTCTGCTATGAATGAACCGGACGACTTCATGTTAGAAATTGTTATCCGTACGGAGATGCCATGCACGCCGCCGCCCGCCACGATGCGATCCTGCGCGAGCTCGAGCTGCGCGGCTCGCTCCTGACCTCGTCGTTCGCCGCGCGCCTGGGCGTGACGACGATGACGCTGTGGCGCGATCTCGTCGCTCTCGAGGAACGGGGTCTGGTCGCCCGCGTACACGGCGGCGCGATCTCGCCCGCCGTCGCGCAGCAGCAGTCCGCCGACCTGGGCGGCGGACGGACGATGACGCGCCCCGTCGCCACGATCGGCATGATCGTGCCGAACACCCGCTACTACTACCCGGAGGTGATCCGGGGCGCGAGTCAGGCGGCGCGCGAGCTGAACTGTCGACTCGTCGTCGGCGCCACGAACTACTCCCCCGAGGAGGAGCAGCGGCAGGCGAAGCGCCTCATCGCCGCCGGAGTCGACGCGCTGATGATCACACCGCACGACAGCATTCGCCAGGCGAGCGCCCTGCAGGAGCTGCTCGAGGATGCCCGCATCCCGGTCGTGATCGTGGAGCGCTCCGTCGACGACGCCGTCGCCGGACGCCTGGAGTGGGTGCGCTCCGATCACGCGTACGGCGCGGAGGTCGCGGTCAAGCACCTCGTCGAGAACGGCCACCACGGCATCGCGCTCGCGGCTCGCAACGCGGCGACGACGAGCGGCCTGATCGCCGGGTACGACCGCGCCATGAGTGCGATCGGCGCCACCGACGAGCAGCGGCTGCAGCGCAGGCTGCCGGACCCGCCGCTCGGCGACGGGGTCGTGCTGAGCGAGCTCGAGGCCCTGCTCGACGAGTGCCTGCAGGCCGGGATCACCGCCGCGATCCTGCTGGGCGACGCCGACGCGATGGCCTTCACCGAGCTCGTGCTCGAGCGCGGACTGCGGATCCCCGAGGACTTCGCGGTGATCGCCTACGACGACGATGTCGCCGCGTTCGCCGCCGTGGCGCTGACGGCCGTCGCTCCACCGAAGCACGAGCTCGGGCACGCCGCGCTCCGGCTGTGCTTCGACAGGCTGCGGCAGCAGCCGGGGACGCCGCACACGGTGGTGCGGATGACACTGCTCCCCACGCTGTACGTGCGCGAGTCCACGCTGCGCTGAATGTTAGGTTCTGTTAGATAACAGGCGCTCACCTTTGCGACATCGCGAGGCACCTCCAGGATGAGGGAACCGCAAGGTCCCCGATTCAAAGGAGAACCTCTTCATGTCTTTGCGCCGCACCCTCATCGCCGCCACGGCACTGCTCGCCTCGGGCGCGCTGCTGGCCGGCTGCTCCTCCGCCACCTCACCCGACTCCGCCCCCACGAGCTCCGAGAAGGCCAAGGGAGAGATCACGTTCTGGTCGTCGCTGAGCGGGATGGCCGACGTGGCCGCCGCGTTCAACGAGAGCCACCCCGACATCACCGTCAACTTCGAGGAGATCCCCCAGGCCGCGTCGGGCGGCTACACGAAGCTGGCCGCCGCGATCGGTTCCGGCACCGGGCCCGACGTGGTCGGCATCGAGTACAACCGCCTCACCGACTTCGCGGCATCCGGTCAGCTGAAGCCGCTGGACGGCCTCATCCCCGCGAAGACGTTCGACGAGTACCCGAAGAACATCCAATCGCTCGTGCACCTCGGCGGCGACACCTACGCGATGCCGTACGACGCGCCGCCGATGATCATGTGGTACCGCCAGGACGTGCTGGATGCGGCCGGCGTGACCGCCGTTCCGAAGACCTGGGACGAGTTCGAGACCGCGGCCCGCGCAGTCAAGAAATGGAACCCGAACGCATACCTGACGAGCTACTTCACCGCTGAGCCGCAGCTGGCCCCGATGGCGTGGCAGGCAGGAGCCACCTGGTTCCAGGCGAAAGACGACAAGTGGAAGGTCACGATCGACGACGACGCCACTATGGCGACGGCGGAGTTCTGGCAGCGTCTGATCGACGAGGACCTGGTGAAGAAGCAGCCCGGCTTCAACGATGAGTGGGTCTCGGACCTGCAGAAGGACGTCGTCGTCGGCTGGCTGGGCGGATCGTGGGGCGCGTCGTCGCTGAAGAGCCGCACCGAGACGGCGAACCAGCAGGGCAAGTGGATCGCGGCGGTTCCGCCGACGAAGGACGGCAAGCGGAGCGGTTCGCTGAACGGCGGCACCAGCTTCGCCATCCCGAAGACGAGCAAGAACCCCGAAGCCGCCGCCGTGTTCCTGGAGTGGCTGACCACGTCCGAGGAATCCGTCACGGCTCGCGGCGCGGTCGGCACGACGTACCTGGCCTACCCCGGACTGAACGACGCGGCCAAGGCCGTCGCTCCGACCGACTACTACGCGAACGACATCTACGAAGTCTTCGACGAGGCGTACGCGGGGCTGCGCCCCTGGGCCTGGGGGCCGAGCTATGCGGTCACCGAGACCGCTCTGAAGGAAGCCGTCACGGGCGAGCCGACCATCCCCGAGTCGGTCACCAAGACGCAGACGGGAACCGTCACCGGGCTGGAGCAGCTCGGACTGGACATCGCCGAGTAGCACCCGAGCTGCGGGGCGGGGCCGTGCGTCCCGCCCCGCAGCGCACCTCTTCGAAGGACCCGATATGACACTCACGACGCGCGAGTCGCGACGCACACTCAGAAGATCTCTGCCGGGTACCGGCGGACGCACGGCAGCCCTGTTCCTGACCCCGTTCCTCGCCCTGTTCGCGATCACGATGATCGCGCCGATCGCGTACGCGATCGGGATGAGCCTGTTCGTCGAGCGCCGGAGCGGACTCGGTTTCGGTGGCACGACCACCGAGTTCGCCGGGCTCGGCAACTACATCGACGTCCTCTCCGACGAGGCGTTCGTGCAGGGGTTCGCGCGGCTCGCGCTGTACTGCCTCATCTACTTGCCGGTGCTGCTGCTGTCGGCGCTCATCCTGGCTCTGCTGCTGGATGCCGCGGCCGCGCGGCTTCGCCGGATGTTCCAGCTCTTCCTGTTCCTGCCGCACGCCGTCCCCGGCGTCATCGCGGCCCTGATCTGGGCGTACCTCTACACGCCGGGTGTCAGCCCCATCGTGAACGTGCTCGCCTCCGGCGGCATCTCGATCGACTTCCTGTCCGTCCATCTCGTGCTGCCGTCGACGGTCAACATCTCGGTCTGGGAGTGGACCGGATACAACGTCGTCATCCTGTTCACCGCTCTGCAGGCCGTCCCGCGCGAGGTGCTCGAAGCCGCCCGCGTCGACGGCGCCGGAGAGATCCGCACCGCCCTGTCGATCAAGACGCCGCTCGTGTGGCCCGCGATCAGCGTGGCTCTGCTGTTCACCGTGATCGGCTCGCTGCAGCTGTTCACCGAGCCGAAGATCCTGTCGTCGGTGACCACGAACGTCACGAGCACGTGGGTGCCCAACATGTGGGCCTATGAGGCGGCCTTCGTCCGCAACAACCTGCCTCAGGCCGCGGCGGCCTCGATCATCCTCGCGCTGCTCGCCGCCGTCCTGTCCTGGTTCGTCACCCGGTTCACCTCGAAGGAGAGTCACTGATGACCGCCGTCCTCGACCGGCCGGCTCGGCCGGCCCCGCCGATCACGCCCGCTGCTCCCCCGCGTCGCGGTCGCCGTGATGCGGCATCCCGCCCGTCCGGGCTCATCGCCGTCAACGGCCTGCTGATCGTCGGTTCGGCGTACATGATCCTGCCGCTGCTGTGGCTGGTGTTCGCCGTCTCGAAGACGACCTCCGGACTGTACGACGGCAACGCGTTCGCGTTCGGCGGCGCGTTCCTCGAGAACCTGGGCCGGCTGATCTCCACCGACGACGGCATCTTCCTGCGCTGGCTGTTCAACAGCATCCTGTACGCCGGGGTCGGCGCCGTCGTCGGCGGACTCATCTCGGTGATGGCCGGATACGCGTTCGACAAGTTCCAGTTCCGAGGCAAGCGCGCGCTCTACGGCGCCGTGCTGATCGGGGTGCTGATCCCGAACACCGCGACCGTCATCCCGCTCTACCTGCTCGCGGCGGCGTCGGGGATCACGAACACGATCTGGGCGGTGATCATCCCGTGCCTGTGCAATCCGTTCAGCGTCTACCTCGCGCGGATCTTCAGCGCCGGGTACCTCCCCGGCGAGGTCCTGGAGGCGGCGCGCGTCGACGGCGCGGGCCCGATCCGCACCTTCCTGAAGGTCTCGCTGCCGATGCTGACGCCGGGCTTCGTCACCATCGCTCTGTTCCAGTTCGTCGGCATCTGGAACAACTTCATGCTGCCGTTGATCATGCTGCAGAACCGCGACCTGTTCCCCACCAGCGTGGGCATCTTCCTGTGGCAGTCCCAGGCTCCGCAGAACCCCGAGTTCGCCACTCTGGTGATCGCGGGCTCCTTCCTGTCCGTGCTGCCGCTGCTGATCGCCTTCATCTTCCTGCAGCGCTTCTGGCGGGCGGGTCTGTCGGCGGGGAGCGTCAAGTGACGGAACGCCTGAACGTCGCGTTCGCGATGTCCGCGGTCTCGCTCGAGCGGGTCTTCCCTCCGGCACGGATGTCCGAGATCGGGCAGGTCGCCGAGATCTGCGGCATCCTCACCGAGTTCGCCTCGGCACAGGCACGGGCAGTGCTGGCGAAGACCGATGTGATCGTGACCGGCTGGGGCGCGCCGTTCGTAGATCTCCGGGTGCTGGATGCCGCACCGGGGCTACGCGCCGTGCTGCACTCTGCCGGGTCCGTCAAGGCGTACGTCGATCCCGAAGTGCTCGAGCACGGGGTGCAGGTGAGTTCGGCCGCGGCGGCCAACGCCGTGCCCGTCGCCGAGTATGCGGTCGCGATGATCGTGCTGGCGGGCAAGCGGGCGCTGCCGATCGCCGCGCACTATCGCGCCGTTCGCGAGGCCTTCGATGTCGAGGCAGTGTTCCCGCGGATCGGGAACTACGGCAACCGTATCGGCATCGTCGGGGCATCCAAGATCGGCCGGCTGGTGATCGGGATGCTGCGCACGTACGAGCTCGAGGTCGTCGTCTACGATCCGTTCCTCACGGATGCGGATGCCGCCGCGCTCGGGGTGCGGAGCGTGAGCCTCGACGAGCTGCTCGCCACGAGCGATGTCGTCTCGGTGCACGCCCCGTCGCTGTCATCGACGATCGGCCTCATCGATCGTCGGGGAATCGGGCTCATGCGCCCCGGCACGGCGCTGCTCAACACGGCGCGCGGAGAGATCATCGATCAGGCGGCGCTCACGGAGCGGGTGATCGCCGGGGAGATCACCGCGATCCTCGACGTCACGACGCCGGAGGTGCTCGACGCCGACGACCCGCTGTTCGCGTCCGATCACGCGCTCATCACGCCGCACATCGCCGGCTCGATGGGCAGGGAGCTCGGACGTCTCGCGCGCTCGGTGCGCGACGAGCTGATGCGCCTGAGCGCCGGCGAGCCGCTCGCACACGCCATCGACGGACGGACGCTCGCGATCACGGCGTGACCCCGCCACGGACGATCGCGGGCGCGTAGAGTCGCGGCATGAGCGACGACGCTTCGATTCCGCAGAGCATCCTCGACGCAGCACCCGGCCCGTCCGGCGACGGCTGCCAGGACTGCGAGGCGACCGGCAGCTGGTGGTTCCATCTGCGGCGGTGCGTGCAGTGCGGCCACGTCGGATGCTGCGACGACTCGCTCGGTCAGCACGCGACCGTGCACTTCGAGGCGACCGGACACCGCTGGATCCGCAGCTTCGAGCCCGGCGAGGACTGGTTCTGGGACTACGTCGGCGCGCGCATCGTCGCCGGCGGCGAGCTGGCCCCGCCGCAGGAGCATCCGGTGGAGCAGCCGACGCCGGGGCCGGCCGACCGCGTGCCCGACAACTGGCAGCGGCAGCTCGCAGCCGCGCGGGCGGCGCGCGAGTAGGCACCTGTCAGCCGGGCCCACCCGGATGCGCGAGGTCGTACGCGCGGGACAGCTTCTGCGGCACGACCATGCGCCAGGCATCCACGACGAACTCCCTCGCCTCTGCCGGATCGAGCGCCGCGAGGTCGGCCCGCACCCAGTGGAATCGCATGTCCGAGGGCGACGGCATCGAGAACTTCTCGGGCTGCCCGCCGACCAGGCCCTCCCGCATCTCCTTCGGAAACCCGAACTCCATCGTCAACTGGTCCGCCGAGAACGCCACGTAGACGAGTTGCCCGACCCGGAACTTCACGCGGCCGCGCACGAGCACCTCGTATGACCGCTCCAGCGTCGAGCCCAGAGCGCGCACATCAGCGATGGTCGCCATCGCCTCAGGATACGACCGCCCTCAGACCTCGAGGTGCCGGCGCAGAGCCGCCGAGATCCCGTCCAGCTGCTCCAGCTGCTCAGCGCTCAGCGCGTCGATGAACAGCTCACGCACCGCACGCAGATGCGGGACGGATCCCGCGCGGAACGCGTCGCGCCCGGTATCGGTCGCCAGAACATCGACGCCGTGCGCGGCGTCCGCACAGGGTTTGCGCGTGATCAGGCCGCGCTTCTCCATCCGGCCGAGATGATGCGAGAGCCGGCTGCGCTCCCAGCCGATCATCGATGCGAGCTCGGACGAGCGCAGCGTGAACCCCGGTGCCTCGGTCAGGGCGAGCAGCACCCGGTAGTCCCCCGACGACAGCGCTGACTCGGTCAGCATCCGACCGCCCAGCCGCGCACGCAGCGCCTCAGAGGTCTCGACGTAGTCCCGCCACACCCGCAGCTGCTCTGCCGTGGGCATGGTCCGGCGCATCTTCTGCGGCATCCCTCCACCTCGATTCCGAACGGGAATTGACACGTCAACCATAGCGTTGCATCCCTCTGATGGGCCGGATGCTCCGGCCGAGGGAAGGTCGTGAGGCGATGACCACCGAGGCGTCAGGATTCGAGTTCGGGCTGAACTCGTTCGGCGACGTGGCGACGGACGGCGGTCGGGTGCAGACCGACGCCGAGGCCGTGCGCCTGCTGGTCGAGGAGGCGCAACTGGCCGAATCGGTGGGGCTGGACGTGTTCAGCGTCGGCGAGCACTACAAGGAGGATCAGGTCGATTCGGCGACGCCGGTCGTGCTCGCGGCCGCCGCTCAGGTGACCTCGACGATCGGCCTCGGCACCTCGGTGACCGTGCTCTCCACGCAGGATCCGGTGCGGCTCTATCAGGAGTTCGCGACGGTCGACGCCCTGTCCCAGGGGCGCACCCACCTCGTGCTCGGTCGGGCCTCGGCGATCGAATCGTTCCCGCTGTTCGGCTACGACATCGCCGAGTACGAGGAGATCTTCGAGGAGAAGCTCGACCTGTTCCTGCGGCTCATGCATGAGGACCGCGTCACGTGGTCTGGCAAGTACCGCTCGGCACTCGACGACGTGCGCCTGCACCCGCGGATGCCGGAGGGCGTGCCGGCGTGGATCGGCATCGGCGGCAGCCCCGACTCGGTCGTCCGCGCCGCCCGGCACGGGCTCCCCCTGATGATGGCGATCATCGGCGGGCGGCCGGAGCGCTTCGCCGGGCACGTGGAGCTCTACCTGCGGGCCCTTGCGAAGTTCGGCCACCAGGAGCTCCCGATCGCCCAGCACTCCCTCGGCCTGATCGCCGAGACCGACGACGAGGCGAAGAACGTGCACTGGAAGCACTGGCAGCCCGTCGTGACCGAGATCAGCAAGGAGCGCGGCTTCTACCCGCCGACGCCGGAGCGGTACGCCGAGGAGATCGAGCACGGCGCCCTGTACGTCGGATCCCCCGAGACGGTCGCGCAGAAGATCGCGGCGGCCGCGCGGGCGAACCACCTGTCGCGCTTCGACCTGAAGTACGACCTGCGCCACCTTCCCCGTGAGGTGCGCGAGAGCAGCATCCGGCTGTTCGGCGAGAGGGTGGCGCCACGTGTGAAGGAACTCCTCACCGAGGACCCCGGAGACTGGTATCTCACCCGTCGTCCGGTCGCCCAGATCACCAAGGACGGAAAGGCCGTACATGTCTGAGAACAGCATCCGCACCGTCGGCATCCTCGGCGCCGGCAAGGTCGGCACCGTGCTCGCGCGGTTGGCCGTCGCCGCCGGGTACCGCGTGCTGATCGCGGGATCCCGTGACCCGGAGCGGATCGCGCTGACGATCGAGGTGCTCGTGCCCGGCGCGACCGCCGTGCACGCCGACGAGGTCGTCCGCGAGGCCGACGTGGTCGTGCTCGCGCTTCCGCTCGGCAAGCACCAGAACGTGCCCGCCGACCTGCTCGTTGGCAAGCTGGTCATCGACACCATGAACTACTGGTGGGAGACCGACGGCATCCGCGACGATCTCAGCGATCCGCGCACCTCGACCAGCGAGATCGTGCAGGAGTTCCTCGCCGGCGCGCGCGTCGTGAAGGCGCTGAACCACATGGGGTATCACGACCTCGACCAGGAGGCACGGCCGGCGGATGCCGCAGGGCGCAAGGCGATCGCGATCGCCGGCGATGACGAGGCGGATGTCGCCGACGTGGCCGCCTTCGTCGACGCGCTCGGCTTCGATCCGGTGCTCGCCGGTCCACTCGCGGCTGGCGCCGTGCTGCAGCCGGGGAACCCCGCCTTCGGCGCGAACCTGCCGGCCGACGAGTTGCGCGAGCTGATGGGCGGTGTGCCTCGGCAGCACCCGGTGCCGGTGGGGTGATGGTGCGCAGAAGCCGCCTCCGCGAAAGCGGAGGCGGCTTCTGACGTTCGGCGATCTCTCGGGCCGACGACCCCGATCAGTGGCGCGGCGGGTTCAGCGGAAGCCACTCCGCCAGGGTCGTCCCGAAGATCTGCGCGCCCTCGACGGGGATGAGCGTGCGCTCCTCGATCTGCGCACCGTAATAGGGCGCGCTGTCGTCGCGCACGACGACCCTCGGGTCACCTCGGAACGAGAGGGCCCGACGCGCGAACTCGTCCATTCCGAAGGCTTCGGGACCGGCGATCTCGATGTCACCGGTGGGCGCGCCCGCCGCGGCACGGGCCACGGCGGTCGCGACATCCTCTGCGGCGATCGGCTGGATGAGCGCGCCGGGCAGGGTGACCGTGCCGTCCTCGGTCGAGATGTCGGCGATGCTGCCGACGAACTCGAAGAACTGCGTCGCGTGGACGAGCGAGTAAGGAATGCCGGAGTCCCGGATCAGCTCCTCCTGCGCGACCTTCGCCGCGAAGTAGGGGATGTTCTGGGGGCGATCGGTGCCGACGATCGTGAGCGCGACGTGGTGGGTGACACCGGCAGAGCGCTCCGCGGCGATGAGATTCCGGGTCGAGGTCGTGAAGAACTCGAGGACGTCGGCCGGTGCGAACGACGGCGAGTTGGAGACGTCGACGACGGTCGAGGCACCTTCGAGAACCTCCGCGAGCCCCTCGCCGGTGAGCGTGTTGACGCCGGTGTTCGGCGACGCCGCGACGGCCTCGTGGCCGTGCTCGGTGAGCTTCGCGACGACCTTCGAGCCGATGAGGCCGGTGCCTCCGATGACGACGATCTTTGCCATGACATGCCTTTCTCTCTGGAGGATGCCGAGATGGCGTCCACCAGTCATGACCGGGCGGAGGACGCCGGTGTGACGGCAGCCCTCCGGACGCGCCAGTCGTGATACCTGGTCTGCGCGATCGTGGCGGTCGCCTCGGGGAGAAGGTCGCGACTCGCGAGACGCGCACCGAAATATGTTCCGAGCGGGTCGGGGGTGACCTCGCGGTCGTCCTTGCGGGATCGGAGATCGATCGTCGCGAGATCCTCGAGGCTGAACACCTCCGGACCGGCGTACTCGACGGTGCCGTACAGCGGCTCTCCGAGCGCGACCTGCGCGACAGCGTCGGCGACGTCGTCTGCGGCCATCGGCTGCACGAGCACGTCGGCGAGACGCACGGCTCCGTCATGAACGGCACGGTCGGTGATGATGCGGATGAACTCGAAGAACTGGGTCGCGTGCACGATCGAGTAAGGTCGCCGCGACGCCTTGAGGAGCTGTTCCTGCTGCTGCTTGGCCGCGAAGTATCCGCCCGCTGCCTGGGCGAGGCGGTCCGTGCCCACGACCGAGAGCGCGACGTGGTGCTTCACGCCGGCGGCTTCGCCGTAGCTGAGCAGGTTGATCGTGGAGACGTAGAAGAACTCCTGCGCTGCTGCTTCGTCGGTGTACGACGAGTTGGAGACATCGACCACGACCTCCGCGCCCTCCAGCGCCTCCTGCAGTCCTTCGCCCGTGTAGGAGTTGACGCCCGTGGCGCGCGCAGCGGCCAGGACGTCGTGGCCTTCCGTTCGCAACTGACGGACGAGCTTCGTGCCGATCAGCCCCGTTCCTCCGATGACCGTGATCTTCATCTCTCTCCTTCGAGTACTCGCTGGATGCCACGGGATTCCGTGCGCACAGAGGTGACAACGCACCCTCGTCGTCTGTGACAGACCCTGGGCGATCGCTGCGACGGTGTCACAGACCGAGACGCTCCCCGGTCAGTGGTTGTGAGGGCGAACCGCGCGTGATCCGAGCCGCCGCGAGTTCGCCGGAACGTGGTAAGCCATGGGAATGGATGGAGCGATGGACGCTGATCTCTCGACGGACACGGTCACGGATCTCGACGATGCCCTGGCGGTCTTCGATGAGCACCGGCGGCACCTCTTCGGCATCGCATATCGGATGCTGAGCACGGTGGCCGATGCGGAGGACATCCTCCAGGAGACCTGGATCCGCTGGCAGAACACGGACCGGACGCAGGTTCAGGAGCCGGTGGCGTTCCTCACGACGATCACGACGAGGCTGGCGATCAACTTCCTGCAGTCCGCGCATTCGCGCAGGGAGACCTACATCGGCCCGTGGCTTCCGGAGCCTGTCAACACGGAGGACGATCCGGCGCTCGGCGCCGAGCGGGCGGAAGCGCTGCAGTTCGCGATCCTGCTGACGCTGGAGAAGCTGACCCCGACGGAGCGCGCCGCATACATCCTGCGAGAGGCGTTCGACTATCCCTACCCGAGGATCGCGGAGGTGATCTCCAGCAGCGTCGTCAACGCGAGACAGCTGGTGAGCCGGGCACGGGCGCATCTGTCGGCGCCACGCACGACTTCGGTGGACTCCGTCGCGCAGCGACGCCTCCTGGAGGCCTTCCTCGCCGCCGCCCAGAAGGGCGATGCGCAGGAGCTCGAGGCGCTGTTCGCCGCCGACGTCGTCAGCTACACCGACGGCGACGGGGCGAAGCTCGCGGCGCGCATTCCCGTCATCGGCCGCAGCCGGGTGGCGAAGTTCGTCGCGGCGTTCGCGCACCATTTCTGGATCGGCAAGACGATCGAGTGGGTGCAGGTCAACGGCCAGCCGGCCGCGACTCTCCGCGAGCACGGGAAGGTCACCACCATGGTGACCGTGACGACGTCGAGCGCTGGCATCCTCCAGCTTCTGTGGGTCATGAGCCCGCAGAAGCTCCTTCGGCTCAACCCGGTCGGCACATGACCCGGAAGCACTACCCGACGTGGCTGCGCCGACGACGCCATGACGCCGCCGACGGCGACACGCTGGCGGCGCTCGCCGCGGCGCTGTCGGCGCAAGACCACGGCGCGACCCGCGGTCTGCTCCGCGCGGATGTCGTCGTGATCATCGACAGCGGCGGCCATCTGCCGACGCCCTCGAGCCCCGTCATCGGCAGGCCCGATGCCGCATCCGAACTGCTCGCCCTGATGGCGCCGGACACGGATTTCGCTGACGCCTCGGTCAACGGCATCCCCGGGCTCACGTTGATCCGTGAACAGCGGGTGGTCGGCGTGCTGACGGCAGAAGGTCGATCGGGTCTCCTGTCGAGCGTCTGGGTCGTGTGCAATCCGGAGAAGCTGCACCGCTGGAACCGGTGAGCCGCTCACCGCTCAGCGTCGAGCGCGATTCGCACCTCGCGTTCCTCTTCGTCGGTGAGGCCGGCCTGCCGCGGAACGTCTCGAGTGCGCTCAAAGTCGAGCGTGTCCGCGAGAGTGTCGGCGAGCGGGCGCGTCACCAGTCCGGCAGCACGGGCGCGGCTCGTGTCCATGGTCGCGAACCAGCGCCACTCCTGGTCGGCGATCCACAACGGCATCGACTTCGGACCCATCCATTCCGCGATGCCGAGATCCGCCATCCGATCGAGCGGCACCGGCCGCAGCGCCGCCTCGCTGTGCGCCACCTGCCTCGACGTCTCGAGAACCTCACCCAGCGAGGTCTTCGGACCGGTCGCATTGAACACGCCGTCGATCCGCTGCTCGGCGGCGGTGACCAGCCAGCTCGCCAGATCGCGGACGTCGATCAGCGCGACGGGGAAGTCCAGGTCGTCCGGCACGATGACGTCGTCACCGGTGGGAGACGCGAAGCGCCACGGCCAGTAGCCGGTGCGGCCGGACGCATCGCCCGGTCCGCCGATGAGTCCGCAACGGGCGATCGTCGACGAGGACGCGGCCACCGAGACCGCGCGCTCGCAGGCCACTTTCGCCGGTCCGTAGTCCTCCATCGACTCCATCACGTCACCGTCGAGAGGGTCGAGCAGCGCGGCATCCTCGGACTGCTCGGGCCGGTCGAACGCGGCATAGACGTTTCCGGTCGACACGAAGACCCAGTGCCGCGTGTCGAGGTCCCGAACGGCACGGCGCACCTGGCCGGGTTGACGCGACACATCGATGACGGCATCCCATCGCCGACCGGTAACCTCGGCCAGGCCGCCCTCCTCATCGCGGTCGGCGACGACGAAGGTCACGCCAGCGGGCGCCGGCGAGGTACCGCGCGCGAGGCAGGTGACCGTGTGCTGACGAGCGATCGCCTCGTTTGCGATCGCGCGGCCGAGGAAGGCTGTGCCGCCGAGGATCAGGATCTCCATGGCACGATGCGACCACGGCGCGACCGGTGCTGTCCAGTCCTTCCGCTGTGAGCGGTGCACCATACGACGAATCAGTCGGTGACGGGCGCTGAATGGGTCGCAGAGGTGTCCAGGCCACGGCGCGCGAGCTCGGCGCGCGCCCGGTCCAGCCCGCCGTGCTCCAGGCCGGCGAGCGCGGACCTCCCCGACCACACGACCGCTCCCCTGCGACGCACGGTCACCTCGAGGTCGCCTGCCAGGTGCTCGAGCGCACCGGCCGTGTTCCGCTCCTGAGAGGGCAGCGGCACCGGCAGCACGCAGGATGCCCCTCGGGGCGCCGTGCCGGCGACGTCGATCGTCCACCCGAAGCCCCGGCCGTGCAGCATCCACCGTTCGTCGTCGACGATCGCACGCACGGGGCTGACGCCGGGGTTGCCGAGCCGGATGACCCTGCCGCTCGGCAGCCGTACGACAAGGCCCGTCACCTCGGTGCGGATCGGTCCGGAATGGACCTGCCCACCGGCGAACGCGACGCAGGCGCCCCGTTCAGCAAAGCCCTGGGCCTGACCCCACCACCAGGAATCGGGGAAACCCTCGCGGCCCCAGTTCTTCTCGGCGTAGATCTGCGCGTCGTGCAGCTCCCACGTCTCGTCGCCGAGCGTCGCGGTGCCGTTCACCCGCCCGCCCAGCAGCCACGGATGCCAGTACTGGTTCAGTGCGGGCACGGACTGGAACACACTCGATCCGCCGAACGCACGATGCGGCCACCGGAGCGCGTCGTCGATCATCACGTCGAGTCGGGCGTCCGCTCCGAGATCGACGTGCAGCCGCCGATCGTCACCGCTGAACGCATCGCCCGCGTGCGCTCCGACGCCGACACGATCAGCGGATGCCGACGGATGCTCGGCCACACGCAGGAATCCGCCGGGGTGTGCGGCGAACCCGAGGGTCGCCCAGGGGCCGTGCGGGCCGCGGTTGACGCCGTTCAGGGCGATGATCACACGGCCGGTGGCGGAGTCGGTGATGCGCCAGAAGTAGCCCTCCATCGCGACGCCCGGATGCGCGGGCAGCGGACTCTGGAACGGCAGGTCCGCCCCCGTCGATCGGTACCACGTGCGCAGGCCCATGTGGCCAGAGTCCGCCTGTCCCGTGCTGCTTGTCAATGGATCGCGGCCTCTCGACTGGCAAGCTGACAGGATGCACTCACCCTGGCCCGTCTCCGTCGGCGACCTCGAGCTCCGCACGCCGACGCCCGGCGACATCGACCAGGTCGTCGCCTTCCGCAACCTCCCCGAAGCCAACCGCTTCATGATCCGGACGAGCGTGGACCCGGATCAGCTGCGATCCGAGCTCGCGGCCCTCGCCACCTCGACGAACGACTACTCGTGCGTCGTCGCGCGGGATGAGGAGGTCGTCGCCATCGGATTCCTCGACATCGTCGACGGGATCGGCCAGCCCGGCAGGCCGACCGGTACGGAGGGCGTGATCGGCTACATCGTCCGTCCCGGCCACTGGGGACAGGGCATCGCCTCGGCTGTCGTTCCCGAGCTGCTCCGCGCGGGATTCGACGGTCTCGGGCTGCGTCGCATCACAGCCGCCTGCACCGCGGCGAACACGGCGTCGGCGCGCGCGCTGGCTCGCGCCGGCATGCGGCGCGAACGACACGGGATAGCGGACGAGTGGCACGCGGAGCTCGGGTGGACGGACAGCTTCGGCTTCGCGCTGCTGGCGGCGGAGTGGCGCCTCGATCAGGGGCGCGACCAGCGATAGTCGCTCACCCAGAGGCCAGGGAGCACTTCACGATCCCCAACGTGCGTGAACGCCAGCCCCTCGTAGAGCGATCGAGCCGGCTTGTTAAGAAGGCCCGTGGACACGAGAGCACGAGAGCCGTTCGTCAGAACGTCCAGCACGAGGCGTCTTCCTATCCCCCGTCGGTGGCACCTCGGATCGACGATCAATCGATCGATGTCCACCTCGTCATCCTCGACACGGAACCCGACCGCACCTCTGATGGTCCCTGCACTGTCGCGGTCCATGATCCAAGACAGATCGGCAGCAAGAAGATCTGCCTCGGTCTCGCTGAGAGCGGGGATGCGGTCGTCCCCGATCAGGGCCGCCTCCACCTGGTAGGCGTCGCGCTGGATGCGGAAGAGCGCGGCCACGTCTGCATCCGCGAGAGCTGGGCTTCTGGGTTCCATGAGGCCATCCTTCAGGGCTACCAGCGAATCGTGCTTCACCACGCGATCTGCGGAAGGCACACATTTCCGTGATCAAACCGTTGCTTTTCGTTACCTCGCCGTTATAGAGTGATCGCACGGTGAATGTTTGCTGTGGCATCCACCGCATGTGATTGCAGGACCTCTTGGTGCAAGGGACAAGGGCCGGTCGGGAGCCTCTCCGACCGGCCCTCAATCATGTCCGCGCTAATCTGTGATGATGACCGATCGCCAGCTCGCCCTGCAGGCGTGGGAGAGCCTCTTCCGCGCCCAGCACGAGCTGTTCGCCGAGATGATCACCGACTTCGACGGCTCCGACATCACCCAGGCCGAGTACGACGTGCTGCTCACCGTCGTGCGCTCCTGCGAGATGACCGCGCGGCTGCGCGACGTCACCGCGAACATGCTCATCAGCCAGCCCAGCGTCTCACGCCTGGTCGACCGGATGGTCAGCCGCGGCCTCATCACGAAGGCCGCCGACCCCGAAGACGGCCGCGGTTCGCTGCTCACCGCCACTGAGGACGGCGCGCGCACGTTCCGCGTGCTCGCCACCTCGCACGGCCGCTCGATCGCCGAGAAGATGTCGAAGCTGAATGCCGACGAGCAGCGCACCCTGCTCGCCCTGACGGAGAAGCTGCGCGGCCTCTGAGCCCGGGGAGTTCTCCCCATCTGCAGCATCCCGCCTTATCTGGCAGGGTGGTCGGAAGGGACTCCACTGGGGAGTTCAGGCTGGAGGGCCCCTTGGAGATCGCCGCACTCGTCGGAATCCTCATCACCGTCGGAATCGCACTCGCGTTCGTCGTCGTCCTGGTCGGCATCGTCGCCCTGTTCGCGCGCAGCTGGATCAAGGTCGCGCGCGCCGACGAGGCGCTCGTCATCTCGGGCCGCAAGCAGAAGGTGCAGCGCGCCGTCGTCAACAGCGACGGCAGCACCAGCTCGGAGATGGCCGAGTCGCCGGTCACGGTCATCGTCAACGGCAAGGCCGTCGTGAACCCGATCACCCAGCGCCACGAGATCATCTCGCTGCGCTCCCGTCAGGTGTCGCTGAACGCCGAGGCGCAGTCGCTCGACAGCGTCACCCTGAACGTCGACGGCGTCGCGATCGTGAAGATCGGCTCCGACCCGCTGTACGTGCGCCGCGCCGCGGAGCGCTTCGCCTCACAGGACAAGGCCATCGAGCAGTTCACCACCGAACAGCTCGAAGGCGCGCTGCGCGGCATCGTCGCCACGCTCTCGGTCGTCGAGCTCATGCGCGAGCGGAAGAAGTTCTCCGACCAGATCGCGTCCGACGTCTCCCAGGAGCTGGCCGAGCAGGGCCTGATCCTCGACTCGTTCCAGATCAAGGGCATCACCGACAAGGTCGGCTACATCCAGTCGCTCGGTGCTCCCGAGATCCAGGCCAAGCGCCAGTCCGCCGAGATCTCGCAGACCAACGCCGATCGTGCGATCAACCAGAAGAACATCGCCAACCAGGAAGCCAACCTGATCGAGCAGACCGCGCTCGACACGAACACGGCGAACGCGAACGCCGGCATCGGCCGCGCGCGCGCCGAGGCCGAGCAGGCCGAGCAGCTCGCCCGCGCGCAGGCCGAGCAGGCCGTCCTGCAGCAGCAGGCCGAGAACAAGCAGGCCCAGCTGGACGCCGATGTGAAGCGCGTCGCCGACGCGCAGCGCTACGAGGCCGAGACCAGGGCTCAGGCCGACCTGTTCACGCGCGAGAAGGCCGCCGAGGCCGCCGCGATCGAGCAGGTCAAGCAGGCCGAGGCACGCACCCGCATCGCGGAGCAGCAGGCACAGGCCGACAAGGCCCGCGCCGCCGGTGAGGCGGCCGCAGCCGAGGCGAAGGCCGCCGGTGAGGCCAACGCCCTGCGCGCCCAGGCCGACGCCGAGGCCGCGGCTCGCCGGGTGCGCGCCGAGGCCGAGGCGGCCGCCATCCGCGCCGAGGGCGAGGCCCGCGCGGCCGCCGTCGAGGCCGAGGCGAAGGCCATCGCGTCGAACCAGGAGGCGTTCCTGTCGCAGCGCGTGCTCGAGGTTCTCCCCGCGATCATGGGCGAGTTCGCCAAGGGCTACGCCACGATCGGCAACGTGTCGATCATCGGGGGCTCCGGCGAGGACGGCGCGTCCAGCGTGGTCGGCGGCGACAACGCCAAGGCCATGCGCGCCGTGTTCGACAGCGTCAACGCCGCCACCGGCCTCGACCTCGCCGCCATCATCCAGGGCCAGGCCGTCGGCCGCGGCTTCGGAGCCGGCGTCGCCCAGGCGTCCGAGGATGCCACGCCGGCACCGGCGCGCCGCGCGGCGGTCGTCGAGGTCGAGCCCGTCGTCGAGGACTGAGCTTCACACGCACGGAGGGCGCGGATGCTGCGGCATCCGCGCCCTCCGTGCGTCTGGGCGACGTGAGCTGTCAGCCCAGGTCGACCGCCACCGCGACGCCCTCGGTCGCCGAGCGCTGCGCCGCGTCGGCGAGGATCAGGGCGGCACGTCCGTCCTCGAAGGTCGAACTGGCAGACGCACCGCCGCGCGCGAGCGAGATGAAGCTCTGCAGCTCGGCGGCGTACGCCTCCGCGTACCTCTGCAGGAAGAAGTCCTCGTACGGGGAGCGCGCTTCGACGCTCGCCGCGGACGAGACGCTGACCAGGCTGGTCGACCGGTTGGCGACCTGCAGCGATCCCGCACCGCCGAAGGCCTCGATGCGCTGGTCGTAGCCGACGGCGCTGTGGCGCGAGTTGATGATCGTGACGATCGCGCCGGACGCCGCGCGGAGCGTGACCACCGCCGTGTCGAAGTCGCCGTGCTCGCGCGCGCCGGCATCGAAGGTCGTCGTGCCCACTGCTGACACCTCGACGATGTCCGGCAGGAAATAGCGCGCCATGTCGAAGTCGTGGATCGTCATGTCGCGGAAGATGCCGCCCGAGACGGCGACGTAATCGGCCGGAGGCGCAGCGGGGTCGCGGCTGATGATCGTCAGCTGCTCGAGCGCGCCGATCTCACCGTCCGAGACGCGGGCCCTGACCTCGGCGAAGGCCGGATCGAACCTTCGGTTGAAGCCGAGCGCCACCGGTACGCCGGCGGAGGCGACTTTCGGTCGCAGCGCCTCCACGCGCGCGATGTCGAGGTCGATCGGCTTTTCGCACAGCACCGGGATGCCACGGTCCACAGCCTTCTCGATGAGATCCACGTGGGTCGGGGTCGGCGAGGCGATGAGAACGGCGTCGACATCGTCAGCAGCGAACACGTCATCGGCATCGGCCGTGGCACGACCGCCGAAGGCCTCTGCGACTCGGACCGCGCCCTCGAGGAACGGGTCGGCGACGCGGGAGAGCACGGCGTCGGGGCTCGCGGCGATGTTCGCGGCGTGGACCTGTCCGATCCGGCCGGTGCCGATCAGGCCGATGCGCAGGGATGCGGTCACTGTCTTTCCTCTTCGTCCGAGTGGGTGGAGGTCACGCCCAGGGGCGCAGCGCCTCGCGGTTGATGCGCTGGTCGGCGCTGCGTTCACGGCGGAACGCGTCGATGGCGACATCCGGGGCGTTCAGCACGTCCTGCTCGACGACGATCCAGCCGTCGAAGCCACGGCCATCCATCGCGGACATCACGCGGGCCAGATCGAGGTCGCCCTGTCCGAAGGCCACGAAGGCCCCCGACATCCAGACCTCGGCCATGCCACCGCCCTCGGCGAGCACGCGTCGCAGCTCGGACCGGTCGACGTCCTTCAGGTGCAGATGGTTGATCCGATCGCCCCAGCGCGTGACGGCATCCACCGGGTCGCCGCCCGCGATCAGCAGGTGGCCGGTGTCCAGCGTGAGATCGACGTCGACCGCCGCCAGGAAGCGATCGATCTCCTCCGGCGACTCGACGAAGGTACCGGCGTGGTGGTGGAAGGTCGGTTCGAACCCCGCCTCGCGCACGAGCGCTGCGGCGCGGGCCGTGTTCGCGACGAGCCGCTCCCACGCCTGCTCCCCCAGCGGATCCACCTCCGCGCCCCGGCCCGGGTGCGCGCGTCGGGCGAGCGATCCGTCGTCGGCGAGCGTCGGCAGCGGCAGCCTGTCCGGCCCGGCCTCGGCAGCATCCGCGAACACCTGCAGCGCGTCGCGCAGCGACGGCAGCGACGCCTGGAACGCCTCATCGTCCGACAGCGGCAGCTGCACCCATCCTCCGGCCAGCTCGAGGCCGTGCGCGGCGAGACGCGCGCGCAACTCGGCGCCCCGGCCGAGGAAGCCCACCGGGCCCAGATCCACTCCGCCGTACCCCGCGTCAGCGAGAGAGGCGAGCATCTCCTCCGCGGAGACGGTCGCCGCGCCCTCCGGGGTCATCTCGAACACGCCGTAGCTCACCGGCGCACCGGCCACCGTCGTCTTCATCGGGTGCTCTCCTCGTCGCCGAGCAGCGGACGCTGCGCCACGCGCTCTCCCTCGTATGCTGCGCGGGCGCGCCGCGTGGACTCCAGCGTCGACACCTCCGGCACCGGCACATCCCACCAGCCCTCGCCATCCGGCGCGTACAGCAGCGGATCGCTCTCGATGTGGATGACGGTGGATCGCTCGGAGGCCTTCGCCTGCGCCATCGCGGCTCTGAGCTCGGCGATCGCTCCGGCTCCCGGGGCGATCTCGATGACGTCGAGCCCGTAGCTGCGCGCGTTCATCGCCAGGTCGACCGGCAGCACCGCGCCGCCCTGGAAGTTGCGCGCCTCGGGGTCGTAGGCACGGTAGGCCGTGCCGAACCGCTCCGATCCGACGGTCTCGGACAGATGCCCGATCGAGGCGAAGCCGTGGTTCTGGATGAGGACCACGATGATCTTGATCCCCTCGGCGACCGCCGTGACGAGCTCCGAGTTCAGCATCAGGTACGACCCGTCACCGACCATGACCACGACGTCCCTGTCGTCACCCAGCGCGGAGAGCCCGCGCTTCACGCCCAGGCCGCCGGCGATCTCGTATCCCATGCACGAGTACGCGTACTCGACGTGGTAGCCCAGTGGATCGCGCACGCGCCAGAGCTTGTGCAGGTCGCCCGGCAGCGACCCGGCGGCCTGCACGATGACGTCTTCTGGCGCCGTGGAGGACTGCACGGCGCCGATGATCTCGGACTGACCGGGCCGGTCGAGACCGGAGGGCGCGAACGCCGCATCGACCACAGCATCCCACTCGTGCTTCTCGCGGGCGGTGCGCTCCGCGAGGGCCGCAGGGACCGACCATCCGGCGAGGCCGTCGGACAGCGCCGTGATCGCCTCCCTGGCATCCGCGATCACGGGGATCTGCGTGCCGTGCTTGTACGCGTCGAAGGGCGCCACATTGATGTTGACGAACCTCACGCCCGGATCCTGGAACGCGGTGCGCGACGCTGTCGTGAAGTCGCTGTACCTGGTCCCGATGCCGATCACGACGTCCGCGTCGGCCGCCAGCCTGTTCGCCGCCGCAGTGCCGGTCGCGCCGACGGCGCCCAGGTACTGCGGATGGTCCCAGGAGAGCGAGCCGCCGCCGGCCTGCGTGGTCCCGACCGGGATGCCGGTGGCCTCGACGAGGGCGCGCAGCTGTTCCTCCGCGCCGGAATAGATGACGCCGCCGCCGGCAACGATGAACGGGCGCTGCGCCGAACGGATCGCGGCGAGCGCGTGCTCGAGCGCGTGCCGCTCGGGGACGGGGCGCCGGATGTGCCACTCGCGGTCCTGAAGGAATGCGATCGGCACGTCGACGCTCTCGGCCTGCACGTCCTCCGGCAGCGCGATCGTCACCGCACCCGTCTCCACAGGGTCCGTGAGCACGCGCATCGCGGCGAGCGCCGTGGAGAAGAGCTGCTCCGGGCGCTGCACCCGGTCGAAGAACCGCGACAGCGGGCGGAACGCGTCGTTCACGGTCAGCCCGGTGTCCCAGGGCTGCTCGAGCTGCTGCAGCACCGGATCGGCGACGCGGGTCGCGAAGGTGTCGCTGGGCAGCAGCAGGGCGGGAAGGCGGTTGGTCGTGGCGAGGGCGGCGCCGGTGAGCATGTTGGTCGCCCCTGGCCCGACCGAGGCAGCGGAGGCGTAGGTCGCCCGGCGTCGGTGGATGCGGGCGAAGCCGACCGACTGATGCACCATCGCCTGCTCGTTCCTGGCCTGGTGGTACGGCATGAGGTCGGGCTGCTCCACGTTCAACTGACGCAGTGCCTGCCCGATGCCGGCGACGTTGCCGTGGCCGAAGATGCCGAAGACGCCGGGGACCGTCCGCTCCCGGATGTCACCGTCCACGGTCCACTGGTGCGCGAGGAACTCGATGAGCGCCTGACTCACCGTCATCCGCCTGGTGGACGTCATCGATTCGCTCCTTCGTCCGTCAGCGGCAGCCGCGGGTCGATGCCCTCGGCCGGCCAGGACGCGCGGGTCCAGGCATGCGCAGGGTCGTCGCTGATGAGCCAGGCCCGCTCGGAACCGGGGCCGGCCATCACGTTGAGGTAGTACAGATCGTATCCGGGAGCGGCGACGGCCGGCCCGTGGTATCCGTACGGGATCAGGGCGATGTCACCGGTGCGCACCATCGCATCGATCTCGATCTCGCCTGCCGGGGACGAGTAGGCGCTGAACAGCCCGAAGGCGCTCGCCGCGGTGCCGCCGGCCGCCCCGCGGGCGGGAGCCGCCTCGAAGTAGTAGATCTCCTCGAGCTGCGTCTCCTGCCCCGGCACGTGCTCGTCGTGCTTGTGCGGCGGGTAGGAGCTCCAGTTCGATGACGGCGTGATGACCTCGCACACGATGAGCCGGTCGGCGTCGAGCACGGCAGGAGTTCCGAAGTTGTGCACCTCACGGCTCGACGCTCCGCCGCCGCGGAGTTCGGCGGGCGCAGCATCCGCGGCGATGTGCTGCACCGGTTTCGCGGCATTCGACGGCGAACTCGCGACCGCGAACCTCCCGGTGCCGGTGATCGTCGCGCGCGTGCGCGGCGGAAGGTAGAGCACGTCCGTCGCGCCGCTGAACACCGAGCGGCGACCGGCCAGCTGCGTCCGTCGCTCGCCGTCCCCGGCATCGTACGAGACCGCGAACGATCCGGCGAGCGGGACGATCAGCTGCTCGATCCCGCCCTGCGGAAGAGCGAGTTCGGCGCCCTCGGCGAGCGTCGCGATGCGGATGCCGGTGTGCTGCCATCCCGGAGTCCGCTCGTCGACGACGCTCTCCCATTCAGCCGCGGCGAGTGTGCCGCGGCGATGGAACCACTGCGATGTGGTGTCGGACATCAGCTGTTCCGCGGGAAGCCGAGGTTGATGCCGCCGTGATCGACGTCATCGCGCTTCGCGGGGTCGATCCAGCGGGCGGTGACCGCTTTCTCCCTGGTGAAGAAGTCGAAGCCGTGCAAACCATAGGCCTTCGCGTCGCCGAAGAGCGACTTCTTCCACCCTCCGAACGAGTGATACGCGACGGGCACCGGGATCGGCACGTTGATGCCGACCATGCCGACATGCACCTCGTGCTGGAAACGACGCGCTGCGCCGCCGTCGTTGGTGAAGATGGCGGTGCCGTTGCCGAACTGGCCGGAGTTGATCAGGGCGAGGCCCTCGTCGTAGGAGGCGACGCGCACGACCGACAGCACGGGCCCGAAGATCTCCTCGGTGTACGCGCGGCTGTCGGTGGGAACCCGGTCGAGCAGGGTCGGGCCGAAGAAGAACCCGTCCTCGAGCCCGTCGACGCGGAAGCCGCGACCGTCCACGACGACGTCGGCGCCATCGGCCTCGGCGATGTCGACGTACTGCGCCACCTTGTCGCGGTGGACACCGGAGATCAGCGGCCCCATGTCGGGCTCGACGCCGTCGATGCCTGCGCCGTCGCCCACGCGGAGCCGACCGATGCGGGTGCGGATCTTCTCGATGAGCTCATCGGCGACCGGGTCGACGGCGAGCACGACGGAGACCGCCATGCAGCGCTCTCCCGCCGCTCCGTAGCCGGCGTTGATGGCGGAGTCGGCGACGAGGTCGAGATCCGCGTCCGGCAGCACCAGCATGTGGTTCTTGGCTCCGCCCAGCGCCTGCACGCGCTTGCCGTGCCGGGACGCCGTCTCGTAGATGTACTGGGCGATCGGGGTGGAGCCGACGAAGCTGATCGATTCCACGGCCGGCGAGGTCAGAAGTCCGTCGACCGCGGTCTTGTCTCCCTGCAGCACGGTGAAGGCGCCGTCGGGAAGACCGGCCTCCTTCCAGAGCGCCGCCATCCACAGGGCGGCGGAGGGGTCCTTCTCACTGGGCTTGAGGATGACGGCGTTCCCCGCGGCGATGGCGATCGGGAAGAACCACATCGGCACCATCGCCGGGAAGTTGAACGGGCTGATGATCCCCACGACGCCGAGGGGCTGCTTGATCGAGTAGACGTCCACGCCGGTCGACACCGACTCCGAGTACGCGCCCTTGATCAGGCTCGGGAACCCGCACGCGAGCTCGACGACCTCCTGACCACGCAGGATCTCGCCCAGCGCGTCCGACACGACCTTGCCGTGCTCGGCGGTGATGATCTCGGCGAGCTCGTGCTTGCGGGCGTTCAGCAGCTCGCGGAACGCGAACAGCACCGCCTGGCGCTTGGCCGCCGAGTACGCCGACCACGCCTGGAAACCGCGCTCCGCGGAGGCGATCGCGAGCGCGATCTCATCCTCATCGGCCAGTGCCACCCGTGCGGTCTCCGCACCGGTCGCCGGGTTGAACACGGGCGCGGTGCGTCCGCTGGAGGCCCGTTCCGCACCGTCGATCCAGTGCGGGATGAACCGCTGCCCGGTCTGCTGCCCGGTCTGCGCCTGAGTGCTCTCGGCAATCGTCATGATGTCTCCTTCGGATCAGCGGTCGTTGTGGACGAGGCCGGCCGCGGTGGCCACGGCCGCCGCGACGTCGTCATCGGGTGGGAAGAGCAGGGTGCGCCCGACCGTCAGGCCCCGCACCCCGGGAAGCGCGAGCGCGTCCTCCCAGGAGGCGTACGTCTCATCCTGGTCGTCGCCGGCGTCGCCGCCCAGCAGCAGCGTGGGCAGCGTGGTCGCCGCCATCACCCGTTCCATGTCCGGCACCACGGGCAGCTTCATCCACGTGCAGGCGCTGCTGCCGCCGACGCCCGCGGCGATCGACACCGACAGCACGGCCGCGTCCGTCGACAGGTCGTTCACCACACGACCGTCGATGCGACGGCTCATGAAGGGCTCGATCATGATGGGCAGGTCGACGGATGCCGCCTCGGAGATCACGCGCGCGGTCTGCTCCATGGTCCGCACGGTCCCGGGGTCGTCGAGGTCGATGCGCAGCAGCACCTTTGCGAAGTCGATGCCGGCCGTCGTCATGGAGGGCACGTCGAAGGCGGTGAACCGGTCGTCCATCTCGAAGCTCGAGCCGCGCAGGCCGCCACGATTCATGGACCCGACGAGCACCTTGTCGTCGAGCAGCCCGAGCAGCGCGAGGTCGTCGAGGATGTCGGGGGTGCCGAGCACACCGTCCACGCCAGGATCGTTCAGGGCGATGGCCAGGCGCTCGAGGAGTCCGTAGCGGTCGGCCATCGCATCGGGACGATCCCCGACGCCGAGGGCGCCCCTGGCCGGATGGTCCGCAGCGATGATGAACAGCCGCCCGTCACCGCGCAGCACCGGCCGCCGGGTACGGGCCGCGTACGCCTCGCGCACGGCCCCCGGGTGCTCGGCACGCTGCGCGCGCAGCCGGTCGAAGTCGAGAGCGGTCATGTCAGGCATCCGTTCCGAGCAGTTCATCGACCTCGGCGGTCGTGGGCATGGCTGTCGAGCATTCGCGGCGCGAGGCGACGATCGCTCCTGCCGCATTCGCGAAGGTCAGAATGCGCTCGAGCTGCCAGCCGGACAGGAGCCCGTGGCACAGGGCGCCGCCGAAGGCGTCGCCGGCGCCGAGGCCGTTGACCACGTCGACCGCGTGCGGCGGCACCTCGACCTCTTCGTCGCGCGTCTTCGCGAGCACGCCCCGCGGCCCCTGCTTGACGATCGCCAGTTCCACGCCGTGCGCCAGCAGCGCATCGGCGGCACGGCGCGGGTCGGTCTCGCCGACCGCGACCTCGCACTCCTCGCGGTTGCCGACGACGACCGTCACCTGCTCGAGCAGCGGGCGCACCTGCGCCGAGGCCTCGGCCGCAGAGGCCCAGAACATCGGCCGGTAGTCCAGGTCGAGCACCGTGTGGGTGCGGCGACCGCGTGCGTCGAGGGCAGCGTGATGCGCGGCACGGCTGGGCTCCTGACTGAGACCGGTGACGGTTAGCCAGAGCACGGCGGCTCCACGGACGGCGTCGAGATCGAGCTGCGCGGTGTCGACGTTCAGATCGGGCGCCTTCGGCTCGCGGTAGAAGTACAGCGGGAAGTCGTCGGGCGGGAAGATCTCGCAGAAGGTGATCGGCGTGGGCAGCTCCGGATCGGTGGTGACCGTCGCGGCGGAGACGCCGAGCCGACCGAGCTCCCGCAGCAGATAGCGCCCGAACGGGTCATCCCCCACCCGCGAGATCAGGCCCGCGCGGCGACCGTGCCTGGCCGCCGCGACGGCGACGTTGGCCGCACTGCCGCCGAGGTACTTGCCGAAGGTCGAGACGTCCTCGAGGCCGACACCGTCCTGCAGTGGATAGAGGTCCACGCCGAGCCGCCCCATCGCGAGCACGTCCGGAATCGAGTTCATGGCCATGTCCTAACAATAACACATACAGATGTTTTGGCTTTAGACTTTCGAGTGGATATGTACCATTGTCGGGACAACGACACGAAGGAGCACCGATGGCCGGCGACGAGACCTATTGGCCTGCTGAACTGTTCGCCGACCTCGAGCGCACAGGACCCGTCCCCCTCTACTACCAGGTGTCCACCCGTCTCGAGCAGGCAATCAAGTCCGGCACGATCCCGGCCGGCGCCCGGCTGGAGAACGAGATCGCCATCGCGCAGCAGCTGGGGCTCTCCAGACCCACGATCCGCCGCGCCATCCAGGAGCTCGTCGACAAGGGGCTGCTGGTGAGGCGGCGCGGCATCGGCACCCAGGTGGTGCAGGGACAGGTCGTGACTCGCCAGGTCGAGCTCACCAGCCTCTACGACGACCTGACCAGCACCCACCACACCCCGAGCACTCGCGTCCTCGCCCACGAGGTCATCCCTGCCCCCGAGGCAGTCGCGACGGCACTCGGCATCGACCCCGGCACGGAGGTCGTCTACGTGCGACGGCAGCGCTCGACCGACGGCATTCCGGTAGCGGTGCTGGAGAACTACCTTCCCGGCGACTTCGCGGACGTGACCACTGAGCAGCTCGAGACCCGGGGCCTCTACCAGGTGCTGCGGGCGCGTGGCGTGGCGATCCGCGTCGCGAAGCAGAAGATCGGAGCCCGCCGGGCCACCGGCGACGAGGACACCCTGCTCGACATCGACAAGGGCGGACCGGTGCTCACCGTGGAGCGCATCGCCTTCGACGACTCCGGTCGCGCCTTCGAGTACGGTCACCACTGCTACCGCCCCGACATGTACAGCTTCGAGACGACTCTGGTCGCGAAGTAGCCGCCGTTCACGACGTCGCAGTCTCCGCGCGGAGAGTGAGAGTGACGCGACCCGGCGACCGTCCGGTCAGATACAGGCGGTCGCCCGTCGCGGCATCCGTCGCGCCGAGGAACGCGTAGTCCTCACCCGGCCGGTACGCAGGCTCGCCGTTCGCACGGTAACCGGCATCCGCCGTGACGAGGATCGCCCCTCGAGCGGAGCGGTAGCGTGCGGCGCCGGCCCCGAGGAGGACCGTGCCGTCGGCGCGGACATCACCACCGTCGAACTCTCCGCCGCGGAACGCGAGTTCGAGCGCCCACGCACAGTCCGGCCCGTCGAGGTCGAGGCCGATCACCGCGCCGTCCGCCGTCGGCACGACCGAGACGGCCGTGCGCAGCGCGACCACGTCACGTCGGCGCTCCGGGAACGACATCGACCCGAAGAACCTTCCGTCATCCGTGAGTGAGTACTCACCCTCGCTGTCGAGCGCCGATCCTGTGAAGGGCTGGTAGTAGCTCGCGGAGACCTCCTCCGTGAGTCGATATCCTCCGTCGTCCCGGATCCGGAGTCCGTCTGCGCGGAACGGTCCGAGACCGAAGAAGTCGCGCGAGAGCCGGATCGAGTCCAGCACCGCGTCATCTGCGAACATGCGGAGGAAGGTGGGATTCGTCGACAGGCCGGAGCGCACCCGCCGGAACCGCGGGTAGTCCGACCCGCCGAACACGACGAGCCTGCGTCGCTCATCGGCATCGACCACGAGGCCGCTCTGCGCCCAGGTTCCGCCACCCTTCGGCGGAACCGCCGTCGGGAGCTCGTCACCGAGGCGGGGGTCGAGCAGCAGTTCGGTCAGAATCGCAGCGGGATGCACGATCCCCTGTGCGAGGGCGCGCTCCGCCGCCCAGGCGAAGTCACCCCGACCCAGCTCGATCGCATAGCGGCGATACATCAGCAGATAGGGTGCGAGCGGGAACCGCGTGAGCTGGTCCTGCCGCCGCGAGTGCACCGTCTCGACCGTGCCGTCGGGGTGGATCATCCCCAGCGTCGCCTCGAGGTTGCGGATCACCGCATCCCGGGCGTGCTGAGCGCCGAAGACGTCGGCGATCACGGTGAGCGACGGGTTCGACACGTAGGCGGCGTAGTTCGCGCTGCGCTCCGAGAAGATTCCGTCCGCGGTGATGTCGACGCCCTCCGCCAGCCATTCGGCCGCACGTGCGGTGAGCTCTGCGGCTGGTCGGCGCCGGTGCAGCCGGGCCAGCGCAGCGGAGATCTCCCAGCGGTGATTCGGGGTGTGCACCCCGCCGACGAGGAGCGCCGGTTCGACCGCATCCGCGATGTCCGCGAGCTCAGCCGCGAGGGCCTCCGCTTCGGCCGTCCGCTCATGCGGCTGCGTGTCCAGCAGCCGCAGCGTGTCGCACAGGTCGTTCACCGTGAAGGCCGAGTCGGGCGGAGAGTCCACGTTGTCTCCGCCGACGAAGAGCCCGCTCGGCCCCTGCAGTGCGCGCAGCGCTGCGACGCTCTCGCGTGCGGAGTCGATCAGCGCGCCGTCGCCCGACCTCGCGGCCTGCGGCCACAGGAACGCCGCCACGAGCAGCCTCACACGATCCATCAGGTGCCGATGCGCCCCCTCCGAGGAGGGCTCGCGCAGTGCGCTCTCGACCTCGGCATCCACGGCCCTGCGCAGCTCGGCACTGAATCCCGCATCCGCTGTCATATCAGTCCTTCAGACCGGAGTTGATGTCCGCGTTCATGATCTGACGCTGGAAGACGGCGAACAGGATCACCATCGGGATCAGCGAGATCACCGAGGCCGCGAGAAGCACGGACCAGTCCACGTTGTCCGCACCCACGATCGAGCGCAGCGCGACCTGCAGGGTGTACTGCGAGGGATCGCGGAGCACGATCAGCGGCCAGATGTAGTCGTTCCACCGCCACTGGAAGGAGAAGATCGCCAGCACGACGGCGATCGGCTTGGCCAGTGGCAGCATGATCCGCCAGAACGCACCGAACTCCGAGACTCCGTCGATGCGAGCCGCTTCGAGCAGTTCATCGGGGACGGTCTTGAAGTACTGACGGAACATGAAGATGCCCGTCGCGGTGACGATCGACGGCACAATGATGCCGGCGAGCGTGTTGTAGAGACCGAGGTCGCGGACCACCGCGAACGAGCTCGGCATGATCACCTCGGTGGGCAGCATCGTGGTCGCGAGGATGCAGATGAAGAAGGCCTTGAGCCACCACGCCTTGTACTTCGCGAAGGCGTATCCGGTCATCGCGCTGACGAACACCGTCAGTGCAGTGGTGACGACCGCCACGATCGAGGTGTTCAGGAAGTAGCGTGCGAAGTCGAATCTGTTCCACGCCGTCTCGTAGCCGCTGACAGTCCACTCCTCGGGGAACAGCCGCAGCGGCAGGCTGAACAGCTCGGAGCCGGGCTTGAAAGAGCTCAGGATGAACCAGGCGACGGGGATCACGAAGCACAGGGCGAGCAGCCAGAGCACGATCGTGCTCGGCAGGAAGCGAAGGCGTTTCATGCGAGATCGTTCCTCTTGTCGAAGCGCATCTGGATGACCGCGATGATGATCAGAATGACCATCAGGACCATGGAGGCAGCACTGGCGTAGCCGATGTGCGCCCGCTCGAAGCCGGTGCGGTAGATGTACTGCACGATGAACATGTTCGAGGTGCCAGGGCCTCCGCCGTTCAGCGCCTGCACCATCGCGAACTCCTTCATCGAGCCGATGGTGGTCAGCAGGACCACCATGAAGGACGTGGGCCGCAGCAGAGGCACAGTGATCTTCATGAACCGCTGCCAGCCATTCGCACCGTCGATCTCCGCCGCCTCGAGGTAGGACTGCGGGATGTTACGGATCGCGGCGATGAACAGCAGCATGTTGAATGCCGTGCCACCCCAGGTGCTGACGATGAGGATGAGCACCAGCGCGAGCGTCGGATCGGTCTCCCAGTTGGGTCCGTTGCCGCCGAACAGCTCGATCAGATAGTTGACCATTCCGAAGTTCTCGCCGAACAGCCACTTCCAGATCACACCGGCGACGATCGGCGAGATCAGCCACGGCAGGAAGAAGATGATCCGCGAGGCGGTCTTGCCCTTGGCGAGCGTGCTGGTGAGCAGCATCGCGATGCCGAGCGCCGCGACGAAGTGCAGCGGCACCGAGAGCACCGTGTACAACACGGTGCGGCCGAGCGCAGCGTAGAAGTCCGAGTCCTGGAACAGGTCGGTGTAGTTCTCCAGGCCGATGAAGCGCGCGATCCCGACACCGGTGTAGTCGGTGAAGGAGTACCACAGGCCGAGCGCGCCGGGCCAGACGAAGAACAGCAGGAACAGCACCACCGAGACGGCGATGAACAGCAGCGGGGCGAGGACGAAGCTCGTCGAACCACCCCGCCGGGGGCGGCGCGCGCCGCGCGCGCCCCGCCCCACGGTGATGGCCGCAGAAGTCTCCGCGCTGCGCCCATCGACGGTCCTGGTGGTGGACGTGGTCACTTCAACGCGCCCAGCTGATCGGTGAACTGCTCGTTGATGTTCGAGATCGTCTTGTCGACGTCCTGCTCACCGTTGAGGTACTTCACGGTCTCGTCGCGCACCGGGTCGCCCTCGGTGCTCACACCCTGTGCGCCGTACTGCAGCTCCATGGCCTTGATGTCACCGACGATCGCCGGCGAGGCGGCGATGTCGCGGTTGTACACGTCGAACGCGTCTGCGTGAGCGGCGTAGGTGATGTCGAGGCCGTCGACAGCGGGGATGAACGAGGAGGTCTCGGACAGCTCCGTGTAGTTCTCCGGCTCGTACAGCCACTTCACGAAGTCGTGGGCCGCCTTCTGCTGCGGTCCGTCGAAGACGACGATGGATGCCGCGTTGCCGAAGTTCGTCGCGCGCTCCTTCTCCTGGGGCATGTAGACCGACGCCCACTCGAAGTTCTTGATGTTCACGGCGAAGTCGGCGATCTGCCAGGAGCCGGAGACGTACGAGACGACGTCGCCACTCTTGAACAGAGCATTCGGGTCGGCGTCCGACAGCCACACCGAGCGGGGCATGAACTTGTCATCGTTCAGCCCGTTGAAGAACTCGAGGGAGCGCTTGGTGTCGTCGTTTGTGCTGAAGGTGCCGTTCTTGTCGGGCTGGAAGTAGTCCGACCCGAATTCGTACATCAGTGCCTTCAGCCGGTGCGAGGACTTGTCCATCACCATGCCGTAGGTGGTGCCGGTCTTCTGCTGGACCTGCTCGACCGCGGCGACGTACTCGTCCCAGGTCCAGATGTCGTCCTCGCTGGTCGGGTAGGCGACACCGGCCTGGTCGAACAGCGTCTTGTTGATGAACAGGCCGACCGCGGTGATGTCGGAGGGGAGTGAGATGACCTTGTCGCCGTCCTTGTCGGCCAGGTCGGTGCGGATCTTGCTGCCCTTGGTGATGTCGGTGAGGTCGGTGGTGGCGTTGCGCCACACCGGGTCGACCGCTCCGACGCGGGCCAGCGCGGGCAGGTCGTTGGCCTGTGCCGCATTGCTGAGCTTGGTGGGCAGGTCGTCATTGGCGATGTCTACGATCTGGACCTTGACGCCGGTCTCCTTCTCGTACTTCTCCGCCATGTGGGCGTAGCCGCCGCCCTGGTTCGCGTCTCCCGAGAGGAAGAACTGGAGCGGCTTGTCGGAGGCGGCCTCGTCGGAGGAGCCGCTGCAGCCGGCGAGGGCGATGGCGGTCGCGGCCACTGCGGCGATCGCGACCGCGATCCGCAGCGGGGTCTTACCTGAACGCTTCATTGGTGTTCCTTTCACCCGGCGGGCCGGGCCAACGTCATTGTCAAGGTTCTCTAACGTTTACGGTGCTGTGATGACGACCGCGCATCGGGTTCTGAGGGCGGGCGCTGATATGATGTTAGGACATTATTGCAAAGTTGACAACGGCATCCTGAACGGCTGAGGAATCCATGGATATTTCGACCACCGGCCCCGGCGTCGGCTCGCTCCCCGCTCGCTCGCGCCTGCACACGGATGCCCCGCAGCAGTCGCTCTGCGGCACCTGGCGCTTCCGCGTCTCCCCCTCGCTCCGCAGCGCCCCCGACGACTGGAGCTCGGCAGACACCGCGGACTGGCACGGCATCACGGTGCCGGGGCACTGGAACCTGCAGGGCTTCGGCTCACCCGCGTACTCCAACGTGCAGATGCCGTTCCCCGTCGATCCGCCGCATCCGCCGGACGCGAACCCGATCGGCGACTACCGCCTGTCCTTCACCGCCGCCGCAGGACTGTTCGCACATCCGGCACAGTGGCTGAGGTTCGACGGCATCGAATCGGCGGCGGAGATCAGACTGAACGGGGTTCCGCTCGGAACCACCCGGGGAAGTCGCCTGACCCACGAGTTCGATGTGACCGGCATCCTCCTCTCCGGTCCGAACGAGCTCGCAGTGCGCGTCGCGCAGTTCAGTGACGCCACGTATCTCGAGAACCAGGACATGTGGTGGCTTCCGGGCATCTTCCGCGAAGTGACCCTGCTCGCGCGCCCTGCCGACGGCATCCGCGACGTGTTCGCGCGCGCCGACTTCGACCACCGCACCGGCGTCGGCATCCTGCATCTCGACGTGGACGCGCCCTCCGGCGCGCGAGTGCTCATCGACGAGCTGGGCGTCGATGAACCGGCATCCGGCGTCGTGCCCGTCGGCTCCGTCGAGCCGTGGTCGGCGGAGCATCCGCGGCTCTACGACGCCGTCATCCGCACCGGCTCCGAAGAGGTGCGGCTGCGACTCGGCTTCCGGCGTGTGGAGGTGCGTGACGCGCAGTTGCTCGTGAACGGCGCGCCGATCATGCTGCGCGGCGTCAACCGCCACGAGCATCGCGCGCGGCACGGCCGCGTGTTCGACCCGGAGGTTGCGCGTGCCGAGCTCCTGCTCATGAAGCAGCACAACATCAATGCCGTGCGCACGTCGCACTATCCGCCGCATCCGGACGTGCTCGACCTGTTCGACGAGCTCGGATTCTGGATCATCGACGAGTGCGACCTCGAAACGCACGGCTTCGAGCACGTCGGCTGGCGGGGCAATCCGAGCGCCGACCCCGCGTGGCGGGATGCGTTCCTGGACCGCATCCGGCGCACCGTCCGGCGCGACCAGAACCACGCGAGCGTCATCATGTGGTCACTCGGCAACGAGTCCCACACCGGGGCGAACCTGGAGGCCATGGCGCGCTGGGTCCGCGAGACCGACCCCAGCCGTCTCATCCACTACGAGGGCGATCGCGAGAGCCGGTACGTCGACGTGTACTCCCGCATGTACGCGCCGCACCACGAGGTCCGCGAGATCGGGGAGGAGACGCTCAGTCCCGCCCCCGCGGATGCGACTGCGGCCGAACTGCACCGGCGGACGCTGCCCTTCCTGCAGTGCGAGTTCGCGCACGCCATGGGCACCGGTCCCGGCGGACTTCAGGAGTACTGGGACCTGTACGAGGAGTTCCCCCGGATCGCCGGAGGGTTCGTCTGGGAGTGGATCGAGCACGGCATCGCCGTCGACGATCAGGACGGCACGACCCGCATCCTGTACGGCGGCGACTTCGGCGAGGTCGTGCACGACGGGAACTTCGTCATCGACGGGCTGGTGGACGCCGAGCGCCGCCCCCGCCCCGGACTGCTGCATTACGCCGCGGTGATCGCACCGGCGACGGTGGACGTCGCCGACGACCGTCGCAGCGTGGTCATCGGCAACCGCTACGACTTCCTCGACCTCTCGCACGTGCAGCTGCGCGTGACCCGGGTCGTCGACGGCGAGACCGCCGGAACCTGGATGCTGCCGATCGGCGACTGCCCGGCCCGCACCTCGGTGCGGGTGGACCTTCCGGACGAGTGCGGCGGCACCTCGGACGCGCGCATCGCCGATGTGCTGACGGTCGAGGTCGTGACCTTGGAGCCCACTGCCTGGGCTGCCGCCGGCCACGTGCTGGCGAGCGGTCAGCAGCTCCGCGAGGGGATTCCGATCGCGCCGCAGCCCGATCACCGCTCGGTCGGCGCGGAGCAGGTCGGCCCCGCTCGTCTCGACAGCACCACCGGCCTGCTCACGGGCCTGGGAGAGCTCAGGCTCAGCGGCCCCCGGGTCGGGCTCTGGCGCGCGCCGACCGACAACGATCGAGACCTCGGCGACGACGAGCCCGATCTCCCCTCCTACGCGGAGCGCTGGCGGAGCGCGGGGATCGACCGACTCATGACGCGGCTGCAGGAGATCACCGCCTCCGACGCCGAGCTGCTCGTGCGCACCCGCACCGGCACGCCGATCCTGGACAGCGCCGTCGACGCACGGTTCTCCTGGACCCCGGCAGGAGACGGCGTGCGGCTGGACGTGCAGATCGACCCGAACGACACCTGGACCACGGAGTGGGCGCGGCTGGGGCTGGATCTCGTGATCGACGGCGCCCCGCTGGGCGCCGAGATCGCCGGGTACGGACCGATGCCGAGCTATCCCGATCTGCGCGCCGCGGCCCGGTTCGGGTGGTGGAGCCTCGGCGCCGACGATCTCACCGTCGACAACGTGCGCCCGCAGGAGAGCGGCTCCCGCACGGGCGTCCGCGACGCACGGATCCGCACGGACGGGGGCGTCCTGCACGTCTCGACGCTCGGTGGGCCGTTCGCCCTGACGGTGTCGCCGCACAGCCGCACTGCGCTGGCGAGCGTCGCGCACAACTGGGAGCTGCCGGACGAGGGGCGCACCTTCGTGTCGATCGACATCGCCCAGTCCGGCGTCGGCACGGCCACCTGCGGGCCCGGCGTGCTCCCCCGGCACCGCCTGCCGGCCCGGTCCGGCACGCTGTCGCTGCTGCTGCGGTTCGAGGCGGCCTGAGAGATGCGAACGGGGTCGCGGGTCATCCGCCCGCGACCCCGTTCGTCTTTGGTCAGGAGCCGAAGCCGGCCACGTGCACCGTGCCTTTGCCGTCGACGGTCACGTGCGCGCTCATCGCCGCCGCCAGGTCGATCCGCTGCCAGGACGACGTGGACGCCACGCTCAGGTCGAGCGGGTAGCCGGAGCCGATCGCCGTCTGCTCGAGCACATCGATGCGCTGCGACTCGGTCAGTTCCGGGTGGCTCGAGATGAGCAGTGCCGCAGCGACGCGGGGCACGTCCATCGGCACACCGGCCGCGCCGATGCGCTCGAAGCCGTACGTGAGGCGGTCCCGATAGAGCTCATCGGCATCCTTCGTCTTCATGTACGACGTGTCCTGCGCGATGCACACCTTCAGCGCCGCACCGCAGTCGGCCTCGAGAACGGCGTGCAGCTCTGCGCTCGCCTGCTCCAGCAGTGAGCGGAACTCCGGGTCGGCCCAGCGCTTCGCGATCGACGCCTGTCCCATCATCCGTCCGCCGATGATGTCGAGCGGGTAGTGCATGGCCATCACGACGCGATAGTTGCCCGACTCCGAGGTGCGGGCGAGGATCTGCGGCGAGAGCTCGGGCAGCAGCGTGGCGAGCAGAGTGCCCTGCCAATACGCCTGGTTGGTGTGGCCGCTCGGGTAGGAGCCACTCGTCGAGCTGTACGCGTCGCCGCCCTCTTTGTCGCGGTAGACGACCTGGTCCGGAGCGACGACGTAGGGGCGGTCGTAGTCGAAGTAGTTCTTCGAGGGCGTGGTCGACTCGCTCTGCGCGCGCCCGCCGTCCTTGTGGATCAGAGCGACGGTCTTGGGCAGACGCCCCTCCTCCCAGGCCTCCTGGTAGATCGCGCCGAGCTTCGCACCGAGCGCGTTGCCCATCGTGTACGACATGTCGCCGTACTCGTCGACGATCGCGGCCGCCGACTCCTCGGGGGTGGCGTCGTGATTGATCTGCAGGGTCTTGGTCAGGTTCTCGTCGAGCACCTCGGGATAGCTGGTCTGGAGGGTCGTGAACCCGGAGAGCAGCGGCACGTAGTCGACCGTGCGGTCCGACTCGTACACCCGGTCGAGCTGAGCCTGGGTGAACGGCGCCGACGTCGCAGAGGGAGCTGGGGACGGCTTCGCCGCCGGGTGGCTCCATTGCGCTCCGCCGGTCAGGGCGATCGATCCGGCGATGACCAGCGCGGCCAGCGACGCGGGGCGGACGGCGCCGAAGAGTCTCATCGGTGAGTGCGGCATATCGTGCTCCTTTTCATCGTTGAATTGCATGGACATACTATTGTCCATACATATTTCGGAGCAAGGGGAGTCACCGATCCGCGAGACTGGACGGGTGACTTTCGACCTGGCGAGGATCGGCGACGGACTCGCGTTCGCCGCGGCCCTCGACGACCTGGGCGCAGCGCTCGACGCGAGCTCGGCCGTCGTCGTGAGCTCTCCGCCGGGCACAGGAAAGACCACGCTCGTCCCTCCCCTGCTCGCGTCCCGCACGGCGGGGCGGGTCATCGTCACGCAGCCGCGGCGGGTCGCCGCCCGCGCCGCTGCGCGACGACTCGCACAGCTCGACGGCTCGCCGCTCGGCACCCGGGTCGGGTTCACGGTCCGCGGCGAGCGCTCCGTCAGCCGGGACACGCGGATCGAGTTCGTCACCGCCGGCGTGCTGCTGCGGCGGATGCTGGACGACCCGGGCCTCGACGGCGTGGACGCGGTCGTCATCGACGAGGTGCACGAGCGCGCGCTCGAGACCGACCTCCTGATCGGGCTGCTCGGAGAAGTGCGCGAGCTCCGCGACGACCTGGCGCTGATCGCGATGTCGGCCACCCTCGACGCGGCGCGCATCGCCGAGGTGATCGGCGACCCGGCTCCCGTCCTGGAGCACACCGTACCCGCCCACCCGCTCACCGAGCGCTGGGCACCGAGCCCGGTGCCGCGGCTGGACGAGCGCGGTGTCACACGCGGCTTCCTCGACCACGTCGCCCGCACCGCGGCATCCGGCGCGCGCGAACTCGCCACCGGCGACACCCTGGTCTTCGCGCCCGGCGCGTGGGAGGTCGCCGAGATCGCCCGGCGCCTGCGCGACGAGGCCCGCGGGTTCGACGTGCGCGAGCTGCACGGGCAGATCCCCGCCGCCGAGCAGGACGCCGTGATCCGCGGCCGTGCACCGGGCGCGGAGCCCCGCATCATCGTGACCACTTCGCTGGCCGAGTCCTCCCTCACCGTGCCCGGCGTGCGCCTGGTCGTCGACAGCTGCCTGTCGCGCTTCCCGCAGCGCGACTCCGGCCGCGGGATGAGCGGGCTCGTCACCGCCGGCGCCGCACGGTCGTCCTGCGTGCAGCGCGCCGGACGTGCCACACGGCAGGGCCCCGGCGTCGTCATCCGCTGCGTCGACGAGCGCACCTACGCCGCGGCCCCGGCACGCCCCACTCCTGAGATCGCCACCGCCGACCTCGCGGATGCCGCGCTGCTGCTGGCCTGCTGGGGTGCGCCGGGCGGCACCGGGCTGAGGCTCCTTGACCCGCTGCCCTCCGACGCCCTGGGCGAGGCGCAGACCGTGCTGCACGACCTCGGCGCGACCGACGACGACGGTCGCGCCACGACGGAGGGCCGCGCGCTCGCCCGCATCCCGGTCGATCCCCGGCTGGCACGCGCACTCATCGAGGGCACGGAACTGGTCGGCGCCGAGCTCGCCTCGGGCGTGGTCGCTCTGCTCGGCGGCGACATCCGCGTGCCCGATGCCGATGTGGCCGCAGCGATCGTCGCGCTGCGAGGCGGCCGCGGTCCGGATGCCCGACGCTGGGCTGAGGAGGCCGAGCGTCTGCGGCGCTTCGCGCCGGCCTCCCGCGGCTCCGGTCGCAACGGACGCGGGTCCGCAGCCGAGACACCCGCAGCGAGTGAGACCGGAGCACCGGGGGCGCCGACCCTTCACAGTTCCGGTCGCAACGGACGCGGGTCCGCAGCCGAGACACCCGCAACGAGTGAGACCGGAGCACCGGGGGCAGGGCGGCGGGGCGGCGTCGACGATGCGGGGCTCGTGATCGGACTCGCGTTCCCCGGGCGCATCGCCCGGCGAGTCGAGCAGACCGCCGACGGCGCCGTGTTCCTGCTGGCGTCCGGCACCCGCGCGGGCGTGCGCGGGCCGCTCGCGGGCGCCGAGTGGCTGGCGGTCGCCGACGTCGCCCGCGCATCCGGCAGGGCCGCCGCCGGCTCCGGGGCGCTCGTCCGCGCCGCCGCCGTCATCAGCGAGGAGCATGTCGAGCGCGCCGCCGACCACCTGATCACCGACCGCGTCGACGCGGAGTTCGTGAACGGCCGCGTCGCCGCCCGCCGCGAGCGCCGGGTCGGCGCGATCGTGCGCTCATCGGTCCCCGTGCGCGCGGCGGCCGACGAGGGGCGCGCAGCGGTGGAGCGTGCCCTGCACCGCGACGGCCTCGGCGTGTTCACCTGGTCGGATGCCGCGGACCAGCTGCGCCGCCGCCTCGCCCTGCTGCACCGCGCCATCGGCTCCCCGTGGCCGGACATGTCGGATGCCGCCCTGGCCGACGCCCTCGACTCCTGGCTCAGTCCGGAGATCGACGCGCTCGCGACGGGAACCCCGGCGGGCCGCATCGACCTGGCATCCGCTCTACGCCGGCTGTTGCCCTGGCCGGCCGCCGTGGACTTCGACGCCCTCGCGCCGGAACGACTCGAGGTGCCCAGCGGATCCCGCATCCGCATCGCGTACCCGCCCGCCGACGACCCGACCGCCAGACCGGTGGTCGCCGTGAAGCTCCAGGAGTGCTTCGGCTGGGCCGAGACGCCGCGTCTGGCCGGCGGCCGCGAGCCCGTGCTGTTCCACCTGCTCTCCCCCGCCGGACGGCCGCTCGCCGTCACCGACGACCTCGCGTCCTTCTGGTCGGGTCCGTACGCGCAGGTGCGCGCCGAGATGCGCGGCCGGTATCCGAAGCATCCGTGGCCCGAGGACCCGTGGGCCGCGGCGCCGACGCGCCACACGAAGAACCGCGCGGCTCGCGAGGGCTGACTCGAAGCCGGCTCCGAGGATGCCGCGAGAGGATGCACTGTGCCCTCCTCGTCCCCGAACCGATCGCGCCGCCGTCGCGGTGTCCTGCTCGGCGCGTTCACGATCTACCTCGTGCTGCTCGCGTGGGTCGTGCTGTGGAAGCTCGAGGTGCCGTGGATCGGCGAGGCGGCGGGGCTGGACAGACCGGTCAAGCTGGTCCCGTTCGTGGCGAGCGGGGACGCCGGCGCGAACTCCCCCGCAGAGATGACGATCAACCTCGTGCTCTTCATCCCCTTCGGGCTGTTCCTCGGAGCGCTCGCTCCGAAGTGGTCCTGGTGGCGGGCCGGTCTCGCCGCGCTCGTCGCCAGCCTCGCACTCGAGATCGTGCAGCAGCTCATCTCGACGGGCAGCTTCGACACCACCGACCTGATCGTCAACACCGCCGGCGCACTCCTCGGCTGGGGCGTGTACGTCCTCGTGCGCAGGGCGGCGGGCCCGCGCACGCCGGTCGTCATGTCCCGTCTCTGCATCACGGTCTCGGCCCTCACCCTCGTGGCCGTCGCGGTGTTCGTCGTCTCGCCGTTCCATTACGGCCCGCAACGCGACGTCGTGGTCGAGCGCACGAGCCCGACCCCGTGAGCACTCACCGCGCGGGCGAGGCGCCGGCGGCGCGCGCCGGCTGCGGAGCCTCGTCCGGCAGGCGCTGGACCCTCGGAAGCCGCGAGACGAGCGCGACGACGAGCTGAGCGGCGAAGACCACGGCCGCCGCCACCAGGCACCAGTCGAGTCCGACGACCGCCGAGACCAGCGCCGCCAGCCCTGCACCGAGGGGACGTGCACCATAGGTCGACACGATCATCAGCGAGGACACCCGTCCCAGCAGCGGCAGAGGAGTGACGGCCTGACGCAGCGCCGTCGTCGAGATCGCCCACAGCACGGGACCGAACCCGAACAGGAAGAACGACACGAACACGATCGGGGAGGACGGGATCCAAAGAGTGGACATCAGGATGACCGCCGCCAGGAATCCGCAGATCGGCCCGACCATCATCAGACCGCCGAGCGGCAGCCTGTCCGACAGCCGGCGCACGGCGAAGGCGCTGAGCAGTCCTCCGGCGCCGGAGATGCCGAGTGCGATGCCCACGGTCGCAGGAGTCATCCCGACCCTGTCGATCGCGTGCACGACGAAGACCGCCTGCACGAGGAACCAGCCGATGTTGAAGATCATCGAGGTGAGGATCATCGGTCGCAGCAGCTCGTGCCGGAGCGCGAATCGGAGTCCCTCGTCCAGGCTGCGGAGCGCGGGCTCCCGTTGCGTCGGCGCCGGGCGACCGGGCAGGGCGAGCCGGGAGAGCAGGACGACGGCCGCACTGCACACGACCGTGGCCACGATGAACGCCGTGCTCGCCCCGGCGAGCGACACCAGTGCCCCGCCCAGCGCGGGCCCCGCGATGTAGGCGGTGCTCCGCCCCAGTTCGATCCAGCGGTTCGCATCGACCAGGCGCTCGCGGTCGACCACAGCCGGCACCGTCGCGGGAACAGCCACGCTGAACGCGACTGTGCCGATCGCCCCGATCAGCCCCAGGGCGAGGAGCGCCGGGAACGTGAGCGCGTCGACCAGAAGCAGCACGACGACGCACAGCAGGGTCAGCACCCGCAGCATCTCGGCCCCCAGCAGGAAGCGACGCGGAGAGAAGCGGTCGACCAGCAGCCCGAAAGGGATCGCCAGCAGCAGGAACGGCAGCGTCTGCGCCACCTGCAGCAGCGCGGTCTCCGTCGCTCCCGCACCGAGGATCATCACCGCCGCGAGCGGGGCCGCCGCCAGCGCGAGCTGCTCGGCGGAGAGGGTGAGCGCGCTCGCCGACGACAGGCGGGTGAAGGCGGCGGGGAGAGACGAGCGGGTCGGCATGCGTCGATTCCAGCAGCGGGGAGCGCCGGATGCTGGCGGAAATCAGACCTCACGCGCCGCCGGAGCGACCTGTCGCGGCGGCGCCTCCGTGCTTCCGCTACGGCGTCCGGCGGCGCAGCGTCAGCGGCGCGAGCACCAGGAACGCCACGGCGAACGCGACCACGATGAGCACGGGCTGCCAGACGTCCCATCCCTCGTCCCCTGCCGTCACCGCACCTGTCGCATCGATCGCATGGCTGAGCGGCAGCCAGTCCGAGATGGCGTAGAGGACGTCGGGCATCTGGTCGCGGGGCATGAACAGCCCGCCCAGGATGATCTGGGGGAAGACCAGCACGGGCATGAACTGCACCGCCTGGAACTCGGTCTGCGCGAATGCGCTCGCCAGCAGGCCGAGGGCCGTGCCGAGAACGGCGTCGACCACCGCCACCAAGCCCAATTGCCAGAGCGGCCCGTCCACCGTCAGTCCGCACACGTACACCGCGAACGCCACAGTGATCGCGGCCTGCAGCACCGCCATCAGGCCGAACGCCAGCGCGTAGCCGAGGATGAAGTCGGCCTTGCCGAGCGGCGTCGTCATGAGCCGTTCCAGCGTGCCCGACCGGCGTTCGCGCAGGGTCGTGATCGAGGTGATCAGGAACATCACGATGAACGGGAACAGCGCCAGGATCGCGCCACCGAACTGGTCGAACACGCCATCCTGGTCGGTGAACAGCCAGGCGAACAGGCCGACCAGCAGGCTCGGCGCGACCAGCATCAGCGCGATCGAGCGCGGGTCGTGCCGCAGCTGCCCCAGCACGCGCCCGGCGGTCGCGAACATCCGGCGCGGGTTCACGACACGGCTCCCCGCTGCGAGCGCCTCGTCGGCGGATGCTCCTTCTCGTCCCGCGCGATGAGCGCGAGGAAGGCGTCCTCGGCATCCGGTTCGCCGGTGTCCTCCAGCAGCGCGGTGGGCGTGGTGTCGGCTATCAACCGGCCGTCGCGCATGAGCAGCAGCCGATCGCAGCGCCGCGCCTCGTCCATCACGTGGCTCGAGACGATCAGCGTGGTCCCGGCATCGGCGATCCGCCGGAACATGCCCCACAGCTCGCTGCGCAGTACCGGGTCCAGACCGACGGTGGGTTCGTCGAGCACCACCAGCTCGGGTCTGCCGAGCAGCGCCGCGCCCAGCGACACCCGGCCCGCCTGTCCGCCGCTGAGGTCCACCACCTGCTGCTTCGCGTGGTCGCGCAGACCGACCTCGTCGAGCACCCGGTCGACGTCGCCGTGCGGGGCGCCGAGGACGGAGGCGAAGTACTGCAGGTTCTGCCGCACGGTCAGGTCGCTGTACACCGCGGCGCCCTGCGTGCCGTACGCCACCCTGTCGCGCAGTGCGCGGGAACCTGCCGGCTCGCCGAGCACGGTGACCGTGCCGCCCTTCACCTTCTGCACGCCTACGATCGCGCGCAGCAGCGTGGTCTTGCCGCATCCGCTCGGCCCGAGCAGTCCGGTGATCTCGCCGCGCGGGATCGTGACGTCGAGCCCGTCGAACACGGTGCGGCGCCCGCGCCGCACCGTCAGCGCGTCGACAGTCACCGCTGCAGCATCCGTCATGGGTGAATTATCGACCCACCGGAGATGCGGCGGGGGCTCAACACTCGATGACGTTCACCGCGAGGCCGCCCTCGCTGGTCTCCTTGTACTTCGTCGACATGTCGAGGCCGGTCTGGCGCATGGTCTCGACGACCGCGTCGAGCGACACGTAGTGGTGGCCGTCGCCCCGCAGCGCGAGCCGTGCGGCGGTGACCGCGGTGGATGCCGCGATCGCGTTGCGCTCGATGCACGGGATCTGCACCAGCCCGCCGATCGGATCGCAGGTGAGCCCCAGGTGATGCTCCATGGCGATCTCGGCGGCGTTCTCGATCTGGCGGACCGTGCCGCCCATGACGGCGGTCAGCCCGCCGGCGGCCATCGCGCACGCCGACCCGACCTCGGCCTGGCACCCGCCCTCGGCACCCGAGATCGACGCGTTCGCCTTGAACAGCGAGCCGAGTGCGGTCGCGGTCAGCAGGAAACGACGGATGCCGCGGCGGCGGTTGGCCTCGGCGACCTCGTCCGGGTCCTCGATCGCGCCGACCGCGACCAGCGAGGCCTCTGCGCCGAACCCGAGCAGCGCGCTGCCGACCAGCTCTCCATAGGGAGTGACCGCGTTGCCCGCCCCGAGCCCGGAGTCGGCGAGGAACCGCCACCAGTACATCGCGACGGCCGGCAGGATGCCGGCCGCGCCGTTGGTCGGCGCGGTGACGACGCGGCCGCCCGCGGCGTTCTCCTCGTTCACGGCCAGCGCGAACGCGCCCAGCCACTCGCCCGGCACCTGCGCGTGTCCGTCGGACTCGGCTGCCTCGAGCTGCTCGCGGATGTCGGATGCCCGCCGCCTGACCTTGAGGATGCCGGGCAGTGTGCCGCCGTTGTGCAGGCCCGCATCGACACACGAGTACATCGCGTCCCAGATGGCGTCCAGCCCGGCCGCGACCTGCTCCTCGCTGCGCGTCGCCATCTCGTTGGCGCGGGCGATCTCGGCGATGGACAGCCCGTTCTCGTCGCACAGGGCGAGCAGCTCCTCGGCGCTGTCGTACGGGTACGGCTGCACCGCGGCCGAGACGCGCGCCTCCTCACCGTCGCGACGGATGAAGCCGCCGCCGATCGAGTAGTAGGTCTGCTCGAGCACGGGCGCGCCGTCGGCGTCGAGCGCGTGCAGGGTCATCGCGTTGGGATGGCCGGGCAGGCGGGTGCGCGGCACGAACGAGATGTCGTCCTTGGCGAACGGGATGCGTCGCTCTCCCGCGAGCAGCAGGTCGCGCCCCTCGGGCCACTCGGTCCAGAGCGCACGCACGTCATCCGGGTCGCAGGTCTCGGGGTGCAGGTCCTGCAGCCCCGCCAGCACGGCGTCCGGCGTCCCGTGGCCCAGTCCGGTCGCCCCCAGCGAGCCGAACAGCTCGCACGTGACGCGCTCGACCTTCTCGAGCAGACCGCCGGCGCGCAGCCGTGCGGCGAAGTCGACTCCGGCCCTCATCGGCCCGACGGTATGGGAGCTCGAGGGTCCCACACCGATGGAGAACAGGTCGAAGGCCGAGACGTACGCAGTCACCCCTCAAGGCTACGCCGTTCGGAGGTGCAGTGTGACATATCACGAGCAGAATGCTCAACGAGCGTCGGGACCGGCGCGCCGATCGCCTTCCCCGGCTCGTCACCGGCGCACAACGCGAACGGCTCGGCGATGATCGGTCCCCGCGCGCCGCGGTTCCGCGCATCCCCCAGAGAATGTGGGGGTTTCGCCCGCTTCCCTTGACCACCGGATGCCGCGGGCGTTGACTCTCGACATCCGCCGGTGAGCCCACCGACGGTTCTTCCACCGCGTGACTCTCCCCAGCGCGAAGTGCGTTCGTCGCACGCCGAACGACAGGAGTGTCGCCATGAGAACCACCTACAAAGTGCTCGCCTACACGATCCTCGTGCTGGTCGCCGTCCAGGCGTCCATGCACGCCTGGGCCTCGGCGGGCCTGGTCTCCTTCCTCGCCGGAGGAGGGACGATCGACTTCACCTCGGAGACGCCGCCTGCGGTGCCGGAGTTCCTCGGCATCATGGTGCACGGCATGAACGGCATGTACGTGATCCCGATCGTCGCGATCGTGCTGCTGATCGTGTCGTTCTTCGCGAAGATCCCGGGCGGCACGCGACGGGCCGCGATCGTGCTGGGGCTGGTCGCGCTGCAGGTCACGCTGGGCGTGCTGGCGCACTCGGTGAGCTTCCTCGCCCTGCTGCACGGAGCAAACGCCATCCTGCTCGCCTCGTTCGCGTTCTTCGCGGGCTGGCGGGTGTCGCACCCTGCGAAGACCCCGGCGGCACAGCAGCCGGCCATGGTCTGACCCGCGATGGCGCGACGCACGCGCGTCGCTGCGGTGATCGGCTCCGTCCTGGCGGCGGGGCTGATCACCGCGGCGGTCTGGGGATGGGCCGCGAGCCGGCTCCCCGACTCGTACTCGGCGATGCAGATGGGGACAGCCGAGTACGGCGGGGGGCCGGCTCCGGCGCATGCCCAGCACGACATGGACATGCCGGGCATGGACATGGGGGGAACGGAGGTCAGCGAGCTCATCGCCGACCCGGATGCCCCGGCCGACGTGCACGTCGAGCTGACCGCGCGCGCGGAGAAGGTGAGGATCCCGGGAGCCGAGCCGTTCGACGGGTTCACGCTGAACGGCTCGACGCCCGGCCCTGTCATCCGGGCGATGCAGGGCCAGCTGGTCGAGGTGGTGCTGCGCAACGATGACGTTCCGGACGGCGTGACGCTGCACTGGCACGGCGTCGACGTGCCGAACGCCATGGACGGCGTCGCCGGTGTCACGCAGGACGCGGTGATGCCCGGCGGGACGTTCACGTACCGCTTCGTCGCCGATCAGGTCGGCACCTACTGGTACCACTCGCATCAGATCTCGCACACGCAGGTGGTGGGCGGGCTGTTCGGGGCACTCGTGATCACGCCGAAGGCGGATGCTGGGAAGCCCGATGCCGTCGCGGTCGTGCACACGTACGACGGCAGCATCCGCACGGTGAACGGCGCCGTCGGCGACGTGCACGCGGACGCCGCAGTCGAGGGCGAGCTGCGCGTGCGGATCGTGAACACCGACAACAGTCCGGTCTCGGTCTGGGTGCCCGGCCTCCCGTTCCGCGTGCTCGCGGTCGACGGCGCCGAGGTCCATGAACCGGGTGCGATCACGGACCGCAAGGTCACGATCACCGCGGGCGGCCGGGCCGATCTCGGCATCCGCGTGCCGCCCGCGGGCGCGACCGTCGCACTGCCCGGCGCTTCGTTCGCCATCGGCGACGGTGAGCCGCGCACCGGCGCGCAGCCGTCTCAGGCGGTGGACATGCTCACGTACGGATCGCCGGCGCCGCTCGGCTTCGATCCGGGGAAGCCGGACCGCGAATTCCACTACGACATCGGGCGGATGCCCGGATTCCTCGACGGCCGTCCCGGTCTCTGGTGGACGATCAACGGGGGCATCGTCCCGAACGTGCCGATGTTCATGGTGACCGAGGGCGACATCGTGGTGATGCGCATCTCGAACGGCAGTGGCGAACTGCATCCGATGCACCTGCACGGACATCACGCCGTCGTGCTGTCGCGCAACGGCGTCGCCGCGACCGGCAGCCCCTGGTGGGTCGACTCGCTGACCGTCGAGCACGGCGACACCTACGAGATCGCGTTCGTCGCCGACAACCCAGGCATCTGGATGGACCACTGCCACAACCTGCCGCACGCGGCCGAGGGGCTGATGACCCACCTCGCCTACGAGGGCGTCACGACGCCGTACCGGATGGGCCGGGCGACGGGGAACACTCCGGAGTGAGGTCGGGTCGTCGATTCACGGGCTGCGCCGAACAAGGTTTCACGGGCTGCACCGAATAAGTTGGAGGCAGAGCCATAACCCCCACCTCGAGTCCACCCCGCATAAGGAGCCAGGCCGTGACCGTCTCAGCAGACTTCATCCATCTCAGGGACGCCGACGTCTCGCTGGTGCTCGACCGCCGCGGACCGCACCTCCCGCGGATCGTGCACTGGGGGCGCCGGCTGCGCGACGCCGACGACGACGCACTCACCCAGCTCGTCACCGCGGGGGCGATGGGGAACCGCGCACACCGCGCCGATGATCCCACCGACCTCACCGTCGCCCCCGCGTACTCGGACGGATGGCCCGGCCGCCCTGCCCTCTCGGGAAGCCGGGACGGCACCGGCTTCGCGCCGGCCTTCGCTCCCGTCGACGTCGTCGTCGATCCGGCCGAACCCGGCACCACGGAGTCCGTCACGATCATCGCCGCCGATCCCCTCGCCCGGTTGGAGCTCCGGCTCCGGTTCCAGCTGCTCGTCGGCGGGCTGCTGCGCACCGCGATCTCGGTGCGCAACGACGGCGACTCCGACTACGCGCTCGAGGGAGTCGAGTCGATCGTGCCGGTGCCGCGCCAGGCCGACGAGATTCTCGACTACACCGGGATGTGGATCAGGGAGCGATCCCCGCAGCGCACCGCCTTCACGTTCGGCCAGCATGTGCGGGACTCTCGATTCGGCCGCTCTCACGATGCCTCATCGGTGCTCGTCGTCGGCACACGCGGCTTCTCCGCCACGTCGGGCGAGGTCTGGGCCGCGCACCTGGGCTGGTCGGGCAACACCCGGATGTTCGCCGAGCAGGTGGCCCCCTCCGGCATCCGCGTGGTCGGCGGCGGCGAGCTGCTCCTGCCCGGCGAGGTCGTGCTGTCCCCCGCGGAGGAGTACGAGTCGCCGTGGCTCTACCTCGCGTACGGCACCGGGACCAACGGCGCCTCCGCCAAGTTCCACGACTATCTGCGTGCGATCCCGTCGCACCCCCGAGGCGAGCGCAAGGTGACGCTGAACGTATGGGAGGCGGTGTACTTCGACCACGACCTGGAGAGGCTGCGCGGCATCGCCCGGCTGGCCGCCTCGGCCGGCGTCGAACGATTCGTGCTCGACGACGGCTGGTTCCTCGGACGCCGGGACGACCGAGCCGGCCTCGGCGACTGGGAGGTCGATCCGGACGTCTGGCCTGACGGACTGCACCCGCTCATCGACACGGTCCGCGGCCTGGGCATGGAGTTCGGCCTGTGGGTCGAGCCCGAGATGGTGAGCCGCGACTCCGAGTTGGCCAGGCAGCATCCCGACTGGATCATGGGGGTGCCCGGACGCGAGCCCGCGACCTCCCGGTCGCAGTGGGTGCTCGACCTCGGCAACCGGGACGCATGGGAGCACGTGCTCGGCCGTCTCGAGGCGCTGCTCGACGAGTATCCGATCTCCTATCTGAAATGGGACCACAACCGCGACCTCATCGACTCCGCCTCCCCCGGCGACGGCCGGGCGACGGTGCACCGCCAGACCCGTGCGCTGTACGAGATGCTCGACGTGCTACGGGAACGGCATCCGGAACTCGAGATCGAGAACTGCGCGGGCGGCGGAGGGCGCATCGATCTGGGCCTGATGACCCGCTGCCAGCGGGTGTGGGCGTCGGACACGACCGACCCACTGGAGCGGCAGCGGATCCACGAGGGCACCTGGATGCTGCTGCCGCCGGAACTCGTGGGGGCGCACATCGGCTCCCCGCAGTCTCACACCACACGGCGCACCCACTCGCTGCCCTTCCGGGCGGGGACGGCGCTGTTCGGTCACCTCGGCATCGAGTGGGATCTCGGGCAGGCCGACGAAGAGGAACTCACCGCTCTGCGCGGATGGGTGCAGTTGTACAAGCAGTTGAGACCGCTGCTGCACAGCGGCGCGGCCATCACGGTGGACTCCCCCGATCCGGCGCTGCGCGTGCACGGCGTGCTCTCGACGGACGGCACGGACGGGCTCTTCGCCGCCGTGCAGCTGGCCACCTCCGTCGCCGCGTCGTCCGGACGGGTGCGGCTGCCCGGCCTGCGCGACCACGCCACCTATCGCGTCGAGGCGGTGCCCGCGCCCCTGCTCGAGGCCGGCTCGGCGTGGTCGCAGGTCCCCTGGTGGCCAGGTCCACTGACCCTCACAGGCGACATGCTGGGCTCCGTCGGCCTCGAGGCGCCGACCCTGGATCCCGAGTCGCTCGCCCTGTTCCGCGTCACTCTGACGGAGGCGCGACCGGCAGACTGACCACGAAGGTCGCGCCCGCTCCGGGCACCGCCTCGATCGTGCCGCCGTGCGCCTCGATCACAGCGCGCGAGATGGCGAGGCCGAGGCCGGTACCGCCGCCGTCCTCCCGCGACCGCGAGGCGTCGCCCCGGGCGAACCGGTCGAACACGGCGAGGTCGTCCGGCAGCCCGGGGCCGTCGTCCACGACCGTGAGCGTCACGGCACCGGCATCCGTCGCGATGCGGACCGACACGGTGGTGCCGGGCGGGGTGTGCTGGCGGGCGTTGCCGAGCAGGTTGTCGACGACGCGGCGCAGGTCGGCGGCGTCTCCGCTCACGATCGCCGGCTCCTCGCCGAGCTCCATCGTCCAGGCGTGATCGGGTGCGGCGATCCGCGCGGCGACGACGGCCTCGGCCACCAGCATCCGCAGATCGACCTCGGCCCGCGCCATCGCGGGCAGCGCGTCGAGCCGGGCGAGGGTGAGCATCTGGTCGATCAGCGTGCTCATCCGGGTGCCCTCGGCGTCGATCAGCGCGGCGTTGCCGCGCATCTCGTCGGGCTCGGCCCCTGCGCGCTCGGACAGCTGCGCGTAGGCGCGGATGCTGGTGAGCGGCGTGCGCAGCTCATGGCTGGCGTCCGCGACGAACCGCCGCATCGTGGACTCGCTCGCCTCGCGCTGCGCCAGCGCCTGCTCGACGTGATCCAGCAGGTCGTTCAGCGCCGCGCCGACGTGACCGACCTCGGCAGTGGAGGCGATGTCGTCCTCGGTGACGCGCTGTGCGAGGGACACTTCGCCGCGTCCGAGCGGCACCGAGGTGACCTCGGACGCCGTGCTCGCGACGCGGCGCAGCGGGCGCAGCGCACGGCCCATCGCCAGCGCGGCGGCGAGAATCGCGAGCAGGATGCTGGCGAGCCCGACCAGCACGACGACGAGGGTCAGCCTGCCGGTCGCCGCGGTGACGGGCTCCATCGGCATGCCGGTCACCACGACAGCGTCTTCCGTCGCCGTGCGCGCCGCGACCCGGTAGGAGCCGAGGTCGCCGCCCAGGTCGACGGTCTGCGGCGTCGCGCCGACGGGCACGGATGCCAGGGTCTGCTGCTGCTCGGTGCTGAGGTCGTGCCTGGTTCCGTCGGCGTCGATCCAGCCGCCCACGGCGAATGCGTCGTCGCGGAACACCGCGGTGACCGTGCCCGGCGACTGGCCGGGAGCTCCGACCAGATCGTCGCGGGCCGGCGGCTGCGGGGCGCCGGGCGGCCGCGGGCGGCCGACCATGTCCGCACCGCGCTGCGCGGCTCCGGTGAGACGCTCGTCGAGTTGACCGAGCAGGTAGTCGTTCAGCGAGACCACCGACACCACGCCCACGATCACGCTCGCCGCGGCGACGAGGGCCGAGGCGATCAGCACCACCTGCAGGCGCAGGCTGCGCGTACGGGTCATGTCGCCGCCTTGAGCACGTAGCCGACCGTGCGCACCGTCTCCAGACGCACCGCGTCGCTCGCGGCGAGCTTGCGCCGCAGGCTCGAGACGTACACCTCGACGAGATTGGAGTCGGTGCCGAAGTCGTACCCCCAGACCGCCTCGAGGATCTGCGGCCGGCGCAGCACACGGCCCGCATTGTTCGCCAGCAGGAGCAGCAGCTCGTACTCGGTCGCGGTGAGGTCGAGCGGTGCACCGGCGAGAGTCGCGGTGACGGCGGACCTGTCGATCTCGAGGTCGCCGACGTGCAGCACGGATGCCGCGGGGCGGGCGATCGCCGCGGCGGTGCGGGCCAGCACCCGCACCCTGGCCTGCAGCTCCGGCACCGCGAACGGCTTCGTCAGGTAGTCGTCGCCGCCGGCGCGGAGCCCGGCGATCCGGTCGTCGTGCCCGTCCAGCGCGGTGAGGAACAGCACCCTGACCTCCGGCCGGACGGCACGGATACGATCCAGCGTCTCGAGGCCGTCGATGCCCGGCATCATGATGTCGAGCACGACCACGTCGGGCTGGAACTCGCGCACCGCGAGCAGCGCGTCGCGGCCGCGGTTCTCGATGCGCACCTCCCAGCCGTCGACGCGGAGGGAGTTCGCGACGGCTCCGGCCAGGGGAACCTCGTCGTCGACCACGAGCACCCGCGCCGCCGTCCCGTCGGCGCGGAGCACCGGCGGAAGGCCGAGCGAGTCGCCTGCCATGGTCATGAACCGATCCTTGCGCACGGTCATCTCCTTTCGCGAGCGCCACCTGCGCCTCAGTTCGTCACATTCCTACGGCGCCGCCGCTCAGGTCGCATTCCGTCCCGCTCTGCGCGCCGGATACCGGGACGAAGCGCGACCTGAGCGACGAGGCGAGTCGGATTCCGGGACGAAGTGTGACCGGAGCGACTCGGCGAGCTCGGGTCGCGTCGTCCCGCTTCGACAACGCCAGGCCCGCTCAGGTCGCAGTCCGTCCCGCTCTGCGCGCCGGATACCGGGACGAAGCGCGACCTGAACGCGCCCGTTTCAGCGACCGGTGGTTGCGGCGGTCAGGTCGTAGACCGTCACACCGCCGACGGTCTGCGCGGTGAAGTTCGCCTCGACCCAGGACTGGATGTCGGAGTCGCCGCCCATCCCCATGCCGCCTCCAGCGATGAAGAAGTGGATGCGGCCCTCGTCGACGTACTGCTGGAACTGCTCCAGCATCGGCGACGGGTCGCTGCCGTTGAAGCCGCCGATCGGCATCACCGCGTCGCCGGTCGCGAGCTGGTAGCCCGCCGCGGACTGCGATCCGACGGTCGCGGCGACCCAGGTGTAGTCCGACGCGTCCTGCTCCAGCAGTGCCCGCAGCGCGGAATCGACCTTGGACGCCTCGAGCAGGCCACCGGCGCCGCCACCGCGCATCCCGCCTTCGAAACCACCCGGAATGGTCGGAGGCGTGCCGCCGTCCTGCCCCGTGCCGTTCTGACCGGGGAAACCGCCGTTCTGACCGGGGAAACCGCCGTTCTGGCCCGTGCCGTTCCCGCCCGGGACGCTGCCGCCGCCGGGCATCCCGCCCTGCGTGCCGCCGGGGCCGCCCTGGCCGCCGGGCGCCCCGTCACCGCCGAAGCCACCGCCGGGGCGGCCGCCCATGACGCCCTGAACCGACGGTCCCGCGGTCACGATCGACCCGGAGTGCCCCGTGCCCACGGTCTGCAGCGTGTACGCCGCCGGAGCGAGCAGGCCGCCGACGATCAGCGCGGCTGCTGCCGATGTCGTGAGCGCCCGCGAGCGCGACGGCAGCATCACGAGCACCGCGCCGGCCACCGACACCACGGCCACGACGACCTTCAGCCACGGCATCCAGCTGCTGGAGCGCTCCAGCAGCACCCAGGCCCAGCCGGCGGTGATCACCGCGGTCGCGGCGAGCAGGATGCGGGTCCACAGCCGGTCGCGATGCCGGAACACCACCACGGCGCTCGCGCCGAGCAGCCCCGCCAGCGGAGCGGCGAGCGCCACCGTGTAGTAGGCGTGGAAGATCCCCGCCATGAAACTGAACGCGACCAGCGTCACGGTCAGCCAGCCGGCGAAGGCGACCAGCAGGATGCGCCGCGGATCGCGCCGCGGAGCGCGCCCGATCAGCACCATCGCACCGGTGAACAGGATCAGCGCGGCCGGGATCAGCCACGAGATCTGCCCGCCGATCTCGTTCAGGAACAGCCGGAACAGCCCGGTCTCGCCCCAGCCGTTGCCGCCGCCCACGCTCCCGGTCTCGTTCCCGGTGATGCGACCCAGGCCGTTGTAGCCGAAGGTCAGCTCGAGGAAGCTGTTGCTCTGCGAGCCGCCGATGTAGGGCCGAGCGGATGCGGGCACGAGCTCGACGATCGCGACCCACCAGCCCGCCGACACGATCACCGCGCCGAGCGCCGCCAGCAGGTGCCAGAGCCGCTTCAGCAACGGCGCTCCGGCGAACCCGAAGTACACACCGGCGAGCACGGGCAGCACGAGGAACGCCTGCAGCTGCTTGGTGAGGAACCCGAAGCCGACCGCGACGCCGGCCAGCAGCAGCCAGCGCAGCCTTCCGCCGTCGATCGCGCGCAGCGTGAGCGCCACCGACGCGGTGAGCAGCAGGAGCAGCAGCGCGTCGGGGTTGTTGAACCGGAACATCAGGGCGGCCACCGGGGTGAGCGCGAAGATCCCCGTCGCCAGTAGCGCGGCGCCCGCGCCGAGGCGCTTCCGGACGGTGAACAGGATGATGGCCGCCGTCCCGACGCCCATCAGCGCCTGCGGCAGCAGGATGCTCCACGAACTGAGACCGAAAACGCGAGCCGACAGCTCCATCACCCACAGCGAGGCCGGCGGCTTGTCGACGGTGATCGAGTTCCCGGCATCCGACGAGCCGTAGAAGAACGCGACCCAGTTCTGGGTGCCGGCCTGCACGGCCGCCGAGTAGAACGCGTTCGCCCAGCCGCTCGCGGCGAGGTTCCAGACGTAAAGGATGCCGGTGAGCAGCAGCGCGCCGGCATACGCCGGGATCTCCCAGCGGGCGCGGGCGTGCGCCGTCGGCACCGCCTCGGCGGCGGGAGGGGCCGGGGCGAACCCCGGGGGCACGGGCAGTGATGCGGTGGTCATGATCGATTCGCCTCCTGAGCGAGCATCTGGTGTCTGGTGGACAGGGTCTCGGGCCGCAGGTCGGGTGGTGGCACCGAGCGGTCGCGGAACACCCACAGGCGCAGCAGGGCGAAGCGCAGCACGGTCGCGACGAGGTTGGCGACGGTGAGCACCCCCACCTCGAGCAGCGGTCCCGGATCCGGGTACGCTGCGTGCAGCAGCATCAGCGAACCGGAGGTCAGCGCCCACGCCATTCCGAACACGACAAGGCCCTGCAGGTGATGCGTCGCCACTCGCGAACGTCCCCGGAAGCCGAATGTGAACCGCCGGTTCGCCGCAGTGTTCGCGACAGCTGTGGTCAGCAGCGCGAGGAAGTTGGCCACCTGCGCGGACAGGAACGCCTGGAAGATCAGGTACACGAGCGCATAGGCCAGCGTCGAGAGCACCCCGATCACGCCGAAGCGCAGCACCTGCGCGAGCAGCGGCACCGCGGGCTGCTCGAACGGATGCCGCCCGAGGCCACGGTAGATCTCGTCGACGGGGATGCGGCCGCGGGCGAGGCTCATCCCGACGCGCGCCATGCCCTTCAGATCGGCGGTCGCGGTCGCGACCACGTCGACCGAGCTGTGCGGGTCGTCGATCCAGTCCACCGGCACCTCGTGGATGCGCAGCCCGGAGCGCTCGGCGAGGATGAGCAGCTCGGTGTCGAAGAACCAGCCGTCGTCCTCGATGTAGGGCAGCAGCCGGCGCGCGGCATCCGCCCGGATCGCCTTGAACCCGCACTGCGCGTCGCTGAACCGCACCCCGAACGTGCCGCGCAGCAGCGCGTTGTACGACCGCGAGACGAACTCGCGCTTCCCGCCGCGCACGATCCGCGAGGTGCGCGCTAGGCGCGAGCCGATCGCGAGGTCGGAGTGGCCGGACAGCAGCGGGGCGACCAGCGGCCGCAGCGCACGCAGGTCCGTGGACAGGTCCTCGTCGAGGTAGACGAGCACGCGGGCCGGCGATGCCGACCAGACCGCCTTCAGGGCCCGGCCACGTCCCTTCTGCGGCAGGTGGACGGCGACGACTCGGTCGAGGGTCTCGGCCAGGTCATCGGCGATCCGCGCCGTGGCATCCGTGCTCGCGTTGTCGGCGATCGTGATCCGCCAGGTCGCGGAGTCGTCCTCTCGGAGATGCGCATGCAGCAGCGCGATGCACTGCGCGAGCGTGTCCTGCTCGTTGTACACGGGCACGACGACGTCGAGATCGAGGGGCGTCTGCGAGGAGGTCATACGACCATGCTCGGCAGGCCGCCGTCAGGGACCCTTTGGCGTTCCTATGCCTCGGATAAAGCCGCTACAGACCCCGTACGCGTGAGAGGAACTCCGCGGTCGCGGGATGCTGCGGAGCGTCGAAGAGCTGCTCCGGCGGCCCCTGCTCGACCAGCACGCCCTCCTTGAGGAACACCACCCGGTCTGCGACCTCGCGCGCGAAGGACATCTCGTGCGTGGCCATCACGATCGTCGAGCCGCGACGCTTCAGCTCGCGCACCAGATCGAGCACCTCGCCGACCAGCTGCGGGTCGAGGGCGCTGGTGATCTCGTCGAGCAGCAGCACCTCGGGCTCGGTGAGGATCGCCCGCACGATCGCGACGCGCTGCTGCTGCCCGCCCGAGAGCCGGTCGGGGTACTCGTCGGCCTTGGCGCCGAGACCCAGCGACTCCAGCAGCTCGCGGCCGCGGGTGCGCGCCTCGCCCTTGGGCATCCCGTGCACCTTGCGAGCGGCCAGGGTGACGTTGTCGAGCACGGTCATGTGCGGGAACAGGTTGAAGTGCTGGAACACCACGCCGATCCGCGCACGAACGGAGTCCGCGTCCACCCGCGGGTCGGTGATGTCGTCGCCCTGCAGGAAGATCTGGCCGTCGTCGACCTGCTCGATGAGGTTCATCATCTTCAGCAGCGTGGACTTGCCCGAGCCGGATGCCCCGATCAGCACGACCACCTCGTGCGGCGCGACCGCGAGGTCGAGCCCCCGGAGCACGTCGTGATCCCCGAAGCGCTTGCGCACGCCGCGGGCCTCGATGACGGGCACGGCACTCATACGACTCCTCCGGCCTGCTCGCGCCGGTTCAGACGCGCGGTGACGCCGTCGGTCAGCCGGATCATCGGCCAGCTGAGGGCGATGAAGAACAGCGCGGCGACGATGTACGGCGTGTAGTTGTAGGTCTCGGCGACCTGCAGCTGCGCGGCGCGCACGGCGTCGACGACGCCGAGGATCGAGATCAGGCCGACGTCCTTCTGCATCGAGACGAAGTCGTTCATCAGCGCGGGGATGACCTTGCGCACGCCCTGCGGGATGACGACCATCCGCAGCGTCTGCGCGTGGCTGAGGCCCAGCGAGCGCGCGGCGACGCGCTGCGACGGATGCACGGCCTCCATGCCCGCCCTCAGCACCTCGGCGACATAGGCGGAGTAACTGATGACGATCGCGATGGTTCCCCAGAACACCGGGGGCATGCGCGGGAAGATCATCAGCGCCGGGATGCCGTAGCCGACCAGGTACAGCACGATCAGCACCGGCACGCCGCGGAAGAAGTCGGTGTACGCCGCGGCAAGGGTGCGCAACGGGAAGAACACCGGCCCGCGCAGCGTGCGCATGACCGCGAGCAGAGTGCCGAGGATCGCAACGCCGACGGCGGCGATGAGCAGCACCATGATGTTCACGAGCAGGCCCTGGAAGACCGGGCCGATGCTCGCGAGTGCGACCGCGGGGTCGAAGAACGTCTCCCGCACCACGGTCCACCCGGGGGTGTTCACCAGGATCGCGACGATCACGCCGATCAGGACGACGCTGCTGATGAGGGCGATCAGGACCGATCGCGTGGTGGCGCGGCGCCGCAGAGCGCGCCGTGACAGCTCGAGATCACTCGGCTGCCACGTCGCGTCGGCGGTGGTGGTGGTCACTTCAGGACGGGGACGTCGACCGCGTCGCTGAGCCACTTCTGCTGCAGCTCGTCGAGGGTGCCGTTCTCGCGCAGGGTGTCGACGGCCTTGGAGACGTCGGCGGTCAGAGCGGAGCCCTTCGGCAGCACGAACGCGAAGTCGTCGCCGCCGTCGGTGCTGGCGAACTGGCCCGAGACGGTCGCGTCCTCGATCTGCGCGCCGGTCACGTAGAACGCGCCGGGTAGGTCGGTGACCATCGCGTCGATCTGGCCGCTCTTGAGCGCCAGCACGACGTCGTCAACGGTGTTGAAGACGCTGAGGTTCGCCTCGCCGAGCTGCGCCTTGGCGACCGTGTAGCTGGTGGTGCCGGCTGCGACGCCGACCTTGACCTTCTTCAGCTCGTCGATCGAGGCGGCGGATGCTGCGGGCGAGTCGTTCAGCACGACGACCGCCTGGGTGGTCGTGTAGTAGGGCGACGAGAAGTCGACGGCCTTCTTGCGCTGGTCGGTCACCGAGAACTGCTGGATGTTGACGTCCCAGTCCTTCGGGCCGGGGGCGATGGCGGCGTCGAAGCCGGTGCGCACCCACTCGATGTCCTTCGCTTCGAAGCCGAGCTCCTTCGCGACGGCGTTCGCGACGGCGCCTTCGAAGCCCTCTCCGTTGGACGGGTCGTCGTCGACGAACCAGGGCTCGTAGTTCGGCTCGCCGGTGGCGATGGTGAGCTTGCCCGCGGTGACGGTCGGCAGTGCGCCGTCGCCCGCGTCAGCGGACGGTGCGGCGGACGAGGTGCCGGAACAGGCGGCGAGGGACACGGCGGCCGCGACCGCGATGGCGGCGAGGGCGGCACGACGGAGGGTGCGGGAGACGGGCACGGTTCACTCCTGAAGAGAGGTCGGGTTCGGGTTCAAGGGTACTTCGGTGGCGAGTCGCCAGTCTGCGAAGTCGAAACCTGGCGACACGAAGCACGAGACGAGCACCTCGGCGTCGTCCAGAGGGCGGGCCGCTTGCCAGACTCCGGCGGGCACGAGCACCTGCGCCGCCTCGCCAGGGCCGAGCACGATCGGGGTCGCCTCACCCGGCTCCGCGCCGTCGCCGCCGAGACTCAACTCGAGCCGGCCGGGGCCGTGCCAGAGCCACAGTTCGTCGCTGGTGACCACGTGCCATGCGCTGCGCTCGTCGGGCTGCAGCAGGTAGTGGATGCAGGTGCCGGCGGGCCGGGCGCCGTTCGGCGTGTCGACGGCGAGCGGGCTGGTCCAGGTGCGCCGGAACCAGCCGCCCTCGGGATGCGGGGCGAGGTCGAGGCGCTCAGCTGTCGCGGGTCTCATGGTCATTCCTCTCCTCCGGACCCTGAGCGAGCGAAGCGACGAGACGAAGGGCGCCCTTCGTCTCGCTCCGCTCGCTCAGGGTCTGGGGCAGTCGGGAACTCGGATGCCGCCCACCGCACCTCTCCGGACACGATGGTGGCCGCTGCGCGGCCCGCGCCGGACTCCACGAGCTCGGCGATCGCGTCAGGCCCTGCGGGCACGTCGAAGAAGGTCAGGTCGGCGAGGGCGCCGACCGCGAGGTATCCGGTGCGGTCGGGACCGACGTCGATGCCCATCGCGTGCGCGCCGCCGATGGTGGCCGCGCCCAGCAGCCTGGCGTGCAGGTCGCGGTCGGTGTAGCCCTGCGAGCGCGCGATGCGCGCGAGCTCCGCGACATCCGCCATGAGGTCGAGCGACGGGCTGGACGAGAGCGAGTCGGTGCCGACGGCGATCGGGCTGCCCTCGCGCAGGTAGGCGGCGATCGGCGGTTCCTCGAGCCCGATCACGGCATTGGACCTCGGGCACAGCGCCACGGCGGTGCGCCGCTCGCGCAGGATGGCGCGGTCGCGAGCGCTCATGTACACGCCGTGGGCGATGTGGCAGTCTGGCCCGAGCACGCCGAGCTGGTCGACGAACTCGGTCGCACTGGTGCCGAAGCCCGCCGCGCGCAACTCCTGGAAGCTGGCGAGGCCGGCGGTGTGCCAGGCCTGCGGATGCTCGTGTGCGAACTCGTTCTCGAAGGCGGCCTCGCCGAGGTGGATGTGGATGCGCCCGCCGCGCTCGCGCACGATGTCGGGGATCTCCAGCAGCGGCTCGATGTCGAGCGAGTACGGCGCATGCGGCGACAGCCCGGTGCCGGGCGGGGTGGGCAGCGCGTCCAGCGACTGCTCGACCTGCGCGCGACCCGTGCGCGCCCAGTCGGCGTTGGTCCAGCTCATCACCTCCCAGTAGGTGATGCCGTGCAGTCGCGCGTCGTGCAGAGCGGATGCCGCAGACGGGTCTGTGACGACGTCGGCAACCGCTGTGGTGCCGCTGCGGAGCGCCATCTCGGCACCGGCCGCAGCATCCGCCGCCCAGTCCCTGCCGCCCTCGTAGACCGGGTCGAACGCGGCGACCCAGTCGTCGAATCCGGTGTACCGGCCCTGACCGACGACGGCCATGCCGGTGTACTGCAGGTGCGTGTGCGCGTTGACCAGGCCCGGGGTCAGGATGCCGGGCCAGTGCACCTCGTCATAGGCGGCGCCGCGCTCGGCGAGTGAGCGAAGCACCCAGGCGCGCTCCCCGACGTGCACGATGCGCCCGTCGCGGACGGCGACGGCGCCGTCAGGGATCGGCGGCGCGGTGACGGGCACGACGAGCCCTGCGGAGTAGACGGTGATCATGCGTCGGTCTCCCCGTCGAGAGGGCGCTCCGAGGCGCCTTCCCCCTGAGTGGAGGTGTCGGCGACGGCGGGGGTATAGCGCGGCGAGCGCCAGTCGGCCTGTGCCTGGACCTGGGCGGTGCTGCGCCGGTCGATGCGGTCGTCACGGGCGTCGAGCGCGGAGCGGGCGATCGCGAGATCCGCCTCGGCGGGGAACGCGTGCAGGCCGGGTGCGAGGCCGGCGGTCAGGAGCTGCTCGACCGCACCGAGCTGCACGGCGAAGGAGAGATCCATGATCTCGATCGGGTTCCCCTCGGCCGCAGCCAGGTTCACGCAGCCGCCGCGGGCGATCAGCAGGGCGCCGTCGCCCGCGCGGTCGAGGTGCTCCCCGACCGGGGCCAGCGCCGTCGCATCGAGGTCCACCTCGCCGGGGACTCCCCCGGCGACCGCGACGACCTTCGCGGCACTCAGCGCCCCGGCATCCACGGTGTGCGGCGCGCCGGTCGCGGAGATCACCAGAGCGCCGGGGGCGAGCTCGCTCAGCGGGCCGATGCGGAAGCCGTCGTGCACCGCTTTCAGCGCGCGCACCGGGTCGGTCTCGGCGACGGCGATCTCGGCGCCGAGCGCGCGCAGATGCGCGGCGACGCCCTCGCCGACCGGCCCGTAGCCGATGACGACAGCGGGCTGGTCGCGCACGCCGATGCCGGCGGCGTCCAGCACGTCGGCGACCGCGAACACGCAGGACTGCCCGGTGCCGTAGCGGTTGTCGAAGGACGTCTTCATGGCGGCGTCGTTCACGGCGATGACCGGGACGCGCAGCAGGCCCTCCCGCTCCATGACGCGCAGCGGAGTCAGGCCGCTGGTCGTCTCCTCCGCCGCACCGCGCAGGCCGGTCGCCAGGCCCTCCTCGTGCGCGAGACGGATCAGGTGCGACCCGTCGTCGAGCAGCAGGTCGAAGCCGCGCCGAAGGAACGAGATCGCCGCGGCCCGCTCCGCGTCACCGGAGAGTGCCGGGTCGCCGTCGACGGGGATGCCGCGGCCGCGCAGCACCTCGGCCACGTCGACGTCGATCTCGTCGGGGTGTGCGTAGACGGCGACCTCGGCGCCGGCGTCACGCAGCAGCAGCGCGAGCTGCGCGGTCTTCGGCTCCAGCACCATCGCGATGCCGATCCGGATGCCGCGCACCAGCCCCTCGTCGCGCAGGCGGTGCGCGATCAGCGTGGAGACGGGCATGTGCACGCCGGCGTTGTCCACGCGGTCCTCCGCCGTGGCGCGGAGCGGCAGCGGGGCGTCGTCGATCAGGATGTCGGGTGTCCGACCGGGGGCGAACGTCACGCCGCCATCGGTGAGGTGCCCGCCCAGCGCCGGGATCAGCCGCCGCAGCTCCTCTGCGACCGCGCCATCACCGCGCACCGAGAACGCGCGGCCCGCGACCAGCAGATTGGTGTCGCGGGCGAACCTGCGCACAAGGCGTTCGGCGGCGGTGCGCTGCTCGGTCATGGGAGGCTCTCCAGGAAAGACGAAAGCCCCGGACACCGTCCGGGGCTTCCTATACTGTCTCAACACAGTGCGCGCCTGGAGGGACTCGAACCCCCAACCTTCTGATCCGTAGTCAGATGCTCTATCCATTGAGCTACAGGCGCACGGCCCTCAGCGGGCCGTGGACAAGCCTACAACAGGTTCTCGGGGAACACGAATCGAGGCGATTTCAGCTCTTCGCGGAGGCCTTCCGGCCCCATCGGGAGGGCTTCTCGCTCTTGGCCTCGGCCTTCGCCGTCTCCTTCGCGAGCCTCTCCGCGTGCTTGCGCCTGCTGCGCTGCTGCGACGACAGCGCCTGCAGGTCGACGAGCTTCAGCGCCTGCATCCGCGCTTCGCGCATCGAGGAGTAATCGGGATCCTGGTCGGGCCGCATGCCCTCGACCCTGAGCCGTCGATCGAGGTTGCCGCGCACGTCCGCCCAGGCGGCCGCGCGCGCGGACTCGACCAGCTCGCGCACCTCGTCAGGGTTGTCGGCCATCTCACGCAGCTGCTGAGCGACAGCGGTCGACTGCCGCGCGCGCCGCTTGAGATTGCGCACATCCCGATCGCGGTAGTCGTGCGTGCCGGCCGGGTCGGAGTGCCGTCCCTTGGCGCGCTTGCGCAGGGCGGCGAGGTGCTCTGCCGCCTGATCGGATTCGGCCGCCATGGCCCGCAGCACATCCCGCGCGTCGCCTGCGTACTTCTCGAGGTCGAAGGCACCCCCCTGGGCGATCGTGCCGACGAGGATGTGGTTCTTCACGGCAAGGCGCGCCGCCGCTGTGGCGATCGCGACGCCTTCCGCGATGGCATCCGCTGTACGTCCCACGACACCTCCTGTCACGAGCGTACCCGTCGGGTCCGACGTCGGGACAGCCCGGGAGTCAGTCCGCCGGATCGGCCACCCCGCCCCACATCGCGACGGCCTCATCGCACGCCGCCTCGAGGTGCGCACGGTTCAGTTCGCACACGAGTTCGGCGTCCCGCGCGATGAAGGCGTCGACGATCTCCCGATGCGCGTCGACATGCGCGTACAGATCGGAGTTGCGGCCGAACGCGCGCCGGAACCGGGTCTCGAAGACTCCCATGGTCTCGTCGATCGTCTGGTTGCCCGCCAGCGCGATCAGCGTGCGGTGGAACCGTCCTGCCGCAAGATTCGTCCGCACGATGTCGCCGGATGCCGCGGCGTCCAGCTCGTCGGCGAGGGCAGCGGCGACCTCGGCAACCCCAGCCTCGTCGTGCCGTTCGGCGGCGATCGCCAGCGCGGCATTCTCGATCGCGATGCGCAGCACACTCAGGTCGACCACGTCCTGCGCGGTGAAGTCCCGCACGACCGCCCAGGTGCGCGGGCGCGAGATGACGACCCCCTCCTGACTCAGCCGCCGGATCGCCTCGCGCACCGGCAGTCTCGAGACGTTCAGCTCCCGCGCGAGATCCCGCTCCACCAGGCGCGATCCCGGCAAGCGCCTTCCCAATACGATGTCCTCTCGCAGCACGCGAGTCACGCGCACTGATTCGAGCTCCCCTGGCCCCAGCCCCATGTCATGGATTCAAGCACGCCCTGGACGGTCGGCAAAAGATGATGTCATCAGCCCTTGTCTCCCCGGGGTGCGTAATGGTCGAAGTACACCCGCGCCACGAGCTGACGCCGGCTCGTCACGCCCGCCTTGTCGAAGACCGCCTTGAGATGGTCCTGCACCGTGTACGGCGAGAGGAACAGAGTCGAGGCGATCTCGCGGGTGTCCCTGCCGCGCAGCACGAGCGCGACGACGTCGCGCTCACGGGCCGTCAGACCGAACGCTGCAGCGACCAGGTCGACGATCTCGTGCGGGCGCGCGTCATCGATCGTCACGACGATGTCGCGCCCTCGTCCGCCCTCCAGCCTCTCGGCCGACAGCACCAGCCAGCATCCGTCGGGGGTGCGCAGCCGGATGCGCGCCGGCGGGACATCCGGATCCGCGCGCCGCGCGCGCTGCACGAGCGAATGCAGGATCGTGAGCGGGTCTGCGGTCGCCGCGCCCCGCGCCAGCGCCTCGATGCGCGACCGGGCGCCGGGCGTCATCCGCACCATCCGGTCCTCCTCGTCGACGATCACGACGGCGGATGCGACGTCGTCGGCGTCGTCCCGCGGGACGCGCGTCTGCGCGAGCAGCCCGCCTCGGATGCCGCGGGTGATCGCCGGGACCACCGCATCCAGGCAGGCGAGATCCTCCTCGTCGAACACGCGGTCGTCCGAGCCCCGGAACATCGAGATCGCGCCCCACGCGCCAGCCCGGTCGGTGAACACGACGCGTGCCTCGTCGGTGAAGCCGAAGACCGGCATGAGCAGTTCCGCCATCCGCATCGAGCGCTCAGCGGCACCGCCGAACTCGTGATCCACCCCGATCGCGGTGCGTCGTCGGGCAACCATTGTGCGCACCGCAGTGGGATCGTCCCCGCCATACTCGATCCGCGCCCAGTGCACGTCGGACTCGTTGCGCCCGGCGAGGACGCCCCGCTTCGTCACGCCGGTGACGATGGCGGTGGCGGGGTCGAGCGTCGCCACGCAGGCCGCGACGGAGGGCACCGCGCGTGACAGGGCCTCAGCCGCCTCGGTGAGGAACTCGCTCGCGGGCAGGCGCGACCGCGACATCCGCTCGATGCCGTCCCTCACGTCCGCGACCGCGGCCGACCCCACGACCATGCGCTCCAGTGTCCTCCCCGGACGCCCGCGCGTCATCCGTGAGGTCACGGAGATCCGGAGATCTGGTCAGACTCGCCGCTCGGTCAGATGCACGGTGACGGAGTCGCCGGTCCCCTTGCCGATGCGCCGGCGCACCGCGGCGGTGATCGGCAGCTTGTGCGTCCCGTCGCCGAGCGCCATGAACGATCCCTGGAAGGGCTCACCGTCGACGGTCCCGGTCACCTTGACCAGCCCGCGTGTGCCGAAGAACTCGGCGGAGCCGTCCATCTGCACGTATGTCCACCCGCCCTTCGCCGTGCTCGTGACCAGGGGCGCCGTGAAGGTCACGTCGATCGGTCCTGCCTTCTTCGCATCCATGTCCGTGCTCTCTCCTCTTCCGATGATTCAGTGCAGCAGCCCGATGACCACCGCGATGAGCAGCAGCTTCAGCAGCCAGTCCCCGCCGTGCAGGACGGCCGTCGGCATCGGCGCGCGGTCCCAGCCGACCGAGCCTGCGAGCAGCACGACGGGAAACGCGAGCCACAGCACCAGCGCGAGCAGCAGCGAGCCCGGCAGATCGAGCATCCCGGCCTGCGCGGCGACCCAGGAGAAGCCGGACGCGAGCACGGCGGTGCGCACGAGCTCGGCGACGATCTTCAAGGGTCCTGGGCGATCGCGCTCGATCGCCCTCCCTGCCGCGGCCCGCTGCTCGAGCGGGGTGGCGAGCATGTAGTAGACCGTGCTGAGCACGAAAGCCGCGATGGTCGCGACAGCGATGCCGATAGCGATCATGAGGATCATCTCCCTTTTAGTACTGGACAGTACGCTATACCCGACATTTGCGTACTGTCCAGTACTATTTGAGGATGATGTCGAACACCACCGATGCCGGACCGCCGCGTCGTCGCGGACGCCCCGGTGGGCTCGACGGCGCGGATCTGCTGTCTGCCGCGCGCGAGGTCTTCCTCGATGAGGGCTTCGCGGCGGCCACGATGGACGCCGTCGCGGCATCCGCCCGTATCTCGAAGCAGACCCTGTACCGCCGCTTCGCGTCGAAGGAGGAGCTGTTCGCCGCCGTCGTCGCGGACTGGGTCGAGCGCGGGCGCGACGCGATGCGCCCCCACCTCGATCGCCTGCGCACCGCACCGGACGTGCGGGCAGGCCTGCGCGAACTCGCCGACGTGCTGCACGCCGGGGTGCTCAGCACGCCCGTCGTGCGGATGCGGGGCCTGGTGATCGCCGAGGCGGAGCGGCTGCCCGACGTCGCAGCCGACTACGTGCGACTCAGCTGGGAGCGGAACCAGGCACTGCTCGCCGACGCACTCGCCGAGCTCGGTCTGCGCGGGAGCCTGAAGATCGCGGATGCCGCGACAGCCGCCCAGCAGTTCACCTGGCTGGTGCTCGCGGCGCCGCTCGACCGCATCACCCTGACCGGGGGCGCGGAGCGCCCGACCGCAGCCGGGCTGACGGCGATCGCCGACGACGCCGTGGAGACGTTCCTGGCGCGCTACGCGCCCTGACCACCACGGCCGGGCTCAGGCCCGCCGGAACTCCGAGACCATCGGGCAGTCGAAGGGGTCGCGGGCGGCGAGGCCGACGCGGTTCAGGTAGTCGATGACGATGGCGTAGGAGCGCCAGAGCGAGGTCTCCGTGTACGGCACGTCGTTCACCTGGCAGTACTCCCGGACGATCTCCCTCGCCTGCGCGAGGTGCGGCCTGGCCATGCTCGGGAACAGGTGGTGCTCGACCTGGTAGTTCAGGCCGCCCATCAGCCAGGTCGCCCACCAGCCGCCCCGGATGTTGCGCGACGTGCGCACCTGCTTCGAGAAGAAGTCCAGCTTCGCGTCGCGGTCGATGACCGGCATCCCCTTGTGGTTGGGGGCGAAGGACGCCCCCATGTACACGCCGAAGACGGCGAGCATCACTCCGACGAAGGCGAACGCCATGCCCAGCGGAAGCAGCAGGAAGATCGGCGTCAGGACCAGCGCGAACCGCGCCGCGATCATGCCGATCTCGGGCCAGCGACCCTTGACCTCGCCCCGAGCGGCGAGGTGCCGGAAGCTCAGCACGTGCAGGTTGACCCCCTCGAGCGTGAGCAGAGGGAAGAACAGCCAGCCCTGCTTGCGGGTGATCAGGCGCCGAAGGCCCCTCGCCTGCGCGGCATCCTCGTCGAGGAACGAGATCGTGTCGACCTCGATGTCGGGGTCCTTGCCGACGCGGTTCGGGTTGGCGTGGTGTCTGCTGTGCTTGGAGTCCCACCACGAGTAGCTGATGCCGACGAACGAGGCGAGCACGCGCGCCAGCCGGTCGTTCGCGGGACCTGTTGCCAGGATCTGCCGGTGCGCGGCCTCGTGCGCGAGGAACGCGACCTGGGTGAACAGCACGCCCAGCGCTCCGGCGATAAGCAATTGGAACCAGCTGTCGCCGAACAGGATGAAGCCGGTGATCGCACCGCCGAAGGCGAGGGCGATGGCCGCACCGACCGCGGCGTAGAACCAGGGGGCTCGACGCAGCAGACCGGTCTCGCGGACGACCTGCGAGACGTGCGAATAGGCACGGGTGATCGGCGGGAAGTCCTCCACACGCGCGTAGGTCTGACGGATGGGTCCGAGTGTCGCGGGTGCGACGGTGGGTGCAATGGAGATGATCGGCGCCTTAGGTGTGGCCGACCGTCGGGAACGATCGGGACGAAGCCAAAGGCGGCTGCCGATCGCTTCCCCTCACAGTACGCGGGTGCACATGCCGCAACCTGCATGGATCCCGACATGCGGAACGGGCGGCCGGACCGAGGTCCGACCGCCCGTTCGCGTCAGTGATCGGAGATCAGAGGGGACGGATGTTCGCCGCCTGCATGCCCTTGGGGCCCTGCTCTGCGTCGAACTCCACCTTCTGGTTCTCGTCCAGGCTGCGGTATCCGTTGCCCTGGATCGCGCTGAAGTGCGCGAAAAGGTCGGCGGAGCCGTCGTCCGGAGCGATGAAGCCGAAGCCCTTGTCTGCGTTGAACCATTTGACGGTGCCAGTGGCCATGACGTCATTCCTTCGTTGTCTGGGACCACGGGAGTGATCCGTGAAACCGCGTCGGCGACGCCGGCGCGGGGTATGGAGCTGCGCGGACAGGTGGTCCGCCGCAGGGGTCGTGTGGGCCTCGAGCGCACTGCGCGCAGCATCCAGAGAAGCGGATGCCGCGAGGCGCTGGCCGATGGGCCCGTAGACGAGAACGTGGTCGTCGGAGTCGATGACGACATGGCCGGCGTACTCACCGTCGCGTGTGGCGACGTGAACGTCATGATCGGCCTGGCGCCACGAGAGCGCCGGAGCGGGTGCTGCAGAGGTGAAGATGTGTAACAGTCTTTCAGTGATTCGCGATCCGCGCCATCTTTGGGGCAGTCGCGGGAGGAAGTCGGTGGGGCGCGTTATGTGCGCGGAGGGCCCGTGAAAGGGGCGACGCTGGGGCGAGGAGGATGTGACACTCCCGTTCCCGGTGAACATCTCACACTAGCAGGTGCCGGCTGGGAATCAGTCCCGCGACGTCGCATTCACGCTTCCGGAGCGCTCCTGCCCGCTCAGGCGCGCGATGGCGGCCATCATGCGCTCGGTGATCTCACGGCGGGCCCTGCCGTCCGGCACGTTCTCGAGATCAGTCAGGTCGAGGGGCTCGCCGAAACGGACCTCGACGCGCGGCCTCCCCGGTAGCAGATGGCTCAGGGGCTTCACGGAGCCGGTGCCGATCAACCCGACCGGCACCACCGCCGAGCGGGTGTCGCGCGCCATCCAGGCGGCACCGCCGTGTCCGTCGTGCAGCTTCCCGTCACGGGAGCGGGTGCCCTCCGGGAACACCGCGAACACGCTCCCGGCGCGCAGGATGCTGCTGCCCGCATCGAGTGCGGCTCGCGCGTCCCGGCCGGTCGCCCGGCGCACCGGGACACCGCCGATCGAGCTGAAGAACCAACGCTTGAACCGCCCGAGCAGCCCGGGCCCCGCGAAGTACGACGCCTTGATGAGGAACTGCACGGGCCGGATCGCGGATGTGGGGATGATGAGGGTGTCGAGCGAAGAGAGGTGATTGCTCACCAACAGCACCGCCCCGCGCTCGGGCACGTTCCCCCGGCCGACGATGCGCGGACGGTACATGACCCAGAACAGCGGCCGCAGGATCACCCGTCCGATGAAGTAGACGGCGCCCGGACGCGGGACGGTGGCAGAGGTCTGCGGGGCGGGGGCGGTCACCTCGTTAACCTATCCGGATCGGCCGCGAGGTCTTCGCCGACCCGGAAGTCCGCGGGACGGATCCTCGTCTCGCCGTCGATCCGGACTTCGGTCGCCTCTCCGCCGTAGCGGACCACGACCGTCACCGGTTCAGCGGAACGCAGTGTCGCCTCGATGAGCTCACCCCCGGCCCACGTGAGATCGACATCGACCCCGGGCCGCGCCCGCAGACCGGATGCCGAGCCGGATGCCAGCTGACGCGGAACGGCCGGCAGAAGCTCGATGCCGTCGTGACTCTGCAGCAGGCATTCGGCGAGCGCACCCGGAAAGCCGAGGTTCGCGTCGATCTGGAACGGCGGATGCGCGGCGAACATGTTCGGGTACAGGCCGCCGGCCTCGCCGCGCTCCCCTGCCTCACGGAAGACGAGAGCGAGCAGATCCGACACCTTGTCCGCGCGTCGCAGGCGCGCCCAGAGGTACAGCTTCCAGACCAGCGACCATCCGGTGGAGTCGTCGCCGCGCCGCTCCAGGGCGCGGACCGCAGCCTGGAGCGCATCCTCGGACCACCGGCCGTCTCCCGGATACAGGCCGTAGAGCGAGCTCACGTGCCGGTGCTGCGGATCGGCTTCGCGCCGATCCTCGGCCCACTCCCGGATGATGCCGTCGGCCGTGACGGCCGGGTCAGCAGGCAGTTCCTCGAGCCGCACCCCCGCACGCCGGACGATCTCGTCATCGCCCGCGTCGACGAGATCGGCCAGTCTCCGCACGATACCGAGCAGATCGCGGATCAGCTGCAGGTCCATCGCCGTCACGGTGTCCAGCGCCACCTCGCGTCCGTCGTCGTCGAGATAGGTGTTCTCCGGCGAGGTCGACGGCGAGGTGGACCACCCCTGGCCGTCCCGGTGCTGCCAGTCGAGCACGAACTCCGCCGCACCGCGCGCGATGGGCCAGAGACGCCGCAACTCATCGGCATCCGCGGCACCGAACTCCACGGCATCCCAGAGGGAACGGACCAACCAGGGTGCGGCCATCGGCCAGTGCACCCAGCGGGCATCGCCGGCGCCTGCACCGACCGGCGACGAGAACAGCCAGATGTCCGAGTTGTGGTGGGCGGTCCAGCCGCCCGCGCCGTACAGGCGCCGGGCGGTGTCCTGCCCCTTCGCTGAGAGGCCTTCGACGAAGTCGAAGAGCGGGCCGGCCGCCTCGGACAGGTTGGTCGAGTGCGCTGACCAGTAGTTCATCTGGGTGTTGATGTTGATCGTGTAGTTGCTGCTCCACGGCGGTCGCATCGAGTCGTTCCAGATGCCCTGCAGCGTCGCGGGCACGCCGCCGGGGCGCGACGAGCAGATCAGCAGATACCGGCCGACGTCGAAGAGCAGGGCGCCGAGTCCGGGGTCCGCAGCGAGCGGATGCTCGGGATCGGCGAACGCGGATGCCAGGCGATCGGGGATCAGTGCGGCCGGGGCGACGGGTGCGTCGAAGCGCAGACGCGCGCGGTCGAAGAGCCGCGCATGCTCCGCCGACGCGGCGCGGAAGATCTCCTCAGCCGGGGTGCTCACCGCCGCATCGATCCGTCGACGAGCGCGTTCCCTCGCCGCGGCCAGGGAACCGAGTGGCCCGCCGAAGCCTTCGAAGGTGGTCTCCGCTGCCAGCAGGATGAGCCAGCCGCCGTCGCTGGGTTGCGCCCTCGCGAGGATCACGCCGCGCAGGGCCGCGCCCTCGGTCTCGTCCCACTCGGCCGCGGCGAAGCCCGCCTCGTGCGCGGGGGCGACATCCGACGGGAATCGCACCAGCAGCTCGATCCCGTCCGGCGCTGATGAGCGACCGATCTCGGCCAGTTCCGTCTCCAACTCGATCGTGGGGCGCACCGAGGTCTCGATGGCCAGCACGCCGAGCGGCGCCGACACGACGGTGCACTCGGTGAGGTCCGTCGTGGACATCTCGTGGATCGAGGTCGCCAGGTCGAGGCTTCGGCGGTATTCCCCCGCGGTCGCGGAGCGCCGCACGATGAGACTGCCGATCGGCAGGAACGCCTGGCTGTACCTCGCCTGGATCGGCAGAAGCGCCTCTGCTGCGGCGACCGCGTCGGACCGCCGAAGCGCCTCTCGCGAGGCGGCGAGCGCCGCAGCCGCGTCCTCCGGTGTCACTCCCACGCCGCGCGCCTCGGACTCAGGGCTGCCCGACCAGCCCGCCTCGTGGTTGAGCCGCACCACAAGCCGGTCGACTCCGCCGTCGATCATCGCGCCGAGAGAGCCGTTGCCGAGCGGAAGGCACTCCAGCCAGTCCGTCGCAGGCCGGTCGTACTCGAGTCTGGTCATCGAGGCTCCTTCTCGGGTGAGTGGTTGGAAGACGGGGCGACCGGGCTGGTTCTTCAACCGCGCGCTAGTCGTCGGCGGAGACGCTTCGGTTATGCAGCGGAATGGCGACAAGGGCCGGCAGCAGCGCCATGACCAGGACCGCGATCGCCCAGTATCCCAGGGCAGGCACGAGAAAGGTCGCGGATGCGGTCACGAGCGCGATTCCCACGACTCGCAAGACGATCGCCGCTCGAGGGGTGACCTCAGGCTTTCGCCAGTATGGGAGAGGCCGGCCGGCGTTCGCCGCGCTGACGACCTTCGCGGACTGATAGAAGACGGCACCACCGGCGAAGACTCCGAGCCAGGCCACCAGGTCGATCATCCGACCATCCGACCACTCGCCGCGCTGGCGGCGCAACCCTCGGCGGTGCGGGGAACCTCGAGTCCTTCGCGATCCCGTCGGCGCTCTCCGCTAACGCGAAACGGCCCCTGGACTTCGTCCTGGGGCCGTTTCGCATTGGCGGAGACGGAGGGATTTGAACCCTCGGTCCCCGTGAGGGGACTCCACCTTAGCAGGGTGGTGCACTAGGCCTGACTATGCGACGTCTCCACATGCGAAGCCTCGGCTGCGCACGTCCGTCCATCATAACTGCTCTGCACCTTCACACCGAATCCCGCTCCTCTTCCCTCGGGGAAGCGCTTTCCAATACGATGAGAACATGACCACTCCCACCGTGCTGCTCGTCGGCGCCCGCGGCTTCGGTGCCGTGCACCTGCGCAACCTCGACCGACTGCAGGACCGCGTCCGCCTGATCGGCCTGGTCGACCCGGCCGGCGCACCCGAGAGCGGCTACGGTGCGGATGCTCCGCACTGGCCGAGCCTTGACGAGGCCTTCGCGTCTGGCATCCGTCCGGACATCGTCATCGTCGCCACCCCGACCGGCACGCACTTCCCGCTGGCGTCCGCCGCACTCGAGCACGGCGCCGACCTCTACCTCGAGAAGCCGCCGGTGGCGACGATGGAGCAGTTCACCGCGCTGCTCGACCTGCAGCAGCGCACCGGACGCGCGGTGCAGATCGGCTTCCAGAGCATGGGATCGCACGCGCTCACCGAGCTCGCAGGGCTCGGCACCGCGACATCCGTCGCCACCTGGGGAGCCTGGACCCGAGACGCCGCGTACTGGACGCGCTCCGCGTGGGCCGGCCATCGCGTCCTGAACGGCGCGCCGGTCACCGACGGCGTGCTCACCAACGCGCTCTCGCACGCCATCGCCACCGCCCTGCGCATCGCCGGCGCGCGCCGCCGTGAGGACATCGCACGCGTCGAGCTCGAGCTTCTGCACGCCGCGGACATCCAGGCCGACGACACCTCCGCCGTCCGCATCACCCTGCAGGACGGCCGCGTGATCTCGGGCGGACTCACCCTGGCATCCGCCGTGTCCAGCGCGCCGCTCATCGAGGTGCGCACCCCTGCCCGCGATGTCGTCTTCTCGTACACCGAGGACACTCTGACCGAGGCCGACGGCGCCGTCCGGCAGACCGGACGCACCGACCTGTTCGAGGAGCTGCTCGACCACCGCGCCACAGGCATCCCGCTCTCGTCGGCGCTGGTCGACAGCGGCGCCTACATGGAGGTGCTCGAAGCCGTGCGCACCGCGCCCGACCCCGTCGCGATCCCGACCGCGCAGATCGACGAGGTCGGCGAGGGCCAGGAGCGCGTGGCCGCCGTGCGCGACGCCGCCTTCTGGGTGGAGCGGGCCGCGCGCAGCGGCGCGCTGTTCAGCGAGCTGCACGCGCCGTTCGCTCCGGCTGCGGCATCCGCGGCGGTCGCCGACCTCAGACTCGACGGGAACGTGATCGCCGTGTGCGACGACGGATCGACCGTGACCTCCACCTCCAGCCCGCGGCCCTTCCTGCACCCGATCCGCACGCTCGGCGACATCCGCGTCACCGACGCCCACCCCGCCGACCACGACTGGCACCTCGGGCTGTCGTTCGGCATCCAGCACGCCGGCGACGTGAACTTCTGGGGCGGACCCACCTACGTCCGCGACGAGGGCTACCGCTGGCTCGACGACCACGGCCGGATCGTCACCACGTCATTCGAGCACACGGACGACGGGTTCACCCGCACCGCCGAATGGCGCCGGCCCGACGGCTCGGTCGCGCTGATCGAGGACACCTCCCTCGCGGTGTCGCCCGAGGACGACGCCTGGACGTTCCTGTTCACGACGACGCTGCGCGCGGGCGCGCAGGCGATCGAACTGGGCAGCCCTGGCTCCCACGGGCGCGTAGGCGGCGGATACGGCGGCCTCGCCTGGCGGCTCGCGCCGGCCACCGACGTCGAGGTGCGCACCCCGGATGCCTCGGGCGAAGCATCCGTGCACGGCGCGATCGCGCCCTGGGTGTCGTTCGCCGCGCGTTTCGCCGACGGCGAGGCGACCGTGGCGCTCGCCCCGGCGGATGCCGCGACCGCGGCCGACCCGTGGTTCGTGCGCGTCGACGACTACCCCGGCATCGGGTCGGCGCTGGCCTGGGACAGCCCCGTGCAGCTCGCCGGCGGCGAGTCGCTCACCCGCTCCTTCCGCGGCCTGGTCGCCGACGGGCGGCGGGATGCGGCATCCGTCGAGCGGATGCTCGCGGGCTGATCCGCCGGCAGGTTCTCGGAGATCCGCAGAATCGCGGATGCTCCGGCGCGGACTGCTCCGCGATGTTGCCCACCTCCGGATGCACGCCCCGCCGACCGCGGCCACTCTCCCGGCTCTGACCTGTGACTTCCGGCGACAGAATTCCGGAGAACGGCAGAATCCCGGATGCTCTGACGCGCTTCCGTCCGCGATGTTGCAGAACTCCGAGCGTGCGCGGGGACGCTTCGACGGGCCCAGCGACCCAGAGGGGGTCGGGTCACCGGAACGGCATCGCGACCGGGCGCAGCAGCCCGGCGTACTCGACCGCGGGCCAGCGGTCGTCGGTCGTGAGCACCTCCCAGCCGGCACCGTCACGCACCATCGTGTCCTCGACCTTGCCACCGGGCACGGTCGGATTCCACGCGAAGGCCTGTCCGTCGACCAGCACGTCCTCAGTGCCCTCCGTCGCGCGCGGGTCGCGGCCGGCGTATCCGGTCGGCCCGCCCTGGTGGTGCCGCAGCCACTCCTCCGCGTCGAAGCCGTGTGCGGCGTAGCCGCGCGCCCCCGCGGCGAGCACATCGTTCAGCCGGATGCCCGGCACCGAGGCATCCAGGAAGGCGCGCTCCACCGCGAGCACGCGCTCATCATCGACTCCGGACTCGCCCACCCAACGGGTCGCGTTCGCGATGAGGCCGTGCCGGCGCCCGCACACGACCACCATCGCGCGCTCGCCGAGCGGCCCGGCCGTGGGCAGCGGATGCCGGTATCCGATCCTCCCCCCACCGGCGACGAGCACGACCAGCGGATCGATGCCGCGGGCTGCGAGCGCACCGGACAATGCACCGGCGAGTGCCCGCTCCGACTGCACGGGGTCGGAGCCACCCAGCACATCGGTGAGCACCTCGGCGGTCTCGCGACCCAGCATCCGATAGCGCTCGCGCTCAGCGGGCAGCAGCGTCGCCCTGGCGGCGCGCAGCGGCGCGGCGACGACGTCCTCGGCGATGCCACCGGCCTGGGCCGCCGCGACGGTCGGAGGCACCTGCCAGGGCACGCGCACCACACGCGCGGCGTCCTCCGGCAGCAGTTCCTCGGCGATGAGCCGGTCGGCCTCGTTGGCCGCGACGAAGAGCGTGTCGCCGTCGTCCGCGGCGCGGACGGCGAGGACCGGCGGTCCCGCGAGCGAGACGTGCGTGCGGACTCCCTCGAGATACCAGGAGATCGCCTCGTGCGAGGTCAGCAGCAGCGACCCCTCCGCCGCCGCGCGCACCCGAGCGAGGCGCTCCTGCTTCCGCTGCCTGTCCACTGGGGAACCCGCCATGCCGCACCTCCGATAAAACGTTTTCTGATCAGTATGGCGTACTCTCGGAGAGCACACACGGACGGGGGAGCATGACGGGCGCATCCAAACGAGCGGGCATCACCGATGTCGCGAAGCTGGCCGGCGTCTCGCTGTCGACGGTGTCGCGCGCGATGAACGGCAATCCGACCGTCGACCCCGCGCTCGCCGCGCGCGTGCTCGCCGCCGCGGAGGAGCTCGGCTACACCGCGAACCCCGTCGCACGCAGCCTCGTCCTCGGCCGCACGCAGACCGTCGCCGTCGTCATCCCCGACCTGGAGAACCCGACGTTCCAGGCGATCCTGCGCGGGCTCAGCCGGGCCGCGACGCTGGATGGCTATCACGTGCTCATCGCGGACTCGGTGGAGGATCTCGCCGAGGAGCGCGCCCTCGCCGGCACCACCCGCCGCCGCACCGACGGCGTCATCCTGTGCTCGCCGCGCATGCCACAGGACGAGCTCACGGCGCTGCTTCCCCCGCTCTCCCCCGTCGTCGTGATCAACCGCGGCGTGCAGGACGGCGCCCCCGTCGTCGCCGCGGACTACGGCGCTGCGCTGCGCGAGCTGATCGAGCATCTCGTCGCCGAGGGGCACCGGCACCTGCTGTACCTCGCAGGCTCGACGCGCAGCGCCTCGCACGTGGCCCGGCAGGAGGCGATCGCCCGGGCTCTCGCCGATCATGACGACCTCGTGATCGACGAGCTGCCCGCCGGCGTGGGCTTCGACAGCGGCACGGCCGCGGCTGACGGGGTGCTCGACTCCGGCGCGACTGCCGTGCTCGCGTTCAACGACCTGGTCGCGATGGGCCTGCTGTCCGAGCTCACCACGCGCGGCATCCGGGTGCCGGAGCAGCTGTCGATCGTCGGCTTCGACGACATCCTCTTCGCCGCCTACACCTCGCCGCCGTTGACGACGGCTGCCGTGCCGGCATCCGAACTCGGCGAGCGCGCCTGGCAGGCGATGCAGGCGCTGCTGCAGGACGAGGAGCCGACGCCGTTCCAGCAGCTCTCGCCGCGGCTCGTCGTGCGAGGGAGCACCGCTCCCCCGCACGTCTGACCGGCCCGGTGACGGCCCTCAGGTCGCAGTCTGCCCCGGTATCGGTGCGCCACGCTCGCTCGGGTCGCAGTTCGTCCCGCTCCAGCGCGTCCAGAGCGTGAACAACTGCGACCCGAGCACCGGAAGCCCAGGCCTGCCGAGACGAACTGCGACCCGAGCAGGCCCGCATGCTGCAGTCCCCCGACTGCCCAGCCCCCAGGTCGCAGTCTGCCCCGGTCTCGGTGCGCTACCCTCGCCCAGGTCGCAGTTCGCCCCGCTCCAGCGCGCCCAGAGCGTGACCAACTGCAACCCGAGCGGCTCAGGCCCCGGCGAAGCGGGGCGAACTGCGACCGGAGTGGCGGCCGGCCGCTACTGCAGGACGACGTCCGCCTCCGCGAAGAACTGCTCGACGGCATCATCCACCGAGACGGTCCCCAGGCCGATCTCCTTGCCGAGGTCCCAGAACTTCTGCTCCAGCGATCCGTACCCGATCACCGGCACCGGCGGCGCCTCGCCGACGCGGTCCGACACCGACGCGATGTAGTCGGCGACCTGCTTGTCGACGCCCTCGAGCGTCGTGCCGGCGAGCTTGCTGGACGACGCGGGGAAGCCCAGCGTGGTGCCGAAGATCTTGCCGGCCTCCTTGCTGTTCACGACGTAGTCCAGGAAGATCGCCGCGGCCTCGGGATGCTTGGTCTTGGCCGAGATCGCGACCTGCAGTCCGCCCTGCTGGTACAGGTCCTTCGACCCGGCCTTGTCGGTCGGCGGCGCGATGATCGAGATGGACTTCGCACCGGAGTCGGCGAGGTACCCGCCCAGGAAGTTGCTCCAGCTCATCTCGGTCGCCGTGAGCTGCGCGCCCATGCCGGACTTCGGGCTGATCTCCTCCAGCTTCTGCTGCGGCACGGCGACGCCGTCACGCAGCTTCGCCCCGCTGTTCCAGTAGTCGCGCAGCTCGTCCTTCGAGAAGCCGAGCTCGCCGTCGTCGGTGTACAGGTTCTTGCCGTGGGCGCGCAGCGACAGCTCGAATCCCTGGATGCGCTGCGTGTAGTCCGTTCCGCCGTATACGGCGCCGCCGGATGCCTCGGTGAAGCCGGCCATCCAGTCGTCGAACTCCGCCGGGCTGGTGCCGCCCTCAAGAGCCTCGACGCCGTACTTCGCGAGCAGGTCGTCGTTCACGAAGTTCGCCCACATGCTGTATCCGGTCGGCAGCGAGTACTGGGTGCCGTCGAGTCGTCCGGTGCCCAGCAGCGAGTCCTCGAAGGTCGAGAAGTCGATGTAGTCCTTCTCAGTGTCGAGGTCGAGCACGTACCCGGGCTCGGCATACTGGCGCAGGTAGCTGTCCGAGAACTGGAACACGTCCGGCAGACCGCCACCGGCCGCCTCGGTCGCCCGCTTCTCCCAGTAGCTGGGGTAGTCGGTGAAGCTGACGTTGACCTTGATGTTCGGATGCTCCTCGTTGAAGGCCGCGATCAGGTCGTTGTAACGGGCGGCGCGGTCGTCGTTGCCCCAGAACGCGAAGCTCAGGGTGACCTTGGCGTCGGGGTCGAACTCGGCAGCGGGCTCACTGCCGGCGCAGCCGGACAGCACCAGCCCGCCGACGACGGCGGCAGCGGCGCCGGCGAGCAGCCGGCGGCGGAAAGAGGGCGCACTCATGAGGGGAATGACCTTTCGTCAGATGTGTGGAGCGGAGATTCAGGCGGTGCGGCGGCGCCGCGCGGGGATCGCGACGACGGCCAGGGCGGCGCATCCGATCGCGGGGATGAACAGCGGCACCAGCATCCACGTCACGACGCCGACGAAGACGCCGGTCGCCAGCAGGTAGGCCGTGCCCGCAGGGTCGGCGGCGGCGCGGGCTGGCACCGCGCGCAGCGCGGCCCGCCACCCGGCATCCGGTTCCCACGCGCCGGCGACCAGCAGGATGCCGGTGACGAGTGCCGCGAGTCCGGCCCAGCCGACCGCCGCGACCACCGGGCCGCCGGGCAGCGCGCCGGAGCCGGCCAGGTCGATGTCGATCAGCAGCACCGCTGCGAGCAGCACCGCGCCGATGCCGAGCGGAAGGCTCGGCAGGATGCCGCGCCGCACATCGGCCCAGAACAGCCCCGCACGGGAGTCCTCGGCCGAGACGAACCGGCGCAGATGCCGTACGCCCGCGGCGAGCGCGATCGGCAGGGTGATCACGGCGACGCTGGCCGCGGTGATCAGCAGCCCGACCGCGAGCACTTCGCCGAACAGCCCGAACTTCGCGGTCGCGCCCGGGTTCGGACCGGGCTCGGCGCCCGCGACCGTGGGGCCCGCGCCGGAGCGCGAGTCCCGGGCGGCGGCCCTCGAAGCGCGCGACATGGTCAGCCCTTCAGTCCCTGGGTGGCGACGCCGTCGACGAGGAAGCGCTGGAACACGATGAAGAACAGCAGCACCGGGACGAGGGCGACGAACGACGCGGTCACCGTGGCGCCGTAGTCGGCGCCACCGGAGGAGGCATCGTTGTAGAGGCGCAGGGCGATCGGCAGCGGATAGTTCTCGGGGCTGGTCAGGTAGAGCAGCGGGCCGAGGAAGTCGTTCCACTCCCAGATGAACGCGAAGATCGCGCAGGTGATCAGGGCCGGCTTGATCAGCGGCAGGATGATCGCCCAGAAGATCCGCAGGTGACCGGCGCCGTCGATGCGCGCGGCCTCGTCCATGTCGCGCGGCATCTGCCGCATGAACTGCACCATCAGGAACACGAAGAACGCGCCGGTGGCGAGGAACTTCGGCAGGATCAGCGGGATGAAGGTGTCGATCCAGCCGAGCTTGTTGAAGATGATGTACTGCGGGATGATCACGACGTGGAACGGCAGCAGCAGCGTGCCGATCATCGCGGCGAAGAAGATGCCCAGGCCCTTGAACCGGATCCGCGCGAACGCGTAGGCGGCCAGCGCCGACGAGAACACGGTGCCGATCACGGCGGCGACCGACAGGATCAGCGAGTTCAGGAAGAACCGCCACATCGGCACACCGGCGATGCCCTCCATCACCTTCGAGTAGTTGCCGAAGTACCAGTTCTCCGGGATCAGGCCGGTGTTCTGGCCGAACTCCGAGTTCGGCTTGAACGTGGAGAAGAACAGCCACAGCAGCGGGTACAGCACCACGGCGGTGAGGATCAGCAGCACCGCGAACCAGACGACGGTCTGCCAGGTGCCGCGTTTGGTGCGGCGGCGCTTGGCCGGCGCGGGCGTGATCTGCTGCTCGAAGGTCTCGAGGGTTCCCTCGGAGAAGGATGCGGAGGTCATCGGTCGTCTCCTGCGTAGTGGACCCACGACTTCTGGGTGCGGAAAAGGATGGCGGCGATGATGGCCACGACCACGAGCAGGACCCAGGCGATCGCTGCGGCGTAGCCCATCTGCCCGTCGGAGAACCCGCGCTTGTACATGTAGACGGTGATGAAGTTCGTCATGCCCGCGGGGCCGCCGGTGCCGTTGGAGATGATGTACGCCGAGGCGAACACCTGGAACGCGCCGATCAGGCCGAGCAGCAGGTTGAAGAACATCACCGGTGACAGCATCGGGATCGTCACGGCGCGGAAGCGCTGCCAGGGACCTGCGCCGTCCATCTCGGCCGCCTCGTACAGCTCCTTCGGGATCTGCTTGAGTCCGGCGAGGAAGATGACCATGGTCGATCCGAATTGCCACACGTGCAGCAGGATCATCATCGGCAGGATCATCGCCGGGTTGCCGATCCATCCGCCGATGTCGATGCCGAGGAAGCTCAGGCCGTTGTCGACCGGACCGTCGGTGGAGAACATCGCCCGCCACACGATCGCGACCGACACCGAGCCGCCGATCAGCGACGGGGCGTAGAACGCGGACCGGAAGAAGCCGGAGCCCTTGTCGCGGTAGTTCAGCAGCATTGCCACGCCCAGCGCCGCGGCCAGCGTGATCGGCGTGCCCACGAACACGTACACGAGCGTGATCTCGGCGGACTGGATGAACACCGGGTCGTTCGTGAACAGCCGGATGTAGTTGTCGAAGCCGATCCACTTCGGCGGCTGGAAGATGTTGTACCGCGTGAACGACAGGTACAGCGAGTACACCATCGGCAGTGCGGTCAGGCCGAAGAACCCGATCAGCCACGGCGTCAGGAACGCGTAGCCGGCGGCGGTCTCGCGGCGCGAGCGCGCCCGCTGACCGGGGCGCGAGTACGGTGCCTCGGGGCGACGGCTGCGCAGCATCCCGCGCTTCGCAGGGGTATCGGTGACGATGACTCTCGTCGCTGTCGTGCTCACGACGACTCCTTCCTGGGAGTGGTGCGCCGGGCCGGAGGCGCGCTCCGGCCCGGCGGGCTCTCACTGATTGAGGACGACGTCCATCTCGGAGAAGAACTGCTTCACCGCGTCATCGACGCTGATGGTGCCGAAGCCCAGCTCCTGACCGATCTCGAGGAACTTCTGCTCGAGGGTGCCGTAACCGTTGATCGGCACCGGCGGGGCGTCGCCGAGGCGGTCCTTGATCGAGGCCTCGTAGTCCTTGATCTGCTGCGCGACCGGGTCGAGGTCGGCCGCGGCGAGCGCCGTCTCCGACGCCGGCAGACCGCGGTTGGTGCCGAAGATCTTGCCCGACTCGGGCGAGTTGATCAGGAAGTTGACCAGCGTGGCCGCGGCCTCGGGGTGCTTGGTCTTGGCCGAGATCGTGTGCAGCATCGAGGGCTTCAGGTACAGGTCCTTCGCCCCTTCTTCTGTGACCGGGGGCTCGATCAGGTTGAGCTCGGTGTAGCCCTCGCCCAGGTTGGCCAGATAGCCGGCGCCGAAGTTGTCCCAGGTCAGCTCGCTGGCCGTGTTGGCGCTGTCGAACCCGCTGAGCGGCTTGAGCTCCTCCACCTTCTTCGCGGGGATGCCGATGCCGTCGCGGATCGGCTGCCCTTGTTCCCAGAACGCCTTCAGGTCGTCCTCAGTGAAGTTGGCCTTGCCGTCTTCGGTGAACAGGTCCTCGCCCTTGGCGCGCTGCTGCACCTCGAAGTTCTGGATGCGGCCGGTGTAGTCCGTGCCGCCCCAGAACGCGCCGCCGCTGGCATCGGTGACGCTCTTCATCCAGTCGGTGTAGTCGTCCCAGCTGCCGCCGGCGAAGTCCTCGACGCCCGCGGTCTCGAGCAGCTTGGGGTTCGTGAACATGCCCCAGGCGTTGGTCGAGGTCGGGATCGCGTAGGTGGTGTCGTCGACGACGCCGATCTTGAGGATGTTCTCCGGGAGCGGGTCCTTCTCGATGATGTTGCCGATGTACGGGTCGAGGTCGAGCAGCAGACCGTTCTCGGAGTACTGCCGCAAGTAGGAGTAGTCGAACTGCATGACGTCCGGCAGGTTGCCGCCGGCCGCCTCGGTCTGACGCTTCTCCCAGAAGCTCGGGAAGTCCAGGAAGGTCGAGTTGACCTTGATGTTCGGGTACTCCTCGTTGAACGCCTCGAACGCCTGGTTGTACAGGTCGGCACGGACGTCGTTGCCCCAGAAGGCGAAGGTCAGCGTGACCTTCTCGTCGGGGTTGTAGGTGGGCTTGGCATCGCTGGCACCGCCGCCCGAGCATCCGGCCAGCACGAGTGCCGCGCCGGCGGCGACGGCCACAGTGGCCGTCAAACGCTTCTTGCTGAACATCCTTGTCCTCTCTGTGACTTCTTCGTCAGATCGGGATACCTGACGACGATGTCTGTGTTTGCCGGTGCGCGTCCCCTGGTGCGAGGAAAGCGCTTCCCAGTGAGAATAGCCCAAAATTGAAACGTTTCGCAAGGGGAAGTTCGCGGCAGTTCTACAACGTTTTCCTCACGGCCGATTCTACGGGGTCGATACTCGCCCCCCGCACGCCGGCTCCCGGTTCGTGCTACGCTCAGAAAACGTTTCCTCAGCATCATGGACGGAGCAGTCATGACCCGCACCCGCTACGCGCTGATCGGCGCCGGACACCGCGCGCAGATGTATGTCGGCGCGATCACCGGCACCTACGCCGACCGTGCCGAGCTCGTCGCGATCTGCGAGCCGAACCCCGCACGTGCCGCCTTCCACGCCGACAACGTGGCCGCATCCGGTGCACCGCGCCCGTCGCTGTGGACGCCGGACGACCTGGAGCGGATGATCCGGGACGAGCGCGTCGACCGCGTCATCATCAGCTCGAAGGACAGCACCCACGCCGGCCTCATCGTCCGGGCTCTCGACGCCGGCGCCGACGTCGTCGTCGAGAAGCCGCTCACGATCGACGCTCCCAGCGCCGCCGCGATCGAGGACGCCGTCGAGCGCACCGGCCGCAGCGTCGTGCTCACGTTCAACTACCGCTACTCGCCGCGCAACAGCGCACTGCGCCAGGTGATCCAGGACGGCACGATCGGCGAGGTCACCTCGGTCGACTTCTCGTGGATGCTCGACACCAACCACGGCGCCGACTACTTCCGCCGGTGGCACCGCGACAAGGCCAACTCCGGAGGCCTGCTGGTGCACAAGGCCAGCCATCACTTCGACCTGGTCAACTGGTGGATCCACTCCGCGCCGCGACGGGTCTACGCCTCGGGCGGCCTGCGGTTCTACGGCGCGGAGAACGCCGCCGCCCGCGGGCTCGGAGCTCGTCCGATTCGCGGCACGCACGAGGGGGCGCACGACGCGTTCGAGCTCGACCTCCGAGACGACGAGCGGCTGAAGACGCTGTACCTCGACGCCGAGCAGCACGACGGCTACGTGCGCGATCTCGACGTGTTCAGTGAGGGCATCACCATCGAGGACAACCTCGCTCTGATCGTGGACTACGCGTCCGGCGCCACGATGTCGTACTCGCTGAACGCGCACTCCCCGTGGGAGGGCTACCGCGTCGCCGTGAACGGCACCCTCGGCCGGGCAGAGCTCGAAGTCGTCGAGCGCGGCGCCGTGCTCGTCGACGACGGCCTGCATCCGGTCGTCGACCCGAGCGCTCTCGAAGCCGGCGACAGCACTTCGCTGCGTCCGCACAGCGAGCGCCTGCTCGTGCAGCGGCACTGGCAGGAGGCCTTCGAGGTGCCGATCGTGAACTCCGTCGGGGGCCACGGCGGCGGGGACGCACTGCTGCTGTCCGATGTGTTCGTCGGTCCCGGCGACGACCCGCTGGCGCGGCCTGCCGACTGGACCGACGGCGTGCAGTCGATCGCCGTCGGCATCGCCGGCAACCGTTCGCTCGAGACCGGGATGCCGGTGCTCGTCGCCGACCTCGGCATCCGGATGCTGGCGGGGGCGCGGGCATGACCCGTATCGTCGTCACCGGCGGAGCAGGCCGCCTCGGTCGCAGCCTGGTCTCTGGTCTGGCGGACGCCGGCAACGAGATCGTCTCGCTCGACCGCGCGCATCCCGCGGGTTTCGCACGGGACGGCGTCGACGCGGTCGACATCGACCTGTCCGATGCGGATGCCGCGGCATCCGCCCTGCGAGACGCGCGCGCCGACGCGCTGATCCACCTCGCCGCGATCGCGGTGCCGTTCAGTGCGCCCGAGGACGTCATCCTTCGGACCAACGCGGGCCTTGCGGCATCCGTGCTGGGCGGGGCGGTGGATGCCGGCATCGGGCGCATCGTCGCGGCCTCCAGCCCGACCGTGCTCGGCTACGGCGCCCCCTCCGGCTGGGCGCCGGTACGCTTCCCGCTCGACGAGGACACGCCTCCGCGGCCGTGGAACGCGTACGCGCTGTCGAAGCTGGTCATCGAGCAGGCCGTCCAGATGTACGCGCGTCAGACCGGCGACGCGGTCCGGTTCGCGTCGTTCCGTCCCTGCTACGTGATCGCTCCCGAGGAGTGGGCGGGCGCGCCGACCCAGCAGGGGCACACCGTGCGGGAACGCCTGGATGATCCGTCGCTCTCCGCGCCGGCGGTGTTCAACTACGTCGACGCGCGGGATGTGGCGGACTTCTGCGACCGGCTGCTCGACGCAATGGCAGTGGGCGACGTCCCGAACGCCGAGACCTTCTTCGTCGGAGCCGACGACGCGCTCGCCCGAGAACCCCTGGCGGACCTCGTGCCGCAGTACTTTCCGGGCACCGAGCGGGCCGCCGCCGTGCTCACCGGCACCGCTCCCGCGTTCTCGAACGCGAAGGCCCGCCGCCTGCTCGGCTGGTCCCCGTCCCGCTCCTGGCGCACCGAGCTGCCCGCTCCGGTCGCAGAAATCGTCGCTTCCGCGCGTCCATGACGACGGATTCTGCGACCGGAACACTGATCGAAGGAATCTGACAATGAACTTCTCCGGCATCCTGTTCTTCCCCGTCACCCCGTTCGACCGGGACGACCGGATCGACCCCGAGCTGCTCGACGCGCACGTGTCGTCCGGTGTCGAGCACGGTGCGGGCGGCGTGTTCCCTGCCTGCGGCACCGGCGAGTTCCATGCCCTATCCGCCGCCGAGTCCGGCCTCGTCGTGCGCACCGCGGTCGATGCGGTGGCCGGCCGGGTGCCCGTCATCGCCGGCGCCGGCGGTCCCCTCGGCCACGCCGTCGAGGTCGCGCGCAGCGCGGCGGATGCCGGAGCCGACGGCCTGCTCGTGCTGCCTCCGTACCTGGTCGGCGCCCCTCAGTCCGGGCTGATCGCGTACGTGGAGCGGATCGCCGCCGCATCCGATCTACCGGTGATCGTGTATCACCGCGCCAACGCCCAGTTCACGGCCAAGTCGATGCGACGCCTCGCGCGTAACCCGAAGGTGGTCGGGTTCAAGGACGGCACCGGCGACATCGACGCCGCGCAGCGCATCGTGCGCGCGGTGCGCGCAGAAGGCCGCGACGACTTCGCGTTCTTCAACGGCCTGCTCACCGCGGAGCTGACCCAGGCCGCATACCGCGGCCTCGGCATCCCGCTTTACTCGTCGGCGGCGTTCGCGATGATCCCCGAGGTCGCGAAGGCGTACTACGACGCCTACACCGCCGGCGACGAGGACCGCCGCCTGCAGCTGCTCGACGGCTTCTACACTCCGCTCGTCGCGCTGCGCGACGAGACCCCCGGTTTCGGCGTCTCGCTGATCAAGGCCGGGCTGCGCCTCGGCGGGATGCCGGTGGGCGGCGTGCGGGCGCCACTGGTCGATCCGACCCCGGTGCAGGAGGCTCGGCTGGCGGACATCCTCGCTGCGGGGCGGGCGCTCTTGTGACCCCCGAGGCTCCGGTCTCAACCGATGCGGGTTCTCCCGGCACCCCCACTGCTCCGGTCGGGGCGGTTGCGGGTGATCCGGTGACCCTGGCAGCTCCGGTCCCAACCGTTGCGGGTTCGGCCCCCGCACACCCGCAACGATCGAGACCGGAACAAAGTGGGGAGAGGGCCTCCCCCACAGCTCCGGTCCCAACGGATGCGGGTTCGGCCCCCGCACACCCGCAACCGTTGAGACCGGAGCCGGGAGAAGGTCACCGGATCGGGCGCTTCGAGGCCCGGCTGATCCGGGTGCCGCTGACGCGGCCCTGGGCGGCGGACGTGACCTCGGTCGGCGTGATCGCCACGCACGTCGTACGCGATGACGGCGCCGAGGGCTGGGGGTTCTCCTGGACGCCGCAGATCGGCGCCGAGGCAGTGCTCGCTCTGCTCGAGCACGACATCACCGATTTCGCGGTCGGGCGCAGCGCCGTGCCCGCCGAGATCTGGCAGCCGGCGTGGGAGCACCTGCACGAGGCGGGCGGTGGCGGGATCACGACGATCGCGCTGGCCGGTCTCGACCTGGCTCTGTGGGATGCTGCGGCACGCGCCGAGGGCCTGGCGGTGTCCGGCCTGCTCGGCACCCGGCGCTCCTCGGTGCGCTCCTACGGCAGCGGAGTGAACCTGCACTACACGCAGGACGAGCTCGTCGCGCAGGTGCGGCGCTGGGTGGATGCCGGCTTCGACGCCGTGAAGGTGAAGGTCGGCAAGCCGGATGTCGCCGAGGACCTCGACCGGCTGATGGCCGTGCGCTCCGTGCTCGGCGCGGGCCGCGAGCTGATGATCGACGCCAACCAGCGCTGGTCGCTGGAGCGCGCGACGGCGTCGATGGAGGTGCTCGCCGCCGCCGATCCCGCCTGGATCGAAGAGCCGCTGCGGGCCGACGATCTCGCGGGGCACGCCGAGCTCGCGCGCCGGCTCCAGGCATCCAGCGGGGTGCCGATCGCGGTCGGAGAGAACCTTCACACCGTGTACAGGTTCGCCGACTTCCTGCGCGCAGGAGCGGCGCAGATCGTGCAGCCGAACATCGTGCGAGTGGGCGGCATCACCCCGTTCCTCGAGATCGCCTCACTCGCCACAGCGCACGGCGCGGCGCTGCACCCCCACCTGCTGCCCGAACTGTCTGGGCAGCTCGCCATGACGCTCGAGACCGACGTACTGGTCGAGGACGTGGAGGATGCCGGGTTCGGAACTCTCGGCGCCTTGAACGCCCCCTCGCCCGTGCGCATCGCGGACGGGCGGCTGACCGAGATGCCGCACGCCGGACTCGGAATGCGGTTCCGTGCGAGCCCGGCGCCCACCCCCGACGCGCGGCTCTCCTCCCCCGGCTCCTGAGCGAGGAGCGCAGCGACGAGACGAAGGACGCCCACCTCAGACCCTTCGTCCCTTCGTCTCGCTGCGCTCGCTCAGGACCCGGCCTCCTCCGCACATTGAAAGGACTCCCCTCCTCATGACCACGACTCCCGAAGAACTCGAAGCACTCGTCGCGGCAGCATCCGCCGCTGCTCCGGTCTGGCGCACCTCCGCGGCCGACACGCGCGCGGCCTGGCTGCGGGCGATCGCGGACGGCCTCGACGCCGCGGCCGACGAGCTCGTGCCGATCGCCGACCGCGAGACCCGGCTCGGCGAGACGCGGCTGCGCGGCGAGGTCGCCCGTACCACCGGGCAGCTCCGCCTGTTCGCGACGGTCGTCGAAGAGGGCTCGTACCTCGAGCTGACCGTCGACGACGCGGATGCTGCGGCAGCGCGCCCCGAGCTGCGCCGGCTGCTCACCGGCGTAGGCCCCGTCGCGGTGTTCTCGGCCTCGAACTTCCCGTTCGCGTTCTCGGTGTGCGGCGGCGACACGGCCTCGGCACTCGCGGCGGGCAACCCGGTGATCGTGAAGGCGCACTCCGGGCACCCGGAGCTGTCCCGCCGCACGGCCGCGATCGCCGCCGAGTCGCTGCGCGCGGCGGGCGCTCCGGCCGGCTCGCTCGCTCTGGTGGAGGGCCGCGATGCCGGGAACGCGCTCGTGCAGCATCCGGTCGTGCAGGCCGCTGGCTTCACCGGATCGCTGACCGGCGGCCGCGCCCTGTTCGACCTGGCGGTCGGGCGACCGGACCCCATCCCGTTCTACGGGGAGCTCGGCTCGATCAACCCGGTCGTGCTGACCCCTGCCGCCGTCGCCGCGCGCGGCGCGGAGCTGGCGGCCGGCCTCGCCGCCTCGTTCACCCTCGGCAGCGGGCAGTTCTGCACCAAGCCCGGCGTGGTCTTCGTGCCGGCGGATGCCGGATTCGAGGCATCCCTCGCGGCAGCCGCGGCCGATACCTCCGGCGGCCCGCTGCTCACCGAGCGGATCACCGATGCCTTCCCGGCGGGGGTCGGCGCGCTGACCTCCGACCCGTCCGTCGCCGTCGTCGGCTATGGCGCGGAGACAGCCGACGGCGCTCGGCCGGTCGTGCTGTCGACGGATGCCGCGGCTGTCGCCGCCCGCCCGCAGGTGCTGCTCGAGGAGGTCTTCGGCCCCGCCACGCTGCTGGTGCGATATGCCGACGAGGCCGAGCTGCACGCAGCGCTGCGCGCGGTGCCGGGCAGCCTCACCGCGACGTTGCACGCTGAGGCATCCGACGAGGTGGGCGAGACGCTCGAGCTGCTGCAGTCGCGCGCCGGGCGCGTGCTGTTCTCGGGATGGCCGACCGGCGTCGCCGTCACCTGGTCGCAGCAGCACGGCGGCCCGTGGCCGGCGACCACCTCGCTGCACACCTCTGTGGGAGCAACCGCCATCCGCCGGTTCCTTCGGCCGGTCGTGTTCCAGGACGCCCCGGCGCGGCTGCTGCCTCCGGAGCTGCGCGACGAGTCGCTCGCCCGGCTGCCGCACCGCCGCAACGGCGTGCTCATCGTGCCGGCGGCATCCCGATGACGTACCACCTCGCCGGCGACTCGACCGTCGCTCCGATGAAGCCGAGCGAGGAGCCTATGTCGGGGTGGGGGCACGCCCTCGACGCGTTCGTCGACGCGCCGGTGCGCAACCTCGCCTTCGGCGGGGCCACCACCGAGACATTCATCGAGTCCGGTTCGTGGGGGCGCCTGATCGACGAGGTCGTTCCCGGCGACACCGTCGTGATCCAGTTCGGGCACAACGATCAGAAGCATCCGGAGCTCCTCGCCTCGCGCGGCGGGTACATCGACCGGCTGCGCGGCTTCGTCACCGAAACCCGGGAACGCGGGGCGACGGCGGTGCTGTGCACCTCGGTCGAGCGGCGCTGGTTCGACGGCGACCACGTCGTACCGAGTCACGGCGACTATCCGAACGCGGTCCGCGACCTCGCGCATGAGCTGGACGCGCCGCTGATCGACCTCACGGTGTTCACGACCTGGCTGTACGAGGACCTCGGGGATGCGGCATCCGCTCTGCTGCTGTCGCACTACGCGCCCGGCGAGACGGAGGCCTGGCCCGACGGTCTCGCCGATGACACGCACTTCCGGTTCGAGGGCGCACGACGCGTGGCGGCGTTCGTCGCCCGCTCGCTGCGCGCGATCGAGCGTCGCGACGGCGACGCGCCGCCCCGCGGCGCCGGCGCAGCTGTATCGGCACCCGCACCCGCACCGTAAGGTTGCGCGTGCCCTTGCACCTGGCGGACGATCCGACGGATGGCGGCGAACACGCCGCCATCTCTGCCGCCATCTGCAGATCGGTCCGCCACCCGCGAGAGGGTCGACTCGGGAAAGCGCTTCCCGGTAGGCTGACGCCATGACCTCCCGCTTCGCCATCGGCGAGACCGATTTCCTGCTCGACGGGCAGCCGCACCGCATCATCTCCGGCGCGATGCACTACCCGCGGATCCACCCCGAGCAGTGGCGCGACCGCATCCGCAAAGCCCGCCTGATGGGGCTGAACGCGATCGAGACGTACGTCGCCTGGAACGCCCACGAACCGGTGAAGGGCCAGTGGCGCGAGGACGGCGACGTCGACCTCGGCCGCTTCCTCGATCTCATCGCCGAGGAGGGCATGCACGCCATCGTGCGTCCCGGTCCGTACATCTGCGCGGAGTGGCACAACGGCGGCCTTCCCACCTGGCTGACCAGCGCGGGCATGCGACTGCGCAGCAGCGATCCGCGCTACCTCGCCGAGGTCATCCCGTACCTCGAGAGGGTCAACGCGATCGTCGCGCCGCGGCAGATCGACCGCGGTGGCAGCGTCATCCTGGTGCAGATCGAGAACGAGTACGGCGCCTACGGCAGCGACAAGGAGTACCTGTCCGAGCTCATCCGCGTCACGCGCGAGAAGGGCATCACCGTGCCGCTCACACAGGTCGACCAGCCGATCCCGCACATGCTCGAGAACGGCGCGCACCCCGAGCTGCACAAGACCGGATCGTTCGGATCGCGTGTCGACGAACGCCTCGCCACCCTGCGCGAGCACCAGCCGACGGGCCCGCTGATGTGCATGGAGTTCTGGTGCGGCTGGTTCGACCACTGGGGCGAGAAGCACCACACCACGACCTTCGCCGACAGCGCCGCCGACCTCGACCGGCTGCTGGAGGCCGGGGCATCCGTGAACATCTACATGGTGCACGGCGGCACGAACTTCGGTCTGACGAACGGGGCGAACGACTCCGGCCGCTACCTGCCGATGGTGACGAGCTACGACTACGACGCCCCGATCACCGAGTCAGGTGACGTGACCGAGAAGTTCCGCGCGTTCCGCGACGTGATCGCGAAGCATGCGCCGGTGCCCGACGAGCCGCTGCCGGAGCCGGCGGAGGCCCCGGAGCTGACGGTTCCGCTGCTCACGACGGGCGACCCACTGGAGGCCGTCGCGACCGATCGCGGCCTCTTCGACACGCCGCCGACCTTCGACGAGCTCGGCTCCGACCTGGTGCTCGCTGAGTATTCGGCCGCGCTGCCTGGCACGGCCGGCGTGCTCGACGCCGAAGTGCGCGACTACGCCTGGGTCGCGGTCGACGACCGCGCCGCCGGCATCCTGCAGCGCACGATCGGCGATCTGTCGCTCGCGATCCCCGCCGGCGCCGAACTGCGGATGCTGGTCGAGGAGACCGGCCGGGTGAACTACGACCACAAGCTCGGTGAGGCGAAGGGCCTGATCGGCGCCCCGATGCTGGACGGCGAGCCTCTGCCCGGCCCCTGGCGGGTGCGGACGTTCGACGTTCCTGCGCTCACGCAGGCGGTGTCGGATGCCGCGGCCGAGCCGGCCGGCGCCCGCGTCGCCGGGCCCGCGGGCCTTCGGGCATCCTTCGATCTCGACGCCCCGGCGGACCTGTTCCTCGACACCGCGGGCTGGGGCAAGGGATACGCCTGGGTTAACGGGTTCTTCCTGGGCCGCTACTGGCGCCGGGGGCCGCAGCGCACCCTGTTCGTGCCGGGACCGGCGACCAGGGCAGGGACGAACGAGGTGATCGTCGTCGAGCTGGAGACCATGACCGACCCGACCGTGCGGTTCGTCGCGCGACCGGATCTCGGTCACGAGGTGGAGTGACCATGGCCTCCGAATTCGACGCCGCGTTCGACTGGGTGCGCAGGCACGTGGACGCCGACCGGCTGCCGCACGCTGTGCTGGGCGTGGCCACGGCGGACGGTGTCGTCGCGCTCGACGCAGTCGGCGACGTGAGCGTGGATGACTCGTTCCTGCTGTTCTCCATCACGAAGGTGCTCACCGGCATCACCGCCGCACGGGCGATCGAGCGGGGGCTGCTGACGCCGAACACGCCGCTGACCGACGCCCTGCCGGAGTTCGGCGCCAACCGCGACGACGTCGTGCGGCTGTGGCACCTGGTTTCGCACACCTCCGGCATCTCCGAGCCCGACCTCGACACGGCCGTGCCGCTGCGCACCGAGCTGCTCACCCGAGGCCGCGACTTCGTCGCCGGTGCCGCGTCGCGCTACTCCACTCTGGCGTTCGAGGGCGTCGCCGCGCTGATCGAGCATGCGACAGGTCACAGCTGGGATGCCGGCGTGCGCGAGTGGGCGGGAGAGGTCGGCGCCGGCGGGCTGACGCTCGATCCGGAGCAGTACGTGCCGATCCGGGACGCGGCGGCCGCGGGCGTCGACCTCGACCGGTTCCTCGCCACGCGGGCGCCCGGCGCCGGTCTCGCCGGCACCGCCGCCGACCTGCTGGCCGTGGGAAGCGATCTGCTGCGCATCGGGCGGGGCGAGCCCGGCATCCTGTCGCCGTCGACGCTGGCGATGATGCGACGTCCGCTCACCGGCGACATCCCGCGGCTGGAGCCCTACCTCGCCGAGCGCGGCCAGGACTGGGGCTTCACGTTCAACCTGCGCACGCGTGCGCCGGGGCTGATCGACCGCGACGTGTACGGGCACGGCGGCTGGTCGGGCACGGAGTTCTGGGTGCATCCGACCGCTGGCGTGTGCTGGGTGCTGCTGACCGCGCAGGCGCAGCGACCCGGCATCGACGCCGACCAGCTCGACAACGCGATCGTGGCGGCGCTGTGAGTGGCGCGGCGCGCCTCGAGCGACGTCGGCAGGGAGTTCGGTCGGCGGCATCCGGTTCGCTCGGCGGACGGATGCGGCGAGCGCGGTGCGCGACGAGCGGCTGCTCGGCGGCGGGCACGATCCGCTCACGTCGCAGTTCGGCCCGCTTCGAGCGTGCGCTCCCTACTCGGGTCGCAGTACGTCCCGCGCCGAGCGCCCGGAAGCGGAACGAAGTGCGACCTGAGGGCGGCGCAGTGAAGACGGAGCGGGCGGAATGACCATCGAGAGCAGCTGCCCCACCGGCATCCTGACCGTGACGCATCGTCCCTTCGCCGGCCCGGCCGTGCCGAGTGCGCTGCCGGCGCCCGGCGATGCCGCCCGCGGACTCGCGCTCACCGACCGCGCCGTGCTGCGCGACGGCGTGCCGTTCGTGCCGGTCTCTGGCGAGCTGCATTTCAGCCGGATGCCACGCGAGCGCTGGGCCGAGCGGCTGGGACAGCTGCGCGCTGCGGGCGTCACGCTCGCCTCGACGTACGTGTTCTGGAATCACCACTCCACCGCCCGCGGCGAGGCGCGCTTCGACGGCGCGCTCGACGTGGGCGCGTTCGTCGACGAGGTCGCGGATGCCGGACTCGAGCTCGTGCTGCGCATCGGCCCGTGGGCGCACGGTGAGTCGCGCAACGGTGGCTTCCCGGACTGGGTGCAGCAACAGCCCGTGCAGCACCGCAGCGACGACCCGGCCTATCTGGAACTGGTGCGCGAGTGGTTCGGGCAGCTCGCCGCGGCGCTGGACGGACGGGCACGCCCCGGTGGCCCGATCGTGGCGATCCAGCTCGAGAACGAGCTCTACGACCGGCCGGAGCACCTCGTCACCCTCAAGAGGCTCGCGCGCGAGGCCGGGATGTCGGCACCCCTGTGGACCGCGACCGCCTGGGGCGGCGCACAGCTGCCGGCGGGCGAGGTGGTGCCGCTGTTCGGCGGCTACGCCGACGGCTTCTGGGCCGACCCGGGAGACGACTGGGACCCGTCGTTCCGCGCGCACTTCCTGCCCTCGCACGAGTGGGACGACCCCGGCGTCGGCGCCGATGTGCGCGCGTCACAGGGGTTCGCGGCATCCTCCGGCACCGCCGAGCTGCACGGCTTCCCGCCCGCGACCTGCGAGCTCGGCTCCGGCATGGCCGCGGCCTATCACCGCCGTCCCGTGCTGTCCGCGCGCGACGTCGCCGCACTCGCGCATGTGAAGATCGGCAACGGCTCGGCCTGGCAGGGCTACTACATGTTCGCCGGCGGCCGGAACCCGGTGCTGCGGATGCAGGAGACCCAGGACACCGGGTATCCGAACGATCTGCCCGAGTGGGGCTACGACTTCCACGCCCCGATCGGAGAGTCCGGCGACCTGCATCCGTCCGCCGCGGAGCTACGTGCGCAGCACGCGTTCCTGGCGTCGTTCGGGGCGCAGCTGGGCGGCATGTCGTCGTCGCTGCCCGATGACCGTCCCCGCGACGCCGACGACCTCGAGACGCTGCGCTGGGCGCTGCGCTCCGACGGCGAGTCCGGGTTCGTGGTGATCTCGCACCACCGCCCGCATGAGCAGGTCTCCCCCGTGCGCGACGTGCAGCTGCAGGTGAAGCTCGCGTCCCCGCTCCCGGGGAATGTCGCAATTGGTCGCATCAGCACGCCGGATACGGCAAACAGGGACATCCCCCAGGGGGAGGGCGGTGGGACGATCGTGCTGCCGTCGCGGCCCGTCGACATCCCGCCGGGCACGCTCGCACGATGGCCGATCGGGCTGCGGCTCGGGTGGACCAGACTGCGCTGGGCGACGGCGTCGGCGTATGCCCTGCTGCCGGGCGACGTCCTCGTGCTGATCGCCGATCCCGGCATCCCCGCCGAGATCGCGATCGATGACGAGCCCCCGCGGGTGATCGAGCCCGGCATCCACCGGATCGGCTCCGCGACCGTGCTGCTGCTGGCAGACGCGACGGATGCCTGGCTGCTGGGCGACACCCTCTGGGACTGCGACGGGCAGCTGACCTGGGACGGCCGCGATGTGCGCGTCCGCGACGCATCGCGACTGCGACGCTTCGACCCGGATGCCGGCTGGCAGGAGTTGCCGGTGCCGGCATCCGACCCGCCCCGGCACGTCGAGATCCGGCGGATGCGGGACGGCGGTGCGCCACCGGCCGACTACGGTTTCGGAGGCGCGCGGCATCGCGCACCCGCCCCCGAGGTCTTCGACGACCTCGCCGCCGTCTTCACTCTCGACCTCGGCGACTGGTCTGGTGATGCGGTGCTCGACATCGACTGGGCCGGCGACGTCGGTCAGCTGCGCGTGGACGGCAGAACTGTCGACGACCGTTACTGGGACGGCACCCGCTGGTCGGTGTCGCTCCGCGACGTCGGAGCCATTCCGGACAGCCGCGTCGCGCTGCACGTGCTGCCGCTGTCCGCACGCAGCACGGTCTGGCTGCCGCCGTCCGCTCGCGCTGCACTGCAGGCATCCGACGCCGCGCTCTGCGCGGTCACGGCTGTGACGCTGCGCACGCGAGGCGAATGGATGCCCGTGGGCTGAGGCGCGGCACGGGCCACGCCGGGCACGACCTGATCGCAATACTCGTCGCTTCCGGTCTCACTGGTTGCGGGTCTGCTGTGCCGCGCACCCGCAACCAGTGCGACCGCAGCAGAGGGAGACAGCGAGCTGAGAGCGGACCACCCGCGCCCCAGCAGTCCAGGTCGCAATACGCGTCGCTCTCAGCACGGGAAAGCGACGGAAACTGCGACCTGGACGCAACCGACCCGCGGCTGACCGGCACCACGGCTGACCGGCACCGCGGCTGACCGCCGCGCCGCGCGCCTCGCCGCACCTGACCGGCGCGCCATGGACCCGCCGCCGGAACGGTCCGTATTCGTCCCGGCGGCGGGGGTCTGGGGGCGCCGCGCCCGCGGCGGGTAAACGATTACCGATCCAGACCCTAGCACCAAGCCGCCGAGATTGAAACGTAACAACTTCTTCTTGCGCGTCGCTCCCGCACCGTGCCAGGATCGGTCACGACGCGGACAGGAATACGTTTTCCAGTCCGCGCACACCGCGGCCGAGTCCGTACGCGCCCCGGTTCCGAGCCCGCCCCGCAGCGATGCGGAGCGGGCCGACTCCCTTGCCAGTGCTGTCCGAGGAGGAACCGTGGACCTGTCCATGCACCCCGACCGAACCCCCAGACCAGAACGGCGGCGGCGCGGCATCCGCGCCTTCGCCCTGGTCGCCACCACCGCCGTGATAGGCACCGCGCTGACGGCCTTCCCCGCCGCCGCCGCGGCACCGGAGGAGTGGCGCTTCGACTTCGGGACGAAGACCAGCCCCGTCGCCGAGGGCTACCAGCAGGTGCTCACGACCTCGCTGTACACCGCCGAGATCGGCTGGGGCATCACCGCCCCCGACGGCGTCACGCTGTTCGACCGCGACCGCACCGGCAACCGCACGCCCGCCGACCCCGTCGCCGAGGATTTCGTCGCCGGCACCGACTGGGCCTTCACGATCGATGACGTCGCCACCGGCGAGTACGACGTGACCGTGTCGATCGGCGATGCACTCGCCGGCACCTCCGGCACGAACGCCACGATGTCACTCGAGGGCACCGCGCAGCCGCGCATGACCACAGACAAGGCGGCCACCACCACGCAGACCTTCCGCGTCGTCGTCACCGACGGCCAGCTGAACGTGGGCTTCACCGGCAGCGGGCTCGGCGCCTACGTGAACGGCCTGGTCGTCGCGCCGGTGACACCGGCCGCTCCCGCCGGTCTCGCCGTCACCCGCGTCGCCTGGAACACCGTGGACCTCGGCTGGACGGCATCCGACGCCGCCGCGACCTACCGCGTGCTGCGCGCGCCGGTGACCGACGGCGCAGCCGGCGACTTCACGCAGATCGCCGAGACCGACGGCACGACGTACTCCGACAAGGACGTCGCCGCGGGCGGCTCGTACGCGTACACGGTCGAGGCGGTCAGCGCCTACGACCGCGTCTCCCCTCGCGCCGAGCAGGTGCTCAGCGGCGTCATCCCGAAGCTCGAGATCCCCGCCGCCCCCGCCGACCTCGCCGTCGCCCGCGTCACCGACTCCGGGGTCGCACTGACCTGGTCGCTCACGCCGAACGCCGACGAGTACGTCGTGCAGCGCGCGGGCGCCGACGGCGCCTTCGCCGACATCGCGACGGTCACCACCCCGGCATACACGGATGCCGCAGACACGTCCCTGCAGTGGTCGTACCGCGTGCTGGCACGCAACGCCGCCGGCACCTCCCCCGCCTCCGAAACCGTCACCTCCGCGGTCTACACGGCCCCCGCACCGCTGCCGGCCGGCGACTCCGTGACCTTCGACTTCGGCCCGGGCGCCGTGGCCGACGGCGCCCTCCCGGTGCTCTCGAGCACCGCGTTCGACGATGCCTGGGGCTACGGCTTCAGCACCGCGCCCACCGCGTCCCCCGCCGATGTCGACCGGGGTGGCGACGACCCGCTGCGGTCCGACTTCGTCGCCGCGCAGGGCGGCACCTTCGAGGTGCAGCTGGGCGCCGGCGACTACACCGTGCAGCTGATCGCGGGCGACGACTCCGCCGCCACGAACATCGCCATCACGGCGGAGGGCATCGCCAAGGTGCAGGCCACCGACAAGCCCGCCGGCGAGCACCTCGAGATGGCGTTCCCGATCGCCCTCGTCGACGGACGCCTCACGCTGGCCGTCACCGGCGACGCCGCCGCCCTCGACGCGCTCACCGTCATCCGCCAGCCGAAGCGACTCGCCGGCGCCATCCCGACGGTCTACATCGCCGGCGACTCGACCGTGCAGACCTACGACGCCGCCGCCTACGCCCCGCAGGCGGGCTGGGGCCAGATGATCGACCGGTTCTTCGCCGACGACATCGCCTTCAGCAACCAGGCGATCGGCGGCCGCTCCTCGAAGAACTTCATCACTCAGGGCCGGCTCGACGACATCCTGCGCGGCATCCGCCCCGGCGACTACCTGTTCACCCAGTTCGGGCACAACGACGCCACCCAGGGTGTGGACGACCGGTACGCCAGCCCGGCGGACTACAAGGAGTACCTGCGCACCTACGTGAACGGCGCGCGCCAGCGCGGCGCCACCCCGGTGCTGGTCACCCCGGTCTCGCGGCGCAGCTTCAACGCCGAGACCGGGCTCGCGAACGTGAGCTTCCCCGAGTACGTCGAGAAGATGAAGGAGCTCGCCGTCGAGGAGAACGTGCTCCTGGTCGATCTTTCGGCCTCCAGCCGCGCCTACCTCGATGAGATCGGTCCGGAGGCGGCCAAGGCCGTGTTCCTCTGGGTCGACCCGGGCATCTTCCCGAACCGCCCCTCCGGCACGCAGGACGACACGCACTTCCAGGAGTACGGCGCCATCCAGATGGCCCGCCTGATCGCGCAGGACGTCGTCGACCTCGCCGACCCGCTCGCCACGAAGGTGACGGACATCGAGCCGCCGGCCGCCGTTCCGGACGCACCGCAGCAGCTGGTCGCCGGATCGATCTCGAACGCCGGGGCCGTGCTGCAGTGGCAGGCATCCGCCACTGCCGACATCTACAAGATCCAGCGGCAGGCCGTCGCCGACCCGGAGCAGACCTGGAGCCTGGTCACCACGACCACCCAGAACTCCGCGATCGTGCAGGGCCTGGCGGAGGGCACCGCCTACCGGTACCGGGTGATCGCGACCAACGGCCGCGGCGACTCCGCCCCGTCGGATGCCGTGACCTTCACCACCAAGCAGGCGAAGTGGAAGTTCGACTTCCAGCTCGCCGGCAACCCGCTGATGGCCGGGTACACCGAGGTGAACCCGGATGACGGGTACACGAAGGAGACCGGGTTCGGCTTCGCCACCCCGCTGCCGGCGAACGCCGGACGCGACCGCGGCGACGCGGCCGACGACCTGCAGCGCGACTTCGTGCTGCCGGGTGACTCGAGCGAGTTCCTGCTCGACGTGCCGAACGGCACGTACTCGGTGAAGACCTACTCGGGCGACTGGATCGGCTCGACGAAGACGAGTTTCGATCTGGAGGGCCGTGCCTTCGGCAGCGGCAACGCCGGCAAGGGCTCCGTCAACGAGTCGGTGCGCGGTCCGGTGCTGGTCACCGACGGGCAGCTGAACGTGCGCGTCTACGGCCCCGCGGCCGGCACCCGGCTCAACGGTCTCGAGGTGACACCGATCCTGCTCGGACCCACCGGGCTGAAGGCGACCGATATCGACGCCGACCCCACAGCTCCGAAGGTCCAGCTCGGTTGGGACACCGAGTCCGGCGTCAGCTGGAACGTGTATCGGAAGTCCGCGTTCGACGCGAAGCCGGTGCTCGTCGGCACCGCGACCGAGCCGTCGTTCGCCGACACCGGCGCCCGCGTCGGCCTCGACTACACCTACTCCGTGACGGCCGTCGACCAGACCGGCCTGGAGTCGGTGCCGTCGAAGGCGGTCGAGGTCTCGTTCGTCGACCCGGATGTCGCCGTGCCTGCGGCCCCGACCGCTCTCGCGGTCGAGCGGCTGGAGAAGCGCGAGATCGAGATCTCCTGGGCTCAGCCGTCCACGGCGCTGTACGACCTGGTGTTCCGCTCCGAGGTGAAGGGCGAGCAGGGCGACCTGGTCGGCATCGCCACCGGCAACCACTACACGGACACCGACGTGCTGACCACCATCCCGTACTTCTACACGGTCGTCGCAGTGAACGCCGGCGGCGCCGGCGCGGCATCCGCGCAGCTGAAGACGGATGCCGCGACCGTGCTGCAGCGGCAGGCCGAGTACCTCGACCGCGCACCGCTGGCGGTGAAGACGGATGACGGCAACCTGATCTCATGGAGGATGCTGGGCACCGACCCGGATGCGGCGGCGTTCCACGTCTACCGCGACGGCAAGCGACTGACCGACAAGCCCATCACGGACTCGACGAACTACCTCGACAAGACCGGCGATGCGGCATCCGTGTACTTCATCACCAAGGTGCTGGACGGCAAGGAGACCACCGAGACGAAGGAGTTCACGCCGCAGGACGGGGACTACCTGTCCGTGCCTCTGGACAAGCCGGCCGACGCCTACACGAAGGACGGCCAGCCGTACACCTACCGCGCCAACGACACCAGCGTCGGAGACGTCGACGGGGACGGCCAGTACGAGCTGATCGTGAAGTGGGATCCGTCCCGCTCGAAGGACAACTCGCAGGCGGGCTACACCGGCAACGTGTACCTCGACGCCTACCGTCTCGACGGCACCCGGCTGTGGCGGATCGACCTCGGCGTGAACATCCGCGCCGGCGCGCACTACACGCAGTTCCAGGTGTTCGACTACGACGGCGACGGCCGCGCCGAGGTCATGATGAAGACCGGAGACGGCACCATCGACGGCACCGGGCAGCCGATCGGCAACGCCAGCGCCGACCACCGCAACAGCTCCGGTTACGTGCTCACCGGCCCCGAGTACCTCTCGGTGTTCGACGGGCTCACCGGCAAGGCGATCGACACGATCGACTACGTGCCCCCGCGGGGCGATGTCGGCGCCTGGGGTGACACCTACGGCAATCGGGTCGACCGGTTCCTCGCCGCCACTGCGTATCTCGACGGAGAGCACCCGAGCGCGATCTTCAGCCGCGGGTACTACACCCGCGCGGTGATGGCCGCGTACGACTTCGACGGCACGAAGCTGATGCAGCGCTGGGTGCTCGACTCGAACGACGCGGGCAACGAGGGCTTCTACGGGATGGGCAACCACAACCTGTCGGTGGCCGACGTGGACGGCGACGGCAAGGACGAGATCGTGTACGGCTCGGCCACGGTGGACGACGACGGCGAGCTGCTGTACTCGACCGGACTCGGCCATGGCGACGCGCTGCACGTTTCCGATCTCGTGCCGTCACGACCGGGCCTCGAGGTGTTCGCCGCCCACGAGGAGATGCACGCCTCCGGCAACCGCGGGGCCACGATGCGCGACGCCCGCACGGGCGAGGTGCTGTGGTCGATCCCCGCGACGAAGGACACCGGCCGTGCCGCATCCGGCGACATCGATCCGCGGTACGAGGGGGCCGAGGGGTGGGCCATCGGCGGCGACGCCGCGTGGAACTCCCCCGTCGGCCAGCTGAAGTCGTCGACCGGCGAGCTGATCTCCGAGAAGATCCCGGCGGCGAACTTCCTCGCCTGGTTCGACGGCGATCCGCTCCGCGAGATCGTCGACCACGACTTCGACGAGACGACCCGCACGGGCGTGCCGACGGTGTCGAAGTGGAACTGGGAGACCGAGCAGTCCGACGTGATCCTGAAGGCCGACGGGGCCCTGTCGAACAACGACACGAAGGGCAACCCGAACCTGCAGGCCGATCTGTTCGGCGACTGGCGCGAGGAGATCGCGTGGCGTTCGGAGGACTCCTCCGAGCTGCGCATCTACTCCACGACCGATGAGACCGATCTGCGCATCCGCACGCTGATGCACGACCCGGTCTACCGGCTGTCGGTCGCATGGCAGAACACCGGCTACAACCAGCCCACCCAGACGAGCTTCTTCCTCGGAGAGGGCATGGAGATGCCGGCCGCCCCGCACATCGCGGTCACCGGCTCCCCCACCGGCTCGGCGGACGAGTCCGCTCCGGTCGTGTCCGGCCTGCCAGAGGACGGCTCGGTGCTGGCCGACTCCGCGACGCTGCAACTCGGCATCACGGCGGCCGACCCGGAGTCCGGTGTGCGCAACCTCGACGTGACCTTCGATGGCACCCCGGTGTCGCCGGATGCCGCGATCGACCTCGACGGGCTCGCCGGGGTGCACACGGTCACGGTCAACGCGGTCAACCACGCGGGGCTGGTCACGAGGGCGAGTGCCGAGGTGACCGTGATCGTCGACGACGGCTCGAAGACGGCTCCGGGCCGGGCGGTGCTGTCGACCACCAGCGGATGGGCGAACGGCCTCTCCGACGGCGTGTACGACGTCACGATGAACCTGTGGTGGGGCACCAACGGATCGTTGTTCCGGCTCTACCAGAACGGCGAGCTGATCTCCTCGAAGCCGCTGACTCCGGACTCGCCGAACGCGCAGACCGCGACCGTGCAGGTGTCGGGGCTGGCCAACGGCACGTACGAGTACACCGGTGAGCTCATCAATGCCGCCGGCGTCACGCAGACGTCGTCGGTCACGGTGGTCGTGAAGGATGCCGCGCCTGCGGTGCCCGTCGTGAGCCACGACAACAAGGACAGGGACGGATCCTACGCGGTATCGACCGACCTGTGGTGGGGCACGAACGGCCAGACGTACCGGCTGTACGAGAACGGCGAGCTGATCGACGAGCAGCAGCTCGTCGCCGCCTCGCCGAACGCCCAGCACGCGGTGACCCAGGTCACCGGTCGCGCGCCCGGTTCGTACGTGTACGTCGCGGAGCTGGTGAACGCCGCCGGCGCCACGAAGTCCAAGCCGGTCACGGTGACCGTGCGCTGACCCCGCTCAGGTCGCAGTTCGTCCCGCTCTCCGGTCGCGAGAGCGGGACGAACTGCGATCCGGATGCATGATGAGAGACACCCCGGAAGAAGGAGCCCCATGACCCGCGTCTGCTTCGAACTGCAGGTCCGCCCCGAACTGCTCGACGAGTACCTGGAGCGGCACTCCCCGGTCTGGCCGGAGATGCTCGCCGAGATCGCGGCATCCGGACGGCGGAACTACTCGCTGTTCCTGGCCGACGGCGGTCGCCTGGTCGGCTACTACGAGACCGACGACGACGATGCCGCGCAGGCGTACCTCGCGGCATCCGAGGTCGCCTCGCGGTGGGAGGCCGAGATGGCGCGCTTCTTCGTCGGCCTGGAGGGCCGCCCGGACCAGGCCGCCGTGCGGCTCACGGAGGTCTTCAACGTCGCCGATCAGCTCGCCGCGGGTGCACCAGATCCCGCTGAGTGAACCACCTCGCGACGAGTGCACCACCTGTGGACGTCAATAGGTGGTGCACTCGTCGGCAGCCGGTTCAGTCGGCGAACCGACGCGACAGAGACGACAGCACTCACGCCGACGCGCGCAGCACGAGCTCGGGCACGAATCGCACGTGGCGCGGCTCGCCGCCGAGCAGCAGCTCCACCGCACTGGCGCCGATGTCGACGGCCGGCTGACGCACCGAGGTGAGCGGCACGACGGCGGCCGGCGCGAAGTCGATGTCGTCGTAGCCGACCAGCGCCATGTCCTGCGGCATCCGCACACTGCCCGACATCACGAGCGACTGGATCAGTCCGAGGGCGACCAGGTCGTTCGCAGCGAACACGCCGTCCGGCCGCTCGGCGGCAGGGCGCGCGAGCAGGTCCTCACCGATCCGGCGGCCGTCCTCGACGGTCAGGGTCGGGCTGGGCAGGCGCTCGAGCGTGGCACCGGATGCCGCGACCGCGGCCTGCGCGCCGAGATGACGATCGCGCACCTGATGCACCGCATCCGGGCCGCCGGCGAAGGCGATGCGGCCTCGCCCCTGGGCGATCAGGTGCGCCACGGCGAGCCTGCCGCCCTCGACGTCGTCGACGGACACCGACGACAGCGCTGCGGTCTCGGCGTCGCGGTCGACGAGCACGGCGGGGATGCCGCTGTGCTCGAGGTGCTCGATGATCGCCTCCTCGCCGCCGATCGGTGCCACGAGCACTCCGGAGGCGCGCTGCTCGGCGAACAGCGACAGGTAGCGCGCCTCGCGCTCGGCGTCGCCGTCGCTGCCGGCCACGAGCAGGGAGAGCCCCTCCTGCGCGGCGCGCGCCTCGGCGCTGCGGGCGATCGCGGCGAAGAACGGGTTGGCCAGGTCGTGCACGATGAGCCCGAGGCTGCGGCTGCGGCCGGCGCGCAGCTGGCGGGCGGCGTCGTTGCGCACGAAGCCGAGCTCGTCGATGGCGCGGCGCACCCGCTCGACGGTGCCCGGTGCGACGCGGTCGGGCCGGTTGAGCACGTTCGACACGGTGCCGACCGACACCTGCGCCGCGGCCGCGACGTCCTTCACGCTGACCACTGCGCACCCCCGGAGCTTGACGAGATCATCAGGGGCATCCTATCCTCGAATCAGCTTTTATGAAACGATTCATGGATCGAGTGATGATGACAGAGCTGTCCCCCGACATCCGCACCGCGCTGGAACGCCAGGCGATCGAGCTCCCCTCGTGGGCCTTCGGCAACTCCGGCACCCGCTTCCGCGTGTTCGGCACGCCCGGCACGCCGCGCGACCCGTTCGAGAAGATCGCGGATGCCGCGCAGGTGCACGCATACACCGCACTGGCGCCGACGGTCGCCCTGCACATCCCGTGGGACATGTGCGACTTCGACGACCTGCGGAAGCACGCCGAGGACCACGGCGTCGCACTGGGCACCATCAACTCGAACACCTTCCAGGACGAGGACTACAAGTTCGGCGCGCTGACGCACGAGGACGACGAGATCCGGCAGAAGGCGATCGACCACCACTTCGCCTGCATCGACGTGATGCACGCCAGCGGATCGCGTGATCTGAAGATCTGGCTCGCCGAGGGGTCGAACTACCCCGGCCAGAACGACATGCGCGCCCGCCAGGACCGCCTGCAGGACTCGCTGCAGCAGATCTACGCGCGCCTCGGCGACGATCAGCGCCTGGTGCTGGAGTACAAGTTCTTCGAGCCGGCGTTCTACCACACCGACGTTCCCGACTGGGGGACGAGCTACGCGCAGGTAAGCGCCCTCGGCGACAAGGCCATGGTGTGCCTGGACACCGGCCACCACGCCCCCGGCACCAACATCGAGTTCATCGTCATGCAGCTGCTGCGCCTGGGCAAACTGGGCTCGTTCGACTTCAACTCGCGCTTCTACGCCGACGACGACCTGATCGTCGGCGCGGCCGACCCGTTCCAGCTGTTCCGCATCCTGTTCGAGGTGGTCCGCGGCGGCGGACTGAACAACCCCGACGTCGCCTTCATGCTCGACCAGTGCCACAACATCGAGGACAAGATCCCCGGTCAGATCCGCTCGGTGCTGAACGTGCAGGAGATGACCGCTCGGGCCCTGCTCGTGGATCGCGATGCCCTTGCCGCCGCGCAGACCGCGAATGACGTGCTGGCCGCGAACGCCGTGTTCATGGACGCGTTCTACACCGACGTCCGTCCGGCCCTGGCCCAGTGGCGCGAGTCGCGCGGGCTGCCCGCCGACCCGATGGCCGCGTATGCGGCATCCGGCTATCAGCAGCGCATCGCGGCCGATCGCGTCGGCGGAGTTCAGGCAGGATGGGGTGCATGAGCGACCTCACTGCGGAATCCACCGCGCCCTACCTCGCCGCCGACGGGCTCGTGCGCGTCTATCCGGCCACGGATCCGAACGGCACCGGACTCGTCTGGGCGCACGGCGGGGGTTTCCTGTTCGGTGACATCGACATGCCCGAGGGCGACTGGGTCGCCCAGCAGCTCGCCGCCCGGGGCACGACGGTCGTCTCGGTGGACTACCGGCTCGCGCCGAAGCCGGAGGACTTCCACCCCGGCGTGAAGGAAGAGCCCGGCCACATCTACCCGGCCGGCTCCGACGACATGGTCAGCGCCATCCGCTGGATGCGCGCGCACGCCGGCGATCTCGGCATCCGCCCCGACGCGATCGCCGTCGGCGGCGCGAGCGCGGGCGCGAATCTCGCGACCGGCGCTGCGCTGCGCCTCGCCGGCACCGACGAGGGCGTCGCGCTCGCGGTGCTCGCCTACCCGACGCTGCACGCGATCCAGGGCGAGCCGTCCGCGGAGACCCTCGCGGTGCTCGACGCCGACGCGGATCGCGGCGGATTCCCGCCGGACGTGATCCTCAACATGTATGAGAACTACCTCGGTGGCCCCGTCGAGAACGCGCCGCTGCCGGCGGTTCCCGGCCTCGCCACGGCATCCGAGCTCGCGGACTTCCCGCCGACCATCATCGTCAACAGCGAGGTCGACGGGCTGCGACCGTCGGGCGAGCAGTTCGCCGCGACATTGAAGGATGCCGGCCGCGACGTCCAGGTGCACACCGAGATCGGCACCCGCCACGGCCACCTCAATCGTCCCGAGGAGGATGCCGCCGGCCTCACGATCGAGCGCTTCGCCACCCGCATCGCCGCCCTCGTCGCCTGAGCCGCGAGGACTCATGTGATGGCCGAGACCCCGCAGCGGCTGGACTTCCTGCCCTGGGAGTACGATCCGGCATCCGATGAGGGCGAGGCGCAGCGCGCGCGTCAGCGCGAGCTGGCGACGCACGGCGCGACCTTCGGCGAGGGTGTCATGATCGCCTCGAACGCCGCCGTCTTCTGCGACAGCCTGGTCATCGGCGACCGCAGCTACGTCGCCGCGCTCGCGTACCTCACCGGCGACCTGAGGATCGGCGCGGACTGCACGGTGAACCCGTTCGCCGTGGTGCGGGGCGAGGTCGCGATGGGCGACGGCGTGCGGATCGGCGCCCACACCTCGATCCTGGGCTTCAACCACCGCATGGAGACGGATTCCCCGGTGTTCACGCAGGGCACCTGGGCCAAGGGGATCACGATCGGCGACGACGTCTGGATCGGCTCGGGCGTGACGATCCTCGACGGCGTCGCGATCGGCGACCACGTCGTCATCGGCGCCGGAGCGGTGGTGACGAAGGACGTGCCGGACTGGGCGGTGGCCGCGGGCAATCCGGCGCGGATCATCCGCGACCGGCGCGGAGCCGCTCCCGGCGAGAGCGATGACGACCTGCGTACGGCGCTGCGCGCCTTCGGCGACACGGCCCGCGCGCAGGCGCCCGCCGTGCTCACCCGGTGCCTCGAGGACGGCGGCTTCGTCGACCGTCCCTCGGCGTCAGCGGAGACGGATGCCACGGCCGTGCGCCCCTGGTGCGACGCGGTCGAGATCGCAGACCTGTTCCTCGGCGGTCCACCGCCCGGGTTCGAGGCCGGCGAACTTCTCGGCCGACTGACGGCGCTGCAGGATCCGGAGACGGGCCTGTTCGACCCGGCCGACAGCGGCACCGACCCCGGTTATCACGTGCTGAGCGTGGGCTACGCGATCCGCCTGCTCGGCGGCGCGATCCCGCATCCGATCGCCGCCGTGCAGTCCCTGAGCGGCGACGCCGCGGCCGCCGCACTCGGACAGCGCGGCTGGAGCGACGGCGCGTGGGGCGACGGTGCGGCCGTCGACCACCTCGCGACCGCCTGTGCGCTCACCGTCGCCGACCACGGCGATCGCCTCGCCGACGGCGGCTTCGGTCCGTACTTCGGGATGCTGGGCTGGCTCACCGCGCACGCGGATCCCGGGACGGGAATGTGGGGGCGGGTCGATTCCGGCGCGCTGCGGCTGCAGGCCGTGAACGGCTTCTACCGGCTGACCCGCGGCGCGTACGCGCAGTTCGGCGTGCCGCTGCCGCACCCCGAAGCGACGATCGACACGGTGCTGGCGCACGCCGCGGATCCGATGCTCGAGACGCCGGACGGGTACACGGCCTGCAACATCCTCGACGTCATCCATCCGCTCTGGCTCGCCGCGAAGCAGACCGGTCACCGGCGCGCCGAGGGTGAGGCCTGGGCTCGTGCACAGCTCGCGCGCGCACTGAAGCAGTGGCGCGACGGGCAGGGCTTCGCGTTCGCCCCGCTCAGCGACGGCCCCGACGGCGTCGCAGGGCTGCAGGGCACCGAGATGTGGTCGGCGATCACCTGGCTGCTGGCCGACCACCTGGGACTCTCCGCAGAGCTGGGCTACCGCCCTCGCGGCGTGCACCGTCCCGAGCCGTTGATCGACATCACCGCCGTGGGGCGCTGAAGCTCTTCGCCCCCGCACACGAGGACAGGACGATCCTGGTATCCGTCCTGTCCTCGCGTGATGCGCTCAGTGGGCGGATGCCACCGCCTCCGGCGCTCCCGCCAGCACCCGCGCCTGCTCCTGCGCCTGGATGCTCAGCTCCGCGGCCATGAACGCGTGCGCCTGTGTCATCGCGGTCTCGGTGCGGTCCAGGCTGTCGCGGATCAGCCGGCCGAAGAACGGCGCCCCGGTCTTCCCTGCGGCGTCGAACCGGTACTGGCCGTCCTGGTTCACCATCAGAACCTGGTCGCCCCCGTTGTCGGTGGTGATGTCGATGTACTTGCGCAGCTCGATGTATCCGTCGGTGCCGAGGATGAGCGTGCGCCCGTCGCCCCACATGCCGAGTCCGTCGGGGGTGAACCAGTCCACGCGGACGTACCCGGTGGTGCCGTTGTCGAGCACGACGTGGGCGTCGCCGAAGTCCTGCAGACCCGGCGTCTCGGGATGCGCGTAGTTGGCGACGGTCGCGCTGACGATCTCACCGCCGGTTGCGCCCGTGAAGTGCAGCATCTGCTCGAAGTTGTGGCTGCCGATGTCGCAGAGGATGCCGCCGTAGCGGTCGGGCTCGAAGAACCAGTCCGGCCGACCGGTGCCGACGCGGTGCGGCCCGAAGGAGGCGACCTGCAGCACTCGCCCGATCGCGCCCTGGTCGATGAGCTGGCCGGCGAGCAGCGCGGCCTCGGAGTGGAGTCGCTCACCGTAGTAGACCGCGAAGATCCCGCCAGTGCGCTCCACGGCCGCGCGCGCGGCGGCGAGCTGAGCGGAGCTCGTGATGGCGGGCTTGTCGCCGAAGAAGTCCTTGCCCGCGTCGAGCACCCGCACGCCGAGCGGTGCACGGTCGCCCGCGATCGACGCGCTGGCGACCAGCCGCACATCGGGGTCGTCGAGCACCTCGTGCTCGGATGCCGCGACCCGCGCACCCGGATAGCGCGCGGCGAATGCGGCCGCCCGCTCGGGATCGGAGTCGTGCACGAGCGAGAGCGTCCCACCGGCGCCGATCAGCCCCTCGACCATGCCGAAGATGTGCCCGTGATCGAGACCGACGGCGGCGAAGACGAACTCGCCGGGCCCCACGACAGGAGTGGGAAGGGGGTCGAAGGTGAAGGTCATCGTGAGGACTCCTGATCAGTGGGAACATCTGTGACGTCGTAGGTGCGGAGGCGGCCGCACATTCCGAAGCGCCGCTCGCCGGCCGAGGCGGTCGCCTCGTGCACGCGGGCGGACGAGAGGTGGGAGACATCGCCGACGGCGACGGCGGATGCCCGCGACAGGGACTCCTGCGCCTGGGCGAGCGGTCCGGCGCTGACCAGGTCGACCCACTCCGCCGCGCGCTCTCGGACGAGCGCACCCGCCGCTGCGTGGAAGGCCTCCAGCGGCGCCCGGTCGCCGGCGCGCACGGCGTCGCGCAGGGTCTCGAATCCGGCGACCGCGAGGTCGCGGCGTCGCGCCGCACGCTCGGCATGCTCCTCCGGGGCGCCCAATGACACGGCTGAGGCGTAGGCCGCGGCATCCGCCACGATCTCGGCCGGGAAGGTCATCACGGCATCGCCGGCCTCGGGCAGTCCGGCGTTGCTCATCAGCACGACCACGCGCAGGTCGCCGAGGTTCACCGCACGGTGGATGGTGCCCGGGGTGAACCACACGACCGACCCTGCGGTGAGCGGGGTCTCGCGGTATCCCTCGCCGTCGATGGTCTGCAGCGCTCCCTCGCCCGAGACGACGAGGTACGCCTCCGTCGAGACGAGATGCAGGTGCGGGCTGCCGCCGCACACGCCGTCGCCCGCAGCGTCGGCGTACACGTCCAGGTGCGACACCGAGGTGCCGCCGGGGAAACTCGTGGCGCTCACGACGCGGCCTCGATCAGGGAGCGCTGCTTCTCGTGGAAGTGCGGTGCGTTCTCCACGAGCTGTCCCGCCCGGTAGTACGGGTCCGCCGACGAGAGCGGCAGCGCGACATGACGCCGTTCGAACCCGGCCTGGTAGATCGCGGCGACGACCTCGACAGCGTTGCGGCCGTCCTGCCCGTCAGCGATCGGTGCTCGCCCGTCGCGGATCGCGGTGAGCAGATCGCCGATCTGCCCCTCGTGGCCGAGGTGCGCGAGCGGCTCGCGCTCCGCGACCAGCGCCTCGATGCGTGCGACCACATCGACGTCGCCGCCCGGCACCGGGAAGCCGTTCGGGGCGGACCGCTCGGCTGCGACCTTCCAGGGCTGCGAGATGCGGGCGTTCGCGCCCTGGATCACGATCTCCTGCTCCTCGCCGTGGTGCACCACCGAACTGGTCAGCTGGGCGAGTCCGTCGTCGTAGCGCAGCACGGCCACCGACAGGTCCTCGACCTCGGCGTTGTCGTGCTGGGTGTTGGCGAGCATCGCCGTGATCTCGGTGGGCCGGCCGAGCAGCCAGAGCAGCAGGTCGATGTGGTGGATGGCGTGGTTCAGCGTGCAGCCGCCGCCCTCCTTCTCCCAGGTGCCGCGCCACCACAGGTCGTAGTAGGGCAGCCCGCGCCACCACGCGGAGTCCACGCGCACGTGCGAGATCGAGCCGAGCAGCCCCGAGTCCACGACGTGCTTGAGCGTGGCGAGGTCGTCGCGGAACCGGTTCTGCGCGACGACGGAGAGGATGCGACCCGAGCGCTCCTGCGCCGCGAGCATCGCGTCGCACTCCTCGAGCGAGGGCGCCATCGGCTTCTCGACCAGCACATGGATGCCGGCATCCAGTGCGGCGATCGCGAGCGCGGCGTGCGTCGAGGGCGGCGTGCAGATGCTCACCACGTCGAGTCCGGCCTCGGCGATCATCGCCGCCGGGTCGTCGTATGCCGCGGCGGCGAGGCCGAACGCCTCGGCCTTCTGCGCGGCGCGGCCCGGCAGCACGTCGGCGAGCGCCACGATCTCGCACTGCTCGGGGAAGGCGCGGTAGCCGCTGATGTGCGCGTCCGCGATCCCGCCCGTGCCGATGATCCCGATCCTGAGCATGGTCTCCTCCATCCACTACTACGTATTACTAAATCGTATGGATAGCATGGCGGACAGATCCCGAGTCCGTCAAGAGGAGGATGCCGATGGGCGAGCGCCCCACCAGCCACGACGTCGCCCGGGCGGCGGGCGTCTCGCAGTCGACGGTCTCGTTCGTGTTCACCGGCCGCGCCGGCATCTCGGATGCCACGCGAGACAAGGTGCTGCGCGCGGCATCCGATCTCGGCTATCGGCCGAACCTCGCCGCGCGCGCCATGCGCACCCGGCGCACCGGGCGGCTGGCGATCGTCGTGCCGATCGCCAGCGCCATCCCTCTCTCCCTGATCCCCGGCGCCGCAGCCGCAGCGGAGGAAGCCGGGTACGTCGTCGAGGTCGTGAGCCTGCCCCAGGAACCGGCCGCCCGCGCGGAGCGCGTCGCCGAGGTGCGCGACTCGGGGCAGTACGAGGGGGTGCTCGCCTTCACGCCGCTGCCGACGGCGGACTCCCCCGCCGACGCCCCCGCGATCCTCGCCGTCGGCGAGTTCGACGACGAGATGCACGCGGCCGGCGAGTTCGCCGATGCGCAGCCGATCGTCACCCTGATGGAACGGCTCGCCACCCTGGGGCATCGCCGCTTCCTGCACGTCGCCGGCGACCCGCGTTTCCCGTCGGCGCGGGCACGCCGCGACGCCTATCGGGCGACCGTCGAAAGACTCGGCCTGACCTCGCTCGGCGTCGTCGACGGCGACTGGGGCGGCGGATCCGGCGAGATGGCCGTCGCCGCCCTCCCCGACGACGCACGGCCGCTCGCGCTGATCGCGGCGAACGACGTGATAGCCACCGGTGCGATCCGGGCCGCCCTTCGTCGCGGTTGGACCCTGCCCGACGACATGAGCATCACCGGCTGGGACGACCACCCGCAGAGCGCGTTCCTCTCCCCCTCGCTCACCAGCGTCACCCAGGACCGGGAGCGCCTCGGCGCCTACTCGATGCAGCGACTCATCGCGGCCGTGCGCGGCGAGGAGGCACCGTCGCGGCCCGCCGATCTGCACGCGATCCAGTGGCGGGAGTCGACGGCGGCCCCCGGCGGCCCGACACCCTGACCTGAGGGGTCTTGCATTCCGGCGTCCGTCCGCCGTATTCTTGAAACGATTCATAACTCGCACTCTTCAAGAGAGATCGACGGAGCTGTCATGACCAACCCCACCGCCGCCGCCCTGATCGCGCGCTCGAACCGCCTCGGCGCCGACCCGAAGAACACGAACTACGCCGGCGGCAACACCTCGGCGAAGGGCGCTGAGACCGACCCGGTCACCGGACAGCCCGTCGAGCTGCTGTGGGTCAAGGGCTCCGGAGGCGACCTGGGCACGCTCACCGAGCCCGGTCTCGCGGTGCTGCGTCTGGACCGCATGCGCGCGCTCGTCGACGTCTACCCCGGCGTGGACCGCGAGGATGAGATGGTCGCCGCCTTCGACTACTGCCTGCACGGCAAGGGCGGGGCCGCCCCGTCGATCGACACCGCCATGCACGGTCTGGTGGATGCCGCGCACGTGGACCACCTGCACCCCGACAGCGGCATCGCGATCGCCACGGCCGTCGACGGCGAGGCGCTCACGACGGCCATCTTCGACGAGAAGGTCGTGTGGGTGCCGTGGCGCCGCCCCGGCTTCCAGCTCGGGCTCGACATCGCGGAGATCAAGAAGCAGAACCCGCAGGCCGTCGGCTGCATCCTGGGCGGTCACGGCATCACCGCCTGGGGCGACACGAGCGACGAGGCCGAGGCGAACTCGCTGTGGATCATCGACACCGCCGCCGCCTACATCGCGTCGAACGGAGCGGAGCAGCCGTTCGGCGGTGTGCGCGCCGGCTACGAGGCCCTGCCGTCGGCGGAACGGCGCGCACGTGCAGCCGCCCTCGCCCCGACGATCCGCGGCATCGCGTCGACCGACAAGCCGATGCTCGGGCACTTCACCGACTCCGGCGCGGTGCTGGAGTTCCTGGCATCCGAGAAGGCTCCCGCGCTCGCGGCTCTCGGTACGAGCTGCCCTGACCACTTCCTGCGCACGAAGGTGAAGCCCCTCATCCTCGACCTGCCCGCCACGGCGTCGCTCGAGGAGCAGATCGCGCGCCTGCACGAGCTGCACGCCGAGTACCGCGCCGACTACCAGGCCTACTACGACGCGCATGCGACGGCCGACTCCCCTGCGATCCGCGGCGCCGATCCGCTGATCGTCCTCATCCCCGGCGTGGGCATGTTCTCCTACGGCGCGAACAAGCAGACCGCGCGGGTCGCGGGCGAGTTCTACGTCAACGCCATCAATGTGATGCGCGGCGCCGAGGCGCTCTCCAGCTACGCGCCGATCTCGGATGCCGAGAAGTTCCGCATCGAGTACTGGGCGCTGGAGGAGGCCAAGCTGCAGCGGATGCCGAAGCCGAAGTCGCACCAGGGCCGGGTCGCCCTCGTCACCGGCGCCGCATCCGGCATCGGCAAGGCCATCGCCACCCGCCTCGCCTCCGAGGGCGCCTGCGTCGTGGTCGCCGACCTCGATCTCGAGAAGGCGCAGGCCGCGGCATCCGAACTCGGGAACGCGGACGTCGCGATCGGCGTCGCCGCGAACGTCGCCGACGCGGATGCCGTGCAGGCGGCGCTCGACGAGGCGGTGCTGGCCTTCGGGGGCGTGGACCTGGTCGTGAACAACGCCGGACTCTCACTGTCCAAGCCGCTGCTGGAGACCACCGAGAAGGACTGGGACCTGCAGCACGACGTCATGGCGAAGGGCTCGTTCCTCGTCTCCAAAGCCGCCGCGCGCGTGCTCATCGACCAGAAGCTCGGCGGCGACATCATCTACATCTCCTCGAAGAACTCCGTCTTCGCCGGCCCGAACAACATCGCCTACTCGGCGACCAAGGCCGACCAGGCGCACCAGGTGCGACTGCTGGCGGTCGAGCTGGGCGAGCACGGCGTGCGCGTGAACGGCATCAACCCCGACGGCGTCGTCCGCGGCTCGGGCATCTTCGCCAGCGGCTGGGGTGCGAACCGCGCCGCTACCTACGGCGTCGCCGAGGAGGACCTCGGCCAGTTCTACGCCAACCGCACCATCCTCAAGCGCGAGGTCGTTCCCGAGAACGTCGCAGACGCCGTGTACGTGCTCACCGGCCCCGAGCTGTCGCGCACCACCGGACTGCACATCCCGGTCGACTCCGGCGTCGCCGCCGCGTTCCTCCGATGAGCGCCGCCGTACCGGCTCGGCCATCCCACCCGGCTCCTGAGCGCCCTTCGTCTCGCTCCGCTCGCTCAGGACCCGGAGACCCGCAGCGACGAGACGAAGGACGCCACCGCCCTTCGTCACTTCGACTCGCTTCGCTCGCTCAGCACGGCGCTCGCTCCGCTCGCTCAGGATCCGGGAACCACGCCGCGCATCCGGCTCCACGCTCCCCGCATCCGGCTCCTGAGCGCCCTTCGTCTCGCTCCGCTCGCTCAGGACCCGGAGACCCGCAGCGACGAGACGTAGGACACCAGCGATGATCCGGGCCTTCGCCGCCGTCGATCTCGGGGCGACGAGCGGCCGGGTCATGATCGGCCGTGTCGACGCCGACGTGCTCGAGCTCGAGCAGGTCGCACGGTTCCCGAACGGGCCCGTGCAGCGCGAAGACGGCCTGCACTGGGACTTCGGCGTCCTGCTCGAACACGTCCTCGACGGTCTCGCCGAGGCGGTGCGGCGCGAGCCGGAGATCGAGAGCATCGGCATCGACTCGTGGGCGGTCGACTACGGCCTGCTCCGAGACGGCGAGCTGCTGGCCGAGCCGTTCCACTACCGCGACGCGCGCACCGCGCGCGGCGTCGCGAAGGTGCACGCGGTCGTCCCGTTCGAGGACCTGTACGCCCGCAACGGCCTGCAGTTCCTCCCGTTCAACACGCTGTACCAGTTCGCTGCAAACGAGCGGACGCCGGAGGCCGACACCGCACTGCTGATCCCCGATCTGCTCGCCTTCCTGCTCACGGGGGCCCGGGTCGCCGAGCGCACGAACGCCTCCACGACCGGACTGCTCTCGGTGCGCACCGGGGAGTGGGACCGCGATCTCGCCGAGCAGATCGGCGTGGATCCCGGCATCCTGCCGCCGCTCGTCGATGCCGGGACGGTGACCGGGCATCTGGTGCCCTCAGTCGCCGCGCGGGTCGGCGCGGACCTGCCCGTCGTCGCGGTCGGCTCGCACGACACCGCGTCCGCGGTCGTCGCGGCGCCCCTGCCCTCGCCGTCATCGGCCTACATCTCGTGCGGCACATGGGGATTGGTCGGGCTGGAGCTCGACGCGCCCGTCGTGACCTACGCCGCTCGTGCCGCGAACTTCACCAACGAGCTCGGCGTCGACCGCCGCATCCGCTTCCTGCACAACGTGACGGGTCTCTGGCTGCTCAGCGAGAGCGTGCGGGCCTGGGAGGCGGAGGACGGCGCACCGATCGACCTGCCTTCCCTGCTCGCGCAGGCGGCATCCGTCGATGACGCGCTCCCCCTGTTCGACGCGAACGACCCGAGCCTCGCAGCACCGGGCGGGATGCCGGATCGCATCGCCGCCGTGCTGAGAGCGGCCGGGCGCCCGGTGCCGCGGGACCGGCCGGCGCTGGTGCGCACGATCGTCGAGTCGATCGCCGCGGCATTCGCCGACGCCGTCGCCACGGCCACAGAACTGACCGGTCGGCGCGTGGACGCGATCCAGCTGGTCGGCGGCGGCTCGCTGAACGACCTGCTCTGCCAGGTGACAGCAGATCGCGCAGCGCTCCCGGTGCTCGCGGGACCGGTCGAGGCGACCGCACTGGGCAACGTGCTTGTGCAGGCGCGGGCGGCCGGCGCCGCCCCCGCAGCGCTCGAGGGCCTGCGCGACCTCGTCGCCCGCACGCACCGTCCGCGCCGCTACGACCCGCGCTGATACCGTCGCTTCAGGAGGTCCCCATGCCTGAGCTCGACATCGTCACCGACACCCGGTCGGCGACTCCGCCGTTCGAGCAGCTCCGCGAGGGCCTGCGCGAGCGGATCGCGAGCGGTGCGCTGCGGCCGGGCACGAAGCTGCCACCGGTCCGTACCCTGGCGGCGTCGCTGGGCCTCGCCGCCAACACGGTGGCGCGCAGCTACCGTGAGCTCGAGTCCGACGGCTTCGTCGAGACGCGGGGACGAGGCGGTACGGTGGTGGCGCCGCGCCTGGATGCGCCGCACCGCCACCAGCGGATGCTGGAACTCACGCGCGAGTACGTCGCCGCAGTCGATGCGCTCGGCGTGGACCGCGCGGAGATCCCGGGGTACGTGGGCCGGGTCTAGCTGTTCTTCCCCGTGAGGTTGTGAACGCGTTGGATGGGTGTTGAGCCTTCGAGCGCG
>NZ_WSEN01000009.1 GCF_009758255.1 Microbacterium sp. MAH-37
CGATCGCTACTCGAGGCCGGCGGCTTCAGACCAGTCCTACACGCTCAAATGCGATGAGCCGCATTACCTCGATCAGTGCGGCTTCGTCGGGCAGCACTGCGTCCTGGCTCCCGTTCCGGAAGATGCGGATCTGCCGCACGGCCTGGTGCAGCAGCATCTCGAGGCCCGAGAGAACGGTCGGCGCGCTCCAGCGCGCGGCCAGCGCCGACGGCCACGGCGCGTACGCCGCGTCGAGCAGCGCTCCGCCCGATGCCGACAGTGCATCGGCGACGGGGTCGTCGAGCACCGTGCCGCTGGGCAGGGTCGCGATCGTGAGGTCGACCGTGGTCGCCGGCTCAGCGAATGCGTTCACAGATGTCTGCACCCCGACCCGCTCGCCCAGCCCGACCAGGTGCACCGCGGCCTCCGGCCGGCGGGCACGGATCTCGACGCGCTCCGCGCCGAGTTCTGAGGCAGCGACCAGAGCGGATGCCGCTGTCGCTCCCGCACCCAGGATCCGCGCACTCCGGATGCCGGTGACGCCGGCCTCAATGAAGGCGTCGACCAGACCGCCCACGTCCGTGTTGAAACCGCGGAGGACGTCGCCCAGCAGCAAGGTGTTCACCGCGCCGGTCAGCTCGGCGTGCCGATCGAGCTCGTCCGCCGCCCGGAACGCCTGCTCCTTGAGCGGCATCGTCAGTGACAGGCCACGCCAGCTGTCGTCCAGGCCGTGCAGCGCATCTCCGAAGCCTGCGGCATCCACCCGCCGCCGGTCGTACGTCCAGTCCAGGCCGAGCAGCCTGTACGCCGCAGCATGCAGCTGCGGCGAACGGCTGTGGGCGATCGGGTCGCCCCACACCGCCAGTCGGGTCGGCATCAGTAGCAGCCCCTGTCGGGGTTGTCCTTGCACCACTGCTGGTACTTCTTCTCGGCGGCCTGCTGCTCGGCGTACGTCGCCGAGAACACCGTCTCACCCGTGTCCAGGTTCACCGTCACGAAATAGAACCACGGGCCGTCTGCCGGCTTCTGCGCAGCCTCGATCGCGGCATCGCTCGGGCTGGCGATCGGCCCCGCCGGCAGCCCGGCGTGCACATAGGTGTTCCACGGGTTCTGGTCCGTCGACACCTCCTTCCACGGCCAGGACGAGACCGCTCCGTCGTGCGTCAGGCCGTAGCCGTACTGCGCGGTCGAGTCCATCTGCAGCAGTCCGTGCGTCTCGTCGTTGTTCGGCTGCAGCCGGTTGTCGATGACGCGGGAGACCTTGTCGAAGTCCGCCGTGTGGCCCTCGCGCTGCACGATCGAAGCGATGGTGAGGATGCGCTCCTCATCGCCCGCCGCGACGCCGGCCTTCTTCAACGACTGCCGGGTGCGGTCGACCATCTTCTGGATGACATCCTTGGCGGTCGAGCCGGGGTCGAACGTGTACACGGCCGGAAACAGCCAGCCCTCGAGGCTCTGCGCCTGCACGCCGTAGTCCGCCGGGTTCGCGACGGCGGCCTGGAGCTCTTCCAGCGGCATTCCGAGCGAGTCGGCGACCGTCGGCAGGAAGGCCTTGATGCGGCCGCCCTCAGGCACGGAGGCGGTGTTCTCCATGCGGTTGTCCTCGTCGCGCAGCGCATCGAGCGCCGCCTCCGCCGTCATCTGCTTCTTCAGCTTGTACACGCCGGGATAGAAGGTCACCGCGAGGTTCTGGTCGACGAGCATGTCGTAGAACACCGAGTCGGTCTTGGTCACACCCGCCGCGTGCAGCGCGGTGGAGATGGGCTGTCCGGTGTCGCCGTCCTTGATCGTGACGAAGGCCTCGCCCTTCTCCTGGCCGGGCTCGTAATCCTTGGACGGCCCCCAGCCCATGACCTCGTTGATCTTGTCGCTGTAGGTGTTGTACACCCACGCGCCGGCGCCAGCGATGCCACCGAGGATCGCGAGCAGCACGATCAGCGAGATCAGGCAGCCCTTGCCGCGCTTCTTCTTCGGCTCACGGTGCGACTCCGACGAGAAGAGCGCGTCGAAGTCCGTCGGGCCGCCAGAGCCGCCACCGAACAGATCGGTCGCCGCATCCGGCTCCGAAGGGTCTGCAGCGTGGGCCGGATCCTGCTCCGCCGGCATGCGCGACTCGGGCGGCTGCTCGGGCTCCGACGCCGCAGTCCGAGGGAACGGCTGCGCCGCGGGTTCCGGCTCGGATGCCGCGCGCGGCATCGATGCCGAGGCGGCCGCGCCCTGGAACGCGGGTACCGTCATGATCGGGGCGGAGCCCGCCGGCTGCTCCGCGATGGCATGAGAACCGGTCACCGTGATCGAGAAGGGGCCCGTGATCGACGGCATCTCAGGCGCCCGCTGATCGGTCTCCGAAGTGGACAGCGGTACGACCGGGCGCGGTTGCTCGGATGATGCGAGACCGGGCTGCACTGCTGGCGTGGGCGGCACAGGGGCGGCATGCTGCGGCGCCGGCGCCATCTGCTGCGGCGCGGAGTACGGGGGCGTTGCGGCCTGTGGCTGCGCTGCCGCCTGTTGCGTAGGCCGCGGCTGCGGCTGCGGCTGCGGCTGCGGCTGCGCTGCCGGCTGCTGCTGATAAGTGAACTGCTGCGCCGGCCGCTGCTGAGCCTCCTGCTGCTGAGCGGCGAACTGCGCCGCCTCGGCCTGTTGCGCTGCTACCTCCTGCGCCGCGCGCTCCGAGACGACCGGAATGGCTCCGGACGCCTGGCGCGCCTGGCGCGCCGCGCGACGCGATCCGGGAGGCGGGGGTGTTCTGTCGGACTCCGGCAACTGCGAACCGGCGGTAGGCAGATTGTCGAAGAGATCGCTGAGCCTCGGGGGCTGGCTCTGCGGATTCTGACTGCCAGGGTCGGGCATGGTCAGGATTGCTCCTCGGGTGAGTCGATGATCGCGCCGGCGGGGGTACCGGTGCTCTTCTCGGTGTCGATCGCATGCTGCAGCAGCACTACTGCGGCGACCTGATCCACAATGCTACGAGACTTCTTCTGAGATCTGCCCGAAGAGCGCAGCGCGGTGTGTGCGGACACCGTGCTGAGCCGCTCGTCGACCATCCGCACGGGCAGCCCGGTCCGCGTCCCCAGGGCCACGGCGAACTCCCGCGCATCCGTCGTCGACAGCGTCTCCTCACCGCGCATGTTCACCGGCAGGCCGACCACCAGTTCGATCGGCTCCCACTCGGCGCACAGTTCCGCGATCCGCGTCACCGAGGTGTCGGATCGCGGAACGGTCTCGACGGGCACCGCCAGCATCCCGTCGGGATCGGAGCGGGCCACACCGACCCGCGCCTTCCCGACGTCGATGCCGAGGCGGACGCCGCGTCGGAACCCGCTCACGCGCCCTTCAGCTCCGTCACGATCGCGTCCAGCGCGGCGTCGAGCGCGGAGGCATCGGTGCCGCCGCCCTGTGCCACATCGTCCTTGCCGCCTCCGCCGCCGCCGAGTACCCCGGCCGCCACGCGCACGAGAGCGCCGGCCTTCGCTCCGGCGGCGCGCGCGGCGTCGTTGGTGGCGATCACGACGATCGGGCGGCCGTTCGCGACACCGCCGAGGACGACGACCGCGGCATCCGATCCGAGCCGCTCACGCACACTCAGCGCGAGGGTGCGCACGTCGTCGGCGGATCCGATCTCGCCGAGCGAGGAGGCGACGACGTGGAAGACGCCGGCAGGCTTGGCGGACTCCGCCAGCGCGGGAACCCTTCCCTCACGCTCCTTGGCCTCGAACTGCGCGATGCGCTTCTCAGCTGCCTTCAGGTTCGACTGCAGCTCCTCGATGCGCGTGGACAGCTGGTCGCGCGGAGCCTTCAGCGCGGCGGACAGCTGCGACACGACCGTGCGCTCCGCGGCCAGTTCGCGGAAGGCGTCCTGGCCCACCAGCGCCTCGATGCGACGGTTGGACGCGCCCACTGACGACTCGCCGACGACGCTCACCAGACCGATCTCGGCACTGGACGAGACGTGCGTCCCCGCGCAGAGCTCCCGCGACCACGGGCCGCCGATGTCGACCATCCGCACGACGGAGCCGTACTTCTCGCCGAACAGCGCCATGGCGCCGGCTTCCTTGGCCTCGTCGAGCGAGACGATGCGGGTGGTCACCTCGAGCGCGTCGTTCACGGCGCGGTTGGTGATGTCCTCGATCTCCGAGCGGGTCTCAGCCGACAGCGGCTGAGACCAGGCGAAGTCGAAGCGCATGTAACCGGCGCGGTTCAGCGAACCGGCCTGCGTGGCGGTCTTGCCCAGAGTGTCACGAAGCGCCGCGTGCACGAGGTGCGTCGCGGAGTGCGCCTGTCGGGCGGCGCGACGGTTCGCGGCGTCGACCACGGTCGTGGCGCGGTCGTCCACGGCCACAGAGCCCGAGGCGACATGCACCGTGTGACTGATCAGGCCCGGCACAGGCTTCTGCACGTCGAGCACGTCCAGTTCGAAGCCGGTTCCCACGATGGTGCCCTTGTCGGCGACCTGGCCGCCGGACTCGGCGTAGAGGGTGGTCTCGGCGAGGATCACCTCGGCGATCTGCCCCTCCGACGCGGTCTGCACGGGCGCGCCGTCCACGATCAGACCGAGGATGCGCGAGTCGATCTGCAGGTCGGTGTAGCCGGCGAACAGCGTCTCGCCGACGGCGCGGAACTCGCGGTACACCGAGACATCGGCCAGCTGACGCTTGCGGTCGCGCGCATCGGCCTTCGCGCGCTCCCGCTGACCGCGCATGAGCTCGTCGAACGCCGGGCGGTCGACGTCCAGCCCTGCCTCCTCGGCGACCTCGAGGGTGAGGTCGATCGGGAAGCCGTAGGTGTCGTGCAGCAGGAACGCCTCGGAGCCGCTGAGGGTCGAGCCGCCGGCCTTCTTCGTCTCGTCGAGGGCGAGGTCGAGGATGGTCGAGCCCGAGGCCAGCGTGCGCCGGAACGTCTCCTCCTCGGCGAAGGCGGCCGAGGACAGGATCGTCCAGTCTTCCTCCAGCACCGGGTAGGCCGCCTTCATGGCCTCCTTCGACACCTCGAACAGCTCGGGGAAGCTCGGGGCGTCGACGCCGAGCAGGCGCATGGCACGGACCGTACGACGCATCAGGCGACGCAGGATGTAGCCGCGGCCCTCGTTGGAGGGACGCACGCCGTCGGAGAGCAGCATCAGTGACGAGCGCACGTGGTCGGCGACGACGCGGAAGCGCACGTCATCCTCGTGCACGGCGCCGTAGGTGCGGCCGGAGAGCTCGACGGCACGGTCGAGCACGGGGCGCACCTGGTCGGTCTCGTACATGTTCTCGACGCCCTGCTTGAGGAACGCGACGCGCTCCAGGCCCATACCGGTGTCGATGTTCTTCTGCGGCAGCTCGCCGACGATGTCGAACTCGGTCTTGCTGCGGATGTTCTCGATGAAGTCCTGCATGAACACGAGGTTCCAGATCTCCAGGAACCGCGAGTCGTCGACGGCTGGCCCGCCGTCCTTGCCGTATGCCGGGCCGCGGTCGAAGAAGATCTCCGAGTCGGGGCCACCGGGACCGGGCTGACCCGTGTTCCAGTAGTTGTCCGCGCGCCCCAGGCGCTGGATGCGCTCGGGCTTCAGGCCGATGATGTCGCGCCAGATCGACTCTGCCTCGTCGTCTGTCTCGTAGACGGTGACCCACAGGTCCTTCTCGTCGAAGCCGAGCCCGCCGTCGGCCTCGGAGGAAGTCAGCAGCTCCCAGGCGTACCGGATGGCGCCTTCCTTGAAGTAGTCGCCGAACGACCAGTTGCCGAGCATCTGGAAGAAGGTGCCGTGCCGCGCGGTGCGACCCACCTCTTCGATGTCATTGGTGCGGATGCACTTCTGCACGTCCGCGATGCGGGGATGCGGCGCGGGAACGACGCCCGTGAGGTACGGGATCATCGGCACCATGCCGGCGACCGTGAACAGCAGCGAGGGGTCGTCGCTCACCAGGGACGCCGAGGGGACGATGAGGTGGTCGTTCTTCTCGAAGTAGTTCAGGTAGCGCTGCGCGATCTCCGCAGTTTTCATGGGGGTGTTCGGTTTCCTTGCGTGGGAACGACGCGCGCCCGGGGGACGCGCAGGAAGGGGTCGGTTCAGGCGTCAGCGCCGGGCTCGGTGAGCCGGGCCGCCTCGGCGCGGTACGCGTCGCCGACGATGTTGGTGAACTCGGTGATGCGCGAGTCGAGGTCCGCGAGCACATCGTGCCCGCGCGGGTCCTTGTTCATGAAGTGCGCAGCGACGAACCCGCCGATCACGCCGATCAGGAGCCACAGCAGATTCTTCATTCCGCCATCCTATGACGAGAGGCGCCGGGGAATCCCCCGACGCCTCTCGTTCGTGCGCTGAGTGTCAGCGAGCCGCGTAGTACTCGACGACCAGCTGGACCTCACAGGTCACGGGGACCTCGGCGCGCTTCGGGCGACGCACAAGGCGTGCCTGCAGCTTGTCCAGCTCGACCTCGATGTAACCCGGGACCGGGGGCAGGACGTCGGCGTGACCACCGGCGGCTGCGACCTGGAACGGCTCGAGAGCCTCGGACTTGGCCTTGACGTGGATGAGCTGACCCGGCTTCACGCGGAACGACGGGCGGTCCACGATCTGGCCGTCGACCAGGATGTGACGGTGCACGACCAGCTGACGGGCCTGCGCGGTGGTGCGGGCGAAGCCGGCACGCAGCACGAGGGCGTCGAGACGCATCTCGAGCAGCTCGACCAGGTTCTCACCGGTCAGGCCGTCCTTGCGGCGAGCCTCGTTGAACGCGATGCGCAGCTGCTTCTCGCGGATGCCGTACTGCTCGCGCAGACGCTGCTTCTCACGCAGGCGGACGGCGTAGTCGCTGTCGGCCTTGCGCTTGGTGCGACCGTGCTCACCCGGAGCGTAGGGACGCTTCTCGAGGTAGCGGGCGGCCTTCGGGGTGAGCGGGATTCCCAGCGCACGGCTGAGACGGACCTTGCGGCGGTCCTGGGACTTCGTGACCACGAAGCATTCCTTCCGATGACGCGGCCGTGTCTTTCACGGCCCGCGGACGTATCGCCTCGATTCCCCCTCTCCGGAGCGCACGCCGGGGCGCGTCGGAGAGTGTTGCAGGAGCGGAGGGATGCCCGAAAACACGGTTTCGAGCCGATCCATGCTATCAGATGCGCCCTGACCGCCCGGCTCGCGCGTCAGCGGTCGCCGAGGATGCGGCGGATGCGCTCCAGACGGGCGGCCACGTCGCGTTCCGCGCCGAGCTGCTTCGGCTCGTAGTACCGGCGCCCGTCGAGCTCGTCCGGCAGATACTGCTGCGGGAGCACGCCGGCGTCCGCGTCGTGCGGATAGCGGTACCCCTTGCCATGACCGAGTCGCTTGGCGCCCGGGTAGTGCGCGTCGCGCAGGTGCAGCGGCACTCGCCCGAAACCACCGGCGCGGACGTCGGCGATGGCCTGGTCGATCCCGAGGTAGGCGGCGTTCGACTTGGCCGTCGTCGCGAGGTAGATCGTGGCCTCCGCGAGCGGGATTCGTCCCTCCGGCATCCCGATGAAGGCGACCGCATCCGCCGCCGCCGTCGCGATGACGAGCCCCTGCGGGTCGGCGAGGCCCACGTCCTCAGCCGCGGAGATGACCAGACGACGGGCGATGAACCGGGGGTCCTCCCCCGCCTCGATCATCCGGGCGAGATAGTGCAGCGCAGCATCCGGATCCGACCCGCGAATCGACTTGATGAACGCACTGATCACGTCGTAGTGCTCGTCACCCTGCCGGTCGTAGCGCAGCAGAGCTTTGTCGACCGCCTGCGCGACGTCGTCGTCCGTCACCTCGGGCACAGCGCCCTCGGCGGCGTTCGACAGCGCCACGGCGGATGCGGCCTCGAGCCCCGTGAGCGCCCGTCGGCCGTCGCCGGACGCCAGCCGGATCAGCGCAGCGCGTGCGGCGGGCTGCATCGCGACCGCGCCGTTCAGCCCCCTGGCATCCGTCACCGCGCGGTCGATGAGGACGCCGATGTCGTTGTCGGTGAGCGGCTGCAGAGTGAGCAGCAGCGAGCGCGAGAGCAGCGGCGAGATGACCGAGAAGGACGGGTTCTCGGTGGTCGCCGCGATGAGGATGACCCAGCCGTTCTCCACTCCGGGCAGCAGCGCGTCCTGCTGCGCCTTGGTGAAGCGGTGGATCTCGTCGAGGAACAGGATCGTCGTCTGCCCGTACAGATCGCGCTGGGTCACTGCCTCCTGCATGACCTCCCGCACGTCCTTGACGCCCGCGGTGATCGCGGAGAGCTCGACGAACCGGCGACCGGACGAACGGGCGATCGCCTGCGCGAGCGTGGTCTTGCCCGTGCCAGGTGGCCCCCACAGAATGATCGACACGGCACCGGGAGCCGCGGCATCCGGATCGGCGAGCGCGACGATCGGCGAGCCGGGCCGCAGCAGGTGCTGCTGGCCGGCGACCTCATCGAGCGACACCGGTCGCATCCGCACGGCCAGGGGCGTCCGGCCGGACATCAGGGATGCGGGAGAGCTCATGCCTCCAGGCTAATGCGGGCAGCGGACACGGCCGCCGCCCACGTCACCGGTAGGCTCGCTCTGGATCTGTTCTCATCCCCGGGAGGACCGCATGGCCGGACGCGGCAACAACGACGCGCAGCGCGCACGACAGCAGGCGGAGCGCGCACGCCGCTACGCCGCTCGCACGGCCTGGCACGAGGGTCGCACCCGCCGCCGCGCCCGCGACAACGTCATCGCGTCGATCGCGGGCGGAGTGCTTGTCGTCGCCGCGATCGCCAGCCAGGCCATCCACGCGCAGGCGACCGCACCTGCGCCGGAGCCGTCGCCGACCTCGACGACCGAGCCGACCTCGACGACCGAGCCGACCGACGGAGTGACACCGACACCGACACCGACCGGCACTCCCCCGTCCGCGGAGTGATTCGGCGCGGACTTCGCCCTTGCCGACTACCTGCTGCGCAACGAGTTGCCCACCGTCGCCGGCAACCTGGTCGGCGGCCTGCTGCTCACCGGGCTGCCGCTGTACCTCACCTACGGTCGCACCACAGCGAGGAAGGCGCCGAGCGCCCGTCGCCCCGTCACCCCTGCGGTGACGGTGGGCAAGCCGGCGGAGGCGGTCGCAGCCGTTAGAACCCGATATGCGCAGATCCCTCCGACACGATATGCGTGCGGGATCTGCGCGTCGGGATCAGACCTCGTCCACGTCGAGACGATAGCCGCGTTTGACGACCGTCTGGATCAGCTCAACGGTGCCCAGCGCCTCACGCACGCGCGCCACCGCCACCTCCACCGCGTGCGGGTTGCGCTCGCCGCCTGGCAGCAGAGCGCCCAGCTCGGCGCGCGACAGAACCCGGCCGCCGGCATCCGACAGGGCCTCGAGCAGCACCACTCCCGTGCGGGAGAGTGCGATGTGGTGTCCGTCGACGAGCACACCGCGAGCACGCACCTCGACCCGTCCTGCGCGGGTGCGCACTGCCGGGGCCAGGCCGCCGCCGAAGTGCGCGATCGCCGTGCGCGCCAGTGAGCCGAGGCGTCCGCGCCGGGCGATGGTGGTGGTGAGATCGGCCTCGTACAGCGGAGCAGCGGTCACCGGCCCCACTGCCGCCAGCAGAAGGCGGCCGGATGCCGCGCGTGCGCGGATCGCATCCAGTACCCCCTCGCGCTCGGCGAACCCGAGCCACGACGAGGTGCCCGGTGCCGAGGTGAAGAGTACGGCGTCCGCTTCGCCCGACGCTGCCTGCTGCGCCGAGCGACGCACCACATCCGGATCGGGCGCGGGTCCCCATCGGTACACGACCACGCTGCGCACCTCGGCTCCTGCCTCTTCCAGAAGCGCGTCGAGGCCGTCCGACCCCGCGCCGTGATGCTGCACCGCGACGCGCCTGCCCGCGACTCCGGACGCCAGGAGGTACTCCCCCACCTCAGCGGCCGTCTCCGACTCGGCGACCCAGTCGGCGCGGAAGCCCGCCTGCTGGATCGCGCCGTGCGCCTTCGGGCCTCGGGCGACGAAGTGGGCGTCGTCGAGGGCGGCCGCGAGTTCTTCGTCCAGGCCGTGCTCGTGCGCGGCGTCCATCCATCCGCGGAATCCGACCCCCGTCGTGACGACGACGACCTCGGGCGGCTCCTCGATGAGGAGTCGCGTCCGCCGGAGCAGCTCGTCGTCGTCGGCGTGCGGCACGATGCTCATCGCGGGCGCCCTGTGCACGACCGCGCCGCGACGTTCGAGGGCCGCGGCGAGATCCGCGGAGCGGCGATCGGCGGCGACGACGATCGCGCAGCCGGCGAGCGTGTCCTCCGCCGGTGGCGTGCCGGTCACGTCGCGCCCACCGCCTGCTGGGCGGCGGGAAGCAGCAATCCTTCCGCGGCAACCGCGCCTATCACGATGACAGCCGGATTCGTCACCGCGTTCTCCCTGGCATCCGCGACCAGTGCACCCAGTGTGGTGCGGATCGTGCGCTGCTTCGGCGTGGTGCCGTTCTCCACGATGGCGACGGGTGTCAGCTCGGAGACACCGGCGTCGAGGGCGTACACCGCCACTCGCGGGATCGCCGAGACGCCCATCAGCACGACCGTCGTCACCTCGGGGTCCGCCATCGCCGCGAGCATCGTAGGTGCGGGTCGCTCCGGTCCGATGATCACCTGGATGCGCGAGGCGACGCCGCGATGGGTGACGGGGATGCCCGCGGCCTGAGGCACGGCGATCGCGCTGCTGATCCCCGGCGTGACGCTGACCGGCACGCCTGCCTCCTGGCAGGCGATGACCTCTTCTCCACCACGACCGAACACGAACGGGTCGCCCCCCTTGAGGCGCACGACGCGCTTTCCTGCCAGGGCGTGCTCGACGAGGATCGCGTTGATGCGCCCCTGCGGCACCGGGTGATGCCCCGGGCGCTTTCCGACGTCGATGACCAGTACGCTCTCCGGGATGTGCGCACGGAGCTCGTCGAACGGACCGAGCCGGTCCGCGACGACCACGTCGGCCTCGCCGAGCAGTCGCAGGCCGCGGACGGTCATCAGGTCGGCGGGACCGGGCCCTCCTCCGACGAGGTCGACCCTGCCGACATGTCCGGGGGTCACCGTGCAACCTCGACGAACACGTCGCCATCGACGACCCGCACTGGCCAGACCCGCAGCGATGCCTCCGCGCCTTCCACGGGGCGCTTGCCCTGGCTGTCGAGGCAGAGCCCGCTCGCCAGGTCGAACACCTGCTTGTACAGCGGCGAGGCGACCGTCGCCGCCGTGCCCCTGGTCCCCACGATGCCGCGCGAGATGACGTTTGCCCCGCTGAACGGATCGAAGTTGTCCACCGCGTGCACGCTGCCGTCGGTGAGCCGGAACAGCGCCAGCTGCCGGACGTCCAGGAGCGCGGCCATACCCCGCTCGACCTCGAGGTCGGTCACCGCGCAGAGCCGGACCAGCGTGCTCTCGATCATGAGTGTCATCGACGTACCTCCAGTGTGGTGCCGGCGATCAGCACATGGCGATCTCGTCGTTCTTCGGATGTGGCGGGGCGGATCTGGCCGCGCTCGGCGACGTACGCGAGCGATGGATCAGGAGTGTTCGCGGCGTTGACGAAGGAGCGGAATCTCCCCAGCTTCTCGGGGTCACGCAGCGTCGCCGCCCATTCGTCCTCGTAGCGGTCGACGTGCTGGGCCATGGCGGCGTCGAGGTCGGCGCAGATGCCGAGTGAGTCGTCGAAGATGACCTCGCGCAGCCCGTCCAGACCGCCCTCGAGGTCGTCCAGCCAGGGCGCAGTGCGCTGGAGTCTGTCGGCGGTGCGGATGTAGTACATGAAGAACCGGTCGATCGCGCGGATCAGCCCGTCGTCGTCGAGATCGGATGCCAGCAGCCTGGCGTGCTTCGGAGAGAAGCCGCCGTTGCCGCCGACGTACATGTTCCAGCCGGTCTCTGTCGCGATGACGCCCACGTCCTTGCCGCGCGCCTCCGCGCACTCCCGCGCACAGCCGGAGACCCCGAGCTTGAGCTTGTGCGGCGCGCGCAGCCCGCGGTAGCGAAGTTCGAGCTTCACGGCCATGCCCACCGAGTCGAGCAGCCCGTACCGGCACCAGGTCGACCCGACGCAGGACTTCACGGTGCGCAATGACTTGCCGTAGGCGTGACCGGATTCGAAACCGGCATCCACCAGCCGTCCCCAGATGAGCGGCAACTGCTCCAGGCGGGCGCCGAACATGTCGATCCGCTGCCCGCCGGTGATCTTCGTGTACAGCCCGAAGTCCTTCGCGATCGCACCGATCACGAGCAGGCCGTCGGGCGTCACCTCGCCGCCGGGCATGCGCGGCACCACCGAGTAAGTGCCGTCCTTCTGCATGTTCGCCATGACGTGGTCGTTCGTGTCCTGCAGCGTCGCGCTCTCGCCTTCGAGCACGTGCGAGCCGACGAGCACCGACAGGATGCTCGCGATCACCGGCTTGCAGATGTCGCATCCCCGGCCACGGCCGAAGCGCTCCACGATCGCGCTGAAACTGCTCAGCCCGGTTACCTGCACCGCATCGAACAACTGCCGGCGGGACATGTCGAAGTGCTCGCACAGCGCAGTCGACACGGTGCGGCCGAGGGAGGTCAGCTCCTGCTCGACCACCTTCTTGACCATGAGCACGCACGAGCCGCAGGTCGCCCCGGCCTTCGTGCACGCCTTCACCGCCGACGCATCGGCGCATCCCTCCTCGTGGACGGCCTCACGGATGCGGCCGGCGGTCACGTTCGAGCACGAGCACACCACCGCCGCGTCCGGGAGCTGGCCGTCCGGAATCCCGCCTGCTCCTTCCGGGAGCAGATACGCCGCCGGGTCGGCCCCCAGCCGCGCCCCCACCAGCGGTCGCAGCGCACCGAAGGCCGACGCGTCGCCGACGAGGATGCCGCCCAGCAGAGTCTGGGCGTCATCGGACAGCACGAGCTTCTTGTAGACGCCCGCCGCCGCATCGGCGTAGACGACCTCCAGCGCGTCCTCGGCGGCGGCCAGCGCGTCGCCGAAGCTCGCCACGTCGACGCCGGAGAGCTTGAGCTTGGCGGAGTCGTCGTACCCGGGGAAGGCCGCCTCCCCGCCCAGCAGCCGCGTGGCTGCGACTTCGGCCATCGCGTAGCCCGGGGCGACCAGGCCGACACAACGACCGTCGTGGCTGGCCACCTCGCCGATTGCGAGGATGCCGGGATCGCTCGTCGCGCAGCCCGCGTCGATGCGCACACCGCCGCGAGGGTCGAGGTCGAGACCGGCTTCACGCGCCAACTCGTCGCGAGGGCGCACTCCGACGGCGAAGACGACGACGTCCGCAGGCTCCTGCTGGCCGTCCTCGAACACGAGACCGCCCACGGCTCCGCCGTCGCCCGCCACCACAGCTGCGCTGCGCGACTCGGTGCGCACTGCCATCCCGCGCGATTCCAGCAGCCTGCGCAGTGTGCTGCCGCCGCCGGGGTCGAGCTGCTGCGACATCAACCGATCGGAGGACTGCACCACCGTGGCATCCACGTTCATGCTCTGCAGCGCACCCGCGGCCTCGAGCCCCAGCAGCCCACCGCCGACGACGATCCCGCGCAATGACCGGCCGCGCACACCCTGGCGCTGGTCGACGAAGTCCCGCAGCGCGCGCACGTCATCGAGGGTGCGGTACACGAAGCAGCCCGCCAGATCTGCGCCCTCGATCGGCGGGCGCGCGGCAGCGGACCCTGTCGCGAGCACCAGGGCGTCGAATCGGGCGACCCGGCCGCTCGCGGTGCGGATGGCACGCGCAGTCCGATCGATCCGGACCACCGGGTCGCCGGTGTGCAGCTGCACGCGATCGTCGTCGAAGACCGACGGGTCCAGGCGCAGCTCGTCGTCGGTCGCGCCGGAGAAGAATGCGGTGAGCCCGACGCGGTCGTACGGCGCATGCGCCTCGTCGCCGAAGACCGTCACCCGAACGTCCGCCTGCGTGCGGCTGAGCAGACTCTCGACGAAGCGGTGGGCGACCATTCCGGCGCCGATGACCACGATCTGCGTTGCTGTCCGGTTCATACCGGCGACGATAGGAAGGCCGTGTTTCCCGAAGACCTGCGCTGTGTTACCGCGGGCGAACGTTCTGCTCACAGAACGGTAACGGTCCTTGTGAGAATGCGCCGGCACTGTCCGCCCTGCCCGCTCGTACTAGGCTGAGCCTCGTCCTTTCCCACTCCCGCGGATGTCCGCGCAAGGAGAAACATCGTGTCTGCCACCGAGCCCTCGAAGCCGACTCCCCCCGTCCCCGCACCCCCTCGCGTGCCGATGCCGACGCCGCCGAAGCTGGTGGCGAAGCCCGTCGCGCCCGCCGCTCCGGTCTCGTCCGACGCTGCCGAGTGGGGCCGTGTCGTCGAGGACGGCACCGTCGAAGTCCGCGAGGGCGACACCTGGCGCGCCGTCGGCCAGTACCCCGACGGCACCGCCGAGGAGGCTCTCGCCTATTTCGTGCGCAAGTACGACGACATCGCCGTCAAGGTCACGACGCTGGAGAAGCGGGTGCAGACCGGCGAGGCATCCGCGGCCGACCTCTCCAAGCAGGCGAAGCACATCGTCGGCGAGCTGACGGATGCTGCCGCCGTGGGCGACCTGGCGGGTCTGCGTACCCGCGTCGACTCGCTGCTCGAGTCCCTCTCCGAAGCCACGGCGCAGGAGGCCCAGGCGGCCAAGGAGGCCGTCGACGCCGCGATCGTCGAGCGCACGGCCATCGTCGAGGAGGCGGAGCGGATCGCCGCCCTCGACCTCTCGAAGGTGCAGTGGAAGCAGATCACCGCCGACATGACGGCGCTGTTCGACCAGTGGCAGGCCCACCAGCAGACGGGTCCGAGACTTCCGAAGGGCACCGCCCAGCAGCTCTGGAAGCGATTCCGCGACGCACGCTCCGTCGTCGACAAGGCGCGTCGGGCCTACTTCTCCGAGCTGGACGACACGCACCGCGTCGCCCGCGACGCCAAGACCCGTCTGGTCGAGCGCGCCGAGGCCCTCGCACCGCGCGGCATCGACGGCATTCCCGCGTACCGCGGTCTGCTCGACGAGTGGAAGGCCGCCGGGCGCGCGGGCCGGAAGGCCGATGACGCCCTGTGGGCGAAGTTCAAGGCCGCCGGCGATGCGCTGTACCAGGCGCGCGCCGAGCAGGCAGCCGCGGAAGAGGCGGACTCCGCGCCGAAGATCGAGGCCCGCGAGGCGCTGCTGGTCGAGGCGAAGGCCGTGGCCGACGAGTCCGACATCAAGAAGGCGCGCGCGCTGCTCACCCGCATCCAGCGGCAGTGGGACGAGATCGGCCGTATCTTCCCGCGCGACAAGGAGCGTGCGCTCGACGACCGTCTGCGCAGCATCGAGCAGGCTCTCAAGGGCCGCGAGGACGTCGACTGGAAGCGCAACAACCCCGAGACGAAGGCTCGCGCGAACGACATGAGCTCGCAGCTGCTCGAGGCGATCGAGAAGCTCGAGTCGGAGCTCGCAGCCGCTGAGGCTGCCGGCGACGCCAAGGCTGCCAAGGACGCGAAGGACGCCCTCGAGGCCCGTCGTGCCTGGCTGAACGCCCTCGGCGGCTGACCCCGCTGAGCTTATCCACAGTCTGATGCCGGTGTCCCCCGCGGCGGGGGCACCGGCATCAGACTGTCAGGGTGCATCCCGCTCTCGTCTACCTGCCCGGCGACAGGCTCAGCCTCACCGAGCTCGGCGCCGCGCGCCTGGACGGCCATGTCGTCGAGGTCGGCGAGGGATTCCTTCCTGCGGACACCGTCGAAGGGCCGGAGGCGCGGGCACTGTCGCTGTGCGCTCTGATCCCGTCAAGCGGCGCGCTGTGCGGCCCCAGCGCCGCCTGGGTGCACGGCGCCGGCGATCTTCCTCCCGCGCGCCATCACGTGTGCCGAGCGGATGCCGCCGCTGCGCGGCTGCGCCCCGGGCCGAGGATCGTCACCCATCAGGTCGCGCTGACACCGGACCAGACCGTGCGGATCGCCGGCGTCCCGGTCGCGGCCGTGGACGCCGTGGCGATCTCGCTCGCCTTCACCGCCGGCCGGGATCCCGAGAGCGCGCACTGGCTGCGCGCTCTGATCGAGGTGTTCCCCGGGCTGGCCGCACGCACGTACGAGACCATCGGCGGGCGGTCCCGTGCCCCGGGCAAGCGTCCGGCCCTGGAACTGCTCGCCCGACTGGTCGATCAGGAAGTGGTGACGCGATAGACGTCGTATACGGCGTCGATCCGGCGGACGGCGTTCAGCACCCGGTCCAGGTGCACGGCATCGCCCATCTCGAACACGAAACGGCTCAGCGCGAGACGCTCATCAGTTGTCGTGACTGTCGCGGAGAGGATGTTCACATGGTGCTCGCTGAGCACCCGGGTGACGTCGGAGAGCAGCCCTGAGCGGTCCAGCGCCTCGACCTGGATCTGTACGCGGAACACGCTCTTCGTGGTCGGTGCCCACTCCACGTCGACGAAGCGTGCCGGGTCGGCGCTGAGGGCCTTCACGTTCACGCAGTCGGACCGGTGCACGGACACGCCGCTCCCACGGGTCACGAAGCCGACGATGGGGTCGCCGGGCACCGGCGTGCAGCAGCGTGCCAGTTTGACCAGGATGTCGTTGGCGCCGCGCACCAGAACCCCGGAGTCCCCACCGCGGGGCTCCTTCGTCTGCACACGACCGGGCAGGTCGATGGCGCCGGTGGAGGTGTCCTCCGGGCCGACCAGGGCGGTGACCTTCTCGAGCACGTGCTGCGTCGAGATGTGACCCTCGCCGACGGCCGCGTACAGAGCGGAGACGTCCTCGTAGTGCAGCTGCTGGGCGACCTGGGCGAAGGAGTCCTGGCTCATCAGACGCTGCAGCGGAAGGTTCTGCTTCCGCATCGCTCGCGCGATCGCCTCCTTGCCCTGCTCGATCGCCTCCTCGCGACGCTCCTTCGTGAACCAGCCGCGGATCTTGTTGCGTGCGCGGGTGCTCTTGACGAACGTCAGCCAGTCCTGGCTGGGCCCGGCATCCGGGTTCTTCGAGGTGAACACCTCGACCACGTCGCCGCTGTGCAGCTCGGTCTCCAGCGGAACCAGACGACCGTTCACCTTGGCGCCCATCGTGCGGTGCCCGATCTCGGTGTGCACGGCGTAGGCGAAGTCCACCGGGGTGCCCCCGGCGGGAAGGCCGATCACGCGCCCCTTCGGGGTGAAGACGTAGACCTCCTTGGCGCCGATCTCGAAGCGCAGCGAGTCGAGGAACTCGCTCGGGTCGGCGGTCTCGGCCTGCCAGTCCGAGATGTGCGCCAGCCAGGCCATCTCGGTGTCCATCGGCTTGCCGTCGGGCTTGCCGCCGTTCATCCGCTCCTTGTACATCCAGTGCGCGGCGACGCCGAACTCCGCCTGCTGATGCATCTCGTGCGTGCGGATCTGGATCTCGACGGTGCGGCCGCTGGGGCCGATCACCGTGGTGTGCAGCGACTGGTAGAGGTTGAACTTCGGGGTGGCGATGTAGTCCTTGAACCGGCCGGGCAGCGGGGTCCAGCGCGCGTGGATCGCACCGAGCACCGCGTAGCAGTCGCGCACGGAGCCCACCAGGACGCGGATGCCGATGAGGTCGTAGATGTCGTCGAACTCTCGACCGCGGACGACCATCTTCTGGTAGACGGAGTACAGCTGCTTCGGCCGGCCGACGACCTTGCCGCGGATGCGCAGATCGCGCAGGTCCTCGTCGATCGCCTCGATGACCTGCTGCAGGTACTTCTCACGCTGCGGGGTGCGCTGGGTGATCAGGCTGGAGATCTCGGCGTAGATCTTCGGATGCAGCACCGCGAAGGACAGGTCCTCGAGTTCGCTCTTGATCGTCTGGATACCCAGGCGATGCGCGAGCGGCGCATAGATCTCGAGCGTCTCCTTGGCCTTCTTCGCCGCCTTCTCCGGCGGCACGAAGCCCCAGGTGCGGGCGTTGTGCAGCCGGTCGGCGAGCTTGATGAGCAGCACGCGGATGTCCTTCGACATCGCGACGATCATCTTGCGGACCGTCTCGGCCTGCGCGCTCTCGCCGTACTTGACCTTGTCGAGCTTGGTGACGCCGTCGACGAGCATGGCGACCTCGTCGCCGAACGTCTCCTGCAGCTCGCTCAGCGGGTAGCCGGTGTCCTCGACCGTGTCGTGCAGCAGCGCAGCGGCGACGGCGCGAGGACCGAGACCGAGCTCTGCCAGGATCTGGGCGACGGCCATCGGATGCGTGATGTAGGGCTCGCCGCTCTGACGCAGCTGCCCCTCGTGCTTCTCCCTGGCGACCGTGTACGCCCGCTCGATGATCGGCAGGTCACCGCGCGGATGGTTGACCCGGACCGTGCGGATGAGGTTGTCGAGGTCGTTGTTCCGGGGAGCGCGCGAGAAGATGCGGGGCACGAGCCTGCGCAGACTCGAGCTCTGCGTGGTCTGCGGGTCCGCCATACGCTCACACCTCCGGTCAGATCATCCTACGCGGCACGGGGCCGCGGAGAGACTCCGCGGCCCCGTGCACGAGAGGCGTTGCTCAGGCTGCCTGCACGGCGCGCTCGCGCGCCTTCAGGACCTTCTTGTCGTGCGCGAGGATCGCCGGTTCGTGCTGGCGGAAGAACGCGTACAGCGGAGCGGCGACGAACAGCGTCGAGTACGTGGCGACGATGATGCCGACGAAGATCGACAGCGAGATGTCGGTCAGCGTCTCCGCGCCCAGCCAGAACGCGCCGATGAACAGGATCGCGCCGACCGGGAGGGCGGCGATGATCGCGGTGTTGATCGAGCGCACCAGGGTCTGGTTGACCGCGAGGTTCACCGACTCGCCGAACGTGCGGGCCAGCGTCTCGCCGTCCTCCGTGGTGTTCTCACGCACCTTGTCGAACACGACGGTGGTGTCGTACAGCGAGTACGCGAGGATCGTCAGGAATCCGATCACCGCCGCGGGCGAGATCTGGAAGCCTGCCAGCGCGTACACGCCGACGGTGATGATGAGCACGTCCAGCAGGCCGATGATCGAGGCGGCCGACATCTTCCAGGTGCGGAAGTAGATCGCCAGGATCAGGAAGGTCAGCGCGAGGAAGATCGCGAGGCCCCAGAGCGACTGGCGCGTGACGCCCTCGCCCCAGGCCGGGCCGATGAACGACTTGCTGACCTGGTCGACCGGGACGTCGTACGCCTCCGCCAGCGACTCCGCGACCTGGTTCGTCTGCTTTGCGGTCATCTGGGAGGTCTGCACACGCACGTCGGTGTCGGCGATGATCACGACCTTGGCGGTGGCCTCTGGCACGACCGACTGGACGGCCTGCGTCGCGAGGTCCTGGTTCGTGCTGGCGGGCGCCTGCACGACGAACTGCGAGCCACCGGTGAACTCGATCGAGAACTGCGGCGGGCGCACGATCAGCATCAGCGCCGAGCCGACCACCAGCGCGATCGCGATGATGAACCACAGCTTGCGCTTCTGGACGAACGGGAAGGACAGCTTCCCGGTGTACAGCTTGTTGCCGAACTCGTTGAAGGAGAACATCAGGCGTCTCCGTCCTTTCCGGGCTCTGCGGAGGAACCGGCATCCGGCGCCCCGGTGAGGGCCTCAGCGCGCTTGCGTTCGGCGATGGTCTGGCGGCGCTCTGCTTCACCGCGCGACGCCTTGGTGCGTGCGGCCTTGCCGCTGGAGGCGGTCTGCACCTCGCGGAACTCCGTGCGGTCGCGGTAGACCGCACCGAGTTCCTCGGGGTTGAGCCCGGACAGCGGGTGGCCGCCGCCGAAGAACCTCGTGCGGGCGAGCAGCTGCATCACCGGGTGCGTGAAGATCACGAAGATGAACACGTCGATGAGCGTGGTCAGACCCAGCGTGAACGCGAAGCCCTTCACCGTGGCATCCGCGAGGATGTACAGCACCACGGCGGCGAGGATGTTGATCGACTTCGAGATGTAGATCGTGCGCTTCGCGCGACTCCAGCCGTCCTCCACCGCTCCGGTGATGGACTTGCCGTCTCGCAGCTCGTCTCGTATTCGCTCGAAGTAGACGATGAACGAGTCGGCCGTGAATCCGATGGACACGATCAGACCCGCCACACCGGCCAGCGACAGGCGGAAGCCCATGCGCCAGCCCAGGATGCAGATGATGATGTAGGTCAGCACGCCCATGACGCCGATGGACGCCATGATCACCCAGCCCAGCGCGCGGTAGCTCAGCAGCGAGTAGATCGCCACCAGTCCGAGGCCGATGAGTCCGGTGATCAGACCGATCTGCAGCTGCTGCGATCCGAGGGTCGCCGAGATCGACTGGTTGCTCTCGACCTTGAAGCTCAGCGGAAGGGCACCGTAGCGCAGCTGGTCGGCGAGGACCTTCGAGGTCTCCTGCGTGAAGCTGCCCGAGATCGAGGGCTTGCCGTTGGCGATGACCGCCTGCATCTGCGGGGCGGAGATGACCTTGCCGTCCAGCACGAACGCGAACTGGTCGCGCGGGCTCTGGTTCTGGATGCGGAACTCGTTCAGGCGCTGGCTGACGTCGGCGAAGGCCTTGGTGCCCTTGTCGTTCATCTCCAACTGGACGATCCACTGCCCCGACTGCGGGTCGCGGCCGGCCTGCGCGTCGGTGATCGCCGTGCCGGTCAGTTCGGTCGGGCCGAGCAGGTACTTGACCTGGCCGTCGACGCTGCACGCGACGAGCGGCTCGTCCTTCGGAGCGGTCGCCGGGTCGTTCTCCGGGTTGGCGCAGTCGTAGCTGAGGAACTGGGCCTGCAGCTTCTCGGTGATCCAGGACAGGTCGCTGCCGTTCGACGGCGTCGCCGTCGGCGTCGAGTTCATCGTCTCGTTCGGCGTGGGGTACGGCGTGCTCTTGCCGTCCTCGCCGACGAAGTCGGTCGCGGGCTCGGTGGTCGCGAGCACGGGGCGCAGCTCGAGCTGCGCGCTCTGCGCGATCCGCTGGCGGGTCTCGTCGTCTGCGACGCCAGGGATCTGGACGACGATGTTGCGGCCGCCCTCGGTCGTGATGTCGGTCTCGCCGACACCAGACGCGTCGACGCGCTGCCGGATGATCGCGGCAGCCTGGTCGAGCTGCTCCTGCGTCGGGTCGGACCCGTCGGCCGTCTGGGCGCTCAGGATGATCTGGGTGCCGCCCTGCAGGTCGAGTGCGAGCTCAGGCGCCCACGAGCTCTTGCCGAGGAACACGCCGACGGCGTTGATGCTGAACAGCACCGCCGTGACGATGAGCAGGCCGAGAAGGACCCGCCACGCATGGCGGGTCGGAGAGGTGGATGCCACGAATTGCCGCTTTCTCGTGTGCTGTGATGGCGCGGATCAGTTCTCGGAGTCGCCGCGCTCGTTGCGCTCGAGGCGCGCGCGGGTCTCCTCCGGGGTCTCGACGTGGTTCGGGTCGGGGAGCTCGGAGTCGGCGACGGCGTCCGCGGCGGGAGCGTCCTCGACCGCGGCGTCCTCAGCGGGAGTCGCCTCGGTGGGCTCGACGATGCGGAGGATCGCCTGGCTGTGCACCTCGATCACGACGCCGGGGGCGATCTCGACCTGCGCGGGCTGGTCGAGGTTCTCGGGGTCGAAGGAGACGATCGTGCCGTACAGGCCGCCCTGGAGCAGCACCTTGGCGCCCGGGACGGTCTTGGTGGCCTTCTCCTCCTGCTCGGCCTTCATCTGCTTCTGCCGCTTGCGCGTGTTGAAGAACATGAAGACGAGCAGAAGCGCGAGCAGTCCGAAGAGGATGATTTCCATGGCGGGGTGGGGCCTTTCCGACGCGCGCACGCCGACAGTGGGGCGCGCAATAGGGGGATGCGAAGTCTTCAGCGATTATAGGTCATCGAACAATGCGCCCCCGCCGGGGTGCGTCACGCCGAGGTGCGCATAGGCCTCGGGCATGGCGATCCGCCCGCGCGGGGTGCGACCGAGGAAGCCGATGCGCACGAGATACGGCTCGACGACGCTCTCCACGGTCTCGGCCTCTTCACCGACCGCGACGGCGAGCGTGCTGAGGCCCACCGGTCCCCCGCCGAAACGTCGCACCAGCGCGTCCAGCACGGCCCGGTCCAGCCGGTCCAGCCCGATCGCGTCGACGTCGTAGAGCTCCAGCGCCGCGCGCACGTCGCCGATCGACGCGGAGTCCCGCTCGCCGTGCACCAGCGCGTAGTCGCGCACGCGGCGCAGCAGCCGGTTGGCGATGCGGGGCGTGCCGCGCGAGCGCCGCGCGATCTCGGAGAGCGCATCCGCGGGCAGGCGCACACCGAGCACCGCCGCAGACCGGGCGATCACCTGCTCGAGCTCGTCCTCGGCGTAGTACTCCAGGTGCCCGGTGAATCCGAACCGGTCGCGCAGGGGGTTGGGGAGCAGTCCCGAACGCGTGGTCGCGCCGACGAGCGTGAACGGGGCGAGCTCCAGCGGGATGCTGGTGGCGCCGGCACCCTTGCCGACCATGATGTCGATCCGGAAGTCCTCCATGGCGAGGTACAGCATCTCCTCTGCGGAGCGCGCCATACGGTGAATCTCGTCGATGAACAGCACTTCCCCCGGCATGAGGCTGCTCAGCAGCGCGGCGAGGTCGCCGGCGTGCTGGATCGCCGGGCCGCTGGAGAGCCGCAGCGGGCGCTCGCTCTCGTGCGCGACGATCATCGCGAGAGTCGTCTTGCCGAGGCCCGGAGGGCCGGCGAGCAGGATGTGGTCGGCGGGGCGCTCCTGGATGCGGGCGGCCTGCAGCAGCAGCTGCAGCTGTCCGCGCACCTTGGGCTGGCCGACGAACTCGGAGAGACTCGATGGGCGCAGCGCACCCTCGATGGCGAGTTCGGTCTCGTCCAATGCCTCGGCGGCATCCCGGGGGTCAGCCACGGCCCGCTCCCGGGCCCAGGGCGGCGAGCGTGCGGCGCAGCAGCGCGGCGACCGACTCGCGCTCGGCATCGGTGGCGTCCGCAGCGGTCTGCTCCGCAGCCTCGGCAGCGACCTTCTCCGACCAGCCGAGCCCGACCAGTGCAGCGGCGACCTGGTCGGTGACGCCGGGGGCCGCTACACCCACCGGTGCGGCGGCGACGCGCGGCTGCACCTTGCCGGCCAGCTGCACGACGATGAGCTTCGCGGTCTTCGGGCCGATACCCGACACACGACGGAAGGGCGCATCGTCCTCGGCGCCGACCGCCGCGGCGATCTGATCGACGGTCAGATGCGAGAGCACGCCCAGCGCGGACTTCGGCCCGACGCCCGTGACGCTGATCAGCTGTCCGAAGATCTCCAGCTCGTCGCGGTCGGCGAAGCCGTACAGCGTGAGTGCGTCCTCGCGGACGATGAGGCTGGTGTGCAGCAGCATCCGCTCCCCCACGACCGCGGTGTGCGCGACGTCCGCGGGGACGAAGACGGCGAAGCCCACTCCCCCGGTCTCGATGACGACGTGGCCCGAATCGGCATGCAGGACGACGCCGTGCAGGGAGGAGATCATGCCCCCACCCTATCGGGCGGATCGTACGTATGTTCGAGCGACACGCTCCGCGTCGGCCCATGCCCGCTGGGCGGGTGTCGGACCGCCGCCGGAGGCAGGGGCGGTGGCATCCCGACGCCAGGCGTGACACAGCGCGATCGCGAGCGCGTCCGCGGCATCCGCGGGCTGCGGAGGGGCGTCCAGGCGCAGGATGCGGGCGATCATCGACTGCACCTGCTTCTTGTCCGCAGAGCCGTAGCCGGTCACGGCGGCCTTCACCTCGCTCGGCGTGTGCGTGGCGGCCGGCAGACCCGCCTCGGCGGCGAGCAGCAGTGCGACTCCGCTCGCCTGCGCGGTGCCCATCACTGTGTGGCTGTTCTGCTGCGCGAACACGCGCTCCACGGCGACGGCGTCCGGCCGATGGGTCTCGAGCACCTCTCGGATGCCGGCGGCGACGGCTGCGAGGCGCTCCCCGATCGGGGCATCGATCGGCGTCCGTATGACGCCGACGTGCACGAGGGTGCCGCGGCGTGCGCGATCCACATCGACGACGCCGACGCCGCACCGGGTGAGGCCGGGGTCGATGCCGAGCACGCGCAGGGAGGTCACTCCCCCAGGCTAGTTACGACGAAGGAACCCCGGGCGCAGGCGCGCCCGGGGTTCCTGTCGACTACCGGTCGTTGAGCGCCCTTCGTCTCGCTGCGCTCGCTCAGGATCCGCGGAACAGCGAGACGAAACGTCTCACTCGTCGTCGTTCTCGAGCTCCGCCTGCACCTCGGCGGGGAGGTCGAAGTTGCTGAAGACGTTCTGCACGTCGTCGCTGTCCTCGAGAGCGTCGATGAGGCGGAAGATCTTGCGCGCCGCGTCGGCGTCGATCTCGACCTTGAGGTTCGGCACGAACTCGACGTCTGCCGACTCGTAGTCGATGCCCGCCTCCTGCAGCGCGGAACGCACGGCCACCAGGTCGGTGGCCTCGGTGATGACCTCGAAGCCCTGAGCGTGCGGCTCGATCTCCTCAGCACCCGCCTCGAGAGCGGCCATCATGACGTCGTCCTCGGTGGTGCCGTCGGAGCTGACCACGATGACGCCCTTGCGGGTGAAGTTGTAGGCCACGCTGCCCGGGTCGGCGAGGGTGCCGCCGTTACGGGACAGTGCGGTGCGCACCTCGGCCGCCGCACGGTTCTTGTTGTCGGTGAGGCACTCGATCATCAGCGCGACGCCGTTCGGGCCGTAGCCCTCGTACATGATCGAGGAGTACTCGACGGATTCGCCGCCGATGCCCGCTCCGCGCTTGACGGCGCGATCGATGTTGTCCTTGGGCACAGAGGTCTTCTTCGCCTTCTGCACCGCGTCGAACAGCGTCGGGTTGCCTGCGAGATCGGGGCCGCCCAGCTTCGCCGCGACCTCGATGTTCTTGATGAGCTTGGCCCACGACTTGGCACGGCGCGAGTCGATGACCGCCTTCTTGTGCTTGGTCGTGGCCCACTTGGAATGCCCGGACATAAGTCTCCGCTCGTCTCGTCTCCCGGAGTCGCCTCCAGGGCATCGTCCATTCTAACGAATCGTGAACGTTCTGCCGTCAGCCTTCGAGACTGGTGGAACCCGACCGCCGTCGGGCGGCATCCATCGCGGCACCGGCGGGCAGCTGCACCGGCACGTCGATCTCCTCGCTCGGAGTCCAGGTCTCCCACCGCTCGTCGAGCGGCCATCCTCCGGATGCGACGAACTCGCGCACAGCGTGGTCCGCGATCGCGCGGACCGCATCCGCCTGCTCGGCGGTGAAACGGTCCTGCTGCACGGCGGCCTCGAGCTCATCGGCGTCCTTCACCCAGATGTCCTCGCTGCCGGGATGCCCGGCGTCGACCCAGAGATCGAGCACGAGATCACGGGAGAAGACGCCCGCGTTCTCGCCCGTGGTTCGCCGATGAGGGAGTTCGAGGTTCACGTAGGTTCCCTCCGGCGTCCCGTCGGAGGATCGGAAGAACCACACCGACCAGGGCATGCCGGCCGGCGCCACGCGCACGACTCCGGGACCGCGCCAGTGAGCCTCCTCGATGCGCCACGGCACGCTGAAGCGCTCGGCGAGCGGAACCTCACGCGGTGAACGACCGTCCGCCGGGACCGAGACGAGGCGCGCTGAGCCGGACGGGATCCACACGACCAGTCCGCGCTCGTCGTCGCGGATGACCCGCGCCGTCTCGATGTACCGCCCGTACCGCCACAGTATCGGCGCCCCCGGCGCGAAGCGCGGAGCATCCGTGTCGTCGGAGGGCACGGCGCTGAGGAAGGCCGGATCCGCGTGAGCCGCCGCGAGGTCGGAATCCTCGAGCAGAGCTGTCGCGTCGGCGAGAGACATGGGCAGGGACGCGATGTCGCTCCAGGGCTCTCCCCTGCGTCCGGTGAGGACGGCGCTTCCACCGCTCGCGCTGACGTCGGCCGATCCGAGGGGAAGTCGCATGGCTTCACGGTACCGCTGCTAGTTTCGGGGCATGACAGCGGGAGCCGATCGACTGCGGCCGGCGTGGTCCTCGCTGCCGGCGAGGCTGCGCGGACGGATCATGGACGCCCTCGGCGGGGAGTACGTGTCGGACTTCCCCGCACACGGCGGCTTCAGCGCCGGGTACGCCGGGATCCTCCGGTCGGCCGAGGGCGAAGCGTTCGTCAAGGCGGTCTCCGCGGACGGGCACGCCGATTCGCGGACGTTCCTGCGCCGCGACATCCGGATGCTCCGGAGCGCGCCCACCGCTCTCGCTCCGAGGATGCTGCGCGACTTCGACGGTGACGACGGCACCGCGCTCGTCCTCGAGGTCGTGCCCGGCGCGCACCCGGGTGCACCGTGGACCCACGCCCAGCTCCAGACGGTCGCGGCCGCGATCGCCCGGCTCACCGCGGTCACGGCCGAGGAACCCGTTCCCGCGGCGCAGCAGTCCATGCTCCCGGGTTGCGCCCGATGGGCGCAGATCGCCGAGGACGTGGATCTTGTGTCCGCGCTTCCCCGCGGACTGCGGGAGAGGATGCCGCGCCTGCTGCGCCTGGAGGCCGCGCTCCCCGACGCACTGGAGGGGACTGCACTCGCGCACGGCGACCTGCGCGCCGACAACATCCTCATCGACGGCGACCGCGCACGCTTCATCGACTGGCCGCACGCGCGCCGGGGCGTTCCGTGGCTGGACGGACCGCTGCTGGTGCCCTCGATCGAGGCGTCCGGCGGGCCGACCTGCGCCGAGTCCTGGCGAGTGCTTCGCGACCACGGCGCGCCGGACGCGACCGAACTGCTGCCCGTCATCTCCGCGTTCGCATCGTTCCTGTGGTGGAATCAGGCGCAGCCGGAGATCCCCGAATTGCCCGGCCTGCGGGCGTTCCAGCGCGCCCAGGCCGATCCGATCCTGCGCTGGCTGGGCGAGCTGCTCTGAGCGTCCGATGACCTGAAGACGTCGCGCATGGACGTCCCATCTCCCCGCCTGGCGGGAGCGTCAGCCGCGAACCGCGACCCGGTCCAGGAACCGCTGATGGAACCGCGGCTCCCCCGAGATCTCCGGATGGAAGCTGATTCCGAGCAGGTCGCCCTGCTCCACCGCGACAACCCTCCCGTCGGGCAGCGCGGCGAGCGTGGTCGCGGACGGGCCGACGGACTCCACCACCGGGCCACGGATGAAAGCCGCGTGCACCGGATCGCCACCGAACTCCGGCACATCCAGCTCCGCCTCGAAGGACTCCGTCTGCCGTCCGAACGCGTTGCGGCGGGTGAGCACGTCGAGCCCACCGAACGTCTCCTGCCCCTCGATGCCGTCGACCAGCGTGTTCGAGAGCATGATGAGCCCCGCGCAGGTGCCGAGCACCGGCATCCCGTCGGCGATCGCCGTGCGGATCGGCGCCTGCAGACCGAAGGTGCGCGAGAGCTTGTCGATCACGGTCGACTCGCCGCCCGGGATCACCAGGCCGCCGACCGTCGCGAGCTCCTCCGGCCGACGTACCCGTACGACCTCGGCACCCAGCTCCGCGAGCAGGGCAGCGTGCTCGCGCACGTCGCCCTGCAGCGCGAGAACACCGACGCGCGGCGTGGTCACCAGCCGCGCTCGGCGAGGCGGTGCGGTGCGGGCAGGTCCGACACGTTGATGCCGACCATGGCCTCGCCGAGACCGCGGGAGACCTCGGCGATGACCTTCGGGTCGTCGTAGAAGGTCGTCGCCTTGACGATGGCCTTCGCACGCTCGGCCGGGTTGCCTGACTTGAAGATGCCGGAGCCCACGAAAACGCCGTCGGCGCCGAGCTGCATCATCATCGCGGCATCGGCCGGAGTGGCGACGCCGCCCGCGACGAACAGGACGACGGGGAGGGTGCCCGTCTCCGCGATCTCGGCGACCAGCTCGTAGGGAGCCTGCAGCTCCTTCGCAGCGACGTACAGCTCGTCCTTCGACAGTGCGCCGAGCGCCGCGATCTCGCCGCGGATCTTGCGGATGTGCTTCATCGCCTCGGAGACGTCGCCGGTGCCGGCCTCGCCCTTGGAGCGGATCATCGCCGCGCCCTCGTTGATCCGGCGCAGCGCCTCGCCGAGGTTGGTGGCGCCGCACACGAACGGCACGGTGAAGTCGTACTTGTCGATGTGGTTGACGTAGTCGGCGGGCGACAGCACCTCGGACTCGTCGATGTAGTCGACGCCGAGCTCCTGCAGCACCTGCGCCTCGACGAAGTGTCCGATGCGGGCCTTCGCCATGACCGGGATCGAGACGGCGTCGATGATGCTGTCGATCATGTCGGGGTCGCTCATGCGCGAGACGCCGCCCTGGGCACGGATGTCGGCGGGCACACGCTCGAGGGCCATGACGGCGACAGCGCCGGCGTCCTCGGCGATCTTCGCCTGCTCGGCGGTGACGACGTCCATGATGACGCCGCCCTTCAGCATCTCGGCGAGGCCGCGCTTGACGCGGGCCGATCCGGTGGTCTGCTCAGACATGGGGATCCTCTCGGGACAAAGACAACTATTGGCCTATGCCAAACGATAGCACCGTAGACTCGACGCGATGCACCAGATAACGGGTTCTACCGCGGCCGAGATCGCCGACAGCATCCGCGCGCTCCGCGAACGCGGGCTGCTGGGCCCGGGGGACGCTCTTCCCCCTGTACGCGAACTCGCCGCCTCGCTGAGCGTCAACCGGAACACCGCGGTCGCCGCGTACCGGCAGCTCGCTCAGGCCGGCCTCGTGCTCTCCCGCGGTCGTGCCGGCACCGTCATCGCCGGAGGCGAGACCGTCGCCCAGGAGGGGCTCGCCGCGAACACCGTGCTGCGCGACATCGGCTCCGGCAATCCGGATCCGTCCTTCATCCCGGACCCGACGCCCGCGCTGCAGCGGATCGTCGGGCGCCCGGTTCTCTACGGCGAGCCCGTCATCGACCCCGCGCTCGACGCGTGGGCGCGCGAATGGGTCGCCGCCGACCTGCGGCGCGACGATCTGCGCATCACCATCACCAGCGGGGCGGTGGACGCCGTGGAGCGCCTGCTCGCGCAGGCGCTGATGCGCGACGACGCGGTGGCACTCGAGGACCCGTGCTTCCTCGCCAGCATCCATACCGCGCGCCTGGGCGGCTACCGCACGATCCCGGTGCCCGTGGACGCCGAAGGGATGACGGTCGACGGACTGCGCGCCGCGCTGGACGCCGGCGTCCGGGCGATCGTGTGCACGCCCCGCGCGCAGAACCCCACCGGGGCGTCGCTCTCCCCCACGCGCGCCGCCGCGCTGCGCGCGCTGCTCGTCGATCATCCGTACGTGCTGGTCATCGAGGACGACCACTTCTCCGCTCTCTCACAGCGCCCTTACGAGTCGCTGATCGGGCCGGAGCACCGCCGCTGGGCGCTGGTGCGCTCGGTGTCGAAGTTCCTCGGTCCGGACATGTGCCTGGCGGTCGCCGCCACGGACCCCACCACGGCGGAGCGGCTCGCCATGCGTCTCAGCCCCGGCACGACCTGGGTCAGCCACCTGCTGCAGCGCCTCGCCCTCGCGCAGCTGCAGGATACCTCGGTGCAGGCGCTGTTCGCTGCGGCGGCCGAGCACTACGCGGCCAAGAACCGCGCCTTCGCAGAGGGTCTCACCGTCCGCGGCATCCCGTGCGAGCCGGGCGACGGCCTGAACCTCTGGGTGGAGCTGCCGGTGCCGGCGCGCAGCGCCGCCGAGCAGCTGATGCGCCGCGGCTGGCTCGCGCGCACCGGCGACGAGTTCCGCCCCGATGAGGCGACGACGCCGTCGCACCACCTGCGCATGACCGTGCACGATCTCGACGAGGACGAGACCGTCGCGCTGCTGGACGACCTCGCGGCCGCCGTGCGCAGATGACGTCGCGGCGAGGTGAGAGGATGTCGGGATGAAGATCCTCTCGATCCAGTCCGCCGTCGCCTACGGTCACGTCGGCAACTCCGCCGCCGTCTTCCCGCTGCAGCGGATCGGCGTCGAGGTCCTTCCGGTCTACACCGTCAACTTCTCGAACCACACCGGCTATGGCGCCTGGCGCGGACCGCTGATCGATCCCGCCGACGTGCGCGAGGTCATCACCGGCATCGAAGAGCGCGGCGTGCTGCCGCAGATCGACGCTGTGCTCAGCGGCTACCAGGGTGGTGAGGGCATCGGCGACGTCATCATCGACGCCGTCGCGCGGGTCAAGGCCGCCAACCCCGGCGCCGTGTACGCATGCGACCCGGTGATGGGCAACGCCAAGTCCGGATGCTTCGTGGCGCCGGCGATCCCGGAGCTGCTCCGCGACCGGGTCGTGCCCGTCGCCGACATCATCACCCCGAACCAGTTCGAGCTCGGGTATCTGACCCGGACGGAGCCGTCCACCCTCGACGAGACGCTGGCATCGGTGGACCTCGCCCGCGCCATGGGTCCCTCCGTCGTGCTCGTCACCTCGGTCGAGCGCCCGGACCGCGCGGAGGGCACCATCGAGATGCTCGCCGTCGACGACAAGGGTGCCTGGCTGGTGGCCACCCCGCACCTGCCGATGAAGGCCAACGGCTCTGGCGACGTGACGGCCGCGCTGTTCACCGCGCACTACGTGGAGACGGGCGACGCCAAGGTCGCCCTGGAGCGAACGGTGTCCAGCGTCTTCGACCTGCTGAATGCGACGCTGGAGTCGGGCGAGCGCGAGCTGCAGCTCGTCGAGTCGCAGGAGTACTACGCGAACCCGCGGCTGCAGTTCACCGCGCACCAGGTGCGCTGAGGCTCACTCGCCGTAGGCCTCGGCGAATGCGGCGACCCACGCCTCGCCGTCATCGGGGCACAGATAGGTCGCGCCGAACACCGAAACGTCGGCGAAGTTCTTCTCCAGTGCGGCCTTCTGCTCTGGCGTGCCCTTCTGCGGCAGCATCGGTGAGCCGGCGATGGTCTGCTTCAGCAGCTCGCCGTCGATCTTGTGGCCGTTCAGGATGCCGGTCTCGCAGGTGTCCGAGGCCATGGCCAGCAGGATGCTCTCGTCCTGTTCGCTCCAGCTGCCACCCTGGCTCGTCACCCATTCGCTCTGCTTCTTCACGAGCTCCTGCTGCGCGGCGGTGTTCGCGCGCGGCGGTGTGCCGTCGATCGGAAACTTCTGCTCAGCGAAGAAGGCGTCCCGCTCGGCGAACGCGTCTTCGAGCCCGGCGGCAGGGTCACCCGAAGACGCCGGAGACGGCGCCGGCTCAGCCGAGGCCGACGGTTTCTGACTGCGCTCGGCGTCGGGCGCAGCCGGCCCGCTCGCGCAACCGGCCAGAAGCAGCAGCGCGACGAGCGCAGCGGCGATCGTGCCTCCGGCACGCACAGAAGTACTGTTCATGATCCCCCCTGAGAACGTGTCGCCTCAGTCTGTCAGGCGGGGGCTGCGGGAATCAGTTATCCACAGGCCAGGCGCCTGCGACGGCCTCTCGGACCTCGCCGAGCAGCTGGGGCAGGGCCTTCGTCTTCGCGATGATCGGGAAGAAGTTCGCGTCCGACCGCCACCGCGGCACGATGTGCTGGTGCAGGTGCGCGTCGACGCCGGCGCCGGCGACCGCGCCCTGGTTCATGCCCAGGTTGAAGCCGTCGCAGTTCGAGACCTCGCGCAGCACCCGCATCGCGGTCTGCGTGAGCGAGCCGATCTCGGCGACCTCCGCCGGAGTCGCCTGGTCGTAGGTGGCGATGTGCCGATAGGGGCACACCAGCAGGTGGCCGGAGTTGTACGGGAACAGGTTCAGCAGCACGTACGCGGTCTCGCCGCGGGCGACGATCAGCCGTTCGGCATCCGGATGCTTCGGCGCCTCACAGAACGGGCACTCCTCGCGCAGCGGCTCGGGACCGGCCTGGATGTAGGCCATCCGGTGCGGCGTCCACAGCCGCTGGAACTCGTCGGGGACGCCGGCCAGGTGCTCGGCGCCCTCGACGTGCGGCTGGTCCGTCACGCCAGGTCCTCGGCCGCCATCACCCTGGTGTGCGCCGTGACGGCCGCGCGGATGCGGTTCACGGCATCCGCCACCGGCACGCCGTTCTCCTGCGTGCCGTCACGGAAGCGGAACGAGACAGTGCCCGCCGATCGATCCTGCTCGCCCGCGATGAGGATGAGCGGCACCTTCGCCGTGGTGTGGTTTCGGATCTTCTTCTGCATCCGGTCGTCGGAGTGGTCGACCTCGGCACGCAGCCCCTCGGCCTTCAACTGACCGATGACGCCGTCGAGGTACTCGGCGTACTCCTCGGCTACCGGCACGCCGACCGCCTGCACCGGCGCGAGCCAGAGCGGGAAGTCGCCGGCGTAGTGCTCGAGCAGGATCGCGAAGAACCGCTCGATCGAGCCGAGCAGCGCGCGGTGCACCATGACCGGACGGTGCTTCTGCCCGTCGGGGCCGGTGTACTCCAGCTCGAAGCGCTCGGGCTGATTGAAGTCGAGCTGGATGGTCGACATCTGCCAGGTGCGTCCGATGGCGTCGCGTGCCTGGACGGAGATCTTCGGGCCGTAGAAGGCTGCGCCGCCCGGATCCGCGACCAGTTCGAGGCCGGACTCCAGCGCGACCTCGCGGAGCGTGTCGATCGCGGTCCTCCACTGCTCGGGCTCGCCGAGGAACTTCGGGTTGCCCTCCTCGTTGGTGGACAACTCGAGGTAGAAGTCGTTCAGCCCGTAGTCGCGCAGCAGCTCGAGCACCAGGTTCAGGTTGGTGGTGAGCTCCTCGCGCACCTGGTCCTGGGTGACGTAGATGTGCGCGTCGTCCTGGGTCAGACCGCGCACGCGGGTGAGGCCCGACAGCGTGCCGCTCTTCTCGTACCGGTACACGGTGCCGAACTCCGCCAGCCGCAGCGGGAGCTCGCGGTACGAGCGGCCGCGAGCGCGGAAGATCAGGTTGTGGAACGGGCAGTTCATGGGCTTCAGGTAGTAGTCCTGACCCTGACGGGTGACGTTGCCCTCGTCGTCGACGATCTCGTCGAGGTGCATCGCCGGGAACATCCCGTCGGCATAGGTCTGCAGGTGCCCCGAGGTCTGGAACAGATCCTTCTTGGTGATGTGCGGGCTGTTCACGAGGTCGTACCCGTTGCGCAGCAGGTGCTTGCGCAGGTTCTCCTCGATCTCGTAGCGGATGATGCCGCCCTTGGGGTGGAACACCGCCAGTCCAGAACCGATCTCGTCGGGGAACGAGAACAGGTCCATCTCCGCGCCGAGCTTGCGGTGATCACGGCGCTCGGCCTCGGCCAGACGCTCCTGGTATGCGCGCAGCTCATCCTTCGTCGGCCATGCGGTGCCGTAGATGCGCTGAAGCTGCGGGTTCTTCTCGCTTCCGCGCCAATACGCCGCAGCGACCCTGGTCAGGTCCCAGCCGTTGCCGACCATGCGCGTGCTGGGCACGTGCGGACCGCGACAGAGATCCTTCCAGGCGACCTCGCCGTCCTTCGTGACGTTGTCGTAGATGGTGAGCTCGCCTGCGCCGACCTCGACGGATGCGCCCTCCGCGGCATCCGCCCCGGAGCCGGGGCCGCCGGCCAGATCGATCAGCTCGAGCTTGAACGGCTCGTTCGCCAGCTCGGCGCGAGCCTCGTCCTCTGAGACGACTCGGCGGGTGAAGCGCTGCCCCTCGCGGACAATGCGCTGCATCTCCTTCGAGATCGCCTTGAGGTCCTCGGGCGTGAACGGGGTCTCGACACCGAAGTCGTAGTAGAAGCCGTCGGTGATGAACGGCCCGATGCCCAGGTTCGCCTCGGGACGGATGCGCTGCACCGCCTGCGCGAGCACGTGCGCCGTCGAGTGCCGCAGAATGTCCAGGCCCGCCGGACTGTCGATCGTGACGGGCTCGACGACGTCGGTCTCGGTCACCGTCGCGGCGAGGTCCTTCAGGACGCCGTTCACTCGCATCGCGATGACAGAACGGTCGGTGAACAGGGCGAAGCCGTCGCGCTTCTCGGCGTTCGGCTGGGCGTTCTCAGACACAGACAATCTCCATCCAGGGGTCGTGTCCAGATTACTCGCCCCGCGTGCGCGCGCCGGACCGCAGGCACATCGACAACACGACGCCGACCACGCTGGCCAGTGCCGCGACGAGGAACAGGGCGACGAAGCCGCCGACGCCCGTCGTGCCGGCGATGATCAGCATCGCGATCGGCGCGCCGAACGACGACCCGACCGTGCGCAGCACTCCGTTGACGCCGAGCAGCCCGCCGAGCTCGTGCGGCTCCGATCCCTGCGCGATGAGATCAGCCACGACGGTCGTGCCGATCCCCGCGCCGAGCCCCATCACCGCGTAGAAGAGGATGTTCGGGAGCAGAGCGTGCGGCCAGAGCGCGATACCCACCGCGCCCACCGCGATCAGCGCCATGGCGATCGCCGAGACCCAGGCCGAGCGCATCCAGCGCATGAGCACCGAGGCGAACCTGCCGCCGACGAACGCGACGATGGTGCCGGGGAACATCACCCAGCCGGTGGCCTGCGTGCCCATGCCGGCGCCGACGGGCTGCGGGGTCTGGAGCAGCAGCGGCATTCCGACGTAGAAGAGGTAGGGCACGAATCCGAGCAGCACGGCGAGCAGATTGCCGATCGCGATCGTCGGTCGCCACAGCACAGGCAGATCCAGCAGCGGCGCCGACACACGGCGCTCGACGATCAGCAGTGCGATGCCGGACAGCACGGCGACGACGGCCGAGGCGATGATGCCCGGCGAGGTGATCCCCCAGCTCGCCGCCTGCGAGACGACGAGGAGGATGCCGACCAGGAGAGCTGCGAGGAGGCCGATACCGGCGAAGTCGACCCGCGCCTGCCCGTGCACCACGTGCGACGGCACGGAGGCGGCGACGAGGGCCATCGACACGACGCCGAAGATCGCGCCCACCCAGAACAGCACCTGCCACGGCGCGATGCTGGCGATGATGCCGCCGATGACGAGCGCGAGTCCCGCGCCGAGCCCGACGGTGCCGCTGAGCCAGCCGGTGGCCGATCGCCTGGCATCGCCGGTCAGATGTGTGCCCACGATCGCGAGCGCCAGCGGGAACGACGCCGTTGAGGCGCCCTGCAGCACACGACCGACCAGGATGACGGTCAGGTTCGGCGCGACGGCCGCGATGATGCTGCCCAGCACGAAGACACCCATCGCGACGAGCAGCATCCTTCGGTGCCCGAACCGGTCGCCGAAGGAGCCGAGCACGGGTGCAGCGACCGCGCCGCTGAGCAGGTAGGCGGTGAGGATCCAGCTCACGCCGATGCCGTCGGTGTGCAGCGCCCCCTGCAGCGCGGGCAGCACGGGCAGGAGCATGGTCTGCATCATCGAGTACGTCAGCACCGCCAGGGCGAGGGCGAGTACGAACCACCGGCGCGGGGCCGCCACTCCTCCGTCGTTCTGGTCGGATGCCACGACGGGCAGCGTGTCGGTCGTCATCGGATCTCCAATCGGAACGGAATGTTCCGTTCAAAGCCTTGAGCCTAGCCCCCCTCTGCTACCGTGGCCAAATGCCCGTCGATCCCGCTGCCGCTCCCGGGCGGGTCCGCGAGGCCCGCGCCAACGACGCCGCCCTCTTCCGCGCCGCCCGCGACGTGTTCGCCGAGCGCGGCTACGACGCCCCGATGTCGCTGATCGCAGAGCGAGCAGGCATCGGCGTCGGCGGCATCTACCGGCGCTATGCGAGCAAAGACGATCTCATCCGCGAGCTGCGCCGCAGCTCACTCGAGGACATCGTGCGGACGGCGCGCGCCAGTGCGGAGGATGCCGGTGCGGACGGCGCGGTCGCACTCTTCCTGCGCACGCATCTCGGTCAGGCGGGTGGACACCTGCCGACGCTGCTGAACCGCAGCACGCCGATGACGTCGGAGATCGAGCGACTCTCTGATGAATTGCACAAGGCGCTGAGCGCGCTCGTCACGCTGGATGCCGAGCGCGGACTCGTGCCCGCAGGCTTCGGCCCCGGAGATGTCATGGCTGCGATCGTGCACCTGCGCCCGTCAGCATCCGATGATCCCGATGAGGATCGGGCGCTGAACCTGCGCCATCTCGAGTACTACCTGCGCGGCCTGCGCGCCTCGATCTCCGACCCGGTGGACGTCGGAGCCTCGATGAGCTGGGACGACTGGATGCGTCACAACTCGATGCGCTGAACCGCGCGGATCACTGTCAGTCGGCGGATGCGGCCGATGGCGGACCCGACGCACGCTCTATGCCGGATCGGGCGACGCATACCGCTCCAGTCTGTCCGCGAGCTCCGCCGGCCGGCTGAGCGCGACGCAGTGCCCGCCGGGCATCTCATCGGGGACGGTGCCGAGCCGCTCGGGGACGATGCGGCGGAACAGATCCGCCGGGAAGACGCGGTCCTCCGTGCACAGCAGGAAATGCGTGGGCACGTCGGGCCACGCCGTGCCCGGCCAGGGTTCGGCGTAGGCGGTCGCCGACGGATGGTCCCGCTCGCGGCGCAGCGCCTCCTCAGCGAGGACTCGTGGCACGTCGTGGTAGTAGCTCACGTACGGGTCCTCGTTGCCAGTGAGCCCGCCGTCACGCGCCGCCTGCGCGGCGACGGTCTCGGCGTAGCTCGTCGTGCCCCACCACTGCTCCGGGCTCTCGCCCGGCAGTGGGACCATACCCGCGAGCAGCACGAGCGCGGTCGCGGGCAGTCGCGCGGCGACCAGAGGCGCCGTGAATCCCCCGAAGGAATGACCGAGGACGAGCACGTCGCGACCGGTTCCGACGAGCTCCACGACGGCATCGGCGTAATCCTCGAACCGGAGCGCGTCGTCACCGGCGGGGAGATCCGGGGCGATCACCTCGTGACCACGAGCCTCGAGCTGCGCCGCGAGGAGATGGAAGGACCAGCCGGTGTCGCCGCCGCCGTGGATGAGCACGAACGTCGTCATGACGCCACGGTATCCACGCCGGCGAGGCCTCGGAACCCCGATGTACGGCCTGCAGTGCTCAGTCGGTGGGACCGCGTCCGACCGCGAAGTGCTTCGCGTAGACCCGCTCCGCCTCGGCGATGACCTCGGGGGCGAGATCCGCGACCGGCTCGACGTCGTCGAACAGCGGCTCACAGTCCGGGCCGCGCGCGACGAGGCGTCCGGCGAGGATCCAGGCGTGCCGGTCGTCGTCCTCTTCAGCGAGGTGGCGGTACTGACAGAGTTGCCGCGCGAGCCACTGCCGCAGCGGGCGATCCCACCACGGCTCCGGATCGAGCGGGTTCACCGACAGGCCGGGAAGCGGAAGCCCGCTCTCGTGATCGATCGACTCCTCGTCGCGATCATGGTCCCACCCGGCCGAGTAGCGGATGCCCAGACCGGGCATTTCCCAGACGAGATCCTCGAGCTGGGCCAGCGAATCGATCACCGGAAGCACGAGTTCTCCTCCCGCTCTCACACCGTGTGACAGCACTGTGAAGGGTAGAGGCGCAGAGGTCTCAGGCGCAGGGGGTTGACCCCTGGCTCGTTCTCATGGCAGCCACCCTCGAGGAACGGCGGGAACCCCGGGAGCCCCGGGGTTCCCGCCCCGCTCAGGCGGTCCTGCGTCGGCGCGCGGCGAGGAGCAGCGCGGTTCCCGCGAGCACCGTCAGCAGGGCGATCGGGATCAGAGCGAACAGCCTCTGATCCAAGCCGGTCGCGGCGAGCGAACCCTCCGTGGATCCGCCGGTGACCGCTCCGCTCCCCCCAGGCTGAGACGGATGCGACTCGCCCTCGCCGGAGCCTGAGCCGGGTCCCGTGCCTCCCTCGCCAGGGCCCGGCTCCCCCGGCACCTCTCCCGAGACCACGGCGAGCGTGCCGGTACGAAGTGCCGCGGGCTGCACACCATCCGCGAACCACCAGACCGGACGCATCGATCCGGTCACGGCGGCCGACGCCTCGCGGGACGCCTTGCCAGCCGAGGGTGAGGCCTCGCCCGGTGCTGTGATGGGCTCGGGCGAGGTCGCGAAGCCTTCGTTGTTGAGATTGGGCATTCCCTCGGTGCGAGCGAACACGGCGATCTCCGGCTCCGCGCCGGTGAACGCGATCCTCGCGGATCGCCCCTCGCATCCGTCGTCGCAGACCGCCCACAGCTCGCCGATGACGGTGTCGTAGTCGAGTGCCATCACGCCGCCGAGGCCGGGGTCGATGGATGCGACCTGCGCGATGCTGCCGTCCGCGCCGAGCGCATAGGCGTACACGAAGCCGTTGTCCTCGACGGCGACGAAGAACAGCCCGTCGCCGTGGCCCGGATAGCGGGCTGGGTCATAGGGCTGTGCGGTGTTCCGGTCGATCAGCTTCCCGGCGAGCCGGTCGTCGGCCACCCACTCGACCGCCTCGATGCCGGTGTTCGCGGCGACCTGGGGCAGGGTCGCGGTGAGGTCCCATTCCCGGTCCGCCACCACGTCGGGACCGGGTGCGTCCGGGGCGACCTCGAGGACCACGTTCTGGTTCACGCCCTTCTTGGAGTTGTCGCGCTCGGATGCGAGGTAGACGCGGCCTTCGCCGTCGACCGTGATGCCCTCCGAGTCGGGCCCGGCCGCGGCGGGGTCGCCGGCGTCGCGCTGGAAGCGGGCGCGCTTGCCGTCCTCCCAGCCGTCGGCGAACGCGACCGTGCCGTCGACGGCGACGTTCAGCTTCCAGAAAGTGCCGGTGCCGTTGTCGACCGCCCAGAGCACGGTGCCGTCGGGAGTCGCCTGCGTGTCCAGCCCCGAGGAGTCCTCGAGGAACATCGCCGTCTCGTCGACGACCGTCACGTCGGGCGAGCCCGGCCATGCCGCGGCCTCGGGCTCCTCAGGTCCGCCGGGCTGCTCTCCTCCGCCGTCGCCGCAGTTCGCGGCGCCCTTGCTCGCGCTCTTCGCGTCGGCGAACTCCCCTGTGCCGTCGGGACAGCGAGCCCAGGTCGCGGCCGCGTGCTCGTTCCACGCGTACTCCGCCACCGTGAGACCGTCGGCGTTCCGGATCGTCGCGACATCCGCTCCGCCGAGGCCGAAGCCGAAGTGGGTGCCGCCGTCGAAGACGAAGAACTCGCCAGGGGCGAGAGTCGTCTCCGCTGCCACCGGGGTGACGTCGGACGCGTGGCCGGCGGGGTCGCTGTCCATGAGCGTCCAGCCGGACAGGTCGACCGGCGTGCTGCCGATGTTCGTGATCTCGACCCAGTCGGTCGCGTCGCCGTTGGACTCCACCTCGTTGACCGCGATGTCCGGCAGCACGCAGTCGTTCGCCGCTCCGGGCGTCACTCGTGCCAGTGCGAAGGCGCCAGTCGCGTCGGGGCAGCGCGCGTAGCTCGCGGCCGCCTCGTCGCCGTCGATGGCGGGATGCCCGGACCACGAGGTCTGATCCAGCGGAGTGCCGTCGGCTGCGAAAACCCGGATGGCGTCGGAGGCGCCGATGCCGATCGCAGCCTGGAACTGCTGCGGCGCACCGTTCGCATCCAGACCAGGCGTCGAGGCCTCGACGACGAGGCGCTCGCCGCCGGCGATGCTCGCGCCCGCCGGGAAGAACCAGCGGTGGTCGTCCGAGTTGTCGCGGATCTCCACACCGGTGAGGTCGGCCGCCTCGGTGCCCGGGTTGATCAGCTCGATCCAGTCGGCGGGGCCCGAGTCGACCTCGTTCAGCAGCACGCGGCCCGGGAGCGTCGGCGCGTCGCAGTTGTTCGGACCACCAAGCGTGAGTTCAGTCCCGTGTGCCCACTCGCCGCCGTCCGCGCAGCGCGACCAGTCACCCAGCGGAGCATCCCCCGTGTAGGCATAGGAGTCGACCTCCGTGCCGGAGGCGTTCACGAGCGTGACCGTGTCGCCCTTCCCGAGCCCGAACGGGAATCCGAGCGGAGAACCGTCCTTCTCGAGGACGAGGAACTGTCCCGCGCCGAGAATCGTGCCCGCGGGGATCGTGCCGGACTCTTCGCGCTTGTCGTCGAAGACGCCCCATCCCGATAGGTCGACGGCGCCGCTGCCGGCGTTGAACAGCTCGATCGCGTCGACGGCGCCCGGAACGATGTCGTCGTAGACGATCTCGTTCACGACCACGCCGGGTCCGGCCGCCACGGCCGGGATCGCGGCGAACGCCCCGCCGGACACGGCGACCGCGATGATCGCGGCCACTGCGGCGACAGGACGATGCATGAGGGGTGGTTTCGGGCTCGGTGCAGGCATGCGGGCGCTCCAAAGGGCAGATGTTCTCCAGGGTCGGAGCCACTCGATCGGATCCCGGTGACCCGGAGCCGGCGCCCACGTGAACAGCCGGTGTCCTCCACCTGTCGGCCGAGGGTTCGCGAAGATCACGACGGCGAGATGCAGGGAGTGGACCGCATGTGATGGGATCGCCCTGTGAAGACGATCGGCGTGCTGGGTGGCATGAGCTGGGAATCGACCGCGGAGTGGTACCGACTGGCGAACGAGCGGGTACGCAGCCGTCGGGGCGGTTATCACTCCGCGCGTCTCCTGATCGACTCGGTCGACTTCGCCGAGATCGAGGCGCTTCAGGCCTCAGGAGACTGGGAAGCCGCTGGTCGGCTGCTCGCCAGGCACGCGACGGGGCTGGAGCGCGCCGGCGCCGGGGTCCTCGTCCTCTGCACGAACACGATGCACATCGTCGCCGAATCCATCGAGGCCGCCGTCAGCATTCCGTTCATCCACATCGCCGACGCCACTGCTGAAACCGTGATCGCTGCCGGCGTGCGCACTGTCGGACTGCTCGGCACCGCCTTCACGATGGAGCAGGCCTTCTACCGCGACCGTCTCGCCGCCCATGGGCTGGAAGTACTGGTCCCGGAAGCTGCAGAGCGTCAGATCGTCCACCAGGTCATCTACGAGGAACTCGTGCACGGTGTGGTCAGCGACTCATCCAGGGACGCGTACCGCCGGATCATCGATGCGCTGGCGGATCGGGGCGCGGAGGGCGTGATCCTCGGCTGCACCGAGATCGAACTGCTGATCTCGTCCGCCGACAGTGCTGTGCCTGTCTTCCCGACCACTGCGATCCACGTCGACGCCGCACTGCGCGCTGCCGAGGACGGGCAAGAGGGATAGTCGCGGACGCGTGCTCTGGTGTCAGGAGCCGAGCACGGCGACGATCGGCCTGTGGTCACTGCCGGATCCCGGTGTATCGACGATCTTGACGTCGAGCACCCGCCACTTGACACCCAGGAGAACGTGATCGATCGGCGAGGCGAGCGCTTGTGGTGCGGTCGAGGGCCATGTTCCGGACGCGGCTTGAGACGAAGCCGCTGCAGCATCACTGCAGCCGGGAACGTCGCCGAGATGATCGACTGTCGCATTGAGGTCTCCTGCGACTACGACGCTCTCGCCCAGGCTCTGACATTGCTCCATCATCCAGTCGAGGCCTTGGCGCCACTCACTCATGCTCCCCGGTAACGGCGGCATCGGATGCGCGACGACGATCGGTGGAGACGTCTCGTCGTCGGGGAGCCAGACACCGCTGGGGAGGCCGGGCGTGGAACCCCGCGAGGCATCAAGCCGATAGCTTCCGAGCATCGTCGAGATCAGCACGGACGTCGGGATCCTGTCCCCCACCGTCGACGATGACATCGTCAGCCCGTGCTCCGCAAGGATCGCGCGCACCTCATCCGCAGCAACCGCGTCCGTCTCGGGGAGGGCGATCACGTCGGGTCGGACGGTCAGGGCGAGCGCGGCGATATCCTGAGCCGACGTCGCGCCGCCTTGAGCGTTCCAGGACAAGACGGTGAGGCCGTCCTGAGCGAGCGTGGAGACGTTGGCCGTCCGCGCGGAAGAACTCCCCCATCCTCGGGCGCCCAGAACAGCCGCCTGCGCGAGAGCGGCGACCAGAAAGCTGCCTGCGACGACGAGCGTGACGACGCGACGCGTCCGGCGCTTCATCACGAGGGCGATGCCTCCGATGATCAAGGCGATCACGAACAAGCCGACGACGAGGGCCGGGCGGAATGCGATGAGCTGTGCGACGCCGAAGACTCTGTGCACGCCCAGTGCCTGCGGCCATGTGATGGCGACGAACATGACGATGCCGGCGGTGAGCGCCGCGAACATGACAACGGCCCGACGGGGCCCCCAGCGCCCCGAGGACGATGAGCGGTCGTACGCCTCCAGGGTGTGCGGCTCTGTCGTCACGGGCATGCGACCAGTCTCTCCTGATGAGCTGGAGGATGTTCGAATGGCACGACGTGCGCTCGTAACGGGGTCCTCATCGTCGACGCTGAGATCGAGATCGCGGGCATGTCAGTGTTGCCGGCCGCACCAACAGACCGCAGAAGTCGGGCTATCGGAATCGGTGGCGGATCCGGCGCGGTAGGTACACGAGTCGAAGTGGCTCGCGATTAGCCGACTTCCCAGGCGGGATGTCGAAGCGACCAGCGGGCACCAGCGTCTCAGTTCTGGAGCTGTGACCGATCCGAGCCACGGACTGACGGCGCGCTTGCGGGTTGTCGTCGTCGCGGGGTGCGGCGGCGGGTGTTTACGATCGTGATGCTCGCGAGCACGAGGAGAATGCCGACGATCTGTAGTGGCGTGAGGATCTCGCCTCCGAGGAAGACGCCGAGCATGACGCCGGTGACCGGGTTGAGCAGGCCGATGACGCCCACGACTCCCGCCGGGAGGTGCCGGAAGCCGCTGAACCAACAGACGAACCCCAGCGCTGTGGCCACGAGGCTGACGTAGGCGAAGGCGAGGCCTGCGACGGGCGTGATGGCCGGGGGTGCCCCCTCGACGATGGCTGCGGCGGCAAGCAGCTCGAGTCCGCCGACGACGAGCTGCCAGGCGGTGACGGTCAGCACGGGAGTGTCGTCTTGCCATCGTTTCGTGAGGATCGCACCGATCGAGGAGAGGATCATGGAGACGATGGATGCTGCGATGCCCCAGCCGTCCAGCGCGCCGGTCGCCGTGCCGACGATGAGCAGGACTCCGGCTCCTCCGACCACTGCGCCGAAGATCACGCGCGGCGCTGGCCGCTCCTGGATGAGCAGCCAGGCGGCTGCGGCGATGACGATCGGACTCAGCGACATCAGCGAGGCGGCGATGCTGGCGGGCAGCAGTTGGGCTGCGACATAGACCAGGCAGAAGAACATCCCCATGTTCAGCGTGCCGAGGACGACCGAACGCCACCACCACGCTCCCGTCGGCAGTCTCCGGGCGACGAGCAGGAGCACCAGCCCGGCGGGCAGCGCCCGGATCGCAGACCCCCACAGCGGTGAGTCGGCAGGCAGAAGTTCGTGCGTGACGAAGTAGTTCGAGCCGAACGCAATAGGTCCGATCGCCGCAACCAGGGGCCACCGAATCCTGCCCAACAGGCGTGGCGCCCATGCTTCCGTTTCCATGGAAACCAGTATACGTTCCGCGGAAACTATGATGGGTGCATGAGCAGTCAGGATCGCGTGGGGATGTTCGTCGAGCAGTGGCGTCGCGAGCGTCCGGACCTCGATCCGACCCCGATGGCGGTGATAGGTCGGATGCGCAGGGTCTCGGACGAGTTCACGCGGGAGCTGATCGAGAACTACCGCCGGTTCGGGCTGGGCGAGGGCGAGTTCGACGTGCTCTGCGCACTCCGCCGAGCTGGCGCGCCATTCGCTCTGTCGCAGGGAGACATCGCCGAGCACACCATGGTCACCGCGGGGGCGACGTCGAAGCGCGTCGACCGGCTCGAGGCGACCGGGCTCGTCACCCGCAGTCAGCGGATGGACGATGCCCGCGGCCGTATCGTCGAGCTCACGCCCGAGGGTCGTGCACTCATCGACGATGCCTACCCTGCGCATCTACAGCTGGAAGACCAGCTCCTCTCCCCTCTCGACGACGCAGAGCGAGCGCACCTCGAGGCCCTGCTCCGCAAGCTCGTCCGCGACTGACGTCTCGATACCCAGGAGATATTTGACCCATGCCTTCACCCACCGCCCTCCTCGTCATTGATCTGCAGCAAGGTGTCGTGGAGGACTGCGTCGATGCCGAGGGAGTGCTGGATCGCACCGCGCAACTCGTCGACCGTGCCCGAGCAGAGGGCGTGCCCGTGGTCTGGGTGCAGGATCACGGCGACTTCGCCGAAGGCACTGATGCGTGGGAGCTCGCCGCGCCGCTTTCACGTGCAGCAGACGAGCCGCTCATCCGGAAAGCGTTCCGGGACTCTTTCACCGACACAGACCTCGCAGAGGTCCTCGACACCCTCGACGCCCGACGCCTCGTGGTTGCCGGAGCACAGAGCGACTACTGCATCCGCACGACGACCCAGGCGGCCGCGGCACGTGGTTTCGACGTGACGCTCGTGTCTGATGCGCACACGACGACGGACGCGGTACACGACGGCGTCGTGATCACCGGCGAGCAGATCGTCGCGCACACGAACATGTACTTCGGCGGGCTGCGCTACCCCGGCCAGCGATTCGCCGCCGAGACGCACGACCGCGTGACCTTCAGCTGAGAGCACGTCACGGAACGCGATGAGGCAGGAGTGCGCGCTGATCGCTACGGAGATCTACGCGATCCCCGATGAGCTGATCGACGGCACCGCCGTCGCAACCCGCCTGCGCAGTCAGCCGTCGGGCGAAGGCACGTGCGAGGTCACGCTCTACGGTGTTCTCGAGCCCGATATCGACAACGGCGATAGCGACGAATGCAACACGGATCTGCGCTGGATCGATCCTGCAGGTGAGCCTCCTTCGGACCAGCCCTGGTCCTGCAAGCTTCCGACTGCGGATGATCCCGACACGGCTCACGCCGCGGTGAGTATCGACGAGCCGATGACGGCGAACTCGTACGTCGTGTACGAAGTACGGTCTCCGATCCGCCAGACCGACGTCGGGTGTGAGCGGGGGTGGTCGTGGCTGCCTCCGTGCGCCGGGGAGCCGGACGGTTTCCCGGCGATGTGACGCCGGGGCGAGAGCCCGCGCACCAGGGACTGCGGCGCCCTACGCTTGATGTCGAGGAGGTAGGTGACGGCGTTTTCGACGCCACAGTCACGGCGTCGCGGCCCGAGCCCGCCGTGTGGCACGTCGATGGCACGCGGGTCGGTTTCAGCGCCCCGAAACGCGAAAACCCCCGGAATTCCGGGGGCTCTCTCTGTGCGCGATACTGGGATCGAACCAGTACGGGCGCCCGTCACTCTCTCCCCCGAAATCTCGCCGTAATCCGGCCCGATCCCTTGCAATTACTGGCATCGCGCCGCATCGGTGTTAAGGTCAGTAGTGGACACTAACGGACACAAGTTGCCTACCCTTAGGGCACGCTTGGGGCACGGGATTGGGGCACGACATGGCACGCAAGGCGAAAGCGACGATCACCGACGCACTGGGGCGCACGCGCTCGGCGACCCGCGCATCGTGGGGCAAGATCCGCACGCTGCCGAGCGGTCGCATGCAAGCGAGCTACGTCGGGCCGGATGACACGCGGTACAACGCGCCGATGACCTTCGACACGAAGGGCGACGCGGAAGACTGGCTCGCCGGGGTGCGCGGAGAGATCGCCCGCGACGTGTGGATGCCGCCGCACGAGAAGGCGGAGCTTCGCGCCGAGCAGAGTCGCACGCTCGCCGAGTACGCCGCAACGTGGCTCGTCGAGCGGACGAACGCCCGCGGCGATCACCTTCGGCCCCGCACGGTCGACGAGTACAAGCGTCTTCTCCGTCGCCCGGACGCCGACAAGCCTGACGACAAGGGCGGGCCGCTCGCGCCGCTTCTCGACGTACCGCTCGCGAAGCTCTCCCCCGCGAAGGTGCGGACGTGGCGCACCGAACAACTCGACACGGGCAAGAAGACGCAGACGAGCCGCGCGTACGGCTTGCTCAACGCGATCATGACCACGGCGGCGACCGACCTCAAGGGGATCACGAATCCGTGCATCGTCAAGGGCGGTCAGTCGACGCACACGGGCCGGAAGGTCGTGCCGCCGACGGATGCCGAACTCGACACGATCCTCGCGAGCATCACGCCCCGGTACCGCGCTCTCGTCGTCGTCGCCGCGATCGGCGGGCTTCGCTACGGTGAGGCGACCGCGCTGCGCGCGAAAGACGTGACGATCGAGAAAGCCGAAGACGGGGCGGTCGTCGCCGTGCGTCTCGACGTCGGCCGCGGTGTCGTCCGTACATCAGAGGGCATCGTGCCGGGTGAGACGAAGAGCGCGGCGGGCGTGCGCCGCGTGGGGATCTTCGGCGACGACGCGGCGATCGTCGCCGATCACATCGCGGGCAAGGTCGAGGGCACGAAGCGGCTCATCGGTGACGCTCTGCTCTTCCCCGCGAAGGACGGCGTCGGCTTCCTCGCACAGTCGGCGTTCTGGAAGCACTGGAACCCGGCGCGCACGGCCGCGGGGCGCGCTGACATGCCGTTTCACGCTCTCCGTCACTACGCGGGCACGCGGTACGCACAGGCGGGCGCGACGCCGAAAGAGACGATGGATCGGCTCGGGCACTCGTCGATGGGCGCGGCGATCCGCTATCAGCACTCGGGCAACCGCGACGACGAACTCGCCGCCCGCATGGCGCGCCGCTCGACGACCGCTTAGTCGATCGTGTGGGGGTCGATCCCCGGTCGCATGTACTTCTCGTTGAACGCCTTCTCGCGGGCGAGAAGCGCTTCGCCGTCGGCGATGTACTGCATGATCTCGTCGTCATCCGGCGTCGCGACGATCGGCACGTGAGAGGGCACTCCGCGCGACTCGTGCAAGCGCCGAGTGCGCTCGTTGAACGCCTCTCGGGCTTCGGTGATCGCCGTCATCTCGTCGAGGTACTTGCTCATCCGGTCAGGCTACAGGTCGCCGGATATGGCGAGGGCCGGGATCGCGACATCCCGGCCCTCAGCCGCCCGAAAGGTAAGGCGGCTCTTCCGGCGGTCATCACTTCCGCCGGGGTCTGTGGGCGGCTTACGTGTGCCCGAGCCGATCGTCGCCCGGGCCGGCTTGCCACACGGTCACGCGGTTCGACGCCGACGTGAGATCCGTTCCGCGGACGGTCGGCATCCGGACGGTTCCCTGTACCGTGAGCGCGCCGCCGATCGACACGTTCCCGGCAAGAATCGACGCGACGTACGCGGCGACCTTCTGATCGATGCGGGCGTCGATCTCCGCGTTCGTCCACCGATCTGCCGCCCATGCGTCGAGCTGCGCTTGAATGTCTGTCACGAGAGCGCGGAGCTTCGCGACCGTGCTCCCGAGCGCCTCGCCCGACGGCGCTTCGAGGATCCGTAGGCGCCGCTGAACGTCGTCGAGCTCGTCGATCAGGTCGCCGAGCTCCGAAGGTAGGGCGCCGTTCCGTCCGTTACGCATCAGCGCCACCCACGGGACGAGCGACGGGCGCTCTCTCGCTGCCCGTTCAGACGATCGGCCGCGAGTTCGGATGCGGTCTTCCGTCGTCCCGTCTCTGCCGGCGGGGCGTCGTCCTTCACGTCGGGCGCCGGCAGCATCTTCGCGCGGTCGATCGTGGCGCGCGCGGCCTCGCGGTCGTCGTCGCTCCACTCGTCGCGCGAGAGAAGGTCTTCGAGGTCGCCGAGCACTTCCGTGCGCGGGTCGATCCCGTAGCCGAGACGTTCGGCGGCGAGCTCGGATGCTGTCTTCTCGGTCATGGTCATGCCTTTCCTGTCGTGTCGGAGGGTCGTGCTAGGTCGCCCGCGGCGATCGCGTCTTCGAGCTCAAGCCGTGCGTCGAGAAGCCGAAGGTCGGCCTCGGTGAGCGCGTGCAGCGCTCGTCGATAGGCGGCGTACGCCTCTTCGCGCTCCCGCTCTGCGAAGGCGATCTCGGATTGCAGCTCGGCGGCGTTCATGCTGTCTCCGCCTCGGTCATGGCGACGAGGGTCGCGTGCATGCGGATGAGCTTCGCTTCGAGCCGTTCCAGCGCGGCGAGTACGGTCGTGACTTCGTCGGCGGTCATGGTCAGTCCTCCCAGTAGTCGTCATCGTCGATCAATCGCGGGTCGATGTATCCGGCAACGCCCGCGGGACGGCGTCTGCGCGTCTTCTTCGGCTCGGGCGACTCGTCGAGCGTGGTCGTCTCCGAGAGCGCGGGAGCGGCGCGCACAGCCTCAACGGCGGCCGTCTTCGCCGGGGATGCCGGCCCCGTGTAGCCCGCACGGTGCGCCGCGTAGGTGTCGACCTTCGGCCGCTTCGCGTCCTGACGCGCCCACCGCTTCGCCTGACGGTCGCACGCGTGGTCGATACCGAAGATCGAGCGACCTCCGTCGGCGCCGAGGTCGCGCTCATCCGCATCGCTGTCGTACCTGCGCATGGTGCGAAGGATCTCGGCGGCGGCTTCTGCGCGCTCGGTCGGCGTCATCGCGTCCCAGACCGCGTGCCCTTCTTCGCGCCAGCGGGCGAAGCGCGCGTCGCCCTTCTTGCGGCGACGGCGCTCCCCCGGCGTCGGCTCAGGCATCCGGTCGAGCATCGCGCCGAGCTCGGCGCGCACCGCGGCATCCGACGCGAGACGGGGTCGCCGCCGTGCGGTCTGCGCCTTGCGCTTAAGCGGCATGCTCGTCACCTTCCGGCCGGAGGTTCAGCCCGAGAAGCCGCGCCCGCTGTGCTTCGGCGGCGAGCAGCACGCGATACAGGGCCGTCCGCTCGCCCTGCGACTGACACATCGCGAGGTCGATGTGCGCTTGACGGATGACGCCGTCGATGCGGTCTTCGACCTCGGTGCGAAGGTGCTCGGCTTCGGCCTCACCGAGTCGGGCGTACGCGATGCGCGCGAGCTCCTGCGCCTCGATGAGCGAGATCCCCAGCCGGTCGGCGATGTCGCCCCAGGATGAGCCCTCGCGGCGCATCACGACCGCGCGAAGTGCCCGCTCGACGGCGCGATCGGCTTCGACGTCGGCGGCGACCGTCGCGAGGGCGTCGCCCTTCTTCTTACTCATCGTCGGCGCCGATGGTCATGTCGCCGAGGGCGGCGGGCTCGGAAGCGGGCGGCTCGTCGGCCTGATCTTCACCGGCGACCGGCACGACGACGTCGGGCGTCGAGCGCTCGGCGCCGCGCTGCACGTCGAGGGTTTCCATCGCCTCGCCGATCGCGATGCCGATCCGGTCGAGCGCTTCGCCGACGTACGCGGCGGAGACGTCGAGCGGGAGCAGGGCGGGGATGCCGTCCGTCATCGGGACGCTGCGCCCGCGCATGCGCGCGCCGTCGGTCAGGCGGTCGAGCAGACCGAGGGTCGAAATCGACTCGTCGAGCTCGACGCCCGCCTTCCGAAGCGTCTCGCGCGCCGAGGTGACGCGGAGGATCGCGGCGTCGGCGAGTCCCATGACCTCGGCGCGCCATGCCGGCGCGTGGTGCCGGATCGTCTCGACGACACGCGTGTGCGCCTTGCGGAGCGCCGTGTCACGGGCGTCGAACTCGATCCGGGCCTCTTCGAGCGCGTCTTGTGCGGCGCGGAGCTTCTTGACGAGCTTCTTCGCCGGCACGGTGCCGCCGTCTTCGGCCGCGTCGGCCGCTTCGGCGTCGATCTCGGCGCGGGCACGGTCGACGGCGCTGTCAGCAGCGCGGAGGGCGGCGCTCGCCTCGCGATGCTGCGCGGCCCGCTTCGCGAACTTCTCGACCGCCTCGCGCACGGCGGGGATCGGGATCCGCGTCGGCTCGGGGAGCGTGAGAAGCAGGGATGCGCCCTCGCGGCTGTGGAGGTTGTAGGTGATGGTCATGACTTGCCCTTCTTCGTGGTGGTGGTCGGTCGTGCTGGGGTCGTGAGAGCGATCGACGCGACGTCGATGCCGGGTGCGAGTGAGTAGCGCCATGTGGTCGTCTCGCGAAGGCTCATGCCCGTAACCGTGACTTCGTCGTCCTTCGTGAGAAGGCCGAGAAGGTCGAGCGCCTGTAGCTGCCGGTCGACGGTCGAGCGCGGCTTGTCGACGCGCTTGACGACGTCGCGGAGCGGCGTCCACTCGTTCGCCGCGACGTCTTCGAGGATTTCGAGCCGGAGCGGCGGCATCGAGTCACGGGCGACCCGGATCGCGAGGGCGAGAGCGTCGCCGCGCGCGAGTCCGATCGCCATGCCGCCACGGAAGATCTGCGCGAGTTGCTTCGCGAATCGGGTCGGCATCTCGGGCGCGTGCGAGTCGATCACGTTGCCGCGATAGTCGACGTCGACCGCCGTTCGGGCGAGCGTGACGAGATCGGCGGCGGCGAGGATGCGCGCCGACTCGTCGTCGTCCGGCCCTTCGGCGCGGAGGTCGGCCCCTTCGAGCACGCCGGCCGCGGCGGCGGCGAGCTCGGCGCGCATCGCGTCCTCGCTGCCCGTGTTGCCGATCGCCTTCCGTCCAGCGGCAATGCGGCCCGTCGTCGAGTCCATCCGCACGACGACGAAGCGGTCGCCGAAGGCCGAGATCGTGTCGGCGTGCGCGCGATCCCATGCGGTCGTGACGGCACCGATGACGACGAGTCGCCCTTTCCATTCGAGCGACCGTCCGCCGTCGGTGCCGACGTTGCGGATCCAGTGCCCGTCGTAGACCTCGCGGAGCGCGGCGAACACCTGCCCGCGCGCGGTGCGATCCATCGAAAGCATCGACGTCACGTCCTTCGGGACGAGAATCCCGCTCTTGCCGATCTCATGCAGCAGACCGCCCGTCGCGTTCGCGGAGCGCTCCCCCTTCGAGGTCGCCGAGAGAAGCGCGCCCTCCGAAGCGATCGCCGAGACGACGTGCGCGCCGGCACCCGCGAGCGATTGAACCGTCTCCGTCTTCGCGTTGCCCGAGCCCGAGATCAGCAGCAGCCATGCGGGATCCCCGTCCATCCGCTCGATGACAGCCGCGGCGAGCACGGCGTCGAGGGCGCCGAGGTCGTAATCGGTGCCGAGCCACCCGCGGAAGGCGTCGTGACAGGCGGTGAGCGACATCGGCTCGGGGCGCGGCGGCTCCGCGGCGCGTGCGGCGTGACGAGCGGCGATCGCGCGCTTGTCGCCCTTCGTGAGCTTGAACGTCACGAGCGGAAGGCCGAAACGGCGCACGCTGCCCGCGAGCGCCTTATCGAAGTGCGACTCGTACTCAGCGCCCCAGCCGTGCGCGTACGTCTCGCGGGCTTCGTCGACCGCCTTCGCGACGCCCGGATGCCCCGCCTGACCGAGCCGCACGAGATCGGCGACGGCTTCGAGCATGTCGGCGTGGCTCATGTCGCGCGGCCAGAAGCGCCCGAGCGCCTTCCTCACCGGCTTCGACGGCTTGCCGGCGGTGAGCCGCGCGCGGAAGGTGTCGACGTCGGCGTCTGTGCCGCGAGCGACGGTTGCCGTCCGCTCGCGGGCCGCGATCAGCCAATCGGGCGCCGGGGTGAGGTCGTCGATCGACGCGGGCGGCGCGGCGTAGAGGATCGCGTATGACTCGCCCGTGCGGCGGTCGATTCCGCTGCCCTTCTCGAAGAGATCAGCGGTGCCGTTCGGGAGCTCGACACCGGCGGGCGCGGCGTACCACGCGTGCGAGCCGCCCGACGGCGTCCTCTGCCGCCACGTCGGCGGGAGCGCGTACCCGAGCCGCGTGAGCGCGCCGAGTCCGTCCTTCCCGCCCGTGACGTCGAAGTCGGCGATCGCGAGTCCCGAGGGACCGGCGACGACGCCGGGAAGCGCGTCGGGGCGCTTCTCCCACCATGCGCGGATCGTGTCGAGGTCGGTCGTCGCATCCTTGAGGCCGCGCGGCACGAGCTTGCCGATCGGGCGCTTGTCAGCGCCGCACGGGAGCACGTGCCAGCCGAGCGCCGCGGCCGCTTCGGCACGGTCGACGGCGCTCACGAGTCGCCCCGTCGTCGTACGGCATCGGCCGCGGCCTCAGCGGCGGCGGTGCGCGCGATGATGATCGCCTCACGCCGCCGCGCCTCACGGTTCGGCCACTCGCGATCGGGGTAGCGGCGATCGACCTCTTCGAGCCACGGTTCGAGGTCGTCAGCGGACGGCTCGGGACGGTGCTTCTTCGTCGGCGGAAGCCCCGCGGCGGCGCGGCGCTCATTCTCACGCGCCCACCGCGCTTCGGACGCCTTCCGGGCGCGCTCGGAGCGCACCTCGGGCGGCATGTTCGCCGCTGCGCGCAGACCGCCGAGCGAGCTCCCGCGATGCGTGGCCGGCGGCGTCCGCTTCTCGGCGCTCATCGGTCGGCCTTCGCGATCGTCAGCGCACGGCCCGAGATCGAGTCGAGGTCGACGCGGATGCGACGCGGCGAGATGCGCTCGGCGTAGATGACGCCCGCGGCGATCTGGCGACGGATGGTCTTCGCGGAGACGGTCGCCTCAACGGCGGCATCGGAGATCGTGCCCCAGCGTCGAGCGCGGGGCTGAGAGTCGGCGTGAGCAGCCATGACAAGCCAATCGGTAGCAAGCTACCGACGCCGTCCCGCCGACTCACGAAGTTCGGCTCTCCACTCTTGCGAGCGGGCTACTCGTCGCGGGGCTCCTGCATCGCGCGTCGCCCTCTTCCGGTACTCGCCCCGCGCGGCTTTCCCGGCTGACCCCCTGCACACAGGCGATCTCCTGAACCCCGCCTCGCGACGGCCCCGATCTCGGGAGGAACTTCGTTTGGTCGATGTGTTCCGCGGGGAACATCGTCCGATCCGGTGCGCCTACATTAACACGGCTTCGACTTAGGAGCGTTCTGAGGCGTTCGGGCGTGTCGTGGCGGCGCTCCCCTCTCCGACCGGCCTTCGAGTGGCGGCGGGGCAGGTAAAGGCGCAGCGGAGGTTCACCAGAGTTGTGGGTAGGGGTGTGGGTACGGCGGTACGCGTTCACGCCCTCTTTCTGGGGGTAGGGGGGTTACCCACAAATCTGGTGAGGCTTTTCGTCCCGCTGAGCGCCTTATCGTCGTCGAGCGCGGCACTTAGGACTCGGGTACGGCGCCCTTACCGTGCTGAGGGCGGGGTGAGCGAACGGATAGCGCGGATCTCGCCCGCCCTCCACCTCGGTCGCCCGGGATCCCGCGGCAACGTCGCCCGTGTACTGGACGCGCATCGCTGTACCTTGGGGCACGCTTAGGGCACGCACTCCCCCGGATACGAAAAAACCCCGGCTTTACCGGGGCTTTTCTCTGTGCGCGATACTGGGATCGAACCAGTGACCTCTTCCGTGTCAGGGAAGCGCGCTACCGCTGCGCCAATCGCGCCCAATGGGCTATTCAGTTGTTCGAGAGGTGGCGACGGGATTCGAACCCGTGTAAACGGCTTTGCAGGCCGGTGCCTAGCCGCTCGGCCACGCCACCGCGAGGTGGATTCGAACCCACATGCCAGCACCCCTGGCTGGGGCACTTGCACTCGAGCGGATGACGAGACTCGAACTCGCGACCCTCACCTTGGCAAGGTGATGCGCTACCAACTGCGCTACATCCGCATACTGTTCAGTTTTTCCTGCTGTCCGGCGTACCGGGCACTCGAAATACATTAGCTCAGGATCAGAGGTTCGCCAAACCGGATGACGCCACCGGGCGTGTCCGCGCGATACCTCGCCGACCCGCCACGCCCGGACCGTGCCCCGATGTCTGGACGGCCCTCGGCATCAGGTATGCTTTTCATTCGTGCCGCAGTGCACAGAACAATTACACATGGGCGATTGGCGCAGTTGGTAGCGCGCTTCCTTCACACGGAAGAGGTCGTCGGTTCGAGTCCGGCATCGCCCACGCGGATGTAGCGCAGTTGGTAGCGCATCACCTTGCCAAGGTGAGGGTCGCGAGTTCGAGTCTCGTCATCCGCTCCACGTCCGAAGCCCGGGATCGTTCCGATCCCGGGCTTCGTCGTTCTCCGACTCAGTCCGTCCGAGCCCAGCCGTACCGGCGCATCAGCGCGGCGACCACGCGCTTGTACCTCTCCTTGTCGAGGATCGCCGCCTCGCGGCGCATCCCCCGGTCATGCACGCTGTAGAGCTGTTCGATGTCCACCCAGGACTCCCGCCCCTGGCCGTCCCATCCTCCTGAGCCGATGGACAGGTAGTCGCGGTCGCCGTCGTGCGGCTTGCTGGTCATGCGCACCGCGTAGACCCGGTCCGCAGACTGGCGGCCGATCACGAGCACGGGACGGTCCTTGCCTCGGCCGTCATTCTCCTCATAAGGAACCCAGGTCCAGATGACCTCACCGGCGTCCGGCGCACCGTCGCGCTGAGGCGCGTAGGAGACGCGCAGATCGCGGATGCGGTCCGGGTCGATCCGGATCGTCTCCGTGCCCGGCATCCGCCCCGCCTCCGCCCCCGAGCCCTGCTGCGCCTGGTCGGGAAGGCGCGGCCTGACGGGGGTCGTGGTCGATTCCTGACGCAGCAACTTCTGCAGCACATCGACGAGCGTGGACAGGATGCCGTTGGTCTTACTCACTCGCCCACCCTAGGTGAGGCACACGGCTGTCCACACTGGGCGTGTTGCTATGCTCGAACGGATCTCTCGTCATCCCGAGCGAGAACGAATAGGAGACACGCGTGATCGACCTCGAGAAAGTCAACGGCGACTGGGAATTCGACCCCACACACACTCGCATCGGGTTCTCCGCGAAGCACGCCATGGTGACCACTGTCCGCGGCGCGTTCAATGAGATCACCGGTCACCTGCACGTTGACACCGAGAACCCGGATCAGTCCTGGGCGAAGGTCGTCATGCAGGTCGGCAGCGTCGACACCCGAGTGCAGCAGCGTGATGAGCACCTCCGCAGCGCCGACTTCTTCGACGCCGAGAAGTGGCCGGAGATCACCTTCGTCAGCACGCACATCGAAGAGGTCGACGACCGCGCGTTCTCGGTGACCGGTGACCTGACGATCCGCGACGTCACCAAGCAGGTCATGATCCCGCTCGCGCTGATCGGTCTCGAGACCGGCGCCTACGGCGAGCTCCGCGCCGGCTTCGAGGGCACGCGTCGTCTGAACCGCCGCGACTTCGGCCTGGTGTGGAACACCCCGCTGGATTCCGGTGGCGTGCTCGTCTCCGAGAAGATCACGCTCGAGTTCGAGATCTCCGCCGTCAAGGTCGAGGCGTCGGATGAGGATGCCGCTGAGCAGGCCGAGTCCGACGAGGAGAAGCCTGCTGAGGATGCCGCCGAGGGCGAAGCCGCCACTGAGGGCTCCGACGAGTCCTGAGCGTCCCAGACGCAGACGAAGAGGCGGGGATCCGATCGGATCCCCGCCTCTTGCGCGTCGTGCCTCAGTGCACCGCGACCGGCTGCTCGTCCAGGGCGTAGCCCTCCTCGCCGTGCACGGCGAGGTCGACGCCGGCGATCTCCTCGTCGCTGGTGACGCGGAATCCGATCGTCTTCTCGATGCCGAGCCCGATCACCAGGGCGACGATGAAGGAGTAGATCATCACGCCGCCGGACGCGATCACCTGTACCGCGAGCAGCCTCAGGTCACCGCCGGTGAACAGTCCCTGGCCGGTCGCGAAGAAGCCCAGGTACACGGTGCCGAGCAGACCGCCGACCAGGTGCAGGCCCACGACGTCCAGCGAGTCGTCGAAGCCGAGACGGTACTTCAGCTCGACCGCCAGCGCGCAGGCGACACCGGACAGCGCTCCCAGCAGCAGCGCCCAGCCCGGCGCGAGGTTCGCGCACGCGGGCGTGATGGCCACGAGTCCGGCAACGGCACCCGAGACCGCGCCGACCGAGGTCGGCTTGCCGTCCTTGATCTTCTCGATCAGGATCCAGCCCAGGATACCGGCGGCCGCGGCGCCCATCGTGTTGATGGCGATGAGGCCGACCTTGCCCATGTCCTCGGCGAGCCACTCCGCACCGGCGTTGAAGCCGAACCAGCCGAACCACAGCAGGGCGGCGCCGAGCAGGGTGAGCGGCACGTTGTGCGGCTTCTGGATGCCCTTGTGGAAACCGATGCGCTTGCCCAGCACGATCGACAGTGCGAGCGCCGCCGCACCGGCGTTGATGTGCACCGCGGTGCCGCCCGCGTAGTCGATCACGGCGATCCCGCTGTCGGCACCGAACAGCCACGTGCCGAGGTTCATGATCCAGCCGCCGCCCCAGACCCATGCGGCGATCGGGAAGTATCCGATCGTCCCGAAGACGCCGACGAAGATCAGCCACGGTCCGAACTTCGCCCGGTCGGCAATCGCGCCCGAGATCAGGGCCACGGTGATGATCGCGAATGTGGCGCCGTAGGCGACGCTCAGCAGTCCGACGTTCGCGCCGGGCTCGGACGCCGACTCGGCGAGACCGAAGTCGGCGAACGGGTTGCCGGCGAACTGCATCGGGTTCTCGACGGTGCTCATCGAGAAGCCGTAGAGCATCCACAGCACGGCGATGAGGCCGATCGCGCCGAAGCTCATCATCATCATGCTGATGACGCTCTTGGCCTTGACCAGACCGCCGTAGAAGAACGCGACACCCGGCGTCATCAGCAGAACCAGCGCTGTCGCCGTCACGGCCCAGGAGATGTTCCCTGGTGCATCCATGTCGAACCTCACTTTCGGGAGAAGAAGTTGAGGTTCAGTGTGGAACTGTCGCGTTTCCGCCGATCGCTCGCGGTGTTGCGAACGTGTTACGGGGCGAGCCCCCGTGTGAACGTCGTGTTACGCGGCCGAGTGCGTGAGCGCGTTCAGGCGTGAGATCGCCCGCAGATACTTCTTGCGATAGCCGCCACCGAGCATCTCCTCGGAGAACACTTCGTCGAGCGGGGTGCCGGCGGCGACGATCGGGATCTGCGCGTCGTACACCCGGTCGACGAAGGCGACGAAGCGCAGCGCCTCGGACTGGTCGGTGAGGACGTCCACGCCACGCAGCCCGATCAGGCTCAGCCCGTCGATCAGGCGGATGTAGCGCGACGGGTGCACCTGGGCGAGGTGCTTGATGATCTCGCCGAACTCGTCGTCGGACACTGCGCCGGCTGCGGACCCCTGCTCCACGGCGACGGCGAACTCCGCGTCGCCGAGCGTTATCGAGTGCCCGTCGATCGCCCGCTGCCGGTAGTCGACGCCGTCGATCCGCAGCGTCTCGAAACTGTCCGACATCGCCTGGATCTCGCGCAGGAAGTCCTGCGCGGCGAAGCGTCCCTCACCGAGCGCGTTCGGCGGGGTGTTCGACGTGGCCGCCAGCCTGGTCCCGGATGCCACGAGCTCGCCGAGCAGCCGGGTCATGACCATGGTGTCGCCCGGGTCGTCGAGCTCGAACTCGTCGATGCAGAGCAAGTCGGAGCCACGCAGGAGCTCGACGGTGTTCTTGTAGCCGAGGGCGCCGACGAGGGCGGTGTACTCGATGAACGACCCGAAGTACTTCCGGCGAGCGGGCATCGCGTGGTAGATGGCCGCGAGCAGGTGAGTCTTGCCCACGCCGAAACCGCCATCGAGGTAGACGCCCGGCTTGGTCTCGGGCTCCTTCGGCGCGCGACGGAACAGGCCTCCGCGCTTCACCGGCTGCGCCGCTCCCCCTGCGAAGCGCATCAGCTTCTCCTTGGCCTCCTCCTGCGAGGGGTAGGCGGCATCCGCCCGGTAGCTCTCGAAGGTGGCGCCGTCGAACTGCGGCGGAGGCACGAGGCTGGCCAGCATCTCGCTGCCGGTGACCACCGGCATCCGATCGGTGATGTGGACGATTCCGGTGCTGGTCGCCTGGGTCATTCGCGTGTAGACGTCTTTCGTAATCCGCATGCGCACTGCCGCGGGGAGGCTTATCGTCAAAGGGACGGCTCCACATTACGCCGTCCACCCGAACCACCCGTTCGCCCGACCACAGGAGACCTCCGTGCCCATCGAGTTCGACACCACATCCGCAAAGTTCGCCGAGTACGCCGAGCCGGGCCGCCTCGTGACCACGGAGTGGCTCGCTGAACACCTGGGCGACCCCGGACTCGTGGTCGTGGAGTCCGACGAGGACGTGCTGCTGTACGAGACCGGGCACATCCCCGGCGCGGTGAAGGTCGACTGGCACACCGAGCTGAACGACCCGGTGGTGCGCGACTACGTCGACGGCGCCGGATTCGCCGAGCTGCTCAGCCGCAAGGGCATCTCCCGCGACGACACGGTCGTGATCTACGGCGACAAGAACAACTGGTGGGCCGCCTACGCACTGTGGGTGTTCTCGCTTTTCGGTCACGAGGACGTCCGCCTGCTGGACGGCGGCCGCGATCGCTGGATCTCCGAGGGCCGCGAGATCACGACGGCGCCGGCAGACCGGGCGCGCACCGAGTACCCGGTCGTGCAGCGCGACGACTCCGTTCTCCGGGCATACAAGGACGACGTCGTGGCCTTCATCGGCCAGGGCCCGCTGATCGATGTCCGCTCCCCCGAGGAGTACAGCGGTGAGCGCACGTCGGCCCCGGCCTACCCCGAGGAGGGCGCGCTGCGCGCCGGTCACATCCCGACCGCGCAGAGCGTGCCGTGGGGCAAGGCTGTCGCCGAGGACGGCGGGTTCCGGCCCCGCGCCGAGCTCGAGGCGATCTACCGCGACGGCGCCGGTCTGAAGGACGGCGATGCGATCGTCGCCTACTGCCGCATCGGCGAGCGGTCCAGCCACACCTGGTTCGTGCTCCAGCACCTGCTCGGCTTCGAGAACGTGCGCAACTACGACGGTTCGTGGACCGAGTGGGGCAGCGCCGTGCGCGTGCCGATCGCCACCGGCACGGAGCCCGGCTCGCTCTGAGCGTGGGAGGATGTCAGGGATGACTGAGCACGTCCCTGACACCCTCGCCGAGTTCCGCGACGACTTCCTCGAACTGCCCGAGAGCGACCGGCTCTCGCTGCTGCTCGAGTTCGCGAACGAGCTGCCGGCGGTCCCCGCCGAGCTGGCCGACCACCCGGAGTTGTACGAGCGCGTCGCCGAGTGCCAGTCTCCGGTGTTCATCCACCTCGAGGTGCAGGACGACGTCGTGCACATGCACGCGACCGCGCCGCCCGAGGCTCCGACCACGCGCGGATTCGCCAGCATCCTGGTGCAGGGCATCGACGGCCTCACGGCCGACGAGGTGCTCGCCATCCCGAACGACTACCCGCAGAGTCTCGGCCTCACCAAGCTGGTCTCGCCGCTGCGCATCGGCGGGATGACGGGCATGCTGATGCGCGCCAAGAACCAGGTCATGCAGAAGCGCTGAGCCGCTGCGCCGACATCCAGTCGGTGATCGCCGTCGTCCAGGAGATCTGGTCGTAGTTCCAGAGCTTGGTGTGCCGTGCGACGCTGAACGCCGGCATCGTCACGAGGTCGGGACGCGCCGCTGCGAGGGCGTGCGAGGCGTCTGAAGGCACGAACCCGTCGTCGTCGCTGTGCAGGATGAGGATCGGCACCGCCAGTTCGTCTGCCCGAGCGACCATGTCCAGACTGTCGAACGGGATGGCCTGCTCCGACCCGCCGAGACGCGCGGACCACGGCGTCGACAGCGCCTCCATCGCCAGCGCGGGCAGCGGCTCGACCAGTCCGGCCTCGCGGGCCTGGAATCGCAGCACGGTGCGCCAGTCCACGACCGGCGAGTCGAGCACCAGGCCGGCGATCGCCTCGCGATGCGCGGAGTTGACGGATGCCTGCAGCACGATCGCCCCGCCCATCGACCAGCCCATCAGCACGACGCGCTTCGCGCCGTGCCGCAGCGCGTGTCCGATCGCGGCGTCCACGTCGCGCCACTCCGAGGCCCCGAGGGCGTACGAGCCGCCTCTGCTGCGCGGGGCCTCGCCGTCGTTGCGGTACGAGACGACGAGCGTCGGCATGCCGAGCGAATGGAACACGGGCACCGCCCTCAGGCACTCCGCACGCGTCGTGCCGCGGCCGTGCACCTGGATGACCCAGGTGTCGGATGCCGGAGAATCGGATGCCGCGGCATCCGCAGCGGCGGGGAACAGCCACGCCGGGCACGGACCCGCCGGAGATCCGATGAGCACGGTCTCGTACGGCAGGTGGAGTTCTGCAGGCGACGAGTAGTACCAGCCGCTGAACGCGGCGCCGCGATCGACCTTGGCGCCGACGTCGATCTGCGTGAGCAGCTTGCGACGCACCTTGCGCTGATCGGCGCTGAGCACGGCTCCGAGTTTGACGTACCCGTAGGTGCCTGTCGTGAACAGCCCGTAGCGACCTGGCAGCTCGGTGTCGGCGGTACGCCCCAGTTCGATCGTCTGGGCACCGGTGTCGACCGCCAGAATCTCGGTGTCGTTGCTGCGGACCGCGGGTGTGACCACGCGGCGTGCTGTGGCGAACACGGCGGCCGCGGCTGCTCCTGCCGCAGCCACCGCGACCAGCGCGGGTACGGCAACCGCTACGGCGTGCCTGATACTCTTCATCGCCTCCTGACTCTAGCCTGTTGCCGTGACCGCCCACCCGGATTCTGCTGCGCTCTTCGACGCCGCCGCGACGCAGCTGCGCGAGATCGCCTTCCGCTCCGACATCGTCGTCCGGGAGATCCCCTCACCTGCAGGACTCGCGCCGTTCTCACTGGCTCTCGCGGCCGACGTGCGGCCGGACGATCACGGCGACTCGATCTACGGCACCGGGCGCTTCGTGCTGCTGCACGACCCCGAGGAACCCGCCGCCTGGGACGGAGCGTGGCGCATCGTCGCGTTCGCCCAGGCGCCCCTCGAGCCCGAGATCGGCACCGACCCACTGCTCGCGGACGTCACGTGGTCATGGCTGGTCGATGCTCTCGAGTCGCGCGACGCCGTCTATCATTCCGCCTCCGGCACCTCCACGAAGACGCTCTCCAAGGGCTTCGGCGGCCTCTCCGAGCAGGGCGACGGCGCTCAGATCGAACTGCGCGCGTCCTGGACTCCCGAGGGCCCGGTCCGTCCGCACGCCGAAGCCTGGGCGGAGCTGGTCGGTATGCTTGCAGGGTTGCCGCCCGGCTCTGAGAACGTCGCCGTGTTCGGCGCGAGAAAGGGCGGCCGTGGCTGACTACGAAGTGATCTCCGATCGCAAGGCCTTCGAGAAGGCGGCGGCACAGCTCGCCGAGGCGGACGGACCGGTCGCTGTCGACGTCGAGCGGGCGTCAGGGTTCCGCTACTCCCAGCGCGCGTACCTCGTGCAGGTCTTCCGGCGGGATGCCGGAGTGTTCCTCTTCGATCCGCCGGCGATCGGCGACTTCGCGCCGCTGCAGGAGGCCATCGGCGACGCGGAGTGGGTCTTCCACGCCGCCAGCCAGGACCTCCCGTCGCTGCGCGAGCTGAACCTCGAGCCGGCATCCGTCTTCGACACCGAGCTGGCCTCCCGGCTGCTCGGCCACGAGCGGGTGGGCCTCGCCGCCGTCGTCGAGGAGACGCTCGGCATCACGCTGAAGAAGGAGCACTCCGCAGCGGACTGGTCCACACGGCCGCTGCCCGAGTCCTGGCTCGAGTACGCGGCCCTCGACGTGCTGCACCTGATCGACGTCGAGGACGCGCTCAGGGCGGAACTCGCCGAGACGGGCAAGACCGAGATCGCCGGCGAGGAGTTCGCCGCGACCCTGTCGCGTCTGCCGAAGCCTCCGCGCGAAGAGCCCTGGCGGCGCCTCAGCGGCCTGCACAAGGTGCGCGGAGCCCGTAACCTCGCCGTGGCCCGAGAGCTGTGGACGGCGCGGGAGGAGTACGCCAGGGAGATGGACGTCTCCCCGGGGCGCCTCGTTCCCGACCGGGCACTGCTCGCCGCACTTCTCGGCAATCCGTCGACCAAGCAGGCCTTGGCCGGCATGAAGGAGTTCAACGGCCGCGCGAGCAGGACGCAACTGGACCGCTGGTGGGATGCGATCGAGCGCGGGCGAGCGTCGACCGATCTCCCGCGCGAACGCGTACCCAGCGACGCGCTGCCGCCGCCGCGCGCCTGGGCGGATCGCAACCCGGAGGCCGATGCGCGGCTGAAGGCCGCCCGCCCGGTGGTGGAGGCCACGGCCGAAGAGCTGCACATGCCCACCGAGAACCTGCTCACGCCTGATTACCTGCGCCGCATCGCGTGGCATCCGCCGGAGGAGCCCACTGCCGCCGCCGTCGGCGAGGCCCTGGCTGCGCTCGGTGCACGGCACTGGCAGATTGAGCGGACCGCACAGAAGATCGCCGATGCCTTTGTAGAAGCCGGGCAATCGTCTGAGCAGGCCCCGGCCGACGAATCGTAGATTCGATCCAACCGATTCCCCCTGCCCCCTCCGCCTTCCTAGGCTGGGAACAACCCACAACACTGGAGGCAGAGTGGCCGAGATCTCGGACGTCTTCTTCGTCGACGGAGTGCGCACACCTTTCGGGCGCGCCGGCGAGAAGGGCATGTACTGGAACACCCGCGCGGATGACCTCGCCGTCAAGGCGACCATCGGACTCATGGAACGCAATCCGGGCGTACCCGCGGACCGCATCGACGATGTCGCCATCGCCGCGACCAGCCAGACCGGCGACCAGGGCCTGACCCTCGGCCGCTCAGTCGCGATCCTGGCCGGTCTCCCGCAGACCGTTCCCGGTCTCGCGGTCGAGCGCATGTGCGCCGGCGCCATGACCAGCGTCACCACCATGGGCGCATCGATCGGCGTCGGCATGTACGACTTCGCCCTCGCCGGCGGCGTCGAGCACATGGGACACCACCCGATCGGCAGCAACGCCGACCCGAACCCGCGCTTCGTCGCGGAGCGGATGGTCGACCCGGGCGCGCTGAACATGGGCGTCACGGCGGAGCGCATCTTCGATCGCTTCCCGCACCTGACGAAGGAGCGGTCGGATCGCTTCGGCATGCTCAGCCAGCACAAGGTGCAGGCCGCGTACGACGCGGGCAAGATCCAGCCCGATCTGGTCCCGGTCGCCACCAAGGGCGCCGACGGCGCCTGGGGCCTGGCCACGGAGGACGAGGGCCGTCGCCCGCAGACCACGATGGAGGACCTGGCGAGCCTGAAGACTCCGTTCCGTCCGCACGGTCGCGTCACGGCTGGCACCTCCTCGCCGCTCACCGACGGCGCGACCATGTCGCTGCTCGCCGGCGGCGGCGCCGTCAAGGAGTTCGGCCTGACACCGAAGATGCGGATGGTCTCGTTCGCCTTCGCCGGCGTGCAGCCCGAGATCATGGGCATCGGCCCGATCCCCTCGACCGAGAAGGCCCTGAAGAAGGCCGGTCTCACGATCGATGACATCGGCCTGTTCGAGCTGAACGAGGCGTTCGCCATCCAGGTCATCTCACTGCTCGACCACTTCGGCATCGCCGACGACGACCCGCGCGTGAACCAGTGGGGCGGCGCGATCGCCGTGGGCCACCCGCTCGCCGCCACCGGCGTGCGTCTGATGATCCAGCTCGCGGCGCAGTTCGCCGAGCGTCCCGACGTGCAGTACGGCCTCACCGCCATGTGCGTCGGCCTCGGCCAGGGCGGCTCGGTCATCTGGGAGAACCCGTTCTTCGACGGCAAGAAGAAGCGCAAGTAAGGGCACGAACCATGACGAACTACGACGACATCGACTTCTCGCCGATCATGGCCCTCACCGAGGGCGAGGTCATCACGCACTCCCCCGTGCGCGACGTGCGCCTCGCCTCCGGGAAGGTCCTCGCGCTCATCACGCTCGACAACGGCCGTGACCACACCCGCCCGAACACCCTCGGCCCCGCCACCCTCACCGAGCTCGGCGAGACCCTCGCCGGTCTCAAGGCGCGCGCGGCCGCGGGTGAGATCCAGGCGGTCGGCATCACCGGCAAGCAGTACATCCTCGCCGCCGGCGCCGACCTGTCCGACATCAGCAAGGTGGGCTCGAAGGACAACGCGCGACTCATCGCGCAGCTCGGTCACAAGGTGATCGGCTCGCTGAGCGAGCTGGGCGTGCCCAGCTTCGCGTTCGTGAACGGCCTCGCGCTCGGCGGCGGCATGGAGATCGCGCTGAACTCCACCTACCGCACGGTGGACGCCTCAGCGGCGGCGCTCGCGCTGCCCGAGGTGTTCCTGGGCATCATTCCCGGCTGGGGCGGCGCCTACCTGCTGCCGAACCTGATCGGCATCGAGAACGCCCTCGAAGTGGTCATCTCGAACCCGCTGAAGCAGAACCGCATGCTCAAGCCGCAGCAGGCCTACGAGCTCGGCATCTTCGACGAGATCTATCCCGCCTCGAACTTCCTCGAGAACTCGCTGCGCTGGGCGGACGAGGTCCTCGGCGGCAAGAAGGTCGAGCGCAAGAACGCACCGGGCAAGATCGAGCGCACCGTCAAGTGGCCGGTCGCCATCAAGATGGCGCGCGGGATGCTGGAGTCGAAGATCGGCACCGTGCCGAAGTCGCCGTACGCCGCGCTCGAGCTTCTCGACAAGGCGCGCAGCGGCACCAAGGCCGAGGGCTTCGCGCGTGAGGACGAGGCGCTCGCCGAACTCGTCACCGGAGACCAGTTCGCGGCGTCGATGTACGCCTTCGACCTGGTGCAGAAGCGTGCCAAGCGCCCCGTCGGCGCTCCGGACAAGGCACTCGCGAAGAAGGTCACGAAGGTCGGCATCATCGGTGCCGGTCTGATGGCCAGCCAGTTCGCGCTGCTGTTCGTACGCAAGCTGCAGGTGCCGGTGCTGATCACCGACCTCGACCAGGCGCGTGTCGACAAGGGCGTGGCGTACATCCACGAGGAGATCGGCAAGCTCGAGGCGAAGGGCCGCCTGGACGGCGACACCGCCAACAAGCTGCGCGCGCTCGTCACCGGCACCACCGACAAGAGCCTGTACGCGGACTGCGACTTCGTGATCGAGGCCGTGTTCGAGGAGGTCGGCGTCAAGCAGCAGGTGTTCGGCGAGATCGAGAAGATCATCGCCGAGGACGCGATCCTCGCGACCAACACCTCGTCGCTGTCGGTCGAGGAGATCGGCTCGAAGCTCGAGCACCCCGAGCGCCTGGTCGGCTTCCACTTCTTCAACCCGGTCGCGGTCATGCCGCTGATCGAGATCGTGAAGACGTCGACGACCACCGAGGCGGCGCTGTCGACCGCGTTCGTCGTGGCCAAGGGCCTGGGCAAGAACGCGGTGCTCACGGCCGACGCACCCGGCTTCGTCGTGAACCGCCTACTGGCCAAGGTCATGGGCGAGGCTGCGCGCGCCGTCTACGAGGGCACCCCGGTGGCCGACGTGGAGAAGGCGTTCGGGCCGCTCGGCCTGCCGATGGGTCCGTTCCAGTTGATCGACCTGGTGGGCTGGAAGGTCGCCGCGCACGTGCAGGACACGATGGTGGCGCACTTCCCGGAGCGGTTCTACGCGAACGAGAACTTCCATGCCCTTGCCGACCTCGATCAGGTCGTCGAGAAGGACAAGGGCGGCCGCGTGACCGGGTTCAGCAAGGCTGCGGAGAAGCTCGTCAAGCAGGTGGCGGGCAACACCCCGGCATCCGCCGACGAGATCCTCCGTCGCGTGCAGGACGGCCTCGCGCAGGAGATCCGTCTCATGCTGGACGAGGGCGTCGTGCCCGAGGTCGAGGACATCGACCTGTGCCTGATCCTCGGTGCCGGCTGGCCGTTCATCGACGGCGGCGCGTCGCCGTACCTGGACCGTGAGGGAGCCTCGGAGCGCGTCTTCGGCGGCACCTTCCACACCCCGGTGATCCGCGGCATCGCCTGATCACGTCACGAGGGGGACGGGAGAGGAACACCCTCTCCCGTCCCTTTCGTCGTGCTGGGCTACTGTGCCGGCCGCGGGTCAGGCTCCCCCGCAGCAGGCCAGTACGACAGCGCACGCTCCGCGAGCGCCGTGATCGTGAGAGACGGATTCACGCCGGGGTTCGCCGGCACGGCGGAGCCGTCCACGACGTGCAGATCCGGATGCCCCCACACGCGGTGGTAGGCGTCGATGACGCCCTCCTCGGGGCTCCTCGAGACGACGGCCCCGCCGAGGAAATGAGCTGTCAGCGGGATGCCGAACACCTCGGGCCACGAGCCTCGGGCCTCGGCGGCACGCCGCCGTCGCGCTCGATGCGGGCGGCGATCGCCTCGGCCGCGCGATGCGCTTGCGGCAGGTGACTGGGGTTGGGCTCACCGTGTCCCTGCCTGCTGGTCATCACCAGACGACCGAAGCGCCGGCGCAGCGAGAGGGTCAGAGAGTTGTCGGCGGTCTGCATCACCAGCGCGATGATGCCGCGATCGCTCCATCGCCGCAGCGAGCCGAGGCGCAGCTGCCGCACCGGATTCCGCAGCGCCCGCCACAGCAGATGCCCGAGGCGCCGGTGCAACGGCAGGTCGCCCGGCACCAGGATCGTCGCCAGGGCGCCCATCAGGTTCGAGCCTGGCCCGTACCGCACGTTCTCCACGTGGGTGCGCCCGTCGACGTGGAACGACGTGGTGATGGCGACGCCCCGGGTGAACTCCAGCGACTCGGGCACACGCGTGGCGATCGCGCCGTCGAGCGCCTCGGAGTTGGTCCGGGTGAGACGTCCGAGCGCGTCGGACAGGTTCGGGAGGGCACCAGATGCCTTCATCCGGTGCAGCAGCTGCTGCGTGCCCCAGGTGCCGGCCGCGAGCACGACCTGTCTCGCGGTGACCGTGCGCCGGCCGTGCCGCAGCCGGGCGCCGCTGCGGGAGGTCGTCACGGCGAACCCTCCGCCGCGCAGCGCGCGCACCTCGGTGACAGTGCGGAGCGGCTCGATGACCACTCCGCGACGTTCTGCGAGGGCGAGGTAGTTCTTCATCAGCGTGTTCTTTGCGCCGACGCGGCAGCCGACCATGCAGTTCCCGCACAGCGTGCATCCGGTGCGCTCAGGTCCTTCGCCGTCGAAGAACGGGTCGGGCACCCGGAGGCCGGGCGTGCCGAGGAACACGCCGACCGGCGCGCGCCGGAAGGTGCTTCCGACTCCGAGGTCCTCCGCGGCACCCGCCATGATCCGCTCCACCGGACCATCGTGCGGATAGTGCTCGACGACGCCCAGCATCCGCTTCGCCGTCGCGTAGTGCGGGGCGAGCTCGGTCTCCCAATCGGCGATGCCGTCCCACTGGCGGTCGGTGAAGAACGGCGAACCCGGCTGGTAGAGCGTGTTCGCGTAGTTCAGCGATCCGCCGCCGACGCCCGCGCCGGCCAGGATCATCACGTCCGGCAGCCGGTGGATGCGCTGCACGCCGAAGCATCCGATCGCGGGCGCCCACAGGTACCGGCGCACGTCCCAGGACGTCTTCGCGAAGTCGTCGTCCTCGAACCGGCGACCCGCCTCGTAGACACGCACCCGGTAGCCCTTCTCCGCCAGCCGGAGCGCGGCGACCGATCCGCCGAAACCCGATCCGATGACGACGACGTCCTCGTCGAAGTCAGTCATGCCTCTCCTCTCCAGGGACCATCACGGTCAGTGCGGCGGGCTGCACGGTGATCGTGCACTCCTCCTCGCCGATCCGCTCGCCGTCCGCGTAGACGACGAGCCCGGGCGCGCGCACGGACACCGTGCGCGCATGCCGGTGCGTCACCTCCGGCCGCTCCAGATGCCGCCCGCGGAGCAGCAGCGGGAACAGCGACGCCAGCCGGAACCGCCCGAGCGGCGCGACGTGCACGACGTCCAGCAGGGCATCGTCGGGCGCGGCACCGGCGGCCACCGGCATCCCGCCGCCGTAGCTCGCGGTGTTCGCCACCGCGATCAGCGTGCCGGGCCGCTGCGCGGCCTCGTCTCCGTCCGCGGACATCACGAAGTCCATCGGCCGCAGCCGCACCAGCTCGATCAGCAGTGCCAGGTAGTACCGCAGCGCGCCACGCGGCCAGCGCAGCCGGTTGGTGCGATCGCTGACCTTGGCGTCGAAGCCGAGCGCGGCGACCGTGAGGAACGGTCTGACGCCCGCGGACGTGCGGACCTCGCCCACGTCGATCGACCGCGGCACCCCGGTGAGTGCGAGCTCCGCTGCGGCGGCGGCGTCGTGCCGCGGGAGCCCGAGTGCTCGGGCCAGGTCGTTCCCGGTCCCCGCGGCCACGAGCGCGATCGGCACTCCGGTTCCGCGCACCGCGTCGAGGATGCCGGAGAGTGTGCCGTCGCCGCCGACGACGACGAGCACGCGGGGCTGGGCGGCCACGGCCTGCGCGGCCAGCGCGGCGGTGTCGGCCGCGGACCGGCCGGCATGGATGCGCACCTCCGCGCCGCGATCTCGGAGGTGCCCGAGCGCGGTGCTCGCGGCGTCCCGCCCGCGCCCCTTTCCGGAGTCCGGGTTCGCCAGCAGCGCGATGTGATCGCCCACCTCAGATGCCCTGCCCGGCGATCACGGCGCCGGGGTTGAGGATGCCGGCGGGGTCCAGCTCGCGCTTGATCGCGCGCAGGATGCGCACGCCGGTCTCACCGATCTCCTGCTCGAGCCAGGCCGCGTGGTCTCTGCCGACGGCGTGATGATGACTGATCGTTCCGCCCGCGGAGATGATCGCGTCGTTCACACCGGACTTCACCCGCTGCCAGGCATCCAGCGGATCGGTGCGGAGACCGGCGAGCACGGTGAAGTACAGCGATGCCCCGGTCGGATAGACGTGCGAGACATGGCACATGATGTAGCTCTTCGAGCCCTCGGCAGCGAACCCGTCGCGCAGCGCGCTCTCGACGGCATCACGGAGAGTCTGCAGATTCGACCAGGTGGTCGCCGTCTCCAGCGTCTCGCAGAACACGCCGGCGTCGAGCAGCGAGTCCCGCAGGTAGGGTCCGTCGAAGCGGCCCTCGAGCCAGTCCTCTGCGGCGCCCTGCCCGCTCGAGACACCGCCTGCCTGAGCGAGCAGCTCGGCCGTGAGGGCACGGCGCTCGCCAATGTCCTCACCCTCGTACACCGTGACGACGCTCGCGCCCTTCGCCAGCAGCTTGCCGATCCTGCCGACCTGCGCGAGGCTGACGGCGGTCTCGGCCTCGTCGGACAGCCGGATGACCGTCGGTCCGCCTCCTCGCTGCGCGACACGACGCAGGCCGTCGACGCCGGAGGCGAAGTCGCGGAACGTCCATGCCTCGAACACCCGCTCCCGTGGCACCGGGTGCACACGCACGCGTACTTCGGTGATGACGCCGAAGATGCCTTCGGAGCCCAGGAAGACGCGCACGAGGTCGGGACCGGCCGCAGAACCCGGCGAGCGGCCGAGCTCGAGGTCTCCGGTGGGCGTGGCGACGCGGATGCCGGTCACCATGGCGTCGAAGCGACCGTACCCCGCGGAGTTCTGCCCCGACGAGCGAGCCGCCGCGAAACCGCCGATCGTCGCGTAGCGGAAGCTCTGCGGGTAGTGGCCGAGCTCGTAGCCGCGGGCGACGAGGAGCGCTTCCGCGTCCGGCCCGGTCGTGCCGGCCGCGAGGGCCGCCTCGCCGCTGATCTCGTCCAGCGCGATCAGTCCCGACAACCGGCGCAGATCGAGGCTCACCACCGCGCGATGGAGCCCGCGCTCCGGGTCGAGCGCTCCGACGACGCTCGTGCCTCCGCCGAACGGGATCACGGCGAGGTCGCGTTCCGACGCGATCGACAGGCAGGCGACCACCTCGGCGTGGCTTCCGGCGCGCACGATCGCATCCGGGGCGTCCTGTCGCGGCATTCGGCGACGCAGCAGGTCGGGAGTCGATCGCCCGCCCGCATGGCGCACGCGCGACTCCGCCGAGACATCGACATGGTCTGCGCCGACGACGGCACGGAACGCGGCGAGATCCTCCTCGTTCAGAGCGGATGCCGGAATTGCGACATCCGCGAGTGGCACGGCGGGCTCCGGACGGCGGATGCGCCCCAGCAGCAGCGGAAGCAGTGTGCGCACGGCGCGCGGGAGATCCTTCTCCTTGGCCGGGTCGCCCCAGCCGTTCCAGCGCATCGGCGCGTCCTCGGCCACTCTGCCGTCTTCGTCGATCATGCGTTACAGTGTGACACATTGTGGAAGAACGTCAATTCGAAGAGGTCCTGCCGACCGTCGTGCTCCCGAGCTGGGACGCCACGCAGACCCGCATCCTGGACGCCGCCGACGACGTCATGGTGCGCCGCGGAGTGCACGATGTGACCATCGCCGAGCTCGCCCGCCGCGCCGAGGTGAGCCGACCGACCATCTACCGCAACTGGAGCGATGCCGACGACGTCGTCCGCACGGCGCTGCTGCGCCGCGCCGCCGGCATCCTGTCGCAGTTCCCTGCACGCGAACGCGACCGCACACAGGTGGTCCAGGATGTGCTGCGGTTCATCCGGCTGTTCCGTGGCGATGCCGTGTACGGCCGGCTGCTGACCGAGGAGCCCGAAGCGTTCACCCGATACACGCTGCAGCGCGTCGGCTCCAGCCAGCGCATGATCATCCGCTGGCTGGCGCAGGCGATCTCCGCGGCGCAGCCCGGCGGAACCGTACGCACCGCCCCTCCGCAGGAGATCGCCGTGATGCTGCTCCTCGTCGCGCAGTCCGCCGTGCTCTCGCACGGCACGGTCGCCGAGCTGATCGACGAGGAGGCCTGGGAACGCGAGCTGGGCGCCGCACTGGACGGGCTGCTGCGGCCATGACCACCGCCTCCGCCGACCTCGACGCCGTGCGGCGCCTACGAGAGCTCGCGCGCGCCGCCGACGAGACCGTCGACGTGCTCGTGATCGGGGGCGGCATCACGGGAGCGGGCGCTGCTCTCGACGCCGCGTCGCGCGGCCTGAGCGTCACGCTCGTCGAGGCCGAGGATCTCGCGTTCGGCACCAGCAGGTTCAGCTCGAAGCTGGTGCACGGCGGGCTGCGCTACCTCGCCACCGGTGACGTCGCGACCGCGAAGGAGAGCGCGCTCGAGCGCCACCTGCTCATGACGCGGATCGCGCCGCACCTGATCCGCCCGCTCCCCCAGCTGCTGCCGTTCGCACCCGGTGTGACGTTCTCACAGCGCTCCGCCGGCGCGGTGGGCATGATGATGGGCGATCTGCTGCGGATGCGCGCACACACCTCGCGCAGGACCCTGCCGGGGCCGCGGGCGGTGTCGGCGCGCACGGCGCGGCGCCTGGTCCCCGCACTCTCCGCTCAGGGCCTGCGCGGAGGGATGCTGTCGTACGACGGGCAGCTCGTCGACGATGCGCGACTTGTCGTGACGGTCGCGCGCACCGCCGCGAGTCTGGGGGCGAGCATCCTCACGAGGGTGCGCGCGGTCGCGCTGCGCGGCGACGGGGCGAGCGCCGAGGATGCGCTCACCGGCGAGCGATTCGAGCTGCGCGCGCGGAGCGTGATCAATGCGACCGGCGTCTGGGCCGGCACGCTCGACCCCGGGATCGCGGTCCGTCCGAGCCGGGGTACCCACATCGTGCTGGACGCCGCAGATCTCGGACATCCCGCGGCGGCCCTGACGATCCCGCATCCGGGCTCGGTCAGCAGATACGTCTTCGCGCTGCCGCAGCAGCACGGCCGGGTGATCGTCGGTCTGACCGACGAGGACGCCCCGGGACCGGTTCCCCGGGTGGCCGCGCCGACCGAGGCCGAGATCGTCTTCCTGCTCGACAGCGTGAACAGGGTGCTCACCGAGCCGATCGGCCGTGACCGCGTCCGTGGCGCGTTCGCCGGGCTGCGGCCGCTGGTCGACCGCGGCGGCGGCTCCACAGCCGACGTGTCCCGGCGGCATCTCGTCGCGGCATCCGACGACGGGTTCGTATCGGTGCTCGGCGGCAAGCTGACGACGTACCGGCGGATGGCAGAGGATGCGGTGGACCTGGCCCTGCAGCTGCGCGATCTGCCGCAACGCGCGAGTCGCACCTCGTCGCTGCGGCTGGTGGACCCGGCGGGTGGCCCGTCGGAGCCCGTGGCGGACGGCCTGTCGCTGACGCGGGAGGACGTGGTCTCGGCCGTGCGCACCGAACTCGCACTCACCGCGGACGATGTGCTGGACCGACGGACCCGCATCGGGCTTGTGCCCGAGGAACGCGAGCGTGCGCTGGCGCCCGTCTCCGCCCTCGTCACCCGGACGCTCGAGGAACTCTCGGAGAACGGCGGCTGAACACCCGTCGTTCCGAGCGGCTTTCGCCGTCGGCGGCATCCGCGAGGGGGCACAGTGGTGCCATGGACATGCTCCTGACCATGATGAGCGCCAAGGGGACCATGAACCTGCTGAAGACGGGCACCATGATCCTGACGATCCTGCTCGTCGTCCCCGCCCTCCTGAAGATCTTCATCGTCACGGTCGAGGAGGGTTGGGCGGCCATCCGCACACGCAACGGGAAGCCGATCATCCGCAGGCCGAAGGGCGATCCCGCCGCTCCCGGTCAGGTCGTCGTGCTGAGACCGGGCACGCATGGCGCCTTCCCCGTCTTCGCCTGGTACAAGCTCGTGGACGTGCGATGCCGAGCGACCGACCTGCCGGTGCGCGAGCTGACCGGAGCGAACGGACATCAGCACCGGGTGCACGCGTCGTTCGAGTGGCGCCCGATCCCCTCCGGACACGATCTGCGCGTGTTCGAGCTCGATGTGGTGAACGTCAAGGAACGGGCGTCCAACCTGGTCAGCGCCGCACTGCGCGATGCGGTGCGGCGGATCGACGGCGAGGACCTGCCGCACAACGACGAGGTCAGCACAAGAGTGCTGGCCGCATGCGCGGACGAGATCCGGGAGGCCTGCGGCGTCGAGCTCGTCCGGGTGATGATCACCGGGGACGCACTGACCGACGGATACCTGATGGCAGAGGCCCTGCGTCAGGCGGATCGCGCTCCGGAGGCTGCCGCGGCGCTGCACGCACTGAACTGAGCCGGGACTTCCCGGCTCCGGCTCTTGCGGGCTATTATTTGAACATGTTCAGTTCTGAGCTCACGCCGAAGGCCGAGCAGACGCGCAGCAGGATCAAGGACGCCGCGATCGCCTCATTCATCGAGCGGGGGTATCCCGACACGACGATCCGGCTGATCGCCGCAGAGGCCGGCGTGTCGGTCGGGAACGCCTACTACTACTTCCCCTCGAAGACGCACCTGGTGCAGGAGCTGTACGAGCAGGTGCAGAGCGATCACGCGCGCATCGCCGTGCCTCGGCTCGAGGGCGTCACCGGGCTCGTCGACCGGCTGCGCGTCGTCTTCGAGACCGGCCTGGCGAACCTGGAGCCGTATCGGAAGGTGGCGCCCGGATTCCTCAGCGCGATGATCGCGCCGGACTCCCCCATCAACCCGCTCTCACGCGAATCGTCACCCGCACGCGATCAGACGGTCGGCCTGCTCCGGCGGGCGATCGACGGCGCCGACCACCGCGTCCCCGAAGACATCGCGAGCCGAATGCCGGATGCGCTGTTCGTCCTGTACCTCGGCCTCGTGCTGCGCTGGACCTACGACGACAGCGCCGACCACCTGCGCACTCGGCGCCTGCTGGACACCGCGCTCCGGCTGTTCGCCGTCGCGCTGCCGTTCCTGCGGATGCCCGGCATCCGCGGCGTCACCCGAGACCTGCTCGATCAGATCGCCGAGGTGCGGGCGTGAGCACGCCATGAGCACGTCGGGCCCGCGCAGCGCCGAGTTCCCTATGGCGTTCACCGAGCGGGAGTTCATGCGCGGGGCGCTGTGGGCGTGGTTGGCGTTCCTGATCCTGCTGCCGCTGACGCTCGCGACGAGCGTCGTGCTGTGGTCCACCGATCCGAAGACCGCATTCGGCGGATTCATCTGGGGGCTCACCATCGGGGGCTTCGCCCTGATCTTCGCCGCACCGATCAGTCTCATCGTGATGGCTCTCGGCACGTGGCCGTTCCGGTGGGTCGGGCGCTCCCTGCGACGGGTCCGCAGTTTCGCCGCGCACATCCTCGTGTACTGCGCATTGGGTGTCGCGTTCGGAACCGGCACCGCGTTTCGCCACGGCCACCTTGTCCTTTCCGTTGGGTGGCGTCGCCACCGGCTTCGCGGCCGGTGCGGCGATCCCGGTCGGATGGGCGATCACCGCACGCCGCGCCCTCCGCGACGACCGGGCACCCGTCGCCCCACCGAAGGACACTGATGCCGCGTTCGAAGATCACGCCCTCGGCTGACGCGACTCTCAGACTCGTGGCAGCGGGAATGCGGGGGCATCACCTCGTCGCGTAGAACGCGACGGCGGATGCCGCGGCGACGTTCAGCGAGTCCACTCCGCCCATCATCGGAATGGTCACGCGACGGTCGAGCATCGCGTCCGTCGCGGCCGTGAGCCCTTCGCCCTCGTTCCCGAACAGCAGCGCGACCCGCTCCGGGGCCTCCGTGACCAGTTCGTCCAGCGTGATCGCCCCGGCCCCCAGCGTCATCCCGACGACTACATACCCGGCCTTCTTCAACTCACCGATCCCCGCGCCCCAGTCCTCGATCCGCGTCCACGGCACCTGGAACACCGTGCCCATCGAGACACGCACCGACCGGCGGTACAGCGGATCGGCGCACGACGGCGAGACCAGCACGGCATCCACCCCGAGCGCGGCGGCGGAGCGGAACAGCGCACCGACGTTCGCGTGATCCGTCAGGCCCTCCAGCACCGCCACGCGCGACCGTGCCGGCAGCGCACCGACCAGCGTGGCCACAGACGGCAGCTCGGGTCGGTGCATCGCCGCCAGCGCGCCGCGGTGCACAGCGAATCCCGTGAGCGCCTCGGACACGGCATCCGGCACGACGAAGACCGTGGTCCCGTCGGGAACCATCCCGCGGACCTGCTCGACCCACTTCTGCTGCACGAGCACCGACCGCGGCCGATGCCCGGCCGCCAACGCGCGCTCGATCACCTTCGGCGACTCCGCCATGTACAGCCCGCGCTCGGTCTCCTGCGCACGCCGCAGCGCGACGTCGGTGAGCGAGCGGTAATCGTCCAGACGGGTATCGTCGGGGTCGTCGACGGCAACGAGATGCATGCTCCCATCTTCCCGCCGACGGGACGGAACCCTAGACTCGCGGGGTGGACACGACGGCAGAGCTCGAGGATCAGATCGACGAGGCCGCAGCAGTTCTGGAAGGTCACCGCACGGCCGTGCTCACCGGCGCCGGGATCTCCACCGATTCCGGCATCCCGGCCTATCGCGGCGCCGGCGCGCGCACCAGAGCCAATCCGATGACGATCCAGACCTACCTCGGCGACGAGGCGGCACGACGCAGGTACTGGGTGGGCGGCCATCTCGGCTGGCGCACGTTCACCTCGGTACAGCCGAACGCCGGGCATCGCGCGCTCGCGGCCATGGAGCGCCGCGGTGCCGTCAGCGGCGTCATCACGCAGAACGTCGACGGGCTGCACCTCGGCGCCGGCAGCACGCGCGTGGTCGAGATCCACGGCACGATGCGCCGCGTGCTGTGCCTGGACTGCCGCCAGATCTTCGATCGCCGGGACATCGGGGAGCGCCTCGAGCAGCTCAACCCGTGGATCACCGTCCCCGAGAACATCGTGATGAACCCCGACGGCGACGTCGCACCGGAGAGCACGGAAGGCTTCGTCATCCCGCCCTGCACGGTGTGCGGCGGCATGCTGAAGCCGGACGTCGTGTTCTTCGGCGAGTACGTGCCCGCCGATCGGTTCCGCATCTCCGAATCGCTGGTACACGCCTCCGACGCGCTCCTGGTGGCCGGTACGTCGCTGACGGTGAATTCGGGCGTGCGCGTCATCGAGCGCGCCCGCCGGCGCGGCATCCCGATCATCCTGGTGAACCATGAGCCGACCAGAGCGGATGCCTGGGCCGCCGCCGTCGTGCGCGGCGGCACCAGTGAGGTACTCTCAGGTCTCGCCGCTAGGGTCGGTGGGTGACCCTTCTCACCCTCGTACGACACGGCCAGACCGACTGGAACCTGGAGCGCCGCATCCAGGGCAGCACCGACATCCCGCTGAACGACACCGGTCGCGCGGACGCGCGGGTCGCCGCAGCAGCCCTCGCCGGCACGACGCACGACATGATCTACAGCAGCCCTCTGGCGCGCGCGCACGAGACCGCCCGGATCATCGCGGGCGAGCTCGGCCTCGCCGAGCCGCAGACGGTACGAGGCGTGCGCGAGCGCGAGTTCGGCGTCGGCGAGGGGATGCTGGTCAGCGACTACATCGCCGAGTACGGCGACTGGCACGCCGGCGTGCCCGGCGCCGAGACCATGGACGAGGTGTGCGAGCGCGCGCTCGACGAGCTGGAGGCGATCGTGCGCGACGCTCGGCGCCGCAGCAGCCCGCGCGCCGAATCGATCGTCGTGGTCAGCCACGGCGGCGTCATCCGCGCACTGCTCCTGCACGCCTCCGGTGGCACGCTTCCACGCGAGGGCGATGTCCTCGCCAATGGCTCGGTGCACCGCTTCGTCGCCGAGCCCGACAGCCTGCGTCTGCTGGACCCCGTGCTCGCCTGACCATCACGGCTCCGTCACATTCTCGCAACCGCCTCGCAATTTCGGTTAGTGTTCACTAACCCGAACTGCGAGGATCTGCTTCGATGACGAGCACGAGTACGGCGCGTGACCGCGCCAAGGCGGAGCGCACGGATGCGCTTCTGGAGGCCGCCGCGAGGCTGTTCGCCGCGCGCGGATACTCGGGCGTGAGCCTGGAGGACATCGGCGCCGCCGTCGGGGTCTCCGGCCCGGCCGTGTATCGCCACTTCCCCGGCAAACAGGCGCTTCTCGGTGCCGTGCTGACCCGGGTCAGCGCCGATCTCGTCGCAGGCGGCACCCGCGTCTCGGACGCGGCGGCGGATGCTCCGCACCGGATGCGCGCGCTGATCGGGTTCCATGTCGAGTTCGCGCTCGGCAACGCCGACGTGATCCGCGTGCAGGACCGGGACGTCGCGCATCTCTCCGACGCCGACCGCGCCGAGGTGCGCCGGCTGCAGCGCACCTACATCGACCTCTGGATCGACGCCCTGTCCGGCCTTCGGTCTGGCGGCGCCGAGGATCAGCGTCTACGCGTGCAGGCCTGCTTCGGCCTGATCAACTCCACACCGCACTCGACCCGCTCGTCTGCGCGCGCGCAGGCCGAGACGGCTCGGGTGCTGTCGGCGATGGCGCTCTCCGCGCTCCTCGCCGACAGCACCGACGGCTGACCTCGCAGGTCAGTACAGCATCGCGCGACCCGGCTGCTCCAGGATGTCGGCGACATCCTTCAGGAACTTCGCCCCTTCGGCGCCGTCCACCAGGCGGTGGTCGAAGGACACGCTCAGCGTCATCACCTGACGCAGCGCGATCTCGCCCTCGTGCTCCCAGGGCTGCCGGCGCACGGCGCCGACGGCGAGGATGCCGGACTGCCCAGGCGGCAGGATCGGCGTGCCCGCGTCGATGCCGAAGACACCGATATTGGTGATCGAGAACGTGCCGCCCGCGAGCTCGGCGGGGCTGGTCTTGCCCGCTCGCGCAGTCGAGGTCAGCGCCTGCAACGCGTCAGCGATGCCGGTGAGTCCGAGTCGGTCCGCATCGCGGATGTTCGGCACGATCAGGCCGCGCTCTGTGGCGGCCGCGATTCCGAGGTCCACGTAGTGGTACTGCACGATCTCGCCGGTCGCCTCGTCCCAGTGCGCGTTCAGCGACGGGTTGCGCTGCAGCGCCAGGCACACGGCTTTGGCGACCAGCACCAGCGGCCCGATCCTGTGCTCGGACAGACTGCGGTCGGCCTTCAACTCGGCGATCAGCTCCATCGTCGCCGTGACGTCGACCGTGTGGAAGCACGTGACGTGCGGAGCAGTGAACGCACTCTGCACCATCGCGGCCGCGGTGTGCTTGCGCACGCCGCGGATCGGGATGCGGGTCTCGCGAGCGCCGTCCGCAGGGACCACCCGCGCTGCCGCCGGCGCTGCGGGGGCGGATACCGCAGGCGCCGCGCCCACGCGCTCGGCGTACGCATCCACATCGGCACGCGTGATCACGCGATCGCCGACCTCTGCAGCGATGAGCGCCAGGTCGACGCCGAGCCGCTTCGCGTGGGCGCGGACGGGCGGGGTCGAGCGAGGACGCTCCCCCACCACGGGCTCGACGGGTGCCTCGGGCAGCACGTCGTGCGGCGCCGCCTCGATCACGGCCGCGTCCGCGACCGCTGCGGGCGCGCCGCCGGAACGGCGCGTGCGGCGGGCAGGGCGACCGGATGCCGCCGGCGCCGCCCCGTAGCCGACCAGGTTGGGCTGCGCCTTCTCCTCCACGGGTACCTCGGGCGCGGCATCCGCCGCTCCCTCGACCTCGAAGGCGATCAGCGGTGCGCCGACGGCGATCGTCTGGCCTGCGTCCGCGTGCAGCGACGACACCGTTCCCTCGTAAGGCGAGGGCAGCTCGACGACGGCCTTCGCCGTCTCGACCTCGGCCAGCGTCTGGTTCAGCGTCACGGTGTCGCCCGGCGCCACCAGCCACTGCACGACCTCGGCCTCGGTCAGGCCCTCGCCGAGATCGGGAAGACGGAACTCCGCGATCATGCCTGCTCCTCCATCTTCGTGCCGGTGAGGCTGTTCGGACGGTCCAGCACCCGGTCGACCGCGTCGAGGATGCGGTCCAGGTCTGGTAGATGATGCTTCTCGAGCTTGGCCGGCGGGTAGGGGATGTCGTGGCCGGTCACCCGCACCGGGGCGGACTCGAGGTACTCGAAGCAGTGCTCGGTGATGCTCGCGATCACCTCGGCGGCGAGTCCCGCCTCGCGGGAGGCCTCGTGCGCCACGACCACGCGACCGGTGCGCCGCACCGCGGCATCCACGGTGTCGTAGTCGATCGGCGAGAGCGAGCGCAGGTCGATGACCTCGAGCGAGGTGCCTTCGTCGGCGGCCGCCTCTGCGGCGTCGAGGGCGGTCTGCACCATCGCGCCATAGGTGATGACCGTGGCATCCGCGCCAGGGCGGACCACCTTCGCCAGCCCCATCGGCGGGGCGTCCGCGAGCGGGGCCTCCAGGTCGACGTCTCCCTTGTGATGGTAGAGACGCTTGGGCTCGAAGAAGATCACCGGGTCATCGCTGGCGATGGCCTGCTGCAGGCAGCGGTACGCGTCCTGCGGGTTCGAGACCGCGACGACGCGCAGTCCGGCGGTGTGCACGAAGTAGGCTTCGGGCGACTCGGAATGGTGCTCCGCCGCGCCGATGCCGCCGGCCCACGGGATGCGGATGGTGATCGGCATCTTCACGCGACCCTGCGTGCGGTAGTGCAGCTTTGCGACCTGAGACACGATCTGGTCGAAGCCGGGGTACACGAAGCCGTCGAACTGGATCTCGACGACGGGACGGTATCCGCGGAAGGCGAGCCCGACCGCCGTGCCGATGATGCCGGACTCGGCCAGCGGCGTGTCGATGACGCGCTTCGCTCCGAACTCGTCCTTGAGGCCGTCGGTGATGCGGAACACTCCGCCGAGCGTGCCGATGTCCTCGCCGAGGAGCACGACCTTCTCGTCGTTCTTCATGGCCTGACGCAGGCCGGCATTCAGAGCCTTGCCCAGAGTGATCTCCGTCATCTCAGGCCCCTTCGAAGGTCGCGAGGTAGGCCGCGTACTCGTCGCGCTCGCGCTCGAGTCCCGTGTGCGGCTCGGCGTACACGCCGTCGAACACGGCCAGCGCCGGGCGGGTCACCATGCCGAGGCAGGCTGCGCGCATGTCGCGGGCGAGCACGTCGGCGTCGGCCTGGGCCTCGGCGGCCTGCTCGTCGCTCAGCTCGCCGGCGGCACGCAGATGCCCTTCCACGCGGGCGATCGGGTCGCGGCGGCGCCAGCGCTCCAACTCGCCCTCGTCGCGGTAGCGCTTCGGGTCGTCTGCGGTGGTGTGCGGACCCATCCGGTACGTGACCGTCTCGATGTAGGCCGGCCCCTTGCCGGAGCGGGCGTGCTCGAGCGCCCAGCGCATCGCCGCCAGGCAGGCCAGCACATCGTTGCCGTCCACGCGCATGCTCGGGATGCCGAAGCCGGGCGCCCGTCCTGCGAGCGGGAACTGCGACTGCAGGCCGACAGGCTCGGAGATCGCCCAGTGGTTGTTCTGGCAGACGAAGACGACGGGAACGCGGTACGACGAGGCGAAGACCATCGCCTCGTTCACGTCGCCCTGGCTGGTCGCGCCGTCGCCGAAGTAGGCGATCGCCACCTCATCGGTGCCGTCATGCTGGATGCCCAGCGCATAGCCGACGGCGTGCAGGGTCTGCGCGCCGATGATGATCTGCAGCGGGGCCACGTTCAGTTCGGCGGGGTCGAAGGCGGAGCCCTCCTCGCCGCGCCACATCCGCACGTAGTCACCGGGCTGGGCACCGCGGGCCAGCAGCACACCGTGCTCGCGGTAGCTGGGGAACACGAAGTCCTGCGGCGCGAGCGCACGGGCGGTGCCGATCTGCGCGGCCTCCTGCCCCTGGCAGGGCGCCCACAGACCGAGCTGCCCCTGGCGCTGCAGGGCGACGCCCTCGGAGTCGACGCGACGGAGCACGATCATGTCGCGGTACAGGGCGCGCAGCTGCGCAGCGTCCACGTCGGCGACGTACGGGTCGAGCTGCGGATTCGGCACGCGGGTGCCGTCCGGAGCGAGGATGCGCTCGGCGAGATCGAGATCAGATTCGACGAGTGGCGTGGTGTGCGATGACATCGGTGTCCTCCTGACGTGGGTGCCCTTGTGGGGCGTTCACGGGGCGCGACGGCGGTGTCGGCCTCTTCCTGAAGGGTACGTCGGTTTCACACGTCGCTCAAGCATTCCGGGAGCTCCTGAGCATGTTGCCCAGTGGACACCGGCTGATCCCTGCTATCGTGTGACACTATGCCCGGACTCGACCGAATCGACCTCGATCTGCTCTCCGCCCTCGCGGAGGATCCCCGCGTGACCATCGTCGCGCTCGCCGAGAAGCTCAGCCTGTCCCGAAACACCATCCAGGCTCGAATGGCACGTCTCGACGAATCCGGGATCTTCCAGTCCTACGAGCGGTCCTTCTCCACTGAGGTGCTCGGCTTCCCGCTGCAGGCGTTCATCAGCATCGGCGTACGTCAGACCGAGCTCCCCCGGATCACCGCGGAGCTGGCCAGGATCCCCGAGGTCGTGCAGGCGCACGGGCTGAGCGGATCGATCGATCTGCTGGCCCGCGTCGCGTGCCGAGACGCCCGTCACCTGTTCGACACGGATGCCCGGATCCTGTCGATCGAGGGCGTGGAGCGCACCGAGACGTCACTCGCGATGGGCGAGGTCATCCCGTTCCGCGCGGCAGGGCTCATCGGCCTCGCCCGGCGCGAGGCCTGATCAGGCGCGCGACGTCGCGGGGATCCTCAGGAACCGGCGGATCGCTCCGGCCGCCTCGGCCGGCGTCTCGTAGTGGATGAGATGGCCGACCTCGGCGATCTCGACCAGCTCGGCGTCGGGGAACATGGTCGCCAGGCGCCGCTCGTCCTCGATCGGGGTGATGTCGTCGCGCTGCGCGGCGATCAGCAGCGTGGGCACCTCGATGACCGGCGCGAAGGCGCGGACATCATGGGACACGCTGGTGACGAAGGCGTCGTGCAGCACCTCACGGTCGGCGAAACGCGAGAAGTAGGTGTCGTGCTGGTCGTGGATGAACCGCCGGAGCTCCGGGTCCGACGTCTTCGCCATCGTGATGCTCATCACGCGCACGATCAGGCCGTTGCGCAGCAGCGCTGTGCCGATCCGCTCCGGCAGCCTGGCGCCGAGTGCGTAGTACATCACGGCCAGGCGCGTCATCACGCCCTTGGGGCCGGCGAGAGCCGGCGCACCGATCGGATTGATCAGGATCAGCCGCGGCGTCTCGAGACCGCCGGCGACCGCGGCGGACGCCACGATTGAGCCGAACGAGTGCCCCAGGATGACCGCGCCGGGGGCGACAGCGCCTGCGAACTCGGTCAGCCAGCCCGCGTAGGCCCCCAGATCGTGCTCCTTGCCGGGGAGCGGCGGCGTCTCGCCGAAGCCGGGCAGGTCGGGTGAGATCACCCGCACGTCGGGCAGGAAGGCGACGACCGGCTCGAGGCCGTGGTGCTCGCCGCGGAAGCCGTGCACCGCGATGATGGTCGTCGCGGCGTGCTCGGGCCCGTACACCCAGTACGCGGTCGTGCCGCCGGCCACCTGCGCCTCGCGACGCTCGACAGGGATGCTGCTCAGGCGTGCGGCGTACAGGGATGCGGGCATACCTCGAGTCTATGGTCGCGACATCCGGGTTCCCCGCATGCCCTCCCGGGAATGTCGGCCCCCTTCCCTACCGTGGAGCCATGGCACCCGAACAGCTCCTCCCCACGTGGCTGACCCGAGTCGGCGTGTTCGATCTCGAGACCACCGGTGTCGACGTCGAGTCGGACCGCATCGTCACCGCGCACGTCGGCGTCCTCGATGCCCGCGGTCGTGAGATCGCCGCCCGGACCTGGCTCGCCGATCCCGGCATCCCGATCCCCGAGGGCGCGACCGCCGTGCACGGCATCACCACCGAGCACGCCCGCGCGCACGGTCGTCCCGTCGCGGAGGTGGTCGAGCAGATCACGCGTGCGCTGCGGTCGCTGTTCGCACAGGGGGTGCCGGTCGTCGCCTACAACGCCTCGTACGACTTCTCGCTGCTCGCGCACGAGGCGAGGCGGCACGGCTTCGAACCGCTCGACAGCCCCGGCCCGGTCATCGACCCGCTCGTGATCGACAAAGCGTACGACCGGTATCGCCCGGGCAAGCGCACGCTCGAAGTCGTCGCCGCGCACTACGCCGTCCCGCTGGACGGCGCGCACGAGGCGTCGGCCGATGCGATCGCCGCCGGCCGGGTCGCGCAGGCCCTGGCACGCGAGTTCGCCCTGCCCGAGACGGCGGGCGAGCTGCACACCCAGCAGATCGGCTGGGCCCGCGCGCAGGCCGCGAGCCTCACCGAGTATTTCGTGAAGATCGGCCGCCTCGATCCGGAGGAGACGCTCGACGGCACCTGGCCGGTGCGCTCCGCGGGCGAGGCGGAGAAGTCCGCCTGAAGGGGGATGCCCCTGCGGCGCGTCCGGCTTAGCCTGAGGACATGGAAGACGTCATCGGCTGGGCGATCGTCGTGGTGTGGCTGGCCGCGCCCGTCGTCGTCGTCGCGATGGCGTTCCACTGGATCCTCTCGACGAAACCGATCGAGCAGAAGTATGAGAACACCGGCGGAGGCTTTGCCGGAGGCCTGGACGCGGTCTTCTCCCCCACCGCCTACGAGGCGGGGATGGAGCGCGACCGGCAGACCCAGCGCACCGCACCCGCTCCGGCGCCGGGCGACCCGCCCTGGACCATCGGCGAGGGCCGCATCCGGATCGACGTCTGACCGTGATGCGGATCGCCCCGGTCAGTCCGTGGGGATGGTCTCGAACTCCCCTTCCGCGGCATCCCGGCAGACCTCGGCGGAGGCGTCCACGAGCGGCCCTTCCGCGGCGGTGCTCCACACGAGTGCCCACTGCAGCGGCGCCGCGTCCCGGACCGGCACGAAGGCGACTCCCGGCATCGCCGCATAGTACGCCGCCTGGGAGCCGGCCACGCACACGCAGCGACGCTCCGCGATCAGGGTGAGCAGCTCGTGGAACGTCGTGGCGCGAGGACCCCGCCGTCGCAGCGGGCGCCCGCGCGGCGTGCGGGGCGGGATCATCGCATCGATCCAGCGGCCGTCGAGCGGTCCGGGATCGACGAACACCTCGTCACCGAGGTCCTCGAGCGACACGGAATCCTTCTGCGACAGAGGATGACCCGCCCAGACCGCGAGCACCCGCCCGGTCGAGAACACCGTCGGCCCCTCGACGATGTCGGGACCGGTGACCGGGCGCCACGCGATCAGCGCGTCGATCTCCCCTCGTCGGAGCGGCCCGAGCAGGTCGCTGAAGTGGATCTCGTGGATCACGAGGTCGGCTCCTGGGTATCGCTTCCGGAACTCTGCGATGTGCTCCAGGAACATCGCCGAGTCGTTCCCCATGACTCCGAGGCGGAGCTCCCCGCAGATCCCCACCGCAGCGCTCCTGGCCTTGGCGACTCCGTCGAGTATCGCGCGATATCCGATCCGGAGATCGTCGCGGAGTTCGGCGCCGATGGGTGTCAGCTCGACTCTGCGACTGCTTCGGGTGAACAGGCGTGCGCCGATCGCCTGTTCCTGAGCGTTGATCGCCTGACTCACCCGAGCCTGCGAGATGTGCAGGCGCTCCGCGGTGCGGCCGAAGTGCAGTTCGTCCGCAAGAGTGAGGAAGATCTCGATGTCGCGCAGTTCCACGCTCGCCTCCCGGCGATAACCGCCAGGTTATCGCAGCATCCGTGTTTTCGCCCTTGATCGGGGAATACCGAGGGACGGATGCTGAGCATGGTCCATCCGGACCGGCAACAGCACACACCAGGAGGAGCATCAACATGGAACTCACGCTGAACGCCGTGACCCTCGCGGTCGACGACCTCGCCACGTCGAAGAAGTTCTACGCGGACGGTCTCGGCTGCACGATCAATCAGGACACGTCCGCGTTCGTCTCGTTCGACGTCGGCGAGGGCACTGCGGCACTCTCGATGTACCCCCGCAGAGCACTCGCGCACGATGCCGGTGTCGACCCACGCGGCGACGGCTTCGACGGGATCACTCTGAACTGCTTCGTGGACAGCGACGCGGGCGTCGACGACGTCCTCGAGCGCGCCGAACGGGCCGGGGGCTCGATCGTCCGCCCCGCCGAGCGCGGGCAGTGGGGTGGCTACTTCGGCTATCTCGGCGACCCGGACGGGCATCTGTGGAAGATCGTGTCCACCGCATGAGATGGCGCGCCCCGACACGAAGAAGGCCCCGCCGAAGCGGGGCCTTCTTGTGCGCGTTCGCCTTACTTGGCGGAACCGCCGAAGTTCTTGAAGCGCTGGTTGAACTTCTCGACGCGGCCGGCCGAGTCCATGATGCGCTGCTTGCCCGTGTAGAACGGGTGCGAGGCCGAGGAGATCTCGACGTCGATCACCGGGTACTCCACACCGTCGAGCTCGATGGTCTTGTCGCTGGTGACGGTGGAGCGGGTGAGGAAGGTCTCGCCCGAGCCGAGGTCGCGGAACACGACTGCCTGGTAGTCGGGGTGGATGTCAGTCTTCATGGGATTCCTTACGTGGTGCCCTGGATTTGGCCAGGGGCGAGGGAAGTCTGCGGTGCGGAAAAGCACCAAGGATCGATTCTAGCAGACGGCGATCAGGATGCCGCGCGAGCGGCGTAGCGGCCGCCGTCGGCCGTCAGCACGATCGGCATGCCGAACGCTGTGCTGAGGTTCTCCGCCGTCAGCGCTTCGCCGAGCGGGCCTGCAGCGACCACGCCGCCGTCTCGCAGCAGCAGCACGTGGGTGAACCCGACCGGGATCTCCTCGACGTGATGGGTCACCATGACCATGGCCGGAGTCGTCGGCGAGGACGCGTAGCCGCTGAGCAGGCCCAGCAGCTCTTCACGGGAGCCGAGGTCGAGGCTCGCGGTCGGCTCGTCGAGCAGCAGCAGCTCGGGGTCGGTCATGATCGCGCGGGCGATCTGCACGCGCTTCTGCTCGCCGTCGCTGAGGGTGCCGAACAGGCGGTCGGCGAGGTGATCGAGGTGCCACTCGGCAAGCACGCGCATCGCCTGGCGCTCGTCGATGTCCTCGTACTCCTCGTTCCAGCGACCGAGCACGGAGTAGGCGGCGGTGAGCACAGCGTTCAGCACCGTCTCGTCCCGGGGCACGCGGCGGGCCATCGCGCTGGACGCGAAGCCGATCCGCGGGCGCAGCTCGAACACGTCGGTGCGTCCCAGGGCCTCCCCCAGCACCGTGACGGTGCCCGAGGTCGGGTGCAGCAGCGTGTCGGCCAGCTGCAACAGGGTGGTCTTGCCGGCGCCGTTCGGGCCGAGCACCACCCAGCGCTGATCGTCCGAGACCTCCCAGGTCACGTGATCGACGATGTTGCGCCCTTCGCGGCGCACGACGACATCGGTGAATTCCAGAGCACTCGGCATGCCGTCAGCCTATCGGCTCAGCCGACCAGCTCCGCGTACAGCGCCTGGGTCGTGTCGGCGATCGCCGCCCAGCTGAACTGGGCGCGAGCGCGCTCGCGCCCCGCCTCGCCATACTCGCGCGCCCGCACGGGATCGGAGACCACCTCGGTGAGCACAGCCGCGAGGTCGGCGACGTACCGCTCCGGGTCCACGGGGGTCCCGGTGCCGTCCTGCACCTGCTCGATCGGCACCAGGCGCCCTGTGACATCTTCGTCGACGACCTCGGGGATGCCGCCTGTCGCCGTGCCCACGACCGCGGCGCCGCAGGCCATCGCCTCGAGGTTCACGATGCCGAGCGGCTCGTAGATCGAGGGGCAGACGAACGTGGTCGCCGCGGTGAGGATCGCCGAGAGCTCATCGCGCGGCAGCATCCGGTCGATCCAGATGACGCCGTCCCTGGTCTGCTGCAGAAGGCGGACGAGGTCCTGCACCTCGGCCATGATCTCGGGGGTGTCCGGCGCGCCGGCGCACAGCACCAGCTGCACCTCGGGCGGCAGCGCCGTGGCCGCCCGCAGCAGATAGGGCAGTCCCTTCTGCCGTGTGATCCTGCCGACGAACACCACCGAGGGGCGAGCCGGATCCATGCCCACGTTCTGCAGGAATGCGGCATCGTGCACCGGTCGCCAGCGCTCCACGTCGATGCCGTTGTGGATCACGCGCACACGCGCGGGGTCGACCTGCGGGTAGCTGCGCAGGATGTCACTGCGCATGCCGGCGCTCACCGCGATGATCGCGGCGGCGTTCTCGTAGGCGAGCTTCTCGATGCCGCTCGACACGGCGTAGCCGCCGCCGAGCTGCTCGGCCTTCCACGGTCGCAGCGGCTCGAGGCTGTGCGCGGTCAGCACATGCGGGATGCCGTGCAGCTGCGACGCCAGGTGCCCGGCGAAGTTCGCGTACCAGGTGTGGCTGTGCACCACGTCGGCACCCGCGACGTCGCCGACCATCGCGAGATCGGTGCCCAGAGTCTGCAGCGCGGGGTTGGCTCCGGCGAGCTCCACGGGAGTCCGATAGGCCTGCGTGCCCGGCTCGTCACGGTCCGCGCCGAAGGCCCTGACCTGCACCTCGATGCTGCGTCTGAGAGCCGCCACGAGCTCCGCGACATGCACCCCGGCGCCCCCGTAGATCTCCGGCGGATACTCCTTGGTGATCACATCGACTCGCATGAGCGAAACGCTAGTACACGACGTCTTTCGCCCTCTATGGTGGAGCCATGTCGGCACCCAAGAAGATTTTCGGGATCATCCTCGCCGGCGGCGAGGGCAAGCGACTCATGCCCCTGACAGCGGACCGGGCCAAACCGGCGGTCCCGTTCGGCGGACAGTACCGACTCATCGACTTCGCGATCTCGAACCTCATCAACTCGGGTCTCAGACAGGTCGTCGTGCTGACCCAGTACAAATCGCACAGCCTCGACAGGCACATCTCGCAGAACTGGCGGATGTCGTCTCTGCTGGACTCCTATGTGACCTCCGTGCCCGCGCAGCAGAGGCTCGGCAAGCGCTGGTTCTCCGGCTCGGCCGACGCGATCCTGCAGAGCCTGAACCTCATCAACGACGAGCGCCCCGACATCGTGGTCGTCATCGGCGCCGACCACGTCTACCGGATGGACTTCCAGCAGATGGTCGACGCGCACATCGCCTCGGGTGCCGCGGCCACGGTCGCCGGCATCCGTCAGCCGCTCGCACTGGCCTCGCAGTTCGGCGTCATCGATGCCGACGCCGAGACCGGGCGCATCCGGCAGTTCCTCGAGAAGCCCACGGATGCCGCAGGGCTGGCCGACTCGCCCAACGAGGTGCTCGCATCGATGGGCAACTACGTCTTCGACGCCGACGCCCTGGTCTCCGCGGTCGAGGCCGATGGCGAGCTGGCGACCTCCGGTCACGACATGGGCGGCGACATCGTGCCGTACTTCGTCTCGCGCGGCGAGGCGGGGTACTACGACATGAAGCAGAACGAGGTGCCGGGCTCCTCGCCGCGGGATCGGGCCTACTGGCGCGATGTCGGGACGATCGACTCGTTCTTCGACGCGCACATGGATCTCATCTCCACGCTGCCGGTCTTCAACCTCTACAACACCGCGTGGCCGATCCGCACCCAGTCGGTGAACGCACCTCCCGCAAAGTTCGTCCGCGACGCGGTGGGCCGGATAGGGAATGCCATCGACTCGATCGTCTCCCAGGGTTCCGTGCTCTCCGGCACGCATCTGGAGCGCAGTGTGGTGGGCCCGGGCACGCTGGCCTCTGGCGGATCGACCATCACCGACTCCGTGCTTTTCGACCACGTGCACGTCGGGCAGGGCGCGCGCGTGCACCGTGCGGTGCTGGACAAGAACGTCGTACTCGAGGACGGCGCGACCGTCGGAGTCGATCGTGAGCGCGACATCGACCGAGGATTCACCGTGACCGAGTCCGGTCTCACGGTCGTCGGCAAGGGACTGCGCGTCGCCCGCTGACCGCTACGCTCGGACGGTGACCGCTGCGCGCTTCCTCGTCGTCCTCGATGCCGATTCCACCCTCATCCAGGATGAGGTGATCGAACTGCTCGCCGATGAGGCCGGGCGCCGGGCCGAGGTGCAGGCGGCGACCGAGGCCGCGATGCGGGGCGAGGTCGACTTCGCGACCAGCCTGCGCTCGCGGGTCGCCGCACTGGCTGGCGTCCCGACCGCGGCGTTCGAGCGGGTGCGGGCGCGGGTGCGCCCGACACCGGGGGTGCGGGAGCTGACCGCGGCGGTGCACGAGCGCGGAGGTGTCGTCGGCGTCGTCTCCGGCGGGTTCCACGAGATCCTCGACGGCATCGCTCCGGGGCTGGGCGTCGACCGCTGGCGGGCGAACCGGCTGGTCGTCGCCGACGGAGCGCTCACGGGTGAGGTCGACGGCGAGATCGTCGACGCCGAGTCCAAGGCCTCGTCGCTGCTCGCCTGGGCGGACGAGCTCAGCGTGCCCGCATCCCGCACCGTGGCGATCGGCGACGGTGCGAACGACCTGCGGATGATGCACGTCGCGGGGCTGGGGCTCGCGTTCAACGCGAAGCCCGCTGTGCGCGCGGCGGCCGCGCTGGTCGTGGGTCCGCAGGATCTGTCCCAGGTCGTTCCGCTGCTGCCGTAGCTTCCCCCTGGCCGAAGTCGGTGCCCCGCGTTAGCGTCGGTGCATGGACATCATCCTCGTTCCCGGTCTCTGGCTCGACGCCACCTCGTGGGATCCGGTGCTGCACGCTCTGAAGACGGCCGGTCATCATCCGTTCGCCATGACGATGCCGGGTGTCGGGGCGCCGGCGTCCGAATCCTCGGAGATCGGCATGGCCGACTGGGTCGACGCCGTCGTCACCCGCATCGACGAGGCTGACGAGCCCGTCGTGCTCGTCGGGCACTCCGGCGGCGGCAACGTCGTCTGGGGCGCTGCGGACGCACGCCCGGAGCGGGTGCGCCGCGTCGTGTTCGTCGACACGGTGCCGCCGCCCCCTGGCGGCTCGATCAGCGAGTTCCCAGTCGTCCACGGCGTCGTGCCGTTCCCCGGCTGGGACTTCTTCCCCGACGAGGACGTGTTCGACCTCGACGCCGAGACACGGGCACGGACGGCGCCGCTCGCGCAGAGCGTTCCCGCGCGGGTCCCGACCGATGAGATCGTGCTCACCAGGGAGAGCCGACACGGCGTACCGATCACGCTGCTGATGGGCGGGCTCGATCAAGCGACGTTCGAAGCGCAGGTCGGCGGCTGGGGTCCCTACGGCGAGGAGTACAACGCGATCGCCGATGCTGAGGTCGTGAAGATCGGCTCCGGCCACTGGCCGCAGTTCTCCGTGCCGGAACGGCTCTCCGAGCTGCTGGTCGAGGCCGTGGCACGCTGACACCGTCCACGGACGCCCCGCTACGAGCGGATCGTCGGCCGAGCGAGATACGCGGTCTTCTCGTCGGGTGAGAAGCCGCAGGCGCGGTAGAAGGCATGCGTCGAAGGTGACTTCGAACCGGTCAGGAGCATCGCCTTGTAGCATCCGGCCGCCCACGCCGCGTCCAGGGTCGCCGCCATGATGAGCTTGCCGAGCCCGGTGCCGCGATGGCCCTCGTCGACCACGACGTTCTCGATCACCGCGTACGGAGATGCGCTGCGGGTCATGTTCAGCACGACGTTCAGATAGGTTGTCGCGACCACGACTCCATCGACTTCGAGCACGAAGAGCGTGAGCCACGGCGCGCTGAGGATCGAGGCGAACACCACGCGGTCCTCGCCGTACGAGAGCACCGGATCGTTCGGCTGCAGCTGGCGGTAGAGACCGATGATCGCATCGAAGTCGTCGGCACGCGCCGCGCGGACCGCGCCCCTCAGCACGTCGTTCATCGCACTGAGCGCATCAGTGACCCATCCCGAGACCGCCGTCGACGGGGATCACGGCGCCCGAGATGTACGCGGCATCATCCGACGCCAGCCAGGTGACGACGCCGGCGACCTCGTCGGCGGTGGCGAAGCGACCGGCCGGGATGCTGGCCTTGTACTGCTTCTGCGTCTCCTCGGGCAGCTCCGCCGTCATGTCGGTCTCGATGAAGCCGGGAGCGACGACGTTGGTGGTGATGCCGCGCGCGCCGAGCTCGCGGGTGAGCGAGCGAGCGAAGCCGACCAGCGCGCTCTTCGAGGCGGCGTAGTTGACCTGGCCTGCGGATCCGAGCAGCCCGACCACGCTGGAGATCAGGATGACGCGGCCGAAGCGCGCACGCAGCATCCCCTTCGACGCGCGCTTGACGACGCGGAAGGTGCCGCCGAGGTTGGTGGAGACGACGCTGTCGAAGTCGTCCTCGCTCATCCGCATGAGCAGCGTGTCCTTCGTGATGCCGGCGTTCGCGACCAGGATCTCGATAGGACCGAGCTTCTGCTCGACCTCGGTGAACGCGGCGTCGACCGCCACGGCATCCGTCACGTCGGCACGCACGGTGAGCGTGCCTTCCGGGCCCTCACCGCTGCGGGCGGTGACCGCGACGCGGTAGCCGTCGCGGACGAAGCGTTCGGCGATCGCGCGGCCGATGCCGCGGTTTCCGCCGGTGACGAGGACGACGCGGTCAGCGCTCATGGGGGCTCCAGTTCTTCGAGGTCGGTGGCCATCCTATCGAGCAGTGCGCGATCCGGAGGGGCGTGCGCGGCGTAGGCTGGAGGCACCGTGAAGAACACCCGAACCGCTCCCTCCGTCACCTCTCTGCCGCAGGCGCCGCACGACGAGGCGAGCCACCGCGTGCGCCGGTACGCGCTGACCATGGGGATCCGCACGGTGTGCTTCGTCCTCATGGTCGTGGTGCAGCCGTACGGCTGGTGGACCTGGGCGTTCGGCGTCGGCGCCGCGATCCTGCCGTACATCGCCGTCGTGTTCGCGAACGCGGGCAGCGACAGCAACGAGGTGCTCGCCGAGTCGCCGGAACGCCAGCTCGAGGCGCCCACCGCGACGGCGGACGATTCCGCCGCGCGTCCGACCGTCGTCACGATCGACGAGAAGCGGGACGACGCGCGGTGACCGAAGAACTGGAGTGCTCACGCGCCGGATGCCGGCGGGCGGCCACTCACCACATCCTGTGGCGTAATCCGCGCATCCATGCCGAGGGCCGGCGGAAGGTGTGGCTCGCGTGCGATGAGCACGTCGGGTTCCTGAGCGAGTATCTGCGATCGCGGGAGTTCCCCGTCGAGGTGCGAGAGGGTCTTCCGGAGTGAGCAATCGTCTGGTGCGCTGGAGCGTCTACCTACTGGTGGCGGCGCTGTTCGCCGTCGCCTGCGCCTATCTCTCGCACTGGCAGTTCGATCGCAACGAGGAGCGCTCACGGCAGATCGCCCTCGTCGAGAAGAACTACGACGCCGATCCCGTGCCGTTGGCAGATGCGATCGGCGCTGACGGCGAACTCAACGCGTCGGATGAATGGCTGCCCGTCGAACTCCGTGGCACGTACCTCGCCGATCAGCAGGTGCTCGCGCGCAACCGGCCGCACGGCGGCACCAGCGCGTTCGAGGTGCTCGTGCCGTTCCGCGATGAGGATGGTCGCGTGTTCATCGTGGACCGCGGCTGGGTGCCCCCGGCCGAGGACTCCAGTCCGTCGGCGGTCCCCACTCCCCCGTCCGGCGAGGTCACGGTGACAGCGAGGCTGCGTCCGGGCGAGCAGCTCCCGTCGTCGGGCCGAGGTGCGCCCGAGGGCCAGGTGCCGACCATCAACCTTCCTCTGATCGCCGAGCAGACCGGACTCGACGACGTGATCACCTCCGCCTACGGACAGCTCGTCTCCGAGGATCCGTCTGCCGTCGCCCTCGGCGGCTTCGACAAGCCGACGGAGGATCCCGGCCCGCACCTCTCCTACGCGATCCAGTGGATCCTGTTCGCGATCATGGGCTTCGCCTTCATCGGGTACATCATCCGCACCGAGATCACGAAGGCGAAGGAAGAGGCCGAGGGCCGGCCGGCCCGCGCGCCGAAGCGTCGCCGCGACAAGGACGCCGACACCGAAGACGCTCTGCTCGACGAGGTCGGCTCGGAGCGCTGATCTCGCGGCGTGCGATTCCGCGCGGCAGCATCTCGGAGATCGGCAGGATCGCGGATGCTCAGCTGCCGGGCCCCCCGGAACGTTGCAGAAGTCCGAGATTCTGCCGGGACGGACTGCCTTGGTCCTGCCTCGTTCGGTATCGGTCAGAGCAGCTGGACGACCTGATCGAGCGAGCGGATGCTGCGCGCGTTCGCGGGCGCGACCTGGTGGCCGCGATCGAAGTGCACGAAGTGGGCGCCGAGGGCAGTGGCGATCTCGCGGTCGTGGTTCGTGTCACCGATCATGAGCACCTCGGCCGGAGCGAACTCGGACGTCTGCAGCCAGCCGGCGATCACGTCGTGCTTCGACGGGTGGAATGCATCCGCGATCGACAGGATCCGGTCGAAGCGTTCGGCCAATGCGTGGGGCTGAAGCTGTCTCGCGAGCAGATCCGGCAACGTCGCGGAGGCGAGCACCTGGATCACGCCGTGTGCTGTCACTCCGGCCAGGATCTCGTCCGCGCCGGTATGCAGCGGCGCCTCACCGGTACGTTCCTCCAGCCATCCGAGGTACTGCTCCGCGGCCTCTCGGAATCGATCGTCACCGATCCCCGCATCCGCGTAGAACTCGCGAATCGGGAACCGGAATGTCGCGCGGTAGGCCGCCAGATCGGTGAACGGCTCACAGCCGTGGGCGACGAGCACGCGGTTCATCACCTGGCGGCAGATCTCCACGTCGTCGAGCAGCGTTCCGTTCCAGTCCCAGCAGATCGCCCGTATGCCCACCCCGGCATACTACGGGCCAGCCGCGGTGGCGGCGACGACGAGCGCGCGGACCGGATGTTCGGCTACGAACTGGAACCCGGCATCCGGCTGATGAACGTGCACGTCATTTCAGCGGATGCCCCGGAGCTGGGGCGGTATCTGGCCTTCCGCGACATTCCGATGACCGGCTGTCCTACGTCGCAGAGAAGGAATCCTTCATCCTGGCCCGCAGTTGCTGACGCCGCAGGATCTCGGAGGTCGGCGAGAACGCGGATCGTGCGGGCCCGTGGCATCCGGAATCGAGCGGATCTCCGAGATGCTGCCGGCTGCGATCAACGCCGAGCGAGGTGCAGACCCTGCGCGACGGCGCGCATGATCAGCCCTTGGACCACGTGCCACTCGTCCATGATCTGTCTGTAGCCGACCCGGATCACGTGATAGCCCATCAGGCTCAGCTCCGCGTCGTGACGGATATCCTCATTGCGCTGCGCGCCGGTGTGGGTGGCACCGTCGATCTGCAGAATGAGGCGGTCGCCGATCAACAGGTCGGTGCGATGTCCGGCGATCCAGATCTGGAACCTCAGCGGCAGGCCGAGCCACCGAAGGCGGGCTCGCAGATACGTCTCGAGTCCGGAGTCGGCGAACGGAATCGCCTCGGTAAGCAGATCACGCGCGACCCGCTTCAGCGGCAGCCTCGCGAGGATCTCCCGCGTCACCAGATTCTGATTCATCGCCGATTCCCAGGTCGCCAGTGCCTGCTCATGCGGCCGGCAGTCTGCGACGAGTGCGAGGACGTTCTCGATCGGGTCCTCCAGCGCATCGGGGTGCCGCGGAATCAACGGCCTCGCCCAGTGCATGTGGACGTGCTCAGGCTTTCCGCCTCCGCTCCGAGGGTCCGCCGCCCAGTGCGGTTCGGCCTCGTCGTCGTGCGTCCAGAGTCCCAGTCGCTTCGCCTGCGTGATGCAGGACAGCACCACGCCGTGACGAGCGGCCTCCACCAGCATCCGATCTGCGTGGGGATCCGCTACCCACCCCTGTCTCACGCGGTCGAGCACACCGACTCCGAGTGCAAGGCCGACGTCGTGTCGCGTCACGTGGTTGTCCCTCAGCGTGCTCACGCGCGCGATCCCACCGAGCGCACGAGTCGTCAGCAGCGCCCGCTCCGCTCGTTCCTCACCAGTCATGCCCGCCAGCTTGCCCGTCGCCGACATCCGCCTTCGGCGGAGCCTCCGGATCTGGGGACAGCCGCCACGCCGGGCACGTCTGTGGAGGACGAGCGGCCTCTCGGAGAACCGCAGTACTCCGGATTCATCGGCGCGGGAACACCCGCGATTCTGCAGATCTCCTAGGAACTGCCGCCAGACGGACGCCGGCTGATCGCGCCGAGCTTGGCGGAATCTCGGACTTCTGCCATATCCCGGATGCCCGGACGGTGAAGCATCCGCGGTTCTGCAGATCTCCGAAGTTCTGCCGAGAACGACTGGGCGGCAATTCGCGCAGCATGGCTCGGATCCCCGGAGATCGGCAACATCCCGGAGAGTCCGACGGCGAAGCATCCGCAGTTCTGCGGATCTCCGAGAGCCTGCCCCGGGGCCGGGCCGCCCCGGGCCGCCCGCACGCCTACGCGAGCTCGATGAGGTCCTGGTAGTCCTTGCTCCAGATGTCCTCGACGCCGTCCGGCAGGATCAGCACGCGCTCGGGGTTCAGCGACTCGACCGCGCCGGGGTCGTGCGAGACGAGCACCACGGCGCCCTCGTAATGCGCCAGGGCGCCGAGGATCTCCTCGCGCGAGGCGGGGTCGAGGTTGTTGGTCGGCTCGTCGAGCAGCAGCATGTTCGCCGACGAGACCACGAGGGTCGCGAGCGAGAGTCGCGTCTTCTCACCGCCGGAGAGCACTCCGGCCGGCTTGAGCACGTCGTCGCCGGTGAACAGGAACGAGCCGAGCACCTTGCGCGCCTCGGTCTCGTTGATGTCGGGCGCGGCCGACATCATGTTCTCCAGTACAGAACGGCCCACGTCGAGGTTCTCGTGCTCCTGGGCGTAGTACCCGATCTTCAGGCCATGGCCGGGCTCGAGCTGTCCGGTGTCGGACTTGTCCACGCCGGCGAGGATGCGCAGCAGCGTCGTCTTGCCGGCGCCGTTGAGCCCCAGCACGACGACCTTCGAACCGCGGTCGATCGCGAGGTCGACGTCGGTGAAGATTTCGAGCGAGCCGTACGACTTCGACAGACCGGATGCCATGAGCGGGGTCTTCCCGCACGGCGCAGGCTTCGGGAAGCGCAGCTTCGCGACCCGATCGACCTGACGGACCTCCTCCAGCCCGGAGAGCAGCTTCTCAGCGCGCGCGACCATCTGGTGCGCGGCAGCGGCCTTCGACGCCTTGGCACCGAACCGGGCCGCCTGCAGCTGCAGCTGGGTGGCTTTCTTCTCGGCGTTGGCGCGCTCCTTCTTGCGGCGCTCCTCGTCGGCCACGCGCTGGCGCTGGTAGTTCTTCCAGTTCATGTTGTAGATGTCGATGACCTGGCGGTTCGCGTCCAGGTAGAACACGCGGTTCACGGTCTCACCGACCAGTTCAACATCGTGGCTGATCACGATCAGCCCGCCCTTGTACCCCTTCAGGAACTCGCGCAGCCACACGACGCTGTCGGCGTCGAGGTGGTTCGTGGGCTCGTCGAGGATCATCGTTCCGGCATCCGAGAAGAGGATGCGGGCCAGCTCGATGCGCCGACGCTGACCGCCCGAGAGCGTCTTCAGCGGCTGGTCGAGGATGCGATCCGGCAGCGAGAGGTTGTGCGCGATGGACGCGGCCTCCGCCTCTGCGGCGTACCCTCCCATGGCCTCGAACCGCTCGGTGAGGTTCGCGAACCGGCGCATGGCCTTGTCGGCGACCTTCGGGTCGTCGGAGGCCATCTCGTGCGATGCGGTCGCGATGCCGAGCTGCAGGGTCCCGAGTCCGCGCGCGTCCAGGATGCGGGTGCGCGCGAGCATCTCCGGGTCGCCCGAGCGGGGATCCTGCGGCAGGTAGCCGAGCTCTCCCGACTTCGTGACCTTGCCGTCCGAGGGCAGCAGGTCTCCGGCGAGCACCTTCGTCAGGGTGGTCTTGCCCGCGCCGTTGCGACCGACCAGTCCGATCTTGTCGCCATCGGCGACTCGGAAGGACACGCCCGACATCAGCACGCGGGCGCCGACGCGGATCTCGAGGTCGTGCACGGCGAGCACAGCAGCATCCGATCTTCAAAGGGTGAGGGAACGGCCGAATGGCCAGCTGATCAGTATACGTGGCCGACCTGAGCGAGAACGGTACCTGAGTATGACCCTTCTACGTCCGTGGGTTGATGTGCCGCCCTGCCCTCCGTTTCTAGCGTTGTGAGCGTGGACGCCATCAACGACTTCATCCTGGCCGCAGCAGCCTCACCGTGGCTGCTGCTCGTCATGTTCGCCGTCGCCGCGGTCGACGCGGTCTTCCCGCCAGTGCCGAGCGAGACAGTGCTCGTCGCCGGCGCCGCCGCAGCGGCGGCCATCGGGGGCTGGCCCACGATCCTCGCCCTCGTCCTGGCCGCCGCACTCGGAGCGATGCTCGGCGACAACCTGGCCTACGCCCTGGGCAGGGCGATCGGCACGAGCAGGTTCCGCTGGATGCGCCGTCCGCGCATCGCAGCGGCCTTCGAGTACGCGCAGCAGGCACTCTCCCGCCGCGGCGCCACCCTGATCATCGGCGCCCGCTACATCCCGGTCGGCAGGGTCGCCGTGAACATCTCCGCCGGCGCGCTCGGTTATCCGTGGCGCCGCTTCCTGCCGATCAGCCTCATCGCCGGTGCGACCTGGGGGCTGTACGGCGCGGCCATCGGCATCCTCGCCGGCAGCTGGCTCGCGAACCAGCCGTTCCTGGCAGCGGTGGTCGGCATCGTGGTCGCGGTCGCCGTCGGCATCGTCGTCGACCGCGTCGCCGCGGCACGCCGCCGCCGCACGGAGAGCCGCGAGATCGCCACCACGACGGATGGTGCACTGCCGGAGCCCGCCCAGATGGCAGGATGACAGCTATGCGGAGGACGGCGGAGCGCAGGTCCGCGCGGAGGGCGGCGAAGAGCGAGCGCGATGCCGCGCGGGAGGCCGCCGCAGCAGAGAAGAGCGCGAAGAAGGCCGCGAAGCGGCGCTCCCACCCCTCGCGCATCATCGCGATGCTCCGGCGCCTGCGCGACCGCCAGACCGCCCAGGTCGTCGTCCTCTCGATCATCGCCATCGCGCTCTACCCTGTCCTCGTGCCGGTGCACACGCAGCTCTACGGCACCTACCTGCCTGCCGTGATGATCCTCGGCGCGGCGGCCGTCACCGCGCCGATCATCAGCAGACACCTACCCCGCACCGCCATCGCGCTCTTCCTCGTCGCGGCGGTGCTGCTCCCGCTGATGGCGGTCCTGCCCGAGACGGCGTCCTCGTCGCCGTGGCCGTGGTCGGTGCCGATGATCATCGCGTTCGTCGTGTTCGTCTCGGCGATCACGCTCCAGCACGGCTGGCGGTACGGCCTGTTCGTGCTGGCCGCCGGCATCGTGCTGGTGATGCTGCCGGCCGGGGCGATTCCGGACACCGCGGTTTCCGGCGGAGTGGTCGCCGATCTGATCGTGACGGCGTCGGTCGCGTCGGCGGCGTTCCTCATCGCCGTCCTCGTCGCCGGTCAGCTGCGGATCAGCGACGAACTGCTCAAGGAGCGCGCCCAGTCGGCCCAGGAGCAGGCCCGCCGCGAGCTCGTCGAGGAGCGCACGCTCATCGCCAGGGAACTGCACGACGTCGTCGCGCACAGCATGTCACTCATCCAGGTGCAGGCCTCGACCGCCCGCTACCGCCTTCCCGATCTGCCAGATGACGTCGCATCGGAGTTCGACGGCATCGCCGCGACCGCGCGCACCTCGCTCGGCGAGATGCGCCGCATCCTGGGTGTGCTCCGCACGGAGGATCACGCGGCCGAGCTCGCCCCGCAGCGCGGCATCGATCACATCGGCGCCCTCGTCGAGACCACCCGCAGGGCCGGTGCTGATGTCGCGCTCTCCGGGCGCGTCGAGGGCGACGTCGACGTCTCCGCGCAGATCGCGCTCTATCGCATCACGCAGGAGGCCCTCAGCAACGCCGTCCGGCACGCGCCGGGCGCGGCCATCTCCGTGGCCCTCGCGAGCACGGAGGAGTGCGTCTCGGCGTGGATCGCCAACACGACCTCCTCTGAGCCTGTTCCGCAGACGTCCGGCGGCGGCCACGGCCTCCGCGGCATGTCGGAGCGCGCTGAGCTCCTCGGCGGTTCGGTGCAGGCCGGCCCCGATGCCGCGGGAGGATGGGTGGTGTCCGCACGGCTGCCGCGGCATCCCGCATCCGGCGCTGATCAGGAGGGAACCGCATGACGATCCGTGTGCTCGTGGCCGATGACCAGGGCATGGTGCGCGCGGGCTTCGCCGCGCTGCTCGACGCCCAGGACGGCATCTCGGTCGCAGGACAGGCCGCCGACGGAGAGGAGGCGGTGCGGCTGTCCGCACGCCTCGACCCCGACGTCATCCTGATGGACGTGCGGATGCCGGAGCTCGACGGCATCGCCGCGACGCGGCGCATCCTCGGTCCGTCCTATCCGTCGGCGCACGTCCCCCGCATCCTGATGCTGACGACATTCGACATCGACGACTACGTCTACGACGCGCTCGAGGCGGGCGCGAGCGGGTTCCTGCTCAAGGACGCGCTGCCGGACGACCTGGTGCACGCGGTGCGAGTCATCGCCTCAGGCGATGCGCTGCTGTCACCACGGGTGACGCGGCGCATGATCGAGCACTTCTCGGCGCGCCGGCCGCATGCCCGCCGCGCCGATCCGGCCTTCGCGGAGCTCACCGACCGCGAGCGCGAGGTGCTCGTGCTCATCGCCCAGGGGCGCTCGAACACCGAGATCGCCGGCGCGCTGTTCATCGCCGAGCAGACCGTGAAGACCCACGTCGGGAAGGTCTTCGCCAAGCTGGGTCTGCGCGACCGCGTGCACGCGGTGATATACGCCTACGACAACGGCCTGGTCGAGCCCGCCGCCTGATACCCCGGTACGAGACAGGACGACACCCGCGCGGGATGCCGGCCGGGATGCCGCGTCCGTAGCCTCCGAGGACACCACGATCCCCGGAGGTCCAGATGTCCCCATCCCCCGCCGCCCGTCTCGGGCGCGACCACGCGATCGACCTGGTCCGCGCCCTGTGCGTGACCGCCGTCGTCGTGCTGCACTCCCTCATGGTCGGGGTCACGGTCACCGCCGACGGCCCGGTGTTCGCCAATGCCGGTGACTCCGGGTGGTGGCTCGTACCCGTCAGCTGGATGCTTCAGGTGATGCCGTTGTTCTTCGTGGTCGGCGGGTTCGCGGGGCTCACGGCCTACGAGCGGATGCCGGAGGGCTCCGCCACCGCTTTCGTGACGGCGCGGCTGCACCGGCTGCTGCTTCCTGCCGTGGCGGTCATCGGCACCGCGGGTGTCGGCCTCGCCGCGCTCACGCTGGCCGGCGTCCCCGCGGACCTCGTCGCCGTCGCGGGCTACCGGTTCGGTCAGCCGTTGTGGTTCCTCGCGGTGTTCCTGCTCGCGCAGGCGCTGCTACCGCTGCTGGTCCGCGCACACCGTGCGGCACCGTTCGTCACGATCGGCGCACTCGCGGGCGGCGCCGTGGCCGTCGACATCGTGCGCGCGGCGACGGGTGTCGACGCGATCGGATTCCTCAACCTCGGTTTCGTGTGGCTGGCGATGCAGCAGCTGGGTTTCCACCTGGCGGACAGACGCATCGATGCGCTGTCGCGACGGGCGCGCACCGTCATCGGAGCGGTCGCCCTCGCCCTGCTCGTGATCACGTTCCTCACCGGGACGTACTCCCCCGACCTCATCGCGAACATCAACCCGCCCACGGCTGCGCTGATCCTGGTCGGCGTCGTGCACACGACCGTCTTCTCGCTGCTGCGCGCGCCGATCTCGTCCTTCGCCGCACGACCCCGTGCGCGTGCGTTCGCCGATTTCGTCTCGCAACGCGCGATGACCATCTACCTCTGGCACATGACCGTCCTGCTGGCGCTCGCAGGCGCCTCGGCGCTGCTGGCGAGCACCGGCATGCTCGAACTTCCTGCACCGGCTTCGCCGGGCTGGTGGCTCGGGCGCCCTGTCTGGCTGGCGCTCGCATTGGGGATCACCGCGCTGCTCAGCCTGCGCCTGTCGCGCATCGAGGCGATCCGCCTGCCGAGGAGGACACTCGGAGCCGGGCCTGTCGCGATCGCAGCAGTGCTCGGCACGGCGGCGATCGCGCTGCTGCTGGTGCAGGGCACCTCCACTACGACGGTGATCGCCGCGCTCACGGCCCTCGCGGGTGCGCTCGCGATCGTGACGCCGGCGCCGTCACTCGAAGTACAGGGAGTGGTGCAGCGCGCAGCGCGGATTGAACGCGGCCCCGCATCCGGGGCACTCGGTGGCCACGCGGTACTCGGAGACGCTCATACCGTGGGCGCACACACCGCATAGCGCCGCCACGGCACCTCCCTGCGCCGCCGGCCACACCGTACGCGGGTGGCCGGCGGCCTCGTCGTGGCAGTGCACGCACGGATACCATTCGCCGCAGCAGTGAAACCGCATGGCGACCACATCGAGGCTCGTGCGGTAGTGCGCGCACCGCGTCTGGGCGTCGACGACGGCACCACGGACCAGCTGCTCGCCCACGCGGATCATCGGACCATCCCTCGCGCCACCAGCGCGTCTCCGACGTCGTCGGCATGCTTCATCGTGAGGACCAGCAGCGGCAGCGCCGCACGGACGCCGAGCCGGGTTCCTCGTGCTCGCTGCGCATCGCGGACCTGCTCGGCGAGGCCCGCGATCACCGGCACCATCGCAATGGTGAGCGAGATCGTCAGGGCGACAGCCGCAGCGTCGACGCGGAACCGGCGAAGCGGCCGCAGCACGCGCTCCAGAACCGCCAGCAGGTCGCCCATCCGCGTCGTGCGAGTGACGAGATCGGCGAGCAATAGGAGAGCCACCACCCGACCCGTGTTCACCAGTGCGGTGTCCGCTCCGGTGAACAGCCACAGTGCGCCGCCGAGCACCAGCACGATCCAGCGCAGGCGCCACCACGTCTGGCCGAGCGCGACGACAGGCAGCCCCGCGACCGGGTACATGGCAGACACCGCCAGCACGACGGCGAGCATTCCGGCCGGCTCGGGTCGCCACAGTGACAGCGCCAGGGCGCACACCACCAGCCCCGCGAGTTTCGCACCGGCCGGCAACCGGTGCAGCAGGCCCGTCCCCGGCCGGTACAGCGAGATCATGCGCAGCTCGCGCGGTACTCGTCGATCACCTCTGCCGGGTCACCCTGCGCCCGCACCCGACCGTCCTCGAACAGCACCGCGTCGTCGCAGCGCGCGGCGAGCCCGAGGTCGTGGGTGACCAGCACCAGTCGGGATTCCAGCCCCAGCAGCAGGTCGCCGACGCGGCGCGCGTTGCGCAGATCGAGCAGGGTGGTCGGCTCGTCGGCGACGACGAGTTCCGGCTCCGTCACGAGCACGGAGGCCAGTGCCAGGAGCTGACGCTGGCCTCCCGAGAGCCCGGACGCCGGAACCTCGCCACGACCGGCCAGCCCGTACTCGGTGAGCACCGCCTCGATCCGCTCCGCCCGTTCGGCCCGAGGAACCCCCTGCAGCGACAGCGCGAGATCCTCCGCAGGTGTGGGCATGAGGATCTGCGCCTCGGGGTTGGTGAAGACGAACCCGACCCGGCGCCGCAGCGCCTTCGTCTCGCGTGCAGGATCCAGCCCCAGCACGCGGAGGCGACCGGAGGTCGGCATGCGCAACCCGTTCAGCAGCCGCGCGAAGGTGGACTTCCCCGAGCCGTTGCCGCCGATCACGGCGGTGCGTCGCGCGGTGAGCCGGACCGTGACGTTCGAGAGGATCGGACGGCCGTCCGCTTCGACCCCGACCCCTTCGCACGCGACACCCACGCCGGTCGCGGCCTCAGGCCGCATGGACCACCACCGCCGCGCGGCTCTCGAACGCCCGCGGGTAGGCACGGTGCAGAGCGACGGCGAGGACTGTCGCGGCGGCCGCCTTCAGCAGGTCGCCGGGCAGGAACGCCAGACTCGACAGCGCGGTCGGCGCCAGCGGCACACCGGTGACGAGGGCCTGCACCGGAATGCCGAAGAGGTAGACGACGAGGATGCCTCCCACGACCGCGCCGAGGCCGGCGCGCCACCACGTGAACCGGCCCCGATGGGCGATCAGCCCGATCACGACGGCGCCGGCGACCCAGCCGAGCAGGTAGCCAGCGGACGGACCGACGAAGACGCCGAGTCCCCCGCGACCGCCGGCGAGCACGGGAAGTCCGATCGCGGCGAGGGCCAGCACCAGCAGCACCGCCAGCGCTCCGCGGCGCGCGCCGAGCACGAGACCGGCGAGCATCACGCCCAGCGTCTGAGCGGTGATCGGCACCCCGCCAGGCAGCGGCACGACGACCATCCCGAGCACGACGATGAGCGCCGCGAAGACGGCGATGCGCGCGAGATCGGCACCGAGAGGACGGGGGGATGCGGACATGAAGAGCCTCCTGAACACTGTTCACCTGAACGCCGTTCAGTATACTGATCGCATGGCACCAGGACGACACGACCGCGACTCGGTCACGACGCTCGCCCTCGAACTGCTCGACCGCGTCGGCCTCCCCGACCTGTCCATGCGCAGGCTCGCTGCCGAGCTCGAGGTGCAGCCCAGCGCGCTCTACTGGCACTTCGCCAACAAGCAGGAGCTCCTCGCCGCGATCGCGGACCGCATCCTCAGCCGCATCCCGCAGCCGGAGCCCGGCACCGACGTGACCGACGTCGCCGCCGGCATCCGCGACGCCCTACTGGCCTTTCGCGACGGCGCCGAGGTCGTCATGTCCACCTACGCGCTGCGCCTCGGCGCGCGCCGCGCGCAAGACGCCCTGCAGGCGGTGATCGGCGATGCCGCGTCGGCCGATGCGCTGTTCGAGTTCATCCTCGGCCACACCACGCTTGTACAGCAGCGGATGCACGCCCAGAGCATCGGCGCGGCCACGGATGCTGCCCACGATCCCGCGGCGGAGCTCAATGACGTGTTCCGAGCCGGGGTGGGCGCGTTCGCCGCACTCAGCGTGATGAGGCGTCAGCAGAGCTGACCGCGCGCCCCTCCGGCCCGTCGCCGAGCCGGAATCCGGGAACCGCGGCGATCAGCAGCACCACCACGGCCAGTCCGAACACCACGGGGAAGCCGGAACCGGCGATCGGGAGGCTGACGAACAGCAGTCCGGCGATCGCGATCGTGACCGCCGAGCCCGTCGAGTCGGAGATCGACAGTGCTGAGGAGTTGAATCCCTCATCCGCCGGCGTCGAGTACGCAAGAGTGAGCACCGTGAGCCGCGGGTAGAGCAGGCCCATGCCTCCACCGGCGAAGCCCCAGAGCGCGACGACCGCCCACGGCGCCGCGTGCATCGCAGCGATCACGAGGACGCCGCCGAACCCGGCGAGCATGAGCACCGTACTGATGACCACCATCCGGCGGCTGCCGAGGCGCTCACCGTATCGGCCCTGCACGGCGGAGCCGCCGGACCATGCGAGCGCGGAGACGGTGAGCGCGAGGCCGGCGATCGTCGGGCTGAAGTCGAACCGCTCCATGAGCATCTTCGGCACATAGGCCTCCGCGGCGAAGAACGCACCGGCTGCCAGCCCGCGCATCAGTACGACGCTCGGCAGCCGTGGTGCGGCCCGCAGCGTTCCCGCCGGCAGCAGAGGTCGGATCGCGAACGCGATGGCCACGACGGATGCCGCCGCGAGCGGCCATCCCGCAGCCGGTGCGAGATCGGCGGCGAAACCGACCACGACCGCGGCGACGGCGACGATCACGGCGAGCACGATGCGGAGCCCGATCCGTGCGCCGGCGGGGAGTCCCTCGGTCGGATGATGCTCGCTCTCACCCGGGTGCGTGTTCAGGTCGACACCGCGCAGGCGGACGGCGACCAGCACGAAGGCGATCGCCGTCAGCACGGCGACCCCGAGGAACGCCCAGCGCCAATGCAGGTACTGCGCCACCGCGCCCGCGAGGAACGGGCCGACCATCGACGGCACGACCCAGGCCGCCGCATAGGCGGCGAAGATGCGCCCGTGCAGCTGCGGCGGATACACGCGCGCGACGACGACGTAGAGCGCGACGGTCTGCCCACCCCCGCCGAGGCCCTGGATGAGCCGCCCGAGGACGAGCGTGTACATGTCGGTGGCGGCGCCCGCGATCACCAGGCCGACGATGAACAGCGCGATCGCCGTGTACAGCGGCGCCCGCGGACCGGCCCGGTCGCTCCAGGCTCCGGCCACGACCATGCCGATCACGCCGGTGGCGAGGGTCCCCGCGAACGCGACAGCGTAGAGGGCCTCGCCGTGCAGATCCGTCGCGACCAGCGGCATCACCGTGGTGACGGCCAGCGCCTCGATCGCGGCGAGGAAGATCAGGACGACCGAGCCGACGGTGATGCCGAGTCGCTGGCTGTCCCAGATCGTCGCCGCGGATGCCGGGGCGCTCACCTTTCGACCAGCGGCGCGATGCGCTGCACGGCCTCGCGGACGATCTCGGGGCTGGTGCCGAAGTTCAGCCGCACGTGCCCGCGGCCCTCGGCGCCGAAGGCGGGTCCGAAATGCAGCGCGACCTTCGCCTCGCGGAGGATGCGCTTGGCAGGGTTCTCCCCCCAGCCGAGATCGGTCAGGTCGATCCAGGCGAGATAGCCGGCATCCGGCATCCGGTAACGGGATCCGGGCAGGTGCTCCGTGAGAAGCGTGCCCAGCAGCCGGCGGTTCTCGTCCAGAGCAGCGAGGAGTCCGTCCAGCCAGGGGTCGCTCTCCGGCGCGAACGCGGCGATCGCCGCGAGTAGCCCGAACTGACCGGTGCGCCACTCCACCTCTACCGGCAGGCCGCGGAGGACGGCCGTGTGCTCGTCCGAGGCGGCGATCATCAGGGCGCACTTCAGCCCGGCCAGGTTGAACGCCTTGCTCGCGCTCGTGACGGCGAAACCGACCCGCGCCGCAGCATCCGACGCCGCGAGGAACGGCGTGAAGCCGGCGTCCGGCTGCGCCAGCGGCGCGTGGATCTCATCGGAGACGACCACGGCACCGTGCCGCTCGGCGATCTCGGCCAGAGCCGCGAGAGCCTCGCGGCTGTGCACGGATCCGGTCGGGTTGTGCGGATTGCACAGCAGCACGGCGCGCGCACCGTCGGCGAGGGCGGCGTCAATGCCGTCGAGGTCCAGTTCCCAGCCGGTTCCGGTGTCGTGCAGCGGGACGCGCTCGACGACCGCTCCCGCCTCATCGACGAGGTCGAAGAACGGCGGGTACACCGGCGGAGTGACGACGACACGCTCCCCCGGCGCGATCACGCGGCGCAGGATCTCGACGATCCCCATGCTCACATCGGCCGTGGAGCGGATGCGGGCGGGGTCGGGCGTCCAGCCGAACCGGCGCTGCGCGAAGGAGGCGTAGGCCTCCGCCAGAGGCGTCTGCGAGGCGACATAGCCGGTGTCGCCGATGCGCACGGCATGCTCGAGCGCCGTGCTGATGGCCGGCGCGAGCGGGAAGTCCGTCTCGGCGACGAACATCGGCAGGACGTCCTCCGGGTACTCCCGCCATTTCTCGCTCGACCGCCGGCGCAGGACTTCGAGGGGAAGGGCACGGATCGGGGCGACGGTCATGGAACGAGCCTAGCGATGCCGCGGACGGCAAAGGGCACGGCCGCCAGGCGGCCGTGCCCTTCGTTCGTCTGTCAGATCGCGAAGCCGAGGGCGCGCATCATGTCGCGCCCGTCGTCGGTGATCCGCTCGGGACCCCAAGGCGGCATCCACACCCAGTTGATGCGGAACCGGTCCACGACATTGTCCAGCGCCTGCGCGGTCTGCTCCTCGAGCACGTCCGTCAGCGGGCAGCCGGCGCTGGTCAGGGTCATGTGGATGACGAGCGCGTCGTTCTCGTCGTCCCAGGCGAGATCGTAGATCAGTCCCAGGTCGACGACGTTGATCCCGAGCTCGGGATCCATGACGTCCTTCAGAGCCTCGGTGACCTCGTCGTACTTCTCGTCGGTCAGCGTTGCGGTCATGGCCTCAGCCTACGCTTCGATGGGAGCGGAGGGGTCGAGGAACCGGTCGTAGCCCTCGTCCTCGAGGCGGTCGGCCAGCTCCGGGCCGCCCTCTTCGACGATCTTGCCGGCGACCACCACGTGCACGAACTGCGGGCGGATGTAGCGCAGGATGCGGGTGTAGTGCGTGATCAGCAGCACGCCGAGGTTCGTCTCCTCCTTGGCGCGGTTCACGCCCTCCGAGACGATCTTCAGCGCGTCGACGTCGAGGCCGGAGTCGGTCTCGTCGAGCACGGCGAACTTCGGCTTGAGCACCTCGAGCTGCAGGATCTCGTGGCGCTTCTTCTCGCCGCCGGAGAAGCCCTCGTTGACGTTGCGCTGCGCGAACTTCGGGTCCATGCGCAGGTTCGCCATCGACGCCTTGACGTCCTTGGTCCACTGGCGGATCGAGGGAGCCTCGCCGTCGAGCGCGGTCTTCGCGGTGCGCAGGAAGTTGGTCACGGTGACGCCGGGGATCTCGACCGGGTACTGCATGGCCAGGAACAGGCCGGCGCGGGCGCGCTCATCGACGGTCATCGCGAGGACGTCCTCGCCGTCGAAGGTGATGGTGCCCTGGGTGACGGTGTACTTCGGGTGACCGGCGATGGTGTAGGCCAGGGTGGACTTGCCGGAGCCGTTCGGCCCCATGATGGCGTGCGTCTCACCGGTCTTGATCGTCAGGTCGATGCCGTTGAGGATCGGGGTGGTTCCGGCATCCGTCTCGACCGTCACGTGCAGGTCGCGGATCTCAAGAACAGACATTCAGATTTCCTTCGTTTCTCGTGCGATGGCGGCTCAGGCCGCGACCGTCGCACTCGGGTCGATGAGCACGTCGTCTCCGTCGATCGTGACGGTGTAGACCGGGACGGGCTCGAAAGCAGGGAGGTTGAGGGGCTTGCCCGTGACGAGCGAGAACGCTGAACCGTGGGCCCAGCACTCCAGCGTCTCGCCCTCGACGAAGCCCTCGGACAGCGAGATGTCGCCATGGGTGCAGGTGTCGCCGATCGCGTGCACGACGTCGTTCGAGTCGCGCACGACCGCGATCGGCTTGCCGTCGAGCACCACGCGCAGCGGCGTGTCCTGCTCGAGCTCGCTGAGTGCGCAGGCGCGCTGCGCGGTCACGCGTTCACCTCGGCGAGCTCGGCCTCGATGGCGTCCATGAGCTCCTCCTCCAGCGAGGGGATGCCGAGACGCTGGACGATGTCGCTGAGGAAGCCGAGCACCACCAGTCGGCGTGCCTGCTCCTCGTCGATGCCTCGGGCCTGCAGGTAGAACAGCTGCTCGTCGTCGAAGCGACCGGTGGCGCTGGCGTGGCCGGCACCGAGGATGTCGCCGGTCTCGATCTCGAGGTTCGGGATCGAGTCGGCGCGGGCGCCCTCGGTGAGCACCAGGTTGCGGTTCGCCTCGTAGGAGTCGGTGCCGACGGCGTCGGCTCCGATGAGCACGTCGCCGATCCACACGCTGTGCGCGCTCTCGCCCTGCAGCGCGCCCTTGTAGAGCACGTCGCCGACGGTGTGCGCGCCCTTGTGGTACAGGTACACCTGCGACTCGAGGTGCTGTCCGGCGTCGGCGTAGGACAGGCCGTACAGACGACCCTGAGCGCCGCTACCGGCGAGCTCGACGTTCGGGTTCACACGGACCAGACCGCCGCCGAAGCTGACGACCGAGTGCGTGAGCGCGGCGTCGCGGCCGACCTGCACCTGGTGGGATGCCGCGTGCACCGCGTCGTCCTGCCACTGCTGCACGCTCACCACGGTGAGCTTGGCGCCGTCGCGGACCAGGATCTCGACGTTCTGCGCGTACTGGGCCGAGCCCAGGTGACGCAGCAGCACGGTCGCCGAGCTGTTGACACCCGCCTCGATCACGATGTGGCCGTCTGCGCGGCGCTCGGCGCCCTGCCCGGTGATCGTCACGACGATCGGCTCAGCGACCTCGGCGTCCTGCGGGATGTCGATGTGAAGCGCCTCTGCGGAGCCCTTCCAGGCCACAGCGGAGACGACGTCCTCGGGGCGGAAGAACTCGCCGCGCGGGGCCGCTCCCGCAGCCAGCGGAGCGCCGACGTACTGGTCGGCGCTGATCTCGTAGGTCACGCCGTCGTTCTGCGGTGCGACCTCGAACAGGGCGCGCAGCTTCTCGACGGGAGTGTGCTTCCAGTTGACCTCACGGCCGTTCGGGGCGCCGAAGTCCTCGGGCTCGAACGAGTGCGGCCGCTCTGAACGGGTCTGCACCGGCACGAAGGCAGGCTCGACCTCGATGTATGCGGTTGTCACGGGTCAGCCCACCGAACCTTCCATGCCCATCTCGATGAGCTTGTTCAGCTCCATCGCGTACTCCATCGGCAGCTCACGCGCGATCGGCTCGATGAAGCCGCGCACGATCATCGCCATCGCCTCGTCCTCCGGCATCCCGCGGGACTGCAGGTAGAACAGCTGCTCCTCGCTGACCTTCGAGACGGTCGCCTCATGGCCGAGCTGCACGTCGTCGACACGGATGTCGATCGCCGGGTAGGTGTCGGAGCGGGACTGCGTGTCCACCAGCAGAGCGTCGCAGCGCACCGTGTTCGCGGAGTGGTGCGCGGCGGGATCCACCCGCACCTCGCCACGGTAGCCGGCGCGGCCGCCGCCGCGGGCGATCGACTTGGAGACGATCGACGACTGGGTGTACGGCGCCATGTGGATCATCTTCGCGCCGGCGTCCTGGTGCTGACCGGGACCGGCGAAGGCGACCGACAGGGTCTCGCCCTTGGCGTGCTCGCCCATCAGGTAGATCGACGGGTACTTCATCGTCACCTTGGAGCCGATGTTGCCGTCGACCCACTCCATCGTCGCGCCCTCGTGCGCCACGGCGCGCTTGGTGACCAGGTTGTAGACGTTGTTCGACCAGTTCTGGATCGTCGTGTAACGCACGCGGGCGTTCTTCTTCACGATGATCTCGACCACGGCCGAGTGCAGCGAGTCGGACTTGTAGATCGGGGCGGTGCAGCCCTCGATGTAGTGCACGTAGCTGTCCTCATCGGCGATGATCAGCGTGCGCTCGAACTGGCCCATGTTCTCGGTGTTGATCCGGAAGTAGGCCTGCAGCGGGATCTCGACGTGCACGCCCTTCGGGACGTAGACGAAAGAGCCGCCGGACCAGACCGCGGTGTTCAGCGCGGCGAACTTGTTGTCTCCCGGAGGGATGACGGTTCCGAAGTACTCCTCGAAGAACTCCGGGTGCTCGCGCAGCGCAGTGTCGGTGTCCATGAAGATGACACCCTGCTCCTCCAGGTCCTCACGGATCTGGTGGTAGACCACCTCGGACTCGTACTGCGCGGCGACGCCGGCGACCAGGCGCTGGCGCTCCGCCTCGGGGATGCCCAGGCGCTCGTACGTGTTCTTGATGTCGTCGGGGAGCTCCTCCCACGACTGCGCCTGCTTCTCGGTGGAGCGGACGAAGTACTTGATGTTGTCGAAGTCGATCTCGCTGAGGTCGGCGCCCCAGGTCGGCATCGGCTTGCGACCGAACAGGCCGAGACCCTTCAGACGGGTCTTGAGCATCCACTCCGGCTCGTTCTTGAGGCCGGAGATGTCACGCACGACGGCTTCGCTCAGGCCGCGCTTCGCGCTGGCGCCGGCGACGTCCTCATCGTGCCAGCCGAACTCGTACACCCCCAGACCCTCGAGCTCGGGGCGGTCGATCAGCACATCCGACATACACACTCTCCTCTACAGGCCGCAAACGGTGTCATCCGCCCCGGCATGCCCGACCCCCGTCGAGTGACCGGGGATGGGATACCGCTGTGGGGCCCTCATCAGCGACGCGTTCATCGCGCCTAAACTGTTGATGATGCGTCTCGCGCCAGGCGCGCGCATCTCAACAATCCGATTCTACAGGTTCCGCCGGCATCCGAGCCGTTTCCCGGGATGCGCGCGGGCCGGAGGTGCCATGCACGCCAGTTCCGTCACGTCCCGCCCCGAGACGAGCATCGTGATCTCCCGACCGCTGCGGGTGCTCGCGTGGCTCTCGTTCCTCGCCGAGGTCATCATCATCGGCACCGGCGGTGCGGTGCGGCTCACCGGTTCGGGTCTCGGATGCTCGGAATGGCCGCTCTGCACTCCGGAGTCCTTCACGCCGATCCTCGAGGTCCAGGGAGTTCACGGCGTGATCGAGTTCGGTAACCGCACGATGACGGGTCTGGTCGGGCTGCTCGCGCTGGCGGTGCTGATGCTGACCCTCCAGGCCCTGAGCGGACGCCGCCTGGTGCTGCGCGCGGTCTGGTTCGCCGTCGGCGGCATCGTCGTGGCCATCGGCGTCTTCATCGTCGCATCCGCCCTCGGCCTGCCCGCGGCGGCGCTGATGTCGACCGTCCTGCTCCTGACCGTGCTCGTCGGCGCCGTGGACTCGCTGCGCAGGGTCGGGCAGAGGCGCGATCTCGCGGTGCTCGCCTGGATCGTGCTCGTGGGCGTGATGGCGCAGGCCGTGGTGGGCGGTTTCGCCGTGCTGACCGACCTGAACGCGTTCATCGTCGGATTCCACTACACCTCGTCGCTGCTGCTGGTGTGCGTGACCGCCGCGTACCTCGTGCGCATGTACGCCGCGCCCGGCCCCCGTGAGAGCGCGGTGCCGCGCTGGTTCGCCGTTCTGACCCATGTCACCGGGCTCGCCCTGGCCCTCACGATCCTGTTCGGCGTGCTCACCACCGGCTCCGGTCCGCACTCCGGCGATGCGAACATCCAGCGCAACGGCTTCGACGCGACCTGGTTGGCACATGTGCACTCCTGGCCCGGCTACGTGCTCGCCGCGCTCATCGTCGTGCTGCTGATCAGCGCCTGGACGCTGCACCTGCCGCCCCGCAACTGGCTGATCGTGCTCGCGGGCGCCGTGCTCGTGCAGGTCCTCGTCGGGGTGCTGCAGGCCCGCCACGGCCTGCCCCCGGTGCTGGTCGGCATCCACATGATGCTCGCCTCGCTCTCGGCTGCGGCTTACACCGTCGTCGTCCTGAACCTGAAGCGCCCCGTGGCGGCTGAGCAGGCACCCGCCGTCGCGGCGCACGCAGGCCACGCATAGGCCGCGCACACCGCGCGCATCGAGCGGTCCGGCAGAGTGCCGGACATGAAGAAGACATCACTGGTCCGCTCCGTCCCCTATCTCCTCCTGGTGCTGCTCTCGCTCGCCGCGATCGGCGTCGGCGGCTGGCTGTCCACCCGCCAGATCGGCGCGATGACGTCGGCGCTTCTGGACGGCACGGCCACCGGTGTCGAGGTCTATGCCGGGCAGAGCTGGGTCGTGCTGGGCGCGGTCGTGCTCGGCGCCGGCGTGATCGGCCTGCTGCTGGCTCTGGCCCTCGCCGCGGCGAAGGCGCTGATCCCGCAGCCGCGGCCCGAGGTCGTCGAGCCGATCGACTGGACCGCGCAGCAGGAGACGCCCGCCGCGGACTCGACAGGTGTCGCGGATGTCGCGGAGACCGCGGAGACTGCGGCGCCGACCGAGGACGACTCCCCCGTCGAGCCCGTCGGCGCGGCATCGGCTCGCTGATCAGGAACGCGAAAGGGCCGGCTCCACGTTCGGAGCCGGCCCTTTCGTCAACCGTCGATCAGAACGGCATCAGCGGGTCGACCGCGACTGCCAGGAAGATCAGCGTCAGGTACGTGATGGATGCGTGGAACACGCGCATCGGACGCGGCTCGTTGCCGTGCACGGCGCGGTTGTACAGGCGGTGCGACTCGTAGATGAACCAGCCGCCGAAGACCAGCGCCGAGACCGTGTAGACCAGGCCCATGCCTGCGACGGGGATGAGCAGCAGCGAGCACGCGACGGTGGCCCAGGCGTAGAGGATGACCTGCAGGCCCACCTGCGACGGGGAGCGGGTCACGCCGAGCATCGGCACGTCGACGTCGTCGTAGTCGTCCTTGTACTTCATCGACAGCGGCCAGTAGTGCGCCGGCGTCCAGAGGAAAACCAGGACGAACAGCACCATCGGCGGCCAGGCGAGCGAGCCCGTCACCGCGGTCCAGCCGATGAGGACGGGGAAGCATCCCGCGATGCCACCCCAGATGATGTTCTGCTCGGTGCGCCGCTTGAGGATCATCGTGTAGATGACGACGTAGAAGAAGATCGCGACGGCCGACAGCGTGGCGGCCAGCCAGTTGGTCGTCCACCACAGCCAGGCCGTCGAGACGACGGCGAGCACCCAGGAGAAGACCAGCGCACCGCGCGGCGACACCTCGCCGGTGACGAGAGGCCGGTTCTCGGTGCGCTTCATGTGCACGTCGATGTCGCGGTCGAGGTACATGTTGAACGATGCCGCGGAGCCGGCGCTCATGGCGCCGCCGAGAACCGTCGCGACGATGAGCCCGACGTCGGACCAGGTGAACGGCGTCCCGCCCTTGGCGAGGATCATGACCGGCACGGTGGAGACGAGGAGGAGCTCCATCACCCGGGGCTTCGTCAGCGCCACATAGCCCTGGATCTTCTGACCGAGCGAGTACGTGCGGGCATCGGTCTGCGACATCGTCGAGATCGCGATCGCCTCCTCCATGCGAATGCTGACAGTTTCCTCCAAGTCTACGTCACCGCGCACGTGCGGCCGACGCTGAAATGAACCGTCTCACGCGTCTCGCGCCGCACTATGCTGGGGAACACTCGCGCGCCCAGGCGCTGTGCACACACCTCCGTGACGTCGCGGATCGCGCAGGGAATCCGGGCGCCTTTTTCCTTGTCAGAAGGGGCATGACCGTGGCGGAAGTCATCTGGAACGATCTCGACCGGAGAGCGGTGGACACCGCTCGCGTGCTGGCGGCGGACGCCGTGCAGAAGGTGGGGAACGGCCACCCCGGTACAGCGATGAGCCTGGCCCCCGTGGCCTACCTGCTGTACCAGCGGGTCATGCACCATGACCCGGCCGACACGCACTGGATCGGACGCGACCGCTTCATCCTGTCCGTCGGGCACTCCTCCCTCACTCAGTACGTCCAGCTCTACCTCGGCGGATTCGGCCTCGAGCTGTCCGACCTCGAGGCGCTGCGCACCTGGGGCTCGCTGACCCCCGGTCACCCGGAGTACGGGCACACCAAGGGCGTGGAGATCACCACCGGCCCGCTCGGCCAGGGACTCGCCTCGGCGGTCGGCTTCGCCTACGCCTCGCGCTACGAGCGCGGTCTGTTCGATCCGGAGGCCGCCGCCGGCACGAGCCCCTTCGACCACCACGTCTACGTGATCGCCGGCGACGGCGACCTGCAGGAGGGCGTCACCAGTGAGGCATCCTCGCTGGCAGGACACCAGCAGCTCGGAAACCTCATCGCGATCTACGATTCGAACCAGATCTCGATCGAGGGGGACACCGACGTCGCGTTCACCGAGGACGTGCGCAAGCGGTACGAGGCGTACGGCTGGCAGGTGCTCGAGGTCGACTGGCGCCGCACCGGCCAGTACGTCGAGGACGTGCAGGAGCTGAACGACGCGATCGAGCAGGGCAAGGCCGAGACCGGCAAGCCCACCCTGATCATCCTGAAGACCATCATCGGCTGGCCCGCACCGAACAAGTCCGGCACCGAGTCGGTGCACGGCAACGCTCTGGGTGCCGACGAGGTCGCCGCGACGAAGGTCGTGCTCGGCTTCGACCCCGAGAAGTCCTTCGTCGTCGAGGACGCCGTCATCGCGCACACCCGCGAGCTCGCCGCCCGCGCCGCCGAGGACCGCGCCGCCTGGCAGAAGTCGTTCGACGCGTGGGCCGCCGCCAACCCGGAGCGCAAGGCACTGCTGGACCGTCTCGAGGCGCACGCGCTGCCCGAGGGCATCGAGGCCGCGCTGCCCGTCTTCGAGTCCGGCACCGAGGTGTCCACTCGCGCGGCGTCCGGCAAGGTCATCAACGCCCTCGCACCCGAGCTCCCCGAGCTGTGGGGCGGGTCGGCCGACCTGGCAGGCTCGAACAACACCACGATCTCGGGCGCGCCGTCGTTCATCCCCGAGGAGTGGTCCACGCACGACTGGAAGGGCAGCCCCTACGGCCGCGTGCTGCACTTCGGCATCCGTGAGCACGCCATGGGCTCGATCCTGAACGGCATCGTGCTGCACGGCCCGACCCGTCCGTTCGGCGGCACGTTCCTCATCTTCAGCGACTACATGCGCCCGGCGGTGCGTCTGGCCGCACTGATGAACGTGCCGAGCGTCTTCGTCTGGACGCACGACTCCGTCGCCCTCGGTGAGGACGGCCCGACGCACCAGCCGATCGAGCAGCTCGCCTCGCTCCGCGCCATCCCGAACCTCACCGTCGTCCGCCCCGCCGACGCCAACGAGACCGCGGCGGCCTGGCTCGAGATCCTCAGCCGGCACGGCGGCCCCACCGGCATCGCGCTGACCCGCCAGAACATCCCCGTGTTCGCCCGAGGCGAGGGTGCGGCATCCGGCGACGAGTTCGCCTCGGCGGCCAACACCTCGAAGGGCGCGTACGTGCTCGCCGAGGCGCCGAACGGCACCCCGGACGTCATCCTGATCGCCACCGGCTCCGAGGTGCAGCTGGCCGTGGCCGCCCGCGAGACGCTGGCCGGCGAGGGCGTCAACGCCCGCGTCGTCTCGGCGCCCTCGCTGGAATGGTTCGCCGAGCAGGACGAGGCGTACCGCGAGAGCGTGCTGCCGAAGGCCGTCACCGCGCGCGTCTCGGTCGAGGCCGGCTCCGTGCTGAGCTGGCGAGGCATCGTCGGCGACCGCGGCCGCTCGATCGGCATCGACCACTTCGGCGCCTCCGCCGACTACAAGACCCTGTTCCAGAAGTTCGGCATCACCGCCGAGGCCGTCGTCGAGGCGGCACGCGAGAGCATCAAGGAGAACGCATGAGCACCCCCACCGCAGACCTCTCGGCCGCCGGCGTCAGCATCTGGCTGGACGACCTGTCCCGCACCCGCATCCAGTCGGGCAACCTGCAGCAGCTGATCGACACCCGCAACGTCGTCGGCGTCACCACCAACCCGACGATCTTCGCGAACTCGATGACCAACCCCGACGACACGTCGTACGACGCGCAGGTGCACGAGCTCGCAGCCTCCGGCGCATCCGCCGCGGACGCCGTTTTCGCGGCGACCACGCAGGACGTCCGCGACGCGCTGGACGTGTTCCGCCCGGTCTACGACGCCACCGGCCACGTCGACGGCCGTGTGTCGATCGAGGTCTCCCCCGACCTCGCCCACGACACCGAGGGCACGATCGCCCAGGCCAAGGAGCTGTGGGACCGCGTCGACCGCCCGAACCTGCTCGTCAAGATCCCCGCGACCAAGGCGGGCCTGCCCGCCATCGCCGCGACGATCGGCGCCGGCATCAGCGTCAACGTGACGCTGATCTTCAGCCTGGAGCGCTACGCCGAGGTCATCGACGCCTACCTGACCGGTCTCGAGACCGCGAAGGCTGCGGGCATCGACCTGTCGACGATCCACTCGGTCGCCTCGTTCTTCGTCTCCCGCGTCGACACGGAGACCGACAAGCGTCTCGCAGCGATCGGCACGGACGAGGCCACCGCGCTGAAGAGCAAGGCGGGCCTCGCCAACGCGCGACTCGCCTACGAGCTCTACGAGCAGACCTTCGCGGGCGATCGCGCGAAGGCGCTGCTGGACGCCGGTGCCACCCTGCAGCGCCCGCTGTGGGCGTCGACCGGTGTGAAGGACCCGGCGCTGCCTGACACCCTTTACGTGACCGAGCTGGTCGCCGCCGGTGTCGTGAACACCATGCCGGAGAAGACCCTGGAGGCCACCGCCGACCACGGTGTCGTCACGGGTGACACCGTGACCTCGACCTATGAGGCGTCCCGCGAGGTCTTCGAGGGCCTGAAGGCCGTCGGGGTCGACTTCGACGACGTCACGCAGGTGCTCGAGGACGAGGGCGTCGCGAAGTTCATCGACTCCTGGCACGACCTGCTCACCCAGGTCGCGGCGGGGCTCGAGGCCGCGCGATGAGTGTCGCCGTCCACGTCTCGGGGGCGGTCGCCGCCGCCGTCGAGGACACCGTCCCTCGGCTGGTCGCCGAGCTCATCGCGACCCGCCTCACCAGTGGAGACGCCACGATGTGGGGACCGGATGCCGAGGCCGAGGCCTCCATCCGACTCGGCTGGCTCGAGGCCGTGTCGGTCTCGCGGCCGCTGGTCACCGAGATCACGGCGCTGCGCGAGGAACTCGCCGCCAAGGGCGTCGACCGCTTCGTGCTGGCCGGCATGGGCGGCTCGTCCCTCGCACCCGAGGTCATCACCCAGACCGCGGGCGTCCCTCTCACGATCCTCGACTCCACCGCGCCCGGGCAGGTGCTGGCCGCTCTCGACGACGACCTCGCGCGTACCGCGCTCGTGGTGTCGTCGAAGTCCGGCTCGACCGTGGAGACCGACTCGCAGCGGCGCACGTTCGAGGCCGCCTTCCGCGACATCGGCATCGACCCCGCAGAGCGGATCGTCGTGGTCACCGACCCCGGTTCGCCGCTCGACGCCTCCGCGCGCGAGGCCGGGTACCGCGTCTTCAACGCGGACCCGAACGTGGGCGGCCGCTATTCGGCGCTCACCGCGTTCGGCCTGGTGCCCTCCGGTCTCGCCGGCGCAGATGTCTCCGAGCTGCTCGACGAGGCGGAGGCCTCGCTGCTCGAGGTCGCCATCGACACCGCCTCGAACCCCGCTCTGCGCCTCGCCGCGGCGATCGCCGGCGCCGACCCGCGCCCCGACAAGCTCGGCCTGATCACCGACGGCACGCACATCGTCGGGCTGCCGGACTGGATCGAGCAGCTCATCGCGGAGTCCACCGGCAAGGAGGGCACCGGCATCCTGCCGGTGGTGCTGCTGCCGGTCTCCCCCGAGGTCGAGACGACACCTGCCGACCTTCAGCTGGTGCGCCTCGTCGACGACGCCGACGAGTTCCATCTGCCAGAGCGTCACCACGGCGAGATCCTCGTCAGCGGCACGCTCGGCGCGCAGTTCGTGCTCTGGGAGTACGCCACCGCGATCGCCGGCTACCTGCTCGGCATCAACCCGTTCGACCAGCCCGACGTCGAGTCGGCGAAGGTCGCGGCGCGCGGTCTGCTCGATGCGCGTCCCGAGCCCACCCCCGCTGCATTCGTGCAGGAGGGCATCGAGGTGCGGGTGTCCGACGCCGCCCTGGCTTCCTCCGGCACGATCGAGGGCGTCCTCGACGCGCTCTGGGCTCAGCTGCCCGATGACGGCTACGTGGCCGTGCAGGCGTACGTGAACCGCCTGGACCTGCCCCAGCTGCAGGGTCTGCGCGAGATGGTCGCGGCGGACTCCGGGCGTCCCGCCACCTTCGGGTGGGGGCCGCGCTTCCTGCACTCCACCGGGCAGTACCACAAGGGCGGTCCCGCCCAGGGTGTCTTCCTGCAGATCCTGGAGCGCACCGACGTGGACCTGGAGATCCCGGATCGTCCGTTCACCTTCGGACAGCTCATCGAGGCGCAGGCCGCCGGCGACGCCGCTGTGCTCGCCGAGCACGGACGTCCCGTCGTATCCCTGACCATCGCCGACGCGTCCGCCGACGTGATGGCGCTGTTCGAAGCCGCCCAATAACACCGATCGAGGCACGGAACCGATGACAGTACCCATCTCGCGCGGGCAGAATCCGCTGCGCGATCCCGACGACCGTCGGCTGAACCGGATCGCCGGGCCCAGCGCCCTGGTGATCTTCGGGGTCACCGGCGATCTGTCCCGCAAGAAGCTCATGCCCGCGGTGTACGACCTCGCCAATCGCGGCCTGCTGCCCCCGGGGTTCGCCCTGGTCGGATTCGCACGCCGCGACTGGGAGGACCAGGACTTCGCCCAGGTCGTCTACGAGGCCGTCAAGCAGCACGCCCGCACGCCGTTCCGAGAGGAGACCTGGCAGCACCTGCTGCAGGGCATCCGGTTCGTGCAGGGCACCTTCGACGACCCTGAGTCGTTCCGCAGGCTGCGGGAGACCGTCGAGAAGCTCGACGTCGAACGCGGCACGATGGGCAACCACGCCTATTACCTGTCGATCCCGCCGAAGGACTTCCCGACGGTCGCCCGTCAGCTGAAGGACTCCGGACTCGTCGGCGACGCGAGCGACGACGATCAGTGCTGGCGACGCGTGGTGATCGAGAAGCCGTTCGGCAACGATCTGGAATCGGCCCGTGCACTGAACAGCGCACTGGAGGTCGCGTTCCCGGCCGACTCGATCTTCCGCATCGACCACTACCTCGGCAAGGAGACGGTGCAGAACATCCTCGCGCTGCGCTTCGCCAACGAGCTGTACGAGCCGATCTGGAATCGCAACCACATCGATCACGTGCAGATCACCATGGCCGAGGACATCGGTGTGGGCGGCCGTGCCGGCTACTACGACGGCATCGGTGCGGCGCGCGACGTCATCCAGAACCATCTGCTTCAGCTGCTCGCCCTCACCGCGATGGAGGAGCCGATCAGCCTCTCCGCCGAGCACCTGCGCTCCGAGAAGGAGAAGGTGCTCGAGGCCGTCCAGCTGCCCGCGGACCTGTCGCTCGCCACCGCGCGCGGCCAGTACGCCGGCGGCTGGCAGGGCGGAGAGAAGGTGAACGGCTTCCTGGAGGAGGACGGGATGAACCCCCGTTCCACCACCGAGACCTACGCAGCCGTGAAGCTGGAGATCGCGAACCGCCGCTGGGCAGGGGTGCCGTTCTACCTGCGCACCGGGAAGCGCCTCGGTCGCCGCGTCACCGAGATCGCCATCGTCTTCAAGCGCGCCCCGCATCACCTGCTCGCACGCACCTCGGAGCTCGGTCAGAACGCCCTGGTCATCCGCGTGCAGCCCGACGAGGGAGTCACGATCCGCTTCGGATCCAAGGTCCCCGGCGCCGGCACGCAGGTGCGCGACGTGACGATGGACTTCGGTTACGGACACGCCTTCACCGAGGCGAGCCCGGAGGCGTACGAGCGCCTCATCCTGGACGTCCTGCTCGGCGACCCGCCGCTGTTCCCGCGGCACGAGGAGGTCGAGCTGTCCTGGAAGATCCTCGACCCGGTCGAGGAGTACTGGGCCGCGCAGGGCGGTCCGCTCGAGCAGTACGCCCCCGGCTCCTGGGGTCCGGCATCCGCCGACGCCCTGCTGGCCCGCGACGGACGAGTCTGGAGACGCCCGTGATCATCGACCTGCCCGACACCACCGTCAGCCAGATCGCCAAGCAGCTCGTCAAGACGCGCGAAGAGGGCGGCGCGGTGGCCCTCGGCCGAGTGCTGACGCTCGTCATCGCCGCGCGCAACGGCGTGGCCGAGGAAGCGATCGACGCCGCGAACGACGCCTCACGCGAGCATCCGATGAGGGTGATCGTGCTCACCGTCGGAGACGGACCGTCACGTCTCGACGCGCAGATCCGCGTCGGCGGCGACGCCGGCGCCAGCGACGTGATCGTTCTGCGCGCGTACGGCGAGGCCGCCAGCAATGCGGAGAGCCTCGTCACGGGACTGCTGCTGCCGGACGCCCCGGTCGTGGCCTGGTGGCCCGACGAGGCGCCGACGGAGGCCGCTGCCGCCCCACTAGGCCGCATCGCCCAGCGCCGGATCACGGACGCCGCGACGTCGCCCGACGTGCGCGACAGGCTCGCCCTGCTGGGGCGGACCTACACGCCTGGAGACACCGACCTCGCCTGGACGCGTCTGACGCACTGGCGTGAGCAGCTCGCCGCCGTCCTGGATCAGCCGCCCTACGAGACCGTCACCGGCGTCGAGGTGCGCGGCGCCGCCGCATCGCCCTCGACGGCGCTGCTCGCCGCCTGGCTGCAGATGGCATTCGACGTGCCGGTGCGCTGGTCGTACGAGGACCCGGAGCACTGGCAGGAGGGCATCAAGTCGGTGCGCCTGCACCGGGCCTCCGGCGACATCCTCCTGGAGCGACCGTCGCCCGGCGTCGCCCGGCTCACCCAGCCCGGCCAGCCCGACCAGGAGCTGCACCTGCCGCGCCGCACGCTGCGCGAGTGCCTGGCCGAGGAGCTGCGGACCCTCGACGCGGACGTGCTGTACGGTCGAGTCATCACCGATGGCTGGGAGCGGCTGGGACCGCCGGAAACGGGAGTGTGACGATGGAGCAGGCGCGCGCGGTCAAGACGGTCGTCGTCGAACCCACGCCGGCGGAGCTCGCCGCGAGGGTCGCCGACCGCTTCCTGACCAGGGTGCGCGCCCGCACCAGGGACGGACGCGTCGCCCACGTCTGCCTGACCGGCGGATCGATGGGCGGCGCCGTCCTGGCCGCCGTCGCCGAGCATCCTCGGGCGGCGAAGGTCGACTGGTCGCTGGTGCACTTCTGGTGGGGCGATGAGCGCTTCGTCGCGCGCGACGACCCGGACCGCAACTCGCTGCAGTCCCGCGGCGCCCTGCTCGATCACATCCCGGTGCCGGCCGAGAACGTGCACGAGGCGGCCGAACCGGGCGAGATGAGCCTCGACGAGGCCGCGCATGCCTACGCCGCCGAGCTGGCGCGCTACGGCACGGACGAGCGCCCCTGGCCCTCGTTCGCGGTGTGCTTCCTCGGCGTCGGGCCCGACGGCCACATCGCGTCGCTCTTCCCGGACCGCCCCGAGGTGACGGTGACGGATGCCGCCGTGCTGCCGGTCCGGGACTCCCCCAAGCCTCCGCCGGAGCGCATCACGCTGACGCGCCCGGTGATCAACGCCTCGAAGCGCGTCTGGCTGGTGCTCACCGGCGCCGACAAGGCCTCCGCGCTCGGCCTCGCCCTGGCGGGCGCGAGCTACGCGAGCGTGCCGGCCGCCGGTGCCAAGGGACGGCGACGCACGGTCTTCTTCGTCGACGAGGCCGCCGCATCCGAGGTCTCTCCCGACCTCATCGACCGCGACTACTGAGAGGGGTCGTCGGGCGCACCCGCCGGCCGGGCGCCCGGCTCCCCGGACTCGGGCTGCGGCTCCGATCCTGTCGTGGGAGTGCTCCCGCGCGTGATCGCGTGCTCCTGACTCTCGCTGATCATCTGCGGGTGGTACCGGGCCAGACCGAACACTCCCCACACCGCGATGCCGCCCGCGACGGCGAACCCGATCTGCACCCACAGCGGCGCGGCATCGGCCTCGCCGAGCACGAGGATGCCGATCAGCACCGCGACGATCGGATCGATCACGGTGAGACCGGCGATCACGAGGTCAGGAGGACCAGACGCGTACGCGGTCTGGACGAAGTAGCCGCCGGCGACCGCCGCGGAGACCAGCGCGATGACGCACACCAGGGTCACCCAGTCGAACTCGCCGGCCTGGATGCGGCTGATCACTGCCTTCGCCAGAGTGGCGACGAACCCGTAGAGGATGCCTGCGCCCGTGACGTAGAAGAGCGCCCGCATGCGGTGCCGCAGCACGAGCCAGCTGACGAACAGCAGGATGATCACGACCAGCAGGATCGCCAGGATGACGAACAGGTCGCGCTCGGTGATCGGACGCTCGGTGGCGTAGATCGCCGCGAGGGTCACGAACAGGAAGATGCCGCCCACGCAGGCGATGATCGCGGTGAGAGACTGCCTGGTCGGCGAGTGGCCCGAGATGCGGGCGTTCAGGAGCGTCGTGATCACCAGTGCGATCGCGCCGAGCGGCTGCACGACGATCAGCGGAGCCACCGCAAGGGCCGCCAGCTGGCAGACCACGGCCAACCCCAGCATGAGGGTGCCGATCAGCCAGGAGGGCCGCGTGAGCAGTCCCTTGAGCTGCGTCATCGAAAGCCCCGTGGTGCCCTCGGTGCCGGTGATGCGCTCGACCTTCTCGACGCCGCGGTGCTGGTACTGGGCGCCCAGAGACATGAACACGGCGCCCGCCAGGGCGAGCGGAATGCCCATCAGCAGTCCGGGGTTCTGAAACACCCCGACCAGCTGGTCCGCGACTTCCCCCGCCATCCCCGCTCCATTCACACGTACGACTGTACCGGGCACGGTTCGCGAACCCGGTGCACAGTAGGGTTGTGGCGTGACTGTTCTTGCCATCCGCATCATGGGCGACCCGGTTCTGCACGCACGCGCGGACGAGGTCGGTGAGGTCACCGACGAGATCCGAACGCTGGTCGCCGACATGTTCGAGACCATGGACGTCGCTCCCGGCGTGGGTCTGGCCGCCCCGCAGGTCGGCGTCGCCCTGCGGATCTACACCTACTCGTACGTCGACGACGACGAGCAGCCCTGGCGCGGCGCGATTCTGAACCCGGTGCTCTGGATGACGCCGCCCGAGCCGGGCTCGCCCGACCCCGACCTCGAGTCCGAGGGGTGCCTGTCTTTCCCCGGCGAACGGTTCCCGCTGCGGCGCTCCGACCGCGTGCTGGTCACCGGCACCGATCTCGAGGGCGAGCCGGTGCGCATCGAGGTGGACGGCTGGCGCGCCCGCATCATGCAGCACGAGTTCGATCATCTGGACGGGATCCTCTACGTCGACCGTCTCTCGGACAGCGACTGGAAGACGGCGCAGAAGATCGCCCGCAAGCGCGGCTGGGGCCGCCCCGGCAAGAGCTGGATGCCTGGCGTCGACGACCTCGAGGGCTGAGCCGGCACGAAAACGCAGCGGCCCCGCTCCGAGAACGGGACCGCTGAGAAGCCGAGCCCGTTACACCGCGGCGTCGGCCGCCGCACGCAGCGCGGCGACATCGATGCGGTTCATGCCTTGCAGCGCCGCGCCGGCAGCTGCCGCACGGCGCGGATCCGCGTCGGTGAGCAGTTCGACGAGCGCCTGCGGCACGACCTGCCAGGAGAGCCCGAAGCGATCCTTCAGCCAGCCGCAGCGGCTCTCCTCGCCGCCGTTCGAGACGAGCTCGTCCCAGTAGCGGTCGACCTCGGCCTGGTCGGCGCATTCGATCACGAATGACACCGCCTCGGTGAAGGGGAACTGCGGCCCGCCGTTGAGCGCGAGGAACGCCTGCCCGTCCAGCTCGAACGAGACGGTCAGGACCGGCCCGCCGTCACCCATGCGGCTGACATCGGTGATGCGCGAGTCCGGAAAGACCGACACGTAGTACTTCGCCGCGTCGAGGGCCTGTCCGTCGAACCAGAGGTTGGGGGTGATGCGAGGCATTTCGATTCCTTCCATAGGGCCGCCCGTTCGGCGGCTTCATATGTGAGTCGGAGCCGGTTCGCCATTCTCGACATCCGCGCGAAGATCTCTTGAGAATTATCCGGCGCGCGTCGTCAGATCGGAAAGAAGAAGGCCCGGCCTCTGAAGAGGCCGGGCCTGTGGCTCCCCCGGATGGACTCGAACCATCAACCTGCCGATTAACAGTCGGCTGCTCTGCCAATTGAGCTACAGGGGATCATCTCTGGCATGTCACCCGCGAGCGGGCAACTCGACAAGCTTAGCAAACTCCGGAGGCGCGCAAGAACACGACGAGCGCCCCGGGCGTGCCGCGCTCAGCGCTGCGAATCGGCTTCCGCGTTCGGTGCCCAGACGAGGTTTCTGCCCACCCCGCGGGCCACCACATGACCGCCGCGGAGCATGAGCGAGGCGGCGTTCAGTTCTCGGATGAAGTCCGCATCATTGGTGACCATCAGCGCGGCCATCTCACGCCCCTCACGGCGCCGGGTGATGGCATCGAAGACGACGTGACGCACCTCGGGGTCGAGGTTGGCCAGCGGCTCGTCCGCGATGAGAACGCGCGGCTCCATGACCAGCGCCCGCGCGATCGCGACGCGCTGACGCATCCCGGCGCTGAGCTCATAGGGGAACTTGTTCGCGGCACCCAACGGCAGATGCAGTTCGTCGAGCAGCGTGGCCACGCGGATCGCGAGCGCTCTGCTGTTGACCTTGCGTTCGCGGAGCGTGATCGGCTCGGCGATGATCTCGCCCGCGGTGAGACGCGGCGGGAGGTCTCCTCCGGCGCCCTGCCCGACGAAGCCGGTGAGCGCGCCCAGCATCCGCTTCTTCCGCCCGCCCCGACGGGCGTCGATGCCGCACACCTGCGCGCGCCCGCCCACGATGCGCACCGACGGGTCCTCGCGACCCGCGAGTGCGACCACCAGCGTCGACTTCCCGGAACCGGTGGGGCCGGCGACGCACAACAGCTCGCCGGGAGGGAGGGCGAAGGTCACCCCGTCGACCGCCCTGGTCGCACCGCCGTGACCGATCCGGTCGATGACCAGGTCGGAGCAGTCGATCGCGGCGTCACTGGTGTTGCGGGGCATCTCCCCATCCTGCCCGACGGACCGGCGCTCCGCGCCTACGACTCGGAGAAGCGCTGCCTCTCGGCGTCCAGATCGCGCAGCCGCACGCGCAACGCCCTGCCGCCGTCGGATTCCGCCGGCACGCGCTGCACGGCACCGAGCAGTTCGTTCTTCTCGCGCTCGATGCTGCGGACGATGAGACGGCGCGCGAGATCGGTGGTGGATGCCACCGCTCCCTGCTCGTCGCGCGCGGGGAACGAGGTCATCAGCAGCTCCCCGCCGAGCGAGCGGTAGGGCTCGCGCACGGCGTTCACCGCCTCGACGGACCAGTTCGGCCGCGTCCAGTCGGCATTCGCGACGGCCTCGCGCACCGCCTCGAGCGCCGGATGCCGGAACGGCTGCTGCAGACCGCGGCGCAGCAGGTCGGGGTCGGCCTGGTGACCGTACTGCAGGGTGCCGATGAGAGTGTCACGCTCCAGCGCGACCTCGGCGCTGCGCGGCAGGCTCGCGAGGGTCACGACCGCCATGGCGGGCGCACCGGACTCGAGTTCCGGCGGCAACATCTGCGCCTCGGTCTGCGTGGGCGACTCGCGTCGCTGCGGCCCCTGCCCGCCGCCGTGCGGCGCTCTGCGCACCTCGGCGTGCACCGCGGTCGGGTCCATACCCAGCCGGCGCGCCAGCACGCGCTCATAGCCGGGCCGGAGCAGCTCGTCGCGGATCTCTGCGACGATCGGCGCGGCGGCGCGCAGCGCGCCCACCTGCCCCTCGACCGTGGACAGGTCGAATCCGGAGAGCTTGCGATCGATCGCGAACTCGAACATCGGCACCTTCGTGTCGATGAGGCCGCGCACCGCGGCATCCCCCCGCTGCAGACGCAGGTCGCAGGGATCGAGCCCGTCCGGCGCGACGGCGACGAAGGTCTGAGCAGTGAACCGGGAGTCCTCCGAGAAGGCGCGCAGCGCGGCCTTCTGACCCGCCTCGTCGCCGTCGAAGGTGAAGACCACCTCGCCGGATGCCGAGACGTCCCCCATGACACGGCGCAGCACCTTGATGTGCTCGGTGCCGAACGCGGTGCCGCAGGTGGCGATCGCGGTGGTGACTCCGGCCAGATGGCAGGCCATCACGTCGGTATACCCCTCGACCACCACGACGCGGCGAGGGTCGCCGCGGGCGATGTCGCGCTTGGCGAGGTCGAGCCCGTACAGCACCTGCGCCTTCTTGTAGATCGGGGTCTCGGGAGTGTTCAGGTACTTCGGGCCCTTGTCGTCGTCGAAGAGCCTGCGCGCACCGAAACCGATCGTCTGACCGGTGACGTCGCGGATCGGCCACACGAGTCGCCCGCGGAACCGGTCGTACACCCCGCGCTGGCCGGCGGAGACGAGACCGGCGTTGCTGAGCTCGTCGCGGGTGAAGCCCTGCGCGGTGAGGGCCTTGAGCATGCCGTCCCAGCCGCGCGGGGCGAAGCCGACGCCGAAATGCGCGGCAGCACCGGCGTCGAAGCCGCGCTGGCCGAGGAACGCCCTGGCCGTCTCTGCCTCGGGGCTCAGCAGCTGCGAGCGGAAGAACTCCGCCGCGGCGGTGTTCGCCGCGTACAGCCGGCTGCGCCCGCTGGTCTCCGGTGCGGCCCCGCCGTCCTCGTAGTGCAGCGAGTACCCGATGCGGCCGGCGAGGCGCTCGACCGCCTCCGTGAAGCTGACGTGGTCCATCTCGCGCAGGAACGAGTACACGTCGCCCGATGCCCCGCATCCGAAGCAGTGGTAGAAGCCGACCTGCGGCCGCACGTGGAAGCTCGGGCTCTTCTCGTCGTGGAACGGGCAGAGCCCCTTCAGCGATCCGACGCCCGCCGACTTGAGGGCGACGCGCTCCCCCACGATGTCGGCGATGTTGGTGCGGGACTTCACCTCGTCGATGTCGGCCTGCAGGATGCGCGGCATCAGCGCGCTCCCTCGGCGGCCGTCGCCGCGGCGACCCGCGCACGGGCACCCGGCCTGACGTGCCGGGGCGACCAGATACCGACCTCCGCCGGGTCGATGTCGCCGACCAGCCGGTTGTGCCAGTCCACCGCGGTCTGGTCGGTCAGGCTCGCGATCTGGTCGACCACGACCCTGGCGCGCTGGTCGTCGGTCTCGGCGTCGTGGAAGTCGGCGGCGAACGCGGGCTCGAGCACGTCGGCGCCCGCCGTCCAGAGCGCATCGGTCGACCACAGCGCGTCGGCGAGCCGCTTCAGCACGCGGCGCTGCTCCTTGTACACACCGCGGCGCGCGTCGATCGTGACGATCGCCTGGCCCATGATGCCCTTCAGCACGGCGATCTCGGCCTCGACCACGCGAGGCACGACGACGTGCGCGTTGTACCGCGCCAGCGAGGGGCCCGCGTACTCGGCGCGCGTCGCCGACACGGATGCCCGCGCGAAGCGCCCGATCATGTCGCTGGTGAGGTTCTTCAGGCGGGCGAGATCGCGGCGAGAGCGGTCGAAGGACTTCAGCCACATCGGCTGCGAGTTCAGCCGGTACAGCGCGTCCGCGAGTTCGTCGCGGGTGAAGTCGTAGCCGACCCACTGCTGGATGCGGCTGACCAGCGCGTGGTGCTCGACCGGGTCGGAGAGCTGCGCGACGTCGAGGTAGCCGTTCACGATCGCGTCCTCGAAGTCGTGCACCGAGTACGCGATGTCGTCGGAGAGATCCATGATCTCGGCCTCGATGCAGCGCAGCCGGCCGGGTGCGCCGTCGCGCATCCAGCGGAACACGGCCTCGTCCTCGGGATAGACGCCGAACTTGAGCCGGCCGCCCGGGTCCGGGACGGGACTGTCGACCGTCCAGGGGTACTTGCAAGTCGCATCGAGGCTGGCGCGCGTGAGGTTGAGCCCCACCGATCTGTCGCCGTCGTCGAGCACCTTGGCCTCGAGACGGGTGAGGATGCGCAGCGACTGGGCGTTGCCCTCGAAACCGCCGATGTTCTCGGCCCACTCGTTCAGCGCGCGCTCGCCGTTGTGGCCGAAGGGCGGATGCCCGAGGTCGTGGCTCAGGCAGGCGGTGTCGACCACGTCCGCCGAGACGCCGAGGGCGATCGCGAGCTCGCGCCCGACCTGGGCGACCTCCAGCGAGTGGGTCAGCCGGTTGCGGGCGAAATCGGCGGTGCTGGCGGGGCTGAGCACCTGCGTCTTGGCTGCAAGACGGCGTAGCGCCGCGGAGTGCAGCACCCGGGCGCGGTCGCGCGCGAAGTCGTCGCGCTCGGAGCGGTGCGTCTCGGCGAAGAAGCGCTCGGCGTCACGCTCGGTGTATCCGTCGCCGAGTACGGTCCCGTCAGCCGCCACTGTTCTCGGTCTCCGCTCCTCGCATCATCTCGCCGGTGTCCGACCCGATCTCGCGGGAGTCCAGCCAGCCGTCCGGCAGAGCCGTGCGCTTGGGAGATCCGGCGCGACCGCGCTGCCCCTCGGCACCGGCGCCGGGGTAGGGCGCGTCGCCGAGCGTTCCGAGCAGGTCGTCGATCTCCTGCAGCGTGGACGCCCGCGCGAGGGCCGCACGCAGCTCACCGCCGACGGGGTAGCCCTTGAAGTACCAGGCGACGTGCTTGCGGATGTCCTTGCATCCGCGGTCCTCGTCCTCGAAGAACTCGACCAGAAGCTCGGCGTGCCGGCGGAACGCCGCTGCGACGAACTGCAGGGTGGCGTCGACGTGCACGCCCTCGCCGCCGAAGGCGGATGCCAGTTCACCGAACAGCCACGGCCGCCCGAGGCATCCGCGTCCGACGACCACGCCGTCGGCACCGGTCTCCGCCATCATCCGCACCGCGTCGTCGGCGGACCAGATGTCGCCGTTCCCGAGCACCGGGATGCTGGTCACGACCTGCTTGAGCTCGCCGATCGCCGCCCAGTCGGCGTGACCGGAGTAGTACTCGCCCGCGGTGCGCGCATGCAGCGCAACGGCCGCGGCCCCGGCATCCTCCGCCGCGCGGCCGGCCTCGAGGAAGGTGAGGTGGTTCTTGTCGATGCCCTTGCGCATCTTCACCGTCAGAGGCACGTCGCCGGCCGCCTTGACGGCGCGGTCGACGATGTCGGCGAACAGCGTGGTCTTCCAGGGCAGCGCCGCTCCCCCGCCCTTGCGGGTGACCTTGGGCACCGGGCAGCCGAAGTTGAGATCGATGTGATCGGCGCGGTCCTCGGCGACGATGATGCGGACGGCCTCGGCGATGGTCGCCGGATCGACGCCGTAGAGCTGGATCGAGCGCGGCGTCTCGGACTCGTGATGCTGGATCAGGCGCATCGTGATGGCGTTCCGCTCGACGAGCGCGCGCGAGGTGATCATCTCGCTGACGTACAGGCCGGCGCCGTACTCGCGGCAGAGCCTGCGGAAGGCGGTATTGGTGATCCCGGCCATGGGGGCGAGGACCACGGGCACGTCGAGTTCGATCGGGCCGATGCGCAGGGCGCTGGCGGGTGCGGTGGCAACAGACATATCCTCTCCATTCTCCCAGAATCCGGCGCTCGCGGGCGGCACCGAACATAGGCTGTGAATATGACCGACCTCCCCCTCCGACAGATCCCCTTCGCCGACGCCGCAGGCACTGAGAAGACGCTGGACGACTACGGAGCCGATGTCGTGCTGGTGGTCAACGTCGCCTCCAAGTGCGGGCTCACCCCGCAGTACGAGCAGCTCGAAGAGCTGCAGCGCGCGTACGAGTCCCGCGGGTTCACCGTGCTCGGGTTCCCCTGCAACCAGTTCTTCGGCCAGGAACCGGGTTCGATGGACCAGATCCTGGACTTCTGCTCGACCACGTACGGCGTCACCTTCCCGGTGAACGACAAGGTCAAGGTCAACGGCCGCAGCGCCACCGACCTCTACAAGGCCCTCAAGCAGACCTCGGATGCCGAGGGCAAGGCCGGCCGCGTGGAGTGGAACTTCGAGAAGTTCCTCGTCTCGCCAGACGGCTCGGTGCAGCGATTCCGCCCGCGGCAGAAGCCGGATTCCCCCGAGATCGTGTCGGCGATCGAGGCGGCGCTGTCCGCCGCGGGCCGCTGAACGGAAAGCGTTCACCTGCCCGTCGTCCCCCCGCCATCTTCGTCTCCTAGCGTCTCCGCGGCGAGAATCCGCCCGCGACGAAGAGGAGACCTGGAATGCCAGAACGACTGCCCATGAGCCGGCGCACCGTGATCACTGCAGGAGCGATCGGCGCCGTCAGCGCCGCGCTGCCGTTCGGGGCGGCGCACGCCGGGACGACCGCGACATCGGCACCGGGGACGCCGGCGGCGAAGGCGCCGCGACTGCGATTCCGCCAGGACCGGACGTTCAAGGTCGTCCAGTTCAACGACACGCAGGACGATGAGCAGACCGACCGTCGCACGGTCGAGCTGATGGAGAAGGTCCTCGATCAGGAGAAGCCCGACTTCGTCGTCATCAACGGCGACGTCATCTCCTCAGGCTGCGAGACGCGCCTCGCGGTGAAGCAGGCGATCAACAACGTCGTCCAGCCGATGGAGTCCCGCCGGATCCCCTGGGCGGTCACGTACGGCAACCACGACGAGGACTCGCTGCCCACCTCGGGCGTCGACGAGGCGGGGATGCTCGAGATCTACCGCTCCTACGACTACAACCTGAACGCGGAGAACGCCCGCGGCCTGACCGGGACGAGCAACACGATCGTGTCGATCTCGTCGGCGGCTAAGAAGAACCGCGAGGCTTTCGCACTGTGGCTGCTCGACTCGGGGCGCTACGCGCCTGAGCGCATCGCCGGTCAGGACTTCGCAGGCTACCCCGACTGGGACTGGCTCCGCATGGATCAGGTCTCCTGGTACCGCGAGCAGTCGCAGCGCCTCGAACAGCGCAGCGGCCGCAAGATCCCCGGCCTGATGTTCATCCACATCGCACTCTGGGAGCACCGCTTCATGTGGTGGGGCGGCGTCGACACCCGCACGAGCGCCGACGCCGCACGAGGCAGGGCGCGCCACAGCATCACGGGTGAGCGCAACGAGGACGAGTGCCCCGGTCCGTTCAACTCGGGGATGTACAACGCGATCCTCGAGCGCGGCGACGTGAAGGGCGTCTTCGTCGGACACGACCACGTCAACGACTACTACGGCGACTACTACGGCGTGCTGCTCGGCTACGCGCCCGGCACCGGCTTCGGCGCCTACGGCCTGAACGGCGCGGAGCGCAACCGCATGCGCGGCGGCCGCGTCTTCGAGCTCACCGAGAACGGCGACGACGTGTCGATCAGGACCAGGGTCGTCTACGCGCGCGACCTCGGCATCGATCTGACCGCGAACGACCAGCCGATGCAGCCACTGCCGCTGGGGCCGAAGCAGCAGGCGATCTGACCTCATCGGGGCAGGGGCACGCACGTCCGCGGCCCCTGCCCTCGGTCATCCCTCGGCATCCCCTCGCTCCACGGCGAGGAACGCCTGAGCCGCGGGTGAGGGGTTGAACGCGCTCCACGCGAGGTACTCGATACGCGTCGGCCCATCGGACACGGCGAGGGTGCGCAGATCATCGCCCTGGGGCACCACGGCGGGCGAGAGCAGCGCGATCACGAGGTTCCGGCGCACGAGGTCGAGGATGAGCGTCGTGTTCATCGCCTCGAAGGCGACGTCCCGGGGCACGTCGTGCTCTGCGAAGGCGAGATCCGACGGCAGACGTCCCGGCGTGCCGGCGGGGAAGTCCACGAACGTCTCCCACGCGAGGTCGTCGAGCCGGATGCGTCGACGAGACGCGAGCGGATGCCGCGATGACACGACCGCGACCAGATGCTCGCGGGCGATGGTCCGGGAGGCGACACCCGTCGGCGGCTGCGTCTCGGGCAGCCCCAGCACGGCGACGTCCATGTCTCCCGCGGCGATGGCGGCGATGAACTCCTCGCTGCCGCCGGTGCGCAGGTGGATGCGGACGTCAGGGTGCGCGCGGCGGAAGATCTCCAGCGCCGCGGGGATGTCGATCGCGGTGACCGTCGGGATCATCCCGATCGTCAGCGTGCCGCGGACCAGCCCGGCCGCCGCGGCGGCATCCACGCGTGCACGATCTGCCGCCTCGAGGCTGGCGCGCGCAGCGATGACGAACGCCTCCCCCGCTGCGGTCGTCTCGACGCGGCGGCTGGTGCGCGCGAACAGGATCAGACCGAGCTCACGCTCCAGCGACTTGATCTGATGGCTGAGTGCCGACTGCACCACAAGGCACCGCTCGGCGGCGCGCGTGAAGCTGCGCTCCTCGGCCACGGCGACGGCGTACCTCAGCTGCTGGAGTTCCATGCATCCATCATGGTTCTTCATGGATGCCATGCAAAGCATGTCCTGGACTCATCGATTGCCGCCGGATCACGATGGTCCTGTGACCACCACGACACCCCGCCCCTCCGTACCTCTCGTCACGGCGAACAGGGCCGGCCGCACCGCGCTCACCGCACTCGCCCCCGCAGTCTGGGGGACGACCTACATCGTGACGACCGAGCTGCTGCCGTCCGGGCATCCTCTGTTCGCCGCGCTGGTGCGCGCCCTCCCCGCCGGCATCGTCGCGCTGCTCATCGCACGCCGGCTGCCGCGCGGCAGCTGGTGGTGGAGGAGCGCCGTGCTCGGCGTGCTGAACATGGGCGCGTTCTTCCCGCTCCTGTTCCTCGCCGCGCAGCACCTTCCCGGCGGGGTCGCCGCGACGCTCGGAGCCGCGCAGCCGATCGTCGTGGCGTTCCTCGCCGTGGCGATCCTGCACGAGCGCCTGTCGGTCTGGCGGGTGGGCTGGGGCGCCGTCGGCGTCATCGGCGTCGCCCTCGTCGTGCTCGGACCGGCCGCCGCGCTGGATCCCGTCGGCATCCTCGCCGGGCTGGCTGGTGCCGTGTCCATGGCCACCGGCGTCGTGTTGACCAAACGCTGGGGCCGTCCAGAAGGTGTCTCCGCGATCGGTCTCGCCGGCTGGCAGCTGACCGCCGGAGGACTGTTCCTGCTGCCGATCGCGCTCCTGGTCGACGGAGTCCCGACGGACATCGACGGACCCGCCGTGCTCGGCTATGTCTGGCTCGGCCTCGTCGGTGGACTCCTCGCGTACACGATCTGGTTCGACGGGATCCGGCGTCTGCCGGTGAGCGCGACCGCTCTGCTCGGTCTGCTCTCGCCGCTGGTCGCGGCGCTGCTCGGCGCATCGCTCGCCGGGGAGTCGCTCACGCCGGTGCAGCTCGCCGGCTTCGCGCTGGCCCTCACCGCGCTTCTCGCCGGTCAGCTCGCGCCGGACGGACGGCGCCGCTGAAGGTGATGCGCATGCGAAAGGCCCGGTCGGCGACCGGGCCTTTCGGTGTCTGCGATCAGCTGGCGACTTCCTCCGCGTCCTCGGAGCCGCGCTGCGCCCACACATCGCGGATGACGTTCTGGAACGCCTCGGCCGGCTGCGCGCCGCTCACGCCGTACTTGCCGTCGATGACGAAGAACGGCACGCCGTTGATGCCGTACGCGCGCGCCTGCGCCTGATCGGCGCGCACGGCGTCGAGGTACTGCGACGACTGGAGGACCTCCGTCGCCTCTGCGGCATCAAGGCCGACCTCGGCGGCCAGCGCGACCAGGTCGTCGATGCGGCCCACATGCCTGCCCTCGGTGAAGTACGCGGACATCAGCCGCTCCTCCATCTCGTGCTGCACTCCCTTGGCCTTGGCGTGGTGCAGCAGCTCGTGCGCCTTCACCGTGTTGGTGTGCTGCAGCTTGTCGAAGTTGTACTCCAGCCCCGCCTGCGCGGCCACGTTCGTCACGTGCGAGAGCATCTGCTCGACCTGCTCACGGGGCATGCCCTTGTGCCCGGCGAGGAAGTCGATCTCATCGCCGTCGAAGTCGACCGGGGTGTCGGGTGAGAGCTCGAAGGAGTGGAAGGTGATCCGCACCTGCGGGGCATCCTCGTCGGACGCGGTGGCGGCCAGACCCGCCTCGAGATTGCGCTTGCCGATGTAGCACCACGGGCAGGCGATGTCGGACCAGATGTCGATCGAGATGGGTTCGCTCACAACATCATTCAACCGGATGGATGCCCGTTCTATTCCTGCGGAGCGTCCACCGCGCCGCCGAACCGGCGGTCACGGGACAGATAGACGCCGATCGCGCGCCACAGCTCCTCTCGCGAGAAGTCGGGCCAGAGCGTGTCGAGGAACACCATCTCGGCGTAGGCAGACTGCCAGAGCAGGAAGTTGGAGGTGCGCTGCTCCCCCGAGCTGCGCAGGAAGAGGTCGACGTCCGGCATGTCCGGCACGTACATGTGACGCCCGATCGCCTTCTCGGTGATCGCGCTGGGCTTCATCCGCCCGGCCTTGACGTCCTCGGCGATCGCCCGCATCGCGTCCACCAGCTCGATGCGGCCGCCGTAGTTGACGCACATCGTCAGGGTGAGCACGTCGTTGCCGCGGGTGAGCTGCTCGGCGTACTGCAGCTCCTTGATGACCGACCCCCACAGGCGCGGCTTGCGGCCGGCCCAGCGCACCCGCACGCCCCACTCGTTGAGCTGGTCGCGGCGGCGATGCAGCACATCGCGGTTGTACCCCATCAGGAAGCGCACCTCCTCCGGGGAGCGCGCCCAGTTCTCCGTCGAGAAGGCGTACACCGAAAGGTGCTTCACGCCGGCCTGGATGGCACCGGCGACGACGTCGAGCAGCACCTCCTCTCCGGCCTTGTGCCCCTCGATGCGGTTCAGGCCCCGGCGGTTCGCCCAGCGCCCGTTGCCGTCCATGACGATCGCCACGTGGTTCGGCACCGCCGGGAAGACCGGCGGCTGCACGCCGGTCCAGTCCAGCGGCCGGTACGGCACGGCGTCCTTGTGGGTGTACGGCTTCGGGGTCACCGTGGTCCTTCCGAGAAGACGTGCTCGAGCGAGCGGATGCCGCGTTCGAGGTGGTACTGGGCGTAGGCCGCGACCGTACCGGATGCGGCGGCCGTGTCTGCCGGGGAGGCGGCATCCACCAGCTCCCAGTCGCCGGCGAGCAGAGCCCGCAGCAGTTCGAGCGCGGATGCCGCTATACGCGGGCTGCCGGCCGGTGCGCAGTTCCCGCACACCAGCCCGCCCAGCTGTGCGACGAAAGCAGTGTGCGGACCGGGCGCGCCGCAGCGCGCGCAGTCGTCGAGCGAAGGAGCCCAGCCCGACAGCGCCATGACGCGCAGCAGGTAGGAGTCCAGGATGCTGCGCGCCGCGTGCTCGCCGCGCGACAGCGCGCGCAGGCCCCCGACCAGCAGCAGGTACTGCTCGGGCGTGGACTCGGCTTCGTTGAGCCGGTCGGCCGTCTCGACCATGGCGTTCGCGGCGGTGAACCGGTCGTAGTGCGCGGCGATGTCGGAGCCGTACGAGCCCAGCGATTCGGCCTGCTGCACGATGTCGAGGGTGCGGCCCTGGTACAGCTGCACGTCGGCGACCATGAACGGCTCCAGCCGTGCGCCGAACTTGGAGGATGTGCGCCGAACGCCCTTCGCGACCGCGCGGATCTTCCCGTGCCGACGGGACAGCATGGTCAGGATGCGGTCCGCCTCGCCGAGCTTGTGGGTGCGCAGGACCACCGCTTCGTCTCGGTAGGTCGGCATTCCTCGATTATCCCCCGCGCCGGGGACAATGGACGTGTGACCGAACCGCTCTTCACCATCCCGCTCTGGGCCGATCTGCTCGGCGTCGGCCTCGGCGGCATCCAGGGTGCGATGTTCGCATCGGGATTCCAGGGGCAGCGCCGCCTCGACTGGCTGGGCGTCGCGATCATCGGCATCATGATCGGCATGGGCGGCGGTCTCATCCGTGACCTGCTCCTCGGCCAGCCGCCCGCCACGCTGCAGAGCAACTGGTACCTGATCACGGCCGCCGGCGCGGCGCTGGTGGGGATGCTGCTGGCCGGGGTGTTCAACCGCCTGAACGCCGTGATCGTCGGCCTCGACGCCGTGGTCATCGGCATGTTCGGCGCCTTCGGCACCAGCAAGGCGATCGCGTTCGGAATCCCGCCCGTGCCCGCCGTCTTCATCGGCGCATGCGCGGCCGTGGGCGGCGGCGTGCTGCGCGACATGCTGATGGGGCTGCCGGTCGCGATCATGCACGTCGGCTCTCTCTACGCCGTCGCGGCCGCCGCCGGCTGCACGTTCATCGTCGTCGTGCACGGACTCGGCATGAACATCACCGTCGCCGCCGTGCTCGGAATCGTGGTGACCGCGGTGATCCGCGTGCTGGCCGTCATCTTCGATCTCTCGCTGCCGGAGCAGCGACGTCTGTACCGTCGCAAGGTCGCAGCCGAGACCGGCATGATCCCGATCATCAAGCCCTGAACAGGACGTCGCCCCGGAACCGGCGTGGTGTGGCACGGCTCCGGGGCGCAGTCGCAGTCACGCGGCCGGATGCGCCGCGGACGGACCTCCGTGCACGGGTGACGGCGCGGAGGAGTTCTTCCGGGTCAGACTCCGACGAGCTCGCTCCGGCGGGTGCGCACCGAGCGGTTCACGCAGGAGACGATGGCCTTGAGTGAAGCGGTCGAGATGTCGCCGTCGATGCCGACGCCCCACAGGCGCTGGTCGTCGACCTGCAGCTCGACATAGGCCGCGGCCTGAGCATCGCCGCCCGTGGACAGTGTGTGCTCGACGTAGTCGTAGAGCGTGATCTCGGTGCCGCGCTCGCGCAGGATCTCGATGAACGCGGCGATCGGGCCGTTGCCCTGTCCGCTCGCCTCGATCCGCTCCTCGCCGTCGCGCAGCACCACGTCGAGGACGACCTCGCCCGACATGTCGCTGCGGGTCTGCGTGCCGAGCAGCTCGAAGCGGCCCCACTTCTGTGCGGCGTCGTCGGCCGGCAGGTACTCGTCGTTGAAGATCTTCCAGATCTGGTCACTGGTGACCTCGCCGCCCTCGGCGTCGGTCTTGGCCTGCACGACGCCGGAGAACTCGATCTGCAGCTTGCGCGGCAGGTCGATGGCGTGGTCGGTCTTCAGCAGGTACGCCACGCCGCCCTTGCCGGACTGCGAGTTGACCCGGATGACCGCCTCGTAGGAGCGGCCGAGGTCCTTCGGGTCGACGGGCAGGTAGGGCACACCCCACTCGATGTCGTCCACCGAGACGCCCTGCTCCTCGGCCTTCGCGGCCATCGCCTCGAAGCCCTTCTTGATCGCGTCCTGGTGCGAGCCACTGAAAGCGGTGAAGACCAGGTCGCCCGCCCACGGGCTGCGCTCTGGCACCGGCAGCTGGTTGCAGTACTCGACGGTGCGCTTGACCTGGTCGATGTCGCTGAAGTCGATCTGCGGGTCGATGCCCTGCGTGAACAGATTGATGCCCAGCGCCACCAGGTCGACGTTGCCGGTGCGCTCGCCGTTGCCGAACAGGCATCCCTCGATGCGGTCGGCACCGGCCAGGTAGCCGAGCTCGGCGGCCGCGATCGCAGTGCCGCGGTCGTTGTGCGGATGCAGCGACAGGATGACGTTCTCGCGGTGCGCCAGATGGCGGTTCATCCACTCGATCGAGTCGGCGTAGACGTTCGGCGTGGCCATCTCGACGGTCGCCGGCAGGTTGATGATCACCTTGCGGTCGGGCGTGGGCTCGAGCACCTCGATGACCGCGTTGCAGACGTCGACCGCGTACTCCAGCTCGGTGCCGGTGTAGCTCTCCGGGGAGTACTCGTAGTACACCTCGGTGTCGGGGATGCGCTTCTCGAACTCGCGGCAGAGGCGAGCGCCCTCCAGGGCGATCTGCTTGACGCCCTCGCGGTCGGAGCGGAACACGACCTCGCGCTGCAGCACGCTGGTGGAGTTGTAGAAGTGCACGATCGCCTGCTTGGCGCCGGCGATCGACTCATAGGTGCGCTCGATCAAGTGCTCACGGCACTGCGTCAGCACCTGGATGGTGACGTCGTCGGGGATCAGGTCCTCTTCGATCAGCTGGCGGACGAAGTCGAAGTCGGTCTGACTCGCCGACGGGAAGCCGACCTCGATCTCCTTGTAGCCCATGCTGACGAGCAGCTCGAACATGACGCGCTTGCGCTCTGGCGACATCGGGTCGATGAGCGCCTGGTTGCCGTCGCGCAGGTCGACCGCGCACCAGCGAGGCGCCTCGGTGATGCGCTTGCCGGGCCAGGTGCGGTCCTCCAGCTCGACACGGATCTGCTCGTGGAAGGGCCGGTACTTGTGGACCGGCATCGCGGAGGGCTTCTGGTTGTTCTTCATGATCGGTGCTGTTTCTCTTCGTCAGGAAAGTAGTCAGGCCAACACAAGCGCCGCGACGAGAGAGGCCCGATAGTCAGGACTCGTCGCGGCAGCTAAGAAGAAGCAGACCGCCCAGAGGCATGGGTCAATGCTAACACCCGACTTGGCACAATGCTCACGGGATCAGGGCGAGCTTGCCTCCAGGATGCCCCTCCGCGAGGAGCCGAAGCGCCGCCGGTGCCTGATCCAGCGGGTACTCCCGCGCCACGGGGACGACAAGTTCGCCTCGCTCCGCGGCCTCGACGAGATCGATGCGCACCGCGTCGCGGTAGCGCGCGGTCTCGGGGTCCGAACCGGAGCTCGCCTGGAAGCCGTGCTCGGCTGCGGCTCCTGGTGCGACGATCGTGACGATCCGCCTGCGGTCCGCCACCAGCGCGAGCGACGCCTCGGTCGCCTCATCCGTCCCCGCAGCGTCGAGCGCGGCGCCGATCGCCTCGACACCGGCTTCCGTCATCGCCGCGCGGATGCGCTCCCGCATCCCTTCGCCGTACTCCACCGGGATGCCGCCGAACCGGCGCACTTCGCCTGCGCGCCGAGCGCTCGCCGTCCCGATGATCCGGATGCCGCGCTGCGCGGCCTGCTGCAGCACGCTGACACCCACGGCACCCGAGGCCGCGTGCAGCAGCAGGGTCTCGCCGGGGCGGGCATCCACCGCGTGCAGCATGGCCGAAGCCGTGGAACCTGCGAGCAGAAGGTTCGCGGACTCCGCGTGCGTGAGCGGTGCGGGCTTGCGCAGCACCTTCTGCGCGGGCACGGTGACCTCGGTGGCATAGCCGCCGATGACGCGGAAGGCGATCACCTCAGCACCGACTGCGACAGGCCCGGTGACGGTCTCGGTCTCCGGCCCCACGGCGGTGATGACGCCCGACACCTCGTAGCCGATCGCGGCCGGCAGTTCCGCGCCGGCGCGGGTGACCGCGAGGTGCTTCGCATCGGCCGGGTTCACGCCGGCCGCGCGCACCTCGATCGTCACTTCGCCGTGGCCGGGAGCCGGCGGATCGTACTCCTCGAAACGCCAGCGTTCGGGGCTTCCCCACTCGGTCGCGATCCAGTGCCATGCCATTCCTCCACGCTAGCGCCGCTGCGGATAGCGTGGAGGGATGCGCCTGCGCTCCGCTCTCCGCTCCGTCCTGATCGCCGGGTTCTTCGCAGTCCTCACGGTGGCCGTGCTGCCGGCATCCGTCGCGCGAGCAGACGTCGACGACTTCTCGTACTCCACGTGGGATTCGCAGTACCAGATCGGCCTCGATGACGAGGGTCGCGCGCTGATGCACGTCACGGAGACCGTGGTGGCGGAGTTCCCCCAGACCGATCAGAACCGCGGCATCGTGCGCGGATTGGCGGAGGTGTACGGCAGCGCGCCGCTGTATCCCCGAGTGATCTCGGTGACCGATGGCGAGGGCCATGACGTGCCCTACGAGACGGAGTCCGACGACGACGTGCTGTTCGTCTCGATCGACGACGACACATACAAGCACGGCTCGACCACCTACGTCATCGCGTACACGATGCGCGACGTGTTCCACACGCCGGATGACGCGGAGATCGACGAGTTCTACTGGGATCTGCTGCCACTGGACTCCACGCAGGACATCGCGCGGTTCACCGGCAGCATCCGGTTCGACGATGCGCTGACCGGTGCGACGGCCGGCCTGCCCAGCTGCTACCAGGGTGGCTACGGCGCGAAGGCCACCTGCGATCTCGTCGAACAGGCCGGCGTCTACACCGTGACCGCGACAGACCTGGGCGCGGGTGAAGGCGTGACGGTCGCCTTCCCGTTCGAACTCGGCACCGTGACGCCGTCACCCGCCCTGCAACCCGATCCCCTGACCGATGTCGTCCCCTACGGTCTCGCGGGCGGCGGACTGCTGCTCGGCGGAGCGGGACTCCTGTCGGTCGGCCTGATGAAGCGACGGCACCGAGGGCAGGGCGACGGGATCGTCGTCGCGCAGTACGAAGTGCCGGCGGACCTGCCGCCGTTGCTGGCAGCCCAGATCGAGGGCAGCAAGGCGAAGGCGATCCCCGCCGAGATCGTGCACCTCGGCGTACACGGCGCGCTGCGCATCGAGGACGGGAAGAAGAAGCCGAAGCTCACGTTCCTCGCCGGCGAGAACGTCGGCGACCCGCTGGATTCCGCGACTCTGCGCGGCCTCTTCCCAGGGCGCGAGCCGGGCGATCAGGTCGACCTCGGCACCCCCGACACCGACCTCGCCAGGCGGCTCTCGAATCTACCGAAGGCCGCGACGACCGCAGCATCCGATCGCGGACTCACCGAGCGACGGCGATCGGTGAGCGGACTGGTGCTCGGCGTCCTCGGAGTCGTCGCCGCGCTGGCCGCCGTCGGGCTGGCCATCCCCGGACTCGCCGTGCAGCGACCTGCAGCGATCGCCGCCTTCGCGCTCAGCGTCCTGTTCCTCGCGGCGACCGCCGTCGCCGCGGTCGTCCTGACGCTGAAGAAGACCGTGCTCACGCGGAAGGGAGCGCAGACGCGCGAGCAGCTGCTCGGCGCCCGGGAGTACATCCGTCTCGCCGAGGCGGATCGCATCCGGATGCTGCAGTCGTACAGCGGCGCGGAACGTCGGGCCGACGGAGAGATCGACGTCATCGTGCTCTACGAGCGCCTGCTGCCCTACGCGATGCTGTTCGGGCTCGAGAAGGAGTGGGCGAAGGTGCTCGAGGTGCAGTACGAGCGCACCGGCAGCGCACCTGGCTGGTACATCGGCTACTCGATGGGCTCGTTCGGCAGGTCTCTGTCGACGATGGGCTCGACGCTCAGTGCGACGCCCGTCGCCACGTCGTCGTCCTCGTCGAGCGGTTCGTTCGGCGGCGGGTTCTCCGGCGGTGGCGGTGGAGGCGGGTTCTCCGGCGGGCGCTGACGGCCTCTTGCGCGAACCGTCGCCTCAGGACACTGTGGACGAATGCACCTCGCGCAGATCGCCCAGCACGCCGACGACCTCGATCGGGCGGCGATGTTCTACGCCGCGCTGCTCGGGTCCGAGCCGTCGGGCAGATTCGAGCCACCCGGACTCGTCTTCTTCGACCTGGACGGCACGCGCCTGCTGCTGGAACGAGGGGCACCGCCCGCGCTGATCTATCTCGCGGTGACGAACATCCATGACAGGATCGAGCGGCTCCGCGATGCCGGTGTGACGATCGAGAGCGAGCCGCACGTCATCTTCGCGCACGAGGACGACAGCCTCGGCCCGGCGGGAACTCAGGAATGGCAGGCGTTCATCCGCGACAGCGAGGGCAACCTCGTCGGCCTCGTCGAGCAGGTGGCGTCCTACGTCGGAACAGACCCTCCCGCCTCCTGAACGGCTGCACGGCGGAGAGTGCTCAGACAGGCTCAGCGGTCCCGGTTCTCAGAACCCGAGCCTGCCGAGCTGCTTGGGGTCGCGCTGCCATTCCTTGGCGACCTTCACATGCAGGCCGAGGAACACGCGCGTGCCGACCAGCGGCTCGATCTGCGCCCTGGCGCGTGCGCCGACGTCGCGCAGGCGCGAGCCCTTGCGACCGATGATGATCGCCTTCTGGCTGTCTCGCTCGACCACGATCGACGCGTGCACGTCCGTGAGATCGCTGTCCTCGCGAGGGGCGATGTCGTCGATCACGACGGCGATCGAGTGCGGCAGCTCGTCGCGGACGCCCTCCAGGGCGGCCTCACGGATGATCTCGGCCACTCGGTCCTCGAGCGACTCGTCGGTGACGACGCCGTCCTCGTACAGCGCCGGGCCGGTCGGCATCAGCGCGAGCACCTCGTCCGCCAGCACATCGAGCTGGTCGTTCGCGACCGACGACAGCGGGATGACCGCCGACCAGTCCTCGCGCAGCGAGTCCACCTCGATCAGGCGCTCCGTGATCTCGTCACGATCCGCGGCATCCGTCTTGGTGACGATCGCGATCTTCTTCGCGCGCGGGTAGCCGTCGAGCGATGCCGCGATGCGGCGGTCGCCAGGGCCGACCTTCTCGGTCGCCGGCACGCAGAAGCCGATCACGTCGACGTCGCCGAGCACCTGCTCGACCAGATCGTTCAGCCGCTCGCCGAGCAGGGTGCGCGGCTTGTGGATGCCGGGGGTGTCGACGATCACGAGCTGACCGCCCGGCCGGTTCACGATGCCGCGGATCGCGCGTCGCGTGGTCTGCGGCTTCTCGCTGGTGATGGCGATCTTCTCCCCCACCAGCGCGTTGGTCAGCGTGGACTTGCCCACGTTCGGACGACCCACGAACGTGACGAATCCGCTGCGCTTGTCTTCACTCATCTTCCGACTCCTCCTCCGGCGCCCGTTCCACGAACACCGTAGCGATACCTCTGCCGCGGCCGCGCGATGCGCCGCCGGTGAGCACCAGTCCGTCGACGACGGCTGTGGCGCCGGGCTGCGGCACCTGGCCGAGCGCCTTGCCGAGCAGGCCGCCGATCGAGTCGACGTCCTCGTCCTCGAGCTCCAGGTCGAACAGGTCTCCGACGTCCTCGAGCGACAGCCGGGAGTTCACCCGGTACCGTCCGCCACCGAGGTCCACGACCTCCGCCGGCGCGCGGTCGTACTCGTCGGCGATCTCACCGACCAGCTCCTCGATCAGGTCCTCCAGCGTGACCAGGCCCGAGATGCCGCCGTGCTCGTCGATCACCAGGCATACGTGCACGGCATCGCGCTTCATCTGCTGCAGCAGGGTCTCGGCGCGCATCGACTCCGGCACGAACAGCGCCGGACGCGCGATCGGACGCACCGGCGCCCCGCGCCAGGCACTCTCGTCGCGGTACGCGAACTGCACGAGATCCTTCAGGTACAGCACGCCCACCACGTCATCGGCGTCGTCGTCGACCACCGGCATCCGCGAGACGCCCTTGGACAGGAACAGGTCCATCGCCTCAGTGGTCGTCGCAGAGGCGTCCACCGCGACCATCTCGGTCCGCGGCACCATCACGGCCCGCACGAACTGGTCGGTGAAGTCGAACACCGAGTGGATCAGATCGCGGTCGTCCTCCTCGATGAGGTCGTTCGACGCCGCCTCGTCGACCATGCTGAGCAGCTGCTCCTCCGAGGCGAACGAGCTGCGACCGCCGCCGGGCGTCACCCGGCGTCCGAGGGCCACCAGGCCCTGTGCGAGCGGACCGAGCACCACCCGCACGCCGTGCACGACAGGGGCCCAGATCCGCAGCAGGCCGTCGGCGTGATGACGCCCGAACGAGCGGGGGCTCGCCCCGACCAGCACGAACGTGATGCCCGTCATGAGCACCGCGGCCGCGAGCATCGCCCACCAGTCGCTCGGCAGCAGCTGAACGAGCGCGACCGTCACCAGCACGGCGGCCGTGGTCTCGGCCAGCACACGCATGAACGCCACCGCGTTCACGTGCGCATCAGGGTCCTCGGCGATCTTCGCCAGAGCGGGCGCGTTCCGCCCCTCCTCGGCCATCTCCTCGAGGTCGCTGCGCGAACTCACCGAGAACGCCGCGTCGACCGCCGCCATCAGACCGCCGAAGGCGACCAGGATCACGGCGCCGGCGAGCAGGATCCCCGCGATCATCGTCGTCGTTCGGATGCCGCGAATCCGCGGATCAGCTCCTTCTGCAGCCCGAACATCTCACGCTCCTCGTCGGGCTCGGCGTGGTCGAACCCGAGCAGGTGCAGCAGGCCGTGGGTGGTGAGCAGGATCAGCTCGTCCATCAGCGTGTGGCCCGCCGTCGCTGCCTGCGACTCCGCCACCTGCGGGCAGAGCACGATGTCTCCGAGCAGTCCGGGCGGCGTCGGGTGGTCCTCGCTGCCGGGGCGCAGCTCGTCCATCGGGAAGCTCAGCACGTCGGTCGGGCCCGGCTCGTCCATCCACTGCACGTGCAGCGACTCCATCGCGCCCTCGTCCACCAGGACGATCGCGACCTCGGCGTCCGGGCTGACATGCAGCTGCGCGAGGTTGAACTCGGTGAGCCGCTGCAGCACTGTCTCGTCGATGGAGATGGCGGACTCGTTGTTGATCTCGATCATGAAAGGCCTCGCTTCGGCATCCGGTCCCTCGGCCCCGGTCGCATCCCCGAGCGCCGCTCGGCGCGGTTCGCGAACTCGTGCGCCTGTTCGCGCTCCGCCCTGGCGGCGGTGCGCTGTTCGTCGTACTCGCTGTACGCGTCGACGATCCGCCCCACCAGCGTGTGCCGCACGACGTCGTCGCTGGTCAGCCGGGAGAAGTGGATGTCGTCGATGTCCTTCAACACCCGCGTCACCAGCCGCAGCCCGGACGCGCCCTGCGGCAGGTCGACCTGGGTGATGTCGCCGGTGACGACCATCTTCGTGCCGAAGCCGAGACGGGTCAGGAACATCTTCATCTGCTCGGGCGTGGTGTTCTGCGCCTCGTCGAGCACGACGAAGGAGTCGTTCAGGGTACGGCCGCGCATGTAGGCGAGCGGGGCGACCTCGATCGTGCCGGAGGCCATCAGCCGCGGGACGATCTCGGGGTCCATCATCTCGTTCAGCGCGTCGTAGAGCGGACGCAGGTACGGATCGATCTTGTCGGTGAGGGTGCCCGGCAGGAACCCCAGCCGCTCCCCCGCCTCGACGGCCGGACGCGTCAGGATGATGCGTTCGACCTCCTTGCGCTGCAGCGCCTGCACGGCCTTCGCCATGGCGAGGTAGGTCTTGCCGGTGCCGGCGGGCCCGATGCCGAAGACGATCGTGCTCTCCTCGATCGCGTCGACGTACTCCTTCTGCCCGAGCGTCTTCGGACGGATGACACGCCCGCGGGTCGACAGGATCGCCTCGCCGAGAACCTCGCTGGGACGAGGGCCGTCGTCCTGGCGCAGGATGCGGGCCGAGCTGGCCACGTCGCTCGGCGCCAGGTCGTGCCCGGCGCGGGTCATGGTGACGAGTTCGTCGACGAGCTTCCTCGCCGCAGCGACGTCGGAATCCGAGCCGCTCAGCGAGATCTCGTTGCCGCGCACGAGGACCTGCACCGCCGGATGCTGCTTCTCGAGCATCCGCAGCAGACGGTCCTGCGGTCCGAGCAGCTGCACCATGGCGACGCCGTCGACGAGCAGGTGCTCGGTGCGTTCAGGGGTGTCAGAAGCCAATGAGCCGGTCCTCCGGAAGATTGCCGAGCACGTGTGCGTGCACGTGGAACACGGATTGGGCGGCGCTCGCGCCGTTGTTGAAGATCAGACGGTACTCGCCGTTCGCATGCTCGTCGGCGATCTGCTTGGCCGCGGCGACCAGCTTCGCCATCAGGACCGGATCGCCGGCGGCGAGTTCGGTGACATCGCGATACTGCTCGGACTTGGGGATCACGAGGGCATGTAGCGGCGCCTGCGGATTGATGTCGCGGATCGCGAACACGTCGTCCGTCTCCAGCAGGATCTCACCGGGGATGTCCCCGTTCAGGATGCGGGTGAAGATGGAGGGCTCGCTCATGCGTTCAAGTCTAGTGAGAGAGCGTCTACCAGCGGCCGAGGACGCCGGAGAGCACCGCGATCGCGGCCGGCCCGGCGGTCGATGTGCGCAGCACGGTGTCGCCGAGACGCACGCGCTCGGCGCCTGCCGCGGTCAGCCGGTCCAGCTCTTCGGGCGCGATCCCGCCCTCGGGCCCGACGACCAGCACGAGGTCGCGGTCATCGACGCGGATGCTGCTGAGCGGCGTCTGCGCGGTCGGGTCGAGCACCAGCATCCTGGCATCCGCCGCCCGCTTCGCGAGCTGCCCGGTGGACTCGACCGAGGCCACGTCGGGAACCCACGGCCGGTGCGCCTGCTTGGCCGCCTCGCGGACGATGGTGGCCCAGCGCTCCCTGCCCTTCGCGGCCTTCGGCCCCTCCCAGCGGGAGATGCTGCGTGACGCCTGCCAGGGCACGATCTCGTCGACCCCCAGCTCGCACGCGGCCTGCACCGCGAGTTCGTCGCGGTCGCCCTTCGCGAGCGCCTGGGCGAGCACGATCCGCACCCCGGGGAGCGCGTGCTCGCGGCGGGCGGTGATCCGCACCGAGACCTCGGCGGCCGAGACGTCCTCGACCACGCCCTCCAGCCACACGCCTGCGCCGTCACCGATCGTGACGGACTCGCCGACGCGCACCCGGCGCACCACGGCGGCGTGCTTGGCCTCGGCCCCGGTGAGCAGCGCGAGCTCGCCCACCTGCGCGGTGGTGCCCGCCGGCGTCAGGAAGTGCAGCGCCATGATCAGTGCGAGCGGAAGCGGTCGCGGAGCTTCGAGAAGAGCCCCTGCTGGAACTGCGCGAGCTTCGGCGCGGGCGCCTTGTGCTTCTTCGCGAAGTCCTGGATGAGCTTGCGCTGCGCGGAGTCGAGCTTCGTCGGCGTCACGACCTGCACGCCGACGCGCAGGTCGCCGCGCTGGCTGCCGCGCAGCGGCGTGATGCCGCGCCCGCCGATCGTCAGCACATCGCCGGACTGCAGCCCCTGGCGGATCTCCAGGTCGACCGTGCCGTCCAGGCCGTCGATCGTGGTGGTGGTGCCCAGGATCGCGTCGGTCATCGAGACCTCGAGCGTGGCGAGCAGGTCGTCGCCGTCACGGCTGAACACGGGATGCGGAGCGACGGTGACTTCGACGTACAGGTCGCCGTTCGGGCCGCCGGCGCGGCCGACCTCACCAGAGCCGGGAAGCTGCAGGCGCAGCCCGGTCTCGACGCCCGCCGGGATGTCCAGCGACACGGTACGACGCGAGCGCACGCGGCCCTGGCCGGCGCAGGCGCCGCAGGGGTACGGGATCGTGGTGCCGTACCCCTCGCAGGTGCCGCAGGGCTGGGTCGTGACGACGTTGCCGAGCAGGCTGCGCACCTGGCGCTGCACGTGGCCGCTGCCGCCGCAGACGTCGCAGGTGACGGGCGAGGTGCCCTCCTGGCAGCACGAGCCGTTGCAGGTCTCGCAGAGCACGGCGGTGTCCACCTCGATGTCGCGGTGCGCGCCGAACACGACGTCGCCGAGGTCGAGGTTCACCCGCACGAGGGCGTCCTGCCCGCGCTCCCGGCGCGACCGCGGCCGCGCGGATCGGGCACCGCCCGCTCCGCCGAAGAACGTCTCGAAGATGTCGCCGAACCCGCCGAAGCCTCCGCCGAACGCGCCGTTCTCGTCGCCGCCCATGTCGTATCGGCGGCGCGAGTCCTCGTCACTCAGCACGTCGTAGGCGTGCGTGACGAGCTTGAACCGCTCCGCGGCATCCTCCCCCGGGTTCACGTCCGGGTGCAGCTGGCGCGCCAGCTTGCGATATGCCTTCTTGATCTCGTCCTGCGTGGCGTCCCGGGACACCCCGAGAACCTCGTAATGGTCGGCCACAGTCACCTTCCTGAGTGTGTGTGCGTTCGTGGGCGCGCCGCGTCAGCGGCGCGTCTCGTCCTCTTCGAGCATCCGCGACAGGTAGCGGGCCACGGCCCGCGCCGCCGCGAGGTTGCTCGGATAGTCCATGCGGGTCGGACCCATCACGCCGAGGCGCGCGGTGCCGCCCTGGGCGATGTAGTCGCTGGCGACGATCGATGCCTCGCCCAGCCCGAAGGGCGCGTTCTCGGTGCCGATGCTGGCAGCCAGGCCGTGCTCGTCCGGCACCATCTCGCTCATCAGCCGCAGCAGCGTCACCTGCTCCTCGATCGCCTCGAGGAGCGGATGGATGCTGCCGCGGAAGTCCTGCTCGCGGCGCGCAAGTGTCGCCGCCCCGGCCATCACGAGCTTCTCCTGGCGGAACTCCTCGAGCTCCTCGCCGATCACCACGGCCAGCGCGGTGAGCGCAGGGTCGGGACGCGCCTCGGACGGGACGCGCAGCAGCGCCACGCGCTCCGAGGCATCCGCGACCGCGCGCCCGGTGATGAGCGCGGAGAGCCGGGCGCGGAGCACGGCCACGTCGGCCTCGTCGACGTCGACCGGCAGCACGGCGATGCGCTGCGAGACGCCGCCCGCATCCGTCACCAGCACGACGAGCAGGCGGTTCGGCCCGAGGCCGACCAGCTCGAGGTGCGTGATGCTGGCACGGGCGAAGGACGGGTACTGCGCGAGCGCGACCTGTCCCGTGAGCTGCGTGAGCACGCGCACGGTACGGGCCATCAGGTCGTCCAGATCGGCCGGATCGGCCAGGAAGGTCTCGATGGCCGAGCGCTGCGCGGTGCTCAGGGGGCGCACCTGCGCGAGGTGGTTCACGAAGACGCGGTACCCCTTGTCGGTCGGCACGCGGCCTGACGAGGTGTGCGGAGCCGCGATGAGTTCCTCATCCTCGAGCAGCGCCATGTCGTTGCGGATCGTCGCGGCCGAGACTCCGAACGCGTGCCGCTCGACGATGGACTTGCTGCCGACCGGCTCCTGCGTCTCGACGTAGTCCTGCACGATCGCGCGGAGCACCTGAAGCCCTCGTTCCGAGACCATGATGCTCCCTCCGCTGTTGGCACTCACACGTACTGAGTGCCAATTCTACCCGTGCCCCGCTCGGAAGATCCTCAGGCAGACTCTCCGCGTCTTGCGATCAGCGCCGCCTCGATGAGCGCCGCGCCGCGCGGATCTCCGATGTCCATGCCCGACAGCGCGGCGAGTCGCCCGAGACGATAGTCCACCGTGTTCGGATGCACGTTCATCGCTGCCGCCGTCGCCCGACGGTCACCGCCCGTGCGCAGATACGCCTCCGCCGTCACGATCGCTTCCTCCCCTATCCCCGCGAGTCGGGCACTCAGCGCCGCGTGGGCGGGGCCGGGACGGGACGCCTGATACTCGAAGAGCAGGTCGTCGAGAGTGACGAATGCTCCGGAGCCGTGCTCGCGCAAGGCGATCGACACCAGTTCCTCCCCCAACTGCACTGCCTCAGGCACCCCTTCGACGGGTACGGGAACCCATGCGGCCGTGCACGCTTCACCGAAGGCCGGTTGCAACGATGCGGCGAGCGCGGTGCGGACGCCCTCGTCGCCCCCGGTGAGCGGGATCAGCGCGGTCCCTCCGGCGGGCCCGAGGACGGCCAGGGCGTCCGGATGCCCGTCACCTTCGATGATGACCCGTGCCCGCCGTGTGATCCGTCGCGCCGCCACATCGATCGGGACGTCGGAATCGGACGCACTGAGGCGTAGCACCAGGACTCCGTAGCGATCGGCGAGCTCCAGCCCGGATCTGTGCGCCTCGCCAGCCGCGTCGGCACCGCTCACGAGAGCGGTGAAGAGCGCGAATCGAGCGTCGCGCTCGACTGACTGCAGTGCGAAAGCCGAACGCTGGTAGTCCTCGGCCAGTGCGACGGTGATGTGCTCGAGGTGCCCGAGCATCCGTGTTCCCGCTTCCGAGAGCACATCCGGGTCGGCTGTGGCCCGAGCCAGCTCCTCCCACAGCACGGACACGCCACGATGGTAGGCCGACGCCACGGAGGAGAACGAGGATCCCTCGTCGAAGCGCCGAATCGCGGATGCCCGGAGCAGCTCATCATCGACGGCGTCTTCCGCGGTTCCTTCCAGGACGGCTGCGACCGCGCGTAGATTGCGCTCGACGATCCAGCGGATGTCAGCGGCGAGGGACGCCGAGCCCGTGCCGTGCTGGACCGGGTTCGTGGCGGCGATCGCGGCGATGACGCGATTGGCGATCGCACGGCTTCCCAGCAGAACCTCGGCGGCCGATCGATCTCCGAACATGAGCGCACCCTTTGTCATGGATCACAACATAGCGGGAAGAAATTTCGGTCCGTACCCACTGAGTCTCCACCGTCCTGTGATGGAGCATAAGTACACCCGCGTCCCCTCCCGAAAGGTCGACGATGACCACCGCTCCCGCCATCGAAGCCGTCCGCGTCTCCGAGAAGTTCGGATATCTCGCCGCGAACTTCGGCAACATCATCCTCTCCACGGTGATCGGCTCGTTCCTGCTGATCTACCTGACCGACCAGGTCGGCCTCGGCGCCGCCGCCGTCGGCACGCTCCTGCTCGTGGCACGGATCGTCGACGGCGCGACCGATCCGATCGCCGGGTTCGTAATCGATCATCTCCCCCGCACCCGATGGGGCCGCTTCCGCAGCTATCTCCTCATCGGCGGGGCGATCGGGGCCGTCGCCTTCACCGCTCTCTTCGTCGTGCCGGGTATGGCAGCGCCGGCTCTCGTGGCCGCCTGGATCACCTACCTGATCTGGGGCCTGGCGTTCGACCTCATGGACATTCCCCTCAACGCCCTGCTCCCGGCGATGAGCGGATCACCGCGGGCACGCGGGCAGCTCGCCGCGATCAAGGGCGCCACCTACCTCGGCGGCACGGTCGTCGTGATCGCCGTCACTCTCCCCGTGGTCACTCTTCTCGGCGGCGGCGCGCTCGCCTGGCAGGTGTACGCAGTGATCGTCGCTCTCGTCTCGTTCACTCTCACCGCGACCGGAGCGCTGCTCGTCCGGGAGCGAGTCGTTCCGAGCACGCCAGCTCCCTACCGCTTCTCCGACATGAGAGCATTGTTCCTGTCCAGCCGCGCCGTCCCCGTGCTGCTCACTTCCAAGGTCGCGACCAGCGCCGCGAACGCCGCACTGATGGCGGGCATCCCGTTCTTCTTCACTTACTACGTCGGAGAGGCAGGTCTGGTCAGTGCCGTCGCCCTGGTGATGGCTGCACCGATGCTCGCGGGCAGCCTCGTCGGTCCGGCCCTCGGACACCGCCTCGGGTTCAAGCCCGTCTATCTCCTCAGCCTCATCGTCGCAGTCCTCGGTGTCGGATCGATCCTGCTGCTCCCTGACCGCGGCGGCACGGTCTACCTGCTCTGCTTCGCCCTCACTGGTCTCGGATTCGGCGGAGCAGTGGCGCTGAACTACGCGCTGCTGGCCGAGCTGACCGACTTCGTCGAGGTGAAGGGCGGCTTCCGCACCGAGGGCACGCTCGCGGCGATCGGTTCGTTCGCCGCGAAAGCAGGGGCAGGCATCGGCGGCGCACTCGTCGCCTACGTGCTCGCCCTCACGGGATACCTTCCGGGGACGGAGCAGACGTCGGCGGCCCGGTCCGGGATCGCCCTGGCACAGGCCGGCGTCCCCGCGTCACTCGTCCTGATCGGCGGCCTCGTGTTCCTCTCCTACCCCATCACCAAGCGGGTCGCGGAACAGACACGGACGGCGCTGGCCGTGAAGGCGGAGCTCCGATGACCGCCCATTGGACATCGCCCTCCCCGGCCCGCGAATGGAGGGCGCAGTGGATCTGGTCCGAGCGCACCGGACTCGTACCGCCCAGCCCGACGAACCCGGTTGGCGCTCACGACCCCTCCGTGTATGACGTCCGGGTGCTCTTCCGGCGCGCCTTCCACCTGGACGCCGTTCCGACGCATGCACTGCTCGCGGCGACCGCGGACGGGCGATACATCGCCCACGTCAACGGCGAGCGCGTCGGACAGGGACCGGGCAGACACGACGCGAACAGCCTGACGTACGACGAATGGGATGTCACCGCGCTCCTGCATGCCGGCCGCAACGTGATCGCCGTGATGGGACGCCACTACGGGAACCCTGTTCCGTGGTGGATGCCCTCACGCCCCTCGCACACCATGGGTGCGGCCGCGCTCGCCGTCGAGCTCGAGGCGGATGGTCGTGTCGTCGTCGCCACCGACGATCGGTGGCTGGTGCAGGAAGCCGAGGCGTGGACGCCGGCCGAACCGCAGGGTTTGCTCGCGTCCCAGCCCGCGGAGCTCTTCGATGCGCGCCGGCATGACCCGGACTGGACGCGCCTCGACGTGGACGACACCAGCTGGCGCCCTGCGACCCCGTTGCGGGAACAGGCCGTCATCGGACCACGCGGGCGCGTCACGCCCGGCGGGGAGCCGTACGGCGCGGTGCTTCCGTCGGCGCTTCCGCGACTCGGTGGAGATCGCGTGGAGATCGGCACAGCGCCGCTCGCACGGAGTCTGGCGCCCGCCGCCGCGACCTGCACGAACGAGCTGATCGCCGCGCTGAGCACCGATGCCTCCGCCGGGGCGCTCACCGTGCTGGACGCAGGGCGGGTGGTCAGCGGACGCCTGCGGCTGCGCCTTCGCGGACGTAGCGGCGACATCGTCCGCGCCGCCCTGGTGGAAGCCGTCGGCCCCGCCGCGTTCGAGAGCGCCGCGCCGTTCCAGATCGTCCTCGACGACGGTGAGACCCTGTTCGAGCCTTTCGACCAGGTCGGCGGACGACTGCTCGTGCTCGCGGCTGCGGCGGAGGGAACGCTGCCCGAACTCATCGCGGCGGAGGTGCAGGAATGCCATCGCCCGCGCCACGGCGCGTCGTTCCGCTGTTCCGACACCGACCTGCAGCGCATCGTGGACGTCTCCCTGCGGACCGTGGACCTGAGCGCATCAGACGCCTACCTCGACTGTCCGACCCGCGAACGACGCGCGTGGACCGGCGACGCCATCGTGCATCAGAGCGTGGACCTGGTGGCCAATGCGGATTGGTCCCTCGCGATGGCCAATCCCCGGCTGCTCGCGCGCCCCCGCCCGGACGGACTGCTCCCGATGGCCGCCGCGGGCGACTTCGCCTCTCCTGCCATACCGACGATCCCCGACTGGTCCCTGCACTGGGTCGGGAGCGTGCACAACATCTATCGCTACGCCGGAGATCGTGCTGCGGTTCGGGAACTGCTGCCTGTCGTCGAATCCGTGCTCCGATGGTTCCTGCCCTTTCTCCGGCAGGGTCGCCTCTGCGAAGTCCCCGGGTGGGTGCTCATCGACTGGTCCCCGGTCCAGGTCGAGGGCTCGAGTGCCGCGCTCACGGCACTCTGGGCCCGGGCTCTGCGACAGTTCGCAGCGATGTCCGACTGGCTCGGCGACGAGTCGCGCAGAGCCTGGGCGGAAGGGCTCCACGAACAGGCCGTGGCCGGGTTCGAAGCGTTCTGGGACGAGAGCAGGCACGCCTACCGCGACAACATCCTCTCTGACGGAAACCGCGGCTCTGGAGTCAGCGAGCACGTGGCCGCGTCCGCGCTGCTCGCCGAGCTCGTGCCCCCGCATCGGGTCGGTGCCGTCAGAGCTCTCCTGCGTGACCGCGGAAGCATGGTCACGGACAGCCCCCTCGCCGATCACGGCTCCGATCAGGCGGGACCGAGCGCGGGTCGTCCGGTCTGGCGCCGCGATCGCCCCTACTGGGACACGGAACGGCTCGTCATCGGCGCGCAGCCCTTCTTCCGCCGCGTCGTCCACGACGCGGTGGCGCTCCTGGGCGACGACCTGATCCCCCTCTACCGCGACTGGGACCGCCTGCTCGACACAGGCCCCACTGCACTCCGCGAGTGCTGGGAGGGTGGCTCGTTCTGCCATGGCTGGTCGGCGACGGTGGCGAGGGACGTCATTGTCCACACGATGGGCATCGCCCCCGCCGAGCCAGGCTACGAGAAGGCATCTGTGCGTCCACGGCTGGAGTCTCTCGCATGGGCGGAAGCCGTCGTGCCGACACCCCACGGCGACATCGAGCTCCATGTCGACACCGTCTCCCTGCGCCTGCGCACGCCGGTTCCCACCGTCGTGGAGTGGGGCGGCACCCTCGCTGAGCTTCCTGCGGGAGAGCACACGATCCGGAACCGCCTAGCATGACACCCATGGATGACAGACGGCGGGTGACGATCAGCTCCGGTACCGTCGAGGGCGTCGCCACCGACGGGATCAGCCGCTTCCTCGGCATCCCGTACGCGGCGGCGCCGTTCGGGCCGAACAGGTTCCGGGAACCGCAGCCCGCCCCGCCATGGGACGGCGTCCGCGCCGCGACCGCGTTCGGGCCCACCGCCCCGCAGCTGCCCTACGGCGGCGCGATCGGCGAGCTCCTCGGGCATGTGATCATCGACGGCGAGGACATCCTCACGGCGAACGTGTGGGCTCCGGAGGACGCCTCAGGGGCGCCGGTGGTGCTGTGGATCCACGGCGGCGCACTGGAGCGCGGAGCCGCCGCGCTGCCCGGCTACGACGGCAGCGCCTTCGCCCGCGACGGGATCGTCTTCGTGTCGGTGAACTACCGGCTCGGCGCTGAGGGCTTCTCCGTGCTCGAAGGAGCACCGCGCAACCTCGGACTGCGCGATGCCGCGGCCGCACTGCGGTGGACCCACGACGAGATAGAGGCGTTCGGCGGGGATCCGGAGCGGATCACGGTGATGGGCGAGTCGGCCGGCGGAGCGCTCGTCGCCGCGCTGCTCAGCAGGGACGACACCCGCGCACTGATCTCCCGCGCGATCATCCAGTCCGGCCCGCTCGACGCGCAGACCCCGGAGAGGGGCGGTCGCGTCACCACGCAGATGGCGAAGCTGCTCGGGACCACGGCGGACAGGGACGCCTTCGCCGCGGTGACGCCGGCCGCGCTGCTCGACGCGCGATCCCGCCAGGCGGCGGGCTCGTCACCCCTCGGCGGCGCACCCGGATACCAGCTGGTGATCGATCCGGAGTCGCTTCCCCGCTCTCCGCACGAGGTCCTCGGCGGCGTGGACACCCCGCTGATCATCGGTACGAACACCGACGAGTACCGGCTCTGGTTCACGCCGCAGGCGCTGGATCGCATCGGCGCGCTGAAGCTCCTCGTCGCCCGCCTCGCGCTGAAGATCCCCGGGCGCGCGGTGCGCGCGTTCCGCGCGGACGATCCGGATGCCTCCACCGGTGAACTCTTCGGCCGGATCGCGACCGACCTGCTGCTCCGCGGACCGGCGTCACGGGTGGCGAGGGCACGGACCGCACCGACCCACCTGTACGAGTTCGCATGGCACAGCCCGGTGCGCGAGCTGCGCGCGGCGCACGCGGTCGAACTGCCGTTCATGTTCGGCACCGCCGACGATCCGTCCTGGTCCTCCCTGATCGGCGAGCATCCGCCGGCATCGCTGGCCGCGGAGATGCACGACGCATGGGCCGCTTTCATCCGCGACGGGGATCCCGGCTGGCCGGCGTACGGCTCCGAGCGACTGACGCGCCTGTTCGACACGGAGACGGAGACCGTTCCGCAGCGGCGCGCGCGCGGGATGGATCTGCTGCCCTGAGGCCGGCGTGCTCAGTCGGTGAGCGCCCGCACGACGGCGTCGGCGAGCAGACGGCCCTGCAGAGTGAGTCGCAGGCGCTTCTCGCGCAGAGCGGATGCTCCGTCAACGAGCCCGTCGGCGATGAGGCCGGCCACGATGTCACGATTGTCGATCGGCAGTTCGTCGATCGGGATGCCCTCGGACAGCCGGCTGCGCAGCAGCACGCGCTCCAGCATCCGAGCGTTCTCATCCGGTCGCTCCCGGCCGGCTGCCGGCGACTCCCCCGCGGCCAGACGCTGCGCGTACGCAGCGGGGTGCTTCACGTTCCACCACCGCAGTCCTGCCACATGGCTGTGCGCGCCGGGGCCGAAGCCCCACCAGTCCGAGCCGAGCCAGTAGGCGAGGTTGTGCCGGGATCGCTGCTCGGCGCGGCGCGCCCAGTTGCTCACCTCGTACCAGCCGAAGCCCGCGGCACCGAGGCGGGCGTCCGCCAGCTCGTACATGTCGGCCTGCAGGTCGTCGTCGGGCGCGGGCACCTCGCCGCGGCGGATCTGCCTGGCGAGTTTGGTGCCGTCCTCGATGATCAGCGCGTAGGCGGAGATGTGGTCGGGGTCGAGTGCGAGCGCGGCGTCGAGAGACGCCTCCCAGTCACCCAGCGACTCCCCTGGCGCACCGTAGATCAGGTCGACGCTCACCGCGAGTCCCGCCGCACGCGCGGCCTCCACGGCGGTCCGGACGTTCTCGGGTCGGTGCGTGCGGTCCAGGGCGGCGAGCACGTGCGGGACGGCCGACTGCATGCCGATCGAGAGGCGCGTCACCCCGGCATCCGCCAGGCGTTCGGCGACCTCGGGGGTCACCGTGTCGGGGTTCGCCTCGACGGTGACCTCGGCGCCGTCCTCGATGCCGAAGGCGGCGATCGTGGTGTCCAGCATCCTGGCCAGATCCCCGGCCGGGAGCAGTGTCGGCGTCCCGCCCCCGAAGAACACGCTGTGCAGCGGGCGGATGCCGCCGGCGGCGGCGAGCACCTCGCTGGCGAGTGCCACCTCGGTGCTCAGAGTGTCGGCGTACTCGTCCTGCCTGGCGCCGCGCAGCTCGGTGGCGGTGTACGTGTTGAAGTCGCAGTAACCGCAGCGCACGCGGCAGAACGGCACGTGCAGGTAGGCCGAGAACGGCGTGGCGGTGTCGACGCGGATGTCGTCGGGCAGCCGCCCGTCGGCGGGAGCCGGGTCGCCCAGCGGAAGCGGTCCTGCCATCAGAGCGAGAGCGCCATCAGATCGGGGTCGCGTACAGCGGCGAGATCGCGCGCAGGTAGCGGGCGAACAGTTCGCGGCGGCGGCGCTTCACGAGCGCAGGGAGGATGCGATACGACATCCGGTTGGGGGTGTCGAAGGCACGCACCGTGAACCAGACCTCGTCGTTGTCCTCGCGCCAGTCCACGTCGAAGGCTTCTTCGCCGCTGACCACGGAACCACCCATCGTGCCGAGCACGAACCCGATCCGGCGCGGCTCCTCAGTGACCGAGATCACTCGCAGTTCAGCGTCCGCCCGCAGGCCCTTCACACGGCCGCGCACCTTCAGAGTCATGCCCGCACCGGCATACGGAGTTCCCTCGGCGTCGTAGCGCTGCTCCTGCTCGCGGTGGCTGGGGGCGATCGCGTTGCCCTCGTGGTCGAAGCTCACGCCCGCGTAGGTGGGGCCGGCCGCGGGGCGCACGTCTTCGAGCACGAGACCCGCAGCGCGCTGCGCGGTCCAGGACAGCAGGGCGTCGCCGGCAGTGCGGAAGCGGTCCTCACCGCTGCCGATCCGCCACGACTCCTCGGCCGGCAGACTGCGCTCCGGCGGATACTGCATGAGGTCGGGCGCGTGCGACGCCCCGACCGCGGCGTAATCGACCGTGCCTTCTCGGAATGTCCCGCGACGCATACGTTCCAGCCTACGTGACGTGCGCCTGTGCGACTGCTCCATGCGGCCCGTTGACAGAGCAGGAGGACGAGAAAGCGGGGCCGGTGGATGAACCACCGACCCCGCTTCGCAGGGAGGAGAAGTGCTTACTTCTCCCAGCCCACGTTCTCGACGGGCTGCACGCCGAACAGGTCGAGACCGCTGTAGGGCTCGGGCGTGAGGTTCGCCAGACCCTTCTTCGCGGTGATGACCGTCGGGCCGTTGTACATCGGGATGAGGCCCCACTCCTGGAAGATCTCAGCCTCGAGCTTCATCGCGGCTGCGGTCTGCTTGACCGGGTCGCTGATCGACTCGACCTCGTCGTGGATCCGCTTGTCGGTCTCCTCGTTCTGAACGCCAGAGAGGTTCAGACCCTGGTCCATGCAGTACAGCTGGCAGAACCATGCGGCACCGTACGGGTCGGAGGAGGTGAAGCCCAGCGACGAGACATCCCAGTTCATGGAGGTGTAGTCATCGGAGAACTTGTTGGACGGACGGACGTCGATCTTCAGGTCGAAGCCGATCGCCTTCTCCTGAGCCTGCATCGCCTGAGCGCGAGCAGCCTGGGTCGGGTCGTCGGACCACACCGGGAAGACACCCTCGAGGCGGACGCCGTCCTTCGAGCGGATGCCGTCATCGCCCTTGACCCAGCCGGCCTCATCGAGCGTCTTGTTGGCGGCCTCCGGGTCGTGCTTCCAGCCGGCCTCCTTCAGCGAGTCCGAGTAGCCGGGCTGGAACGAGAACAGCGTGAAGGAACCGGCCGGCTCCTCCTTGTAGTCCAGACCCTGCCAGATGATCTGCTTGATCTGGTCGAGGTCGATCGCCTGGAAGAAGGCCTCGCGGACCTTGACGTCCTGGAACTGCGGCTTGGTCGAGTCGACCTGCAGCAGGGCGTTGTAGGTGCGCTGAGCGCGGTAGGTGACGACGTCCTTCATGTCGGCGACCTGTGCGAGGCGGTCCTTGGTGCCGGTGCCGACCATGTCGATCTCGCCGTTCTTGAAGGCGTTGATCGAGGCCTGCGCGTCCATCGCGGTGAAGGTCACCTTGTCGAGCAGCGGCTTGTCGCCCCACCACTCCTTGTTCGGCTTGAACGAGATGAAGCCGCTCTTGGAGTCGTACTCGTCGACGGTGTACGGACCGGCGCCCCACTCGGGGTGCGGGTTGTCGATCATCGCCTTGTTGAAGTTGTCGACGTTGGCGAGAGCCGGGTGGATCACACCGCCGCCGAAGGGCATCTTCGGCCAGGCGAACTCGCTCTTGAAGGTGACGATCGCGGTCTTGTCCGTGTCGCCCTTCACGACCGACTCGATCTCCTTGTAGCCGTCGGTGGCGTTCGGAACGAAGCCCTCGTCGTTGGAGCGGTTGGCCTTCCAGGTCGCGTCGATGGCAGTCCAGTCCATCTCCGTGCCATCGTTCCAGTGCGCGTCCTTGGTGAAGGTGAAGGTCAGAACGGTCTTGCCGTCCTTGACTTCGTCCTTCCACTCGTCGAGGTACGCGTCGTTCTTGTACGCGGTGCCGTCCGGCTTGAACAGGATCAGCTGCGGGGTGTACCAGGCGGCGATCGTCGCCGTGTCGGCACTCGCGTCACCGTTGAACGCGTTCAGCTGCTCGGGAATCTCGTTGATCGGGAAGTTGACGGTGCCACCTTCCTTGAGGTTCTCGCGGGGCTGCGGGTTGTAGTCCGCGGCCTTGGTCGCGGCACCGTCACCGCTGCCCTTGTCGCCGCTGTCGCCACCGCCATCGTTGTTGGCAGCGCACCCGCTGAGCGCGAGTGCGAAAGCGCCGGTGAGTGCCAGCGCTCCCATCAGCTTGTACTGCTTCATGGTGCTCCTTTCGCCTTTCGGCGTGTCATAAGGGGAGAATAGTTGCCCGCACTGCGCATTCATCGCCTGGACGGTGAATAACCGCTAACCGTTATCGGACAGTGACCGAGCGTTCATCTGGCTGTGACACAGGGCCACAGCCAGATGGCCGGAAACGGGTCTCAGACCGCCAGCGGGCGAGTCGACATCGTCGCCGGATCGAACTCGATCCGGGTGCGCGTCCGCTCGATGTCGGGGTCCGGAACCGGGATCGCCGACAGCAGCGCCTGGGTGTACGGATGCTGCGGGTTGTCGAACACGTCATCGACGTCACCGTGCTCCACGAACTCCCCGAGATACATCACGGCCACGCGGTCGGCGATGTGCCTGACCACGGAGAGGTCGTGCGCCACGAACAGGTACGACAGACCGAGCTTCACCTTGAGCTCGTCGAGCAGATTGATGACGCCGGCCTGGATCGACACGTCCAGCGCGGACACCGGCTCGTCGAGCACGACGATCTTCGGCTTCGTCGACAGTGCACGGGCGATGCCGATGCGCTGACGCTGGCCGCCCGAGAACGCGCCCGGGAAACGGTCGCGGTGTGCGGGGTTCAGACCGACCAGATCCATCAGTTCCTCGACGCGGTGCATCGCCTCCTTCTTGGAGGTGCCGATCGCGTAGAGCGGCTCGGCGATGATGTCGGTCACCGTCATGCGCGGGTCGAGCGCGCCCATCGGGTCCTGGAACACGATCTGGATGTCGCGACGCAGCTTGCGCTCCTGCGAGGCGTGCTTGATGTCGTTGACGTTCGTGCCGCCGATGATCAGATCGCCGTCCTCCTGCTTGGCGAAATCCATGATCTGCAGCAGAGTCGTCGTCTTGCCGCTGCCGGACTCGCCGACGATCGCCATGGTCTCGCCCTCGCGGACGTCGAAGCTGATGCCCTTGACCGCGTGCACCTCGCCGACCTTGCGCTTGAACAGCGCGCCCTTGAGCAGCGGGAAGGTCTTGGTCATGTTGCGCACCTCGAGCGTCACGGGACGCTCCTCGCGCGGGGTGCGGGTGAGCTCGCTCTCGGGCACCTCGCGCACGGGGTACACCGGCAGGCCGCCGATGAGGCCGCCGTCGGAGATCTCCTCGGCCCGGATGCAGGCGACCTCGTGGAACTCGCCGGCGCCGGTGTCGATCGAGACCAGGTCGGGCTCACGGGTGCGGCAGGCCGCCACGGCGATCGGGCAGCGGTTCGCGAACGGGCAGGCGTCCGGAAGGTCGATCAGCAGCGGCGGGTTGCCCTTGATCGGGACCAGCGGCTCCTTCTCGGCCTTGTCGACGCGAGGGATCGCGCCCAGCAGGCCGATCGAGTAGGGCATGCGCGTGCGGTGGAAGAGCTCGCGCGCCTCGGCGTGCTCGACCGGCTTGCCGGCGTACATCACGATGACGTCATCGGCGGTGCGCGCGACCACTCCCATGTCGTGCGTGATCATGATCACCGCGGCGCCGGTCTCGTCCTGCGCCTTCTCGATGAGCTCGAGGATCTGCGCCTGGATCGTGACGTCGAGCGCGGTGGTGGGCTCGTCGCAGATGATCAGCTTCGGGTTGTTCGCCATCGCGATCGCGATCACGATGCGCTGGCGCATGCCGCCCGAGAACTCGTGAGGGAAGGCCTTCATGCGCTTCTCGGGGTTCGTGATGCCGACCAGCGTCATCAGCTCGATCGCGCGCTTCTCGGCGTCCTCGCGGGACAGGCTGCGGTGCACGGTGAGCGCCTCGATCAGCTGGTCGCCGATCGTGAACACCGGCGTCAGCGACGTCAGCGGGTCCTGGAAGACCATCGCCATGCCGTTGCCGCGGATCACGGACATCTGCTTGTCGGTCTTGCCGAGCAGCTCCTGCCCGTCGAACACGACCGACCCGGAGACCTTCGCGTTCTCGTCGAGCAGGCCCATGATGGCGAGCGAGGTGACCGACTTGCCGGAACCCGACTCGCCCACGATGCCGAGCGTCTTGCCGGCCTCGAGATCGAACGAGACGCCGCGGACGGCGTCCACGCGGCCGGCCTCGGAGCCGAAGCTGACCTTGAGATCGCGGACGGAGAGGACAGTACTGGATGCGGGGGCGCTCATGCGCGGCCTCCTGCCGACGAAGTGGGATCGAGGGCGTCACGGAGACCGTCGGCGACCAGTGCCATCGACACGGTCAGCAGGGTCAGGGCGAGCGCCGGGAAGTAGAACAGCCAGGGTGCGCTGGTGATGGTGCCGCTGCCGCTGCCGATCAGCGAGCCGAGCGACACGTCCGGGATCTTCACGCCGAAGCCGATGAACGACAGACCGGACTCCAGAGTCACCGCACCGACGATGCCGAGCGTGAAGTTGATCACGAGCAGCGAGCCGATGTTGGGCACCAGGTGACGGACGACGACCTTCATGCCGCCGACGCCCATGTACCGCGCCGCCTGGACGTACTCGCGCTCACGCAGCGAGAGCGCCATGGTCCAGATGATGCGAGCCGGGAAGAACCAGCCGGTGAAGATCATCACGATCGAGATGATCCACCAGACGCCGCCCGAGTCGTTCGAGACGATCGAGAGGAGCAGGAAGGTCGGCACGACCATCATGAAGTGGATGATGAGCAGGATGATGCGCTCGGTCGTCCCGCCGAAGTACGCGGCCGCGGTGCCGACGATCGCCGAGATCACCGTGGTGCCGATGGACACCGTGACGGCGATCATCAGCGAGCGCTGCAGGCCCACGAGGGTCTGCGTGAAGTTGTCGTTGCCGGAGCCGTTGGTGCCGAACCAGTGCTCGGCCGACGGCGGCGAGGTGAGGTTCAGGAAGTCCATGTCGGTGACGCCGTATGGCGACAGCAGCGGACCGACGATCGACATGATCACCAGCACGGCGAAGATGATGATGCCGGCGACGGCCGGCTTGTTGCGCATGAAGCGGCGCGTGTACAGCGCCATCTTGGAGAGGGACTTGCCCGGGGTGCGCTCCGCCGTGGTGTCGGGGCCGACGGGCGGCTGCACTGCGGGATCGATCATTTCAGTGCTCATCAGCTCATCCTCACTCGCGGGTCGAGCACGACGACGGCGATGTCTGCGAGCAGCGCGCCGATCGCGGTGAGCAGGGCGCCGAAGGCGGCGACTGCGACCACACCGTTGATGTCGTTTCCATTGATCGTCGTCAGGAAGTACCGGCCCATGCCGTTCCACGCGAAGATCGTCTCGGTCAGGACGGCGCCCGTGAAGATCGTGGGGATCGTGAACGCGACCTGCGCGGCCACCGGGATGAGCGAGGTGCGCAGGGCGTGCTTGCGGATCGCCTGCTGCTTCGTCAGGCCCTTGGCGCGCGCGGTGCGGACGTAGTCGGCGCTGATGTTGTCGAGCAGCAGCGAGCGCTGCAGGAAGTGGTACTGCGCGTAGCCGATGACGACCAGTGCGATGGTCGGCAGCGTGACGTGCTGCAACGTGTCGACCAATGTCGGGAAGAACCCGGTCACCCCCTGTGACGAGGAGCCCGTCACGTAGAACACGCGCACGCCGACCCACTCGTTGAAGTTGATCGCGAGGAGGACGACCGCGAGGCCCGCGACGATGATGTTGATGTTCATCGTGATGATCGACGTGGCCTGACCGATCCGGTCGGCGAGCTTGTACTGCCGCGATGCAGTGTAGACGCCGAGCCAGATTCCGAGCGCCGCCATGATGATCGTTGCACCGAGCACGAGCTCCGCGCTGATCCACATCCGGTAGGAGACCTCTTCGTTCACCGAACCGCCGGTCGGACTCATCCCCCAGTCCCAGTGGAAGATGATGTCGCTGAACCAGGTCCACCATCGCTGCATCAGCGGAACAGTGTTGTCCAGGTTTCGCGGCTGAAGCAGATTGTTGATCTGCTCCTCGGAGAGCGGAGGACGCCGGCCCACGTAGTTGCTGCGCGGATCGAGGAAGCCCCAGGCCAGGAAGAACGTGACGTTGGTGGCAACCACGATCATGAGCAGCCAGCCGAGGGCGCGGCGCACGAGATACTTGATCAAGGTTGGTGATTCTTTCTCTTTACAGGCGCGCACGGGATCGCCGACGCGGCGCTGAGTCGGATAGCTACAAGCATCGCCCGACACACGCCCGCCGCGCAAACGCGGCGTACGTCACTGTTACGGAGTCGTGCCCCGGATGAGATCCGGTGTCACCGGATCGGGGTGGGCAACTTCGCGAGACTATCACCGACTCGCCGGAATCGAGCATCCGCTCCCCCGCCACGTAGAATCGAGCGGACATGTCACCACGCGCCCTCACCCCGCACCAGCCGGCCTCGACGCCGCCTGCGCAGATCCGCAATTTCTGCATCATCGCCCACATCGACCACGGCAAGTCGACCCTCGCCGACCGGATGCTGCAGATCACCGGCGTGGTCTCGGACCGCGACATGCGCGCGCAGTACCTCGACCGCATGGACATCGAGCGCGAGCGCGGCATCACGATCAAGAGCCAGGCCGTCCGGATGCCGTGGGAGATCGACGGCGAGACGTTCGCCCTCAACATGATCGACACGCCCGGCCACGTCGACTTCACCTACGAGGTGTCGCGATCCCTCGCCGCGTGCGAGGGCGCGATCCTGCTCGTCGACGCCGCCCAGGGCATCGAGGCCCAGACGCTCGCGAACCTGTACCTGGCACTGGAGAACGATCTCCACATCATCCCGGTGCTGAACAAGATCGACCTCCCCGCGGCCGATCCGGAGAAGTACGCGAAGGAGCTCGCGTCGCTCATCGGCGGCAACCCCGAGGACGTGCTCCGCGTGTCGGGCAAGACCGGCGCCGGCGTGGAGGATCTGCTCGATCGTCTGGTGCAGGAGATCCCCGCGCCCGTGGGCGATGCCGATGCACCCGCGCGTGCGATGATCTTCGACTCGGTCTACGACGCGTATCGCGGCGTGGTCACCTACGTGCGCATGGTCGATGGGAGCCTGTCGCCGCGCGAGCGCATCCAGATGATGTCGACAGGCGCGAATCACGAGCTTCTCGAGATCGGCGTCTCCAGCCCCGAGCCGATCCCCTCGAAGGGTCTCGGCGTCGGCGAGGTGGGCTACCTGATCACCGGCGTGAAGGACGTGCGTCAGTCGAAGGTCGGCGACACCGTGACCACGGCGCGCAAGCCGGCGTCCGATGCTCTCGCGGGGTACACCGACCCCAAGCCCATGGTGTTCTCGGGCATCTACCCGATCGACGGCAGCGACTACGCCGAGCTGCGCGAGGCGCTGGACAAGCTGAAGCTCTCGGACGCGTCGCTGCAGTACGAACCGGAGACCTCGGTCGCGCTCGGCTTCGGCTTCCGCTGCGGATTCCTCGGACTGCTGCACCTGGAGATCATCACCGAGCGGCTCTCTCGTGAGTTCGGACTCGACCTCATCACCACCGCCCCCAGTGTGATCTATGAGGTCCTCACTTCGGACACCGGTGAGACGGTGACCGTGACGAACCCGAGTGAGTACCCCGACGGCCGTATCGGCTCGGTGTCCGAGCCTGTGGTGAAGACGGCGATCCTGCTCCCGAAGGACTATGTGGGCACGGTCATGGAGCTCTGCCAATCGCGTCGGGGATCGCTGCTCGGGATGGAGTACTTCTCCGAGGAGCGTGTCGAGCTGCGCTACATGATGCCGCTCGGCGAGATCGTGTTCGACTTCTTCGACCAGCTCAAGTCGAAGACGCAGGGCTACGCCTCCCTCGACTACGAGCCCGCAGGGCAGCAGGAGGCCGACCTGGTCAAGGTCGACATCCTGCTGCAGGGCGAGAAGGTCGACGCGTTCAGCTCGATCGTGCACCGCGACAAGGCATACGCCTACGGCACGATGATGGCCGAGCGCCTGCGCAAGCTCATCCCCCGACAGCAGTTCGAGGTGCCGATCCAGGCGGCGATCGGCGCCCGTATCATCGCCCGGGAGACCATCCGCGCGATCCGCAAGGACGTGCTCGCCAAGTGCTACGGCGGCGACATCACCCGCAAGCGCAAGCTGCTCGAGAAGCAGAAGGAGGGCAAGAAGCGCATGAAGATGGTCGGTCGCGTCGAGGTCCCCCAGGAGGCGTTCATCGCCGCGCTGTCGGGTGACGTCGAGGGCAAGGACAAGAAGTAGGGCCATGACGCCGCAGGTCGTTCTCGTGCACGGCATCCGCACGTCGGCGACCATGTGGCGGGCGCAGCTGGAGTATCTCGAGAGCGTCGGGGTGCCCGCCGTCGCCGTCGACCTGCCCGGTCACGGCACGCGCATGGACGAGGACTTCACGCTGCACGAGGCGCTGTCCACGATCGACCACGCCGTGCGAGATGCCGCGACCCGCGGCCCCGTCCTGCTGGTCGGGCACTCCATGGGCGGACTGCTCTCGCTGGCATACACCGGCGGGGAGGAGAGGCCGCCCGTGGCGGCACTCATCGCGGCATCCTGCTCGGCGATCCCACGCGGCGCCGCCCTCGCGATGTACCGTTTCCTCGCCGGGTCGCTCGACCGCCTCCCCGATCGCGGCTCCTGGCTCTCCGAGCGAGTGCTGGATGCGACGATCCCCGTGGAGACCCGCCCCGACTTCGGGGCCGGGGGCTACGCTCTCGACGCCCAGGACGTCGCGCTCAAGAGTCTGAGCACGCTCGATCTCGCGAAGTCCGTGTCACGCATCCGGATCCCGCTGTGGTTCGTGAACGGTCAGTTCGATCAACTGCGCACGCATGAGCGGCTGTTCCTGCGGCTGGCTCCGCAGGCGGAGCTGATCGTCGTGCCCCGCACGGCCCACCTGGTCACCGCGATGCGCCCCCGGGTGTTCAACGCCGTACTGGGAGTGGCGCTGGCGACGATCGACCACGACGCACCATCAGCGTCATGACGGCTCCGGCGAGCGACAGCACCGCCGCCGCCGCGAACAGCAGCCAGAACCCGCCGACCAGGGCGACCAGCCCTGCGCCGATCAGCGGTCCGAGCAGCTGACCGAGATTCGCCGAGACGTTGACGATGCCGAGGTCGCGCGCGTGGTCCTCGGGGTCGCGCAGCAGATCGGTGCTGAACGCCAGGCTCACCGCCATGTATGCGCCGTAGCCCGCGCCCATGATCGCGGCGGCGACGGCCGTCATCACGAAGGTCGGGCTGAACAGGATCACCAGGCCCGACACGGCCTGCACGACCGCGGCGACGACGCTCAGGGTGCGACGGTTTCCGGTGCGGTCGGAGATCATGCCCGCGATGATCGACGCGATCACGACGAACACCGTGTAGATCACGATGAGCACCAGCAGGTTGTCCTCCGCCTCGGTCTTCGAGAAGCCGATGCCGTAGAGCAGGAAGAACAGCAGCAGCGAGGTGCCCAGCGCATTCCCGACGTTGACGACCAGCCTGCTGATCAGCAGCCACAGGAAGTCGGGGTCGCGCAGCGACGACGGCCGCGCCTGCGTCCGGACCGGCAGCACGTGGGCGGGGCCGGGATCCGGCAGCAGCACGGCGGTGCCGACGCCGATCACGGCGATGATCCCTGCGAGCATCAGATACGACGCCGTGATGCCGAGGCCCAGCAGCACCACGGCGCCCACGCCCACGACGATGCCGGCGGCCTGAGCCGAACTGGCCGCTGCGGAGGCCGACCCGCGCTGCTCGGTGAGCTGATCGGCGATCATCGCGGTGAACGCGGCGGATGCGGCTGCGAGGCCGATCGACACGATGACCCAGGCGCCGCCGATGAGCCATGGCCCGTCAGCGAGGCCCGTGACGATCAGCCCGAGTGCTGCGAGGAGCGATCCGCCGACCGCCCAGGGCCGGCGCCGTCCCCAGCGCGAGCGGGTGCGGTCGGAGAGCCGGCCCGCCACGGGCGCGGCGATGACGCCGGCGAGACCGCCGACCGACAGCACGATGCCCGACCACACCACGCCGACCACCCAGTGGCCCTCGGCGTTGCTCGCGTCGAGCTGATCCGGCAGCAGCAGCTGCAGCGGCGTCAGCTGCACGGTCCAGATCGCCAGCCAGGCGAGGGTGAACAGCGAGAGCCAGCCGGCTCCGACCCTGCGGGTCGCGGTCGTGCTCACTGCGGCTCTCCTGTCCTGATCTGTACGTCTGCGCGGACTTGCGCGATGAGGTCGCGATACCAGGCATAGGAGGCCTTCGGCGTGCGCACCGAGGTCTCCTGGTCCACGTGGACGAGGCCGAACCGCTGCGTGAACCCGTCGGCCCATTCGAAGTTGTCGAGCAGGCTCCACACTGTGTACTCCTGCACCTCCACGCCCTGCGCGATCGCGTCCGCGATCGCGCGGATGTGCCCGTCGAGGTAGGCGATGCGGTCGTCGTCGTCGAGCGGCGCGTCCGCCTGGTCGGGTTCGGGGAACGACGCTCCGTTCTCACCGACGATCACCGGGGGCAGTGCATCGCCGTAGCGCTGCTTCGCATCGACGAGGAACCCCGTGAGCGACCGCGGGACGATCGGCCAGAGCTCGCCGAACCCGGTCGTCGCCGCGCCCGGCGTCGGCACCTGCTGGAACGGGATCGGGGACTCCGGCGGCGCTGAGCGGATGGTGGTGGGGTTGTAGTAGTTCACCCCGTAGAACTCGCACGGCGACGAGATGGTCTCGAGGTCGCCGTCTCGGATCGGCAGATCGACGCCGAGGGTCGTGAGATCGGGATAACTGCCGAGCAGCACCGGCTCGGCGAAGATGCGGTTGTGCAGGATGTCGTAGAAGTTGGCGGCTGTGGCATCCTGCTCCGCCTCCGGGATCACCAGCGTGTGGTTGTTGACGATTCCGACCTGCTCTGCGCCGTGGTCGTGCAGGATGCCGGCGGCCGTGCCGTGCGCGAGCAGCTGGTGGTGCACCGACGGCAGCGACTCGAACAGCAGCTGCCGTCCCGGGGCGAGTTCACCGATCGCGTAACCCTGCAGCGAAGTGGAGACCGGCTCGTTGATCGTGTACCAGTGCTTCACCCGATCTCCGAGAGCCTCGGCGACCGTGCGGGTGAAGTCCGCGAAGCGGGTGACCGTGTCGCGGTTCAGCCAGCCGCCCTCGGCCTCGAGCTCGCTCGGCAGGTCCCAGTGGTACAGCGTGGGGAACGGAGTGACGCCGGCACCGAGCAGTGCATCGACCAGGCGGTCGTAGTACGCCAGCCCGGCCGCGTTCGCAGGTCCAGATCCGCCCGGATGCACGCGGGTCCAGGAGATCGAGAAGCGGTACCGGTCGACGCCGAGCCCCGTGAGCAGCGCGACGTCCTCGGCCGCGCCGTGATAGCTGTCCGGACCCGGCTCTGCCGTCGATCCGTCGCGCACCCGCCCCGGCGTCTCCACGAAGTCGTCCCAGATGGAACGGCCCCGCCCGTCGGCGCCTCGGGCGCCCTCGATCTGGAAGGCGGCGGTCGCGGCGGACCAGCGGAAGCCCGCGGGGAACGCGGGCGGTGCGGAATCGGGTCGCATGCTTCTCCTCGACATCTGCGTCGGCAGTATTCCCGTATTCTGCACCCGGTACCGACCTCGATGCGACCGAGTTCCGCATGCGCGTGTCTGGATCGCCTCGCCGCGTCCGGCACGTTTCGCGCGGAGCGGTGCAGTGCTGGTAAGCTTGGTTCTTGGCTTGCGTGTGGGTTCTTCCCTCACGACCGCTGTTCGGAACCCCTCTCCTTCCGGCAGCACTTCCAACACTCCTTCGAAAGAAAGCACCCGCACGTGGCAAACATCAAGTCGCAGATCAAGCGCAACAAGACCAACCTGAAGGCGCAGGAGCGCAACAAGGCCGTCAAGAGCGAGCTGAAGACGTGGGTCCGCAAGACCCGCGAGGCCGTCGTCGCCGGCGACAAGGAGGCCGCTGAGGCCGCGCTCTCCACCGCATCCGTCAAGCTCGACAAGGCCGTCAGCAAGGGCGTCGTGCACAAGAACCAGGCGAAGAACCGCAAGTCGGCCATCGCCAAGCAGGTCGCCGCTCTCTGAGCAGACTTCTGAAGAAGGCCCGCCTCCCCTCGGGGATGGCGGGCCTTCTTCATGCTCCGGCCGAATCAGCGATCGACGGACTCTCCGAAGGGCTCCCTCGTCGCCACGACGGCGACCATGCGCTCGAGCGCGAAGACCGGGTCGCGCGACGCGCCCTTGACCTCGGCGTCGGCGCGCGCGGTGGCCTGGATGGCCATGCCGAGCGATCGCTCGTTCCAGCCTGAGAGGTCGCGGCGGGCGCGATCGATCTGCCAGTCCTTCATGCCCAGCTGCGAGGCGAGCTCGCGGCCGGAGCCGCGCAGGCCCGCGACCTTCGCCATGGTGCGCAGTTTCATCGCGAAGGCGGCGACCATCGGCACAGGGTCTGCGCCGGAGGCGAGCGCGTGCCGCAGCGCGATGAGCGCCTCGCCGTAGCGGCCGGCGATCGCGGTGTCGGCGACGACGAAGGCCGAGACCTCGACGCGGCCGCCGTAGTAGCGCGTGACCACCTCATCGGTGACATCGCCCTCGACGTCGCCGATCAGCTGCTGACAGGCCGCGGCGAGCTCGGTGAGGTCGTCGGCGAAAGCCGAGACCAGCGCGCGCAGCGCCGTCGGAGCGATGCGCTTCTTCGCCGCGCGGAACTCGCCCGCGGCGAAGTCGACCCGATCGCTGTCGCGCTTGACGGCGGGGCAGGCGATCTCGATGCCTTCGCCGGTGCCCGCGCGCACGGCGTCGAGCAGCTTCTTTCCCCGGACCGTGGCGCCCGTGTGCCGCAGCAGCACGGTCGCACCCTCCTGCGGGTTCTCGAGGTATGAGACGGCCTCCTGGATGAACCCGTCCGACGCCTTCTCGACGCCGGCGACGCGCACCAGACGGGGCTCGCCGAACAGCGACGGCGACGTGAGGGAGAGCAGAGTGCCGGGCGCGTAGTCGTCGGCGCGGACATCGCTGACCTCGAGTGCGGGGTCCTCCGCGCGCAGGTAGTCGCGGATGCCGGCTATCGCGCGCTCGGCGCAGATCTCCTCGGGACCGGAGACCAGCACGATCGGAGCGGGGCGGGGCTCCCGCCAGGACACCTGGGGGATCTTCGGCGCCTTCGCCGCTCCCCCACGTGCGGATGAACGAGGAGCTGCTGCCATGCTTTCCAGCCTACCGGCGGGTGCCGACACGCACCGGTCGCTCCACGGCCCAGCTCCGGCCCCACCGTCCTTTCGCCCCGGTCGCAGTTGAGCACGCTCAGGCGATCCCAGAGCGTGCTGAATCGCGATTCGAAGCGAGCGGAGGGAGGACTGAGGCGGCCGGAGGGGTGCGAGGGGGCCACCTGGTGCAGCGGGCGTGGGCGACTCGTGATCCACAGGTGGGGCGGTTGGACGGCTTCTCACCGATCATGGGGTAGCGACGGATTCGCGCATCCGACCGGTCCTACGGTTGCGGAGTGCCCACCCCGGATGCCCCAGACCCCGCCCCGGCGCGCAGGCGACTGCGGCTGAGCATCGGAGCGGCGGTCGTCCTGGGCCTCGTCGTGCTGTCCGCGGCGGTCGGCTGGGGCATCCTGCGCGGCCAGGCCTCTCCGTCGGACGTCGTCCCGATCGAGGACGAGACCCAGTCGGGTGCCCCGGCCGGACTGTACGTGCACGTCCTCGGCGAGGTCGAGAAGCCCGGACTGTACGTGCTGGAGTCGGATGCCCGGCTCGTCGACGCCCTCGCCGCGGCCGGCGGCACCACGGACGCGGCCGATCTCGCCGCGGTCAACCTGGCCCGACCGCTCAGCGACGGTGAGCAGGTGGTCGTGCCGCCGAAGGGTACCCCTGGTGCCGAGGGTGCCGCGCAGCAGCCCGGCGACGGTCTCGTCGATCTCAACAGCGCCGATCAGGCGGCGCTCGAAGCCCTCCCACGGATCGGGCCGGCGCTGGCCCAGCGCATCATCGCCTGGCGCGACGACAACGGCCGGTTCCGTTCCGTCGACGACCTGCTGGCGGTGCCCGGGATCGGCGAGAAGCTCCTGGCCGGACTGCGTGATCTGGTGAAGGTCTGAGCGGTGAAGGATCTGCGCAGCGCCGTTCTGGCGGCATCCGTCTGGCTGCTCGCACTGCTGGCCGTGCTGCTGCCGGGCACGTCCCTCGCGCTGGCGGCCGGTGCGGTGCTCGCCGCGATCGCCTGGGCCCTCAGCACGGTCCGGCACCGGCGCGGCTCCGGCCTGGTGGTGCTCAGTCTGCTCTGCGCTGCCGCCGTGGCGCTGTCCGCGGCGGCCGCGCACCCGGCGCGCGACCGTGCCGCGGCGTTCGCCGGGCGAGCCGTCGAGGTCATCGCCGTGGTCTCCTCGTCGGCCTCCGTGGGCGCGGACGGACGACTGTGGCTCGACGCGCGCACGGTGACCATCGGCCCACCGGGGCATGCCGAGGCGCTCGCCGTCCCGGTGCGGATCGGCATCGACCCGCAGCACGGCGTCGACCTCGGCGCGGAGCTCACCGTCATCGGTCAGGCCAAGGTCACGGATGCCGGCGAGCGTGCGGCTCTGGTCGTGTTCACGACGACCGGAGAGGTCAGCCGGCCGGCATCCGGGATCTTCGCGATCGCCGCGCAGACCCGCGCCGACTTCATCGACCGGGCCACGACGCTCCCCGAACCCGGTGCCGGCCTTCTGCCGGGCCTCGCGGTCGGCGACACCCGCGCAGTCAGCGAGGAGTTGAGTGCGGCCATGCTGGCCTCCGGCCTCTCGCACCTGACCGCCGTGAGCGGGGCGAACTGCGCGATCGTCGTCGCCGCGGTGTTCTGGATCGTCGCGCTGTGCGGCGGTGGCCGCCGCGTACGTGTGCTCATCTCGCTCGCGGCGCTGGGAGCCTTCGTCGTGCTCGTCACGCCCGAGCCCAGTGTGATCCGCGCAGCGGTGATGGCGGCACTGGCCATGCTCACCGTGCTGCTCGGCAGACCCAGCGCCGGTCTTGCGATGCTGTCGGTCGCGGTCACAGGCATCCTCGTCGGCGACCCCTGGCTGGCGGCCTCGCCGGGTTTCGCACTGTCGGTCGCGGCGACCGCGGCACTCCTGCTGCTGGCTCGGCCGCTCAGTCGCGGCATGTCGCGATGGATGCCGGAACCCGTGTCCCTCGCCCTCGCCGTCCCGCTCGCTGCGCAGCTGGTCTGCGGGCCGATCGTCGCCCTCTTCTCCGAGCAGCAATCGATCGTGGGCGTCGCCGCCAATCTCATCGCCGAGCCCGCCGCGCCGCTCGCCACGGTGATCGGCCTCCTCGCCTGCCTGACCTCGGCGGTACCCGCCGTGGCGGATCTGCTCGCCGCCACCGCGTGGCTGCCGTCGAGCTGGATCGCGACGACCGCGACCGTGAGCGCCGGGTTGCCCGGCGCCGTGATCCCCGTCATCGCGGGTCCCGTCACTGCGGCGGTGACCGCCCTGATCAGTGCGGCCATCGCCGTGCTGATCGCCCGATCCGGCTCGGCGCGACTGCGCGGGACTGCCGGGCTGGTGCTCGCCGTCGCCGTCGCGCTCGGCGGTGCCCGCATCCTGCTCACCGGACCGCTGGCCACGTTGACCGCGCCGGACGACTGGTCGATCGCCGCTTGCGATGTGGGCCAGGGAGACGGGCTGCTGGTGCGCTCGGAGGGACGTGTCGCCCTGATCGACACCGGCCCAGACCCCGGCGCGCTGTCGGACTGTCTCGCCCAGCTCGGCGTGCCCCGCATCGATGTGCTCGTCCTCACCCACTACGACCAGGACCACGCCGGCGGGCTCGACGCCGTGCGCGGCCGGACCACCGCGCTGCTGCACGGTCCACCGGCCGAGGCGAAGGACGAGCGGATGCTGCGCGATGCGGCATCCGCCGGCGCCCGGCTCGTGCCCGCTGCCGCCGGCCGGCACGGTGTGCTCGGCGGCGCCCGGTGGCAGGTGCTCTGGCCACCACCCGCGTCTGCAGCGTTCACCTCCGGCAACGACGCGAGCGTCGTCGTCGAGTTCAGCGGCGGCGGGGTCCCTCGGTCGCTCTTCCTCGGCGACCTGTCTGCCGTGCCGCAGCGGATGCTGGTCGCGAGCGGCCGGGTGCGCGGACCCTACGCGGTCGTGAAGGTCGCCCACCACGGCAGCAAGGACCAGGACCCGGGCCTGTACGCGCAGCTGCAGCCGCGCATCGCGCTGATCAGCGTCGGTGAGGGCAACGACTACGGGCATCCGCGCGCTGAGACGCTCGGGTTCCTCACCGCGCTGAACGCCCGCATCCTCCGCACCGATCAGAGCGGTCGCGTCCTGCTCGGCCTGCGGGACGGAGGCGTCGCGGTGTGGACGGAACGCCTCCCTCGTCCGGGGCCCACTGAGAGCAACGATCCGTGACGTTCGTCCGGAGCGGCGACGAGGGGGCGAGAGCGTGCCGGATCCGGGTCGGAGCAGAACCGGGACAAACCGCTCAGCGCGCCGCACCGAAGAGACTGTGACGAAGGAGAGCGCATGGAACCGATCATCATCGGCTCGCCCCGGAAGGCGTACCGCTCCCCTCTCGTCGAGGTCTGCGCCTTCACATTCGGCTGATCGGCGATCCCGGCGAAGGGAGTAGGGCATGCTTGTGGACATGGTGATCGACGGAATCGACGTGCCCGAGGGCGAGCCGGTTCCCGTCGACACCGCCGGCGACCTCATCCTTCTCGTCGCGCGCGGCGACCGGAACGCCTTCGCGGAGCTGTACGGGATGCTCTCCCCCCGCGCGTTCGGCCTCATCCTCCGGATCCTCGTGGACCGCGCGCAGAGCGAGGAAGTGCTGCAGGAGGTGTTCCTCGAAGTCTGGCAATCCGCCTCGCGCTTCACTCCGAAGAGAGGTCAGGGACGCTCCTGGCTGCTGACGATCGCGCACCGCCGGGCGATCGACAGGGTGCGGTCGGCGCAGGCCGGTTCCGACAGGGATCGAAGGGCGGGCCTGAGAGATCTCGCCTCCGCACCGGCATCGGTCGACGAACAGGTCGAGCTCAAGGTGGAGTCGGAGCGGATCGGCGGTGCGCTCCGAAGGCTCCCCGATGCGCAGCGCGAGGTGATCACCCTGGCCTATTACGGCGGATACTCGCAGAGTGAGATCGCCGTGCTCACGGGCAGTCCGCTGGGAACGGTGAAGACGAGGATGCGGGACGGCTTGACACGACTGCGGAAGGAGATGAGGTGACGCGATGGACAAGCAGGAGTTCGACATGCTCTCGGCCGGCGAGGCCCTCGGCGCGCTGAGCGACGACGACCGGCAGGCGTACCGTCGTGCGCTTGCAGATCATCCGGAATGGGCTGCGGATACGCAGGAGGACGCCGGGACAGCCGCGGCACTCGCCGACCTCGTCGACGAGGTCGTGCCGCCGGCGCATGTGCTGGAGAGCGTTCTGGCCCGTATCGACGCGCCGTCCGCTGCGACGGACGTGAAGGAGCCCGCGCACCCGGACAGGTCGGGTTCCGCGGTGGTGACGAAGCCCAGCCGTCCGTCGCCTCGGCGGCGCTGGTTCGCACTCGCCGCCTCCGTCGTGCTGGTGGCGGGCATCGGCATCGGGGCGTCGATCATCGTGCAGCAGGCCACCAGGCCGGCGTACGTGACGGCGCTCGACCGCATCGAATCCGCATCGGACGCTCAGCAGGCCACCGCCGAGGTGGCGGGCGGCGGCAGCGCGACCCTGCACTGGTCCGCCTCCGAGGGCGAGGCCGTGCTCGTCGCGGATGAGCTCCCGTCTCTGAGCGACGATCAGACCTACGAGCTCTGGTACGTGCGCGGTGAGACACCGATCTCCGCCGGCGTCTTCGACGCGACGGGATCGACGACGACAGCCCTGTTGGAGCCGGGCATGCAGCCGGGCGATGTGGTCGCCGTCACCGTCGAGCACCAGGGAGGAGCGCCGGACGGGAAGCCGACGAGCGAGCCGATCGTGGTGATCCCGACGGCCTGAGTCTGCCGGGCCCGCAGATCAATGCCCGGAGTGGACACCTTGCCCGCCCGAAGGCAGATCTCCGATGTGGGACGGTGTGTCGGTCGTGGCCAGCGCCGGCGTCACCACAGCGGCCGCGATCGCCGCCGCGGCGATCAGAGCGCCCGGCGCCCTGCGCGGTGTCGAAGCGGTCGATCCCGCCTTCCCCCGGGAGGCGAGACCGACCGCGGACAGCGCCAGGAGCAGAGCGGCGGCGACGGCCACGGCCGAGCATCCTGTCGCGAGGGCTGCCGGCGCGACAGCAACCCCCGCCAGCGCCCCGAGCACCGCCGTGCGGGGCGCCCGTGGGCGCCCCGCACGGAGACTCGCCATCCCCCAGGCGAGCTCCCCCAGCCCCAGCACGAGGAGCGCGGCCATCGCCAGGACGCCGGCCGCGCCGGTGGCCTCGGCGCGGAGGGACGCGCCGAGGCCGAGGTGCAGGAGCCCGCTGCCCCACGCGAACACGGCGGGCCACGTCTGCACCAGAGCGCTCATCGGTCAGCTCACGGCCAGGCGCTGCGCCGTCCGATCAGTCGCGACACCGAGGGCCAGAAGCAGCAGGGCGCTGGCGAGGTGCAGGAAGTGATCGAAGGTGTTGAGGGCCAGGATGTTCGCCGCGGTGCCGACCAGGAAGAATCCGGCGATGCCGAGCAGCAGATAGGCCGCGCCGACGACGATGTTCGTCGCCTTGGCCGCCCTCACCGAGATCAGACCGCTGATCAGCAGGGCCGCACCGATGAGCAGATGCGCCACGTTGTGCAGCGGATTCACCATGAAGATGCCCAGCAGCAGCCCTCCCTCGGTCGCGAGGAAGGACACGCCGCCGGTCACGGCGAAGCCGAGCAGTCCGACCAGGACGTAGACGGCGCCGAAGATGACGGCGATGAGACGATTCGGGGACGTACGCATGACACTCTCCTTCTCCTGCGACGGTTGCCGCTCAGAGAGTGTTCGGAACCGTCGCAGGATCGGATGCCGCCGATCCTGCGACGCGGAGAATGCCGGGGTCGGTCAGCCCTTGACGGCGAAGTTGACGATCTTCGGAGCGCGCACGATCACGCGCACGATCTCCTTGCCCTCCAGGGCGCGTTGCACCTTCTCGTCGGCACGGGCCGCGGCCTCGAGATCTGCGTCGGAGATGTCGGCTGCCACATCGAGCGTGGAGCGCACCTTGCCGTTCACCTGCACGGCGGTGGTGACCGTGTCGTCCACCAGCAGCGCGGGCTCGGCATCCGGCCACTGCACGGCGCTGACCGAAGGCTCGTGGCCGAGCCGTGCCCACAGCTCCTCGCCGGTGTGCGGCGCGATGGTCTCGATCATCATCGCCACCGTCTCGGCGGCCTCGCGCACGGCGGGGTCGGCAGCGCCCGCACCGGTGTCGATGGTCTTGCGGATGCCGTTGACCAGCTCCATCAGGCGCGCGACCAGCACGTTGAACTTCGTCTGCTCGACCAGGCCGGGAGCGTCGGCCAGCAGTCGGTGGGTGATGCGGCGCAGCGCGACATCACCGGTCGCGGCGTCCGCTCCGACCGGACTGGAGGTCTCGTCGCCGACGCGCAGGACACGGGCCAGGAACTTGTGCGCACCGGAGAGCGAGACGCCGTTCCACTCCTTGTCGTCCTCCACCGGGCCGGCGAAGGCCAGTGCGAGGCGCAGCGAGTCGGCGCCGTACTGCGCGAGCAGGTCGGAGAGCTCGACCAGGTTGCCCTTGCTCTTCGACATCTTCGAGCCGTCCATCAGCACCATGCCCTGGTTGACCAGGTTGGAGAACGGCTCCTCGAAGTCGATCAGCCCCAGGTCGAAGAAGACCTTGGTGATGAAGCGCGAGTAGAGCAGGTGCAGGATGGCGTGCTCGATGCCGCCGAAGTAGCCGTCCACCGGCGCCCAGCGCCTGGCCTGCTCGGGGTCGAAGGCGAACTGGTCGCTGTTCGGCGACAGGAAGCGCAGGAAGTACCACGAGCTGTCCACGAAGGTGTCCATGGTGTCGGGGTCACGCAGCGCCGGCTCGCCGGATGCCGGGTCGATCGTCCGCACCCAGTCGGCCGCGGCGCCCAGCGGCGAGCTCCCCTTGGGCTTGAGGTCCAGGCCCTCGACGCTCGGCAGCTTCACCGGCAGGCGGTCCTCGGGCACGGGCACGACGGTCTCGTCCTGCAGGTGCAGCATCGGGATCGGCGTGCCCCAGAAGCGCTGGCGCGAGATCAGCCAGTCGCGCAGACGGTAGTTCTTGGCCGCTCGGCCGGTGCCGGCCTGCTCCATCCGCTCGATGGTGCGGGCGATCGCGTCGGTCTTCTCGAGGCCGTCCAGGTCTCCCGAGCCCGTCATCACGCCGTTGCCGACCAGGGCGGTGCCGGTGATCGCGGGGTCGAGCTCGGCCAGGTCGCCGCCCTCGTTCGCACCGCCGGGGACGGTGGTGTCCACGACGATCTTCACCGGCAGGTCGAACGCCCGGGCGAAGTCCAGGTCGCGCTGGTCGTGGGCAGGCACGGCCATGACCGCGCCGTGGCCGTAGTCGGCCAGCACGTAGTCGGCGGCCCAGATCGGCAGTCGCTCGCCATTGACCGGATTGATCGCATAGCGCTCCAGGAAGACACCGGTCTTCGGGCGGTCGGTGGACTGCCGCTCGATGTCGGATTCCTTCTGCGTCTTCTCCAGGTAGTCCTGGAAGCGCATCCGCACCTCGGCCGAGGAGCCCGCTGCCAGCTCTGCCGCGAGGTCGGCGTCGGGCGCGACGACGAAGAACGTTGCGCCGTGCAGGGTGTCAGGACGCGTCGAGAACACCGTGACCGGCTCTTCCCGGCCCTCGATGCGGAAGTCGACGTCGGCGCCGTGCGAGCGGCCGATCCAGTTGCGCTGCATCTGCAGCACCTTGTGCGGCCAGTGCCCCTCGAGTGCGTCCAGGTCGTCCAGCAGGCGATCGGCGTAGTCGGTGATCTTGAAGTACCACTGCGTGAGCTTCTTCTTCACGACTTCGGCACCGCACCGCTCGCAGCGGCCGTCGACGACCTGCTCGTTGGCCAGCACCGTCTGGTCGTTCGGGCACCAGTTCACCGCGCTCTTCTTGCGGTACGCCAGGCCCTTCTCGTACAGCTTCAGGAACAGCCACTGGTTCCAGCGGTAGTACTCCGGGTCGGAGGTGTGCAGCACGCGCGTCCAGTCGTAGGACATGCCGTAGCCGCGGAATCCGGCCTTGTGCTGCTCGATGTTCTTGTAGGTCCACTCGCGCGGGTCGGCACCGCGCTTGATCGCCGCGTTCTCGGCCGGCAGGCCGAACGAGTCCCACCCGATCGGGTTCAGTACGTTCTGCCCGCGGTGCCGCCAGTAGCGCGCGACGATGTCGGGGTACAGGTAGTTGATCGCGTGCCCCATGTGCAGGTCGCCCGACGGGTACGGGAACATCCCGAGGATGTACTTCCGCGGCCGCTCGTCCTCGTCGCCGCCGGCCCGGAACGTGTCGTTCTCGGCCCAGTACTGCTGCCACTTGTCCTGGATGGCGTGCGCGGACAGCGGCTCTGCGGTTTCGGTGTTGTCGGTCGGGTGCTCAGACAAGGGACGGCCAATCTGACGGGATGCGGATTACCTGATGAAAGACGGGAACTTCCAGGATATCGCTCGTTTCGGCTCGCTACGCTCGCGGGGCGGCCAGCCACTCCTCCGGCAGCTCCGCGCCCAGCGCCGCGAGCGGCGCACGCGCCTTGGTAGCGACCTCGGCGGCCTCCTCCGCGGCATCCGACAGCCAGGTGATCCCTCCTCCGGCGCCGACGTAGGCCGTCCCCCCGTCGACCAGGACGCTGCGGATCACCATGCCCAGATCGGCGGAGCCGTCGAGACCGATGTGGCCGAAGCACCCGGAGTAGACGCCGCGAGGAGCGCGCTCCAGCTCGTGCAGGATCGTCATGGCGGAGAGCTTCGGGGCGCCGGTCATGCTGCCGGCGGGGAAGGCCGCCTCGCCGAGATCGTCGACGGTGACACCGTCACGAAGCCGAGCACTCACCGTGCTCACCAGCTGATGCACCGCAGGGTACGACTCGACCTGCCAGAGCCGCTCCACCACGATCGTGCCCGGAACGCCGACGTGCGAGAGGTCGTTGCGCATCAGATCGACGATCATGACGTTCTCGGCGCGCTCCTTCTCGCTGGCATGCAGCTCCGCGGCGAGAGCGGCGTCCTGTTCCGGCGTGGTCCCGCGCGGCCGCGTGCCCTTGATCGGGCTGGTGCGCACCACGCCGTCGCGTACCTCCAGGAACTGCTCCGGGCTCGCGCTGAGCAGATGGGTGCCACCGGTTCGCAGATACCCGCCGTGGTGCGCGGGCGTCGCGGCGCGCAGGCGCCGGTACACCGCGAAGGGGTCGGGCGGGGCATCCGTCGTGAAGCGGGTCGTGAGACAGAGCAGGTACGCGTCACCGGCGCGGATGGCGTCGCGGCAGCGCTCCACGAGCGCGACATACTCGTCGACGCCGTGCCGGGCGACGGCGACGGATGCCGGCGGCCGCGCCGGTGCGGCCGGCGGCGCCGGCGACAGCAGACCCGCCAGAGCGCGATGCCAGTCGTCCAGGTCGTCGGCGGGCGCCAGGGCCCAGAAGCGGCCGGTGGAGTGGTCGACGGCGATCGCGCGATCGACCACGATCCAGGCGGAGCCGGTCTCGGGGTCCGCCGCCGGCGCCGCCATGCGGCGCGCGCCGTCCTCGTAGGACATCCAGCCCACCCATCCGCCATGGAACGGTACCGGGCTCTCCGCTCCGTGCTCGCCGCCGATCACGGTGCGGGAGACGCGTCCGGCATCCGTCTCCGGGCGGCCGACACCGAGGATGCTCCATCCCTCCGCGGCGTCAGGACCTGCGTCCAGCCAGAAGGCCGCCTGCGCGCCGTCGTCCATCCGCGAGAACAGCCCCTCGAGGTCGCCGCGACGGTCGAGGGCACGGGCGAGCAGCACGGACGGCAGGGACACGAAGCAAGCGTACGGCGCGCGGCGTACCACTCTCAGCGAATGATGCCGTGCAGGCCGTACGCTCGTTCCGTGGACCAGTTCCTGACGTGGATCATCGACGCCGTGCAGTCGATGGATCCGGTGCTGCGGACTCTCATCGCGGGCGTCGCGATCATGCTCGAGACGAGCATCCTGATCGGTCTCATCGTGCCCGGCGACACCGTCGTGCTGGTCGCCGCCGTCGGCGTCACCGATGTGTGGCAGGGGGTGTTCCTCGTCATCGCGGTCGTGATCGGATCCCTCCTCGGCGAATCGGTCGGCTTCTGGCTCGGGCACTGGATCGGACCGCACATCCGCCACTCCCGGATAGGACGCTGGATCGGCGAGGACCACTGGGTCAGGTCCGAGCGCTATCTGCAGCGCCGCGGCGGCATCGCGATCTTCCTGTCCCGGTTCCTGCCGGTGCTGCACTCGCTGGTGCCGCTCACGGTCGGGATGAGCGAGTACGCCTATCGGCGCTTCATCGCCTGGACGCTGCCGGCCTGCGTGCTGTGGGCGACGGTGTACGTCAGCGTCGGTTCGCTCGTGGCCGGCAGTTTCAAGGAGCTCGTGGATCGCGTGCACTACGCCGGCTACCTGTTCGTCGGCGCGATCGTGCTGTTCCTCGTGATCGTGTTCGTCGTGAAGAAGATCATCTCCCGCCGCGAGGAACATCACATGTCGGATGCGGATGGGCCGAGCGCGTAAGACGCACTCGACATCCGTGAAAGACTGAAGGGGATGTCACCCGCCGCCGCGGCCAAGATCCATTGGTTCGCCCGCCTCGAACACCGCTTCCACGTCTCACGCGAACGTCGCGCACGCAGACGAGGGCGTTCGGCGACCGTCGTCCCCTTCCCCGGCTACGGCGGCAAGGGCTGGGTGCGGATCGTCGGGCGCGTGCTCATCGTGCCGCCGCTGCCGCGCAAGGCCAGCGACGACGGCGCGGGTGTGCGCGGCTGGCGCTCCTTCGCCGGCATCCCGGTGAGCTTCGCCTCAGTGCGGATCGAGATAGGCGGTCGCACGCACACCGTCGTCGCCGACCGTGGCGGGGTGGTGGACACCGTCGTCGAGGCCGACCTCGAACCGGGCTGGCAGACGTTCACCATGGCCACCGACCGGCAGGAGCCGGTCGAGGCGACCGCGTTCGTCGTCGACGAGGACATCCGCTTCGGCGTGGTCTGCGACGTGGACGACACCGTCATGGTCACCGCGCTCCCCCGCCCGTTCGTCGCGGCCTGGAACTCGTTCGTCGTGGACGAGCACGCCCGCACCCCGGTGCCGGGGATGGCGGTGCTGCTCGAGCAGATCATGCGCGACCACCCCGGTTCGCCGATGATCTACCTGTCCACCGGCGCGTGGAACGTGGCGCCCACACTGCGCAGGTTCCTCTCCCGCCACCTGTTCCCGCAGGGCTCGATGCTGCTCACGGACTGGGGGCCCACGCACGATCGCTGGTTCCGCAGCGGCCGCGAGCACAAGCTCGCCAACCTGCGGCGCCTCGCAGAGGAGTTCCCCGAGATCCGCTGGCTGCTCATCGGCGATGACGGCCAGCACGACGAGTCGACCTACGGACAGTTCCTCGTCGAGCATCCGTCGTCTGTCGCCGGCGTCGCGATCCGTCGTCTGCTGCCCGCCGAGGCCGTGCTGGCCGGCGGCCGCACCGTCGCCGGCGATCACTCCGGCGACGACGTGCCGTGGGTCAGCGCGGTGGACGGCGCAGGGCTGCGCGAGCTGCTCGGCGAGGCCGGCATCGTCGACCCGAGGGACTGACCGGGGGCCGTTCCCCGCTCAGCCGACGTTCGCCGTCGCCGGCGGCACGCGCAGCGAGCCGTAGCGCTTCATCCGGTGCCAGCGCAGCCTGTTGCCGGCGATCGCGGTGAAGACGGACTGGATCACCACCAGGTACATCAACTGCCGGTAGACGACCTGCTGCAGAGGCAGGGTCCACAGCGGCTTCAGCGACTCACCGTCCATGCGGAACGCGTAGACGGCCATGCCGAGCTGGATCGCCAGGAAGCCGAGCCACACCGCCAGGACGCGAATCGGGTCGAGGAAGAACAGTCCGTAGACCGCGAACACGTCCACCAGCGGGGCGAACAGCGGCAGCAGCACCTGCAGCACCAGCAGATACGTGAGACCACGCCGGCCGAGCTTGCCCGCCTGGCCCTTCTGCAGCATCGCGCCGCGGTGCTTCCACATCGCCTGGAGCGTGCCGTAGCACCACCGGTAGCGCTGCTTCCAGAGCGCGCCGAGCGTGGCGGGCGCCTCGGTCCAGGCCCGCGCGTCCTCCTGGTACACCACTCGCCAGCCGTCGCGGCACAGCGCCATGGTCAGGTCGGTGTCCTCGGCGAGCGTCTCGTCGCTGACGCCGCCGACCCGCCTCAGGGCCACGCGGCGGAACGCGCCGATCGCACCGGGCACCGTCGGCATGCACTCCGCGACGTCGAACAGGCGGCGGTCGAGGTTGAATCCGACCACGTACTCGATGTGCTGCCACGCTCCCAGCACGCCGCCGCGGTTGGCGACCTTGGTGTTGCCCGAGACCGCACCGACCGCGGCGTCCTCGAAGGGCTGGATCAGCCGCGAGACGGTGTCGGGCTCGAACACCGTGTCGCCGTCCACCATCACGATGAGCTCGCCGTGCGCTGCGGCGATGCCGGAGTTCAGCGCAGACGGCTTGCCGCCGTTCGCCTGCCGGATCAGCGTCACCTGCGGCAGCCGGAGGCCCTCGACGATGGCCGCCGTGTCGTCGGTGGACCCGTCGTCGACGACGATGATCTCCACCGGATGCCGCGACGCGGCGATCGATCGGACCGCGGCCTCGATGCCCGCCGCCTCGTTGTGGGCGGGGACGATCACGGAGACCAGACCGTCGTAGATCCAGGGCCGGCGCTTCGCCCGCTGCTTCGCCAGGCGGCGATGGTGGGCGGCGAGCACGACCACGAGGATCGCTCGCACCACCATGATGATGCCGGCGGCGACCAGGCCGATCCCGATCAGGGCGACCACGGCCGCGCTCACCCAGAGCGTGGAGACGAACACGGTGCCGCGGAACCGCTCGACCGGTGTGGCGGCGCGGACGGTGCCCGCGACATCGGCGGCGTCGCCCACCGTCGTCACCGTGATCCCCTGCTGCTGCAGCGCGGGCAGGAGTCTGTCGAGTGCGGCGACGGTCTCGGAGCGGTTCCCGCCGCCGTCGTGCATGAGCAGGATCTGACCCTGGGTGTCAGGCGGCGTGGAGTTCGCCACGATCTCGTCGACACCCGGGCGCTCCCAGTCACGGCTGTCCAGAGTCGCGAGGACCGACAGGTAGCCTCGCGCGCCGGCGTCCTCGACGACGTCCCAGGTTCCCTGGTCGAGGCCGGCCGGCGTGGAGCTGTACGGCGGACGGAACAGCGAGGTCGTGATGTCGCCCGCCCCGGCGACAGCACTCTGCGCACCGTCGAACTCGAGGTCCGTGCGCCAGTCCGGAGCATTCGCAAGGTCGGCGTGCGTCAGGGTGTGGGTGCCGATCTCGTGCCCCTCGGCGACGATCCGCCGGATGAGATCGGGATGCTCGGCGGCCGCGGTGCCGACGACGAAGAAGGTGGCGTGCACGCCGTGGGCCTTGAGGACGTCGAGGATCCGCGGCGTCCAGACCGGGTCGGGACCGTCGTCGAAGGTCAGTGCGAGCGTGCCGTCCTTCGGGGCCGCGGTGTCGACGCCATCCCTGGTGTCCAGGATCGGCTCGCCGCTGGGGTCCTGAGCAGCGGCGGACGCCCGATCGCCGGCGGGACGGGAGTCTTCATCCGTCGAGGTCAGGTGGTGCGTGTAACCCTGGATGGCGAGGGCGGCGGCGAGGGCGAGCAGCACCGCGATCAGCGAGATCCAGTGCACCTTCACGCGTGCGGCGCGCGCATCGCGCCGCAGCTGGGCGCGGCTCACGACGCGCGCGGCTTCGGTGTCGGTTCGGCCTTGTGGACGTCCCCGGGGGTGTCGCCCGAACGGTTCTGCCCTGGCGCGGTGCCGCTGCTGCCCGGGGCGGTCTCCGTCGGAGCCGGAGCCGGGGCAGGCGCGGTGGAGGGCGGGGTCGACGCGGAGGGGACCGAGGCCGGTGCGGGGTCGCTCGATGTGGCGGCATCCGTCTGCTCGGAGCTGCCGTCGACGGGAGCGGTGCTCGGGGGGACGGGGACGGCGTCCGCCGTCGTCGGCGCCGGCGTCGGCGCGGGCGGCGCAGCGGCTGCCGGCGGCTGCGGGAGCAGCGGCGCATCGATCGTCGGGCCGCCCAGGAACGCGCTGATCGCCAGTGCGACGTATGCGATGGCGAGGGCGACGAGCACCCACAGCGTGCGACGGATCCAGCGCATCCGGCGCCCTGCGGGGTCGACGAAGACGGGTTCGGGGGTCACCGTCTCGGGCATGGTGAAGCTCCTCGGGGGATCGGGCGCTCGTGATTCTACGCGCGTGCCCGGCGCGAACACTGAGGATTCCGGCAGAGCACGCGCCGTATCCTCGTGGAGTGACCCTCACGATCCCGCTCCTCGACGCCACGGCGTGGACCGACCGCGCCGGCGCGCATGAGGCGCGCGCCGACGAGCTGACCGCCGCTCATCGCGCGCGTGCGGCGCGCGGCGAGAAGCATCCCGTCGAGGACTTCCTCTTCACCTATTACTCGTACAAACCGGCGCAGCTGCGCCGGTGGCATCCCGGAGCGGGCGTCGTGCTGGCGGATGCCGCCGAGCGGCAGACCTGGCGGTGGTACTCCCCCGGTCCGGTCTTCGGTTCTGCGATGCCTGATGCCGCCGTGTTCTCGGCGGAGAAGCCGGAGCTCGCCGCGCTCGTCGAGCGGATGCTCCGCAGCACCGCCGCGCGCCCTGGCCGGTTCGGGTGCTTCGGATTGCACGAGTGGGCGATGGTGTACCGCGAGGCGGAGCACCGGCATCAGGCGCCGCTGCGCCTCGGCCAGGCAGGGACAGATGCGGTCGTCGAGGCGAACGAGCTGCGCTGCACGCACTTCGACGCGTTCCGGTTCTTCACGCCGGATGCTGTTCCGCGCAACAGCCTGCCGCTGTCGCGCTCTCTGCAGCCCGACATCGAGCAGCCCGGATGCCTGCACGCCGGCATGGACCTGTACAAGTGGGCGATGAAGCTCGGCCCGCTGCTGCCGGGCGAACTCATGCTGGACACGTTCGAACTCGCGCGCGACATCCGTCAGCTCGACATGGAGGCGGCGCCCTACGACCTCTCCGACTGGGGTGTCGAGCCGGTGCGCATCGAGACGCCAGAGGGCAAGGCCGAGTACGTCAGGCAGCAGCGCGGCTTCGCCGAACGCGGCACGGTGCTGAGGCAGCGGATGCTGGACGCCTGGCTCGGCGCCTGATCAGCGCTCGCGCGCGGCGATCTCCAGCCGCAGCGCCGCGACGTGCTCCGCGGCGTCCTGCAGGCGCTGAGCCGGAAGCCGCCCGTCCTGGACGGCCGCGACGATGCCCGCGGCGACCTGCGGGGCGGTCTGCGCGTCGCTGCCGGCGACCAGCAGCACCATGTCGTTTCCGGCGGCCAGCGCCGCCACGGAGTTCTGCACCGGATCACGGTACGCGGGGATGCCGGAGGACTGCAGCATGCCCAGGTCGTCGGTGATCATCACACCGTCGAAGCCGAGGTCGTCACGGGCGATCTCGTGCCAGCGCGCGGAGAGGGACGCCGGTGCGGCATCCACCGCGGTGTAGGCGAGGTGCCCGAACATCAGCAGCTCGGCGCCGGCGCTGATCCCCGCCTCGAAGGGCTTCGCGTCCGACGTGCGCCACTGTTCGAGGGGCTCGGCCGTGGACGGGATGACGTGGTGCGAGTCGCCCGGTGCCGCGCCGTGCCCGGGGAAGTGCTTCAGCGTGGACATGACCGTACCGTGTTCGCCCTGCACCGCCGCCGCCACTCGTTCGGATGCGGCATCGGGATCCGTCCCCAGCGCGCGGGAGTAGATGAACGATGATGACTCGCGGGGCACGTCGGCGACGATGCCGAAGTTCACATCGACGCCCGCATCGGCGAGAAGCTGCGCGCGAGCGGCGAAGGCCTGCTGGGCGTCGGCCGGCGGCGCACCCTTGAGCGTCTTGGCGCTGGGCAGGTCGTCCCAGGGCAGTCTCTTGACGATGCCGCCCTCTTCGTCGGTCGCGATCAACGGCGGGAGCGTCGGATCGACGGTCAGCGCGGTGGTCAGCTCCTTCAGCTGCGCGGGAGTCTCGGGGACGTTGCCGCCCATGAGGATGAAGCCGCCGAAGCCACCGGTCATGTACGCGCGCGCCGCTGCCGGATCGGCGCCGGGGATCGTGCCCATGATGACGCTCTGGGCCTGCTGGGCGACGCTCATGCGCCCGACCAGCGCTGTGGCGGGATCGACCGGCGTGGGCGTCGGGGCCGGTGTCTGCGAAGTTCGAGTCGGAGCCGGAGTCTGAGCGACCGTCGGGGCACTCGGCGTACAGCCCGCGACGGCCAGCGTCGCCAGGACGGCGAGGACCCCGAGCACGGTGCGGCGCATCGTTCCAGCGTAGTGAGACCGGCTGTGACCCGCCCGCAGGTCTGCTCACGATCCGCCGCTGAGGCTGCTACACGCCCGCAGCCACAGGCTCCGCGGCGAGCGCGGCCTGCACCCCGAGCGCGGCTCTCCGCCCGGCGCGGTTCGCGCCGATCGTGCTCGCGGACGGACCATAGCCGACCAGCTGGATGCGCGGATCAGCCACCGCCGTCGTCCCACGCCCCTCCCGGTCGAGCTGGATACCCCCGGCGGCGCTGCGCAGATGCAGCGGAGCGAGATGCGAGATCGCGGGACGGAAGCCGGTCGCCCAGAGAATCGCATCGACACGCTCGAAACGGCCGTCGGCCCAGCGCACTCCGTCGGGCTCGATCCGCTCGAACATCGGCAGGCGCCGGTCGTAGACACCCATGCGCGCCGCCTCCTGCTCCTGCTCGCGCAGCATCAGACCCGTCACGCTCACCACGCTCTGCGGAGCGAGCCCCTGCGCGACCCGCTTCTCCACGAGCGCCACAGCAGCCGCGCCCGCGTCGGGGTTGAACTCCCCGGTGCGCCACACCGGCTCGCGCCGCGTCGCCCAGAGAACGTCGGTGATGGGCGCAAGTGCGCCGAGGAACTGCACGGCGGATGCTCCGCCGCCCACCACGAGGACACGCCTGCCCGCGAAGTGCTCCGGCCCCGGGTACTCGACCGTGTGCAGCTGCTCCCCGAGGAAGGTCTCCATGCCGGGGTAGTGCGGCAGGAACGGGTGCGACCAGGTGCCGGTCGCGTTCACGAGAGTGCGGGTGTGCCAGCGCTGCTCCCCCGCATGAACGACGAGAACGCCGTTCTCATCCTCAACGCGGTCGACGTGCACGGGACGGATCACCGGCAGGTGGTGGCGGCGCTCGTAAGCGGCGAACGTGGCCGGCACAGCCTGGTTCGCGCGCTCTGAGGTGTGCGCGGGTGGTACGTCGCCGGGCAGCTCGGCGACGTTGTGCACGTCGAGCATGGTCAGCGCATCCCAGCGATGCTGCCATGCCCCGCCCGGACGCTCGTCCGCATCCAGCACGACGTGATCGATGCCCAACCGCCGCAGATGGTACGACGTGGAGAGTCCGGCCTGGCCGGCGCCGATCACGATGCTGTCGAGAGGTTCCACACCACGGTCAACCGCATTCATGCACATACTGTTCCCCGGCGGCTCCGGTAGAATCCCGGGCGGATGGAACACGCCGGCGGGACGACCCGCGGGTGCACTCTCGAGCAGGGACGACCCCGCAGAATCAGGGATTCCTCGTGACCACCATCAAGAGCATCCTCACCCGGACCGTCGTCGTCCGCCTCGTCCTCGGCTGGGGCGCCTTCGCCGCAGTCCTCCTCGCAGGACCGCTGCTGTCGGCCCCTCTCCCCGGCCCTGTGCTGCTCGCTGTGCTCGCCGCCATCGTCGCGGTGATCATCGTGTGCGCCTTCGGCGTGGTGACCGAGGCCGAGCACCTGGCTCACCGCCTCGGTGACCCCTACGGCACCCTCGTGCTCACTCTCTCCATCGTGCTGATCGAGGTGATCCTCATCTCCGCCGTCATGCTCGGGCCGGGCGAGCACACCACCATCGCACGGGACTCGGTCATGGCTGTGTCGATGATCATCCTGAACCTCGTCGTCGGCGTCGCCCTTCTCGTCGGCGGCATCCGGCATCGCTCGCTGCGCGCGAACAGCACCGGCGTCTCCGCCTATCTGTCCCTGCTCGTGGTGCTGCTGGTCACCGCGTTCTTCCTTCCCGGTCTGATCGGCGACGGTGGGGCCTACACACCCGCGCAGGCGATCCCGATTCTCGTCCTGACCCTGCTGCTGTACGGCTTCTTCCTGCTCAGGCAGACCGGCGCCCAGGCGGCGGACTTCACGGAACCCGGCCACGCGGACGACGCCGCCGCGCCGCGCACCGGGCAGGTGCTCGCACAGCACCGCACCGAGATCCTGCTCCGCACGGCTGTGCTGGTCGCCACCGTGCTGCCCATCGTGCTGCTCTCGCACGACATGGCAACGCTGCTCGACGACGGACTCGACCGCCTCGGCGCCCCGGTCGCCCTGTCCGGCATCCTGATCGCGATGATCGTGTTCCTGCCCGAGACCATCACCACCGTCCGTGCCGCGTTCGGCGGCGAGATGCAGCGGGTCAGCAACCTCTGTCACGGCGCGCTGGTCTCGACGGTCGGCCTCACCATCCCCGCGGTGCTGGCGATCGGACTGTTCACCGGTCAGACGGTGCTGCTGGCCGAGACACCGACCAATCTCGTGCTGCTCGGCGCCACGATGCTGCTCACCGTGGCGACCTTCGCCGGTCGCCGGGTGTCGGCGATCGGCGGGTCGGCGCACCTGATGCTGTTCGTCGTCTACGGCCTCACCGTGTTCGCGTAGTGATGCGACCGGCTCAGCGAGCCGGGCGCGCGTCCGCTCGCAGCACGGCCGGAAGCACGACGTGCGCCTCGGGGATCATCCCGGGGCGCACCCGCGCCCGGAAGATCCAGTAGCTCCAGCCCTGGTAGAGCAGCACCACGGGCAGCGCGACGACAGCCACTACGGTCATCACACCGAGTGTGTACGGGCTGTTCGATCCGTTCCAGACGGTCAGATCGAAAGCGGCATCCACGGTCGACGGCAGCACCAGCGGAAACATCCCCGCGAACACCGCCCCCGCGCCGAACAGGCCGAACGCGGCGTACCCGGTGAACGCGAAGCCCTCACGACGCCCACGCGCCGAGACCCAGCCGAACACCGCCCCGGCGACTGCGAGCACGATGAACGCCCACGACAGCACGTTTCCGCCGTGCTCGAACTGCACCCACAGCGCCCAGACCGCGGCGGGCACCAGGCAGAGCGGAGCCCAGCGGGCCGCGAACCGTCCGGCGCGGTCGCGCACCGGGCCGTCGGCCTTGAGACCCAGGAACGTCGCCGAGTGTGCGAGGGCGAAGCCCACCACGGCGAGACCGCCGAGCACCGCCGGGACCGTCAGCCACACGAACGGACCGCCGACGCGATCGCCGTTGGCATCGATCGGCAGCCCTGTCGACGTCAGCGCCAGCGCCGCACCGATGCAGAAGGCCACGATCAGCGAGCCGAGCCCGATCAGCCAGGTCCAGACGTCGCGCCAGAGCTGCGTCGCCACCTTGCCTCGGTACTCGATGCCCACCGCGCGCACGATCAGCCCGACGAGCGTGATCGTGAGAGGCACGTACAGCGTCGAGAACAGCGACGCGTACCAGGCCGGGAACGCGGCGAACAGTGCGGCACCTGCGGTGATCAGCCACACCTCGTTGCCGTCCCACACCGGGCCGATCGTGTTCAGCATCACCCGGCGGTCGCGCTCGTTCCGCGTGGAGAAGATCATGTGCATCCCCACGCCGAGGTCGAATCCCTCGAGCAGCAGATAGCCGATCCACAGCACCGCGATCGCGGTGAACCAGACGACGGGCAGCGGTTCCATGGTCATTCCTCCCAGTTCTCGGCGAGCGGTTCAGTACGCGAAGGACAGCACATCGTCGGATGCCCGGCCATCGGAGCCCTCGTCGTCATCGTCATGCCCACGTGCGCCCAGCTCGGGCATCGAGGCCGCGACCCCGCCGCGGATGTACTTCACCATCAGGAAAAGCTCGATCACGAGCATCACGCCGTACACCGCGGTGAGCGTGATGACCGAGAACAGCAGTTCCCCCGCCGTGACACCAGGCGAGACGGCTGCGGCGGTGAACATGAAGACTCCGTCGATGCCGGTGGCGTCGGGGTTCGGCGCGACCACGAACGGCTGCCGGCCGAGCTCCGTGAAGATCCATCCGGCGATGTTCGCGGCGAACGGCGCGACGATGCCGAGCAGAGCGAGCCGCATGATCCACTTCGAGCGCAGCACGGTGCCCTTCCTGGTCAGCCAGAGCGCGATCACCGCGCCGGCCGCGACGACGCCGCCCAGGCCGATCATCAGCCGGAAGCCCCAGTAGGTGACCCACATCACGGGCACGTAGTGCACCTCGGTGCCGGCGCGGTCGCCGTAGAGCGCGTCGTCGGGGATGGTCGCGCCGTACTGATCGACGTACTGCGGCTCCAGGTCGCGGATGCCGGGCATGTCGGCGCCCCACTCGCCGGTGCCGAGGAAGCCGAGCACGCCGGGAACCTCGATGAGGGTGATCACGTCGGAGCAGTCGCTCGAACCGGGGTCGCCGAGCGAGAGCACCGAGAACGACGATCCGGTGTGACAGGCGGCCTCTGCCGCGGCCATCTTCATCGGCTGCTGCTCGTACATGAGCTTGCCCTGGATGTCGCCCGAGACGACCGTTCCGAGGAAGCCGACGATCGCGACGACGGCCCCGAAGCGCAGTGACCAGAGCCAGACGCCGTGGTCGACCTTGTCACGCCCCGGCGCGGCATCCGTCTGGCCGACCACGACGCGGCCGGTGGCGTCGACGGTGTCGATGCCGTCGTGCCGGCGGCGCCACAGGTGGTACCAGGAGATGCCGAGCAGGAACATGCCGGCGACGACCAGCGCGCCGAGGATCGTGTGCGTGTAAGCCGCCAGCGCGGTGTTGTTGGTGAGCACCGCCCAGACGTCCGTCATCACCGGACGACCGTCGTCGCCAAGCTCGACGCCGACGGGGTGCTGCATCCAGGAGTTCGCGACGATGATGAAGAACGCCGAGATCCACGACCCGATCACCGCGCACCACAGCGCGGCCAGGTGCAGCCCCTTGCGCAGGCGCCCCCAGCCGAAGATCCAGATGCCGAGGAAGGTCGACTCGACGAAGAATGCCAGTAGACCCTCCATCGCGAGCGGGGCGCCGAACACGTCGCCCACGAAGCGGGAGTACTCGCTCCACGCCATGCCGAACTGGAACTCCTGCACGAGTCCGGTCGCGACGCCGACGATGAAGTTGATCAGGTAGACCTTGCCCCAGAACTTGGTCATCCTGAGGAACTTCTCGTCGCCGGTGCGCACCCATCGGGTCTGCATGATGGCTACGGCCATACCGAGACCGAGCGTCAGCGGGACCATCAGGAAGTGGTACACGGTCGTGATGCCGAACTGCCATCGGGCGATGTCGAGCACGTCCACGCGGATCTCCTTCGCAGAGCACGGTGCGGCGTCTGCCGCCACCTTGAATTCTACGCGCCGTAGAACTCGTTCTACAGAGCATAGAACAATTTCGACGTGAGGTAGAATGGACAATACCGCGAAACACGGAGGATGGATATGGGAACGCTCGGAGAACTCGAACGCGCCGTCATGGACGCGGTCTGGGATTCCGCCGCCGACTCCGTCACCGCCTACGACGTGCAGGACATCCTGCAGACCGGGGGCCGCTCGCTCGCCGCCACGACACTGCTGACCGTGCTGTCCCGGCTCGAGAAGAAGGGCTTCGTGGCCTCGGATCGCTCCGCCCGCCCTCATCGTTACCGCGCCATGGCCTCGCGCGCCGACCACACCGCCGAACTCATGCACGAGGTGCTCGGCGAGGCCGGCGACCGCACCGCCGTGCTGGCGCGTTTCGTCGGGGGCGTCACCGACGAGGACGCCGCAGTGCTGCGCCGTCTGCTGGACGGCGCCTGAGAGGCATCCCATGCCGCTGATCGCCGATCCGTCGCTGGCGGGAGCCGTCGTGATCCCGCACGCCGTGATCGTCGCCGCGACGGTCGCGCTCGGCGTCGTCGCGCTCGCTCTCGCCTGGCCGGTGCCGGTCGCACTGTCGCGCTCGTCCTGGCCGACCCGGATGCCGGTCATCGCGCTGCTGCTGTGGCAGGCGATCGGCCTCGCCGGAGGCCTCTCGATGATCGGCGCACTGGCCTTGGGCGGATTCGCCCTCGTGCCGGAGCACCCCTGGTACATGCTGCTTCCCGCCGTCGCGTTCACGGTCTACCTGCTCACGCATCTGGCGATCACGATCGTGCAGGTCACGAGGCAGCGCCGACGCCACCTGGCGCTGCTCGAGCTGCTCGCCTCGCCGCATCCGACCAGGGCGCGCACCCAGGTCATCGACGACACCGTTCCGGTGGCGTACTGCCTGCCGCGCGGCGCGGGCTCTGTCACAGTGCTCTCGCAGGGCCTGATCGACCGGCTCGACCCGGACGAGCTCGTCGCCGTCATCGCCCACGAGCGCGCGCATGTCGAGCAGCGGCACGACCTTCTGCTGCTCGCCTTCCGCGCATGGCGCGCAGCCCTTCCGTGGTTCCCCATCGCCGCCCGCGCCGAGGCCGACGTCGCGGCGCTCGTGGAGATGCTGGCAGACGACCATGCCCGCCGCGAGGTGCGTGACGAGGTGCTCGCCCGCGCGATCCTCGCGGTCGGCGCCGCCGGCGTGCCGGGCGCCGAGCGCGCGGTGTCGGGCTCATCCCGCGTGAGCGACCGCTTCCGCCGGCTCGCCGCCTGACGCGGCGGCCCCCAGCCGCAGCATCCCGTCGCCGGCGCGGCGATCCTCTGCCCGGTGCGAGACCAGCACCACGATGCGGTCCTCGGTGGCGGCACGCACGTCCCCCATCATCGCCGCAGCCGTGGGCGCATCCAGATGTGCGGTGGGCTCGTCGAGCAGGAGCACATCGGCGCGAGTGAGCAGCGCACGGGCAACGGCCAGGCGCTGGCGCTCCCCACCGGAGAGCGCCGATCCGCCGGGCCCGACACGAGTGTCGAGGCCGAGTCGCTGCACCAGAGGCGCCAGGCCGGCCATCCGGAGCGCGGCCTGCAGCTCCGCGTCGTCCGCGGCATCCTCGCGCGACCGCGCCAGCAGCAGATTGCCGCGGATGGTCGAGTCGAACACGTAGGCGTCCTGAGGGCACCACGCCACCCGGCTCCGCCAGGCCCGCTCCGAGAGCCGGGTGATGGGGGCACCGTCCGCGAGGATCGCCCCGCGCTGCACCGGCAGAGCACCCATGATCGCGGACAGCAGCGTGGACTTGCCCGACCCCGAGGGCCCGTCCAGCACCAGCCAGCGCCCCCGCGCCGCGCGCCCGCTGACACCGGCGACGGCCGGCGCGGCAGTGCCGGGGTACTGGAAGTCCACGTCGTCGAGCGCCAGCTCGCGGACAGGATCGTCCAGTCGAGAGCCGCTCCAGCCGACGGCCGGCGCAGGCTCCAGCACCGGCGAGAGGCGGGAGATCAGCGCGCGCAGCGCCGGCATCCTTCCGACCGCGTCGACGAGCGCGACCAGCGGCTCCGCCAGCGCGAGCGCGACGAGCGCGATGACCGACGCGCGCTCCGCGGGCAGGTCAGGCCCGATCAGCGGGATCAGGACACCGAGCAGCGTGACGCCCGCGGTGACCACCGCGGCGCCGAGCCCTGCCGACCAGGCGGCGCGACGCTCCGCCTTGGCGAGCCGCTCCGCGCCGGCGTCGAGGACTTCCAGAGCCGCCGGAGCGGCGCCGTTGCTGCGCAGGTCGTCGGCCGCGGCGCTCAGGGCGGATGTGCCGCGCACGATCTCGGACCGCGCGGCGACCCGGGCCGATCCGGCACGACGCTCCGAGAACAGCGCGAGCAGCGCAGCCAGCACGACTGCGACCACGAGGATCGCGGCCACGGCGACGGTGAGCGCGGGGGCGACGAGGCCCGTCGTCACGACCGCCGCCAGCAGCACCAGCACGCCGGCGCCGAGCGGGGGCAGCACTCGCGGGAGCTGATCGCGCAGATCGCCGGACAGCGTTACCAGGTAGTCCAGCGGCGCACCACCGGACAGCAGCCGGCGGGAACCCGCGCCGCGCGCGGCGATCGCGCCCCACAGCCGCATACGCAGCGCATCGACCACGCGCAGGGTCGCGCGGTGGGTGACGAGCCGCTCGGCGTAGCGGCTCACCGCTCGGCCGATGCCGAACGCCCGCACGCCGACGATCGCGACGAGGAGGTACATGATGTACTCCTCGACACTCGCGCGGACGATCAGCCAGCCCGACAGTGCCGTGAGGGTGATCCCGAAGCCGGCCGTCAGCGCCGCCAGCAGAACGGATCCCGCCCACATCCAGCGGTGCGGTTTCAGCAGTGAGCGCAGTGTGAGCCCGTTTCCGGCCCGCATCCCATCCGGCACCTGCGCGACCTCCGGTTCCGGAGCCGCGGATGCAGCGGATGCGTCGGACATGTCAGCCCCGGCGCCGGCATCCGCCTCGTGATCCCGCGCGGGAACGGCGCCGTTCAGCGCGATCCGCCATTCGGCCAACGCGAGCGTCTCTGGCTCGTGCGTTGCGAGCACGACCACGCAGCGGCGGGCCCTGCGCAGCACGGCGGCCCGAACGAGGTCGGCGGAGCGCCGGTCGAGGTGCGCCGTCGGCTCGTCGAGCAGGAGCAGCCGAGCCCCATGGTCGACGCGGGCCAGCGCACGCGCCACCGACAGGCGACGCTGCTCCCCCGGGCTGAGTTCGGCGGTGGCGGCATCTGCGAGAGCGGTGAGCCCGAGTTCCTTCAGCGCCTCCGTGTCCGCCCCGAACAGGGCCAGCTCGGCACGGGGCGTGTCCGCGAAGAACTGCGGCGCCTGCGGCGCCCACGCCACGTCGTCGGATCCCACCCCGGAGATGGCCCCTGCGACTGCGGCATCCGCCGGCAGTGTCCCGGCGAGGGCGGCCAGCAGCGTCGACTTGCCAGCGCCGCTCGGTCCGGTGACGGCGGTGATGCCGGCGAGCGTGGCGGAGACGCCGTCGAGGACAGCGTCCGGTCGCCCCGCGTAGTGGACGGTGACGCCGTCCACCCGCACCGGCCCGGGCTCCGCACGGCGCAGGTCTTGCCGTTCCGGCCGGGCGAGCAGCTCCTGCGCCCGCCCGAGCGCGGACAACCCGTCCTGTGAGGCGTGGAAGGCCGCGCCGAGTTCGCGCAGCGCGAGGAAGCACTCCGGTGCGAGGATCAGTGCCACCAGTGCCGGCTCGAGCTCCATCGTGCCGTTCAGCAGGCGGATGCCGAGCAGCACCGCGACGACGGCCACCGAGAGCGTCGCGATCAGCTCGAGTGCGAGGGCGGAGAGGAACGCCCAGCGCAGTGTCTCCTCGGTACGCTCCCGGTACCGCCGCTGCACGACGTCGAGAGCACGCGTCTGCTCCGGCACCCTGCCGAGGCCGACGATCACCGGGAGCCCGCGTGCGAGCTCGGCGAGATGGTCGGCGAGCCGGGTGAGCGCGGTGAGCGCAGCGTCCGTGCGCTCCCGGGTGTGCTTGCCGATCAGCACCATGAACAGCGGCACCAGAGGCAGCGTCAGAACCACGACCAGAGCGCTCACCCAGTCCGCGCCGAGGATGCGCAGCCCGACGATGATCGGCACGACGGCCGCCGAGATCGTCGCAGGGACGGACTGCACGTAGTAGTCGTCGACGGCGTCCAGCCCGTCGGCGGCGAGCACGGCCGTGCCGCCTCCGGACCTCCCGCCGTCGGCGAGGCGCCGCCACAGTCGCCCGCGCAGCTCGCGCTTGACGCCGGTCGCGATGCGGCGGGCGAGCACCGCGGTGCCCCATTCGCCGCCGACGCGGAGCACGACGCCCAGCGCGCCGAGGAGCACGATCGTCCGGCTTGTGCGCTCATCCAGACCGGTGCCGGCGAGGGCTGCGATGCCACGCGCCACCGACTCGGCGATCAATACCAGGCCGAGTGCGCGCAGCGCCGCGAGCACGCCAAGCCCGTACAGGGCACGGCGCGGGGCGGGCCCCGTTCCGGGGCGCACCGCGGGTGCAGCCGCAGCCGCGCGACGGGCTTCACTCACCCACGGATCATTCACGACCTGCTGACGACTCACGCCTCCAATTCTACGCGCCGTAGAAATTATCGCGCGACGGAGAGATCCGGAACCGCGCCCGGTAGTCGGACGGCGTCACCCCGAGCCTGCGCCGGAACGCCCGGTTCAGCGTGTCGACAGTGCCGAAGCCGCAGTCCGCCGCCACGCGCTGCAGCGTGTCCTCGCTCGCCTCGAGGCGATTGCGCGCCACCTCGACCCGTGCGGACTCGACATAGGCCGCCGGGGTCATGCCGAGCTCGGTCTTGAAGATCCGGGTGAGCTGGCGATCACTGACGTGCGCCCTGGCGGCGAGCTCCGGCACCGTCAGTGGTCTCGCGAGATGTGTGGCGATGTGATGCCGCAGCTCGTCGATCCGCGGTGTGGCCGATCCGGCGGTGAGCGAGACGCTGAACTGGCTCTGACCGCTCGGCCTCTTGACGTACATGACCAGCTGCCGCGCGACCCGTACGGCGCACTCCTGCCCGAAGTCCTCCGCGACGAGGGCGAGGCTGAGATCCAGGCAGGCGGTCAGCCCCGCACCGGTCCAGATCGCGCCCTCGCGGATGAAGATCGGGTCGGGGTCGACGGTCACGTCCGGATGCTCCGCCGCCAGCTGCGCGGCCGTCGACCAGTGCGTCGTGGCTCGCAGGCCGTCCAGCAGGCCGGCTGCGGCGAGGACGTGCGCGCCCACGCAGACGGATGCCACACGCCGAGTGCCCGGTGCCAGCATCCGCACCCGCTGCACGATCGCAGGATCGACGACCGCGCGCACCCCGTCGGCGTCGCGCTCGACCGCGCCGGGAACGATCAGCGTGTCGACCCGGCGGCCGGCGACTTCATCGAACGTCGCGTCCGGCAGCACGCGCACGCCCGCGGAGGTCGTCACCGGCGCCATGGTCTCGGCGACGAGCAGCACCTCGTACCCGGTGGGCTCTGTCATCTCGCGCTCGAGCAGCGAGAACACCTCGGCAGGACCCGTGACATCGAGCAGGTCGACACCGTCGAACATGGTGACGACGATCAGACGGCGGATCATGGACACTCCTCGATGATGTCTGTTTCTGCAGCTTGCATGACATTGCCGACATCGGCGGCCGCTTCTAGCGTAGAACGTGCCCCACAGCCGGGGCGTCTCTCTCCGAAAGGAACCACGATGGCCACTCCCCTGCGCGAACTCGACGGTCACCCGCACGCACCCGCGACCCTCGCCGACTCGACGGTGATCCTCGTCGACTACCAGAACACCTACACGCAGGGGGTCATGGAGCTCGAGGGCTGGTCCGCGGCGCTGGACGCCGCCGAGAGACTTCTCGAGCGCGCACGACGCGAGGGCGCGAAGGTCATCCACGTGCAGCACGACGGCGGCGAGGGCAGCCCGTACGACATCCGCGCCGAGATCGGCCGCATCCACCCGCGCGTCGCCCCGCTCGACGGCGAGCCGGTGGTCGTCAAGACCGCGCCGAACGGCTTCGTGGGCACCGACCTCGGCGATCGCGTCGACGCCGCGGGCAATCAGGACGTCGTCGTCGTGGGGTTCATGACGCACATGTGCGTCACGTTCACGTCGGAAGGAGCCTTCCTGCGCGGCAACCGCGTCACGGTGGTCGCGGACGCCTGCGCGACGAGGGCGCTGCCGTCGGCCGCCGGAGCCGTCAGCGCGGCCGATCTCCATCGCGGCGCGCTGGCGACGATCGGCGACGTCTACGCGCAGGTCGTGCCGGACGCCGACGCGCTGCGCTGAGCGGTCCTCAGGGAACGAGCACGGCGCGTCCCTGGATCCGTCCGTGGTGCAGGTCGTCGAAGGCCTGCATCGCGTCGTCGAGGGAGTAGCGGACGACCTCCACGCCGATCCTGCCTGCGCGCGCCAGCGCGACGGCCTGGCGCATGTCGGATCGAGTGCCGCCGTACGCCCGCTCGATGCTGACGCCCCATGGCAGCGCGGTGCTGCTTCCCGCGACGTAGGGGAACGATCCGTTGCCGAGGCCGACGAAGCGGATGGCACCGCCGCCGCGCACCACCGAGACCGCGAGATCGACCGTGGGCTGGACGCCGACGAAATCGAACACGACGTCGGCGCCGATGCCGCGGGTCTCGGCCAGGATCCGTGCCGCCGCGTCGCCGTCGCTCGGGATCGCGAGGTCGGCTCCGTGCTCACGCGCGAAGGCGAGCTTCTCGGCATCCGTGTCGAGCGCGATGATACGGGCGCCTGTGGTCGCGGCGAGGATCTGCAGGGCCATGTGCCCGAGGCCGCCGAGGCCGATGGTGACGACCGTCGCGTCGCCGACCAGGCGGTCACGGACGGTGTTGATGGCGTGCATCGGCGTGAGCGCCGCATCGGCCAGCGGAGCGGCGGCGACCAGGTCGAGATCGCCGATCGGGTCGAGATGACGCGCCTTCACGGCGATGTAGTCGGCCATCCCTCCCGGGGTTCCGATGCCGGGCGAGAGCGGCGCGAGCGCGTCCCGCGGGTAGGCCACCTCGCACTGGTTGTCGCGGCCCGCCAGGCATTCGCGGCACTGCCCGCAGGACAGGATCAGGGCGACCAGCGCACGGTCGCCCACCTGCCAGCCGTGCACGTCCTCGCCGAGCCGTTCGACGGTGCCGGAGACCTCATGGCCCAGAGTCCCGCCGATGAGGGGGTTGTCGTCGCCCATCCCGATGATCGCGATGTCGGAGTGGCAGAGCCCGGCGCCGCCGACTTTCAGCAGCACCTCGTCGGCCTGGATCTCCGGAACCGGCTTGTCCAGGATCTCGACGGTGTCGTTCCTGACGTAGGTGACGGCGCGCATGGCGGCCTCCTCCTTCTGGCCGCGAGCACGCGGCCGCAGATCGAACGGGCGCGGATGCGGCCCGCTCCGAGGCTACCTCTCGGCCACGCCGCCGCGTAGCGTGGCCGCCATGGCAATCGTGCGCATGGACAATGTGGGAATCGTCGTGGACGACCTCGATGCAGCGGTCGAGTTCTTCACCGTGCTCGGCATGGAACTGGAAGGACGTCAATCGATCGAAGGCGAATGGGCCGAGCACGTCGTCGGACTCCGCGGCATGCGCTCGGAGATCGCGATGATGGGGATCCCCGGAGCCTCCGGCAAGCTCGAGCTCGCGACTTACCACGCGCCGGAACTGCTCGGCGGAGAACCTGCGATCCCGAACACCCTCGGTTTCCACCGGGTCATGTTCGCGGTCGACGACCTCGACGAGACGATCGCCCGCCTGCGACCGCTCGGCGGAGAGGTGCTCGACGAAGTGGTGGACTACGGGGGTGTCGTGCGGCTGTGCTACTTCCGCGGCCCCGGGGGCATCGTCCTCGGTCTCGCCGAGGACTCTTGACGGCTCAGCCCTCGCGGGCGCGCAGCACGCCGTCGTGCAGGTCGAGCACGCGATCCGCGCGCGCGATCATCGCGGGGTCGTGCGTCGCGACGACCGCCGCCGTGCCGCGACGATGCACCAGGCTCGCGATGAGACCCATGATCTGCGCGCCCGTCTCGCTGTCCAGCTGCGCGGTCGGCTCGTCGGCCAGCAGGATGCCCGGCTCCATCACCAGGGCACGCGCGATGCCGACCCGCTGCTGCTGACCCCCGGAGAGCTCGCCGGGTCGCTGACGGGCGTGGTCCTCCAGGCCGACGTCGCGCAGCGCGTCCGCGACGCGTCGGTCGCGCTCGGCTGGGTCTGCGCGCCGGATGCGCAGCGGCACCTCCACGTTCTCGGCGGCGGACAGCACCGGGATGAGTCCCGCCGTCTGGAAGATCGATGCGATCCGTGATCCACGCAGCGCGGCGGCATCCGTTCCCTCGTCCGCGAGATCGACGCCGTCCACGAGCACCCGCCCCGCCGTCGGCCGGTCCAGTCCGCCGAGCAGCGTGAGCAGCGTGGTCTTCCCTGCGCCCGAGCGTCCCGCGATGACCACCAGCTCCCCGGCCGCGACCGACAGCTCCGCGTCGCGCACCGCGACGACGTCACCACCCGGGCTCGGGAACACGCGGGAGAGCGACTCCGCCTGCAGCACGGCGCTCATGACGCATCCTCCGCCCGGCCGTCCTGCCCCGGCGCGACCCGCACGTGGTCGGGTTCGAGGGTCAGTCTCACGCGCTCGCGCAGATCGAGCGCCGTGACGAAGTCCGCCGGCAGCTGCATCCGGCCGGCGCGGTCCAGCACGGCGTACTCCTGTGCGGTGCGAACAGACCGCCCCTCGTCATCCGTTCCGGTGCGACGCAGCGTCTCGGTGGACGTGCGGCCGTCCCGGATGCGGACGGTGCGCTCCACATGCTCCGTGACACCGACATCGTGCGTGACGATGAGCGTGGTGACGCCGCGCTCCCGATTCGCGCGTTCCATCGCGCGGAGCACCTCGGCGCTGGTCTGCTCGTCGAGCTCGCCGGTCGGTTCGTCCGCCAGGAGGACTCTCGGCCGGTTCGCCAGCGCCACGGCGATCGCCACACGCTGCCGCTGCCCACCGGACATGTCCGCGGGTCGCTTGTCGGCGACCTCAGCCGCACCGAGCTGGTCCAGCAGCTCGTCACCGAACGCCGCCCGCTCCGTGCGCGGCACGACACCGGCGACCTGATGCACCATCGCGATGTTCTCGCGCGCCGACAGGTACGGCAGCAGATTGCGGGCCGACTGCTGCCAGATGAAACCGACGCTGCGGCGGCGGTACTCCAGTCGCTCCGCGCCCTTCATGGTCACCAGGTCGTGTCCGGCCACGCGCGCGGACCCTGCCGTCGGCCGGTCGAGCCCGGCGAGGATGCCGAGCAGCGTGCTCTTCCCCGAGCCGGACGCCCCCACGAGGGCGACCATCTCCCCCGTCGTCATCCGCAGTTCGAGGCCCTGCAGAGCCTGGACCTCGATGCCCTGCGCCGTGAAGATCCGCACGAGCCCCTCGCACACGATCGCTCCGTCTGCCATGTCCTGCTTCCTCTCCTGCGCCGCGCTCATCGTCAATCCTTGTCATCCGCCCTGATCACGCCGGCCGTCCCGAGCCGTGAGGCCAGCACCGCCGCCACGACGACGGCCACCCCGGTGAGAACGACGTAGGCCGCTACCGCGAGTGCCAGCCAGACTCCGCCCAGCTCCACCACAGGCTGCGCCTGCCCTCCGACGAAGCCCCGCAGGTCGAGCTGCGGTATCACCAGGATCGCCATCACGACTCCGGCCCCCACCCCGAACGGCACCGCCAGCAGCAGCGCCGGCGCGACCTCCCACGCCACCAGCGCGCCCGCACCGCGGCGCGACCGCCCGAGCGTGCGCAGAATCGCCAGCATCCTCGCCCGCGACGGAGCACCGAGCAGCAGCATCGCGATCACTGCCACAGCCAGCAGAGCGGCGACGACCACGCTGGCCGCCAGCAGCGCGCCCTGAACGATCACGTACCCCGGGTCGCCCGCCCTGGCCGCAGCCACTTGCGCCGGCGTCTCGAAAGACGCGTCCTCGCCGATCGCCTCGACAGCCGCACGGCCGACCCGCTCGGCGTCGGCGCCGGGGGCCACCGCCAGGTAGAGCTGGGTCACGCCGGTGGCGCGCTGGCCGAGCTCTTCGGCGTTCGCCTCGTCGACGATCACCCACTGCTCGGCGGTTCCGAACGGCACCTCCGAGGACGCGACGCCGACGACGTGCACCGGCGTGCCGTACACCTCGAACTCCGCGCCCGCCGGAGCATCGAGCCCGAGCAGGTCCCGCAGCTTCTCGGAGATCACGACGGGCACGGTCTGGTCCGCGGGGTCCGTCAGAGCCGTGGGAAGAGGGATCGCCCCCTCGCGGCCGCGCTGCATCGCAGAGAACGCGTCGCGATCAAGCGCGTAGACGCGTGTCTGCGCCGTCTTCTCCGTGGTGGACGCCTGCACGCTCGAACCGCCGGTCACCCCTGCTGTCGCCGAGACTCCGTCCAGGTTCTCGACGCGGTCGATGCCCTCTGCGGTGATGTAGGCACCGGAGATCCGCACGTCGGCACCGACCTCGCGCTCCGACGAGCGCACGATCCCACTCGAGACCGTCGCCGCGAACGCGACGGCGAAGACGGCGACGCCAAGCCCCACCACGACCGCGAACACCGGCGCCGTGCGCACCGCCGTGTCGCGTCGTGCTCGCGCCGGTCCGAGCAGTGCCGTCAGTGACGCCTGTCTGCGCCCGCCGTTCTCGGCGAGCAGGAGCAGCGCCGGCAGCAGTCGCAGCGTCAGGATGCTGCCGCATGCACCGAGCAGGACGAGCAGCGCGAGCAGCATCGGGTCGGCGCCCTCAGCGCCGCCCCGGGCCAGGATGAGTCCGGCCAGCACGGCCGTGAGCACCAGGATCAGCACCTCACCCGCGAGACGCCATGTCCCGCGCGGCTCCGCGGCGCCAAGATCACGACGCCCGCGCCGCCCGGCATCCGTCAGAGTGCTCCACGGCAGGGTGGCCGCGGGGACTACGGCGAGGACCAGCGGGACCAGCAGCACCCATGCCCCGGTCCACCCGGGGCGCACGGCGGCCGCGCCGGCGCCGATCAGTGCGCCGATCAGGCCGAGGGCTGCGCCCTCGCCGCCGAGCAGTGCGATCAGGCGCCCGGTCGATGCGCCGCGCGCCTGGAGAACCCTGGTAGGCCCGACCCGTCGCACGGCGATCAGGCGACCGACGAGACCGAGTACGACCAGGGCGACCACGACCGGCCCGACGACGGCGACCGCGACGACCGGCGTCATCGCGTCCGCCCGGACCATCCCCGCGTCGAGCGCCTGGGGCAGCCCGGAGCGGAACGGCAGGCCGCGGTTGAAGAAGGTGTCGTCGTGCATCGGTATGGTGACCGGATCTGCGGCCAGCAGGCGCAGCTGGGCCTCGATCTGGGCGGCGACGCCCGCATCGATCGCCGAGGTGTCGAACGGCATCCAGGACGCGATCTTGATGTCCCGGACGCGGGCGGTGAGTTTCGACGCCTCGTCCACGTGCATGAACGCCGCGACGACCAGGATGCGGTCGCCGTTGCCGTCGATCTCGATGAGGGGATCGACCGAGCCTCCGATGAACAGCCAGTCGCGGTCCTCCTCGTCCGACGGCGACACGACGCCGGTCAGCGTGACCGAGAGGTCGTCCCAGAGACGTTCGGTCCCCACCTTCCAGTCGAGCTGTCTGGCGACGGTGTCGGTCAGGGCGATCTCGATGCCGTCGAGCGGGTCGGTGAGTTCCGGCATCCGCCCATCCATGAGATCCGATCGCTTCACCAGCCCCGGATCGGAGACCAGCGAGACCTTGTTCTTGGGCGGCGGAGCGGCGCGGTGCTTGTCGGGATCGATCGTGGGAACCGCATCGACGCCGACCGTGAGCCGCGGGGTGCCCAGCATCGCGCGCAGTGGTTCGGGCTGTTGCTCTCGGGCCTGCTCCAGCGAGTCGAGCGCGAGCCCCCACACACCGGCGTCGGGATCTGCCGACGCGCCGAAGGCGGGCAGCCCCGGCATCGTCGCGGACGGCCACCGGACCAGCGGCGGCAAGGACTCGACCGCGCGCTGCACGGTCGCGGTGCGCCCCTCGGCGAGCAGCGCGGGAGCGGAGACGCCGAGGTAGGACAGCACGGCGATCACCACGATCACGAACACCGACAGCGCGGGGGTCGTGAACGCGCCGCGCGCCGAGACCGGGAGCCGAACGCTCATGAGCCCAGCCCCAGCACGATCGGCAGCACGACGACGGCCACGGCGGTGCCCAGCAGGGCGCCGGCGATCAGTGCGTAGCCGGCGACCCCGGTCGTCTCGCCGACCCGCAGCGTGCGCTGCTGGGACCGTCGGAGGCCGAGGGCTCGGAGCACGAGCGGCTCCTCCCGGCGTGAGCGGGACATGGCTGATGTCGCGGCGAAGAACCCCGCGACGCCCAGCATCGCGGCGATCAGAGCGCCCGCGGTGAGAACGGTCGAGGCGACCGAGGTGACCGGTGTCGCGCTCACCTGTGCTTCGGTGAGGATCCGCACGGGATGGGTCGCCTGCGTGCGCAGCAGCGATGCGACCGTGACGGGATCCGCGCTGTCCAGCCAGAGCTCGTCGGCCGCGAGCCGGACGCCGGCCGCGCGCAGCCGCTCCGGGTCTGCGGCGACGCCCCACCCGGAGCCGATCCCTGGCAGCGCGTCGACGATCCGCAGGACCTGGATGGACACCGGCTGCGCGGCGAAGCGGACCTGCGCCGTGAACACCGTGCCGACCTGGGCGCCGAGGCGATCGGCGAGGCTCCTGGTCAGCTCCGCGCCGACGACGTTCGCGGATCCGGTGTCCATCGACCCGGTGAACCCGAGCGCCTCAGACGGCCCCGCGAGCAGGTCCACGGTGTCGGCACCGATCGCGAGCGGCGTCCGCAGGATCTCCGCGGCAGAGGTCACGCCACTCCACTCCGCGGCCTCGGCTGCTGTCGTGTCGAGTCCCTCGTCGGTGATCAGCCGGACGTCCCCGCCGAGCACCGCGAAGCGGGTGCGCTGCTCGGCAGCACCTGCGGCGACCGGAGCCGCGGCCGCCAGGGCGATCGAGGCGGCCGCCAGCGCGAGGCACAGGATCGCGACCGCGGTCCCACCCATCCGGCGCGCGATCTGCCGCAGCGGCAGGATGGGTGCGATGCCCCGCGTGCGGCGCAGGGCGCGCTCGGCGAGCGCCGCGAGCGGAGCCGCGATCACAGGGACCAACGTGCACGCGGCGATGAGCATCAGCGCCGGGGCCGCCGCGGCGAGCGGATCGGGCGCGCCGTCGGCGCGGACGACGGATCCCGTCGCGAACAGCTGCCAGGTCGCGAAGGCGGCGAGGGCGACCGCGGCGAGAGCGGGCACGAGCAGCACCGGGAGCGTGCGCAGACCTGCATCGCTCCGCGAGGCATCCGCTCGCACCGACGCGCCGCCACCGGTGATCCGTGCGGTGAACAATGCGGAAAGGAGTGCCGGGACGAGTGCGGCGCCCGCCGCGATCAGCAGAGCCGTCGTACCGGCGCCGACTGTCAGCACGAGCCCGGCCAACGCGACCAGCGCCCCTGCCGCGCCGAAGATCAGGGCTTCGGCTGCGGCGCCGACGGCCAGACTGCGACGCGATGCTCCGCGCGCACGCAGCAGCACGATCTCTTCGGCCCGCGCGGCGGCGAGCATCGCCAGGACGATGCCGAGCACGAGCAGGCCGAGGAGCGCGATGATCAGCAGCGGCGCGACCAGCAGCCCGCGAGTTCCCGCGACGGCGGCGGCCTGGCGCTGGAGGGTCGCGCCGAGGCCTCCGATCACATCCATGTCGTGGTCGCCGTCCGGATCGACGACCTCCGGCACTGCGCGCAGCTTCGTGACTCCCGAGATCAGGGCGGGGAGCTCGGCGAGGTCAGTGCTCTCCGGAGCGACCTCCCAGGTGACGCTCGGCGGGTCGGGCAGGCCATCCAGCGCGTCGGCGACGGTGAACGCGGGACCGATCACGCCGTCGTTCTCGCCGGACACGACCGAGGGATCTCCGTGCCACGCAGGGTCGGCGGCATCGTCCGGGGTCCAGGTGCCCACGAGCGCGAGCTCCACGCTCCCGGCCGCGGGCTGGAGGGGATCGATCTTGGTGATGGTGTCGCCGACCGCCAGTCCGCGGCGCTCGGCAGCAGCGACGGGCAGTGCGATCTGCTCCGCGGACTCCGGCCAGGCTCCGTCGGCGAGAGCGGCGAGTCCGGGCACACGCACATCGTCCAGCAGCCCGAGCTCGAAGGTCCGCTCCGAGGCGAACGTCGCATGCACGACCGCACTCACCTGACGTGTGATCACGACGTCCGCGCCGGAGAACGCCGACGCGACGGCGTCGCGCACCGCGGCGTCCTGCGCCCCGGCATCCGCCGCCTGCTGTGCGACGACGCGCATCGTCCGCGCGTCGGGCTCGGCATCCGTGAGCATGCGCGCACTGCCGTCGGCGATCATGCGCTCGGCGACGGCATCCAGACCGCCGATGCCTGCGACGAGGAGCGCCACGATGACGGCGACCAGCGACAGTCGACCGACGTGTACACCGGCCCGTCTCACCGCAAACGCCATCGTCCCTCGCTCTGCACGCAACGCAGAACAGTTTCGCCCGGTCTGCGCGGGCGCGCAATGGGCAGCCGATCAGGCGCTTCCGTCGAGCGACCCGCTCAACCTTCCATGGAAGGCACGACTGTGCGGGTTCAGCCCCACGAGCTCCACCGTCGCCCCGTGCGCGGCGTACTTCGTCTCGACCGCGTCGAGCACGGCGACGCTGGAGGCGTCCCACACGTGCGAACCGCTGAGGTCGATGACGATGCGCTCCGGATCGTCGACGTACGAGAATCGGTCCACGAGATCGTTGCTCGATGCGAAGAAGAGCGGGCCGAGCACCCGGTAATGCGCGACGGCGCCGCCCTGCGTGATCTCCCGCTCGACGGTGGTCACGTGTGCGATCCGCCTGGCGAACAGCACCAGGGCCAGCAGCACGCCGACTCCGACGCCGATCGCGAGGTTGCCGGTCGCGACCACGATCGCGACGGTGACGAGCATCACGGCGGTCTCCGAGAGCGGCATCCGCTTCAGCGTGGAGGGGCGGACGCTGTGCCAGTCGATCGTGCGGAGCGCGACGATCATCATCACGGCAGCCAGGGCGGCCATCGGGATCGCCGCCATCACGGGCGAGAGCACCGCCACGAGCAGCAGCAGGAACAGCCCGGCGATCACGGTCGAGACGCGGCTGCGCGCCCGGCCGAGCTGAACGTTCACGACGGTCTGGCCGATCATCGCGCAGCCGGCCACGCCGCCCCAGAAGCCGGCCAGGATGTTCGCGACGCCCAGCCCCCACGACTCGCGCGACTTCGACGAGCGGCTGTCGGTGAGGTCGTCGACGAGCTTCGCGGTGAGCAGGCTCTCGAGGAGGCCGACCAGGGCCGCTCCGACGGCGGTGGGCAGGATGATCTGCAGCGTCGTCAGGTCGAACGGGACGGTCCAGGGAGTGAGGCCCGGGAGTCCCCCGCTGACGGAGCCCTCGTCGCCCACGGTCGGCACGTTCAGCCCGAAGATCATCGCCGCGGCCGTGACGACGACGATCGCGACCAGTGGCGCGGGCACGGCGGTGGTGAGCCTCGGCAGCAGCACGACGATGAGGATCGTCACCGCGAACAGCGGGTAGACCATCCACGGCACGTCGATCACATGCGAGACCTGCGCCAGGAAGATGAGCACACCGAGCGCGTTGACGAACCCGATCATGACCGAGCGTGGGATGTAGCGGATGAGCCGCGCCAGCCCGAACACCCCGAACAGCACCTGCAGCACACCGGTGAGCAGGACCGTCGGCAGCACGTACCCGGTCCCGTGCGCAGCGACCATCGGCGCTATCACGAGTGCCACGGATCCGGCCGCGGCCGAGACCATCGCGGGCCGGCCGCCGAGGAACGACATCGCGATGGCCAGCGTCACCGATGAGATCAGCGCGACGTCCGGCCCCACGCCCGAGATCAGCGAGAACGAGATGACCTCGGGGATCAGCGCGAGCGTGGTGACCATGCCCGCGAGCACCTCGGTGCTCAGCAGCCGCGGGTGCCGCAGCACGGCGAGCGCCGGGACCTGCCCGTTGGGCAGCCGGTACGCGGCGGACTCAGGCGCTGACGGCGGCAGCGGCATCCTGCTCCTCCGGCAGCGCGACCTTGAGTTTCGCCCAGGAGCGGCCCTGGGTGTCCTTGAGGATGTCGTACTCCACGTCGACGTGCGGCTCGATGGCGCTGTACTTGTCGTTCGGGGCGCCGATGACCAGCTGGAAGCCGAGGCCGCGCCAGGCGCCGATCGCGCGCTTGGTGAAGTGCGCGTCGGCCTTGATCAGGGCCTCGTCCATGAACACCGGTGCGTACCGCGGGCGCTCGGCACCGGCATCCCCGAGCTGGTAGCGGAGGGCTGCGCCGACGATGAACGCGATGAGCTCCTGCGACTCGCCACCGGACTTCTCGCCGATGTGATCGTAGAGGGCCACATGCTGTTTCGTGTCGACCGTGACCCGCTCGGCGCTCACCCTCACGTGGTTGCGCACGTCGATGAGCTCGGCGAAGTCGGGCGCGGAGCGCCGCAGATGCGTGATGAGCCGCGACATCCGCCGGTAGGCGTGCTCACGGTCCTGGTCCGTCGACGCGTTCTCGATGAGCCCGCGGACCTCGCGCAGGTCGCGCCGGAAGCGCTTGCGCGCCTCGGACTGGCTCTCGCGCGTGGTGATCTGCAGGCGGTGGTCGTCGTCGTAGAACGGCAGATCCTGCATGATCCGGTTGATCGGCTCGATGCGCTCACGGATCTCGCGCAGCGCGCGGCCGAGCGTGGAGTCGAGATTGGTGAGGTCGTTGCCGGAGAGATGCACCAGGCTGTCCCGCCACTCGCTCTCGAGGCGGTGCAGCCCGCTGGTCTCGAGCGCAGTGAGGATGTTCTCGAAGTCGTCGACGTAGAGGTCGGGGTCGGCGAGCAGGTTCGGGTTCTCCCAGCGCTCCAGGAAGCCGCTCATCAGGCGGCGCATGGCTTCGCGCTGTTCGTGGTGCGCGTCGAAGGCCGCAGCACGGTCTTCGGTGAGCCTGGCACCCGCGGTGCCCAGCGCGCCGTCGAAGCGCTCCAGCAGCACCGATGGCGCGGCCTTGGCGGATGCCGGCGTCGCGAAGCGCTCGTCCAGGTACTGCGCCTGCTCGGCGTCGACGGCGCGCTCCGCCTCGGCCGCCCCTTCGATCAGCGCCTGCCCGGCGTCGACCTCGTCGGTGATCCGCGCCCAGCGGTCCTCGACCTGCTGGCGCTCAGCGCTCGCGGCGCCGATCTCCTCACGCAGTCGCACGAGCAGTCGCTTCGACTTCTCGATCTGCGCTGCGATGCCGGCGATGTCGGGATTCTCCTCACCGATCTCGGCTTCGAGGCGCCGCCAGCGCTCCTGCTCGGCGGTCAGGGCGGCGACGTCGACGTTCTCCCAGACGACGTCGACGATCCTGGCGTAGGCCGCGCGCTCGGCGTCGAAGCGGTCCAGCGCGCTCTCCGCCGCGGCGACCTCGGCATCGGCACGCTCCAGCGCGGGCTGCAGGTCGCGGACTGCGGCCTCGAGCTCGCGCAGCCGTGCGCGGTTGGAGAAGCCGAGCACGTTCGCCCGGCCGTGGCCGCCGTGCGCGCCCTGGTCACCGCGCGACATCTGCCCGGTGATCGTGAGTGCCGCCTCATGCCGGGCGAGGTCCGCCGCCGTGTTCACGCACACGAAGTCGAAGCGCTCACCGAGCCGCACCTGCAGCCAGCCGGTGAACGGCGAGTCGGCGTAGTCGAGCCGGCCTGGCATCCGGTCGGCCTCTCCCCCACCGCTCGCGCGCAGTCCGGTGTGCACGCCCTGGTAGCTGAGCCGGCGAGGCGTCCGCACACCGTCGATCGCGCCACGGAACCGGTCGAGATCGGCCGTGTCGATGAGCACCGTGGTGGCGAAGCCGCCCAGGGCGAGGTTGAACGCCTCTCGCCAGGGCTCGTACTCCGTGCGCACCTCGATCAGCTCGCCGACGAACGGCAGCTGGTGCGGCTCGAGTCCGGCAGCCTCGGCGAGCAGCTCGCGCGAGCGGTACAGGTCGGCGGGGATGTTGCCGGAGAAGGCGGACGCCTCGTCGAGCGCCCGTTCACGCTGTGCGAGTTCGCTGCGCAGCCCGTCGCGTGTGCGCCGAGCCTCGGCCCAGGCCTCCCGAGCGCTGCCCTTCGCATCGGCGTCTGCCAGCACGGCGCGGCCACGTGCGACGATCTTCTCGAATTCGGCCCGGCTGCCCACCTCGGCGCCGAGCTCCCGCAGATCGTCCTCGAGCCGCTCGCGCTGGGCGCGAGCCTCGTCGAGCCGTCGCTCCACGCCGCGCAGCTCGCGCTGCGCGGTCTCCAGCCGGTCGCCGCCGCGCTCGCGCAGCAGGTCGCGCAGGCCGTCGTGCTCGGACTCGGCGGCATCCGCCTGCACGCGCTTCTCGCGCACCTGGGCGTCCAGCTCGCGTCGCCGGTCGCGCAGCTCGTCCTCCACCTCGCGGAGCAGATCCATCCGCCGCTCCGCCTTCCACAGCGAGGCGATCGAGGACGGGTCGTCGAACACGCCGACGGCGTCGATCAGCGTCATCCGCTCCGCGGCGTCCTCGATGCGGCGACGCAGGTCGCGGATCGGCTCGAGTGCCGCCACCTGCTGACGCGCCACGAGCATCCGCTGCTTGGTGCTCTCCAGCTCGTCGAAGTGCTGCACCACGGCGTCCGCGGTGCGCATGGTTTCCGGCTCCTCGAGCACGAGACGCTTGTACAGGTCGTCGACGGTGGTGATCTGCTGGCCGGCCTGGATGCGGGCGAGCAGGCTCATGGCGTTCGCACCGGCACCTGCCGCGCCGATGCCGAGCAGCGAGTGCAGACGCGCGGAGAACTCGCGATCGGTCCCCACGGGCTCGAGTCCGGCGGCGCGGACGGATGCGTCGGTGAGCCGCTGAGCGGCGGCCTTCTCCAGTTCGGCGAGGTCGAAGGCGGCGTTCACCGTGGCGCGCACGCGCACGGTGTCCTCCAACACGCGGGCTCCGGCCGGGATGTACCAGGCGCGCACCGCGGTGAACCGAGAGTCGTCGTGGTCGCGCCAGGTCATCGCGATCGCGGTCCAGGTGTCCTCCCCGTCGCCGCGGAGCACCTGCACTTTCGTGCCCTCCTCGGTGCGGGTCTCGTCGAGCTTGCCGCGGCCGTAGGAGAGCACGTTGCGCTGCTCGTCGCCGCGCGGCCGCCCGGTGACGCCGCCGTTGGACGCGCCGTTGAACGGCGTCGTGTGCGGCATCATCAGCGCGATGTAGGCGTCCATGAGGGTGGACTTGCCGGAACCGGACCCGCCGCAGAGCAGGGTTGCCGCTGGTGAGAACCGCACCCGGTGCGGGCCGCCGTCGTAGCCGCCCCAGTTCACCAGCTGCAGGTCCTCGGCGACCCACTGCTGTCCGCGCGAGGCCTCCGGGATGAGGCCGAAGAGCGTGTCGATCATCGTCATGCGCGGACGTCCTCCAGTGCCTCGGATGCGTCAGCCGCGGCCTCGGATGCGCCGAGCCGCTCGGCGGCGGTCTCGCGCAGCCAGTCGCGCAGCTCGGTGAGCTTCTCGGCGCTGAGCACCACCTCGACGAGGGGGCCGATCCGGTAACGGCCGGTGGTCTCCTCGCTGATGATGCCGTCGTTCGACAGCTTTCGCATCGCGTCGCGCACCGCCTTCTGGCGGCGCGAGATGTCGCCGTCGGCGTCGGTGAAGTAGCTCAGAACGGTCTGCTCGACGTCCTCGATGTCGATGCGCGGCGCGGCCTCACCGGCCACGTTCTCCCGCTCGTAGACGGTGCGCAGGTGCACCAGCACGAGGGTCTCGGAGCGGGTGTAGGGCGTGTCGCGCAGCAGGATGGGGATGTCGAGCTCCTCGATGCGGATCTGCTGCTTGTAGGCGAGACCGTGCTCGTGGTCGACGACGAGCCGGATGTAGAGGTCGTTGAGCCTGGACTCGATCACCGTCTGGTTGTCGAGCAGCGTGCGCCACTCCTGGCGGTTGCGCTCGGCGAGCAGGAACCGGCGGTGCAGGATGAGGGCGAGCGTGCGGCGCACCTCGGGGTCGAGCACGCCGCGATCGCCGGGGAACAGCTCGGCGAGGTCGTCCTCCATGGCGACGGGGGCGATGAAGCCCGCTTCCTCTGTGCTGTCGCTGGTCATTCCGAGTCCTTCCTCGCGTGCGCGGTCACTGCCTCGAAGGCGAACCGACGCGCAGTGCCGTCCGGGCGCACGGTCTCGACGATCGATACCCCGTCGCCGGCCTCGAGGGCGCCACGATGGGCGATCTCGAGCAGTCCGAGCAGATCGACGGGTCGGCGGGTGATGTCGGCGGCGCCCTCGAACGCCTCGCCGAGGTCGAACGTGTCGCCGAGCCCCGCGACGTACGCCTCGAGCTCCGCATAGTGCGGTCCGCCCCAGGCGCGGGTGTCGGCGTCGAGGAACTCGACGTCCTGCCCCTGGGAGGACAGCGCCGCGGGAGATCCGGGCGGGCGGATGTCGCCGAGCGACTGCCTCAGGTGACCGATGTGCGCGACCGGCAGGCGGCGCAGCGGCTCGACCGGGGTCTCCGGCGTGCGCGTCTGGGTCCAGGCCTGGAGACCCGCGATCACGTCGCGCAGCAGCTCGTCCACCTGTCGGTCGCGCGCCGGGTCGTGCGTGCGCACCTGTCCGGCGATCACGTGCGAGGCGCGCCGCTGCGCGGTGAGCACCTCCTGGACGCCGAGTTCCATGCGGCGGCCGATCATGTCCAGCTCCGCGCGCTGCGTGGCATCCAGCCGCTCGGCGAAGGGGCGCGAGAGCAGGCCGTGCAGCTGCTCGGTGAGGGCGTCGATGCGCTCCGGATCTCCGATCAGGCGCAGTGCGCCCGCGAACGCCTGGCCCTCGCGGGTGGACTGCATGACCTGCTGCCCGCGCAGCAGATACTCGCGCAGCACCTCGCCGGTCGGGCGCTCGTCGCGACGCAGGTCGCGGATCACGTCGCGCTGCATCGCCTTGATCGACTCGGCGACGCGGGTGAAGTCCGCGGGGAGGCCCCGGGAGAGGTGCAGCACGTTCTCGGCCTCTTCGAGCAGCTCGTCGTCGGGGACCGGGTCGCCCGGACCGTCTTCGAGGGCGGCGATCTGCGCGTCCAGAGCCTCACGCTCGGCCTTCAGGCGCCTCAGGCGCCTGGCCGGGTCGCCGTCGGCATTGCCCGCGAGGCGCTCCACGGCCTCGAGCAGGGTACGCACCCGAGAGTTGGAGACGCGGGATCCGCCGCCGGTGAGGTCGGCGATCTCGAGCGCGCGCACGGCGTGCGCGGTCAGGCGGTACACCTCGGTCTCGCCGTCGATCTGCTGGCCGAGCCAGCCGACCCTCACCCAGTACCGGCACACCTCACGGCCGGATGCCGCAGGCAGACGCCTGCGGTCGTCCTCGTAGCCATCGGCGCGGAGCTGGTCGAGCATCTCGCCGACCTCGACGTGCGCGTCGGCGACCGTCACCGTCGGGCGATCGGCGGAGAACATCGTGCTCAGTGCCGAGACGACGAACGGCGCGTACCTGCCGTGCAGCAGGTCGAGGGTCGGCGTCTTGAACGCTGCGAGGGCGCGCAGGTAGGCAGCCCCTGCTCGAGTACCCGTCACGCTGCTCCCGAAGTTCCATGAAAACCGTGCCGATCCCGCGTGGTTCCGCGCAGAGCAGCATCCTCCAGCCTAGTGCGGCAGCTCACCCGCAGAGGATCACACGAAGCCCTGCTCGACCAGCACGCATCCGCTCTCGGTGATGACGTGCGCCTGCCCGGACCCGCCGACGACCCGCGACCAGCTCTCGACGACCAGGCGATCCCGGTGGATCGACATGTCGAAGCCGCCGTACATGCCTGGGTAGCCGAACCACAGCCTCTCGAGAGGTTCTGCAGCGATGATCTCGGTCGCGATCGGCCGGAATCGCACCGGATCGAGCCGTTCGGTGCGCTCCGCGATCAGGTCGGCCAGGTGCCGATCCCACGCGGCGAATCGTCGCTGCTCGGGGTCGGCGGGCGTGCGCGTGGCGAGAACCTCGCGCAGATGACGGTGACCGTGCTTCTCCGCCACGTCGATCGGGCGGTCGCCGTCGGAGTTCCGGAGCGACCGCCACGCACCGCGTCGTACGAGCCCCTCGGCCACGTCGACCGGCGCGCCGAGGAAGGCGGCCTGATGCAGCGGGGCGAACCAGGACGGCCCGCCGATCCGCCAGTGATTCGCGCTCGGGCGGCCGGACGAGTCGAGGAGGCCGAACACCCGAACCCAATCCCCCGCCTTCGCCGCGTCGGCGAGCCGATCGATGGCGTCGACGTGGTTCGGGTTCAGCGCTTCGGGATCGAGGATGCCCGGCCATTCCGCGCTCGTCATCGGCTCCGCCATGCATCCACTATGCCCGAGCGCGGTTCCTGCCGATGCGTCGACGCCGGGCGGATCCGTCGGCGATCAGCCACCGGTGTCGAAACGGCCGCCGCCTGTTCGTGGTCTTCATAGCCGGACCACAACGGATCCGGTCCCAGCCGGAAGGACTTCCCCATGTACATCGATCCGACGATGACGATCCTCGTCCACCGCGTGGAGACGGAGCAGCAGGTCGCCAAGGCCGAACAGCGCCGTGTGATCGCTGAACGCGCTGCGGCCGACAAGGCCGCAAGGCGGGTCCCGAAGGCGCCCGCTCGCACACCGATCGGACGGATTCTCCGCAGGAATGTCGAAACGCGCGAAGCATGATCGTAGAACAGATGAAGCGACACACGACACTCTCAAGAGACGAAGGAGGGCTGATCATGCCGAAGTACCTGATGTCGGTCATCGGGCCCGCGGAGTACACCGGATTCGGCGCATACGCGTCGAAGTCGGAGATGCGCGAGTCGATGGCGCAGACCGGCGCGTTCAACGCACGCCTGCGCGAGCAGGGCGTGCTGGACTTCGTCGACGGCCTGGCACCGGCCTCGACCAGCACCGTGGTCGACGCCCGGGGCCCGCAGACCATGCTCACCGACGGCCCGTACGTGGAGACCAAGGAGTACCTGAACGGGCTGTGGATCATCGACGTGCCCGATCTGGACGCCGCGCTGCGGTACGCCGCGGAGGCGTCGTCCGTCTGCCGCAGTCGCATCGAAGTACGACCGTTCCACCTCTCATCGTGACTTCGCGTCGGGAAGACATGCCGGATGTCGCGGCAGTCATCACACGAACGCATCGCGAGGAGTGGGCGCGGATCGTCGCCGGCCTCACGCGGCGGTTCGGCGACCTCGACCTGGCCGAGGAGATGACGGCGGACGCGTTCGCGACCGCCGTCGAGAACTGGCCGGTCCACGGCGTACCGCCGAACCCGGCCGGATGGGTGACGACGACTGCGAACCGCAGGGCGATCGACCTGCTGCGCCGCGAGGCGCGCCGGGATGACAAGCACCGGGAGGCGCTCATGCTGCAGGATCCGGAACCCGCCGCCCCGACCGGGGTGGTCGAGGACGACCGGCTGCGTCTGCTGTTCATCTGCTGCCATCCGGCGCTCTCTCTGGAGGCGCGGGTCGCGCTGACCCTGAGGATCGTCGGCGGGCTCACCGTCCCCGAGATCGCCCACGCGTTCCTCGCGCAGGACACGACGATGGGCCAGCGGATCACCCGCGCGAAGGCGAAGATCAAGGCCGCCAGCATCCCCTTCACGATCCCGAGGCAGGAGGATCTCCCCGCTCGTGTCGACGCGGTCCTCACGGTGCTGTATCTCGTGTTCAACGAGGGCTACCTCGCCTCCGGCCCCGACGCTCCCCCGATCCGGCGCGAGCTGACCGCGGAGGCGATCCGCCTCACCCGGCTGACGCGCGAACTGCTGCCCGACGATGCTGAAGTCGCCGGACTGCTCGCGTTGATGCTGCTCACCGAGGCCCGCTCGCAGACACGGGTCTCGGCCGACGGCGAGCTGGTGCGCCTGGACGAGCAGGATCGCGGAGCCTGGGACAGGACGCTGATCTCCGAGGGTCTGCAACTGCTCGGTTCGCAGGTCGACGTCGACGGGACGGGCACTCGCCCCGGCCGGTATCAGCTCCTCGCGGCGATCAACGCCGTCCACATCGCCGCTCCGCATGCACGCGACACCGACTGGGCGCGCATCGTGAACCTCTACACCCGGCTCGAAGAGGTCGACCCGAGCCCGATCGTCACTCTCAACAAAGCCATCGCCGTCTCCGAGCACGACTCACCCGACGTCGCCCTCGCCATCGTCGAGCGGCTCACCGACACCCTCGGCAGCTACCACGCCTTCCACGTCACCCGGGCGGAGCTGCTGCGGGCCACCGGCCGCTCCGCCGACGCGCGAGCCGCCTACGACCGCGCGATCGATCTGGCGGGGAACACCGCCGAGACGGCGCACCTCATCCGCCGACGCAATCAACTCGCAACACCGAATGGAGAACGCTCATGAGCAGCAGGTACCTCGTCATCCACATGTCCGACACCTCCGGCACCGACCTCGCCCAGTCCGAGGACAAGGCGATGCTCGATCGCTGGGCGGCCGAGGGCGACGCCGCCGGCCGCCTCACGATGGGCGCACCGGTCGCCGGTCCGGAGCAGGCGAAGTCGGTCGCCGTCCGCGACGGCCGGACGCTCATCACCGACGGCCCGTTCCCGGAGTTCAAGGAATGGTTCGCCGGGTACGACCTCATCACCGCCGACTCGATCGACGAGGCCGCCGAATACATGGCGAAGCATCCGGTCGCGATCCTCGGACGGATCTACATCCTGCCGCTGGTCAGGCTCCCGTGGGATCAGGACTGAGCCGAAACAGGAAAAGCCCCCGGGGAGCCGGGGGCTTTCTTGGTGGACCTGAGGGGACTCGAACCCCTGACCCCCTGCATGCCATGCAGGTGCGCTACCAGCTGCGCCACAGGCCCAGAATCGCTGCGGATTCCTCCGCGGCAACCCGTTCAGCTTACAACACGACGCGGGCAGCGTGCGAATCGAGCAGCCGGATGCCGGCATCTCGGGCGTGTCCGCTATGACAGCCGGCCCTCGAGCTCGAACAGCGTGTCTGCGACCTGGAAACCCAGCGACCGGTTCAGAGTGAGCATCGGTGTGTTGTCGATCGCGGTCCACGTCTGCACCCAGCGCGACCGTGCCGCAGCAGGCACGGCGTCGAGCGCACGCAGATTCGCCGCCTTGAGGAGGCGCGCGATGCCGCGCCCGCGCTGCTCTGCGTCCACGAACGTGTCCTCCTGCACGATCACGTCCGCCCCTGCGGCCACGACGAACAGCTCCGTGTATCCGACGCCGACGTCATCCAGGATGGCCATCGAACGCACCAGGATCCAGCCCTGCGCCGCCATCCTGCGCTCGTGCTCGCGGACCCGCTGCACGTCCGTCGCAGACGCACGACGCGTGAGATCACCGACGGGCACGGCCTCGCCCATGCCCGTCTTCAGCGCGGCCCACGCCTCGACGAGGTCATCGGGAACCCGATCGCTCCAGGTCCGCACCTCGACGTCAGGGACGGCGGTCACCGAGCCCGCCGGATCCCGCCGCGGACGCAGCATCCGATACTCGCGATTGGCCACCGTCAGTCCGTGCGACTCGGCGAACGCCACCCCGGCGTCCGATGCAGTTTCCGACTGCACCACCGCGACGGCATGCCGGCTCAGCAGGCTCCGTGCTCCCTCCCAGAGCATCGTTCCGACGCCCTGCCGTCGATAGGCGGGCAGGACGCCGATCGTCACCTCCGCGGGCTCCTCCACGTCGATGCCGACGTCCGCAGCACCTGCCGGCGAGCCGTCGTCGTCCGTCGCGATCAGCGCGAATCTGCGACGACCGGCCCGCGGGTGGGCGAACTGCTCGGCGACCGCGTCATCGGACGACCACCAGACGCCGTCGCGCCCGTCGACGACGGCGGCGCGCATCACGCCGTTCCAGCGCGCGAGTGCTGCGGCATCCGCAGCATCCACGGCACCGATCGAGACGGCGCCGATCGTCACGCGCCGGGACGCACAGTCAGATCGGTGATCTCCGCATCGCGCGGAAGATCGAGCGCCGTGAGGATCGCCGAGACGACGGACTCCGGATCGATGAACCGCTCCGGCCGGTACTCCTGCCCCTCCTGCTGATGCACCCGCTCCTGCATCGGCGTGGCCGTGCGCCCTGGAAACACGGACGTGACACGGATACCGTGCTCGCGCTCCTCGGCCCGGAGCGCGTCCGCCAGCGCCTTCAGCCCATGCTTGGAGGCCGCATAGGCAGACCAGCCCGCGTGCGCGTGCAGGCCCGCGCCGGAGTTCACGAACACGACCTGCCCGCGCGAGACCCGCAGCACGGGCAGAAGCAGGCGGGTGAGCTCGGCCGGACCAGTGAGGTTCACGGCGAGCTGCTGCTCCCAGAGCGCCACCGGCAGGTCGCCGACGGCACCGAGATCGACGACGCCCGCCGCGTGCACGACGCCGTCGATCCGCTCCGGGATCGCCTGCTTCGACAGCGCCCACGACAGTCTGCCCGGCTGCGCGAGGTCGCCGACGAGCATGGACGCCCCGGGGAACTCCGCGGCGACCTGTCGAGCCCGCCCGGCATCCCGCGCGAGCAGCACGAGTTCGTCACCGCGCTCCTGAAGGCGGCGCGCAAGCGCCGCACCGATGCCGGAGCCGGCGCCGGTGATGAGGTGGACGGCCATTCTCAGGCCGGCTCGACCGACTCCGCGACCTCGATCGGGACCGTCGGGCAGTCCTTCCAGAGACGCTCCAGGCCGTAGTACGTGCGCTCCTCGGAGTGGAACACGTGCACGATCAGGTCGCCGAAGTCCAGCAGCACCCAGCGGGCCTCGGCCCGGCCCTCGCGGCGCACACGCCGATGACCGGCCTCGAGCAGCCGGTCCTCGACCTCGTCCGCGATGGCGGCGACGTTGCGCTCGCTGTTACCGGTGACGAGCAGGAAGATGTCGACCAGCGGCAGCGGCTGAGAGACGTCGAGGGCGACGAGGTCCTCCCCGCCCTTGTCGATTGCGGCCTTCGCCGCAACCTGCAGCATCTGCACCGAGTTCTCGAACGCCTGCATCAGCCGAACACGTTCGTGCTGAAGGCGATGACCAGCGCGGCTCCCAGCAGGAGCGCGAGACCACCGGCGACGATCGCCAGAGTCATCATGAGGCGGTTGCCCTTCTCGGGTGCCGGGGGTCGGATGACCTCACCGGCAGGCTTGGACGTGCTCACCGCGGCACTCGCGGCGATCGGGGTCGGCGACGATGTCGGCGGCAGCTCGCCGTCGATGAGCACGACGTCGACCTCCTTGCCGTCGGCAGTGCCGGCGTGACCCTGCGAGCCGAGGCCGCGGGGAAGCTCATACGATCCGGTCAGGATCACCTCACCCGTCGAGGCCACGGGGCCCGACAGGGATGCCTCGGTCGGCTGCGTGTAGATGAGCGCGCTCGGCGCGGAGTGCTGCGACCCGGCGGAGTCACCCACAATGTCGTCGAAAGTCCCGGAGAAAGCCGGGATCTCGGAGGCCTGCTCCGTGACGGAGCGGCCGAAGTCGGGGTTGACCTGCGCGCGCGGGGTCTCGGCGGGGGCAGCCTGCGGGAGGGGCGTCTGCTCGATCACCGGAGTCTGCACGGACACGACCTGCTCTGCGTCTTCCTCGACGGGAGGAGCGTCCGGCGCCGGAACAGCAGGTGCGTCGAACATCGCGGCGAGGGCGTCCCTGTCGCCCTCGTAACCGGTGCGCGCCGGTGCTGCGGAGGTCTCGGCGACCGGGAACAGCGGCACGTCCGACACCATCTCCGGCATCGGCTCGCGCACGGGCGCCATCGGCACAGGAGCGATCGGCATCGGGGCGATCGGAACAGGAGCGATCGGGGCGCCGCCGGCGGCGATGGTCGCCGGCACCTGGGCGGCGACAGGCTCGTTCTGCAGCTGCACCGAGCCGATCACCGGCACGGACGCGGTCCGGATGCGCTCCTGATCGCGCATCTGCCTGCGGGTCAGCGGAGCCGCGGCGAGGTCCACAGCGGCATCCGGCACCGGCGCAGGAGGCAGCGGGACGGGTTCCGCCGCGCGCGGCAGGACGGTCGTGACCGGCGCCGCGGGCGCGACGACCACCTCTTCGATGACCGGCGTCGAGCCGGTCAGCCGGAGCTCCCGCATCTGCTTGCGCGTCAGCGGTGCCCCTCCGTTCTGATCCGATGTACTCATGCCCTGCTCCGATACAGATGATGCTTCGCGATGTATTGGACGACTCCGTCGGGAACGAGGTACCAGACGGGCTCGCCTGAGCGCACCCGTTCCCGGCAGTCCGTCGACGAGATCGACAGCGCCGGAACCTCGAGCTGGCTCACATCGTCACTCGGGAGTCCGTCCGTGCTCAGAACGTGTCCTGGGCGCGAGACGGCGACGAAATGAGCCAAGTCCCACAACTCATCATGGTCTCTCCAACTGAGAATTTGCGCTACGGCATCTGCACCAGTGATGAAAAAAAGCTCCGCATCAGGTCTTTCGCGCTGGAGATCCTTCAGAGTATCGATGGTGTACGTCGGTCCGTCGCGGTCGATGTCCGCTCTGCTGACCGTGAAATCAGGGTTCGAGGCCGTCGCGATGACGGTCATCAGGTATCGGTGCTCGCTGTGCGAGACATCCTTCTTCTGCCACGGCTGCCCCGTCGGCACGAAGACCACCTCGTCCAGATCGAACGAGTGCGCGACCTCGCTGGCCGCGACCAGGTGGCCGTGATGGATCGGATCGAAGGTTCCGCCCATCACTCCGATGCGCGGAGCGCGCCGTGTGGATGTCCCCATGCGGAAGGTGGCCTCAGTGGCCGTGCCCTGCCTTGTGACCGTCCTTGCCGTGGCGCTGCGCATAGGCCTCGGCCTTGGCCGAGTGGCGGTTCGCCACATTCTTGTACGAGAGCGTCACCAGCGCGAGCAATGCGAACACCGCCGCTGCGATGATGCCGTAGATGACGGTCTCTGCGGCGATGTTGCCGTGGTGCTCCGTCTCTGCTGCCGCCATCGCGACCTGTGCGACGAGATTCATCGTGACTCCGTTTCTGACCGGGTTCCCCATCTCGGGGAGAAAGACCACCCCAGTCTAGTGCTCAGGCGCGGATCTGACCCGCCCCACGTGCAAGCCATTTCGTGCTGGTGAGCTCTGCCAGTCCCATCGGCCCGCGGGTGTGCAGCTTCTGCGTCGAGATGCCGACCTCCGCGCCGAAGCCGAACTCGGCGCCGTCGGTGAAGCGCGTGGAGGCGTTGGCCATGACCACGGCCGAGTCGACCTCGGCGAGGAAGCGCTCCGCGTTGCGCGCATCGGTGGTGATGATCGACTCCGTGTGGCCTGTGCTGTAGCGCCGGATGTGCTCCAGCGCGCCGTCGAGGTCATCGACCACGCGCATCGACACGTCCAGGCTGAGGTACTCGGTCGCCCAGTCCTCTTCTGTGGCCGGCACGACGTCCGCGGCCAGTGCCGCCACCGCGCCGTCGCCGTGCACCGTCACGCCCTGCGCCTGCAGAGCGCTCGTGACCACGGGAACCAGCCGCTCCGCGGCGTCCTTCAGCACGAGGACCGTCTCGACGGCGTTGCAGACGCTGGGTCGCTGCACCTTCGCATTGACCACGATGTCGCGCGCCCAGTCCTCGGGAGCCGTGCTGTCCAGCACGATGTGCACCACGCCCGCGCCGGTCTCGATCACCGGCACCGTCGATTCGGTGACGACGGTCTGGATGAGTGCGGCGGAGCCGCGCGGCACCAGCACGTCGACGAAGCCGCGCCCGTGCATGAGCGCCTTCGCCCCGTCGCGACCGAAGTCGTCGACCGTCTGGATCACCTCGGGCGTCACTCCCGAGGCTTCGACGGCGTCGCGCATGACCTGCACGAGCACCGTGTTGGAGCTGCGCGCGGCGCTGCCACCCCGCAGCACCACGGCGTTGCCCGCGCGCAGCGCGAGAGCCGCGATGTCGACGGTGACGTTCGGCCGTGCCTCGTAGATCGCGCCGACCACCCCGAACGGCACGCGCACCTGCTCGAGTGCGACACCGTTCGGCATCCTATGTCCGCCGACGACCTGCCCGATCGGGTCCGGCAGGGTCGCGACGTCGCGGACCGCGGATGCCAGGGATGCGACGCGCTTCTCGTCGAGACGCAGCCGGTCGATGAGGGCGTCGCCGATGCCGGCATCCGTGCCGCGCGCGATGTCCTCGCCGTTCGCCGCGATGATGCGCGCGGCCTGCGCCTCGATGCCGTCGGCGATCGCATGCAGGAGGCGCGCCTTGTCGGCGCTGGTGAGCCTCGCGACCTCGCGAGAGGCCTCCTTCGCGCGCGCCAGTCGGTCCTGAGCGGTGTCGGTGAGGGTGTCGGCACTCATCCGGTCAGTCTAGGGCGCAGTGCGGACGGCGAGGACCGGTGTGACGTGCTTCCCTGTTCGCCGGGTCCTGAGCGAGCGAAGCGTGACGAAGGGCGCTCAGGAGCCGGGCGCCGGCTCGAACCAGGTGCCGATCGCGGCGCCCTGCAGCGCCTCCCCCACGAGGTCAGCGCTCGTCACGAGCACCCCGATCCCGGATGCCGCGGCGAGCCTCGCCGCGGAGACCTTGGTCGCCGCTCCCCCGGTTCCGACACTGTTGACGACCGTCGCGCCGAACTCGAGGCCGGAGAGGTCCGCGCCCGCGGCGATCACGTCGATCGGCTCGGCGGACGGGTCCGTCGGCGGCTTGGTGTACAGCGACTCGATGTCGCTGAGCAGCACCAGGGCGTCGGCCTGCACGAGCTGGGCCACCAGCGCCGCGAGGCGGTCGTTGTCGCCGAACCGGATCTCCTGGGTCGCCACGGTGTCGTTCTCGTTGACGATCGGCAGCACCCGCAGACCCAGCATCCGCTCCACCGCGCGACGCGCGTTGCTGCGCGAGGTCGGGTTGTCGAGGTCGCCGGTGGTGAGCAGCACCTGTCCCGCCACGATCCCGAAGGGCCGCAGCGCCTCCTGGTAGCGGTAGACCAGGATGTTCTGCCCCACGGCCGCGGCCGCCTGCTGGGTGGCGAGGTCGGTGGGCCGGGCGTCGAGCGAGAGGAACGGGATGCCGCTCGCGATCGCTCCGGACGAGACCAGCACGATCTCCGCGCCCCTGGCATGCGCGGCGGCGAGGGCGTCGACGAGCATCGGGATGCGCCAGGCGGCGTCACCGCTGATCGACGACGAACCGACCTTGACGACGATGCGCTCGGCCGTGGCCAGGCCGTCGCGGGTGCGGACCGTCATTCGTCGTCGCTGCCGGACTGTACGGCGTTTTCCTTCAGGGCGATCCGCTCGGCCTCGAGCTCGGCGCGGGCAGCCGCCTTGGCGTCCATCCGCTCGTGATAGCGCTCACGGCGCTCGCTCGTGGTGCGTCGCGTGTTCGGGTCGAGTCGGGCGTCCAGGCCGCGCGGAGTGGTGATCAGCTCGGCGGCGGACGCGATCGACGGCTCCCAGTCGAACACGACGCCGTCGCCCTCTCCGATGACGACCGTCGCGCCGGCAGTGGCGCCGGCCTTCAGCAGCGCGTCCTCGACGCCGAGACGCTCGAGACGGTCTGCGAGGTAGCCGACGGCCTCCTCGTTCTGGAAGTCGGTCTGCTGCACCCAGCGCCACGGCTTCTCGCCGACGATGCGGTACAGGTTGCCGTAGGTGCCGCCCTCGACGCGTACCGTGAACGCGGCCTCGGACCCCTTCGGACGGATGACGATGCGCTCGGCGGGGACTTCGACGGCCACCTCGGCGCGGTGCTTCTCGACGATGTCGGCGAGAGCGAACGTCAGCGGGCGCAGGCCCTCGTGCGACACGGTGGAGATCTCGAACACGCGGAAGCCGCGCGCCTCGAGGTCGGGGCGGACCATCTCCGCCAGGTCGCGCGCCTCCGGCACGTCGACCTTGTTCAGGGCGACCAGCTGCGGACGCTCCAGCAGCGGGATCTGCCCCTCCGGCACCTCGTAGGCGGCGAGCTCTGCGAGGATCACCTCGAGGTCGCTGAGCGGGTCGCGGCCGGGCTCGAGCGTGGCGCAGTCGAGCACGTGCAGCAGCGCCGAGCAGCGCTCGACGTGACGCAGGAACTCGAGGCCGAGCCCCTTGCCCTCACTGGCCCCCTCGATGAGGCCCGGCACGTCGGCGACGGTGAAGCGGCTCTCGCCGGCCTGCACGACACCGAGGTTCGGATGCAGCGTGGTGAACGGGTAGTCGGCGATCTTGGGCCGTGCGGCGGAGATCGCGGCGATCAGGCTGGACTTGCCCGCGGACGCGTAGCCGACCAGCGCCACATCGGCGACGGTCTTCAGCTCGAGGACGACGTCGCCCTCGTAGCCTGGCGTGCCGAGCAGTGCGAAGCCGGGCGCCTTGCGCTTGGGCGAGGCGAGGGCTGCGTTGCCGAGACCACCGCGTCCACCCTCGGCGACGACGTAGCGCTCGCCCGGCACGATCATGTCGTGCAGCACTTCGCCGGCGGTGTTCTTGACGACGGTGCCGACCGGCACCGGGAGCTCCATGTGTTCGCCCGCCGCGCCGGAGCGCATGTCCCCCATACCGAAGCCGCCGTTGCCGCCGTGGCGGTGCGGAGCGTGGTGGTACGACAGCAGCGTCGTGGTCTGCGGGTCGGCGATCAGGATGACGTCGCCGCCGTCTCCGCCGTTCGCGCCGTCAGGGCCGGCGAGCGGCTTGAACTTCTCGCGGCGCACCGACACGCAGCCGTTGCCGCCCTTGCCGCCCTTGACGTGCAGCGTGACGGTGTCGACGAACGTGACCATGGGGACTCCTCTGCCCGAATACGCGGACGGGGCGAGCCGAAGCCCGCCCCGTCCGTAATGCCTGCTGTGATTACTCGGCAGCGGCGACGATGTTGACGACCTTGCGGCCGCCCTTCGCACCGAACTCCACCGAACCGGCGGCGAGGGCGAACAGAGTGTCGTCCCCACCACGACCGACGTTGACGCCGGGGTGGAAGTGCGTGCCGCGCTGGCGGACGATGATCTCGCCGGCGTTGACGGCCTGGCCGCCGAAGCGCTTCACGCCGAGGCGCTGTGCATTGGAGTCACGACCGTTGCGGGTCGAGCTCGCACCCTTTTTGTGTGCCATTTGTCAGCTCCTCTTGGTGCTTACTTGATGCCGGTGATCTTGACGCGCGTGAGCTCCTGACGGTGGCCCTGGCGCTTCTTGTAACCGGTCTTGTTCTTGTACTTCTGGATGACGATCTTCGGGCCGCGCAGGTTGCCGATGACCTCAGCGGTCACCTTGACCTTCGCCAGCTTGTCGGCGTCGGTGGTCACCGTTGCGCCGTCGACGAGCAGCACAGCCGGCAGCTCGATCTTCTCGCCCTGGGCAGCCTGAACACGGTCGAGCTGAACGATCGTGCCGACCTCGACCTTCTCCTGCCGCCCACCGGCGCGCACAACTGCGTAAACCACTTCGTACCTGTTTCGTCAGGGAGCCCAACGGGCTCCGGAATCTCTCACGGGAAGACTGTTGCCTGCGATCGTCGCGCTGCGACGGATGCGGATGCAGGACTTGCCCCTGTCATGCGTGAACGCAGACAGGGATCGCGCACCAAGGGACTACTTTACCGGATGCTGCATCCTGTCGCAAAGCGAGGCGGGAGGTGTGTCTCCATCCGCGCCGCATGCCGGGCCTCCGGTCCTAGGATCGCGTCATGGCTGTACTCGTCGACGATCCCCGCTGGCCCGCCCACGGACGGCTGTGGGCCCATCTGGTCAGCGACAGCAGCCTCGACGAGCTGCACGCTTTCGCGCTCGCCCACGGGGTTCCCCCACGGGCGTTCGACCGCGACCACTACGACGTACCCGAGGAGCTCGTGCCGAGACTCCTCGCCGCCGGCGCGGAGCACGTCGGCGGCAAGGAGCTCGTCAGGAGACTGATCGCGTCAGGACTGCGCATCCCCGCCCGCGACCGGCGCTGACGCGTCGGCGACGGGCTCGGGGCGCACCACGGGCGTGCCCGAGAGCGCTGCGGTCGTCACGCGACGACGGTTGCGGCCCTGACCGGGCGCCTTCGGCTCGGGCAGCGCGTCGAGCACCGAGTCGAGCAGCTGCTCGGCCTCGGACTTCGGCCCCTTGCCCTCGGAGGAGCGCTTCTTGCGCTTCTTGGTGCGCTCCGGTGCCGGCTCAGGCGCCTGCTCGTGCGCGGGCTCGATGTGCACGCCCTCCGCGTTCGGCGCGATCGTCGAGGCGGCGATGGCCGCGAGGGCGGACTTCGCCCCCTCGGTGATGCTGTGCGTGCCGCCGTTCGGGGCAGCGGGCGCCTGTGCGGGCTGGCCGCCGTTGCCGCTGTTGTTGTTGCCGCCGCTGTTGCCGCGCGAGCGACGGCTCTGGCCGCCACCACCGGAGGAACTGCCCGCGGAGCGGTGCTTGACGACCGGATCGTGGTGCACGATGACGCCACGGCCGGCGCAGACCTCGCAGGCCTCGCTGAAGGTCTCCAGCAGTCCGAGACCGAGCTTCTTACGCGTCATCTGCACGAGACCGAGCGAGGTGACCTCTGCGACCTGGTGCTTCGTGCGGTCGCGGCTCAGGCACTCCACCAGACGGCGCAGCACGAGATCGCGGTTGGACTCGAGCACCATGTCGATGAAGTCGACGACGATGATGCCGCCGATGTCGCGCAGCCGCAGCTGACGCACGATCTCCTCGGCGGCCTCGAGGTTGTTCTTGGTGACGGTCTCCTCGAGGTTGCCGCCGGAGCCGACGAACTTGCCGGTGTTGACGTCGACCACGGTCATGGCCTCGGTGCGGTCGATCACCAGCGAGCCGCCGGAGGGCAGCCAGACCTTGCGGTCGAGAGCCTTCTCGATCTGCTCGGTGATGCGGAACGCGTCGAACGGATCGATCTCGTCCTCGTAGGCCTCGACGCGCTCGAGCAGGTCGGGGGCGACGCTCTCGAGGTAGGCGCGGATGGTGCGCTGCGCGTCCTCACCCTGGATCAGCATCTTCGTGAAGTCCTCGTTGAAGACGTCACGCACGATCTTCACCAGGAGGTCGGGCTCGGCGTGCAGCAGCGACGGGGCGGACTGCGACTCGACCAGCTTCTGGATGTGCTCCCACTGCGCGGTCAGGCGCTGCACGTCGCGGGTGAGCTGCTCCTCGGTGGCACCCTCGGCCGCGGTGCGGACGATCACGCCGGACGACTCGGGCAGCACCTCCTTGAGGATGCGCTTCAGCCGCGCGCGCTCGTTGTCGGGCAGCTTGCGGGAGATGCCGTTCATCGACCCGCCTGGCACGTACACCAGGTAGCGGCCGGGCAGCGAGATCTGGCTGGTCAGGCGGGCACCCTTGTGGCCCACCGGGTCCTTCGTGACCTGCACGAGCACGCGGTCGCCTGGCTTGAGGGCGAGCTCGATGCGACGCGGCTGGTTGCCGGTCTCGACCCCGTCCCAGTCCACCTCGCCGGAGTACAGCACGGCGTTGCGGCCGCGGCCGATGTCGACGAACGCTGCCTCCATGCTGGGCAGCACGTTCTGCACGCGGCCGAGGTACACGTTGCCGATCAGCGACGCGTCCTGGTTGCGGGCGACGTAGTGCTCGACGAGCACGTTGTCCTCGAGCACGCCGATCTGGGTGCGTCCGTTCTTGGCGCGCACGACCATCATGCGGTCGACGGCCTCACGGCGGGCGAGGAACTCGGCCTCGGTCACGACCGGACGACGCCGGCCCGCATCGCGGCCGTCGCGGCGGCGCTGCTTCTTCGCCTCGAGGCGAGTCGATCCCTTGATCGCCTTCGGCTCGGTGATGTATTCGACGACGCGCTGGCGCTGACGGGGCTCAGAACGCTCCTCGTCTCCCTCTCCGCGACGGCGGCGCCCACGGCGGCCACCGGCCTCGGAGTCCTGCTCGTCGTCGCGACGGGCGGGCAGCGGAACGATCTCGGGCGCGTAGAAGTGCAGCTGCGTCGACACCTTCGACACGAAGACCTCGGGCAGCAGCCCCAGGCTCACGGCCGTGACGGGCAGCGGCTCAGCCTGCGCAGGCTCGGCGACCTTCTCGTCTGCCGGCTTCTCCTCGGCCGCGGGCACTGGCTCTGCGGCATCCTGCTCTGCAGCATCGGAGGGGGCGACCTCGGCGGCTGCAGCGTCTTCAGGTGCAGCCTCTTCGGCAGCAGCCGCTTCAGCCGCAGCCTCGACCTGCGCGGCCGCCTCGGGCGCGGTCCCCTCGTGCGCCGGCTGAGTCTCCTCGGCGGGCGCATCCGTCTCGGCGACGGGCTCAGCCGCTACCGGCTGCTCCGGCAGTGCGTCGAGGATAGGGGTCTGGTTGTCATCGTTCTCATCGGCCATCTCTGGCGTACTCCCTGCGCGGGGCACTGCGTGCTCCGCGAAAACTCGTGCGGCACTGGCTGCCGCGAACTCACAGACGGTCGGCGTGTGCGCGGACCGCGTTGGGGCTGTGCCCCGAAGTCTCTTCGATGCGAGTGTGTCGCATCTGCATGTCATTATCGCACTTCGGCGCGCCGGCTGCGGCATCCAGCGCTTTCGCGCGTCAGACGATTGATACGCACGGATGCCATAATCCGACCATGGCCTCAGAACCCAGCCCCGCCGTCGTGCCCCGGACGCACCTCGCCCTCGCCCTCACGCTGATCATCGGAGGGGCGCTCGGGCTCCTCGCCGCGTTCTCGCTGGAGATGGACCACATCCTGCTGCTGCAGAAGCCCGACTCCGCGCTGACCTGCAACATCAACAGCATCCTGAACTGCGGCAAGAACATCGATTCGCCGCAGGGCAGCACGTTCGGCTTCCCGAACCCGATCCTGGGCCTGATGATGTTCCCCGCCCCGATCGTGGTGGGCTTCGCGTTGCTGGCGAAGGCGCGGTTCTCGGCGTGGTTCTGGTGGATCTTCAACGCGGGGATGCTGTTCGCCATCTCCTTCGTGTACTGGCTGGCATTCCAGAGCATCTTCGTGATCGGCACCCTCTGCCCCTGGTGCGCGCTGGTCTACCTCGTCGTGATCCCGATGTTCCTGGGCACCACCGTGCGCAACCTGCGAGCAGGTCTCGCAGGGAAGGCGCTGCAGCGGTTCGGCGACGCGATCGTGGCGTGGGTTCCGCTGATCGCGATCCTCGGCTACGTGATCATCTTCGGCGCGGCGCAGCTGCACCTGAACATCCTGTCCACGCTCTTCTGACCGGCGGACACGAAGAAGGCGCCTCCCGATCGGGAGGCGCCTTCTGTCGTCAGGGGTTTCAGCCGAACCAGATGCCCAGCTCACGGGCAGCCGACTCGGGGCTGTCCGAGCCGTGCACGAGGTTCTGCTGCACCGGCAGGCCCCAGTCGCGGCCGAAGTCGCCGCGGATGGTGCCGGGGGCGGCGGAGGTCGGGTCGGTGGTGCCGGCGAGCGACCGGAAGCCCTCGATGACGCGGTTGCCTGCGAGGCGGATGGCCACCGACGGGCCGGACATCATGAACTCGAGTAGCGGCTCGTAGAAGGGCTTGCCCTCGTGCTCGGCATAGTGCGCGGCGAGCACGTCGCGGTCGGGCTCGACCAGACGGAGGTCGACGAGCGCGTAGCCCTTCGCCTCGATGCGGGCGAGGATCGCACCGGTCAGACCACGGGCGACGCCGTCGGGCTTGACCAGGACGAGGGTTTCTTCGGTAGCCATGTCATTCGCTCTCTGTCGGAGTTTCGGCTTCGGCCCGCGGCGCACGGGCGTCGATGCGGGCCCCCATGATCGTCGCATACGCCCACATGCCGCCGAAAATCAGCACCACGAACGCGATGGCCGGCACGAGGATCGCCGACAGCGCCACGATCGCCTGCAGCACCCAGCCGGCGGAGATCGCCCAGGGCCGGGTGATCATGCCGGCGAGGGCGATCATGAGCAGAGCCATGACGACTCCGAAGACGATGCCCCACCAGGACGGGATGCCCGGCGGAAGGGCGTTCAGCCCGAAGATGGTCAGTCCTGCGAGGAACACCACGATGGCCTCGAAGCCGAGCACGATCGGTGCGAGCTTCTGGACGAGCGTCCGCGGCACCCGGGCTGCGCGTGCACTCACGCGGTCCACCCCGACTTCCAGTCCTCCTCCTCGGAGAGCGCGATCGCCTCGCCGGCCAGCACGACGGAGCCGGCGATGATCACCGCGCGACGGTCCGACGACGCGGCCCACTCGCGCGCCGCATCCGCGGCCTCCGCCAGGGTCGGATGCACGCTGGCGCGACGGCCGCGCTCCTCGACCAGGTCGGCGATCGCGTCGGCGTCGTTGGCCCGTGCCGAATCGGGCGCGGTCGCGAACACCTCGGACACGGCGGGGAGCAGCACGTCGATGATGCCGGCGGCGTCCTTGTCGCCGAGCACGCCGAGCACCAGGCCCCACTCGTCGAAGTCGAAACTGTCCGACAGCGCCTGCGCCAGCGAGCGGGCGCCGTGCGGATTGTGCGCGGCGTCGACGACCACGGTGGGCGCGATGCCGAGCAGCTGCAGACGACCGGGCGAGGTCACGTTCTGCAGCGCGTCGGAGAGGATGTCGCCGGCGACGGGCTGCGTGGCGTCGCCGATCAGCGACTCCACCGCGGCGATCGCGAGGGCCGCGTTGTGCCCCTGGTGCGCGCCGTACAGCGGCAGGTACTCGTCGGCGTACTGGCCGGCGAGCCCCCGCACCGTGATCAGCTGACCGCCCACGGCGAGCTTCTGGTCAGCGAGACCGAAGTCCGCGCCAGCGAACGAGATGCGCGCCCCGCGGTCAGCGGCCACGCGGCGCAGCACGGCCTCTGCCTCGGCGGGCTGCTCGGCCGACACCACGGAGGCGCCGTCCTTGATGATGCCCGCCTTGACCTCGGCGATCGCCGCGATCGTGTCGCCCAGCCGGTCGGCGTGGTCGATGTCGATCGGGCTGAACACCGCGACGTCGCCGTCGGCATTGTTGGTGGAGTCCCACTCGCCGCCCATGCCCACCTCGAGCACGAGCACGTCGACCGGAGCATCCGACGCCGCGACGAACGCGAGCACGGTCAGCAGTTCGAAGAACGTCAACGGCGCATCGTCGGCCGCCTCCAGCTCGGCGTCGACCATGCCGACGAAGGGTTCGATCTCGTCCCAGGCGTCGGCGATCGCGGCATCCGCGATCGGCTCGCCGTCGATCATGATCCGCTCGGTGAAGCGCTCGAGGTGCGGGCTGGTGAACAGCCCGGTGCGCAGCCCGTGGGCGCGCAGCAGGCTCTCGATCATCCGCGCGGTCGAGGTCTTGCCGTTCGTCCCGGTGATGTGCACGACGCGGTAGTTGCGCTGGGGGTCGTCCAGCAGGGTCAGGATGCGCGCGACGCGCTCCTTGCGCGGCTGCACCCAGCGCTCTCCGGCGCGCTCCAGGAGCTGGTCGTAGACCTTGTCGGCCCGCTGACGATCAGTCACTGCGCTCCTCCGATCCGGGTGACCGCGACGGTGAAGTCGGCGGTGTTCGCGTACGTGCCCTTGGGGACAGTGGTGTCGAACTCGGGCTCGCCGGGGAGGATCCCGAAGTCAGCGTAGACCACGCCGCTCGCACGCACCTCGTAGGCGAGCGCGAGGGTCTCCCCCGCGACGTCCGCGGTCTCGAACGCGGATGCCACGGCCTCGGCCTCGGCCGCCTCGGCGAAGTCCAGCACCAGGCTGATCCGGTCGCTCACGTCGAAGCTGGCCTTCTTACGGGTGTCCTGCACGGCGCGGATCACGTCGCGGGCCAGGCCCTCGGCCTCGAGCTCGGGCGTGGTCGTGGTGTCCAGCAGCACGAATCCGCCGGTCGGGACGACGGCGAGCGCCTCGCCCTCCGGGCGACCGGTGGTCTCGAGCGCGAGCTCGTACTCGTGCGGCTCGAGCACGATGCCGTCGGCGGTCACGACGCCGCCGTCCTCGGTCCAGAACCCGTCCTTCGCGGCGCGGATGACACGCTGCACCTCCTTGCCCAGGCGCGGGCCGGCGGCACGGGCGTTCACGCTGAGGCGGTGACTGATGCCGTACTCGGCGGCCGTGCCCTCGCCCTGTCCGACAAGCTCGACGCTCTTCACGTTGAGCTCCTCGCGCAGGATGTCCTCGAAGGGCGTCAGCGCCGCGGCATCCGGAGTGACGACCGTGAACCGCGCGAGCGGAAGGCGCACGCGCAGCTTCTCCTTCTTGCGCAGCGCATTGCCCACGCTGGACAGCTCGCGGACGGCGTCCATCGCGTCGCGCACCTCATCGGCGTGAGGGAACGCCTCTGCGTCCGGCCAGTCGGTCAGGTGCACGCTGCGGTCGCCGGTGAGCCCCTGCCACACGCGCTCGCTGATCAGCGGCACAAGCGGAGCCGCGACGCGGCAGAGCGTCTCGAGCACCGTGTAGAGCGTGTCGAACGCCTCGGTCGCCGTGCCCTCCCAGAACCGGTCCCGCGAGCGGCGGATGTACCAGTTCGTCAGCACCTCGGCGAAGTCGCGCAGACGCGCCGCGGCCGTCGTGGAGTCCAGACCCTCGAGATCCTGCTTGACGTCGCGGACCAGGTCGCCGGTGCGGGCCAGGATGTAGCGGTCCAGCACGTCGGTGGAGTCCGTGCGCCACGTCGCCTCGTACCCGTCGGCCGCGTTGGCATAGGTGGCGAAGAAGTACCACGAGTTCCACAGAGGCAGGATGAACTCCCGCACGCCGGCACGGATGCCCTCCTCGGTGACCGAGAGGTTGCCGCCTCGGAGCACAGAGCTCGACATCAGGAACCAGCGCATCGCGTCGGAGCCGTCGCGGTCGAAGACCTCGGAGACATCAGGGTAGTTGCGCAGCGACTTCGACATCTTGTAGCCGTCGGAGCCGAGCACGATGCCGTGGCAGCTCACGCCGGTGAACGCCGGGCGGTCGAACAGCGCGGTGGACAGCACGTGCATCACGTAGAACCAGCCACGCGTCTGCCCGATGTACTCCACGATGAAGTCCGCCGGCGCGTGCGAGTCGAACCACTCCTGGTTCTCGAACGGGTAATGCACCTGCGCGTACGGCATCGAGCCGGAGTCGAACCACACGTCGAAGACGTCCTCGATGCGGCGCATCGTGCTCTTGCCGGTGGGGTCGTCCGGGTTCGGACGCGTCAGGTCGTCGATGTACGGCCGGTGCAGGTCGATCTCGCCGCTCTCGTTCCGCGGCAACGTGCCGAAGTCGCGCTCCAGCGCCTCCAGCGAGCCGTAGGAGTCGACGCGCGGGTACTCGGGGTCGTCGCTCTTCCAGATCGGGATGGGCGAGCCCCAGTAGCGGTTGCGGCTGATCGACCAGTCGCGTGCGCCCTCGAGCCACTTGCCGAACTGGCCGTGTTTGACGTTCTCCGGCACCCAGGTGATCTGCTCGTTGTTCGCGAGCATCTTCTCCTTGAGGTCGGTGACGCGGATGAACCAGCTCGACACGGCCTTGTAGATCAGGGGGTTCCGGCAGCGCCAGCAGTGCGGGTAGGAGTGCACGTAGCTCTGCTCGCGCAGCATCCGGCCCTCGGCGCGGAGCAGGCGGATCAGCGGGGTGTTCGCATCCATCCAGAGCTCGCCGGCGACATCCGTCACCTGCGGCAGGAACTTGCCGCCATCGTCGAGCGAGAGGATCGTCGGGATGCCTGCGGCGTTGGTGACGCGCTGGTCGTCCTCGCCGTAGGCGGGCGCCTGGTGCACGATGCCGGTGCCGTCGGTGGTGGTGACGTAGTCGTCGACGAGGATGCGCCAGGCGTTCTGCGTGCCCCAGGTCTCGGCGTCGGCGTAGTAATCGAAGAGACGGTCGTAGTGCACGTCCTCGAGGTCGGCGCCGCGGACGGTCTGGTCGACCGCGGCGAGCGCGTCGTCGGCCGTCTCGTAGCCGAGGTCCTTGGCGTATCCGCCGAGCAGGTCGCGGGCGAGCAGGTACCGGTGCGCGGAGGCCTCGACGGGGTCGTCCCCGTTGTGCACGTCGGCGGCGCCCGCAGGGCCCGCGGGAAGCACGACGTACTCGATCTCGGGTCCCACGACGAGGGCGAGGTTGGTGGGCAGCGTCCACGGCGTGGTGGTCCAGGCGAGGGCTCGGACGGCGGTCAGACCCAGCGACTCGGCCTTCACGCCGGTCAGCGGGAAGGTGACGGTGACGGATGGGTCCTGACGGTCCTTGTAGACGTCGTCGTCCATGCGCAGCTCGTGGTTCGACAGCGGCGTCTCGTCGCGCCAGCAGTAAGGCAGCACGCGGTAGCCCTCATAGGCGAGGCCCTTGTCGTAGAGCTGATCGAACGCCCACAGCACGCTCTCCATGTAGCTCAGGTCGAGGGTCTTGTAGCCGCGCTCGAAGTCGACCCAGCGCGCCTGGCGGGTGACGTAGTCCTCCCAGTCGCGGGTGTACTTGAGCACCGATGCCTTCGCCTTCCCGTTGAAGACGCCGATGCCCATGTCCTCGATCTCGCTCTTCTCGGTGAGACCGAGCTGCTTCATCGCCTCGAGCTCAGCGGGGAGACCGTGGGTGTCCCAGCCGAACACGCGATCGACCTTCTTGCCGAGCATGGTCTGGAAGCGCGGGAACAGGTCCTTGGCGTACCCGGTCAGCAGGTGCCCGTAATGGGGCAGACCGTTGGCGAACGGCGGGCCGTCGTAGAACACCCACTCCTCTGCGCCCTCGCGCTGGGCGATGGAGGCGCGGAAGGTGTCGTCGGCCTTCCAGAACTCGAGCACCTCGCGCTCGATCTCGGGGAAGCGCGGGCTCGGGGAGAGGTCGGCGGCGGGGCCGAAGGAGGAGGTGCGCGGGTAGGTCATGTCGTCTCGCAGTGATCGTGTCGGATGCTGCTGCGAGGACGACCTGTCCGGATTGTGACCTGACGGGCCGCGGTACCACCTCACTTGCCCGCCTCACGACGAGCCTCTTTCACTGCGGCGATGACGGGCCTGCCCCGCTCGGTTCTAATGGGTCTTGCGACGGTTCTTCCGAGAGCTCCCCGGTGATGGCCGGATCACAGCTGATCGGGCCATTCTACGCGGTCGCGCCGGTGCCGGCATCCGACCCTGCTCAGGATGCCCGGTGGTAGCCGTAGAGGTCGGTCTGGGCGCCGTTGATCCAGACGTCGGGGTCCGCGATCCGGATGGTGCGCCCGTAGGACTCATCGATGACGGATGCGTCGAATCCGGCATCCCTCAGCCTCGCGGCCAGTGCGTCGAGGTCGCCGCGCGCGTCGAAGGAGAAGCCGAAGCCCTGCCCCTCGCCCTCCGCGCGCCCGGAGGCGGAGTGCACGCCGACCGATCCCCCACCCGGAGCACGCATCTCCGCCCAGCCACCATCGTCGGAGAGGATCGACGCACGCATGCCGAGCGACTCGAGGATCGCGCGGGCCTCGTCGACGTCGTCCTGGAACCAGATCGGCTGCACGGCGACGTCACCGGCCCCGGCTCCGCGCGTTCCGGTGAACATGGTGATCGAGAGCCCGGATGCCGCCCGCACCGCGAGCATCTCCCCCACGCCGTCCATCTCACCGCGGGCGACATCATGCCCCTGCAATGCGCGCTCCGCGGCATCCAGGTCAGCGACCAGCAGGTTCAGATCCACGGCGCCGGACGGATACGCCGCGGTCGCGTGGTGCACGGCGAGCACGCCGTCGCCGTCGAACTCCGCCCACTCGGGCGTCGGCGGATAGGGCGCGACGAAGCCGAGCGCTGCGGCGAGCGCGTGCCAGCGCTCCGGAGCATCCGTGTAGACGATCTGCTGGACTGTGGTCATGACTTCTCCTCCACATGGGCGCGCAGCGCTGCCTCGACCAGAGCGGACAGGCTCAGGCCGTCGTCGATCGCTCGGTGCTTGACCGCGCGGACGAGGTCGGGCGGCAGGTACACGTTGAACTGCACCTTCGCTTCCTTTGCTTGCATGCTAGCAACATAGCGCGCCAAGTCGTGTCGGCACCATCCCGTAGTCTCACCAGGTGCCTGCCATCCGCCCCGTGCCTCCCCGTGTGTCCGCTCCCGATCTCCCCGACCACCTGACTCCGGCCCGCGCGCAGCGCCGTGCCGATCTCCTCGAGGCGTCCGTGGAGTGCGCAGGCGACACCGACCTCGCGCACGGCAGTCTCGAGCAGTGCGTGCTCACCGGCTCCGCCGATCGTGTCGACCTCACCGGGGCGACGCTGCTCGACGTGCGCATCGAGGATCTGCGGGCCCCTGTCGTATCGCTGCGGGATTCGACGATCCGGCGCCTGTCCATCGAGCGCGGACGGATCGGCACGCTCGATCTCTCCACCGCCCGCATCGGCGAGCTCGAGATCCGTGGCGCGAGGATCGACTATCTGTCTCTCGGCGCGGCCAGAGCAGAGGACGTCCTGATCGCCGACACGATGCTGCACACCCTCGACGTTCCGCAGGCGACGCTCACCCGGGTCCGCTTCGAAGGAACCCGCGCCGATGAGGTCGACACCCGCGGGCTCGTCGCGAAGGACGTGGACCTGCGCGGACTCGACGCGCTCGCCTACCTCGATGTGCTCTCGCTGCGCGGCGCGACGCTGGGCTCACGCCAGGTCGAACTGCTCGCACCGGCCTTCGCCACGGCCGCCGGCATCGACGTCCAGGACTGAGCCCCGCTCCCTCTCGCGGCTTGCCCTCGCCCCCTGCCCCTGCGGAATGTCGCAGATTGCCGCATCGCGGCCCGGGGAGCGACCAACAGCGACACTCCCCATCGCGGGGTCAGCGCGCCGCGAGCAGCTCCCGCGTGAACGGATGCTGCGGAGCGGCGAAGACCTCGGTCACCGGCCCCTGCTCGACGATCACGCCGTCCTGCATGACGAGCACCGCATCGCAGACGGCTCCGACCACACCCAGATCGTGCGAGACGAACACCATGGTCAGGCCGTGCTCGCGCTGCACCCGCCGCAGCAGTGCGAGCACCCGCTCGCGCACGGTCGGATCCAGCGCCGACACCGGTTCGTCGAGCACCAGCACCTGCGGGTCCGCGGCGAGCGCCCTGGCGATCGCCGCACGCTGACGCTGCCCTCCGGAGAGCTCCCTCGGACGGCGGGCGCCCAGCTCGGGCTCCAGCCCCACCTCGCCGAGCAGTTCCGCGATCCGCCCCCGGCGCCGCGCACGCGGGACACCGGCCGCTTCGAGCGCCTCGCCGAGCGAGCGGGCGATGGTCCAGCGCGGATCGAACGCCCCGAGGGGGTCCTGGTGCACGAGCTGCACGCGCTGCGGCGTCACCCAGTCCAGCGTCCCGGTGTCCGGTCTCGTGACGCCGACGATCATGCGCGCAAGCGTAGTCTTGCCCGAACCCGACTCGCCCACGACGCCGAGCGTCTGCCCCATCCCCAGCGTGAACGACGCGTCCCGCACTGCGGGGCGGTCGTAACTCTTCGAGACCGCTGACGCGCGCAGCAGTGCGGGCCGCTCCGGGCGGAGGACGTCGGTGATCTCATGCCGGGATGCCGCGACGAGGTCCTTCGCGTACTGCTCCTGCGGGTGCTCCATGACCTGCGCCGTCGTGCCCTGCTCGACGATCCGGCCGTCGCGCATCACGATCACCCGGTCGGCGACGCGTCGCACGGCGGCGAAGTCGTGACTGATGAACAGCACCGCCGTGCCCGCATCGGCGATCTGACGCAGCAGCGCCAGCACCCGCGCCTGCACTGTGGCATCCAGCGCGGTCGTCGCCTCATCGGCGACCAGCACCGCAGGGGCCGTCGAGACCGCAGAGGCGATCAGCGCCCGCTGTCGCAGACCTCCGGAGAGCTCATGCGGGTACTGCCGGGCACGACGCTCGGCGTCCGGCACCGAGACCTGGCGAAGCAGCGACAGCACCCTCGCCTGGTCGGCGGGCATCCCGTGGATGCGCAGCGGCTCAGCGACCTCGGCACCCACCCGCCGCAGCGGATCCAGCGCGGCGAGCGCATCCTGCGACACCAGCGCGATGCGCCGGCCGCGCAGCGGCCGCCACCCGTTCTCGGTCAGCCCCGCGGCATCCATGCCGTCGATCACCAGCGTCGAGGCGGAGACGGATCCGGGGGCAAGCCCCAGCAGCGCCCGTGCCGTCAGCGACTTGCCTGCCCCGGACTCGCCGACGATGGCGAGGCACTCACCCGGCTCGACGGCGAAGGACACGTCGTCGACGACGACCCGGTCGCCGAACGCGATCCGCAGCCCGCGCACCTCGACCGCGCTCATGACCGGATCCCGTCCGCCCGAGCACGCAGGGTGCGTCCGATCACCGTCGCGCTGATCACGGTCAGCGTGATCGCCAGCCCCGGGAACACCGAGATCCACCAGGCCCGGCCCAGCACGTTGCGTCCGCCCGACAGCATGAGTCCCCACTCTGGTTGCGGCTCGATCGGGCCGAGGCCGAGGAAGCTCAGGCCGGCGGCGGCGAGGATGCTCGAGCCGATGCCGATGGTCGCGAGCACGCTCAGCGACCCGAGCACGCCGGGCAGCACGTGCCGCCGGAATGCGCGCGCCGGCCCGACCCCGAGGATGCGAGCCGCTTCGACGTGCTCCGCGCCCCGCAGCGTGCGCGTCTGCGTGCGTGCCAGCCGGATGTACACCGGCACGGCGGCCAGGGTCACGGCGATCGCGACGTTCACGGGTCCCGGGCCGAGCACCGCGACCACGATGAGCGCGGTGAGGAATTCCGGGAACGCCAGCAGGATGTCGGTGAGCCGCATCGCGACGGCGTCCACCGGCCGCGGCGAGACGCCCGACAGCGCCCCGACCGCGAGTCCCACGACCAGTGCGAGCGTCGTGGCGAGGAGGCCGATCCCGGCCGAGCGGGCCGCGCCGTAGATCACCCGCGAGTACACGTCCCGCCCGGACTGGTCGGTGCCGAACAGGTGCTCCGGACCCGGCGGCAGCAGGGCGGCGCGTACGTCGGTCTGCAGCGGGTCGTGCGTGGCGAGCACGCCGGGCAGGAGCGCCGCGACCGCGACCAGCGCCAGGAAGGCGACGGCGATCCACATCCCCAGCATCCGGCACCTCATCGCCGTTCCCCGATCTGCGGTGCGGGGATCGTGGCCGGCGCCTCGCGCAGGCGCGGATCGAGCAGCGGATGCAGCAGCTCGACGATCACGTTCACGATCACGAACACCAGGGCGCTGAGCATGATCACGCCGGCGACGACGGGAACGTCGCGGTCGATGATCGCGGCGAGCGTCACCCGCCCGAGTCCGGGCCGGGCGAAGACGGTCTCGACGAGCACGGCGCCGCCGAGCAGAGAGCCGACCAGGTACGCGGCGAGGGTCATGGTGCTCGCCGCGCCGTGTCGCAGCGAGTGGTGCAGGGTCAGGCGCACCGGCCCCGCTCCGCGCGCCCGCACGGTCTCGGCGAACGGCTGGCGTTCGGCCTGATCCATCCCGTCCCGCAGCACCTGACCGATCAGCGCCGCGATCGGCAGCGCAAGGGTCACGGCGGGCAGCACGATAGTCGTAGGACTCCGAGTGCCGGCCACCGGGAACCAGCCCAGCCCGAACGCGAACACCCCGAGCAGCACGAGCCCGATCCAGAACACCGGCGACGACAGCACGATCAGCTCGGCGGTCACGACGATGCCCCGCGCGACACCTCGGCGAGCGAACAGCGCGACCGCGAAAGCCAGCGCCAGCGCGATGAGCAGCGCCACCGCGGTGAGTTGCACCGTCGGGCCCAGCTGCCGGCCGATCACCTCGGCCACCGGCAGCCGCAGCTGGTAGGAGGTGCCGAGGTCGCCGCGCAGCAGACCGCCGAGGTACGAGAAGTACTGCTCCAGCGGCGGGCGATCCAGACCGAACTCGGTGCGGATGCCCGCCTTGACCTCTTCGCTCACCTGGGCCTGCGGCCCCAGCATCACCGACACCGCGTCGCCAGGAATGATCCGGAAGGCGAGGAAGGCGAGCGTCGCGGCGCCCCAGAGGACGACGACGACGGACGCCGCGAGCCCGGCGATCCGGGGCAGCGCGCGACGGTTCACGTCAGTGAGCGTACGTCAGCGGTCGAGACTCACGCCGTAGAACAGCGGACGGCCGTACAGGTCGTAGGTGAGACCCTTCACGTCCTTGTTCTGCGCCGTGATCGCCGAGTTCACGTAGAGCGGCACGATCGCGACGTGCTCGGCGTTCCACTTCTGCACCTCGGTGTAGATGCGGTTGCGCTGCTCGGGATCCGAAGAGGCCAGACCCTCGGCGAACAGCTCGTCCAGCGCGGGATCGCTCACCTGCGACGCGTTCTGGAAGCCGTCAGTGCCCAGGTGACTGCGCAGCAGGTCGGGGTCGACGCCCGAGAAGTCCCAATCGGTGATGTCGTAGGTCTTCGGACCGTACTGCTCGTTGTAGGCGGCGGGCTCGAGCGCCTCGCGCGTGATCTCGAAGCCGACCTTCTTCAGGTCGGACTGCACGGCGTTCGCGAGGGCGGCCTTGTCGTCCGAGATCGGCGTCCACGCGATCCAGCGCGCGGACAGGCGCTTGCCGTCCTTCATCCGGATGCCGTCCGTGTCGCGCGCGGTCCAGCCGGCCTCGTCGAGCAGCGCGTTCGCCGCGTCGGCGTCGAACGGCCAGCTGCCCTCGAGGCTCATGTCGTAGCCGGGCGTGGTGGGGCCGAGGATGCTCCAGGCCCGCGGGAACTCGCCGAAGAAGATCTGCTCGACCGCAGCATCCACGTCGATCGCCCTCTCGAACGCCTGGCGCACCTTCTGGTCGGCGAACACGCCGTACTTCTCGTTCAGGAACAGCGAGTACGGCAGACCGGGGTACTCCTTCGCCTCGACGGTCACGTCGTCGCCGAGGTCGCCGACGACGTTCGGCGGCAGCTGGCTCGCGACATCCGCCTCACCGGAGGAGACCACGCCGGCGCGCACGGATGCCTCGGGCAGGATCTCGACGCGCAGGGTCTCGACCTTCGGGGTCTTCGCTCCCTCGGGCCCCCAGGCGTAGTCGTCGTTGCGGGTGTAGACGATCTCCTGATCGGCCGTGTACTCGCTGAGCACGAACGGTCCGGTGCCGACGCTCACGTCAGGGCCGCCCGCTGCGAGTTTGTCAGCGGAACTCTTCAGCACCTTCGGCGACCAGAAGCCCAGCTGAGCGGTACTCGCGGCCTGCAGGAACGGCGCGTAGGGCTGAGTGAAGCTCACCTCGACCGTGTGCGGATCCACGACCTTCGTGCCGGCGTACAGCTCGCCGCCGAGCATGTTCGCGGCCTGGGCCGATTTGGTGGCCGGGTCGACGATGCGGTCGAAGTTCGCCTTCACGGCATCCGCGTCGAACGGGGTGCCGTCCGTGAAGCTGACGTCGTCGCGCAGCTCGAACGTGTAGGTCTTCCCGTCGTCGGACACGGCCCACTTCTTCGCCAGCCACGGCGAGAACGAGCCGTCGGCCTCCTGGAACACCAGCGAGTCGAGCACCTGGCGCTGCACCATCGCGGTGACGTCGAGCTGGCTCACCTGCGGGTCCATCTTGCCGGCGGAGAGGTTCGCCCCCTCGATCGCCCAGACGAGTTCGCCGCCCTCCGATCCGGCGTCGCCGCCGGAGGGTGCGGAGCACGCGCTGAGAACCAGAGCGGATGCCGCGGCGATCGCCGCGAGGGGAAGAAGACGGCGCGCGGTGAAGGCGGGCATGCGTGACCTCGGAAGGGTGCGGGAACGGGACATTCCAGTTTACCCAGAATTACTGGACGGGGTCGAAGAACCCGGCATCCGGCCTCACCGATAGACTGACGCGACAACCCACACTCAGGCACGCTCACACAGTGCCGCATACATCGCTCAAGGAGACCCCTATGTCCGAGCACGCCGCGTCCGCGATTCCCGACAAGCCCGCCCTCGAGGGTCTCGAAGCGAAGTGGGGTGAGACCTGGGCTGCGAACGGCACGTACCTGTTCGATCGGGTCCGCGCCGCCGAGAACGGCCGCGCCGGGGTGTACTCCATCGACACTCCCCCTCCGACAGCATCCGGCAGCCTGCACATCGGCCACGTGTTCTCGTACACGCACACCGACATCAAGGCCCGGTTCGAGCGGATGCGCGGCAAGAACGTGTTCTATCCGATGGGCTGGGACGACAACGGCCTGCCCACCGAGCGCCGCGTGCAGAACTACTACGGTGTGCGCTGCGACCCGTCGCTCCCCTACGACGCCGACTTCACGCCCCCGTTCGAGGGCGGCGACAACAAGTCGTCCCGCGCTGCGGACCAGCAGCCGATCAGCCGCCGGAATTTCATCGAGCTGTGCGAGCGCCTCACCGAGGAGGACGAGAAGCACTTCGAGGCGCTGTTCCGCCAGCTCGGCCTGAGCGTGGACTGGACGCAGACCTACCGCACCATCTCGTCGGAGACCATCCGGCAGAGCCAGCTCGCCTTCCTGCGCGGGCTCGAGCGCGGCGAGGCCTACCAGTCGCTCGCACCGACCCTGTGGGACATCGACTTCCGCTCCGCGATCGCGCAGGCCGAGCTCGAGGACCGCGAACAGCCGGCCTCGTACCACCGCATCGCGTTCCACAAGACGGATGGCTCCGGCGACATCGAGATCCAGACCACCCGGCCCGAGCTGCTCGCGGCCTGCGTCGGTCTCGTGGCGCACCCCGACGACGAGCGCTACCAGCCGTACTTCGGCAAGACCGTGCGCACGCCGCTGTTCGACGTCGAGGTGCCGGTGCTCGCGCACCACCTCGCGCAGCCCGACAAGGGCTCCGGCATCGCCATGATCTGTACCTTCGGCGACGTGACCGACATCGTGTGGTGGCGCGAGCTCGACCTGCCGGTCCGCACCATCCTGGGCGTGGACGGCCGCGTGCTGCCCGACGCTCCGGAGGCGATCGTGTCGGATGCCGGGAAGGCGGCCTACGCCGAGCTCGCGGGCAAGACCGTGTTCAGCGCCCGCAAGCAGATGGTGGAGCTGCTCGAGGGCACCGGCGAGCTGCTCGAGGTCGGCAAGCCGTTCAACCACGCCGTGAAGTTCTTCGAGAAGGGCGACCGCCCGCTCGAGATCGTCTCGACCCGGCAGTGGTACCTGCGCAACGGCGCCCGCGACGAGGCGCTGCGCGAGCAGCTCATCGCGAACGGACGCGAGCTGGCGTGGCACCCGGACTTCATGCGGGTGCGCTACGAGAACTGGGTCGGCGGCCTGACCGGCGACTGGCTGATCTCGCGGCAGCGCTTCTTCGGCGTGCCGATCCCGGTCTGGTACGCGCTCGACGCGAACGGCGAGCGCGACTACGACCGTGTGCTGACTCCGTCGCTGGAGAGCCTGCCGATCGACCCGACGACCGACGTTCCCGAGGGCTACGCCGAGGAGCAGCGCGGCGTGCCCGGCGGCTTCGACGCCGAGAAGGACATCTTCGACACCTGGGCGACGTCCTCGCTCACGCCGCAGCTGGCCGGCGGCTGGCAGCGCGACGAGGACCTCTGGAACCTCGTGGCGCCGTTCGACCTCCGGCCGCAGGGTCAGGACATCATCCGCACCTGGCTGTTCTCCACGATGCTGCGCTCCACTCTCGAGGACCAGCGCTCGCCGTGGGCCAATGCGGCGATCTCCGGCTTCATCGTCGACCCCGACCGCAAGAAGATGTCGAAGTCGAAGGGCAACGTGGTCACTCCGGCCGACATCCTCGACAAGCACGGCTCGGACGCCGTGCGGTACTGGTCTGCGTCGAGCCGCCTGGGCATGGACGCGGCGTTCGACCCGCAGAACCCGACGCAGGTGAAGATCGGCCGCCGCCTGGCCATCAAGATCCTCAACGCGGCGAAGTTCGTGCTGTCGTTCCCCGTCACCGAGGGCGCGCAGATCACGCACGCTCTGGATGCCTCGATGCTCACCGCGCTCGACCAGGTGGTGCAGGGCGCCACCGCCGCATATGAGAACTACGACCAGGCCAAGGCGCTGGAGATCACCGAGGCGTTCTTCTGGACGTTCTGCGACGACTACCTCGAGCTGGTCAAGGAGCGCGCCTACGACCAGACGAACGTCGGCCAGGCATCCGCCGCGCTGGCGCTGCGCCTGGCACTGTCTACGCTGCTGCGCCTGCTCGCCCCGATCGTGTCCTTCGCGACCGAGGAGGCCTGGTCGTGGTTCGAGGAGGGCTCGATCCACACCGCAGACTGGCCGGCTGAGCTCGGCATCGAGGGCGACGCCACCGTGCTCGCCACGGCGAGCGAGGCGCTGATCGGCATCCGCCGCGCGAAGACCGAGGCGAAGGCCTCGCAGAAGACGCCGGTCGCCGCTGCGACCATCTCGGCTCCTGCGGAGAAGGTCGCCGCGCTCGAGTCGGCGGCCGACGATCTGCGCGCCGTGGGCCGCATCGCCGAGCTGTCCTTCGCCGAGGCCGACGAGCTCGCCGTCACGGCGATCGAGCTGGCACCGGCCGAGGAGGCGTGATGCAGCTCGGAACGCGCTGGGCCGCGGGCGCCGAGCCGCCGGCATCCGTCCCCGCCGCACTGCGACCGGGCATCTCCGAGGTCGAGGCCGAACTGGCTGGGTCCCTGAGCCTTTCGAAGGGCCACTGGACGCTCACCTGGCTCGAGGGTCGCCCGATCGCAGAGCTGGATGCCGGGTGGGAGGTCCTGCTCACGGCATCCGGCGACGTGGTCGCCCGCCCGTTCCAGGACTGAGCGGTCATGAGTGAGCCCCCTGTCGCGCACGCGGCAGGGGGCTCACTCATGGGTGTGCGTCAGCGACGAGTCAGCCCGAGCTGGGCCAGCGCGTGGTCTACGGCACGGGGGTCCTGCTTGCGGGACTGCTGCTCGCGCAGCAGGTCGAAGGCGAGCTCGCGGCGCTCGGCGCGGCGCTCGCGGCGGTGCGCGACGAAGGCCGTGAGGCTGTCGGCGACCCGCAGCAGGGTGCGCTCGGCGGCGGTGGGAGTGGCGATGTGCAGCGTTGCGGCGGTCATGATTACTCCTCAGTGCTCTGGGCGGAGCCGGACTGGCCCGGCAGGTCGAAGATCTCGGAACGGAGGCTGACGCGGCGTGTGCCGGGTGCTCCCTCCTGGCCCTTGTAGCGCTCGACGACGGCATCGACGAGATCACTGAGCTCCTTGCGCACGTCTGCCATCTGCGCGGGCGTCAGGTCGAGCATCGTCGTCATCACGAGCCCCGCGTCGCGCCATCCCTCGGGGACCGCGGACTCGGGTCGGTTCAGATAGTCCATCAGCGTCTGATGCCTCAGTCTGAAGAACTCGGCGGAGACGATCTGCGCGGCGGCGCGATTGGCCGGCGACATCGTCTCGTCGGGGCCGGGCAGGTTGATGCGCCCCTTGGGACGCTCCCACCACCGCTCACGAGCGGTGCCACGACCTTCCACCTCGCGGATCAGGTCATGGGCGGCGAGAGCCCGCAGGTGGTAACTGGTCGCGCCAGACGTCTCGCCGATCAGCGCGGCAAGCGAGCTCGCCGTCTGCGGACCACGTTCGCTGAGCAGGTCGTAGATGCGCACCCGCAGCGGGTGCGCCAGCGCCTTCAACGCTCCGGCATCCAGCGTGCGAGGCTGGTCCGTCTTGTCGTGCTGCTCTTCTGTGCTCATACATGCAAAGATACCTATGCAAAGGTCTCTTTGCAAGTGTTTCTTTGCAAAAGTTTTCGGGCAGCGCTACTCCGGCGCTGCCACCTTGCGCTCCGGCGCGTCTTCCTGCGCGGAATCGCGCGGAACCCGCATGCCGTACACGATGCCTGCGGCGATCAGTGCCGCCCCCAGAATCTCGGCACCGCTCACGGGCGCGATCGCGAGAATCGCGGTCGTCACCAGGGCTCCGACCGGCACCAGGCCGGCGAAGAGTCCTGCGCGATCCGGGCCGAGCCGGCGCAGCGCGCTGTACCAGAGCAGGAACGCGACAGCGGTGACGACGATCCCGAGGTACACGAACGCCGTCATCTCGACGCCGGTCGGCACACGCAGCGCCGCGACCTCACCGGTGAGCCAACCCGCGATGAGCAGCATCGGCACGGCGGCCACTGCGGCATAGGCGGACACCCGGGTGGCGCCGAGCTTCGGCAGCAGCGGCACGGCGAGCAGTGAGAACAGCACCTCGCACAGCATCGCGCCGAGGGCGAGCAGGAGCCCGAGCAGGTCTCCGCTCCCCCAGCCCGCGGCCACAGCGGTGCCCGCGGCGACCACGACCGCGGCGATGACCACCCGGCGGCTCGGCCAGCGCCGCTGCAGCACGGGACCTGCGAGCGCCAGCACGATCGGCACCGCACCCACCACCGAGCCGATCAGCGCCGGGCTGGCATGCCGGGTCGCCTCGATGAGGAACAGGTTGAACCCGACCAGGCCCGTGCCCGCCAGGGCGATCAGCAGCAGGACATCCCGCAGCGTGAGCCGGATGCGGGGCGCGCGCTGCACGGCGAGCACCACCATCAGGATGGCGGCCGCGATCGCGAACCTCACTGCCTGGCCGAACAGCACCGGGTAATCGGCGATGAGGGCGGAGACAGCCGCCGAGGTGCCGACGAGGAGCATCGCTGCGGCTGCACAGAGAGTGGCCGCCGCCGTGCGTGTCATCTCAACGGTCCTCCCCGTCGTCCCGGTCTCCGCGGTGAAGGCGGCGGAGGCGCCACCTGAAGTATGGCGCGTCAGCGCTCCCAGCGCAGCCGGAACTCCCAGGGCCCGCGACGCAGTACGCGTGTCTCTTCGGGCGCGTCCCCGGCGACCTCCGAGACGGGGATCGCTTCGAGCACCGGCCCGCCGGCGTCCTCCCGCCAGGCCCGCAGGCGCTCGGCCATCCGCTCGGCGAGTTCGGGACCGTCGGATCCGAAGGACCGCACGAAGAAGTCGACGCCGTCGCCGGCGCGACGGTGATCGATGACCGCGAGACCGTCGTCCGCGAGCCAGACCGGCGTCCTCATCCAGGATGTGCCGGGGAACCCGTTCTCCTTGGTCTGCGACGCGCTGCGGATCCTGCCAGCACGCTCCGGTCCGCACAGCAGCCGCAGGAACTGGGGCAGAATCGGCGCCCCGAGGGCACAGCTGTCCACTGTGCCGGTAGGCGCCGCCTCTCGCGAGAGCACCGACTCCAGCCAGCCGGCCGACAGATCCCGATCCGGCGCCAGCACGACGTCGCCGCTGCGGATCTCCTCGAGCGCCTCGCCCTCCGTGCCCGCCCCGCGCGCTGCGACGAACCCGCCGCCGAACGAGCGCCGACCGACCAATCCTCCGCGATCGTGCTCGAACGCCCAGCCGCATCCGATGCCGCACAGACCCATCGGCGCGACCACTCGCGCCCCGGGCCTCAGCACCCCTGGCAACCAGGTGGGGAAGGTCCAGGTGTCGACGGTGAACTGCACCAGATCGAACGATCCCGAGGCGATCGCCGTGTCCGGCGCCCAGGCGTCGACGAGGTCGGCGCGCACCGGAACGGGAGTCGGATGCTGCGCCAGCGACGCGCGAGCGCGGTCGATCACTCTCTGGTCGATGTCGACCGTCCAGACTGAACCGCGCGGAGCCACCATCTCGGCGAGCAGCGCGGCGTTCGTGCCGCCCGAGCCGATCTCGAGCACGGATTCTCCCGGCATCGGCGCGGCGATCTCCAGCATCGTCGCCTGCATCGACGGCGCCGACACCGTACTGACCGTGATCCCGCCGGCCTCCGCCACCGTGTGTGTACGGTCGGCGTAGACCTGATCCAGCGGCACGCCGGGGATGAACGCCGAGCGCCTCACCCGCTCGAACGCTCCCCGCACGCGATCGGAGCGGATGCTCCCTCCCGCGGTCAGCTGGTCGATCAGTCCTCGTCGTGCGGTGAGCTCGGCATCCATGACCCGATCATGCTCCCGGCCTCCGACGTCGGCACTCCGACGGGCCCGTCAGGCGGCGACCGCCTCCCGCGCGGCGACGAACGCCGAGACGCACTGCTCGACCTGCTCGGTCGTGTGCGCGGCGGAGAGCTGCACGCGGATGCGCGCCTTCTCACGCGGCACCACCGGGAAGCTGAACGCCGTCACGTACACGCCCCGGCGCTGCATCTCGGCGGCGATCCGCGCGGTCAGTACGGCATCGCCGAACATCACCGGCACGATGGGGTGCTCGCCGGGCAGCAGATCGAAGCCTTCCTCGGTCATCCGGCGCCGGAACAGCTCGGCGTTCTCGCGCAGCTGCGCGCGCAGCGCGGCCGATCCCTCGACCAGGTCGAGCGCGGTCAGCGTGCCGGCGACGATCGACGGCGCGAGGGTGTTCGAGAACAGGTACGGGCGCGAGCGCTGGCGAAGCAGGGCGACGATGTCGCGGTGCGCGGCGACGTACCCGCCGGATGCCCCGCCGAGCGCCTTCCCGAACGTGCCGGTGTAGATGTCGACGCGATCCGAGACGCCGCACAGCTCCGGCGTGCCGCGACCGTTCTCGCCGACGAAGCCGACGGCGTGCGAGTCGTCCACGAACACCAGTGCGTCGTACTTCTCGGCCAGGTCGCAGATCTCCGGGAGCTTGGCGATGTAGCCGTCCATCGAGAAGACGCCGTCGGTGACGATCACGCGGAAGCGCGCGTCCGCCGCATTCTTCAGTTGCTGCTCGAGATCGGCCATGTCGCTGTTGCGGTACCGCAGGCGTCGCGCCTTCGACAGCCGGATCCCGTCGATGATCGACGCGTGGTTCAGCTCATCGGAGATGATGGCGTCCTCCGCCGAGAACAGCGTCTCGAAGACGCCGCCGTTCGCGTCGAAGCAGGACGAGAACAGGATCGCGTCGTCGGTGCCGAGGAACGCCGCCAGACGCCGCTCGAGCTCGAGATGCTGCTCCTGCGTGCCGCAGATGAACCGCACGCTGGCCAGGCCGTAGCCCCACTCGTCGAGCGCCCCCTTGGCTGCCTCGAGGATCCGAGGATCGTCGGCGAGGCCGAGGTAGTTGTTCGCGCAGAAGTTCAGCACCTCGGCGCCGTCGGCGACGATCTGCGCGCTCTGCGGACCGCGGATGCCGCGCTCGTGCTTGGTGAGTCCGGCCTGCTCGATGCCGTCGAGCTCTGCGGCGAGGTGCTGCTGGAAGGTCCCGTACATGTGCTTCTCGTTCCTGCGGCTCAGAGCCGCGTCCAGTCCAGGATGATCTTGCCGGTGCCGGCGGATGCCGCGGCCGCGAAGCCCTTCTCCCAGTCGGATGCCGGGATGACGTCGGCGATGATGCGGCCGATCGCCTCGCGCAGCGCCGGGCTGGTCTGCAGCATGGCGCCCATCGCGTTCCAGGTCTCGAACATCTCGCGCCCGTAGATGCCCTTGATGGTCAGCATGTGGGTGACGATCTTGCCCCAGTCCACGCCGAAGGGCGCACTGGGCAGACCCAGCATGGCGATCCGGCCGCCGTGGTTCATGTTCTCGATCATCGTCGGCAGCGCGGAAGGAGCGCCACTCATCTCGAAACCGACGTCGAAACCCTCGCGCATGCCGAGCGCCTTCTGCGCGTCGCGCACGTCCTGCTTCGACACGTCGACCACCCGATCGGCGCCCATCAGCGTCGCGAGCTCGAGCCGGGGCGCACTGATGTCTGTCGCGGTGATGAAACGCGCGCCGGCGTGCCGTGCGACGGCGATCGCCATGAGGCCGATCGGGCCGCAACCGGTGACCAGCACGTCCTCTCCGATCACCGGGAACGCCAGGGCGGTGTGCACGGCGTTGCCGAGCGGATCGAAGATCGCGCCGACCTCGGGCTCGATGTCGGAGTGGTGCACCCACACGTTCGTCGCCGGCAGCGAGAGGTACTCGGCGAAGGCGCCGTCCCGGTGCAGGCCGAGGCCGATGGTGCGGATGCACATCTGGCGACGCCCTGCACGACAGTTGCGGCACATGCCGCAGACGATGTGCCCCTCGCCCGACACCCGGTCCCCGATCTTGATGTCGTGCGCGAGCGGGCCGACCTCGACGACCTCGCCATAGAACTCATGGCCGGGGATGAGCGGGGTGCGGACCTCTGAGTCGGCCCAGTCGTCCCAGCGCTCGATGTGCAGGTCGGTGCCGCAGATGCCGGTGCGGAGCACCCGGATGACGACCTCGTCGGGTCCGGCGACAGGATCGGGACGATCCACGAGTGCGAGCCCGGCGTGCGGGCCGTCCTTGAACAGAGCCTTCATACTCCGATCCCATCGCTCTCCACGATGAAGATCAATGGGCAGTTTCTGGATATATTACTTAGCTTCACTTCATGGTTGGATGAAGAAGTGAACCTTCAACAGCTGCAGATCCTGCGCGAGCTCGGCGCGCTGGGCAGCGTCACCGCTGCATCCGAGGCCCTGCACGTCTCACCGTCGGCCATATCTCAGCAGCTCTCGACGCTGCAGCGGGAGTTCACCACTCCCCTGACCCGCAAGCAGGGCAGGACCCTCGTGCTGACACCGGCCGGCGAGGTGCTCGCCGAGGCCGGTGCCACCGCGCTCGACGCGATGGCCGCCGCACGCACCGCCGTGGACCGCTTCGAAGCAGCGCCCTCCGGCGTGGTCACCGTGAGCGGATTCCTCAGCGCCGCGCAGGCGCTGTTCGGCCCGCTGGTGCGGGAGCTCGGCACCGGCGACGACGTCCCGACGATCCGCTTCACCGACGAGGACGTCGCGCAGAGCGAGTTCCCCGCGCTCACCGCGCGCTACGACCTGGTGCTCGCGCATCGCATGGAGCACAGTGCGCGCTGGCCGCGCAGCGGCATCCGCTCCGTTCCACTGGCGACCGAACCTCTCGACGTCGCGCTCGCCGCGTCGCATCCGCTCGCCGCGCACGCGACACTCACGCCGGAGCAGGTGGTCGGCGAACGCTGGGTGACCAGCCGCACCGGCTACTCCCCCGACGACGTGCTGCGAACGATCTCCGCCGTGACCAACAGACCGGTCGAGATCGTGCACCGCATCAACGACTACGGCGTCGCAGCCGCGGTGATCGCCTCGGGAGGAGTGATCGGGATGCTGCCGCGGTACACCTCCCTGGCTGCGGGTGTCAGCGGGGTGGTCCGGAAGCCGCTGCGCGGCGTGAGCACGAACCGCATGATCGATGTCCTGGCCCGACCGGAGAACCTGCACCGGCGGTCGGTGCAGATGGTCGCCGACGCGCTGCAGCGGGTGATGGCGGCGCTCACGGCCTGAGCGTGCACGAGGGCCGGGACGAAGGATCACCCCGTCCCGGCCCCGGCCGGATCTGTCGTCAGCGGGTCACTTGCAGGTGACCTGCGTGCGGTAGATCTGCATGTCGCCACCCGCCGCGTGCGGGGTCATGCACTCGGTGTGGGCGATGTACATCACCTGCTGGTACAGGGGCTGGATCACCTGGTCGGCGAGGATGCGGTCCTCGGCCTTCTGCCAGAGGGCGTCGGCCTCGTCCTGGGTCGGCGCGGCGAGCGCGGCGTCCACCGCGGCCTGTCCCTCCGGGTCGGTGTACTGCAGGCGGTAGTTCGCGTCGACGTAGACCGAGGCGATCCACTCCGATGCGGCCGGGAACGACGAGCCCCAGAGCTGGATGACGGGGCCGTCCAGCTGGTAGGAGTTGATCGTCTCCGAGAGCGCGGCGGCCGGCACCGGCTTGGGCTCCACGTCCAGGCCGATCTCCTTGGCGGAGTTCGAGACCGCCAGCGCGGTCGCGGCATCCGTCGTGTTCTCCGACGAGTAGTTCAGCGGGATGCTGCCGGTGAAGCCGGACTTCTCGATCAGCGCCTTCGCCGCATCCGGGTCGAACGTGCAGTACTCGCCGCAGGCGTCCTCACGATAGGCGGACACCGAGTTCGGCATCAGGGAGCCGGCCGGCACCGTCGCGTCCTTGAACAGATCCTTCGAGATGCTCGCGCGGTCCACGATCATCGAGAAGGCCTGACGCACCTCGATCGGGTAGGTCTTGTCGAGATAGGTGGGCCAGGTGAAGTACGTCTCCAGCGTGTTGCGGTCGATCGCGGTGAGGCCCTTCTCGCCCAGCGAGTTGCGGCCCTGGGCGATCAGCCCCGGCGGGAGGCTGCGGAGCACGTCGGCGTTCCCGGCCACGACGTCCTGGTAAGCGGTGTTCGTGTCCGTGTACACACGGAACGTGATCTGGTCGGCGGCGCCCTTCGGCACCCATCCCTGATACTTCGGGTCCTTCTTCAGCACTGCCTCGACCTGCGGGTCGAGCTTCTCCAGCGTGTACACGCCGTTACCGATCGGCTTCTTGTCGTAGGCCACCGGGTCGGCGAACGCGCTCTCCGGCATCGGGCAGAACGCCAGCTGCGAAAGGATGTAGGGCACGTCGTTGTTCGGCGTCTTCATCTCGATCGTGAACGTGTGCTCGTCCTCTAGCGTGATGCCGGAGAACTCCGTGGCCGTGGCCTCGCCCTCGGCGGGGTTCAGCTCGTCGTAGCCCTTGATCGGCCCGTACGCGTAGTTCGAGGGCATCGCATTCTTGCCGGCGCCGACGAAGTTGAAGGTGTCGACGTAGGTCTTCGCCGTGATCGGGGTGCCGTCCGAGAAGGTGTGACCGTCGGCGACCTTCACCGTCCAGTGCACCTGGTCTTCGCTCTCGAGGGACTCGGCACCGCGCATGAAGACCTTGCCGTCCTCCTCGATGCCGGTGAGGGGTTCGCACAGGGCCATGGCGATCTGGCTGCCGGGGTTCTGGGCGCCGGTGATGCGCCCGATCTCGCCGTTGTTGACGGCGACGAAGGACGTCTTGCCCTCGCCGGCGTCGGCGGGCTGACCGAGACATCCGGTCAGCATCGTGGCGCACGCCGCGACGGCGACGATGCCGACCGCGATGCGGCTGGTGGTGCTTTTCATCAGGTGTTCCTTTCGGATGGGGAGGGAGAGGAGGAGATCGTGGAGACCATTCCGACGCGCGACAGCGTGATCTGCGCGGCGAGATGGCAGGACGCCCGGTGCCCCGCGCTGCCGCCGGGGACTGCGTCGAGGTCGGGGACATCCGTGGCGCACCGCTCGATCGCCGCGTAGCAGCGGGTATGGAACGGGCATCCGGGCGGAGGGTCGATCGGTGAGGGAGGGTCGCCCTCGAGCACGACGCGCTCCAGGCGCTCGTCGGGCGCCAGCTTGCGCGGAATGGCGGAGAGCAGCGCCCGGGTGTACGGATGCGCGGTGGCGCTGTACACGTCGTCGCAGTCGCCCTGCTCGACCACCTTGCCGAGGTACATCGTGACGATGCGGTCGGACATGTGCTGCACCACGTCGAGGTCGTGCGCGATGAAGATGATCGACAGTCCGAGCTCGCGCTTGAGGCGGTTCAGCAGGTTCAGCACCTGCGCACGGACCGAGATGTCGAGCGCCGAGACCGGCTCGTCGCACACCAGCAGCTTCGGCTCCACCGCCAGTGCGCGTGCGATGCCGATGCGCTGCAGCTGCCCGCCGGAGAATTCGTGCGGGTAGCGGTGCGCATGGTCGGGGTTCAGCCCCACCTGGGTGAGCAGCTCCCCCACCCGTGCCTCCACCTTCGACGCCGGGAGCAGCCTGTGCGTGCTGATGCCCTCGGCGATCGACTGCCCGACCGAGCGACGTGGGTCGAGCGAGGCGTGCGGGTCCTGGAACACCATCTGCACCTGGCGGTGCAGCAGCGTCTTGCGTTCCGCGTGCGTCATCGCGCCGACGTCCGCGCCGTTCCAGCGCACCGTCCCTTCGCTGGGTGCCTCCAGACCGCAGATGATGCGGGCGAGCGTCGATTTGCCGCACCCGGACTCACCCACCAGCCCGACGGTCTCGCCCTCCGCAACGGTGAAGTCGACGCCGTCCACAGCGCGCACCTGTCCGTGCGCGCCGCGCGAGAACATGGTGTGCTTCTGCTTGTAGAAACGCCGCACCGATTCAAGCTCCAACAGTGACATCGGCGATCACCTCCTGCTTGTGGTGGCAGGCCGCGGCCCGCTCGGGGGTGAACAGGTCGAGCGGCGGCAGCACGGTTCGGCACTCGGCAGTGGCGTACCCGCAGCGCGGGTTGAAGCTGCACCCCGGCGGGCGCTGCGCGATGTCCGGCGGCAGACCCTGGATGGTGGGCAGATCCCCGCCCCGGTGGGCGGCGCTCGGGATGGAGCCGAGCAGCCCCTTCGTGTACGGGTGCGCCGGGTTGTCGAACATCGGCCCGATCGGGCCCGACTCGGCGACTCGTCCGGCGTACATCACCAGCGCGCGGTCGGCGAGCTGTCCGGCCACGCCCAGGTCGTGCGTGATCATCAGCAGGGCCATCTGGCGCTCCTGAGTGATCTCACCGAGCAGCTCCAGGATCTGGGCCTGCACGGTGGCATCCAGTGCGGTCGTCGGCTCATCCGCGATGAGGACGTCGGGGTCGAGCGCGAGCGCCATCGCGATCATGATGCGCTGGCGCATGCCCCCGGAGAACTGGAACGGGTAGTCGTTCGCCCGGTTCGCGGCGTCCGGGATGCGCACCGCGCGCATCATCTCGATCGCTGCCTCGTGCGCCTGCTTCTTCGGCATGCCGCGATGCACGCGGTAGAGCTCTGCGATCTGCGTCGACACGGTCTGGACGGGGTTCAGCGCGCTCAGCGCGTCCTGGAACACCATCGCGATGCGCGCGCCCTGCACCCGGCGGAGTTTCGCGGCGGACAGGGTGAGCAGGTCGTCCCCGTCGAACATGATCCGTCCGCCCGTGATGTGCGACGCGGGCTTGGGAAGGATCCCCATGATCGCCTTGGCGGTGATGCTCTTGCCCGAGCCCGATTCGCCGAGCACGGCGAGCGTCTCACCTCGGTCCAGCGTGAAGCTGACGTCCTGCAGCGCCGCGATGGGCGGGCCACCGGGCGAGCGGAACTCGAGGGAGAGGTTCTGGACGTCCAGCAGGGCGGTCATCGGCGTGCCTTCGGGTCGAGGGCGTCGCGCAGGCTCTCACCCAGCACGACGAAGGCGAGCGTGGTCAGGCCCAGCATCAGCGTGGGAAAGAACATCAGCAGCGGGGCGATCTGCCAGTTGCCGTCCTGGCTCGCGAGGGCGATCTGGATGCCCCAGGAGAAGGCGGGCAGCTTCAGGCCGACGCCGAGGATCGAGAATCCGGCCTCTGCCGCCATGCCTGCGCCGACGGACAGCGTCGTCATGACGATCAACGGGGTGACCGCGTTGGGGATCACGTGCGAGCGCAGGATGCGCCACGGTCCGACGCCCAGACCGCGGGCGGCCTGGATGTACTCGAGATTGCGCACCTGCATGACCGAGCTGCGCATGTACCGCATGGTCGCCGCCCAGCTGAACAGCACCAGCACGAAGACGATGGTCCAGACGGTGCGGGAACGGAACTGGTACAGGATGACCAGGCTCGCGATGCCGACCGGGATGCCGAGGATCACGTTCGAGGTCCAGGAGATGATCGAGTCGGTGATGCCGCCGAAGTAGCCGGCGAGCGACCCGGCGATCAGCGCGATGAGGAAGGAGATCGCCGCGGTGTAGACGCCGACTTCGAGAGATGTGCGTGCGCCGTAGACGATGTTCGACCAGTAGTCGCAGCCCTGGATGTCGAAGCCCATCGGGTGCCCGGGCTCGGGGCCCACCCGCGACATCGAGAGATCGCAGTCGCGCGGGTCGATGTTCGTGAACAGGGTCGGGAAGAGCGCCATCAGGGTGACGACGACGATGATCAGTGCGGCGATGTCGAAGAACGGGCTCTTCCACAGGCTGCGCAACCCGCTGCGAGGACGCCCGCGCCGCCGCCTGGCAGTGATGAGCGAGGTGGTGGACTCAGACATGGCGCACCCTCGGGTCGATGATCGGGTAGAGCAGGTCCACGACCAGCGCCGCGACCAGATAGAACAGCAGCAGGAACACCGAGACGCCGACGACGACGGGCCCGTTCTGCGTGTCGATGGCCCGCGCCAGCGTGCCGCCGAGGCCGGGGAGGTTGAAGATCGTCTCGATGAGCACCGACCCGCCCAGCAGCGCCGCGATGCTCAGGCCCAGGTAGGTCACCACGGGCATGAAAGCGTTGCGCAGCGCGTGCACCCACATGATGCGCTGCGGGCCGATCCCCTTCGCCGTCGCGGTGACGATGTAGTCCGATCGCAGCACGTCGACGAGGCTGGTGCGGCTGAGACGGGCCAGAGGAGACGCCGTCTCCAGCGCGAGCACCATAGCCGGCATGATGAACGCCAGCGGGAATCCCGCTCTCACACCGGATATCGGCAGCCAATGCAGTTTGATGCCGAACAGGTACTGCGAGAAGTACGCGATGATGAAGCCCGGCACGGCGAGGAAGAAGATCGTGAAGAACAGGTTGAACTTGTCCGGGAACCTCCCCTGCCGCAGACCGGCCCAGACGCCGAGGCACACACCGATGATGAGCTTCAGCACGAATGCCGAGAGCGCGAGCACCACGGTGTACGGCAGCGCGGTGGCGATCAGCGTCGAGACCGAGTTGCCGTTGAAGTCGTAGCCGAAGTCGCCGTGCAGCACGCCCCAGAGGTACTTCGCGTACTGCACGAAGAACGGATCGTCCAGGTTGTACTGATCCCGGATCGCCGCGATCGTCGAGTCCGAGAGTCGCTTCTCGCCCCCGGCGAGCCTGGTGACGGGGTCGCCGGGAATGAGGAAGACGAGCAGGTAGACGAGGAGCGTCGACCCGATCAGGGTCGGCACCATCATCAGAATGCGCCGCAGCGCGTACCGGAGCATCAGTCCCCGGCCGGCTGGCGGGCCGGCTGGTGCGCGGCGTAGTACTCGAGCATCTCGTCGCTCAGGCGCGGGATCTCGAAGGGCTCCGAGTTCGAGCGGATCGAGAGTGCGCCGGCGATGCCTGCCGCCACCGCGTCGCGCGCGGCGACGGGGCTGGTGTCCGTGGGCGCTCCGGTGCGGACGAACTCCACGAACTCGGCGACGGTGAGCGGGTCGGCGCCGCCGTGGCCGCCGTCGCCGCCGTCCTCGATCGGATAGCGCACGTGGCCCTTCTCGAGATAGTCGCTGCGGGCGTTCCAGAGCCGGATCTCGCCGCCGGCGTCATCGTCGAAGTTCTCGATGCGCCCCTCGGTGCCGATCACGGTGTAGTTGCGCCAGTAGTCCGGCGTGAAGTGGCACTGCTGGTAGCTCATCAGCACGCCCGAGTCGGTGCGCATCATGATCATCGAGATGTCCTCGACGTCGATGACGGGGTTGAGGTCCTGCTGCGCGGCCGGCGGCCAGTTCGACATCGAGAACCAGTCGCCCATCCGGCGATCGGAGTTGTCGCGGCGGGACTCGACGTCGCCGTAGATCGCCAGGTCGCCCATGCCGACCACGGAGCGCGTGGAAGTGCCGGCGATCCAGTGCATCACGTCGATGTCGTGCGCGCCCTTCTGCAGCAGCAGGCTCATGGCCTTGTCGCGCTCGGCGTGCCAGTCCTTGAAGTAGTAGTCGCCGCCGTGACCGACGAAGTGCCGGCACCAGATCGCCTTGACCTCGCCGATCTCGCCGCGATCGACGATGTCCTTCATCATGCGCACGACCTGCATGTGGCGCATGTTGTGACCGACGTACACCTTCGTACCGGTGCGATATGCGGTCTCGAGGATGCGGTCGGCATCCTCGATCGAGATCGCGAGGGGCTTCTCGATGTACGACGGGATGCCCGCCTCGAGCAGCTCGATCGCCACCTCGGCGTGCGTGAAGTCCGGGGTGGTGATGAAGGCTCCGTCGACCTCGATGCCGGAGGCGAGCAGTTCGGCGACGGAGGCGAACACGGGGATGTCCCCGAACAGACGTGCCGCACGCTCATGCGTGCGCGGATCGGGGTCCACCGCCGCGACGACGCTGCCGCCCACCTCCTTCACGTGCAGCGCGAGGCCGACGCGTGCGCCGACTCCGATCGCCGCGGCACGGAAGGGAGCCTGCTCAGAGGCGGTGTCGGTGGTCATCTGTTCGTTCTCCGGGTCGATGGTGATGACGGGCGCCGGAACATCCGGAACCCCGTAGATGCGGGAGGAGTGCTTCTCGAAGGCGAGTCCGAGGGCGCCGAGCGCCGCGGCATCCGCGCCGAGCTCGCCGCCACGGATGAGACGCGTGCCGGTGTCGATACCGGTCACCGCAGTCCGGATGCCCTCGGCGAGCGGACCTGCGATGAGGTCGGCGAACTCGCCGAGTTCGCCGCCGAGCACGATCACGTCTGGATCGGCTGTCAGCAGCAGTGCCGCCATCGCGGGGGTCATCGCAGCGCTGAGGGACTCGAGCGCGGCGAGACCGCGCGTGTCGGCCGGATCGTCGCGCAGCAGGCGCAATTCGGCGGCGACGCGCGGGACCGCGTCGAGGAGCGGGCCGTCGGGCACCGCGACGTCGCTGAAGGCACGGAGCAGGCCGACCTCGCCCGCGCGGCCGCGGCGTCCGCGGAGCACGTGCCCTGAGGCGGTGACACGGGCGGAGACATGGTGCCAGGTCAGTGCGTACACGCCTGTCTCGGCGTCGGTGAGCGCGCCGCCGCGGGATTCGGCCTCGGCGGCCAGAGAGAGGTCGTTGTCGACGACGACCGGTGCTCCGAAGTGATCGGTGAACATCGCCGCCAGGTCACGACCGTTCCACCCGGTCACCTGCGGCGCCGAGATCAGGATGCCGTTCTCGTCGATGAGTCCGGCCGCGGCGATGCCGATAGCCGCGACATCGGACTGCCTGCGGCCGATCCGTTCCAGCGTCTGCTGCAGGAGGGTACGCACCGGGGCGAGCGAGGGCTGATCGGTGGTGGGCGGGGGGACTTCGGACTCCTGGCGCCCCAGCACGCGGCCGGTGCGGTCCGCGACGATCAGGCGCACCGTGCTGCGAGTCAGGTCGATCCCGACGATGACGGGTGATCCGGCGACAGGCGAGAAGGTTCGGGCGGGGCGACCTGCGGCGGCCCGCGCCTCATGCTCGATCGCGAGTCCGGACTCGGTCATGGCGGTGAGCGCGGCGGTGACGGTCGGACGCGAGAGACCGGTGCTCTCGGCGAGGTCGGAGATGGTGGCGCGTTCCAAGTCGCGCAGGCTGGCAAGGCACTGTGCGATGAGCTTCACGTCGATCGCGGACATCGTCGACCCCTTCTTCTTCGAAAGACACTTTCTAATCAGCTTTCATAACCATTTCGAAAGTGTTTTCATCATTGTGAATGCCACATGCGTCGCTGTCAAACCGGATGACGGCAGGCCCTAGGCTCGGAGGATGACCGACGACGCCAACCCGCTTCTCGTTCCGTCCGCTCTGCCCTATGGCCTGCCCGACTACGGCGCCATCCGGCCGGAGCACTACCTGCCCGCGTTCGATGCGGCGTTCCGCGAGCATCTCGCCGAGGTGCAGCGCATCACGATGGTGCGCTCGATGCCGACGTTCGAGAACACGATCGAGGCGCTGGAGCGCAGCGGCGATAGCCTGCAGCGCGTCGCGCACGCCTTCTACACCGTCAGCTCGGCGGATGCGACGGACGCGATCCAGGAGATCGAAGAGCAGCTCGCACCGCTGATGGCCGCGCACGAGGATGCGATCACCCTCGACGCCGCGCTGTACTGGCGCATCTCGCAGCTGCACGAGCACCTGGACGAGCTGGACCTCGACGCCGAGCAGAGATACCTCGTCGAGCGCCGCCACCGCGAGATGACGCTCGCCGGCGCAGGGCTCGACGACGAGGCCAAGGGTCGACTGACCGACCTGAACCAGCGCCTGTCCACGCTGAGCACCACGTTCGAGAAGAACCTGCTCACCGACACGAACGACCTGGCCGTGCACTTCACGGATGCCGCTGAGCTCGACGGTCTCAGCGAGGGCGAGCTCTCCGCAGCGCAGCGCGCGGCCGCCGACCGAGGCCTCGAGGGCTACCTCGTCACTCTCCCGCTGTTCACCGGGCACCCGTACCTCGCGTCGCTGCGCGTGCGCGAGAGCCGCCGCCGGATCATGGAGGCCTCGCGCTCGCGTGCGTCCCGCGGGAACGCGAACGACAACGGCGCCGTGCTGACCGACATCGTCACTCTGCGCGCTGAGCGCGCGGAGCTGCTCGGCTATCCGACGCACGCCGCCGCCATCACGGCAGACGAGACGGCCCGCGACCCGGAGGCCGTGGAGCGGATGCTGCGCCAGCTGGCCGCCCCCGCCGCGCGCAACGCGGCCGCCGAGCACGCCAGGCTGCAGGCGATCGTGGACGCGACCGAGGATGCTCCGTTCCCCGTCGAGGCCCACGACTGGGCGTACTACACCGAGAGGGTGCGGCAGGCCGAGTACGACATCGACTCGGCCGCGCTACGGCCCTGGTTCGAGGCCGAGCGCGTGCTGCAGGACGGCGTCTTCGCCGCCGCGACGAAGCTCTACGGCGTGACCTTCACCGAGCGCACGGACCTGACCTCCTACCACCCGGATGCCCGGACGTTCGAGGTGTTCAACGAGGACGGCTCCGCGCAGGGTCTCTACATCCTCGACCTGTACACCCGCGACTCCAAGCGCGGCGGCGCCTGGATGAACTCGATCGTCGACCAGTCCCGGCTGCGCGGCACCGCCCCGGTGGTCGTCAACAACCTCAACGTCGCCAAGCCCGGCGAAGGGCAGCCGACCCTCCTCACGCTCGACGAGGTCACAACGCTGTTCCACGAGTTCGGGCACGCGCTGCACGGTCTGTTCGCCACCGTCACGTACCCGCACTTCTCGGGCACCAACGTGTTCCGCGACTTCGTCGAGTTCCCCAGCCAGGTGAACGAGATGTGGATCCTGTGGCCCGAGGTGCTGGACTCCTACGCACGGCATCACGTGACCGGGGAGCCGCTGGATCCGGCGATCGTCGAGCGACTGCAGGCATCCGAGACCTTCAACCAGGGCTTCGCGACCAGCGAATACCTCGCCGCGGCGTGGCTCGACCAGGCGTGGCATCTGCTGCCCGTCGGCACGACGGTCGACGATGTCGCCGCGTTCGAGGCCGCAGCGCTCGCCGACATCGGCCTGAACGACCCCGCTGTGCCCACCCGGTACTCGTCGACGTACTTCGCGCACGTGTTCTCGGGCGGCTACAGCGCCGGTTACTACTCGTACATCTGGAGCGAGGTGCTCGATGCCGACACCGTCGAGTGGTTCCGCGCGAACGGCGGACTGACCAGGGACAACGGCGACCGGTTCCGCAGCCGGCTGCTCGGCGTCGGCGGCTCGAAGGATCCGCTCGAGGCCTACCGCGACTTCCGCGGCCGCGACGCCGAGATCGCGCCGCTGCTGAAGCGCCGCGGCCTCGATGGCTGAGGCCTTGTCACCCGGAGCGGCGTCCGGCGCGGCATCCCTCCGGAGATCTGCCGGATCTCGGAGGGATGCCGCGGATTCTTCCGAGATCTCGCAGATCTCCGACGCACTGGCGGCGATCCGCGATGCGTTCGATGCGCGCGCGCCGGTGTACGACGAGAGCAGGATGCACCGCGAGCTCGCGGATGCCGTGGCAACCTTCGCCGCGTCCACCGGAGCCACGACGGTGATCGATGTCGCCACGGGCACGGGACTGGTGCTGCGTGCTCTGCGCGCGCAGCTGCCCGGCGCGCGACTGATCGGCGCTGACATCTCGCCCGGCATGCTCGCCGTGGCCCGCGGGGCGCTGCCCGAAGCGGAGTGGATCGAGGCGGATGCCGTAGCGCTGCCGCTGCCCGATGCCTCGGCCGACCTGATCACCTGCGTGACGGCGCTTCATGTGATCCCCGATGTGCCGGGCGCCGTACAGGAGTGGCGACGGATTCTGAGCAGCCGCGGACGGCTGATCACCGCCACCTTCGCGCACCCCGGTCGCGCTCGTCCCGCCGGTCGGGTCAATCCCTACCCCGTCGATCATTCGCCGTTCCAGTCGCGGGAGGCTCTCGCCGCGACCTTCGCGGAGCTCGGCTTCTCGCCGCGGAGGCACACCGTGTGGTCCGACGGCGATGAAACCGTACTGATCGCCGAGCTGGCGCCGGCGAGGTGAGACGCCACGTCTGAGATTCGCTCGTGGGCCGGGCATCCGCGCGGCACCGTGCCGTATCGCCGCATCGCCGTCGCGCTGCTCGGCGCCGGCATCGCGACGTTCGCGCAGCTGTACTCGCCGCAGGGCATCCTGCCGCTGCTCGCAACGGACCTGCGCGTGGATGCCTCGCAGGCCAGCCTCGCGATCTCGGCGGCCACGACGGGGCTGGCGCTGTCGGTGCTGCCCTGGTCGCTGGTCGCCGACCGGATCGGACGCGTCCGGGCCATGCGGATCTCGCTGGTCACGGCGACAGTGCTCGGTCTGGTGATGCCGTGGTGTCCCTGGTTCGAGGCGCTGCTCGCGATCCGCGTGCTGGAGGGCGTCGCGCTCGGCGGCATCCCTGGCATCGCCGTCGTGTATCTGAGCGAGGAGGTCGACCGACGCCACACGGCGATCGCCGCCGGCACCTATGTCTCCGGCACCACGATCGGCGGACTCGCCGGGCGCCTCATCGCCGCACCCGTCGCCGATCTCACCGACTGGCGATGGGGCGCGTTCGTCGTCGCCGTGCTCGCGGCCGTGGCGACAACGGCCTTCTTCGTGATCGCTCCCCCGCCGCGGGGCTTCCGGCCGCATCCGGCGTCCGTGTCGTCGGTGCTGCGGTCGGCCAGGCGACACATGCGCGATCCGCGCCTGCTCGTGCTCTACGGGCAGGGCTTCCTGCTCATGGGCGCATTCGTCGCCGCCTACAACTACCTGACCTTCCGCCTGGAGGCGCCGCCGTTCCTGCTGCCGGTCGGCCTCGCGAGCCTGTTGTTCCTCGCCTACCTTGCAGGGACCGCGTCGTCGCGCATCGTCGGCGGTCTGGTCGGCCGTTTCGGACGCGGACCACTGCTGCTGGCATCCATTGTGATCATGATTGCCGGCGTCCTGCTCACGCTCCCCGAGTCACTCCCCATCATCATGGTCGGTCTCGTGGTGATGACGGCGGGCTTCTTCGGCGCGCACGCGATCGCCTCCGGCTGGTCGGGAGTGCGTGCCGTGCACGGACGGTCGCAGTCCACCTCGCTCTACAACCTCTGGTACTACGTCGGCTCGAGCGTGTTCGGGTATTTCGGCGGATTCGCGTGGATCGCCTTCGGTTGGGGCGGTGTCGTGACGATGGTCGTCAGCCTTGCCGCACTCGCGGCTGTCTGGGCGGTATTCGCGGCGCGCGGGAAGTGATCTCTGCACCTATCGGACCGGGCTGTCACAGCACGCCGATGTCCCGCGCGAATGCCCGGACGCGTCTGGCCATGTCGTCCGGCACCTCGGCCGCGGCGAAGTGGCCGCCTTCCTCGAGCCGCTCGAAGGTGTGCAGGTCGCGGTAGAACCGGCGTGCCAGCGACTCCGGGTAGTCCCACTCGTGCCGCTGGATGTGCACGGATGCCGGCACCTCCACGGGAGGGATGCCCTCGCCTCCGTTCTCATCCTCGTAGTAGCTGCGGAACGAGGTGCCGATGCTCTGGGTCGTCCAGTAGACCATCGCCTCCGTGAGAATGCGGTCCCGGGAGATGCGCCGCTCCAGCGCACGAGGGTTTCCCCCGGGGGTGTCGCTCCACTCGACGAGCTTCTCCGTGAGCCATGCCAGAAGTCCGGCGGGCGAGTCATTCAGGCCGGCGGCCAGAGTGTCGGGGCGCGTGCCCTGCACATGTCCGTACGCGCCGTTCGGCCCGCCCCACGCGTCGAGGCGGTGGAAGAACGCGGTCTCCTCGGGCGCGGTCAGCGTGCGTCGCTCGTCGGGCGTCGGGAAGTGCGCGTGGGTGACGAGGACCCCGGCGACCGACTCGGGATAGGTCGCCGCGATGAGATCGTTGACGTTCGCGGTCACGTCCTCACCGTAGGTGAGGTACCGGCGGTAGCCGAGAACATCGGTCATGAGGGCGTGCATCGTCGCCGCGAGCCGGGGTTCGGTGATCGGGCCGTCTGCGTACGCGCTGGAGAAGCCGAAGCCCGGCAGGCTGGGCACCACGACGTCGAAGTCCGGAAGCAGGTCGGCGAAGTCGAGCTGCAGTGCGAACGTGTGCGGCCAGCCGTGCATCACCAGCAGCGCCGGTGCATCGGGTCGCTCGGACGTGAGATGCACGTAGTGCAGCGTCGTGTCGTCGATGTCGACGAGGAACTGCGAATGCCCGTTCAGCCAGGCCTCCCGGCCACGCCAGTTCCACCCGCGCCAGGTCGCGACGAGTTCGTCGAGATACTCCGCGGACATGCCCGCCGGAGGGCGACGCGGTGAATCGGGCAGCGGGCGGAACCGCTCCAGACGCTGGCGCAGATCTGTGAGCTCATGCTCGGTGACGGCGATCGAGAAGGGCCGGGGACTGGACATGTGCCGACGCTACGCGCAGGCACCGACATCCCGCCTGCCAAGGCTGGCATGGGCGCCGAAGCTGGTCCTATGCTGGCTCCGACCACTCCGGCCGGCGAAGGAGCCCCGCCATGACTGCTTTCCCTGAGACGCCGTTCGGTGCGACCGACAGGTTGGAGCTGGAGCCCGTCCCGCTCGCGGTGATCCGTCACGAGGGCCTGCGCATCGCGGATCTGCGCGACGCGTTCGACAGCGGGTACGGGGCGATCGCCGCGCACTTCGCCGATGGCACGCTCACTCCGGCCGGTCCGGCCCTCGCGATCTACTACGGCAACCCGATGGAGGTCTTCGACCTCGAGCTGGGGTTCCCTGTCATGAGCGCGCCGGTGCAGCCGATCCCGGCCGGCGAGGGCCCGGCGATCACGGCGTCGGCACTGCCTGCCGGCCCGGCTACGGCGACAACCGTCTTCGGACCGTACGACGGCCTCGGCGCCGGCTGGATGGGCCTCGTGGAGCGCAGCCTGGCCGAGGGCCTGCAGCCGCGGGGCATCTCGATCGAGGTCTACGTGTCCGACCCGACAGCCGCTCCGGAGGATCTCCGCACCGACCTGATCCTGCCGGTCAGCTGAGCACGCGCACCATCAGGCGCTCTTGCGCTTGCGCGAGAGGACGACGGTGGGCGCTGCGCCCTCTTCGACGGCTGCCTTGGTCACGACGACCTTGGTCACGTCCTGAGCCGAGGGGATCTCGAACATGATCGGGCCGAGCACGTCCTCGAGGATCGCCCGCAGGCCGCGCGCTCCGGTCTTGCGGAGCACCGCGAGGTCGGCGATCGACGCCAGCGCGTCATCGTCGAACTCGAGCTGCACGCCGTCGAGCTCGAACATGCGCTGGTACTGCTTCACCAGCGCGTTGCGCGGCCCGGTGAGGATATCGATCAGCGCTTCCTGGTCGAGCGGCGACACCGAGGTGACGACCGGCAGTCGGCCGATGAACTCGGGGATCAGGCCGAACTTGTGCAGGTCCTCGGGCAGCACCTCGCTGAACAGGTCGAGGTCCTTGCCCTTGTCGTGCAGCGGTGCGCCGAAGCCGACACCGTGCTTGCCCACACGCGCCGAGATGATGTCCTCCAGCCCCGCGAAGGCGCCGGCCACGATGAACAGCACGTTCGTCGTGTCGATCTGCAGGAACTCCTGGTGCGGATGCTTGCGGCCGCCCTGCGGCGGAACCGACGCGACCGTTCCCTCGAGGATCTTCAGCAGCGCCTGCTGCACGCCCTCGCCAGAGACGTCGCGCGTGATCGACGGGTTCTCGGCCTTGCGGGCGATCTTGTCGATCTCGTCGATGTAGATGATGCCCGTCTCGGCGCGCTTGGTGTCGTAGTCGGCAGCCTGCAGCAGCTTCAGCAGGATGTTCTCGACATCTTCACCGACGTAGCCGGCCTCGGTCAGCGCCGTGGCATCCGCGACGGCGAACGGCACGTTCAGCCGCTTGGCCAGCGTCTGCGCGAGGTACGTCTTGCCGCATCCCGTCGGGCCGAGCATGAGGATGTTGCTCTTGGCGACCTCGACCTCTTCGGCCTTCTGCTCTGCGGGCTGCAGCGTGCTGCGAGCGCGGACGCGCTTGTAGTGGTTGTACACCGCGACCGCGAGCGATCGCTTCGCGGCATCCTGCCCCACGACGTACTCCTCGAGGAAGGAGAAGATCTCGCGCGGCTTGGGCAGGTCGAACTCGGCGACCGCTCCCCCGGCGGATTCCGCCATCCGCTCCTCGATGATCTCGTTGCACAGCTCGACGCACTCATCGCAGATGTACACGCCGGGGCCGGCGATCAGCTGCTGGACCTGCTTCTGACTCTTTCCGCAGAACGAGCATTTGAACAGGTCGGCGCTCTCACCGATTCGTGCCATGCGCTTCCTCCTCGAGGCATTTCAGTCCGGGGGCTCCCGAAAGCCACAGACCGAGCCTAACCGCCGTCGGGGACACCGGGCCGTATTGGAACGACACGGTGTCGCCGAGAGATGCTACGGGTGCGAGTCATGGCGTCCCGACGCGTCAGACGTCCCCCACCGCTCTGTCACCCCGGACAAGGGCGGGGCGGCCGTCGGCCACCCCACCCTTCATCAGCGCACCCGGTACGCGGATCACACCATCGACTTGGTGTGCCAGACCGTCTTCGTCTCGACGAACGCCGTTATCCGCTCGAGCGACGCGCCCACCGCATCCGTGCCGGGAACCGGCGAGAGCACCCGCTTCAGCGTCTCGGCCGCGTCGATCTCGAGGTCGATCCAGTTCAGCTCACCGGCGCCCGCCAGGTCGAGGGCGTTGACGTCGGCATGCGAGGCCAGCCACGGGGCGATCTCGGCCGGCGAACCGGTCAGCACGTTCACGACACCCCCGGGGACATCGCTCGTCGCGAGCACCTCCGCGAGGCTGACCGCCGAGAGCGGATGCCGCTCGCTCGCGATCACGACGACGCTGTTGCCGGTGACCAGTGCCGGCGCGATCACCGACACCAGGCCGAGCAGCGCGGTGTCCTGCGGCGCGACGACCGCCACGACGCCGGTCGGCTCCGGTACCGAGATGTTGAAGTAGGGGCCCGCGACGGGGTTGGCGTTGCCGGCGACCTGCGCGTACTTGTCGCACCAGCCCGCGTACCAGACCCAGAGATCGATGGCGGCATCGACCTGAGCGCCGGCGGCTGCCGCGGAGACGCCCTCCTGAGCGGAGATCTCGTCCACGAACTGGGCACGGCGGCCCTCGAGGATCTCCGCCACCCGGTAGAGCACCTGTCCGCGGTTGTACGCGGTGGCGCCCGACCAGCCCTTCACCACCGCGCGGGCGGCGACGACGGCGTCCCTGGCGTCCTTGCGCGACGCCTTGGCCGCGTTCGCGAGGAAGTCCCCCTTCTTCGAGAGCACCTCGTAGGTCCGGCCGGACTCGCTGCGCGGGAACGCGCCGCCGATGGCCAGCTTGTAGGTCTTCGGAATCGTCAGCCGCTTGCTCATGCCGCTGCTCCCTTCAAGTAAGCGGTCAGTCCGTGCCGCCCGCCCTCGCGGCCGTATCCGGACTCCTTGTAGCCGCCGAACGGGCTCGACGGGTCGAAGCGGTTGAAGGTGTTCGCCCACACCACGCCCGCACGCAGCCGGTCGGCCACGGCGAGGATTCGGGATCCCTTGTCGCTCCAGATGCCGGCGGACAGTCCGTACGGCGTGTTGTTGGCCTTGGCGACAGCCTCGGCCGGCGTGCGGAAGGTCAGCACCGAGAGCACGGGGCCGAACACCTCATCCCGCGCGATGCGGTGCGAGGCCTCGACGCCGGTGAAGATCGTCGGTGCGAACCAGAAGCCCTTCTCGGGGATGGCGCAGTCCGCGGTCCAGCGCTCCGCGCCCTCGGCCTCGCCGATGTCGCTCAGCTCGCGGATGCGGGCCAGCTGGGCGGCGGAGTTGATCGCGCCGATGTCGGTGTTCTTGTCGAGCGGATCGCCCAGGCGCAGCGTGGACAGCCGGTGCTTGAGCCGGTCGATGACCTCGTCGTGGATCGACTCCTGCACCAGCAGTCGGCTGCCGGCGCAGCAGACGTGCCCCTGGTTGAAGAAGATGCCGTTGACGATGCCCTCGACGGCCTGATCGATCGGCGCGTCGTCGAACACGATGTTCGCAGCCTTGCCGCCGAGCTCGAGCGTCACCTTCTTGTGCGTGCCGGCGACCGCCTTGGCGATGTCGCGGCCGACGCCGGTCGACCCGGTGAACGCCACCTTGTCGACATCCGGATGCCGCACCAGCGACGCTCCGGTGGCACCGGCGCCGGTCACGATGTTCACCACACCGGCAGGCAGGTCGGCCTGCTGCAGGATCTCGGCGAAGATCAGCGCCGTGAGCGGCGTGGTCTCGGCGGGCTTCAGCACCACGGTGTTGCCGGCCGCCAGAGCCGGTGCGAGCTTCCACGCCAGCATGAGCAGCGGGAAGTTCCACGGGATGATCTGCCCGGCCACGCCGAGCGCCTTCGGGTTCGCACCCAGGCCCGCGTAGTCGAGCTTGTCGGCCCAGCCTGCGTAGTAGAAGAACCAGGAGGCGACCAGCGGCACGTCGACGTCGCGGCTCTCCTTGATCGGCTTGCCGTTGTCGAGGCTCTCGGCCACGGCCAGCTCGCGCGCGCGCTCCTGCACGAGACGGGCGATGCGGAACAGGTACTTGCCCCTGTCGCGTCCGCTCATCTTCGACCAGGTCTTCTCGTAGGCGCGGCGCGCGGCGGTGACGGCTCGGTCGATGTCGTGCTCGTCCGCCGCGGCGATCTCGGCGATACGGCTCTCATCGGCCGGCGAGATCGTTGTGAAGCTCTTGCCTCCACCGTCGGTGAACTCGCCGTCGATGAACAGCCCGTAGCTGTCGCGCAGATTCAGGATCGCCTTCGACTCGGGCGCCGGAGCGTATTCCAGGAATGACATATTAAATCCTCGGTTGCTGAGCTCGACAAAGTATCAGTCGATGGTGACGTAGTCGGGGCCGGAGTAGTGGCCGGTGGAGAGCTTCTGACGCTGCAGCAGCACGTCGTTGAGCAGGCTGGAGGCGCCGAAGCGGAACAGGTGCGGCTGCAGCCACTCCTCCCCGGCCGTCTCGGCGACGGTGACGAGGTAGCGCACGGCGTCCTTCGACGAGCGGATGCCGCCGGCCGGCTTCACGCCGATCTTCTCGCCGGTCGCACGGTGCCAGTCGCGCACTGTCTCGAGCATCAGCAGCGTCGTCGGCAGCGTGGCAGCCGGCTGCACCTTCCCGGTCGAGGTCTTGATGAAGTCACCGCCCGCGAGGATCGACAGCCACGACGCGCGCTTGATGTTGTCGTAGGTGTTCAGCTCACCGGTCTCCATGATGACCTTGAGCGAGGCGTAGCTGCCGTCGGGGCGGCGGCAGGCCTCCTTCACCCGGGCGATCTGGTCGAACACCAGCCCGTAGTGCCCGGAGAGGAACGCGCCGCGGTCGATCACCATGTCGATCTCGTCGGCACCGTTCGCGACCGCGTCGGCGGTGTCGGCGAGCTTCACGTCCATCGATGCACGACCGGAGGGGAAGGCCGTCGCCACGGCGGCGACCGAGATCAGCCCGTCGTCGGGGTCGCCGTGCGCAGCGCCGAGGGCCTCGATCGCATGCGGCACCATGTCGCCGTACACGCACACCGCCGCCACGCGCGGGGTGCTCGGGTCTGCGGCATCCGGCGTCTTGGCCTTGGCGACCAGTGAGCGCACCTTGCCTGCGGTGTCGGCGCCCTCGAGGGTGGTCAGGTCGATCAGCGAGATGATCCTGTCGAGCGCCCACGCCTTCGACGTCGTCTTGATCGAGCGGGTCGCGAGGCCCGCGGCACGCTGCTCGAGCCCGACGGCGTCGACGCCTGGCAGGCCGTGCAGGAAGCGCCGCAGGGTCGCGTCGTCGGGCTCGGCGCCCAGCACGTCGACAGCCGTGCGGCGGCTGATTTCAGTAGTCGTCACTTCTCCTCCAAGAGGGCTCGGGCAGTGGTCTCATCGGTCACCAGCACGGTGCACAGCCCGGTGCTGACGACTGTACGCGCGATGTCGTGCTTCGTCTCTCCCGCCGAGACGAAGATCGCCCGGTCGGCTGCGCGCAGCCGGTCCAGGCCGATGCCGACGGTCCGCTCGTCGAGCTGCGGGTCGACGATGTTGCCGTCGGCATCGACGTACCGGCCGAGCACGTCGCCGACGGCACCGCGCCGAGAGAGCTCGGCGATGTCGTCCTCGGACAGGTACCCGTTCTCGACGTGGGCGGATGCCGGGTCGCAGGCGCCGGCGGTGAAGAGGTAGGTCTGCGCGTGCGCGGCCTGATCGAGGATGCCGCCGACGGTGCGGTCGGCCTCGATGGCCTGCTTGGTCTCGATGCGCTCCAGGATGGCGGGGCTCGGGAGCAGCACGGCCTGGCCGCCTCCGCGCTGCGCGATCGTGGATGCCAGCGATGCGGCATTGCCGGAGCGGCGATTCACCGTCACTCCCCCGTTGGTCTGCACGACGGTCACACCGCGGGTCCACCCCTCGGGCAGTGCGTCGGCGACCGCGGTCAGGGTGCGCCCCCAGCTCACCGCGAGCGTACGAGGGACGGGGCGCAGGGCGGTGAGGTAGTCGGCTGCGGCCTGCGCCACCCGCTCGAGCTCCTGACCGTCGGATGCCGGGGCGACGATCGCGTCGGCCAGTCCGAACCGCTCGCAGAGTGCGCGCTCCAGTCCGAGGCGGCGGGCACGCGGGTGCACGATCTCGATGCGCACGATGCCGCGCTCGCGGGCCTGCACGAGCAGACGACCGGCTTTCCAGCGGGAGATGCCGAGCAGAGCGCCGACTTCGTCCTGCGTCTTGCTCTCGTCGTAGGTGAGTTCAGCGACACGCACCATCAGCAGCTCGTCGTCCACGGCATCCTCCCTTCCTGCATTCCAGGGTACTGAGGATGCTCGCCGCGCGCGCCAAGATGCTCAGATGAGCAGCATCCGCTCCACGCCTGCGCAACCGCGCCGGCACGACGAAGGGCGGCCCGGCGAATGCCGGACCGCCCTTCACGAACGGATGCCTCAGGCGCGCTTGCGGCTGGTGAGCACCTGGTCGACGATGCCATACTCCCTGGCCTGCTCGGCCGAGAGGATGTTGTCGCGGTCGATGTCACGGTTGACCTTCGAGACCTCCTGGCCGGTGTGGCGGGCCATGGTCTCCTCGAGCCACGTGCGCATGCGCAGGATCTCGGCGGCCTGGATCTCGATGTCGGACGCCTGACCCTGGCCGGCCTCGCCCATCGCCGGCTGGTGCATGAGCACGCGGGCGTTGGGCAGCGCGAGGCGCTTGCCGGGGGCGCCGGCGGCGAGCAGCACGGATGCCGCGGATGCCGCCTGGCCCAGGACGACGGTCTGGATCTGCGGCGCCACGTACTGCATGGTGTCGTAGATCGCCGTCATCGCGGTGAAGGAGCCGCCGGGCGAGTTGATGTACATGGTGATGTCGCGCTCGGAGTCCTGGCTCTCCAGGACGAGCAGCTGCGCCATGACGTCGTCGGCCGAGGCGTCGTCGACCTGCACGCCGAGGAAGATCACGCGGTCCTCGAACAGCTTGTTGTACGGGTCCTGGCGCTTGAAGCCGTAGGCGGTGCGCTCCTCGAACTGCGGGAGCACGTAGCGGCTGGAGGGAAGGTTGCCGGCAGCGCGGAACGTGGGTGTGTACATGTGTCGTGTCCCTTACTTGTCCGAGCCGTCTGCGCCGGTGCCGCCACCGCCGTGCACGTCACTGGCGTGCTCGCGGATGTGGTCGACGAAGCCGTACTCGAGCGCCTCGTCGGCGGTGAACCAGCGGTCGCGGTCACCGTCCTCGTTGATCTGCTCGACGGACTTGCCGGTCTGGCCGGCGGTGATCTCGGCGAGACGCTGCTTCATCGACAGGATGAGCTGCGCCTGCGTCTGGATGTCGCTGGCCGTTCCGCCGAAGCCGCCGTGCGGCTGGTGCAGCAGCACGCGGGCGTTCGGGGTGATGTAGCGCTTGCCCTTGGTGCCGCTGGTGAGCAGCAGCTGGCCCATCGACGCGGCCATGCCGATGCCGACGGTGACGATGTCGTTCGGCACGAACTGCATGGTGTCGTAGATCGCCATGCCCGCGGTGATCGAGCCACCGGGCGAGTTGATGTAGAGGTAGATGTCCTTCTCGGGGTCCTCAGCGGCGAGAAGGAGGATCTTCGCGCAGATCTCGTTCGCGTTCTCGTCGCGCACCTCCGAGCCCAGCCAGATGATGCGGTCCTTCAGCAGCCTGTCGAAGACACTCGTCGCGACCAGGGGTTCAGCCATTTCAGCTCCTGTTTCCGTGTTTCGGTGATTCGAATCTACCGGCGACAACGTCGCGCGAAGGCGCTGTTCGCCGTCGGCATATCAGCGCGCCGCGCGCAGCTCCTGCGCATAGGCCGCCACCGAGCGCCGGTACTGCGGCAGGTGCGGCGCCAGCGTCTCCAGCGCGACCGATGCCGCACCCTCGGCGTCGCCCGCCGAGGCCAGGGCGAGGGCGTAGAAGGCGGATGCCGCGTCCGCGAGCTCTCCCCCTCGCTCACGCTCCTCCCGCAGCATCCGCACGGCCTCGTCGACCTTGCCGAGGTTGCGCAGCGTGCTGGCCAGCTGGATCGTCGCCTGCGCGCGGCGCGACTCGTCCAGGCCGCCGCTCAGTGCCAGCCGGTACAGCACCTCGGCCTCGCCCTCGAGCCCGGCGGAGTCCCGCACCCCCGCACGTTCGAACTGCGCCACCGGATCGTGCATCCCGCGTTCCATGGCGAGAGCGTCGATCCGGCGGATCCGCTCGCGGTCGGTCAGTGCGTCGTCCTCCCAGACCGCGTCCACGCGCTCCTGCCAGTCGTCCCGCTCGTCCATGTCGTCCTCCGGATACGCGAGAGGCGGATGCCGCAGCATCCGCCTCTCGTCACGATCTGTGTGAGATCACTCGGCCTTCTCGGCCTCGTCCTTCTTCTCCGCGGCCTTCTTGGCGGCGCGGGTCTTCGGAGCGGGCTTCTCGTCGGCCTCGGCGTCGTCCGCCTTCTTCGCGGCGGCCTTCTTCGCCGGAGCCTTCTTGGCGGGAGCCTCGGCGTCGTCCGACTTCTCGGCGGCCTTCTTCGCAGCAGGCTTCTTGGCGGGCGCCTTCTTGGCCGGCTTCTCCTCCGCGGGGGCCTCCTCAGCGGCCTCCTCGTCCGAGTCGTCGCCGATGACCGGGGTCAGGTCCACGGCCTTGCCGTTGCTGTCCACGACCGAGACCTTGCCCAGCGCGATCGCCAGAGCCTTGTTGCGGGCGACCTCGCCGACCAGGGCGGGCAGCTGGTTGCCGGCCTGCAGCGCCTCGACGAACTCCTGCGGAGCCATGCCGTACTGCGCGGCGGACTGGATGAGGTACTGGCTGAGCTCCTCCTGCGACACCTGCACGTCCGAGCCCTCGGCGATGGTGTCGAGCAGGACCTGCGTGCGGAACTGCTTCTCGCTGGCCTCGGCGACCTCTGCGCGGTGCTCGTCGTCCTCGAGGCGACCCTCGGACTCGAGGTGATTGTGCACCTCGTCCTCGATGAGCTGAGCGGGGACGGGGATCTCGATCTGCTCGAGCAGCGTCTCGATGAGCTGGTCGCGGGCAGCGGAGCCCTGCGTGAACAGGCCCTGCTCGGACACGCGCTCGACGAGGCTGGCGCGCAGCTCGGCGATGGTGTCGAACTCGCTGGCCATCTGCGCGAAGTCGTCGTCGGCCTCGGGCAGCTCGCGCTCCTTGACGGCCTTGACGCTCACGGAGACCTCGGCCTCCTCGCCGGCGCGGTCGCCGCCGACCAGCTTCGAGCGGAACGTGGTGTCCTCGCCGGCGGTGAGCGAGTCGATCGCCTCGTCGATGCCCTCGAGCAGCTCGCCGGAGCCGATCTCGTAGGAGACGCCGTCGGCGCGGTCGATCTCGGTGCCGTCGATCGTCGCGACCAGGTCGAGGTCGACGAAGTCGCCGTTCGTGGCCGGGCGGTCGACGGGGATCAGGGTGCCGAAGCGGCTGCGCAGGCGGTCGAGCTCGGCGTCGACGGCGGCGTCATCGGTCTCGACGGCGTCGACGGTGACGGTGATGCCGGACAGGTCGGGCAGCTCGATCTCGGGGCGCACGTCGACCTCGACGTCGACGAGCAGGTCGCCGGAGAAGTCCTTCTCGTTCGGCCACTGAGTGATGTCAGCCGAAGGGCGACCCACGACGCGGACCTCGTGCTCGGCAGCGGCCTCGCGGAAGAAACGGTCGAGCGCCTCGTTGACGGCGTGCTCGATGACCGCGCCGCGGCCGATGCGCTGGTCGATGATCGGCGCGGGGACCTTGCCCTTGCGGAAGCCGGGGATCTGCACGTCCTGAGCGATGTGCTCGTAGGCGTGCTCGATGCTGGGCTTGAGGTCCTCGGGGGTGACCGTGATCGTGAGCTTGACCCGGGTCGGGGACAGCTTCTCGACGGTGCTGTTGGCCATGCTGGTTCGTTCTCCTTGTGATTTCCGCGCCAGGGCGCGGCCGTGAGGTATCGGGGGCCGTGGTCGGGGCGACAGGATTTGAACCTGCGACCTCCCGCTCCCAAAGCGGGCGCTCTACCAAGCTGAGCTACGCCCCGGTAACACCCGCACACGCGGGAACGGCCTCCACGAGTCTAACGGACAGGAGCACTCGATCCGTCCGCTATGCTTGTGAGGCCCGGTGAACCGGCTCCGGGGATGTAGCTCAATGGTAGAGCCTCAGTCTTCCAAACTGATTACGCGGGTTCGATTCCCGTCATCCCCTCCAGAACGAGAAAGGCCCCCACGTCACGTGGGGGCCTTTCTCGTATGTGCGTGGGATGATCTCGCCATGGACGAGTTCGCGCCGGAATCCACGGCACCGGCATCTTCGGCACCGGATGCCGCCGAACCGCCGACCGCCGGGGACACCGCACCCGCGCGCCGGCACACGTGGCTGTGGATCTCCGCGGCGATCGTGCTCGCCGGCCTCATCGTCACCGGCGTGCAGCTGTGGGCGAACCTGTCCTACGACGACGCCGAGGAGGCGTTCCTGCACTCGCGCACCGTCGCCCAGCCGGCGACGGCCACGCTCGTGGCCACCATGGAGCATGCCGACAGGGCCACCACGGCAGCGCAGGCCGTGGACGGAGTCGCCGCTCCCGAGCTGCTCACCGCAGACGACCGTGCGGCCCTCGCCGCAGGAGCCTCGGAGATCGCGAAGCAGCGCGCCGACGCCGAGAGAATCGGACTCGACCTGCCGCCGGCACCGTCCCAGAAGCCGACGATGCCCTGGGAGCTGTTCCTGGAGGCATCCGACCTGCGCGAGCAGACCTCGACCCTCGACGACCGCACGGACACGCAAGACGCGACTGCTCGCTCGCTGAGCGCAACCATCCGTGGCGTCGACGAATTGGGCGGCCGCATCCTCGAGACTGCGCACGCCGCCGTGCCGGCGATCGAGAAGGCGTCCGTCGACGCCCGATTCGCACCGATCATCGAGCTGCGCAAGGCCGCCGACGATGTGGGCAGCGCCCCTGCGGACATGGACTCGGGCACCTCCGCCAGCCTGCTCAGGCTCGACAAGGCCGTCGCCGCAGTGCGGGCATCCGCCCAGTCCGAACTGGCGGCGAAGGCCGGCCCGCTCTTCGAGGCGCGGCGCAGCGCCGAGGCGTACGCGCGGTCGATCTCGGGCGGCGTGCTCCTCGAGTTCGTCTGGACCGACAGGCTGCTCGGCCAGGGCGCCGGCGAATCCGGCGCGGGCACGGCGACCTGGGACGGCAACGACGGCGGCAGCTCGCACATCACGCTCACGAACTCCATCGCGAGATACTGGCCGGCCGAGTGGACCAAGGCGCTCGTCACGCACGAGGTCGGGCACTCGATCTCAGCCAAGTGCTACGAGAAGTTCGACTGGGAGGACCAGGATGCGAACGAGCAGTGGGCGACGGCCTGGGCGATGAGCTGGGGGTTCTCCGCCTACGACTCCGGTGCGAACATCTACGGCACCCCGTCGAAGGCGCTGCAGGACACCGCGAAAACCTGCCGCTGAACGCCCCTGCGATCCCGTCTCCGGATGGGATACCAGACCATTGGTTTTCGTTTGGTATCCCATTAGGATGCAGCTGTCCGGACGACGTCGTGCGGACCCGCGAGGGAGGTCGCGGATCATCGAGAGGGGTGGACGATGCAGAATCCGACATCCGGTCCGTTGTCGACGGACCGGCGCAGGAAGGTCACAGCGGTGCTCGCCGGAGGGCTCGTGCTGGGCGTCGGCGCGGCCGTCACGCTCGCCGCGTGGAACGACTCCGAGTTCGCGAAGTCGACGTTCAGCGCGGGCACGTTCGTGTTCCAGGGCTCAACGGACGGAACAGCGTTCGACGATCATCCGTCGGAAGACGGGGCGGCTGCGCTGACCTTCTCGTCCGGCTTCGACAACCTCAGCCCAGACGATGTGGTGTACGCGCCGTTCGCGCTCCAGTTGACGAGTGGCAGCACATCGGCCGCGGACATCACGGCGACGGCGCCGGTGGTCCCCGCAGCTCTGGACGGCGGGCTCACCTTCGCGTCCGTCGCGACGACGACCTTCGGATGCGATGCCGCGGCGTTCGCCGCCGGCACCGCCGTCCCGACGACCATACAGCCCGGTGACACCGTCAACCTCTGCCTGCAGGTCACGGCCGGAGCGCTGACGCAGGGCGCGACGGGCACCGTCGTGTGGCAATGGAACGCCGTGTCGCAGTAACACGAGCACGGCCGCCACGCGGGGCGCACGACAGATCGAGGATCCTCTTGGCGCGGATCCGTGCGCTCCTCGCCGGCGGGCTCGTGCTCGGCATCGGCGCGGCCGGCACGCTCGCCGCGTGGACCGACGAGGAGAACGCGGGGTCCACGGTGCAGGCGGGAACGTTCTCCCTCGTCTCGCAGACCAGGGACGACGCCTTCGCCTCGCACGGCAGCGGCAATGCCGCGCGTCTGGGGCTGGACGCGACCGGACTGTATCCGGGCGTCAGCAAGGCCGGCTGGATGCAGATCAAGACGTCGGGCACGCTCGGCGGAACCGTGACGCTCACCGGCATCGCCCTCAGCACCCCGGCGACGACCGCCGCGGATCAGGCGCTGCGCGACGCGCTGACCGTGCGCGTGGTCCCCGTGGCGCAGACGACGGACTGCACACCGGCGACGAGCGGAGGGACGGCGCAGTCCTTGCTGACGGTTCCGACTGCAGCGCAGTTGCCGCCGATCGCCCTGACCGGCAACGGCGGGAACACGGCGACCTACTGCGTGATCCTGTCGCTGCCGTCGACGGCGCCCACGACCGCACAGGGCGGCACGGTATCCCCCGTGTGGACGTTCACCGGAACCACGGGCTGATCGATGGGCGGCGCAGCACGAGGATTCGCCCGCGCGGGCCGCTGGCTCCGCGAGATCCTGCTGACCCTCGCCGCAATCGGCGGCGTCGCCTGCATCGTGCTGACCATCCTCGCGTTCACCGGCGGGTACTCGCTCATCATGTTCAAGACCGGCTCGATGTCGCCGACGATCCCGGCAGGGTCCGTCGCGCTGGTGCAGAAGGTACCGGCCTCGGATCTCGATGTCGGCGACGTCGTCACCGTCGACCGCGCCGGTGCTCTGCCAGTCACCCACCGCATCACCAGCATCTCCCCCGGCCCGTCGCTCACCCAGCGCATCGTCACCCTGCGCGGCGACGCGAACGAGACCGAAGACCCCGCGCCGTACACGATCACGGATGCCCGGATCGTGCGCGGATCGGTGCCGCAGCTCGCCACCGTGATCGTCTGGTTCGGCAGTCCGTGGGTGCTCGGCACGATCACCCTGGTCGCCGCTGCACTGGTGACCTGGGCGTTCTGGCCGCGCCAGCACCGAAGCGCCGTCCCGGCCGCGGGACCGCCCGGCGCCGATGAGTCGGCCGCACCGCGGGTACACCGTGCTGCCGGCCTGCTCTCCGCGGTCGCAGTCCTCTCGGCGGCGGGGACGATGCTCGCGCCGGCGCCTCCGGCATCCGCCTCGGGGATCGTCAGCATCAGATCGAGTCTGAGTCCCAGTGGAACCTACCTGCTCGATGACACCGAACCGCTGTTCTGGGACGTGGACGTCGATGCGGACGCCGCACCGGACGACGGCAGCCTGACCGTCGAACTGACGGGCCGAGGCGACCCGCACATGCGGGTGGACGCTGTCGTGCGCAGCTGCGACGCTCCGTGGTCGGCCGCGGGATGCTCCGGCAGCTCGAAGGTGCTCGCGCGGAGCGCGGACCCGGCGCTGGCCGGTGCGGTGCAGCGACTGCTGCACACTCAGACGCCCGACACGGTGCATCTGCGTGTGGCGCTCACGGCCAGCGTCCAAGGTGAAGCCTCCGGCACCGCCACGCTGACGCTCCGGGCGACTGCGGCGCAGAGCACCACGGAGCAGACTCTTGGCGGTGCGGCGAGCCTCGCGACGACAGGCGGGTCCTCGTTCGCGTTCCTCGCCGCTCCAGCGGCGGTCCTCATCGGACTCGGCATCGCCCTGGCCGCCCGCCGCAGGAGGGATGCCCCATGAGGCGTCGCGGTCGACTCGCCGCGTTGGGTGCGCTCTGCCTGCTCGGTGCGCTGCCGGTGGCCGTGCCGACGGATGCCGCGTGGACGCAGGCTGAGGCGACCGGAGCGACGATCACGGCGGTGCCAGCGCCGACGACGCCGTCGGCGGCGACGTGTGTGCCGCGCAGCGCGCTGGTCGTCGGTCTTCAGTACTTCGACCTGGCCTGGTCGTCGCCGCTGCCCCTGACCCATCAGCGCGTCGACGTCACTTTCCAGGGCACGACGGGCAGTGACACCGGACAGATCCTGCTCACCGGGCAGAGCGGAGGGGTGTACAGCTACTCCGCCCACTACACCTCGGACAAGCTGCTCGGCCTGGTGAACCTGGGCACGCTCCTCGGGGGCAGCTATGCGATCCGCATCCAGACCGGCTACCCCGGCAGTTCGTGGTATGCCGCGCCGAGGAACTTCACTCTCAATGTCGTCGCGCTGGGGCTGGGCAGCACCTGCACCTGACACGAAACGATCCCCGGGACTCGAGGTCCCGGGGATCGTTTCGTGTCAGTGCGTCAGGCTCACTGCCCGCGGCGCTCGCGCAGCTGCGTGAGCGCGTCGTCGAGAAGCTGCTCAGCCTCTTCGTCGGTACGACGCTCCTTCACGTAGGCGAGGTGCGTCTTGTACGGCTCCGCCTTGGCGAGCTCCGGCGGGTTCTGCCTGTCACGCCCGGCCGGAAGCCCGGTGTGGGGGTGATCGATGATGTCCGGGATCTCCTCCTCGGGCAGACCCGCCGCGAAGTACCGCACGGTCTCGTTGCCGAGGCCGTCCCAGTACGAGACCGCGATGCGGTCGGCGTGATAGCCGTGGTCCTGCTCCCCCATCGGGCCGGAGCCGACCCGCGTGCCGCGGATCGCGTTGCCGCCGGTGGCCATCAGACCACCCCGACCTTCGTGATCAGACCCAGCGCCACGATCGAGATGAACCACACCAGGGCGAGCACGATCGTGAAGCGGTTGAGGTTGCGCTCCGCGAGCCCCGACGAGCCGACGGCGGCGGTCATGCCGCCTCCGAACATGTCGGAGAGGCCGCCACCGCGGCCCTTGTGGAGAAGGATGAGAAGAGTCAGCAGAACGCTGCTGATGCCCAGCAGCACTTGCAGCACGAACTCGAGAACCTGCACGGGTAGAAGCCTTTCACCGGGGCCGAACGGCCCGCATGACTGTCGATTATACGGGGTCGCCGATTTCCGGCCGCCCCCGACGCTCAGACGCCGACGTGCTTCTCGAAGCGGATGATCGCCGCGAACTCGTCCACGACGAGGCTCGCGCCGCCCACCAGGGCGCCGTCGACGTCGGGCTCGCGCATGAAGCTGGCGATGTTGCCGGACTTCACGCTGCCTCCGTAGAGCACGCGCGTGCGCGCCGCTGCATCCTCGTCGAGGACACGGGCGATCACCTGGCGCAGCGCCTGGCAGACCTCCTGCGCCTGCGCCGGCGTGGCCGCCTGGCCCGACCCGATCGCCCAGACCGGCTCATAGGCCACGACGATGTCGGCGGATGCCGGAACGCCGGCCAGCGCCGCCTCGAGCTGCCCGGCGGGCACGGCGCTCGCGCCGTGCGTCTCCAGGTCATCGGCGGTCTCGCCGACGCAGATCACCGGCACGAGACCGTGCTTCAGCGCCGCGCGCACCTTGGCGTTCACGACTTCGTCCGACTCCGCGTGGTACTCGCGGCGCTCGGAGTGACCGATGATGACGTAGCCGACGCCGAGCTTCGACAGGAACGCACCAGACACCTCGCCGGTGTACGCGCCGGAGTCGTGCGCCGAGACGTCCTGCGCACCGAGCCCGAACGGGATCTTGTCGGCGTCGATCAGCGTCTGCACGCTGCGGATGTCGGTGAACGGCGGGAACACCGCCACCTCGACCGAGCCGTTCTCGTGCCCGGCATCCTTCAGCGTCCAGTGCAGCTTCTGCACCGTCGCGACCGCCTGCAAGTGGTCGAGATTCATCTTCCAGTTGCCCGCGATCAGCGGGGTCCTCTTGTTCACGCCCATCCGAGTACCTCCAAGCCGGGGAGCTTCTTGCCCTCGAGGAACTCGAGGCTTGCGCCCCCGCCCGTCGAGATGTGTCCGAACTGGTCGTCCGCGAACCCGAGCTGGCGCACCGCCGCGGCCGAGTCACCACCGCCGACCACGCCGAGACCGTCGATCTCGGTGAGGGCCTGCGCCACGGCCTTGGTGCCCGCCGCGAACGCGGGGAACTCGAACACGCCCATCGGGCCGTTCCAGAACACCGTCTTCGAGTCGCGGATCGCCGCGGCGAAGGCTGCAGCGGTATCCGGTCCGATGTCGAGGCCGATGCCGGATGCACCGAACGAGCTCTGCTCGATCGCGTCGGCCGCGACCACCTCGTGCGCCGCATCGGCCGCGAAGCCGGATGCCACGACGACGTCGGTCGGCAGCACGAGCTCCACGCCGCGATCCTTCGCCTCGGCGATGTAGCCGCGGACGGTGTCGAGCTGGTCCTTCTCGAGCAGACTGGATGCCACGGCGTGGCCCTCGGCCGCGAGGAAGGTGAACAGCATGCCGCCGCCCACGAGCAGACGGTCGACGCGCGGCAGCAGGTGCGAGATGACGCCCAGCTTGTCGCTCACCTTCGATCCGCCCAGGACCACCGTGTACGGACGCTCGGGGTTCTCGGTGAGGCGGTCCAGCACGTCCAGCTCGGTCGCGATCAGCAGACCGGCCGCGGACGGCAGCTGCTGGGCGAGCTCGTAGACGCTGGCCTGTTTGCGGTGCACGACGCCGAAGCCGTCGGACACCATGGCATCGCCGAGCGCGGCGAGACGGGCGGCGAAGGCGGAGCGCTCAGCGTCGTCCTTCGAGGTCTCGCCCGGATTGAACCGCAGGTTCTCCAGCACGACGACACCGCCGTCCTCGAGCGACGCGACGGCCTGCTGGGCCGACTCGTCCACCGTGTCGCGTGCGAACGCGACCGGCTTGCCGAGCAGCTCGGACAGACGCTGCGCCACCGGGGCGAGGCTGTACTGCGGGTCGGGCGCCCCGTCGGGGCGGCCCAGGTGCGAGCAGACGACGACGCGGGCGCCGGCGTTGATGAGGGCGTTGAGGGTCGGCAGGGAGGCCCGAACACGGCCATCGTCCGTGATGACCCCGTCCCGCAGGGGGACGTTGAGGTCACAACGGACGATGACGCGCTTGCCTTCCAGCGAACCGACTGTCTCCCGGAGGGATTCGAGGGTGCGCAGTGTCATGGAAGAGAGTTTAGAGACGCTCGGCCACGTACTCGGTCAGGTCGACGAGACGGTTGGAGTAGCCCCACTCGTTGTCGTACCAGCTCGAGACCTTGACGAGGTTGCCGTCGACGTTGGTCAGGCCGGCGTCGAAGACCGAGGAGTGCGGGTCGAGCTGGATGTCGCTCGACACGATCGGGTCCTCGTTGTACTTCAGGATGCCCTGCAGGCGTCCGTCGGCGGCGGCCGCACGGTAGGCGGCGTTGATCTCTTCGACGGTCAGGTCGTCGCGGGTGGTCACCAGCGTGAGGTCGACGATCGAGCCGGTGGGCACCGGAACGCGGTACGACGAGCCGCTGAGCTTGCCGTTCAGCTCGGGCAGGACCAGGCCGATGGCCTTGGCAGCACCGGTCGACGCCGGGACGATGTTGATCGCTGCGGCGCGTGCGCGGTGCAGGTCGCCGTGCGGGCCGTCCTGCAGGTTCTGGTCGGCGGTGTAGGCGTGCGCGGTCATCATGAAGCCGCGCTCGATGCCGAACGTGTCGTTGAACACCTTGGCCAGCGGCGCGAGGCAGTTGGTGGTGCAGGACGCGTTGGAGATGATGTTGTGGTTCGCCGGGTCGTAGGTCTCCTCGTTCACGCCGATGACGAACGTGCCGTCCGCGCCGGTGGCGGGAGCGGAGATGATGACCTTCTTGGCGCCGCCGGCGATGTGCTTGGCTGCATCCTCGGCCTTGGTGAAGCGGCCGGTCGACTCGATGACGATGTCGACGCCGAGCTCACCCCAGGGCAGGTTCGCGGGGTCGCGCTCCTCGAAGACCTTGATGTCCTTGCCGCCGACGGTGATCACGTCACCCTCGTAGGAGACGTCCACACCGAGGCGTCCGCCGACCGAGTCGTACTTCAGCAGGTGCGCGAGCGCCTTGTTGTCAGTGAGGTCGTTGACAGCGACGATCTCCAGGTCAGCGTTCTGCGCGAGGGCCGCGCGGAGGAAATTACGCCCGATACGACCGAAGCCGTTGATACCGATCTTGACAGACACGAAAGTCTCCTGGTTCTTACTCGAGGAATTGCGTGATTCTTGCGGATTGCACGGACAACGGCGTCCTGATGGGCTTTAGCGCCCATCAGGACGCCCATCTTTTACGACAGTACCAGGAGACCTGCGGTGTTCTCGCGCGCCGTTACGAAGCGCTGGGACACGTTCTCCCAGTTCGCGATGTTCCAGGCAGCCTTGACGTAGTCGGCCTTCACGTTGAGGTAGTCCAGGTAGAAGGCGTGCTCCCACATGTCCAGCTGGAACAGCGGAATGGTGCCCTGGGCGGTGTTGCCCTGCTGGTCGAACAGCTGCTGGATGATCAGGCGGGCGCCGATCGGGTCCCAGCTCAGCACGGCCCAGCCCGACCCCTGGATACCCATGGCCGCAGCGGTGAAGTGCGCCTGGAACTTCTCGAAGGAGCCGAAGAACTCCTCGATGGCCGCCTTCAGCTCGCCCTCGGGCTGGCCGCCGCCGTTCGGCGACAGGTTGGTCCAGAAGATCGAGTGGTTGACGTGGCCGCCGAGGTGGAAGGCGAGGTCCTTCTCGAGACGGTTGACGTTCGCGAAGTTGCCGGTCTCCCGTGCCTCGGCCAGCTGCTCCAGCGCAGCGTTCGCGCCCGCGACGTACGCCGCGTGGTGCTTGTCGTGGTGCAGCTCCATGATCTTGGCGCTGATGTGCGGTTCGAGTGCCGCGTAGTCGTACGGAAGGTCGGGGAGCGTGTAAGTCGCCATGTCGATTTCATCCAATCCGCGCCGCGCCGCGGCGCTTGTCGTTCCCCTGCGCCGCCGTGTGCGGGGCAGAGCGGACGAGTCTCATCCTACTGACGACAACGCGCCCGCGGACGGGATGCTTCCGCAGATGACCGCCGGAAACGCAGACGTGGGCGCCTCCTGTGCGGAAGCGCCCACGATGCGGAAAAGCAGCGGCGTCAGCCGTCGAGTCCGGCCGGCACCGCTGCCTCGGTACCAGGGATGCCTTCCTGCTGCGCGCGCTTGTCGGCCATCGCCAGCAGACGGCGGATGCGGCCGGCGACGGCGTCCTTGGTCAGCGGCGGCTCGGCGTGGTGGCCGAGCTCGTCCAGGCTGGCCTCACGGTGCTCCAGACGCAGTCGTCCGGCGAGACGCAGGTGATCGGGAACCTCGTCGCCGAGGATCTCGAGGGCGCGCTCGACCCGGGCGCAGGCGGCGACGGCGGCCTGCGCCGAACGGCGCAGGTTCGCGTCGTCGAAGTTCACCAGTCGGTTCACACCGGCGCGCACCTCGCGACGCTGGCGCATCTCCTCCCATGCGGCGGCGGTGCGCTGCGCGCCCATCACCGCGAGGATGCCCCGGATCGCCTCGCCCTCGCGGACGACGACGCGCGGCATGCCACGCACCTCACGGGCCTTGGATGCGATACCCAGACGGTGTGCGGCGCCGACGAGGGCCATCGCGGCCTCGGACGACGGGCAGGCGACCTCGAGCACGGCCGAGCGACCGGGCTCGCTGAGCGAGCCGGCGGCCAGGAAGGCGCCGCGCCAGATGCCGGCGAGCTCCTCGCGGGAGCCGGTGGTCAGGCGGTTCGGCAGACCGCGGACCGGACGGCGACGGGGGTCGAGAAGACCGGTCTGGCGGGCGAGGGTCTCGCCCGCGGCGATCACGCGCACCGCCCAGCGGGGGCTCTCCGCCGCGCCGCCGGTCTGCGCGGTGCTGGACTTCACCTGCGCGATCTCCGGGCGCACACCGTAGATCTCGGCGAGATCACGGGCGACTCGACGCGCCAGCGTCTCGGCATCCACCTCGGCCTCGACGGCGACGCGCCCCGCGATGGAGTGCAGTCCGCCGGCGAACCGGAGAATGGTGGTCACCTCCGCGACGCGCACCGAAGGGGGTGCGTTCCGGATGCTGACCAGTTCCGCCTTGACGTCGGTGGTTAGTGCCACGGGACTCCTCTTGCTCCGCGCGCCGGATCGCGGCGCAAGGAACCAGCTTACAAGGAAGGCCCCTTGCCCGACGATTCAGAGAGCCTACTCCCGACCGAGGTCGCGGTGGCGGATGTTAACCGCCACCCCCGGGATCTGGCCGAGCCGACGGCCCAGTTCCTCGGCCATCGCCACCGAGCGGTGCTTGCCCCCGGTGCATCCGATCGCGACAGTGGAGTGGCTCTTGTTCTCGCGCTGATACCCCTCGAGCACCGGCACGAGAGCGGTGGCATAGGCGTCCAGGAACTCCTGGGCGCCGTCGCGCGAGAGCACGTAGTCTCGCACCTGCTCGTCCTGGCCGGTGAGGCCGCGCAGCTCGTCGTTCCAGAACGGGTTGGGCAGGAAGCGCATGTCGGCCACAAGGTCCACGTCGGTGGGAAGGCCGTACTTGAACCCGAAGCTCAGCAGCGTCAGCCGATGGCGCGCTGCGCCCTCCTCGGAGAAGATCTCGGTCACCTGCGTGGCCAGCTGGTGGATGTTGAGGCTCGAGGTGTCGATCACCAGGTCCGCGGCTTCGCGGACCATCGCCAGCCGGGACCGTTCGGTGCGGATGCCGTCCAGCAGCGTGCCGTCGCCCTGCAGCGGATGCGGTCGGCGCACGGACTCGAAGCGGCGCACGAGCACATCGTCCGAGGCATCCAGGAACAGCACCTTCACGCCGGAGCCGCGGGAGCGCAGTGCACGCGCGACCCCGGGGAAGTCGTCGAAGAGGCTGCGACCGCGGACGTCGACGACGGCGGCGACCTTGGGCAGGTTCGCGCCACCCATGCCGGTGAGGTCGAGCAGCGGGCGAAGGATCTGCGGCGGAAGGTTGTCGACCACGTACCAGCCGAGGTCCTCCAGCGCGTTCGCCGCCGTTGTGCGGCCGGCGCCCGACATGCCGGTGACGATGAGGAACTCGCCCTGCTCCTCGACAGTGGTCTCTTCGTCCGCCGTCTCCGCCGCAGTCATGTGGCACCTTCCCCTCGCAACCAGCTTAGGGCTTTTCCACGGCGCCCTTCGAGAGCCTCGCCTGGATGGTCTGCGCGAGAGCCGGACCGATGCCGGGGACCTCCTGGATCTGCTCCGCGTCCGCGGCACGCAGCTTGGCCACGGACCCGAAGTGCTTCAGCAGCGCCTTGATCCTGGCGTCGCCGAGTCCTGGCACCTCGGACAGCACCGTGCTGATGTCGCGCCGGCGCCTGCGGCGCTGATGCGTGATCGCGAACCGGTGCGCCTCGTCGCGCAGCCGCTGCACGAGGTACAACGCCTCGCTGGTGCGGGGCAGGATGACCGGGAAGTCGTCGCCGGGCAGCCAGATCTCCTCGAGGCGCTTGGCGATGCCGCACAGCGCGATGCCCGTCGCACCGCTGTCGCGCAGCGCCCGTGCCGCCGCGGCGACCTGCGGCTGACCGCCGTCCACGATGAGCAACTGCGGGCGATAGGCGAAGCGGGGGCGGGGCTTCTCCCCTGCAACCGCCTCGATCGTCGGATCCGGAAGCGGTTCTGGGGCGCTGTCGACGTGCGCGAGCCGGCGCATCAGCACCTGGTACATCGAGTCCGTGTCGTCCGTCGTCTCGGTGATGTTGAACGATCGGTACTGGTCCTTGCGAGGGAGACCGTCCTCGAAGACCACCATCGAGGCGACCACGTTCGTGCCGCTGAGGTGCGAGATGTCGTAGCACTCGATGCGCAGCGGCGCCTCGTCCATGCCGAGCGCGTCCTGCAGGTCGGTCAGCGCCTGCGTGCGCGCGACGTAGTCGCTGGTGCGCTTGGTCTTGTGCCGGATGAGCGCCTGCGTCGCGTTCAGCGTCGCGGTGCGCATCAGCTCGGCCCTCTGCCCGCGCTGCGCGACGGCGATCTCGACCTTCCTGCCGCGCTTCTCGCGAAGCCACTGCTCGAGCTCGGCGGCGTCGTCAGGAAGGGAAGGCACCAGGATGCGCCGCGGGATGTCGCCGGATTCGCCGTAGGCGCGCTGCAGCACCTGGTCGACCAGCTCGGGTCCGGAGATGTCGATCTCCTTGTCGATGGCTGTGGCGCGCACGCCTCGCACGCGGCCGCCGCGGATCACGAAGTGCTGCACCGCCGCCGAGAGCTCGTCCTCGGCGATTCCGAACAGGTCAGCGTCCTCGTCGGCGGCGAGCACCAGCGCGCTCTTGCCGAGCACGGCGTCGATCGAGGCGAGCTTGTCGCGGTACTTCGCCGCCGCCTCGTAGTCCATGGCGGCGGACGCCTCCCGCATCCGCTTGGTGAGCTCGCGCGTGAAGCGCTCGTCGCCCCCTTCCATGAACGCGATGAAGTCGTCGACCATCGCGCGATGCTCCTCGATGGTGCAGGTCATCGAGCACGGACCGCCGCACCGGCCGATCTGGCCGGGGAAGCACGGCCGACCTGTCTGCATCGCCTTGCGGTAACTGGAGTCGCTGCAGGTGCGGATCGGGAATGCCCTGATCATCAGCTCGATCGTGTCGTGCACCGCCCACACCTTCGGATACGGCCCGAAGTACTTCGCCCCGGGGATCCGCCGGTTGCGGGTGACGATGACGCGCGGCGCCTCGTCGGCGAGCGTGATCGCCATGAACGGGTAGGACTTGTCGTCCTTGTAGCGCACGTTGAACGGCGGATCGAACTCCTTGATCCACATGTACTCCAGCTGGAGCGAATCGACGTCCGTCGCGACGACGGTCCACTCCACGGATGCCGCGGTCGTGACCATCCGCCGGGTGCGCTCGTGCAGCGTGCGCAGTGGCGCGAAGTAGTTCGACAGCCGCTGACGCAGGTTCTTCGCCTTGCCGACGTAGAGCACCCGGCCGTCGGAGTCGCGGAACCGGTACACCCCGGGATCGGTCGGAATCTCCCCTGTGCGCGGCTTGTACGGGAGGACGTCCGCCATCAGCCGGCCTTGCGCGCCGCGCCGCTCCCGAGACCGAGGACCTCGGCGAGGAACTGCCCGGTGTGGCTGCCCTCGACGCGCGCGATCTGCTCCGGCGTGCCGGTCGCGATGATCTCGCCGCCACCGGCGCCGCCCTCCGGTCCGAGGTCGATCACCCAGTCGGCGGACTTGATCACGTCGAGGTTGTGCTCGATCACGATCACGGTGTTGCCCTTGTCGACCAGGCCGTTCAGCACCTCGAGCAGCTTGCGCACGTCTTCGAAGTGCAGACCCGTGGTCGGCTCGTCGAGCACGTAGATGCTGCGTCCGTTCGAGCGGCGCTGCAACTCCGTCGCGAGCTTGACGCGCTGCGCCTCGCCGCCGGAGAGCGTCGTCGCCGACTGTCCGAGCCGCACGTAGCCGAGTCCCACGTCGACGAGCGTCTTCATGTACCGGTGGATCGCGGGGATCGCCTCGAAGAAGACCGCGGCCTCCTCGATCGGCATCTCGAGCACCTCGGCGATGTTCTTGCCCTTGTAGTGCACGGAGAGCGTGTCGCGGTTGTACCGCTTGCCGTGGCACACCTCGCAGTCCACGTACACATCGGGCAGGAAGTTCATCTCGATCTTGATCGTGCCGTCTCCGGAGCACGCGTCGCAGCGGCCGCCCTTGACGTTGAAGCTGAACCGGCCGGGAAGGTACCCGCGCACCTTCGCCTCTGGTGTCTCGCTGAACAGCGTGCGGATGCGGTCGAAGACGCCGGTGTAGGTCGCCGGGTTCGACCGCGGGGTGCGGCCGATCGGCGCCTGATCGACGTGCACGACCTTGTCGAGGTTGTCGAGTCCGGTGACCCTGGTGTGCTTGCCAGGCACGGTCCTGGCGCCGTTCAGCTTCGAGGCGAGCACCTGGTACAGGATGTCGTTGACCAGCGAGGACTTGCCGGATCCGCTGACGCCGGTGACCGCGGTGAGCACACCCAGCGGGAAGTCCGCGGAGACGTTCTTCAGGTTGTTCTCGCGGGCGCCCACGACACCCAGCATCCGCTTGCGATCGATGCGACGGCGCTTGGCCGGCGTCGTGATCTCGCGGCGGCCGGCGAGGTAGTCGCCGGTGATGGACCCGGTATCCGCCAAGAGCGACGAATAGGGGCCGGAGTGCACGACCTCTCCCCCGCCGACGCCGGCGCCGGGGCCGATGTCGACGACCCAGTCGGCGGCCTGGATGGTCTCCTCGTCGTGCTCGACCACGATCAGCGTGTTGCCAAGATCGCGCAGCGTCTCGAGCGTCTCGATCAGGCGGCGGTTGTCGCGCTGGTGCAGACCGATGGACGGCTCGTCGAGCACGTACAGCACGCCGGTCAGGCCGGAGCCGATCTGCGTGGCCAGCCGGATGCGCTGCGCCTCGCCACCGGAGAGCGATCCCGCAGAGCGGCTGAGGTTGAGGTAGGCCAGGCCGACCTGCAGCAGGAAGTCGAGTCGCAGCCGGATCTCGCGCAGCACCTGCGCGGCGATCTTCGCCTCGCGGTCGGACAGCACCAGGTGCTCCATGAACTCGCGGGCGTCGGCCAGGCTGAGGTGCGAGACCTCTGAGATGGAATGCCCGTGCACCAGCACCGACAGCACCTCGGGGCGAAGCCGGTCGCCCTTGCAGACCGGACAGGGGACCTCACGCAGGTATTCGGCCCAGCGCTGGCGCTGCGTGTCGGACTCGGCCTGCATGTACTGCCGCTCGATGTACGGCACGACGCCCTCGAAGCCCGACGTGTAGCGCATCTCGCGCCCGTAGCGGTTCTTCCACTTGACGGTGACCTTGTAGTTGTCACCCCGCAGCACGGCCTCGCGCACATCGGAGTGCAGCTTGCGCCAGGGCGTGTCCAGCGAGAAGTCCAGGTCGTTCGACAGGCCCTCGAGCAGACGCTCGTAGTACTGGAAGAGCCCCTTGCCCTGCGTCGTCCACGGGATGATGACGCCTTCGCGGATCGACAGCTCCTCGTCGCCGAGCATGAGGTCGACGTCGACAGACATCCGGGTGCCGAGGCCCGAGCACGCCGGGCACGCACCGAACGGCGCGTTGAACGAGAAGGTGCGGGGCTCGATCTCGGTGAGGGTGATCGGATGCCCGTTGGGGCACGCCAGCTTCTCGGAGAACGACTGCCAGGCCGCGTCCCCCTCCTCGTCGACGAAGTTGACCTGCATGACGCCGCCGGCGAGGCCGAGCGCCGTCTCGACCGAGTCGGTCACGCGGCCGAGGATGTCGTCGGATGCCACGAGGCGGTCGACGACCACGGCGATGTCGTGCTTGTAGCTCTTCTTCAGCGTCGGCGGCTCTGCCAGCTGGATGAGGTCGCCGTCGACGATCGCGCGCGAGTAGCCCTTCGCGCCCAGTTCGCGGAACAGGTCGACGAACTCGCCCTTCTTCTGCGAGACGACGGGCGCGACGATCTGATAGCGGGTGCGCTCCGGCAGCTCCATGAGCTGATCGGCGATCTGCTGCACGGTCTGCCGCTGGATGCGCTCACCGCACTCGGGGCAGTGCGGCACGCCGATGCGCGCCCAGAGCAGGCGCATGTAGTCGTAGATCTCGGTGATCGTGCCGACCGTCGACCGAGGGTTGCGGTTGGTCGACTTCTGGTCGATCGACACCGCAGGGCTGAGCCCCTCGATGAAGTCGACGTCCGGCCGGTCGACCTGGCCGAGGAACTGCCGCGCATAGGCACTCAACGACTCGACATAGCGACGCTGTCCCTCCGCGAAGATCGTGTCGAACGCGAGGCTGGACTTGCCGGAGCCGGACAGTCCGGTGAAGACCACCAGCGAATCGCGGGGGATCTCGATGTCTACGTTCTTGAGATTGTGCACGCGGGCACCGCGGACACTGAGTTTTCCTGAGCTGGCGACGGGAACAATGGGCACCGGACAAGTCTAGGAGTGCCCACCGACATCGGGCTCGGAGAGCACTCAGGCGCGGCATCCGTGCGTCCTCACAACCGGATGCGACTCGTGTGAGTCCGGCGTTACACCGCCGACACCGAACGGCGATGGCACCGAAACAGCGCCCCCGTAGCCTCCTGGTCATCAGGCCGGCATCCGAGCATCGGAGACACCATGACCGCGATCGACTCCGCACCAGCCCCGCGCACGGGCCCCGTCCTCGCCCCCGGCGCCCTCACCGTCAGAGCGGGCCGCTGGATCGACGGCTGGGATGCCGAGGATCGTGATCAGTGGGAGCACGAGGGACGACGTATCGCGGCGCGCAACCTGCGCTGGTCGATCTTCGCCGAGTTCCTCGGGTTCGTGGTGTGGCAGCTCTGGTCGATCGTCGTGATCTCGCTGCCGGCGGCGGGGTTCACCTTCGATGTGACGCAGACGTTCTGGTTGATCTCGATGCCGAGTCTCGTCGGCGCCACCCTGCGCTTCCCCTACACGTTCATGGTCCCCCGATTCGGCGGGCGGAACTGGACGATCATCTCGGCCGCACTGCTGCTGCTCCCCGTGACGGGCCTGGCACTGTGCGTCGGCAACCCGGACACGCCGTTCCCGGTGATGCTCGGCGTCGCCGCCCTCGCCGGACTCGGCGGCGGCAACTTCGCCTCCTCGATGTCGAACATCACCTCGTTCTATCCGCAGCGCGAGAAGGGCTGGGCGCTGGGAGTGAACGCGGCCGGCGGCAACCTGGGCGCCGCCGTCGCGCAGTTCGTCGTGCCGATCGTCATCACGGTGGGAGCGGCGACGACCCTGAACCTCTCCGCCGCCGGCTGGATCTGGGTGCCGCTCATCATCGTCGCCGTCGTGGGCGCCGCGCTGCGCATGGACAACCTGTCCAGCGCCCGCGCCGACTTCGCCGCCTCCCTCGCCGCGTTCAGAGAGCCGCATCTCTGGGTCCTCGCCTTCCTCTATCTCGGCACCTTCGGCTCCTTCATCGGGTTCGCGGGCGTGTTCCCGAAGCTCCTCGCCGACCAGTTCCCGGAGTACTCCCAGCTGCACGTGGGCACCGCCTCACTGTCGCTCGCGTTCCTCGGCGCGCTGTGCGGCTCTCTCGCACGGCCCTACGGCGGCAGGCTCGCCGACCGCTTCGGCGGCTCATCGATCACCCTGGTCGCGTTCGGCGCCATGGCCGCGCTCACCACCGTCGTCATCCTCACGCTGCCGACGATCGGGTTCTGGGGATTCCTGGGGCTGTTCCTGCTGCTCTTCACCGCGAGCGGAATCGGCAACGGGGCGACCTACCGGATGATCCCGACGGTGTTCGCCTGGCGTGCGGGAGCGGAGGACGCCCACCGTACCGCGGGCGACGTCGGCTCTCAGCGCAAGGCGGCCGCCGCGCTCGGCATCATCTCGGCGATCGGCGCCTACGGCGGATTCGTCATTCCGCAGGCGCTCGGCTGGTCGAAGGCCAGCACGGGCGGCTACTCGGCGGGACTGAGCTGGTTCGTCGGCGCCTACCTGATCATGATCACCGTGACGGCCGTGGTCTACGTGCGGGCCGGCCGTCGCGCGGGGACGCGGCTGTGACGTCCGCGTCGGTCACCTCGACGCACTGCCCGTACTGCGCTCTGCAGTGCGCGATGACACTGACGCCGCAGGAGGCCGGTGCCTCGGTCGCGCCCCGCGACTTCCCGACCAATCGCGGCGGACTGTGCAAGAAGGGCTGGACCTCGGCCGAACTGCTCCGGCATCCGGACCGGGTCACCACGCCCCTGCGGCGGACGGATGCCGGTTTCGAGGAGGTCTCCTGGGATGACGCACTCGACGACATCGCAGCGCGACTCGCCGCGCTGCGCGCGGAGCGCGGCGCCGACTGCATCGGCGTGTTCGGCGGCGGCGGCCTGACGAACGAGAAGGCGTATCAGCTCGGCAAGTTCGCCCGGATCGCGCTGGGCACGAGCCGGATCGACTACAACGGCCGGTTCTGCATGTCCAGCGCCGCGGCGGCGGGCAACCGCGCCTTCGGCATCGACCGCGGGCTGCCGTTCCCGGTGACCGATCTCGACGGCGCAGAGACGATCCTGCTCCTCGGGTCCAACGTCGCAGCGACGATGCCGCCTCTGCTCGGCCACCTCACCGGTGCGCGCGCGGCCGGCGGCCTGATCGTCGTCGACCCGCGGCGCTCCGAGACCGCCAGGCTGCTCGAGGACGGCGGCGGGATCCACGTGCAGCCGGCGCCGGGCACCGACCTACTGGTGCTGCTCGGCCTGACCCACATCGTGCTCGCCGAGGGCCTCGCGGATCTCCCCTACCTGCGAACACGCACCACCGGCCTCGAGGAACTGCGGCGCAGCGTCGCCGCATGGTGGCCGGAGCGGGTGCAGTCGCTGACGGGTGTGCCGGCGGCGCAGCTGCGCACGATCGCCCGTCGTCTCGCCGTGCACCGGCGCACCTTCATCATCACCGGGCGCGGCGTCGAGCAGCACGCCGACGGCACCGACACCGCGACCGCCGCGATCAACCTCGCCCTCGTACTCGGTCTGCCGGGACGGGCCGGTGCGGGGTACGGCACGCTGACCGGCCAGGGCAACGGCCAGGGCGGTCGGGAGCACGGGCAGAAGTGCGACCAGCTCCCCGGGTACCGCCGGATCTCGGATCCCGCTGCGCGGCGGCACGTCGCGGCGGTGTGGGGCGTCGAAGAGGCGACGCTTCCCGGCCCCGGCGTCCCGGCGATGGAACTGCTCGGGATGCTCGGCGACGAGGTAGCCGCCCTCCTGGTGCACGGCTCGAACGTCGTGGTCTCAGCCCCGGACGCGGCGACCGTCACCCGGGATCTGGCGAGACTCGACCTGCTGGTGGTGTGCGACTTCTTCCTCTCCGAGACCGCGAAGTTGGCGCACTACGTGCTGCCGGTGACGCAGTGGGCCGAGGAGGAGGGCACGATGACCTCGCTCGAGGGCCGCGTGATCCGGCGGCGGAAGTCGATCGATGCGCCGGGCGAGACGCGGAGCGAGCTGTGGATCCTCCAGCAGCTGGCCCGTCGTCTGCGGGCTCCGGGCAGCTGGCCGACGGACGCGGCGGAGGTCTTCGACGAGCTCGCCAGGGCCTCTGCGGGAGGTCCCGCTGACTACTCCGGCCTCAGCCATGCGCTCCTGGACAGCGGCGAGGCGGCGTACTGGCCGTATCCCGCCGGCACCGCTGGCACGGCGCGCCTCTTCGCAGAGGCGTTCGCCCACCCCGACGGTCGGGCGCGCATCGTGCCGGTCTCCCCCGGCGTCGCGATCCCGAACCCCGGTATGACGCTCATCACCGGGCGCCTGCTCGAGCACTACCAGTCCGGGGCGCAGACACGCCGGGTCGCCGAGCTGGTCCAGGCACGTCCGCGGGCGACGGTCCAGCTGCACCCGGCGACCGCAGCCGATCTCGGGATCGCCGCCGACGACATGGTCGAGATCTCCCGCGACGGCGGGACCGTCCGCGTGCGAGCGGAGATCACCTCGGGCATCCGGCACGACACGGTCTTCCTCCCGTTCCACTTCCCCGGCGAGGACCGCGCGAATCTGCTCACCAGACCGGTCGTCGACCCGGTCTCGGCGATGCCCGAGTTCAAGAGGACCCCGGTCACCCTGGCACGGGCGGAGGGGGACATCTCATGAGGATCGTCGTGATCGGCTTCGGGCCTGTCGGCGCACGCTTCGTCGAGGGGATGCTTCCCGCGGTGCGCGCGGGTGCCGTCACGCTGACCGTCCTCGGCGCAGAGCAGGACGACGCGTACAACCGCGTCCTGATCGCGGAACTCGCCGTCGGCAGGGCGACCCGCGAGCGGCTCGACCTGCCGGGGGCCGCGGCGGCGGCCGCGGCCGGGGCATCCGTCCGTCTCGGCGAGGCGGCCGTCTCGATCGACAGAAGCCGGCGCCTCGTGCGCACCAGCGGAGGCGATCGCGTCGCCTACGACCGGCTCGTGCTCGCCACCGGCGCACGCGCCAACGTGCCCACGCTGTTCGGCATGGAGAAGGCGCGCCGTCACCGTCTGTCCAGAGCGCTGCATCCGAAGCTGCTCGATCGCGGCGAGCACGACCTCCCCCGCGGGGTCACCGCACTGCGCGACCTCGCGGATGCGGAGCAGGTCGCCGCTGCTGTCCGCGCCGGACTGCGGATCGTCGTGCTGGGCGCAGGCGTCCTCGGACTGGAGGTCGCGCTCGCCGCCAGGGAACAGGGCGCAGAGGTCGTCGTCGTGCACACCGGCGGCGTTCCGATGAGTCGCAACCTCGACGACGACGGCGGCCGCATGCTCGCGCGCGCGGCACGGGGCGCGGGCGTGCAGATGCTGGCGCATGCCGTCGCCGAGAGCATCGTCACCCGCACGGACCGCAGCGGCGGCGTCCGCTTCGACGCCCTGCTCTGCGCAGACGGCACGCTCGTGCGCGGCGATCTTCTGCTGCTCTCCGTCGGCGCATCCGCACGCGTGGAGCTGGCCGCCGCGGCCGACCTCGCCGTGGCCACCGGCATCCTCGTCGACGAGCAGCTCGCCTCATGGACGGATCCCTCGATCTTCGCGATCGGTGACTGCGCGCAGGTGGCAGCGCGCGACTCGGCCAGGGCCGACGGCCACGTCGCGGGAGCGCCATCGGGGCTCATCGGCCCCGGATGGCGCCAGGCGGACGCTCTCTCGGCGTGGCTCTCCGGCGCGGGCGACGAGATGCATCCGCTTGCTGATCGTCCCGCGGTCGTCTCGCTCAAAGCCGAGGACGTGGACGTCATCTCCGGCGGTGCCGTGGACGCCGATCCCTGGGACGAGGACCCGCATACGGATGCCTGCGCGCACCGGCGGCAGGTGAGTCAGTGGCTGGATCCGGCCCGAGGGTGCTACATCAAGATGGTCACCCGCGCCGGGGTGCTGGAGGGGTTCGTGGCGGTCGGCATGCCCAGAGCGGGCGCGGAACTCGCCCTGCTCTTCGAGCGGGGCGGAGAACTGCCCGCCGATCGCGGCGCGCTGCTGCGTCTGGACGGCGTCGACTCCGGCGAGGCGCTCGGCACCGATCCGTTCGCGCCGGATGCGACGGTGTGCTGGTGCAACGGCGTAACGGTGCAGCGCATCAGCGATGCCCTCGCCGATGGCGCCGACACGGTGGAGTGCGTCGGCTCGACGACCAGGGCGGGCACCGGCTGCGGCGGATGCCGCGGAAGGATCGCCGAGCTCATCGCGCGTGACGTCTCGCTCGCCGGCGGCGCGCGCGTCGGCTAGGCCGTATCACCGGGTCGGTTCCCGCGCCGGGTCCCAGGAGCGGCATCCGCCGTACGCAGCCCACGCAGGGCGAACACGATGCCCGCCAGCAGCAGTACGGCGCCCAGCGGCGCGAGCCAGGCGATCGCGACGCCGGTCGAGCCGGCGACCAGACGCGCTCCCCCGAGCGCGAGCGGCTGGGCGATCAACTCGATCACGATGAACCTGCGCGCACTCGGCAGCAGGGCGCGCAGCGCGAGCTGCGATCGCAGCGGCACAGTGAGCCCGATCCCGGCCAGCACGTGGATCGCGTGCACCAGCAGCACCGCGAGCGCCGTCCGGGTCGGCGAGGACTCGGTCAGCAGCATCCCCACCGGCAGGCACCCGGCGGCCACCCAGGCGACCATCGTACGAGGAACGAACACGCTCGCCACCGCCGCCACGATCGCGATCCAGCGCCACATCGGCACCGGGATCAGCATGAAGGCGCCCGCCGTCACGATCGCCACGAGGACGACGCGCACGACGGCGCCGGGGACGGCGGCGCGCACCCGGAAGCTGTGCGCCCTGCGCAGGATGCCGCTCATCGCCGCACCGCCGCCTGGCGGGCGTGCCGCCCGCGGATCAGCATCCGCAGCACGGCGTCCGCGTCGCCGCTCCGCCAGGTGAGCACCTCGACGCCGGTCCTGCGCAGTTCTACGAGGATGTCGCTGCGCTCGGCCAGGAGGGTCCTGGTCGCGAGCCGCTGCTCGGCGCTCAGCCGTGTGTCGTCCGGCTCCGGCAGGACGTCGACGGCGACGACGGCATGCCCGGATGCTCGCCAGCGGGTCGCGAGCTCGGCGGCCGCGCCGTCGAAGAAGGTGGAGAGCACGAAGACGATCGAGCCCTGCGGAACCGGCGGCGTGCGGCGGAACCGGGAGCCGTCGCCGCTCACGCCGGTGGCGGCGATCACGTCGCGCAGCCGAGCCAGATACCGTGCGCCCGCCCCGCTGCGCAGGGTGCGGCCGCCCGGTGCGAGCTCATGGAAGGCCACCCGGTCTCCGGTCTCGATCGCCGCGGTCGCGAGCGACAGCGCCGCCTCGCGGGCGAGGTCGAGCGAGGTGGTGCCGCTGTGCTCGAGATCACCCGTTCCCCATGTCGCGACGACCTCGCCGAGGTCGTCGGCCGTGTCGACGGCGATCACCACCGAACTGTCGCTGAGCGTGTTCACCCGGCGCACGTACAGTTCGCCCGGGGCCCGGGACAGACGCGCCGTCGCCCGCCAGTCCACGCGGCGCAGCTCGTCGCCGGGGGCGAACGGGTGGATGTCCCTGAAGTCGCCGCCCTGTCCTGGCCTGGCACCCTCGTGGCTGCCGTGCAGCCCGGTCAGCCGCGGGGCGACGGGGAGCTCCTGAAGCCGGCGCAGGACGGGCGCGGCGTTCCAGCGCAGACGTGCCGTCGGCGTGACGGCGGATGTCCACGCGCCGTCCAGTGCAACCGCCCTCGCCGTGACCGCGAGCAGTTCGATCGGACCGGAGTGGCGCAGTCTGCTGCGTGAGCGCAGAGCCTCCTCGTCCGGCGCCACGTCGGCCATGCCGGTGCGGCGTCCAGCCTGATCGACCGCGAGCTGCACCCATTCGGCGTCCGCATCGATGTCAACACGCCCCACGACGACCCCCTCGCCGTCCCCCGCCTCGGCGCTCAGCTCGACCTCGAGGGCGCCTCCAGCCGGGCGGCGCAGCAGCGCCCAGACGAAGCACAGCGCGAGCGGGATGCCGACGGCCACGAGGTCGGGGCGGGACAGTGCGAGTCCGATCGCGGCGAGCACGACAGCGCCGGCGAGGGCGACGGCGACGACGGGGGTGCGGCGCCACACCAGGGTGGCGGCGACATCAGCGCCGGATGCCGGCGAGGACGGCGCGTCGGCCCGGAAGCGGCTCACAGCGCCCTCGTCAACGGGTGCCGGCAGCGCTCGGCGCACCGGCGATGGTCGGTGGCACCGGCGTCTGCGCCACCACAGCCGCCACGATAGACGCGGGATCGATCCCCTGCGCCCACGCCTGCGGCGTGAGGGTCAATCGGTGCGCGAGGACAGGCTCGGCGATGCGTTTGATGTCGTCGGGTCGCACGTAGCCGCGTCCGTCGAGGGCGGCGAGGGCGCGGGCGACCAGCACCAGAGCCTGCGAACCGCGGGGCGATGCCCCGACCGCGACGTTGGTCGCTGCGCGCGTCGCCCGCACGAGATCCACGCAGTACCGTGCGACGTCGGGATCGACGTGGATGCGCTCCACGGCCGCCTGCAGCCGGAGCAGGCCCTCGGCGTCGATGACCGTGTCGACCGGGGCGTCCGGCGTCTGCCGCCGCACGCGATCCAGGATGATCTGCGCCTCGCCCTCGGCGCTCGGGTAGCCGACCGACAGCCGCACCATGAAGCGATCCAGCTGTGCCTCGGGCAGCGCGTAGGTGCCCTCGTACTCGATCGGGTTCGACGTGGCGATCACGTGGAATGGGGCGGGCAACGGGAATCTGTTCCCCTCGACCGTGACCTGGCGCTCGGCCATGGCCTCGAGCATCGCCGACTGGGTCTTCGGGGTGGTGCGGTTGATCTCGTCGGCGAGCAGCAGCCCCGTGAAGATCGGACCGGGGCGGAACTGGAAGCCGCCGGTCGCCGGCGCGTAGACGTAGGACCCGGTGACGTCACCTGGGAGCATGTCGGGCGTGCACTGCAGTCGACGGAAGTCGAGCCCGAGCGCCGAGGCGATGCTGCGTGCCGCGAGCGTCTTGCCCAGACCGGGGACATCCTCGAACAAGACGTGTCCGCCGGCCAGGATCGCGGCGAGAGCGACCGTCAGCGGGCCGTCCATGCCCACCACCGCTCCGCGGACGCTGTCCAGCACCCGGCGGCCGATGCCCTCGATCTGGGTGATCTCGTCGGTGTCCATCTATCTCTCCTGCCTTGCTGTGCCGGTGTCGTCCTGCGGGATGCGCTCGATCGCATCGAGGACTTGTTCAAGGTCGCGCCGTCTCACCTCGCGACGGCTGAAGACGTCGCGGATGCCGGGGCCGATCAGTGCATCGATCTGCGCCGCCTGCGCCGGATCGTCGAGCTCCAGGCCGTGGTGCGCGAGGCGGCGGCGCAGCATCCGCTCGACGCGCCCGACGATGACGTGCCCTGCAACGCCGGTGCGGGGATTGAGCGACCAGGCCAGCCGCGACACGTCGGATCCCGGTAGCAGGGCGGTCGGCGGTTCCGGCGGCCAGACACTGCCCTCGTCGATGAACGAGTGGCGGGTCGCCAGCACGACGCCGGTGAGGATGAGCAGCCAGGAGATCGCGAACTCCACCGGGACGCCGAGCACGGTCATGGCCAGCACGAGGGCACCGGCGACCAGCACGCCGATCACGCCGAGGACGATCCGCCCCTTCATCGCCACTCCTCCTCGAGTCGCTCGAGCAGCGTGCGAGCGGTGCGCCGATCGCCGTCGTCGGCGACAAGGCCGCCGAATCGCACCCGCTCGTAGAGATCGACCAGCGCGACGACGTCCCGCTCGGTGGCGGCGCGCCTGGCGATGATCCTCAGCGTGAACTCACGCGGAGTCTCGCTCGCGCCGCGGGCGACACCCGAGTCCGCCGCGGTCTGCTCCAACCCGACCCAGGCCGCGATGATCGCATCGCCCGGTTCACGTGACTCCCCCATGACACGGATCGCCTCCGCGATGCCGCGGCGGATGGCCCGGGCGTCCGCGACCGCCGGCTCGGCGGAACCGGCGACCTGCTCGTCGAGGTCCGTGCCCGCACGGTCACGGAGCGGGCGCGCACGCCACATCTCCTTGAGCCTGCGCACCACCACGATGATGAGCAGGACGATCACGGCCAGGACGACGAGGCACACGATCACGGCCATGACCACAGCGATGATCGTCGCGAGGAGGTCGTCGCGCTTCGGCTCCGGCAGCGGCAGCGGCGTGCCGCTGGGCATCGGCTCGGTGACCTCGGGAAGCGGACGCGAGTCGCCCAGATCGATCGCGCGGAATGTCGGAAGCCCCTGCAGTGAAGCGACCAGCATGACCACGACGAAGGTCACGGCGACAGCGATCCCCGCGACGAGCGCTCGGGATGCCCCGGTCCGCCCTTCGGGGGAACGGGAGCCACGTCGCATGACTCCACCCTAGGGGTGCGGCGCACGCGCCTCCGACCGCTGTGGAGAATCAGATCTCTTCCGGGCGACGACCTGCGAAGGGAGCGAGTCCGTCGCGCAGTGCAGCGACCTGTCCGACGTCCATGCCGACGCGGGCCATCACCTGTCGGGGCACATCGAGTGCTCGGTTCCGGAGATCCGCCCCCGCCTCGGTGAGCACGATGTCGAGCCTGCGCTCGTCCTCCGCGCTGCGCTCGCGACGCACCAGTCCGTCTTTCTCGAGCCGCTTCACCAGCGGCGACGCGGTAGCGGGATCGAGTGCGAGATCGGCGGCCAGATCATGCAGCGGACGCGGCGATCGCTCCCAGAGAGCGAGCATGGCCAGGTACTGAGGATGCGTGAGACCGAGGGGTTCCAGGATCGGGCGGTACACGGCGACCACGTTGCGCGCTGCGGTGACGAGGGCGAAGCACAGCTGGTTCTCGAGGCGCAGCAGATCGTCGGACTCGGTCATGCGATCGATTCTATACATCACGCTAATAGTTAGTACACTAAGCAACATGCCGAAGCATCCAGATCACGTCCCGCTCCGCACACGGATCCGTGAGGCCGGCGGTTTCTATGCGTGGTTCAACAGCAGGCTGATCCGCCTCGCAGGACCCGCATCCGTCGGCCCCTACGAGGCGACTCCGCCGCCCAGCGACGCTCAGCGCGCCGAGCGCGGATGCCCGCTCTGCGGCGCTCCGATGAATCAGCACGTGATCGATCGCAGCGGGCCGAAGCCCCTCATGCACTGTCCCTGAGCGGCACGTCGATCAGTCCGAGGGCAGCTCCTCGCGCGCGATGTCGAGCCAGGCCACCAGGTCGGCGTCGTCCGCGAGAGCTTCCGGCGACACGTCGAGCCAGTTCGCGCTCATGCTGCGTCCGCCCATCCGCGCGCGGGAGACGCCGGGGCGCAGCAGCAGTTCGGCGCTGTGCTCGCTGTGCACGCGCAGCAGCAGGATGCCGCCCTTGCGGGCTCCGACGAGGATCTTCCCGTCCTGCAGGAACGCTCTGCTGCCGAACATCCGGCGCTCCTCTATGCCGTCGGCGGTGAGCAGCGCGCGGATCCGATCGGCGAGCTCACCGCCCGCGGCGTCCATCAGGCGTGTCCGGCCCGTTCCATGGCGCGCAGTTCCTTCTTGAGGTCCTGCACCTCGTCGCGCAGCCGGGCAGCGAGCTCGAACTTGAGCTCTTCGGCGGCGGCGAGCATCTGCCCGGAGAGGTCCTCGATCGTGGCTTCGAGCTGCTCGGCGCCTTCTGCGGCGATACCCTCGCGGCGCAAGTTCGGCGTCGGCGACTTCCCCTTGCCGCTCTTGGTGCTCTTGCCGCGGCCGGCCTTCATGCTCGCGGTGTCGGCCGCTTCACGGGCGAGGACCTCCGTGATGTCCGCGATGCGCTTGCGCAACGGCTGCGGGTCGATGCCGTTGGCCTTGTTGTAGGCGACCTGCTTCTCGCGACGTCGTTCGGTCTCCTCGATGGCGTTGCGCATCGAGTCGGTCATGTTGTCGGCGTACATGTGCACTTCGCCGGACACGTTTCGTGCTGCACGACCGATCGTCTGGATGAGCGAGGTGCCCGAGCGCAGGAAGCCCTCCTTGTCGGCGTCCAGGATGGCGACGAGCGACACCTCTGGGAGGTCGAGGCCCTCGCGCAGCAGGTTGATGCCGACCAGCACGTCGTACACGCCGGCGCGCAGCTCGGTGAGCAGTTCGACGCGGCGCAGCGTGTCGACGTCGGAGTGCAGGTAACGGACCTTGACGCCGTGCTCGCCGAGGAAGTCCGTGAGCTCCTCCGCCATCTTCTTGGTCAGAGTCGTCACGAGCACGCGCTCGTCGCGCTCGACCCGGATGCGGATCTCTTCGAGCAGGTCGTCGATCTGGCCCTTGGACGGCTTGACGACGATCTCGGGGTCGACGAGCCCGGTCGGACGGATGATCTGCTCGACCACGCCGTCGGCGATGCCCATCTCATACTTGCCGGGCGTAGCCGAGAGGTAGACGGTCTGGCCGATGCGGTTCTTGAACTCGTCGAAGCGCAGCGGCCTGTTGTCCATTGCGCTCGGCAGCCGGAAGCCGTGCTCGACGAGGGTGCGCTTGCGCGAGGCGTCTCCCTCGTACATGGCGCCGATCTGCGGAACGGTGACGTGCGACTCGTCGATGACGAGCAGGAAGTCGTCGGGGAAGAAGTCGAGCAACGTGTGCGGCGGTTCGCCGGCCTCACGGCCGTCGAGGTGACGCGAGTAGTTCTCGATGCCACTGCAGAAGCCGAGCTGCTGCAGCATCTCGAGGTCGAAGGTGGTGCGCATGCGCAGACGCTGCGCCTCGAGCAGCTTGCCCTGGCGCTCCAGCTCGGCGAGGCGCTCGGCGAGCTCGGCCTCGATGGTGCCGATCGCACGCTGCACGACGTCGGTTCCGGCGACGTAGTGCGAGGCGGGGAAGATCGGCACGGCGTCGAGCTTGGCGACGACCTCGCCGGTGAGCGGGTGCAGGGAGTAGAGGGCCTCGATCTCGTCGCCGAACAACTCGATGCGGATCGCGTGCTCCTCGTAGACCGGGATGATCTCGATCGTGTCTCCGCGCACACGGAAGTTGCCGCGGGAGAAGTCGACGTCGTTGCGGTTGTACTGCATGGAGATGAACTGCCGGATGAGCGCGTCGCGGTCGTACCGCTCCCCCACCTGCAGCGCCACCATCGCGCGCAGGTACTCCTCCGGCGCGCCCAGACCGTAGATGCAGGAGACCGTGGAGACGACGACCACGTCACGCCGGCTCAGCAGCGAGTTGGTCGTGGAATGGCGGAGCCGCTCGACCTCGGCGTTGATCGACGAGTCCTTCTCGATGAAGGTGTCCGTCTGAGGGACGTACGCCTCGGGCTGGTAGTAGTCGTAGTAGCTGACGAAGTACTCGATCGCGTTGTTCGGCATGAGCTCGCGGAACTCGTTGGCCAGCTGTGCGGCGAGCGTCTTGTTGTGCGCCATCACCAGGGTCGGGCGCTGCACCTGCTCGATGAGCCAGGCCGTCGTCGCCGACTTGCCGGTGCCGGTCGCGCCGAGCAGCACGACGTCGGTCTCACCGGCGTTGATGCGTGCGGCGAGCTCTGCGATCGCCTGCGGCTGATCGCCGGCGGGCGCGTACTCGCTGATGACCTCGAACGGGCGGACCGATCGTGTGGGTTGCATGGTTCAAGACTACGAGGGGCCGCCGACGTTGGCGTCGGCGGCCCCTCGCGCGGATGCTGCGGATCAGCGCCGGCCGGCGTCGGGAGCATTCGGGACCTTCGGCCCCGTGACGGGGATCAGGTCGCGGATGGCCGCGACCAGGCCGTCGATCTTCATCTCGCCATCGATGCTCACGCCCGAGATGTTCGCGGTGAGGCTCTCGAGCTCCGGCACCACGCCGAGCGGCAGGTTGTACTCGAAGGTGATTCCCGAGATGCCCGCGTAGCAGGAGACCGTCATCGTCGCGGTCGCCGTCACGGTGCGTCGCGTGGCCTGCACCAGCGTCCACCCAGGGGTCGCCCCGGAGGTGACCGTCGTGTGCTCGAGAGTGAAGGCGTCATCGTCGCCGGCGTATGTCAGGGTCGCCGTCAGGTTGAACATCTTGGAGAAGGGGTTGTCCGGGAAGCACTCTTCGACGCGGGCTCCTGAGAGCCTGGTGTTGGTGTCGTGCACCGAATCGGACGACTCGACCAGGTGCCCGACACTGACGGGGGTGGTCGTGGGTTCGCCGCTGGCCGCATGGGCGGGAACCGCCGTGGCGACGGCGATCACGGGCAACGACCATGCCGCCCCCTTCAGGACGGTACGGCGCGAAAGGGCAGACTTCTGCTCCGGCATTGTGTCTCCTGCGTGTCAGTTGAGACGCGGAGCCCGGTCGGGCCCGCGCAGCTGGCGCAGGGCACGCCGAATAGCGACCGGCGGTTGCCGATCGCGAAGATCCCCAGAATCATTTCCCCAAGGTTCCCAAGACGCGCTGCTCCCCAGAGCGTGCACGTCTCCCCTCCTTCGACGCTAGCAAGGAGGGACCAATTATGCAAAACGGCTGAACTAATTCGGTCGGTAGCCGGATGCAGAGAGCGGGCCGCCACCCGAGGGTGACGGCCCGCTCTGGACGTTTCAGCAGTTCGGAATCTCGCGAGGCCCGACGATGGGCGACTGTCCAAGAGTCGGAGAGCACGGAGTCTGGTCCACCAGCGGAGAGACCACGTACTGCCCGTCTTCGCTGACCGCTACGCCTTGGACCGAGATGGAACCCGCTCCCGGGTCGGCCTGATTCTGGTTGAACGAGAGAGCGATCGGAGGAAACTGTGCAGATCCTTCCCCGCAGCCGTTCGGCGTCTGCGTCGCGGTGAGAATGATCTGATCGTCGCTGACGGTCATGTCCCACCCGGGACTCTGATTCACCGTCGGTACGAAGGTGAAGTCTGGATTCGATCCCGTGTAGGTGATTGTGACGGTCGCGGTATACGGCTGCTTCATGGCCCCTGACTGCCCGTCTGCGCAATCGACATACATCCCCGACATGCTGACGGTCTGGTTGGTGATGTTGGCGGACGATTCGTTGAAGTTCCCGACGTTCACGTCACCGCTGGCCGCGCGAGCCGGCACAGCAGCCGCCACGGCCACGACGGGCACCGACCACGCGGCACTCTTCAAGACGGTTCGGCGGGACAGGCCTTTCCTGGGCTCAGTCATTCGGTCGTTCCCCTCGGCGATCAGGCGGGTCTGCTTCTCGGGTCGATGTGCAGACGTCCCAGATTACCAGGGGCGCTCTCCGCACTCAGCGGGAGCCCACGACCCGCTCCCACGCCAGATCGACCTGCTGCTTCGTCTGCTCCAGCGTGCCGGAGGTGTCTATCACGATGTCCGCGATCGCCCGGCGCGCAGCATCCGAGACCTGCGACGCGATGCGCGCCTGCGCGGCGTCCTCGGTCAGGCCACGCAGCTCGACCAGCCTGCGCACGCGCAGCTCAGCCGGGGCATCCGCGACGATGATGAGATCCCACGGATCGTCCACGCGCGCCTCCACCAGAAGCGGCACGTCGTAGACGACCACCGCGTCGGGATCCGCCGCGAACGCCGCCGCGAAGCGGCGCGCCGATTCCTGCCTCACCGCAGGATGCACGATGCCGTTCAGCCGGGCAAGCGCGGCCTCGTCGCCGAAGACGCGGGCGCCGAGTGCGACGCGGTCGAGTGAGCCGTCCGCCAGCAGCATCCCCGCGCCGAACTCCGCCGCGATGGCCTCCAGCACCGGCGAACCCGCGGTCTGGACATCGCGCACGATCTGATCGGCGTCGACGATGACGGCGCCGTGCTCGGCGAGGCGGGTCGCGATGGTCGACTTTCCAGAGGCGATGCCTCCTGTGAGGGCGATGAGCGGCATGGAACCATCCTGGCATCCCCAGACGTTTCGTCTCGCTTCGCTCGCTCAACGGCCGGAGGGGAGAACTTCGCTCGCTCGACGACGTCTGGAGGGATAGAAAAACGGAACGGGCCGCCACTTGAAAGTGACGACCCGTTCCGTTGCTGTGATCAGTGATCAGCTGTTGCCGCCGGAGAGCTTCTCGCGCAGAGCCGCGAGAGCCTCGTCGTCGGCGAGCGTGCCGGCGCCGGCCGACTCGCTCGAGAAGGTCGAACCACCGAAGTCGTCGCCGGCTGCGGCCTCGGCCTCTGCGGCCTTGAGGACCTGGGCCTTGTGCGCCTCCCAGCGAGCCTGGGCAGCGGCGTACTCCTGCTCCCATGCCTCGCGCTGGGCGTCGAAGCCTTCCTTCCACGCACCGGTCTCGGCGTCGAAGCCCTCGGGGTACTTGTACTCGCCGTTCTCGTCGTACTCGGCGAGCATGCCGTACAGAGCCGGGTCGAACTCGGTGCCGTAGGGGTCGACCGACTCGTTGGCCTGCTTCAGCGACAGCGAGATGCGGCGACGCTCGAGGTCGATGTCGATGACCTTGACGAAGACCTCTTCGCCCACCGAGACGACCTGCTCGGCCAGCTCGACGTGCTTGCTGGACAGCTCCGAGATGTGCACGAGGCCCTCGATGCCGTCAGCGACGCGGACGAACGCACCGAACGGAACGAGCTTGGTGACCTTGCCCGGGGTGACCTGGCCGATGGCGTGGGTACGGGCGAAGACCTGCCACGGGTCCTCCTGGGTCGCCTTCAGCGACAGCGAGACGCGCTCGCGGTCCAGGTCGACCTCGAGGATCTCGACGGTGACCTCCTGGCCGACCTCGACGACCTCGGAGGCGTGCTCGATGTGCTTCCACGACAGCTCGGAGACGTGCACGAGGCCGTCCACACCGCCGAGGTCGACGAACGCACCGAAGTTGACGATCGAGGACACGACGCCCTTGCGGACCTGACCCTTGTGCAGGTTGTTGAGGAACGTGGTGCGCGACTCGGACTGCGTCTGCTCGAGCAGGGCGCGGCGCGAGAGCACGACGTTGTTGCGGTTCTTGTCCAGCTCGAGGATCTTGGCCTCGAGCTCCTGGCCCAGGTACGGGGTCAGGTCGCGGACGCGACGCAGCTCGATGAGCGACGCCGGGAGGAAGCCACGCAGGCCGATGTCGACGATGAGGCCGCCCTTGACGACCTCGATGACGGTGCCGGTGACGACGCCGTCGTTCTCCTTGATCTTCTCGACGTCGCCCCAGGCGCGCTCGTACTGCGCACGCTTCTTGGAGAGGATCAGACGGCCTTCCTTGTCCTCCTTCTGGAGAACGAGGGCCTCGACCTTGTCGCCGACGGAGACGACCTCGTTGGGGTCGACGTCGTGCTTGATGGAGAGCTCGCGGGAGGGGATGACGCCCTCGGTCTTGTAGCCGACGTCGAGCAGAACCTCATCGCGGTCGATCTTGACGATCGTGCCCTCGATGATGTCGCCGTCGTTGAAGAACTTCAGAGTCTTCTCGACCGCGGCCAGGAAGTCCTCGGCAGATCCGATGTCGTTGATCGCGACCTGCTTGGTGGCCGGGGCGGTCGTTGCGCTAGTCATGTAGTGGGTTGTCCTTGTTGATGGATGATCGGGCCTGCAGCACGGCCGTGCACGGCCTGGTGTCGCTGCGAGGCGAATGGAAGTGGATTTCTGCCACGCAGGCACACGAACGCGTGCCACGAGTGACGCTTCAGGCTACCAGATCTGCCGGGCGGTCTCCATCCGGATTCCGCTCCCCTCTTATGGGATGCTGATCCGATGACCGACCGCCTCATGCTGCTCGACACCGCTTCGCTGTACTTCCGGGCGTTCTACGGCGTACCCGACACCGCCAAGGCCCCCGACGGCCGGTCCGTCAACGCCGCACGCGGACTGCTCGACATGATCGCCAAGCTGGTCTCCACATACCGTCCGACGCAGCTCGTCGCCTGCTGGGACGACGACTGGCGCCCGCAGTGGCGCGTCGATCTGATCCCGAGCTACAAGACGCACCGCGTGGTCGAGGTCGTCGCCGGCGGTCCCGACGTCGAAGAGGTCCCTGATCCGCTCGAGCAGCAGATCCCCGTCATCCGCGAGACGCTCGCCGCGCTCGGCATCCCGATCGTCGGCGCGGCAGAGCATGAGGCGGACGACGTGATCGGCACGCTCGCCACGCGCGCAGAGGTGCCGGTCGACATCGTCACCGGCGACCGCGATCTGTTCCAGCTCATCGACGATGCCTCCGGAGTGCGCATCATCTACACGGCCAGGGGCATGAGCAACCTCGAGATCCTCACCGCCGAGTCCGTGGTCGCGAAGTACGGCGTGCTCCCCTCGCAGTACGCCGACTTCGCGACGATGCGCGGGGACGCCTCGGACGGCCTGCCCGGTGTGAAGGGCGTCGGCGAGAAGACCGCCGCCACGCTGCTGCAGAACCACGGCGATCTCGCGGGCATCCGAGCAGCGGCGGATGCCGGCCAGGGCATGAGCGCCTCGGTCGCCGCGAAGGTGCGGGACGCCGCGGACTACCTCGACGTGGCACCGACGGTGGTCGAGGTCGCGAAGTCGCTCGATCTCGAGGTGCCCGTCGCCCGGCTGCGTCCGCTCGACCCCGCCGAGCAGGACACCGCGAACGACCTCGCCGAGCGCTGGAATCTCGGCTCGTCGATGACCCGCGCCCTGGCGGCACTGGCCGGCACGGCCTGACTCAGGACGCCCAGGCGCGCAGCCTGTCCAGGCCCCACGTCGTGACGATGCGGGATGCCGGCACGCCGGCGCGCTCTGCGCGCTCGGCACCGTGATCGAGCAGCGACAGCTGCCCTGGCGCGTGCGCGTCGGAATCGATCGAGAACAGACATCCCTCCTCGAGAGCGATCGCGATCAGCTCGTCGGGCGGGTCCTGGCGCTCCGGACGGGAGTTGATCTCGACGGCCACGCCGTGCTCGGCGCAGGCCGCGAACACTGCGCGCGCATCGAACTCCGACGGCGGGCGCGTGCCGCGCTCCCCCTGCACCAGCCTCCCGGTGCAGTGCCCCAGCACGTTCACGTGCGGGTTCGAGACTGCGGCGATCATCCGCCTGGTCATCGGCGCCGCGTCCATGCGCAGACCGGAATGCACAGATGCGACCACGATGTCCAGCTCCTCGAGCAGCGCGGGCTCCTGGTCGAGCGCGCCGTCATCGAGGATGTCCACCTCGATCCCTGCGAGGAGCGTGAGACCGCCGCCGGTCTGCGCCCGCACGAGCGGGATCTGCTCTCGGAGCCGCTCGGCGGACAGCCCGCGTGCCACGCGCAGCCGCGGCGAATGATCGGTGATCGCGTAGTACTCATGTCCCAGCGCCCTGGCCGCCTCGACCATCGACTCGATCGGCGTGGTGCCGTCGGACCAGTCGGTGTGCGAATGCAGGTCGCCGCGCAGCAGCGCGCGCAGCTCGGAACGACGCTCGGGCTCGACCACGCCGCGCAGCTCGACGAGGTAGTCCGGCACCTGCCCGGCATCCGCCTGCCGGATGACGGCGAACGTCGACTCGCCGATGCCTTTCACCGCCCGCAGGCGGGACGGGTCGCTGCGCACATCATCAGGAAGCTCCTGCAGCGTCGCCGCCGCCTGCCGGAAGGCCTTCGCGCGATACCGCGACGCACGCTCCCGCTCCAGCAGAGCGGCGATCTCGAGCAGAGCGGCGATGGCGTCCACGGCGCGATCCGATCAGGAGGCGGCGAGCTCGCGGGTCGCCCGCACCCATTCGTCGAGCTTGGCGGAGGCCCTGCCGTCGTCGATCGCGGCCTCCGCTCGGGCGTATGCGGCGCGCAGTCGCTCCAGGATCGGCACCTGGGTGAGACTCGCGTCGCGCGACAGCTCGAACGCGACGACGCCCGCGGCGGCGTTCAGCAGCACGATGTCGCGCACCGCACCCTTCTCGCCGTCCAGGGTGCGGCGCAGCACGCCGGCGTTGTGCTCCGGCGAGCCTCCGATCAGGTCGGACAGGTCGGCGAGGGGGATCCCGAGATCACGCGGGTCGAGGTCGTGCTCGTGGATGTCGCCTCGGGCGACCTCCCAGATGCGGCTGTGGCCGGTCGTGGTGAGTTCGTCCAGTCCGTCGTCGCCGCGGAACACGAGCGCGGTGGCGCCGCGGGTGCGGAACACTCCGGTGATCAGCGGGACCCGGTCGAGCTGCGCGACTCCGACGGCGTTCGCCTCCGCGCGAGCGGGGTTGCAGAGCGGGCCGAGCATGTTGAAGACGGTGGGGACGCCGAGCTGGGCGCGCGTCGGACCGGCGTTCTTGAATCCGGGGTGGAAGGCGCCGGCCCACGCGAAGGTGATCCCGGTGCGATCCAGGACAGCCGCGACGTGCTCGGGCGACAGCGTCAGATCGAGACCGAGCGAGGCCAGCACGTCGGAGGAGCCGGATGCCGAGCTCGCGGCCTTGTTGCCGTGCTTGACGACCGGAACACCGAGCGCGCCGATGATGATGGCCGCCGTCGTGGAGACGTTCACGGTGCCGATCCTGTCGCCGCCGGTGCCGACGATGTCGAGCACGTCGGAGGACACCGGCAGCGGCACCGCGGCCTCGAGGATCGCGTCACGGAACCCGACCACCTCGTCGATGGTCTCGCCCTTCGCGCGCAGCGCGATCAGGAAGCCTGCGAGCTGCGCCTCGGACACCTTGCCCTGCATGACCTGGCGCATCGCCCACGTGGACTCCCAGACGCTGAGGTCGCGTCGTTCCAGAAGCATCGTGAGCAGGTCGGACCAGGTGAGGGAGTCAGCCATAGCAAGGATCTTATAGAGCGGTATGCCGCACGGCAGACGAGATGACGGATGATGCCCGATCGATGCAACCGCAGCGCCCACCGCACGATTGCGCGGATTCCGGGCGGATTCGCAGGTGGTTCTTAGGTTCCCCTAAGTCCGGATCCGGCGAAACGGGCGACCATGGTGCAAGAATCGGCGGCGCGAATCGGCCATAATGGAACCGTGACCACCTCAGCGACGTATGCCCCGGCGGCAAGAACCATCAAGCGGCCAAACCCGGTCGCTGTCGGCACCATCGTGTGGCTCGGCAGTGAAGTCATGTTCTTCGCGGGACTCTTCGCGATCTACTTCACGCTCCGCAGCACATCCCCCGAACTGTGGGGTGAGCGCACCGAGATGCTGAACGTGCCCTACGCGTTCGTCAACACGCTGATCCTGGTGTTCTCCTCGTTCACCTGCCAGATGGGCGTGTTCGCGGCCGAGGACCTGCAGCCGTACAAGCTCCCGAAGGGTCAGCTCAACGCGGCCGGCCGTCGTCGCCTGTTCGGCTGGGGCATGGTCGAGTGGTTCTGGGTCACCTTCATCCTGGGCGCGATCTTCGTCTCGGGTCAGGTCTGGGAGTACGCGCAGCTGACCATGGAGGGCATGCCGATCTCGGCCGACTCCTACGCCTCGGCCTTCTACCTCACCACCGGTTTCCACGCCCTGCACGTCACCGGCGGTCTCATCGCGTTCCTGCTCGTCATCGGACGTGCGTACGCGGTCAAGAACTTCGGGCACAAGGAGGCGACCTCCTCGATCGTCGTGTCGTACTACTGGCACTTCGTCGACGTCGTCTGGATCGTGCTGTTCATCGTCATCTACTTCCTGAAGTGAGAGCGGAGCGAATCCCCGACATGGTACGAGAGAAGAAGCGCCGCTCACGCGGCCGTCGCAGCCCGTTCGCAGCGATCGCACTGATCGGCGCAGGCCTCCTGATCACCGGTGGCGTGTACGCCGGCGCAACGGCGGCCATGGCGGCGACCGACACCAAGACCCAGGCCTCCGCTGAGCTCACGGTCGACGACGGTCAGAAGCTGTTCCAGGCCAACTGCGCCACCTGCCACGGCATGAACCTCGAGGGCACCGGCGACGGTCCGACGCTGATCGGCGTGGGCGAGCTGGCCGTCGAGTTCCAGATGTCGACCGGTCGCATGCCGCTGCAGATGCAGGGACCGCAGGCGCCGCAGAAGCACCCGCAGTTCACTGAGGAGCAGATCCGCGCGGTGGCCGCCTACGTGCAGTCCGTCGCCCCCGGACCGACCTTCCCGAAGGACGAGATCCTGGATGGCAAGGGCGACGTCGCGCACGGCGCCGAGCTGTTCCGTATCAACTGCGCGATGTGCCACAACGTCGCGGCGGCCGGTGGCGCGCTCACCGAGGGCAAGTACGCCCCCGCACTGACCTCCACCAGCGCACTGCACATGTACGCGGCCATGGTCACGGGCCCGCAGAACATGCCGGTCTTCGGCGACATGAACCTCTCGGACGAGGACAAGCGCGACATCATCTCGGCTCTGCTGTTCCAGCAGGACGCCGTGCAGATCGGCGGCTTCACGCTCGGATCGCTCGGCCCCGTGTCCGAGGGCCTGTTCATCTGGATCTTCGGGATCGGCGCCCTCGTCGCGCTGACCGTGTGGATCACGGCGAAGTCCAACTGACGCATTTCTTCTGAAGAGGAACGTACGAGGAGCACCATGGCACACGACGACGACACGCAGGCTCTCGACAGGGCCTACCAGCCCTCGCCGGGGCTGGGCGTCGCAGTCAGCGATCCCGCGCAGAACCCGGGGCTTCCGGAGCATCGCCACCGGATGACGGACAAGGACCCCAAGGCCGAGAAGGCCGCGGTCCGCACGGTCTACACCCTCTTCTACCTCTCGCTCGCGGGCAGCATCTGGGCGGTCGCCGCCTACATGCTGTTCCCGATCGAGAGCGGCGCGCTGATCGACATCAGGTACAATAACCTGTTCATCGGTCTCGGCATCGCGCTGGCCCTGCTCGCCATCGGTCTCGGAGCCATCCACTGGTCCAAGGCGCTGATGAGCGACAAGGAGTTCATCGAGTACCGTCACCCCACCCGCGGCCGCGATTCGACGCGCGCGGCCTCGCTCAAGGCCTTCGCCGACGCCAACGAGGAGTCCGGCTTCGGTCGCCGCGTGATGATCCGCAATTCGATGATCGCCGCCGTCGTGGCGTCCATCATCCCCGGTGTCACGCTGTTCCGCGGTCTCGCACCGTTCAACACCCCGGATGACCCCGAGGCCGGTGACCCCGTCGCGCTGCTCGAGCAGACGATGTGGAAGAAGGGCGTCAAGCTCGTCCGCGACCCCGACGGCACCCCGATCCGCGCAGCGGATGTCACGCTCGGCTCCGCCGTGCACGTCATCCCCGAGGGTCTCACCGACCTCGGCCACGAAGGCGGGATGCTCGAGCAGAAGGCCAAGGCGATCGTGCTGCTGATGCGCCTGCGTCCCGAGCAGCTCATCGAGGCCGACGACCGCAAGGACTGGTCGTACGACGGCATCGTCGCCTACTCCAAGGTGTGCACGCACGTCGGCTGCCCCGTGGCGCTGTACGAGCAGCAGACCCACCACCTGCTCTGCCCCTGCCACCAGTCGCAGTTCGATGTGACCGAGCACGCCAAGGTCATCTTCGGACCCGCTGCCCGGCCGCTGCCCCAGCTGCCGATCATGGTCGACGACGAGGGCTACCTCGTCGCGCAGAGCGATTTCCACGAACCCGTCGGTCCGAGCTTCTGGGAGCGTCATTGAGCACCTCAACCGTCACCGAAAAGCCCTCGACGGAGCAGGCTGAGAAGCCCCTCGGCGGCCGCTTCCTCAACGCCACCGCGAACTACATCGATGAGCGCACCAGCCTCTCGGGCTTCGTCAAGGAGCTCGGTCGCAAGATCTTCCCCGACCACTGGTCGTTCATGCTGGGCGAGATCGCGCTCTGGAGCTTCGTCGTCGTGTTCCTCTCGGGCACGTTCCTGACGTTCTTCTTCCAGGCCTCGATGGTTCCCACGCACTACACGGGCGCCTACGCCCCGATGCGCGGCATCGAGATGTCTGCGGCACTCGAGTCGACTCTGCGCATCTCCTTCGACCTGCGCGGTGGCCTCCTGGTCCGTCAGATCCACCACTGGGCCGCGCTGGTCTTCGTGGCCGGCATCGGCGTGCACATGCTCCGCGTGTTCTTCACGGGTGCGTTCCGCAAGCCCCGCGAGCTGAACTGGGTGATCGGCTTCGTGCTGTTCATCCTGGCCATGGCAGAGGGCTTCACCGGTTACTCGCTCCCCGACGACCTGCTCTCGGGCAACGGCCTCCGCATCATCGACGGCATGGTCAAGGGCCTCCCGCTGATCGGAACCTGGACCTCGTTCCTGCTGTTCGGCGGCGAGTTCCCGGGCGATCAGATCGTCGGACGCCTGTACACGCTGCACATCCTGCTGCTGCCGCTGCTGGTGATCGGCCTGATCGTCGTGCACCTGATGCTGATGGTGATCAACAAGCACACGCAGTTCGCCGGCCCCGCCCGCACGAACGACAACGTCGTGGGTTACCCGATGATGCCGGTCTACATGTCGAAGATGGGTGGCTTCCTGTTCATCGTCTTCGGCACGATCGTGCTGATCGCGTCGCTCTTCCAGATCAACCCGATCTGGAACTACGGTCCGTACGACCCGTCGCCCGTGTCCGCAGGTACGCAGCCGGACTGGTACATCGGCTTCGCCGACGGTGCGCTGCGTCTGGCACCGTCCAACCTCGACGTGGTCTTCCTGAACCACACCTGGTCGTTCGGCATCCTGATCCCGGTCGCCGTGCTCGGTCTGTTCATCGTGCTCGTCGCGATCTACCCCTTCATCGAGGCGTGGATCACCGGCGACAAGCGCGAGCACCACATCGCAGAGCGCCCGCGCAACTCGGCCACCCGCACCGCCATCGGCGTCGCCGGCGTGATCTTCTACGCCGTGCTCTGGGCTGCCGCCTCGTCCGACCTCATCGCGACGCACTTCATGCTCACCATGGAGGGTGTCATCCACACTCTGCAGGCTCTGCTCTTCCTCGGGCCGATCATCGGATACTTCGTCACGAAGCGCATCTGCATCGCGCTCCAGAAGAAGGACCGCGAGATCGTGCTGCACGGCTACGAGTCGGGTCGTATCGTCCGCCTCCCCGGTGGCGAGTTCATCGAGGTGCACGAGCCGGTCGACGTGTACGACCGCTGGAAGCTCATCGACTACGAGACCTACGAGCCGCTGGTGGTCCGTCCGAACGCCAAGGGCCGCATCCCCTGGACGCAGAACCTGCGTTCGGCGATGTCGCGCTGGTTCTTCGAGGACCGCCTGCAGCCCCTCACCCAGGCCGAGATCGATGCCGCGGACGCCCACCAGCACCACGCGCTGGCTGACATGGACGCCACCGAGGCCGCCGAGATCGCCGGAGCGCACGAACGTGCCGGCGTCACCGACGAGTCCACCATCGCTCCTGCCACGGATGCTCCGATCGGTGAGACCCCGAACACGCCGAGCTCGGTCATCGCGACCGACCCGGTGAAGAAGTCCCGCAAGAAGGCGGAGGACGGCGAGTAACACCGCCCCTCCCCTGCAGCACCAGGAGGGCCCCGTCTTCGGACGGGGCCCTCCTTCGTCGTCCGCGCGGCTCAGTAGGCTGGTGCGATGCCCCTGACCATCCGTGACGCGCACTCCGCGGACCTCGCCGAGATCGAGGCCGTCGAGGCGGAAGCCGACCTGCTCCTGATCGAGACCTTCGGGGCTGTCGACTGGCCGCCCCCGGATCCCGCGGCCGAGCGCGCCTCGCAGCCGGGGTTCCTGCTCGTCGGCGAGCTGGACGGAAAGGTCGTCGGCTTCGCGCACGTGCTGGAGGTGCATCGGGTGGTGCACCTCGAGCAGGTGGCCGTCCTCCCCCGCTACGGCCGCCGAGGCATCGGGCGGAGACTCGTCGAGGAGGCGCTCCGCGTCGCAGCAGACCGAGGGTACGAGGAGATCACGCTGCGCACCTACGCGAACGTGCCCTGGAACGCGCCGTTCTACGCCTCCTGCGGCTTCCAGGTCTCCGTACCGGCGACGGACTTCCACCGCGGCCTGATCAGCGTCGAGGAGTCGCTCGGGCTGATGCGGTACGGCGCGCGCGTCCAGATGACCGCATCGCTCTGACCTCCCTCGCGTGGGCACGTGCTATCTTCTTCCCATGCGCATGCTTCAGGTCACCACGACGCCGGACTCTCTCCGGCGCTGCCTGTAGCGGATCACGCACACAACAGAGCTCGGGGAACGCCCCGGGCTCTCGTCGTCTTCCGGTGTCTCCTCGGCTCCCCACGAAGGAGGACCCCATGGAGAACGAAGACCACCGCGTGCTGGGTCGTCGACTGCGCCTGTTCGACACCGTGCCGGTGATCGGCGCCGGCCTGCCGATCTGGCTGCCCGACGGTGCCGTCATCCGCAGCGAACTCGAGCGGATGGCAGCCGAGATCGCGGAGCGCACCGGCTGCATGCGCATCAACACTCCGGTGCTCGCGAAGCGGGCGCTCTTCGAGCAGAGCGGACACTGGGACAAGTTCACCGCGGACATGTTCCCGGTGATGAGGGTCGGCGACGACGAGCTGGTGCTCCGCCCCGCGAACTGCCCGAGTCATGTGCAGGTCTACGCCGCCGAGGCGCGCAGCTGGCGAGACCTGCCCGTGCGCCTGGTCGAGTCCGCTTCCATGTTCCGCAGCGAGCTCTCCGGTGTGCTCGGCGGACTCAGCCGCGTGCGCCAGATCAGCCTGGACGACGCTCATGTGTTCTGCACCGAGGCTCAGGTGGTCGACGAGGTGGTGCAGGCGCTCGACGCGATCATCGACGCCTACGAGGTGCTGGGCGTGAAGGTCGATCACTACCGCCTCTCGGGCCGGGGCGCGGACAGTGCCGGTTCCGACCGCGACTGGGATGCCTCGGAGGCGGATCTCCGCGATGCGCTCAGCCGCCGCGGCATCCGCTATGTGCACGTGCCGGGCGAGGGGGCGTTCTACGGCCCCAAGATCGACATCCAGGTGCTCGACTCCGCGGGGCGCGAGGAGACCCTGTCGACCGTGCAGGTCGACCGTGTGCTTCCCCAGCGCTTCGGGCTGTCGTACGTCGGAGCGGACGCTGCGAAGCACCGGCCCGTGATGATCCATCGCGGGCTGCTCAGCTCGATGGAGCGCCTCGTCGCGCTGCTGATCGAGCGGTATCAGGGGCGTTTCCCGACCTGGCTCTCCCCCGTGCAGGTCGCCGTGCTGCCCGTGGATCCGCGCCGACATGCGGATGCCGCGGAGCTGTTGCGTGCGCGTCTTGCTGCGGCCGGGTTCCGGGTGCGGCTCCTCGACAGAGGCACCCTCAGCGCCCGGATCGCTCGCGCACACGCCCTTCCGGCGCCGTATGTCGGCGTGGTCGGCGATCGCGAAGCAGCCGCAGGGTCAGTGACTGTGAATGGCCGCGACATGGAGGTCGTGGATCTCCTCTCGAAGCTCCGCGCGGAGGTCGACAGCCGCTCCGCACGCCCGTGAAGACCTGTCCCTGCAACATCGCTCTCGGCGGGAGGCGCACGGCGTAGCCTGGGCACATGGACCGCACTGACTACTTCACCGCCAAGCTCACCTTCGAAACCGATGCCAGCGACGTCTACGCCGCGCAGAAGGCCGGAGAATCCGCAGTGATCGTCGATGTGCGATCCGATGAGGCGTGGGCGCAGGGACGCGTCGCCGGTGCTGTGCACATGCACTACGGCGAGATCGCGGAGCGCGCACCGCAGGAGATCCCCGCCGGAAGCGCCGTGGTCGTCTACTGCTGGAGTCCCGGATGCAACGCCGGTGCCAAGGGCGCCCTCGAGTTCGCGAAACTCGGCTACGACGTGCGCGAGATGATCGGCGGATTCGAGTACTGGGTGCGCGAGGGCTATCCGGTCGAGAACGCCGACGGCGTGCACCGCCGTCCCATCGATCCGAACGTCGGCGTCCCCCGCATCCGCACCAACGCGTGACAGGCCCAGCGCCCCGCACATGACGAAAGCCCCCGGCCGGAGCCGGGGGCTTTCGTCATGGAGTTCTCAGCGGGCGAAGTGACCGCGGTAGTACTCGTAGACCCAGCCGACGATCGCGACGGCGAAGATGGCGACGCCGATCGGGAGCAGGAACTGTCCGACAGCCATGCCGATCAGGAAGATCGCTGCGGAACCCGCGAGGACCAGCGGCCACCAGGACCACGGGCTGAACTCACCGAGCTCGGGGTCACCGTCATCGATGTCCGCCGTGAGGATGTCTTCAGGCAGCTCGCCGCCCTGCGCCTTGTAGGTGCGGTGCAGGTACAGCGCGATCATCGCGCCCATGAAGGCGACGAAGAGCAGCGCCACAGCCCCGACCCACTCGACGTGGTTCTCGGCGAGGAGGTTCCAGGTCACATACACACCGGCGGTGATCAGGAAGAAGACGGTGAGGACCCACCAGAGGACGACATTGGAGCGCATGGGTTACTTCGCCTCTCCTGCCGCGGCGGCAACCGGGTGCTCCGCAGCCTCGGGGTGGTTCAGGTCGAACGCAGGACGCTCGCTGCGGATGCGCGGGATCGACGTGAAGTTGTGACGGGGCGGCGGGCAGCTGGTCGCCCATTCGAGCGACGCGCCGTAGCCCCAGGGGTCGTTGACGGTGACCTTGGGCGCCTTGCGGGCCGTGATCCACACGTTCAGGAAGAACGGCAGCATCGAGGCACCGAGGATGATCGCACCGATGGTCGAGACCTGGTTCTCCCACGTCCAGTTGTCGTAGGCCGAGTAGTCGGCGTAACGACGAGGCATGCCGTCGACGCCCAGCCAGTGCTGCACGAGGAACGTCATGTGGAAGCCGATGAACAGCATCCAGAAGTGGATGTAGCCGAGACGCTCGTTCAGCATGCGGCCGGTCCACTTCGGCCACCAGAAGTAGAAGCCGGCGAACATCGCGAACACCACGGTGCCGAAGACGACGTAGTGGAAGTGCGCGACGACGAAGTACGAGTCGCTGAGGTGGAAGTCGAGCGGCGGCGCCGCGAGGATCACACCGGTCAGACCACCGAAGACGAACGACACGAGGAAGCCGAGCGAGAACACCATGGGCGTCTCGAACGTGATCGACCCACGCCACATCGTGCCGATCCAGTTGAAGATCTTCACACCCGTCGGCACGGCGATGAGCATGGTCATCAGCGCGAAGAACGGCAGCAGGACCCCACCGGTGACGTACATGTGGTGCGCCCACACCGCGACCGACAGCGCGGCGATCGAGATGGTCGCGTACACCAGGGTCTTGTAGCCGAAGATCGGCTTGCGGCTGAACACCGGGAAGATCTCCGAGACGATGCCGAAGAACGGCAGCGCGATGATGTACACCTCAGGGTGACCGAAGAACCAGAACAGGTGCTGCCAGAGCAGGACGCCGCCGTTGGCCGGGTCGTAGATGTGCGCGCCGAGGATGCGGTCTGCAGCTGCGGCGAACATCGCTGCGGCGAGAACCGGGAACGCCATCAGGATCAGCAGGCTGGTGATGAGCGTGTTCCACGAGAAGATCGGCATGCGCCACATGGTCATGCCCGGGGCGCGCATCGTGATGACCGTGGTGATGAAGTTCACCGCACCGAGGATGGTGCCGAAACCGGACATGCCGAGGCCGACCATCCAGAGGTTTCCTCCGGCACCCGGTGAGAACGACGTGCTGGCCAGCGGCTGGTAGGCGAACCATCCGAAGGAGGCGGCACCCTGCGGGGTGACGAAGCCGGCGACCGCGATGATCGAGCCGAACAGGAACAGCCAGAAGGCGAAGGCGTTCAGACGCGGGAAGGCGACGTCGGGAGCACCGATCTGCAGCGGCAGGATCGCGTTGGCGAAACCGGCGAACAGCGGTGTCGCGAACATCAGCAGCATGATCGTGCCGTGCATCGTGAACAGCTGGTTGTACTGCTCCTTGGTCGGCACGATCTGCATGCCCGGGGCGAACAGCTCTGCGCGGATGACGAGCGCCATGACGCCGCCGAGCAGGAAGAACAGCACCGAGGCGATCAGGTACATGTACCCGATCGTCTTGTGATCGGTGGAGGTCAGCCACTTGACGACGATGTTGCCCTTCTGCTCCACGCGGGTGGAGGACAGCAGCGCGGCCTGACGTGCCGGGATCGTCGTGGGCCGGGCCCTCGGAGTCTCGGTCTGTGGTTCTGCAGTCGTCGTCATGGCTTACTCCTCTTCCTTCGCGCCCGAGTTCGATCCGGTACCCGGAAGGTTGGACAGACGATCGTAGGCGTCGGTGATGTCACCGGTGTTGCCCTTTTCACGCAGCCTGTCGAGGTACTCCTCGTAGTCCGCCTGGGACACGACCTTGACGTTGAAAAGCATCATCGAGTGGTACTCGCCGCACAGCTCGGCGCACTTTCCGTCGTACTCGCCGATGCGGGTCGGGATGAAGGACCAGGAGTTGTCCTTCCCGATGTACATGTCCTTCTTGTAGAGGAAGTCGATGATCCAGAAGGAGTGGATGACGTCGCGCGACTGAAGGTCGATCTTGACCTTCTGGTCGACCGGCAGCACCAGCGTGGGCAGCTTGTCGCGGTCGATGTCGCCCGCTTCGTCGGGCTGCGCCTGCACGCCCATCGTCCACACGGCGTCGGAGTTGTCCTTCTCCTCACCGTCGTACTGGAAGTCCCATGCCCACTGCTTGGCGATGGCGGTGACCTCGACGTCGGGATCGGTCCACTGGGTCTCGATCTCGGTCTGATCACGGGCGGTGAAGAAGAACATGCCCATGATGAAGATGAGCGGGATCACCGTGTAGAGGATCTCGATCGGCATGTTGTAGCGGAGCTGCACGGGGAGGCCGGTCTGGCCCTTGCGGCGGCGGTAGACCGCCAGCGCCCAGCCCATCAGGCCCCAGGTGATGACACCGACGGCAAGCAGCACGATCCAGGAGTTGACCCACAGCGAGGAGACCCGCTCGGTCTGGTTCGTGGCGGCGGTGCCGCCCTCTACGAAGCCCGGAAGGAAGCCATTGCGCTCGGAGACGGAGCATCCCGCCAAGACAATGGCTGTCACGATTCCCAGTGGGATCGCGACCCAACGAAGGCGGCGTTTCGAAGGCACGGTGCACCTTTCAGATCACGGACAGGGGCAACCCAAGTCTAGGGCAACCTCACACCTGATTCATGCCAACCACGCAGGTTGGCGGCGGGTCAGTGGAAGCTGTCGCCGCAGGCGCAGGACCCCTGGGCGTTCGGGTTGTCGATCGTGAACCCCTGCTCCGAGATGGTGTCCTTGAAGTCGATGGAGGCGCCGTCCAGGTACGGGACGCTCATGTTGTCGACGATGACCTCGACGCCGTCGAAGTCGACCGTCTCGTCGCCGTCCAGGAACCGCTCGTCGAAGTAGAGCTGGTAGATCAGGCCGGAGCATCCTCCGGGCTGGACGGCGACACGCAGACGCAGGTCGTCGCGGCCCTCCTGCTCGAGCAGGCTCTTCACCTTCAGCGCGGCGGCTTCGGTCAGGCCGACGCCGTGCGCGCGGGTGCTCGTCTCGGTCAGCGTGGTGTCGCTCATGTCACTCCTTGAGTACTCGTGCGGCGCGGGCGCCGCCCTGTTCGAAGTCTACCGCCGCAGGACCCGCGGCGGCCGGTCCCCTCAGCCCTGTGCCGCGCCGTTCATCCGCGCGAGCAGCAGCGCCTCGGCCCGCACCGCGTTGCGGAAGGTGTCCAGGTGCAGCGACTCGTTCGGGCTGTGCGCGCGCGAGTGCGGGTCCTCGACACCGGTGACGAGGATCTGCGCTCCCGGGAACTCCCGCACGAGATCCGCGATGAACGGGATGGACCCGCCGACGCCGAGGTCGATCGGTGCCACGCCGTACCCGTCCGCCATCGCACCGCGGGTCAGCTCGACCGCCCATCCCGTGGTGTCGACGAGGAATCCGTCTCCGAGATCCACGTCGCTGAACGTCAGCTCCGCACCGAAGGGCGCATGCGCCCGCAGGTGCGCCTCGAGCGCCGCGTAGGCGTCCGCTGCGCTCTGCCCCGGCGCGACGCGCGAGCTGATCACGACGCTCACCTCCGGCAGCAGCGTGTTGGATGCCGCTTCGACGCTGGTCGCGTCGATGCCGATGACGGTCACGGAGGGCCTGTTCCAGATGCGGCTCAGGATCTCGTCCCGTCCGATCGGCGACACCCCGGGGAGCAGCCCGGTCTCCTCGCGCAGCGTCTCCTCGCCGTAGGCCGGCGTCGCCGCATCCCTGGCCCGCAGCCCTTCGACCGCCACCGCGCCGTCGGCATCCCACAGCGTGGCGAGCAGCGTGACAGCCGCCATCATCGCGTCGGGCACCGCTCCGCCGAACATCCCCGAGTGCGAGGCGTGCTCGAGCGTGCGGATCTTCAGCGTGAACCGCGCGTTGCCGCGCAGCGAGACGGTCAGCCCCGGCGTGCTCTGGTCCCAGTTGCCGGAATCGGCGACGACGATCGCGTCGGCGCGCAGCGCGTCGGCGTTGTCGGAGAGGAACTGGGCGAACGACCGGGAGCCGTACTCCTCCTCCCCCTCGATGAACATCGAGACGCCGAGGTCGAAGTCGTCGCCGAGCACCTCGGACACCGCGCGCAGCGAGGCGATGTGCGACATGATGCCCGCCTTGTCGTCTGCGGCGCCGCGCCCGTAGAGGCGCCCGTCACGGACAGTCGGCTCGAACGGCGGCGTCTCCCAGAGAGCCTCGTCGCCGTGCGGCTGCACGTCATGGTGCGCGTAGAGCAGGATCGTCGGGCGGCCGTTGCGGGCCTTTCTGGTCGCCAGCACGGCAGGCTGCCCCATCTCGTCGGTCCCGGGGATCGCCGCGCGCAGCACCCGCACCTCGTCGAAGACGCCTGTTCCACGGGCCAGGTCGGCGACGGCGTCGGCGCTGCGCTCCAGCTGGGTCTGATCGAACGCGGGCCAGGCGATGCCGGGGATGCGCACGAGCGAACCGAGGTCGGAGAGGGCTGCGGGGATGCCGGTGGCGACCGCCTCGAGGACGGATGCGTCCTGCTCGGCGGACGACGGGGAGGAGATGGTGGTCATGCGAGTAATCTTAAGGAAAATCCCGTTCCACGACATGAGGACTGCTGTGCCCGCTTCCACTCCCCCCGCCAACGACGACGCACCCGAGACGCCCGCCGTCGGCAAGGGCCGCGCCACGCCGACGCGCGCAGAGCAGGAGGCCGCGCGCCGTCGCCCCCTCGTCGCGGACACCAAGGAGGCCCGAGCCGCGGCGAAGGCCGACCTCCAGGCGCGGCGCGACCGTGCGCGCCTCGGAATGGAACGCGGTGAGGACAAATACCTCCCGCCGCGCGACAAGGGCCCGCAGCGCCGCTGGGTGCGCGACTACGTCGACGCCGGCTGGCACCTCAGCGAGTGGGTGATGGCGATGATGGTCGTCGTCATAATCGCCGCGCTGATGCCGATCACGACGATCGCCTACGGCGCGATGGTCGCGCTCTGGATCTTCATGCTGCTCGCCGTGCTCGACATGGTGCTGCTGGCATGGCGGGTGAAGCGGAAGGCCGCAGCGAAGTTCGGCAAGGAGCGCCTCGAGCGCGGCCTGGGCTGGTACGCCGCGATGCGCTCCCTGCAGATGCGGTTCATGCGGCTGCCCAAGGCCCAGGTCAAGCGCGGGCAGTACCCCGACTGACCCTTCGACAGGCTCAGGGACCCAGGATTCTGCTGATCAGCGAGCGGCGCTGCGCAGTCCGCGGTTGATCTGGCGCGCCCAGAACGGACCGCGGTACAGGAAGGCCGTGTAGCCCTGCACCAGCGTGGCGCCGGCATCCAGCCGCTTCTGCACGTCCTCCGCGCTCTCAACGCCGCCGACCGCGATCACGCAGAAGTCGGCGGGGACGGCCGCGCGCACCACGGCGAGCACGTCCAGCGAGCGCTGCTTCAGCGGCGCTCCGGACAGTCCGCCCGCACCGGCCGCCTCGACGACCGCAGGATCGGTGACCAGGCCCTCACGGCCGATGGTGGTGTTGTGCGCGATGATGCCGGCGAGCCCCTCGGACACCGCCATGGCGGCGATCGCCGAGATCTCCTCGTCCGGCAGGTCGGGCGCGATCTTCACCAGCAGCGGGGTCTCCCCCGCGGCTTCCTTCACCGCGCGCAGCAGCGGAGCGAGTGTCTCGACGGCCTGCAGTCCGCGCAGGCCCGGGGTGTTCGGCGACGAGACGTTCACGGCCAGGTAGTCGGCCAGCGGCGCCAGCCGGGTGGCGGACGCCACGTAGTCGGCGGTCGCGTTCTCGACATCGACGACGCGGCTCTTGCCGATGTTCACGCCGATCATGGTCTGCGGCGCGCGGCGGCGCAGCTTCCGGAGCCGCTTCGCCGCAGCATCCGCTCCTTCGTTGTTGAAGCCCATCCGGTTGATCACGGCGCGATCGGCGACGAGCCGGAACAGCCGGGGCTTCGGGTTGCCGTCCTGCGGGATGGCGGTGACGGTGCCGACCTCGACATGACCGAACCCGAGCGCGGCGAGCCCGCGCACGCCGACGGCGTTCTTGTCGAATCCGGCGGCCACGCCGAACGGCGACGGGAACGACAGCCCGAGCGCCTGCACACGCTGCTCGGGGTGCGGCCTGGTCAGCCCGCGGGCGACCCACGAGAACGGAGGCGTGCCGGCCACGCGGATGACGGCCATGCCGGCGTGGTGCGCGAACTCCGGATCGAAGCGCGAGAGGACGAGGCGGAAGAGCAGCGGATACATCCCTGCCAGATTACCGGTCGCCGGCACCGGCTTTCTCACGGTCGGCACGCAACTCGCCGATGGCGGTCTCGAAGTCCTCGAGTGAGTCGAACGCCTGGTACACGCTGGCGAAGCGCAGGAACGCCACTTCGTCGAGCTCGCGGAGCGGTCCGAGGATGGCCAGGCCGATCTCGTTGGTGTCCAGCTGCGAGACGCCCGTCTGCCGGACCGCCTCCTCCACGCGCTGGGCGAGGACCGCGAGATCCGCCTCCGTCACCGGACGCCCCTGGCACGCCTTGCGCACGCCGGAGATGACCTTGTCACGGCTGAACGGCTCGACGACGCCGGACCGCTTGATCACCGCGAGGCTCGCCGTCTCCGTCGTCGTGAAGCGTCCGCCGCACTCCGGGCACTGGCGTCTGCGGCGGATCGACAGTCCGTCGTCACTGGTGCGCGAATCGATCACGCGGGAGTCCGGGTGCCGGCAGAAGGGGCAGTGCATGATGATCCAGCGTACTCGCGGATCAGCCCCGATCGGCGAAGCGCGCCTCGACGGCCTCGCCGTGGGCCGGAAGCCCCTCCACCTCGGCGAGTGCGACGACCCCCTCGCGCACCAGCGCGAGCGCCTCGCGATCATAGGAGATCACCTGCTGCGGGCGGAGGAAGGTGTACGCGCCGAGTCCTGGCGCGTAGCGGGCCTGGCCGCCGGTGGGCAGCACGTGGTTGCTGCCCGCCATGTAGTCCCCCAGGCTCACCGGGGTCTGATCGCCGAGGAACACGGCGCCCGCGCTCGTGAACGCGTCCGCGGCGTTCTCGGCATCGGCGAGGTGCAGTTCGAGGTGCTCGGGCGCGTAGGCGTTGCTGAAGGCGACGGCCATGTCCCGGTCGTCCACGAGCACGATCGCGGACTGCGGGCCGCTCAGCGAGACCTGGACGCGCGCACTGTGCCTCGTGCGTGCGGTCAGGGTGCTGACCTGCTCCGCCACGCGCTCGGCGAGCTCGGGCGAGTCGGTCACGAGCACAGCGGAGGCCTGCTCGTCGTGCTCGGCCTGGCTGATGAGATCCGCCGCGACGAGCAGCGGGTCGGCGGCAGCATCCGCCACGATCAGGATCTCGGTGGCGCCGGCCTCGGAGTCGGTGCCCACGATGCCCGCCACGGCGCGCTTGGCCGAGGCGACGTAGTTGTTCCCGGGCCCGGCGACCACGTCGACCGGGTCGAGGCCGAGGCTCTCGACGCCCCAGGCGAGGGCGCCGATCGCTCCAGCCCCACCCATCGCGTAGACCTCGTCGATGCCCAGCAGGGCCGCGGCTGCGAGGATGGTCGGATCGATCCGCCCGGCGTGGGCGCTCTGCGCAGGCGATGCGAGCGCGATGCTCCTGACGCCTGCGACCTGGGCCGGGACGACGTTCATCACGACGCTGGATGCCAGTGCCGCCTTGCCCCCGGGGATGTACACCCCTACGCGGTCGACCGGCTGCCAGCGCTGCACGATGCGCGCGCCAGGGCCGATCTCGGTGGTGCACGAGTCCGGCACCTGCGCCGCGGATCCGCGGCGCACCCTGTCGATCGCAGCCTCGAGCGCCGCGCGGACGCGTGGATCGACCGACGCGAGCGCCTCGGTGATGTGCTCGGCGGGAACGCGGATCGCGTGACCGGACACGCCGTCGAAGCGCTCGGCCTGCTCACGCAGCGACTCCTCGCCACGACGGTGCACATCGTCGACGATGCGTGCGGCCGTGTCGAGTGCCTCCGCGCGGGCCTGCACGGCGCGCGGGACGGCGGCGAGCATTGCCGCGGCGGAGAGTTCCTGTCCGCGGAGATCGATGGTGCGCACCCGGGTCAGCCCTTCGTGATGTTGGTGATGTCGTGCAGATAGCCGATTCGGCCGTCGTCATGACGGATGACGTAGGCGCCGCCGCGATCGTCGATCACGAGCGCCCAAGCGTGCGGTCCGATCGTGAAGAGCTCCCGGCCGTGCTCGTCGAGCACCTCGCGCGCATCCGGGGTGAGGATCCAGAACGGCTGTGTCGCATCGGCCGGGGTGGAATCGTCCGCAGGATGCGTCTCCTCATCCGGTGTCTCGGCGAGATCTTGGTCGTCCTCGTCAGGGGTGAGCAGTTCCGTCACGGCATCGGGGCCGGTGGCGAACAGGAAGTCCTCCTCCTGCTCGGCGACTTCGGCCGCCTCCGCGTCCGCCTCGTCGACCTGTGTCTCGTGGACGGGGGCCTCGATCGCGAGCAGCTCGCGGTCGGCGCGCGCGGGTGCGATCACCGGACGGACCGGGTTCGCATTGCGGTGCGCCAGGGTCTCGAGCCGTCCCTGGAAGTCCTCGCGGAGTCCGGGGACGAGCGGCGCGAGCACGGTGAGCACGACGAGCGCGAGAGCCATGATCGTCTCGACGATCGGAGACCAGCCGATCAGGAAGGCACCTGCAGAGGCCGACGCGGAGCCGAGGTCCCAGAGCAGCTGCACCCAGAGCAGGGCGGAGACCGAGAACGCGACGGACGCGAACTGATCCACGCCCAGGGAGCCGATCCGCCGGATGCCCTCCGGCGAGAACCGACGCAGCACGATGAGGAACACCGCGACCGTCGGCACCGCGATCGGCAGGATCCAGTGCAGCCCGCTCTGCCACAGCGAGCCGGCGCCATGGCCGCCGACCGGGAAGAACGAGACGACGAATCCGATGACCCAGCAGGCCACGATCAGAAGCTCGCGCAACGTCATCCCGAGGATGCCGGGCTGGGGTTCGACCTGCTCTTCGTACAGCACGCCATCGTCAGGGGCCGCGGTGCTCATCGATGTTTCCTTTCGTCGCAGCGCGCGTCTGGGGAGTTCGCAGCGCCGGGTACGCGACCCGATCCTACCGGCGGAGACCGTCCGTCCGCCGCCGATGACGGCGGACGACGGTGCTCAGCCCAGGCAGGACGGGCCCAGAAGGGACTTCAGGTCACCGAACAGGTCGGCGGAGACGGAGACCGGCATCGGCACCTCGAACACCTTCGCGGAGCCGCCCCGATGCACCTTCAGCACGACCTCGGTCTCCCCGGAGTGCCGTCGGAGAACCTCCGCCAGCTCGATCATCACGCGCTCGGTCGCACGCTGCTCGGCCACAACCAGCGAGAGAGGGCCGGCGGCGTCGAAGGAGCCGACGTCGGGCGCGAACGCCGACTGCGCATGCAGGTTGAGTCCGTCGTCTCGGCGGGAGACCCGTCCGCGCACGGCGAGGATCGCATCCTGCTGCAGCACGTGCTGGAACTCGGTGTACGTCTTGCCCATGAACATGACGGTCACCTCGCCGTTGAAGTCCTCGACGGTGATCATGCCGTAGGGATTTCCGCTGGCCTTCGCCACGCGGTGCTGCACGCTGGTGACGAGCCCGGCGACGGTGACCTGGTCGCCGTCCTGCAGGTCCTCGGAGGCGAGCAGGTCGTGGATCGAGATCGAGGCGTGCTTCGCCAGCGGCACCTCGAGTCCCGCGAGCGGATGATCGGAGACGTAGAGACCGAGCATCTCCCGCTCGAAAGCGAGCTTGTCCTTCTTCGTCCACTCGGGCTTCTCCGGCACCTGGACGGGCGGGACCTCATCGGCCTCCCAGAGGCTGTCGAAGTCGAATCCGACCTCGCCGTTCACCTCTCTGCGCTTCGTGCTCACGGCAGCTTCGACGGAGTCCTCATGGATCTCCAGCAGCGCCCGGCGGGTGTTGCCCATCGTGTCGAACGCGCCGGCCTTGATCAGGGACTCGACCGTGCGCTTGTTCGCCACGTGCAGCGGCACCTTGTTCAGGAAGTCGTGGAACGAGGTGAACTTCTCCTCCTTGCGCGCTTCGATGATGCCGTCGACGACGTTGCTGCCGACGTTGCGGACTGCGCCGAGGCCGAATCTGATGTCCTCCCCGACGGCCGCGAAGAAGTTGATCGACTCCGAGACGTCTGGCGGGAGCACCTTGATGCCCATGCGGCGGCACTCGTTGAGGTACAGCGCCATCTTGTCCTTCGAGTCGCCGACGCTGGTCAGCAGCGCCGCCATGTACTCGGCCGGATAGTGCGCCTTCAGGAAGGCGGTCCAGTACGAGACCAGTCCGTACGCCGCCGAGTGGGCTTTGTTGAACGCGTAGTCCGAGAAGGGCAGCAGGATGTCCCACAGGGCCTGGACGGCGCCCTCGCCGTAACCGCGCTCCTTCATACCGCCCGAGAAGCCCTCGTACTGCTTGTCCAGCTCGGACTTCTTCTTCTTGCCCATCGCGCGCCGCAGGATGTCTGCCTGTCCGAGGCTGAAGCCCGCCACCTTCTGAGCGATCGCCATGACCTGTTCCTGATAGATGATCAGACCGTAGGACTCTTCGAGGATGTCGGCGAGAGGCTCGGCGAGCTCGGGATGGATCGGTGTGATCTCCTGCTGCCCATTCTTTCGAAGCGCGTAGTTCGTGTGCGAGTTCGCGCCCATGGGGCCCGGCCGGTACAGCGCGATGAGTGCGGAGATGTCACCGAAGTTGTCGGGCTTCATCAGGCGCATGAGCGAACGCAGCGGCGGGCTGTCGAGCTGGAACACACCCAGCGTGTCGCCGCGGGCCAGGAGGTCGTACACCGCGCGGTCGTCGAGCTGGAGGTGCTCGAGGTCGAGCTCCTCCCCCCGGTTCAGGCGGATGTTGTCGAGGGCGTCCGAGATGATCGTGAGGTTGCGCAGCCCCAGGAAGTCCATCTTGATGAGGCCGAGAGACTCGCACGACGGGTAGTCGAACTGCGTGACGATCTGACCGTCCTGCTCGCGCTTCATGATGGGGATGATGTCGAGCAGCGGGTGCGACGACATGATCACGCCCGCGGCGTGCACGCCCCACTGGCGCTTCAGCCCCTCCAGGCCGAGGGCGCGCTCGAACACCGTCTTGGCCTCGGGGTCCGTGTCGATCAGGGCACGGAACTCGCTGGCCTCCTTGTAGCGGGGGTGCCCGCTGTCGAACATGCCGCTGAGCGGCATGTCCTTGCCCATCACAGCGGGTGGCATCGCCTTGGTGAGCCGGTCGCCCATGCTGAAGGGGAAGCCCAGCACGCGCCCCGCGTCTTTCAGTGCCTGCTTGGACTTGATCGTGCCGTAGGTGACGATCTGCGCGACACGCTCGGAGCCGTACTTCTCGGTGACGTAGTCGATCACCTCGCCACGACGGCGGTCATCGAAGTCGACGTCGAAGTCGGGCATCGAGACGCGGTCCGGGTTGAGGAAGCGCTCGAAGATCAGGCCGTGCTCGAGCGGATCGAGGTCGGTGATCTTCATGGCGTAGGCGACCATCGAACCCGCGCCGGAACCGCGGCCCGGTCCGACGCGGATGCCGTTGTTCTTCGCCCAGTTGATGAAGTCGGCGACCACGAGGAAGTAACCGGGGAAGCCCATCTGCAGGATGACGCCGAGCTCGTACTCCGCCTGCTTGCGCACCTTGTCGGGGATGCCGCCGGGGTAGCGGTAGTGCAGGCCGGCCTCGACCTCCTTGACCAGCCAGCTGTCCTCGGTCTCGCCGTCGGGCACCGGGAACTTCGGCATGTAGTTCGCCGAGGTGTCGAACTCGACCTGGCAGCGTTCGGCGATCAGCAGCGTGTTGTCGCACGCCTCGGGGTGGTCGCGGAACAGCTGCCGCATCTCGGCCGCGGTCTTGATGTAGTAGCCGTCACCGTCGAACTTGAACCGGTTCGGGTCGTCCATGGTCGACCCCGACTGCACGCACAGCAGCGCCTCGTGCGCATCCGCCTCGTGCTGGTGCGTGTAGTGCGAGTCGTTCGTGGCCACCAGCGGGATGCTCAGGTCCTTGGCCAGGCGCAGCAGGTCGGTCATGACCCGCCGCTCGATGGACAGGCCGTGATCCATGATCTCGGCGAAGTAGTTCTCCTTGCCGAAGATGTCCTGGAACTCCGCCGCCGCCGCGCGAGCCGCGTCGTACTGCCCCAGGCGCAGGCGGGTCTGCACCTCGCCGGAGGGGCACCCGGTGGTGGCGATCAGACCCTTGCCGTAGGTCTGCAGCAGTTCGCGGTCCATACGGGGCTTGAAGTAGTAGCCCTCGATGCTGGAGAGGGAGCTGAGCCGGAACAGGTTGTGCATGCCCTGCGTGTTCTGACTCCACATGGTCATGTGGGTGTATGCACCGGCACCGGAGACGTCGTCGCTCTTCTGATCGGCCGAGCCCCATGCCACTCGCGTCTTGTCGCTGCGGTGCGTGCCGGGGGTGACGTACGCCTCGAGGCCGATGATGGGCTTGACCCCTGCGGCGTTGGCCGCGTTGTAGAACTCGAACGCCGCGAAGGTGTTCCCGTGGTCGGTCACGGCGATGGCCGGCATGCCGTACTCGGCCGCCGCCTGGGTCATCGCGCCGATCTTCGCCGCACCGTCCAGCATCGAGTACTCGCTGTGGACATGGAGGTGCACGAAGGAGTCGGATGCCATGGATTCGAGCCTACCCGTGGCATCCGACCTCGAAGACGGATGCCACGGGCGAGCTGCTCACTCCACGATGTACTGATCCGTGTTCGTGTAGGAGATCGAGTCGGCGAGTGTGCCGACCAAGCCCATCGTCACGCGGAGCAGTCCGGGCCTGATGTCGTCCAGCGCAGGCGGCGTGTCGAGTCCGAGAGTCAGCGTCTCGCCGTTCCCCCCCTCTGCAGTGATCGAGCCGATGTACACGGTCACGTTCCCTCGCAGCGCCATCTTGTCGGCCTTGGTGACCAGACCTGGGCCGTCCGGCGGACGCACCGTCAGCGAGAAGCCGGTGATGGTGATGGCGTCCGCGCTGATCTTCAGCACGCGCACGTCCTTGCCGCTCGCCGTGGGCACGGTCACGATCCCGATGGACTTCAGACCGCTGAACGACAGCCCCTGCGATCCCATCTGAGCCGGGACGTCGGTGAACACCGGCGCGCCGGGATCGGGCTCTGCGACGACCGGTGTCGGTGTGGGCGTGGGGACCGCGCCCTCCGCGCCCTCCGTGCCGGGAGCCGCCGGCTGTTCCGGAGCGGGGGTCCCGGCCGCCGGATCACTCGGTGAGGGCGATGGACTCGTGGTCGGATCGGGCTCGGCCGGTTTCGGGCAGAGCCACGGGAGCACGTCGCAGAATCCGGCGTGCCGCGCATTCGTCGGCGCCGCCGCGGCGCCGACCGTCAGCGGCATCACCAGTGCGCAGACCGCCAGAGCGGCCGCCGCGAGCCTCACGCGGCGCGCCGTCACGAGGCGACCCCTCCGTCGGGCGAGGTGTCACCGACCGCGGCCGCCTTGCGCGGCATCCAGGCCACCACCAGCACGCCGCCTACCGACGCCATGATCATGCCGATCAGGAACCCGCCAAGGTTCACGCCGATCAGCGAGTACAAGGCGACCGCGAGCGCGAGGACGCCGTAGAACACGTGGTGCACGGGCATCGTGATCGCCAGGGCTCCGAGCAGCAGCAGGGCGACCGGGATGATCGTGGCCTGAAGCCCCTCGATCCCGAGCTGCACGTGCAGATGGCCGATGTCGAGCTGGCCGGAGAAGAACATCTCCACACCGGCCACGGCGATCAGCAGCCCGCCGATGAACGGACGACGCTTCGCCCAGCCCCGGAACCGCCGCCAGCCGCCCAGCGGCACCGTCTCGTCAGCGGACGCCTCGCCGTCTGCGAGCAGGGACTCGAGTTCCGCAGCATCCGCGTCGGCGCGCGCCGACGCGCGTCGCTCGCGGCGTGACGACATCGTCCCGTCCAGATCCTCGCTGTCAGCCATCGGATGAGCTCCGCTCAGAAGCATCCCTTTGATCCGTCCGTCAGCTCCAGGCTCATGCCGGTGAGCGTGAACACCGAGGCCTGCGTGCTCCACGCGGTCTGCTGCAGTCCCTTGATCGAGACGGTGTCGGCGTCCTGGGCGAAGTCGCCGGCGGTGCCCTTCGCGTCCGTGCCCACGGTCGACGCGTCCACGCCGATCCGGATGTGCCCGAACGACGCATCGCCCTTCAGACCGGTCATGCCGATCTGAAGGTCGGAGGCGGATGCCGGGGCGTCGCCGCCGCCGGCCTTGATCAGCACGCCGACCTTGCCGAGCGGGGTCTCTGTGACGACCGACTGGCAGAGGTCCGCCAGGGTCGCGCTCTTGATGTTCGCGATCGCGACGGTGTGCTTTCCGCCCTCGGAATCGGTCGCGACGCCCGCGTACTGCGAGAAGCCGGTGCCCTCCAGCTGGCTCGCGCTGATCTGGAACTGGCTGCCGGACACGGCGAACGAGACCGGCACCTGTCCCTGAGCCACTCCTCCCATGAGGACCGCGGCGGCGATCCCGACGGGGACGGCGGCCAGCGCGATGCGCCCGCCGTGCGTGGTGGTCAGCTTCGAGAACTTCATGGTGGGCTTCTTCATCGATCCTCCTGGGGTGAGCATCCTCGTTGACGCGACTACGAGCATAACCCCCATTGACTCATAGTCAATAACGTCCGCCGATAGGATTTCGGCATGCCCGTCGAGCGTCGCGTCCGTCTCACCCCGGATGAGCGCCGTGCTCAGCTCGTCGCCGCTGGCGTGAACTTCCTCAGCGACCATCCGCTGGACGAACTGACGATCGACGAGCTCGCCGAACGCGCCGGCGTCTCCCGCGCGCTGATCTTCCACTACTTCGACACCCGTCAGGGCATGCACCGCGCCGTCGTCACGACGGCGCGTGACGCACTGCTCACCGCCACCGCTCCCCGGCCCGAACTGCCGGCCCGCGCGCGCGTGCATGACACGCTGGAGCGCATCGCGATGTTCGTGCGCGAGCACCGCGGCACCTTCTTCTCACTGGTGCGAGGCGTCGCCAGTGGCGACCCCGCCGTGCGCGCGGTCGTCGACGAGTCCCGCGAGAAGAACGCCGCGCACCTGCTGGAGGCGCTCCTCGAAGTCGGCGAACCGGATTCGCGCGCACTGCGGATCACCCTGCGCGCCTGGGTGTCCTTCGCCGAGGAGATCTTCGTCACCCTCGCCGTCGACGACGATGCCGACCGCGACGCCGTGGTCGCCTTCCTGGAGCGCTCGCTCGAAGCGGCCGTCGTCGCGGCGCGTGGCACGGAGCTCTGAGGCTCAGCTCAGTTCGAGACGCATCAGCACGCGGGGGAAACCGTCGAGGACCGACCCGGTTTCGGCCGCCTTGGTGAAGCCCGCGCCCTCGAACAGCGACCGCGTGCCGACGTAGGCCATGGTGAGATTCACCTTCTCACCGGCGTTGTCGACCGGGTACCCCTCGATCGCCGGCGCACCGCGTTCCCGCGCATAGGCGACGGCACCGTCGATCAGCGCGTGCATGACGCCCTGCTTGCGATATCCGGGACGCACCCGGAAGCACCACAGCGACCACACGTCGAGGTCGTCGACATGCGGGATGAGGCGGTTGCGCGCGAAACTCGTGTCGCGCCGGGGATGCAGCGCCGCCCAGCCCACCGGCTCTCCGTCGCCGTAGGCGATGACCCCGGGCGGCGGATCCTGGTGGCACAGTTCGCGGACCTTCGCGGAGCGGTCAGGTTCACGCAGCTTTCGCGCCTCCGTGCTTCCCAGACGGTAGTTCAAGCAGAAGCAGACGTTCGATGTCGGCTTCTGCGGTCCGATGACCGCGGCGACGTCATCGAACTCGGTGGCGGGGCGAACCTCGATCTCCATGCCGACAGTCTGCCAGCGGCATCCGACATCAGGAGTCCTGCACCGCAGGTCCTGAGCGAGGAGCGCGGCGACGAGACGAAGGGGCGTTCAGTATCCGGATGAGCGGAGGACATCCAGGGCGTGCTGGAAGTCGGTGGGATACGGCGACTCGAACTCGACCCACTCCCCCGTCGCCGGGTGCGTGAACGCCAGCTGGTGCGCGTGCAGCCACTGCCGGGTCAGGCCGAGGCGCTCGGCCATCTTCGGGTCGGCGCCGTAGAGCGGGTCGCCGACGCACGGATGGCGGTGCGCGGCCATGTGCACGCGGATCTGGTGCGTGCGGCCGGTCTCGAGGTGGATCTCCAGCAGCGAGGCGCCGGGGAACGCCTCGAGCGTCTCGTAGTGCGTCACCGAGGGCTTGCCGTCGGGCACGACTGCGAACTTCCACTGGTGGTGCGGATGCCGCCCGATCGGGGCGTCGATCGTGCCGACGAGCGGGTCGGGGTGCCCCTGCACGACGGCGTGGTAGATCTTCTCGACCGTGCGCTCCTTGAAGGCGCGCTTGAGAGCGGTGTACGCGGCTTCGGTCTTCGCGACCACCATCAGGCCGCTGGTGCCCACGTCGAGACGGTGCACGACCCCCTGACGCTCGGGTGCGCCGCTCGTGGCGACCCTGAATCCGGCTGCGGCGAGAGCACCGACCACGGTCGGCCCCTCCCAGCCGAGTGACGGGTGCGCGGCGACGCCGGTGGGCTTGTCGACCACCACGATGTCGTCGTCGTCGTACACGATGCCCAGCTCGGGAACGGCGATCGGCACGATGCGCGGCTCCTCCTTGGGCTGCCAGTTGACCTCGAGCCAGCCGCCGCCGCGCAGGCGGTCGGACTTGCCGAGCATCACGCCGTCCTGGGTCACGCCGCCGGCCTCGGCGACCTCCGCCGCGAACGTGCGCGAGAAGCCCAGCATCTTCGCCAGCGCCGCGTCGACGCGGGCGCCGTCCAGCCCGTCCGGGACAGGCAGGGTGCGCGACTCCACGCTCAGCTCTCCGACGAGGCGGATGCCTCGGGCGCAGCGTCCTCGGCCGCGGCCTTCTCAGCGGCGGCCTTCTCAGCGGCGGCCTTCTCAGCGGCCTCGTGGTCCCGCTCGCGCGTGCCGTCGAACCGCATCCCGAACAGCACCAGCAGTGCGACCGAGATCATGCCTGTGACGATGAATATGTCGGCCACGTTGAAGATCGCGGGCATCATCCACGGCATCGAGATCATGTCGACGACCTCGCCGACCGGGAACCCGGGATCACGGAACAGGCGATCGGTCAGATTGCCGAGCACGCCGCCCAGCAGGCAGCCGAGCACGACCGCCCAGAGCCGGGAGTGCAGGCCGAATGCCTTCCAGATGATCACCACGGCGACGATCGCCAGCGCGATCGTGAAGATCCATGTGGCGCCCTTGCCGATCGAGAACGCGGCCCCGGGGTTGCGCACGTAGATCAGCTGCAGGAACTCGCCCAGGACGGGCACCGGCTCACCGTACGGCAGGTACGTGATGGTGAGGTACTTCACAAACTGATCGGCGGCCAGCACCACCGCCGCGAGAACCGCGACGATCGCACCGGCCGCCGACCGACGAAGAGGGCGACGGGTCAACGACTTACAGTCCGATGGCCGAGACCGGAGTCGAGTCCGTCGAGGCCGCACGCTGGTCGAGGTCGCGGAGCTGGCCCTCGATCAGGTTGCGCAGCTTGGAGCGGTAGTCGCGCTCGAACTCGCGGAGCTCGGTGATGCGACCCTCGAGCGTGTTGCGCTCGCGCTCGAGACGAGCGGACTGCTCACGCTGCTTCGCCTCGGCGTCGCGGCGGATGCGCTCCACCTCGGTCTGAGCATCGGCGATGAGCTGCTGGCGCTTGGCCTCGCCCTCGGCGACGTGCTCGTCGTGCAGACGCTGAGCCAGCTCGATGATGCCGGCGGTCGCGGTCGCGGAGCCGGTGACCTCGTGCGAGATCGGGGCCGCGGTGGCGGGAGCCGATGCCACCGGGGCGGCAGCGCGTTCACCGGATTCGTAAGCCGCCAGCTTGGCCTTCAGCTCGGCGTTCTCCTCGAGGGCCTTGCGCCACTCGATGACGATCTCGTCCAGGAAGTCATCGACCTCGTCCGGGTCGAATCCGTCCTTGAACCGAACGTGCTGGAACTCCTTGTGGACGACGTCATCCGGGGACAGTGCCATGGGTGGCTCCTCTTTCGATGAGTACGATGCGCCAGATGTCGAGCACTGGCGATGAATATCGGTGGCGCTTACCCGGGAGGCGCGCCTGGGTGCCAGCATAGTCCCCCCGCCTGTGACCTGTGACGGCAGGCTCTCAGCCGAAGATGGCGCGCACGATCGACATGAGGATGAGCACGCACAGCATGGTGAGGGCGAATCCGAAGTCGAGCGAGAGCGTGCCGATGCGCAGCGGAGGGATCCACTTGCGGAACATGCGGATCGGCGGATCGGTGACGGTGTAGACCAGTTCCGCCATCACGAGACCGGCGCCCTTGGGGCGCCATTCACGGTTGAACAGCGGGATGTAGTCCAGGATCAGCCGGACGAACAGCACCAGCAGGTACAGCAGCAGAAGAAGGTTGAGGATGCTGCCGATGAGGCCCAAGATGTTCAAGGCCGCGCGCGGTCAGGACTGATCGAAGCCGGCGGAGTCCGCCTGGGCGATGCCGCCGTGCCCGGAGACGGCGATGTTCTCCGGCGACAGCAGGAACACCTTGCTGGTGACCCGTTCGATGCGCCCGTACAGACCGAGCGACAGGCCGCTCGCGAAGTCGATCAGGCGGCGCGCGTCGGCGTCGCTCATCTGCGAGAGGTTGATGATCACCGGGATGCCGTCACGGAAGTTCTCCGCGATCAGCTGGGCGTCGCGGTACTGCTTCGGGTGCACGGTCAGGATCTCGTTCACGGCGCCTCCCGCCGGCTGACGGACGGCCGTGGGCCGACGCAGAGGGGTGACCGGGGCGGGCGCCTGCTCCTCGCGCTCGCGCTCGCGCTGCGGGCGCGACGCGGGAGCCGACTGCTGCGGCGCCTCGTCCTCGTAGACCTCTTCCTCATCGGCGAGGCCGAGATACACCATGGTCTTCTTCAGCGGGTTTCCCATCGTGTCCTCCGGTTGGTCGTCTGGGCCTGGTTCGAGGTTAACCCCGGTCGGGGTGCGGATCGGTGATTCACCCGCCGATCCTCCGGGTGTGTCGCGCGGCCGTTCCGCCGGAGCGGCGACGGCCGCGCGACGCGTAGTCACTTCAGGAACTCGGGGATGTCGAGGTCGCTGTCGTCGTCGACGGCGGGCTCGAAGCTCATCGCCGGGACGACGACCTTCTTCTCCTCCGCCGGGGCGACGACCTCGGTGTTCTCCACGCGCACCTCGGGCAGGGGCGCCGCGGGGCGCTCGACCACCATCGGCTCGAGGCGCTGGGTCGGCTCGCCGCCGTCGAAGCCCGCCGCGATCACCGTGACGCGCACCTCGTCGCCGAGGGTGTCGTCGATGACCGTACCGAAGATGATGTTCGCCTCGGGGTGCGCGGCCTCCTTGACGAGGTCGGCGGCGTCGTGGATCTCGAAGATGCCGAGGTTCGATCCACCCTGGATCGAGAGCAGCACACCGTGCGCGCCCTCGATGGACGCCTCCAGCAGCGGGGACTCGACCGCGAGCTCGGCGGCCTTGATGGCCCGGTCGGCGCCACGCGCCGAACCGATGCCCATCAGCGCCGACCCCGCACCCTGCATCACCGACTTGACGTCGGCGAAGTCGAGGTTGATGAGACCGGGCGTGGTGATGAGGTCGGTGATGCCCTGAACACCCGCGAGGAGCACCTGGTCGGCGGTGGCGAAGGCCTCGATCATCGAGATGCCGCGATCGCTGATCTCGAGGAGGCGGTCGTTCGGCACCACGATGAGCGTGTCGACCTCTTCCTTCAGCTTCGCGACGCCCGCCTCGGCCTGGCTCTGACGGCGGCGACCCTCGAACGAGAACGGCTTGGTCACGACACCGATGGTCAGCGCGCCGATCGACTTGGCGATCCGTGCGACGACGGGCGCGCCGCCGGTTCCGGTTCCGCCGCCCTCGCCCGCGGTGACGAAGACCATGTCGGCACCGGTCAGCGCCTGCTCGATCTCCTCCGCGTGGTCCTCGGCGGCACGACGACCCACCTCGGGGTCGGCGCCGGCGCCGAGACCGCGGGTGAGCTCGCGGCCGACGTCGAGCTTGACGTCGGCGTCACTCATCAGCAGCGCCTGCGCATCGGTGTTCACGGCGATGAACTCGACACCGCGCAGGCCGAGTTCGATCATGCGGTTGACGGCGTTGACACCGCCACCGCCGACGCCGACGACCTTGATCACGGCGAGGTAGTTCTGGTTCTGGCTCATGGCCGGCCTCCGTTATGTCGAGCCTGAAGAAGGTGAACCTTAAACCTCAACTAGAGGTGTAAAGTATTTCCCGGTATTGCGTTCTCACGACTGAACGTAAGCGGCGACAGCCGCTGCGCCCCCAAGCGACACGGCGTTTCGCCGCTATCGACGCTGCAGAACGCGCGCTGCCGGGTCCGCAGCGCTCAGCCGACCACCGGGACCGTCGGCGACGAGACGTCGAAGGTCGTCGACTTCGGATTGTTCGCCATCAGCTTCGACAGGATCACCGACTTCGCGGACGACTCCTCTGCGCTCCCCCACAGCACCGTCCTGCCGTCGCCGAGGATGAGCGTCACGCTGTCCGGAGTGGACGCGCGCACCTCGGTGAGCGCCGTGCGCACCTCAGGGGGGAGCGAGCGCACCACCAGTCCGGCACTCTCGAATGCCGCGGTGCCCGCGCCTCCGGTGATCGTCAGCAGGGGCTGACCCTCCGGTCGGGCGTCCGTCGTCGAGAGGGCGACCCCCGCCGCGTCGACGAGCGTGTAGCCGGCATCCGAGCGCAGCACGCCGATCGGCGTGCGCTCGACGATCCGCACGGTCAGTTCGTGCGGCGGGCGCACCTCGAGCGCGTAGGTCTCGATCAGCGGGAACGCCATCAGCGCGGACTTCACCGCGCTGTCGTCGACGAGGGCGAGCGGCGTGCCGATCTGCCCGGACAGCGCCTGCTCGACCTGCTGCGCGTCCAACGACTTCGCGCCGACCACGGAGATGTCCTCGACGGCGAAGAGCGGGCTGTACGCCGCGGCCGCGGTGCCGAGCACGACCAGCAGCACCGCGCCGATCGAGGTGAGCCAGACCATCCGCCGCCGGCGGGAGCGCGAGGTGAACCGCCGGATCTCCGCGCGCAGCGCCTTGCGGCGGGCCCGCGCCGCGCGCCAGACATCCGCTCCGCTGACCTCCGCGGCCGGTGCCTGATCGCCCTCGACGTCCGGATGGATCGGATCGATCGGCGCCGTCACGTCGTCTGCGGCCGCGGATGCGTCGCCGCGCAGCGGCACCGGCTCCCGGATGGACTCGGTGCGAACCGACTGACGCGCCTGTTCCTCCGAAGCCGGGATCGGTGCCGGGCGTCGCATGTCAGGCCTCCGGAGTCCGCCGGAGGGAGTCGAGCACCTGCGGGATGATCTGGTAGACGTTGCCGCAGCCGAGCGTCACCACGACATCGCCGTCGCGGGCGAACCCGGCGGTGTAGTCCGCGGCATCCTGCCAGTCGGCGACGTAGTGCACATGGGCTGGGTCGGCGAACGCGCCGGAGACCAGTTCACCGGTCACCCCTGGCACCGGATCCTCACGGGCGCCGTAGACGTCGAGCATGACCGTGTGGTCCGCGAACTGCTCGAGCACCTCGGCGAACTCGCGGTACATGTGCTGCGTTCGCGAGTAGGTGTGCGGCTGCTGGATCGCGATCAGCCGGCCACCCCCGGTGAGCGTGCGCATCGCCTGCAGGGCGGCGCGCACCTCGGTCGGGTGGTGCGAGTAGTCGTCGTAGACGCGCACGCCCCGCTCGGCGCCGTGCAGCTCGAGACGACGTACGGTGCCGGCGAAGCCCTCGACGGCCCGCACCGCGTCAGCGAGTGCGTACCCGAGCGTCAGCAGCACCGCGACGGCGCCTGCGGCGTTGATCGCGTTGTGCGCACCGGGCACGGCCAGCTGCATCCGCGCGCTGTCCGCACCGCGCACGATCGTGGCAGCGACGGGACCGTCCGTGGCGATGACCGTCACGCGCACGTCAGCGTCCTCGGCCTCGCCGAAGGTGATCACGTTCGGATGGGTGAGACCGGCGTGCACGCGGAGTGCGCCGGCATCATCGCTGGAGATGACGACCGCCTCGGACGCCTCGTTGCCGAAGCGCACGAAGGCGTCGTAGAACGCGTCCTCATCGCCGAAGAAGTCCAGGTGGTCGGGGTCGACGTTCGTGATCAGCGCGATCGCGGTGTCGTAGAGCAGGAACGTGCCGTCGGACTCGTCCGCCTCGATCACGAACAGGTCGTCGGCCCCGGACGAGCTGGAGAGGCCGAGCTGCTCGATCACGCCGCCGTTGACGAAGTTCGGGTCGGCGCCCAGTGCCTGAAGTGCGGTGACGATCATGCCGGTCGAGCTGGTCTTGCCGTGCGCGCCCGCCACCGACACCAGGCGGCGCGAGCCGATCAGCCAGTGCAGCGCCTGCGAACGGTGGATGACGTGCAGTCCTCGCTCCTTCGCCAGCACGAACTCCGGATTCTCCGGCCAGATGGCGCCGGTGTGCACCACGGTGTCGGCATCGCCGAGGTGGGCGGCGTCGTGGCCGACGTGCACGGTCGCGCCGGCGGCCGCGAGTGCTCGGAGGTTGGCGCTGTCTGCGCGGTCCGAGCCGGAGACGCGGATGCCCGCGTCGAGGAACATGCGGGCCAGCCCGCTCATGCCGGAGCCGCCGATGCCGATGAAGTGCGCCGATTCGATGGTCTCGGGAATCGGGAGGGAGAGGTCGGGTCTGATCATGTCCTGCTCAGTCTACTTTTGCGGGCGCTTCGGCGGGCTCAGCGACCCGCTTGGCAGTCAGCGCCCCGCACGGTCGTCGCCGAGCGCGCGATCGATCATCGCCACGACGTTCTCGGTGCCGGTGCGCGTGCCGACCTTCTCCGCCGCCGCGGTCATCGCCGCGATGCGCTCCGGGTCGCGCAGCAGCGGGATCACCCGGTCGCGCACCGTGTCGGCGCTGAACGTCGCGTCGTCCAGCAGCAGCGCAGCCCCGGCCTCCACGGCGGACGCCGCGTTGAGCCGCTGCTCGCCGTTGCCCACCGCGTAAGGCACGTAGACGGCGGGGATGCCGAGGGCGGAGACCTCGCTCACAGTCGCAGAGCCCGCACGCGATACGATCACGTCGGCGAGGGCGAAGGCGAGATCCATCCGATCGAGGTAGCGACGCATGGCGTAGCCGGGCACCTCGGGGTCGACCCATTCGCCGCGCTCCCCCGTCGCGTGCAGAACCTGCCAGTCCGCAGCGAGCACGTCCGCCCAGGAGCCAGCGAGCGCCTCGTTCAGCCGCTGCGCGCCGAGCGATCCGCCGAACACCAGCAGCACCGGCTTCGCAGGGTCCAGCCCGAACAGGTCTGCGGCCTCGTCCCGGGCCGCGGCGCGGTCGAGTTCGACGACCTCGCGGCGCAGCGGCATCCCGACGACCTCACCGCGCTTGAGCGGCGTGCCGTCGAAGACCACACCGACGCCGGCTGCCCGGCGGGCGCCGAGCACGTTGGCGAGGCCGGGCTTGGCGTTCGCCTCGTGCACGACGAACGGCACGCCCTCACGGCGTGCGGCGACGTAGGCGGGGGCTGACGCGTACCCGCCGAAGCCGACGACCACGTCCACGTCGTGCTCGCGGATGTGAGAACGAACCTGCGCGATCGCCTTGCGGAAACGTCCGGGGAAGGCGGCTGCCTGCCTGTTCGGGCGTCGGGGGAACGGCACCTTGTCGACGATCAGCAGTTCGTAGCCCCGCTCGGGGACCAGACGGGACTCGAGGCCCTCCCTGGTGCCCAGCACCAGGACCGTCGCGCCGTCGCGCTCGCGGAGCAGGTCGGCGACGGCGAGCAGCGGATTGACATGGCCGGCGGTGCCCCCGCCGGCGAGAAGGTACGTGGTCACCCCGTGATGCTACCTGTGCGCGCTGGCGCGCGCCGCGGAGTACGCTGTGCGCGCTTCGCACCCGCTTCAGCCGCTGCCCCGGATGCCGGGATCGTGCGCGCGAACGCCAGCAGCACCCCGCACGCGAGCAGCACCGACAGCAGCGCCGTGCCGCCCTGGGACATGAACGGCAGCGGAACGCCCATCACCGGGAAGATGCGGATGACGACGCCGATGTTGAACAGTGCCTGTCCGACGATCCACAGGGTGATGCCGCCTGCGGCGACGCGGATGAACGGGTCGTCCGTCTTGCGGATGATGTGGAACGCCCCGACCGCGAAGGCGGTGAAGAGGCCGAGCACGAGCACGCAGCCGATCAGACCGAGCTCCTCGCCGACGATCGCGAAGATGTAGTCGTTTGCCGCCGCGGGCAGCCAGCCGTACTTCTCCTGCGAGTTGCCCAACCCCACGCCGAAGACGCCGCCAGAGGCCATGCCCCACATGCCGTGGGTGGCCTGGTAGCACTCGTTGGCGATGTCGCAGTCCTCGGGGTTGAACGCGGCGAGGATCCGCTTCATGCGGTTGTCGCTGGTGAACGCGTAGCCGAAGACCGCGACGGCGCCGAGCAGCAGCGGCAGGATGAACAGCCTCAGCCGGACGCCCGAGAAGAACAGGCACCCGAGCACGATCAGCACCATGACCATGGCCGTGCCGAGGTCGTTGCCCGCGACGACGGTGCCGATGGCCAGGGCGGAGACGGGGACGACGGGGATGAACACCTGGTGCCAGGTGTTCAGGCGAGTCTGCTTGCGCAGCAGCACGAAGGCGACCCAGATCGCGAGGGCGAGCTTGAGGAACTCCGAGGGCTGCATCGTGTAACCCGCGATCTTGATCCAGTTGCGGTTTCCCATGTCCTCGATGCCGAGCGGCGTGAACACGAGCAGCTGGAGGCAGAGCCCGAGCACGAGTCCCACCCACGCGAGCCTCTTGATCAGGCTCACCGGCAGACGGCTCACGAGGAACATCAGCGGGATGCCGATCACGGCGAACACGCCCTGCTTCAGGACCTCGTCGAGCGGCCCCTTCGTGGTGGTCGCGCTGGTCGCGGACAGGACCATGACCAGTCCGAACACCGTCAGCAGCAGCGCGGAGAACGAGATGAGCAGGAACTCCATCGGCATCGGCTGGAACAGCCGGCCGAGCGAGACGCGGGCGGCGAGGCCGCCGCGAGGAGATGCGGATGCGGCGGTGTCAGCGCGCTTCGGGTGAGCCGTCTGCGTCATCAGCGCTCCCCCGGTCGATCCAGTCCCGCACCGCCTCGGCGAAGCGGTGGCCGCGATCCGCGTAGCTCGTGAACTGGTCGAAGGATGCCGCCGCAGGAGCCAGCAGAACTGTGCCCCCGTCGACTGCGATCCCCGTCGCCAGTTGGACGACGCGGGTCATGACATCTCCAGTGTCTGCGGGGATCACCTCGTAGAGCGGCACACTCGGCGCGTGTCGCCGGAATGCCGCCAGCACCGGATCCCGGTCGACGCCGATCACGATCGCCGCGCCGGCGGTGCCGCCGACCTCGGCGACCAGTTCGGAGATGTCGACGCCTTTGAGGTCGCCGCCGACGACCCAGACGGCGCCGGGATAGGCCCGCAACGAGGAGGCCGCGGCATGCGGGTTCGTGGCCTTGGAATCGTCGACCCAGGTGATGCCGCCATGCTCGGCGATCACCTGGATACGGTGCGCGTCGAGGCGGAACGCCTGCAGGGCGCGGTGGACGGTCTCTGGCTCGATGCCCAGGGAGCGCGCCAGCGCGGAGGCGGCGAGGACGTTCTGCACGATGTGCGGCGCGGACAGCCCGACGCGGCGCAGATCGTCGAGCGTGGTCAGCTCGAGGGCGCTGTTGCGGCGGTCGTCGAGGAAGGCCCGGTCGACGACGATGCCGTCCACGACCCCCAGGTCGCTGGGTCCTGGCGTGCCGAGGTCGAACCCGATCGCTCGAGCGCCCTCGACGACGTCCGCCTCCTCGACCATGAGCCTGGTCGCCTCATCCGCCTTGTTGTAGACGCAGGCGACACGGGTGTTGCGGTACACCAGTGCCTTCGCATCGCGGTAGGCCTGTGCACTGCCGTGCCAGACGAGGTGGTCGTCGGCGAGGTTCAGGCAGACGGCGGCGTGCGGGTACAGCTCCGCCTCCGGCGCGGCGAGGCCCAGATACCAGAGCTGGTGGCTGGACAGCTCGACCACGAGCACGTCGAACCCGCCCGGGTCGCGCACCGCGTCGAGCACGGGCACGCCGATGTTGCCGCACGGCGCCGCGCGCAGCCCGCCCTCGGCGAGCAGCGATGCGGTCAGCTGCGTCGTGGTGGTCTTGCCGTTCGTACCGGTGATGAGCACCCAGTCAGCAGGCGTGCCGTCCGGACGCACGACCTTGTCGCGCACCCGCCAGGCGAGCTCGACGTCGCCCCACAGGGCGATCCCGGCATCCTGCGTCCAGCGGATCACCGGATGCGCGGGCGGGAACCCGGGCGAGGCGATCACCACGTCCGGCGTGAACTCGATCAGCGACGCCGGGGGCTCCGCGAGCGAGCCGAGCTCCAGTCGCGCGCCGATCACCGGCAGCAGACGCTGATACTCCTCCGATGCCGACTCGGAGAGCACGAGCACCTCTGCTCCGAGCTCGGTGAGCGTGTCGGCGACCGAGAATCCCGTCGTCGACAACCCGAGCACCGCCACCCTGAGCCCCGCCCAGTCGGCATTCCAGCTGGTCAGACCCTTCAGACGCGCGCTCATACGTGTGTCAGCCAGTCGACGTAGAACACACCGACGGCGGATGCCGCGAGCAGGCCGGCGATGATCCAGAGGCGCACGACGATCGTGACCTCCTGCCAGCCGCGCATCTCGAGATGGTGATGGAACGGACTCATCAGGAACAGCCGCTTGCCGCGCGTGATCTTGAAGTACAGGCGCTGCAGGATGACCGAGCCGCTGGAGAGCACGAAGACGCCGGCGATGAGCAGAAGAAGCAGCTCGGTGCGGGTGAGGATCGCCATCGCGGCGACCACGCCGCCGATCGCCATCGACCCGACGTCGCCCATGAACACCTTCGCCTTGGGCGCGTTCCACCAGAGGAAGCCGATCAGACCCCCGGTGAACGCCGCGGCTACGGTGGCGAGGTTGAGGGGCTCGCGCACCTCGTAACATCCGGCCACCGCGACGCCGATGCAGGACTGCTTGTACTGCCAGAACGCGATCAGCCCGTAGGAGCCGACGACGAAGATGCCGGAACCGGCGGCGAGCCCGTCCAGTCCGTCGGTGAGGTTCACGCTGTTCGAGGTCGCGACCCCGATCAGCGAGACCCACACCAGGTACAGGATCCAGCCCAGCACGGTGCCGAACGCCATCAGGTTCAGCCACGGGATGTCACGGAACAGCGAGACGTAGCTGCTGGCGGAGGTCTGGCCATAGCTGTTCTGGAACGCCGGCGCGAGTGCGACGATGCCGAACGGGATGAGAACCAGCAGCTGGCCGATCACCTTGCGCCAGCCGGAGAGGCCGAGGCTGCGCTGGCTGCGCACCTTCATGTAGTCGTCGATAAAGCCCACGACCCCGAAGCCGACCATGAGCCAGAGCACGAGGATCGCGGAGAGCGCCGGCTCGCTGCCGCCGATGTAGACGCCCGTGAAGTACCCGACGATCGTGCCCGAGATGAAGATCAGGCCGCCCATGCTCGGCGTGCCGCGCTTGTGGCCATGGCTCGGGTTGCTGATGTCCTCTGGGGTGCGGATGACCTGTCCCCAGCCGAGTCTCCGGAACAGGCGGAGGAAGACGGGGGTCAGGAAGAGCGAGAAGGCGAGCGATACCGCCGCCGCCATTAGCAGAGACCTCACGAGAACGATTCTCCCAGACGATCGCCGAGAAACCTCAGTCCCGCGGAGTTGGATGATTTCACGAGCACCAGGTCGCCGTCGCGCAGCTCACCGGTGAGGTAGTCGAAGGCGGCGTCCTGATCTGGCAGATGCACGGCCTCGCCGTCCCAGGACCCCTCGCCCACGGCGGCGAGGAACAGCCGGCGAGCCTCCGCGCCCACGACGACTATGCGCTGGATGTTCAGCCGGACCGCGAGCAGGCCGATCCGGTCGTGCTCCTCGCCGTCGACCTCGCCCAGTTCGCTCATCGCACCGAGCACCGCGACCGTGCGCTGACCGGGCGCGGCGATCTGTGCCAGCGTCCGCAGAGCGGCCGCCATCGCGTCCGGGCTGGCGTTGTAGGCGTCGTTGATGATCCGCACGCGGTCGCCGCCCATCGGCTGCATCCGCCAGCGTTCGGCGATCTCGACGGTCTCGAGGCGTTCGATGGCCGTGGCCGCCGGGACACCGAGGGCGCCCGTGGCGGCGATTGCAGCGAGGGCGTTCGACACATGATGCTCGCCGAGCACCTGCATCCGCAGCGGAAGCGTCTGGTCGCCCTCGTGCACGACGCAGGTCGTGCCCGAGGCCGAGACCTCGACATCCGAGGCCCGCAGGTCCGCGGCATCCGTCCGGCCGAACCCGACCACACGCATACCGCGCGATTCGGCGAGGGGACGCATCGCGGCCACCCGCGGGTCGTCGACGTTGAGCACGGCGGTGCCGCCGGGGCGGGCGGCCTCGATCAGTTCCGCCTTCGCCTGAGCGGTCTTCTCGATGCCGCCGAAGCCCCCGGCATGCGCCAGACCGACCATCAGCACGACGACGACATCCGGCTCGACGAGCCCGGCGAGCCGGGCGATGCTGCCCGCGCCGGAGGCGCCGAACTCGCTCACCAGGTACTTGGTGCTCTCGGTCACCCGCAGCATGGTAACGGGGGCGCCGACCTCGTTGTTGTACGAGTTGATCGGCGCGACCGTCTCGCCCTCGGCCTGCAGGATGCGGGCGACGAAGTTCTTGGTCGTCGTCTTGCCGTTGGAGCCGGTGATCCCCACGACGCGCAGGTCGCCCTTCGCGCGCACGCGGGCGACGACCTCCTTCGCGAGCGCGGCGAGAGCCTCGATCACGTCGGCGACGACGATCTGGCTGACGGCCTCGTCCACGGGGTGCTCGACGATCGCGAGCACCGCGCCGGAGGCGACGGCGGCACCGACGAAGCGATGCCCGTCGGTGACCTCCCCCGGCTTCGCGACGAAGACGGCGCCGGGCACCATCTTGCGAGAGTCGGTGTCGACCACGCCGGAGACGAGGGTCTCGGCGGTGTCTGATCCGTGCAGCCGCAGCTCACCCCCCAGGACGGAGGCGATCTCGGAGAGGGACAGGGCGATCATGACGAACTCCAGTACCGGCTGGGCGTGCGGCGGGTCATTCGCCGAACTTGGGGAGGGGCGCCTCCATCGGAGTGGACGACGGAGCGACGCGGTAGGTCTTCAGCACCTGGGTCAGCGCCTTCTGCAGAGCGGGCGCGGTTGCTGCCGACGAGGTAATCCTAGTCGGCTCCTCCATCGTGATCATCACCACGTACTGCGGGTCCTCGATCGGGGCGACGCCGAGGATCGAGGTGTAGTACAGCCCGGACTTGTACCCGCCGTTGCCGTTCGCGACCTCCGCGGTTCCCGTCTTGATGCCGATCCGGTACCCGGGGACCTTGACGGTGTTCGCGAGGCCGCCCTGCACGGCGACGTTCTCGAGCATCCGGCGAACCTGCGCGGCGGTGTCCTCGGAGACCACCCGGTTCTTCTTCACCTCGGTGGTGTGCTCGACGCCCTCGCGGTCCGTGCACGACTCGATCAGGCTCAGATCGATGTGCTCCCCGCCGTTTGCGAGCGTCTGGTACGCACTGGCCACCTGGATCGGCGTGACGGTGAAGGCCTGGCCGAAGGTGGTGGTGTAGTACGTCTGGTTGTCCCACGGCTTCTTCCTGGGGTCGCGCACACCACCCGACTCCTCGTCCGGGAAGCCGATGGCGGTCGGGGTGCCGACGCCGAACTTCTTCAGGTAGTCGTAGCGCACCTCGGGAGTGACCTTCGAGCCGAACTTGGACAGTGCCACGTTCGACGAGTCGATCAGCGCGCCGGCGAGGGTGTAGTCGTACTCCGGGTGTCCGAACGAGTCGCCGATGTTCGCGCCGTTCGGGAAGCGCTCCCGGCCCTTCGCCGAGACGACGCTCAGCGGTGTCGCCGCGCCCTCTTCGATCACCGTCGCCGCGGTGACCGGCTTGAACGTCGAGCCGGGCTCGTAGCTGTGCGAGAAGATCTGTGAGCGCCAGTAGGTCGGCTCCGTGCCGTCGATGTTGTTCGGGTCCAGGGCCGGGTACTGCGCCGCGGCACGGATCTTGCCCGTCTTCACCTCGACCACGGTCGCGGTGGCGGACTTCGCGCCCTGCCGCTGCGCCTCCTCGGCGATCATCTGCGACAGGTACCACTCCAGGTCGCTGTCGATCGTGAGCTTCACGGTGCCGCCGTCGACGGCGGGGGTCTCCCGATCGCTGCCGGGGACGATCACCCCGTTCTTCCCGCGCAGATAGGTGCGTTCGCCGTTCTCAGGCGCGAGGCACTGCGCCTCCATCTTCTCGACGCCGTAGCCCTCGCCGTTGCTGTTCACGAAGCCGACCAGGTTGCCTCCGACGGCGCCGTTCGGGTACACCCGCACCGCCCGTGACTTCATCGCCAGATACGGCAGCTCGAGCTCGCGCAGCTCGAGGTACTGGTCGGTCGACAGGCCCTTCTTCTTCAGCAGGTAGTACCGGGACCCGGCGTTGTCCGCGAGGTTGGCGGCGACCTCGGCACGCAGCTCATCGGCATCCAGCCCGGTGATGTCGGCGATCTTCGTGCTCGCCTCGGCCCACGGCATCGGTGCCTTGTCCTTCTTCTCGAGCTCGGTGATCAGCCACGGGTCCAGCTGCGCGTCGTAGACCAGCTTGCTGGATGCGAGGACCGTGCCGTTCTCGTCGACGATGTCACCGCGGTTGCCTGCGACCGGCTGCGTGCTGCCGAGGTTCCCGGTCTTGCGGGACTCCTCGACATGCTCGTCCGCACGCACCACCTGGATGTCGACGAGGCGCACCACGAAGGCACCGAGCACGGCGAGCACCACGGCGAGGGCGACCACCGTGCGGCGACGCGGGCTGCGGGTTGCGCGGGTGGTCATCTGCGGCTCCGTCCGGTTCGTTTCTTCAGTGCGTCTGCGGGATGGGCAGGCCGTCGTCCAGCGACGGCGGGAGTGCGGGATCGGTCTTCTTCTCCGCGGCTTCGGTCCCGGCGGCATCAGATGCCGCTCCGTCCTTCGCCGCGGGTTCCTCGGTCTTCGGCGCGTCGAGCAGGGCGTTGCCGACCTTGGTCGGCCCGTTCGGATCGACCGTCGAGATCCAGCCCGGCGCATCCGCCACTCCGAGGACCGCGCCGTCGCTCAGCCGCAGATAAGACGCGCTGCCCGCGACGACGAGGCCGAGGGATGCCGCCTTGCTGGCGAGCGACTGCGGTGAGCTGAGACCGACGAGCTCGTCCTGCATGGCCTGCTTCTCGAGGCTGAGCGCGCGCTGCTTGGCGTTCAGATCGGCGAGGACGAACGAGTCCTGGGTCGAGGCCAGTGACAGCCCCATCTGCAGGATGCCGATCAGCGCCACACCGCCGACGGCGAGCATCGCGTACGCGAGCCGCGGGCGACGTCTGCGACCGGGCGCGCTCAGGGCGTGCAGTCGGCGTTCGGATGCGGATTCCGGCTTCTCGCGGGGTTCGGCGCGGAGCGCGTTCAGGCTCATGTCGCCTCCCTGATCTTCTCGGCCGCACGCAGACGCACGGGGATCGCCCGCGGGTTGCGAGCGCGTTCTTCTTCGGTGGCCTGCTCCGCGCCCTTGGTGAGGATGCGGAAGCGCGGCGCGTGTTCCGGCAGCTCCACCGGCAGGCCGGCGGGTGCCGTGGAGGCCGCGGCGGCGGCGAAGGCCTGCTTCACCAGGCGGTCCTCCAGGGACTGGTACGACATGACGGCGATCCGGCCGCCAACGGCCAGCGCATCCATCGCTGCCGGGATCGCGTCGGCGAGCACGTTCAGCTCGGCGTTGACCTCGATGCGCAGCGCCTGGAAGACCCGCTTGGCGGGGTGCCCCGCGCGCTGGGCGGCGGCCGGCGTCGCCTCGATGAGCAGGTCGACGAGGTCGCCGGAGCGGGTCAGCGGATGCTCGTCGCGGGAGGTGACGATGAAACGGGCGTAGCGCGCGGCGAGCTTCTCCTCGCCGTAGCGCTCGAAGATCCGGCGGAGGTTGCCCTCGCTGTACGTGGCGAGCACCTCGGCGGCTGTGACGCCCTTCGTCTGGTCCATCCGCATGTCCAGCGGAGCGTCCTTCGAATACGCGAAGCCTCGGTCGGCCTCGTCCAGCTGCAGCGACGAGACGCCGAGGTCGAACAGCATCGCCGAGGCACCCTGCGCGTGCAGACCGATCTCGTCGTAGACGGTGTGCACCAGCGTGACGCGGTCGCCGAACGGGGCGAGCCGCTCCCCCGCGATGCGCAGCGCGTCGGTGTCGCGATCCAGCCCGATCAGGCGGATGTTCGGGAACCGTTCGAGGAACGCCTCGGAGTGCCCGCCCATGCCGAGGGTGGCGTCGACGAGTACCGCGCCGTCGCGTTCGAGTGCGGGCGCCAGGAGTTCGACGCAGCGGTCGAGCATGACGGGGATGTGGATGTCTCGGAGGTTCATGATCTCTGGGTCCTGTCGTGTGGGGTGACCTCCGGCTCTGATTCCCCTCCGCTCGACCCGGCACCGGGGAAGTGTGTCGGGGCGGAGCGGCGAGGCATCACAGCCGTGGTCAGAACAGGCCGGGAATCACCTCCTGTTCGAGGTCTGCGTAGCTCTCCTCGTTGGAGGTGAGGTAGTCGTTCCATGCGGCTGCGTCCCAGATCTCGGCGTGGGCGCCGACACCGGTGACGACGAGCTCCTTGCCGAGCCCGGCGTACTGCCGCAGGTGCGCAGGAAGAGTGATGCGGTTCTGGCTGTCCGGCATCTCGGCGCTGGCGCCGGAGAGGAACATGCGCAGGAAGTCACGGGCCTGCTTGTTGCTGAGCGGAGCCTGGCGGATCTTCTCGTGCAACTCCTCGAACTCGGCGGTGCTGAAGACGTAGAGGCAGCGCTCCTGTCCACGGGTGACCACGACGCCGCCGGCGAGATCCTCGCGGAACTTCGCAGGAAGGATCACCCTTCCCTTGTCGTCCAGTTTCGGCGTGTGGGTACCCAGCAGCATCGGCCTTCACCCCCTCTGAATCCGGCCAACTCGAGGTGCGCCCCACTTTACTCCACTTGTCTCCACTTTCCTACGACATTCCCGTCGCAATCCCCTCCACACCCCCGTCTCCACCATCGTCCGGGCATGAAAAAACCCCGGAATCTCAAGGATTCCGGGGCCGTGGAGTGAAGTGGAGGAAAAGTGGAGGGATCCGGTGTGGATCAGCCTTCGCGGATCAGCGCCCTTCCTGGCGGCGATCCCAGCGGTCGTTCATGCGATCCATGAAGGACGAGGAATCGTTGCCGCGGGGGGATCGCTCTTCGTGGGGCGCGGGGCCGGTGCGGCGCACGGGGGTGAAGGCGAGCATCACCCCGGCGAGCATCGCGAGGAACGCGATGACTCCGACGACGATGCTGAACACACCACCCAGCTGCGGGCCGAGCGCGACGGCGGCGATGAGACCGCCGACGCCGGCGAGCAGCAGCAGAGCGCCGTAGATGAGGTTGCGATAGCTGAGCGATCGGTCCCCCGAGGGCGCGGTGACGACATCGGCGTCATTCTGAAGGAGATGGCGTTCCATCTCGTCGAGCAGACGCTGCTCCTGTTCGGAAAGAGGCATTTCCATCCCCCTCGGGTTCGTCTTCTCATCTTACTCTCGCGCAGCGCGCTCGGGCCAGCGTTCGCCCACAACCAGCTGCGTATCGACTGTGTCTGTATGCACCATAGGCTGTGAACGTGTCCGCCTCCCAGTCCGTGTCCGAAGCCGTCGCCGCTCGCCTGGAGCTCTTCCTCGAGGACCGGAGGACCGATGCCGCCGAATACGGTCCGGACGGCGCCGCCTTCCTCGACGCGGCCGCGGCGACGCTGGTCGGCGGAAAACGACTGCGTGCGAGCTTCTGCCGCACCGGATGGGCGGCGGTCGCACGCCGAGCCGATGCCCGCGCCGCGGAGAGCGACGCGCTGTGGGATCTGTGCGCGGCGCTCGAGATCTTCCAGTCCGCAGCTCTCGTGCACGACGACCTCATCGACAACTCCGATGTGCGGCGCGGCATGCCGGCCGCCCATCGCGCTCTCGAGAGCGCGCACCACGGCGCCGGATGGAGCGGCGACGCCGCGGCATACGGCCGATCCGCCGCGATCCTCCTCGGAGACCTCCTCGTCGCGTGGAGCGACGACCTCGCCGAGCAGGCCCTCGACGGGCATCCGCACGCGAGGATCGTGCGCGCCGAGTACGCGCGGATGCGTCGCGACGTGACGGTGGGTCAGCTGCTCGACATCGCCGAGGAATCGGCGTGGAGCGTGCACGCTGCGGAGGAGCACGCCGGGCGCGCGCTGCGCGTGGCGTCGCTGAAGTCGGCCAGGTACAGCGTGGAGCAGCCGCTCGTGCTCGGTGCGACCTTCGCGGGGGCGAGCACCGACCAGGTGGCCGCTCTGCGCGCGTTCGGGCATCCCGTCGGCATCGCCTTCCAGCTCCGCGACGACGTGCTCGGAGTGTTCGGAGACTCCGCGGTCACCGGCAAGCCCGCCGGCGACGACCTGCGCGAGGGCAAGCGCACCGTGCTGGTCGCGCGCACCCGCGCCGCGCTCTCCCCGTCCGCACGGACGGTGTTCGACGAGATGCTCGGCGATCCCGACCTGGACGACACCCAGATCGCCTTCCTGCAGGCGACGATCACCGACACCGGTGCCCTTGCCGCGGTAGAGGAGATGATCGCCGATCACGCGTCTCGCGCCGACCGCGCTCTGACCGCGACGCCGCTGGACAACGCCGCTGTCGGCGAACTGCGCGATCTGGCCAGAGCAGCGACCACACGCACCCGCTAGCGCGCCGGACTCAGAAGGCGGACTGCTCAGGCGAGCGTGCGCGCGATGCGTCGCACCTCGCTCTTGTGCCCGGCCAGCAGAGCGGCGATAGGAGTGCGTCCGAGCGTCTCCTCCTCGGCGAGCAGCCAGTCGATCGCCTCGTCGTCGCTGAACCCGGCATCCCGCAGGGCGATGACGGTGCCGCGCAACGAGGGCAGCGGGTGTCCGTCGACGATGAAGACCGCGGGCACCTGCACCGGCCCGTTGCGACGCGAACCGATCAGATAGTGCTCGTCGAGCAGGCGCCGCACTCGACCCGGAGTCTCGCCGAGCACCTCGGCGAGGTCGGGGATGGTCAGCCAGGCAGCGTTCTCAGGGGAAATCTCGGACACGTGCCCACTATCTCACGCTCGCGCCTGCGCCGCCGCGCGGCCTGCATGGTGAACAGCTTTCACTTCTGCCACATTGATCACTTCTGTTGACAACCGTTTACAACCGTGTCAGCGTGTCAGAAGCCGAGAACAAGGGGGGTCCTTGACAATGCGCACCTTCACCGCACGCGAACATGGGCTGAGAGTCGGCGTCTCCGCCGCCGTCGTCGGCGCCCTCGCCGCGACTCTCACCGTCGCACCGGCATCCGCCGAGACCGTATCGGCCAAGACCCCACAGGGTCCTCTCCCCCAGCACGCCGACGCTCGCCTCCGGGCGCTGCCCGTCACGACGCGCGTCGCGCCGTCCACGGCACCGGCCGCGACCTACACCGTGCGCCCCGGTGACACGATCTGGTCGATCGCGAAGCGGAACGGCCTGCGCACCGCGGACATCCTCGCCTGGAACGGCCTGACCGCGCGCTCCGTGATCCACCCTGGGCAGAAGCTCGTCCTCTCGGGTGCCGCCGCGCCGGCAGCAGCTGCCGCGCCGGCACCGACAGCGGCCGCGACGCACACCGTCGCGGCCGGTGACACCGTCTACCGCATCGCCCGCAAGTACGGCACCTCCGTATCCGCGATCATGACAGCGAACCGCCTCGGGTCCTCCGCCGTCATCTACCCCGGGCAGAAGCTCATCGTGTCGGGGAGCGTTCCCGCGGCCGCCGCTGCCGCACCTGCCGCCCCCGCCGCGGNGTCGGGGAGCGTTCCCGCGGCCGCCGCTGCCGCACCTGCCGCCCCCGCCGCGGCACGGGCAGCGGCCGCGACGCACACCGTCGCGGCCGGTGACACCGTCTACCGCATCGCCCGCAAGTACGGCACCACGGTCTCCGCGATCATGACAGCGAATCGCCTCGGGTCCTCCGCCGTCATCTACCCCGGGCAGAAGCTCATCGTCTCCGCCGCCGCCCCCGTCGCAGCAGCCTCCGTCGCGCCCGCGCCTGCGCCGGCCGCCGCAGCCAAGACGCACACCGTCGCCGCCGGTGACAGCCTGTATGCGATCGCGAACAAGTACGGCACCTCCGTCGCCGTGATCCTCGAGGCCAACGATCTCGGCGCCTCCTCGATCATCTACCCGGGGCAGACGCTGAAGCTCACCCTTCCGGCGAACACCCAGCGCTCCGCGAAGCTGGACGCCGAGCAGACCGCGAACGCCCAGCTCATCATCCGCGTCGGACGGCAGCTCGGCGTGCCGGATCGCGGGATCCAGATCGCCCTCGCGACCGCCATGGTCGAGTCCTCGCTGCGCAACCTCAACGGCGGCGACCGCGACTCGCTCGGCCTCTTCCAGCAGCGCCCCAGCCAGGGCTGGGGCACCGAGGCGCAGATCCTGAATGCCGAGCGCAGCACCCGCGTGTTCTACGGCGGCTCCTCGGATCCGAACGGCAAGCAGTCGCGCGGCCTGCTCGACGTCAGCGGCTGGCAGAGCCGGGGCTTCGGCGCAGCAGCGCAGACGGTGCAGATCTCGGACTACGCGCACCGCTACGGCCAGTGGGAGCATCAGGCCCGTCAGTGGCTGTCGGCCCTGGGGTAACAGGACGGCCTCAGAGGTGAGCCGTTGCCGGGTCATACAGGCAGCCTTCCCTAGACTTTCTTCGTGACCACTCAGCAGGCCGACCCTCTCATCGGGCGGCTTGTCGACGGCAGATACCGGGTGCGCGCACGCATCGCGCGCGGCGGCATGGCCACCGTCTACGTCGCGACGGATCTGCGCCTCGAGCGGCGCATCGCGCTGAAGGTGATGCACGCGCACCTCAGTGACGACTCGGCGTTCCAGAGCCGTTTCATCCAGGAGGCGCGGGCTGCCGCCCGCCTCGCCGACCCGCATGTGGTGAACGTCTTCGACCAGGGGCAGGACGGCGAACTCGCCTACCTGGTGATGGAGTACCTGCCGGGCATCACGCTGCGCGAGCTGCTCAAGGAGCAGAAGCGGCTCAGCATCCCGCAGACGATCACGATCATGGATGCCGTCCTCTCCGGACTCGCCGCAGCGCACCGCGCCGGAATCGTGCACCGCGACGTCAAGCCCGAGAACGTACTGCTGGCCGAGGACGGCCGGATCAAGATCGGCGACTTCGGCCTGGCGCGCGCCACCACGGCGAACACGGCGACCGGCGCCCAGCTGCTGGGCACCATCGCGTACCTGGCCCCTGAGCTGGTCACCCGTGGCACGGCCGACGCCCGGAGCGACATCTACGCTCTGGGCATCATGCTCTACGAGATGCTCGTCGGCGAGCAGCCGTACAAGGGCGAGCAGCCCATGCAGATCGCGTTCCAGCACGCCACCGAGCAGGTGCCGCGCCCGAGCGCGCGCAACTCCGCCGTACCAGAGCAGCTCGACGAGCTGGTGCTGTGGGCCACTGAGAAGTCGCCGGACGAGCGTCCGGTCGACGCGCAGGAGATGCTCGACCGGCTGCGCGACATCGAGCGCGAGCTCGACATCAAGCCGCTGGTGACGGCGGGCCTGGTCACTCCGCGCGGCAGCGCCGCCGACACCGGGTCGGTGACCCGCATCCTCACCGGGCCGACCGTTGCCGCCGAGCCCATCTCGTCGCCGAGCGCGCCGCTGGACAATGCGACGGTGCTGCGACGCCGCGTCTCGCACCGCAAGGCACGTGGGGCCTTCCTGATGACTCTCGTGCTGCTGCTGGCGGTGCTCGCCGGCGGCGTCGGCTGGTGGTTCGGCTCCGGCCCGGGATCGCTGGTGGCGGTGCCGCAGGTCGCCGGTATGACCTACGAGGCCGCGGCGGCCGCGCTGACGGCGGACGGTTTCGTACCCATCCAGCGCGACCAGAACTCGATCGACGTCGAAGCGGGAACCGTGATCGAGACCAAGCCCGGAAAGGGCGAGCGTCTCGAACAGGGCGCCAAGGTGCGCGTGATCGTGTCGAGCGGCCCCGCCTCGCATGATCTGCCTGCGCTCGGAGGGCAGAGCGAATCCGACGTGCGCACGACCCTGACGAACGCCAAGCTCACCGTCGACGACAAGGCCGAGGAGTACTTCACTCCCGAGGCCGCCCGCGACAAGGTCATCAACGTGCGGATCACTCCGCGCAGCGGTGGCGAGCCGTTCGGCTGCGCCGGCGGATGCACGGTGCACGAGGGCGATGCGGCGACCGTACAGGTCTCGCTCGGCGCTCTGCCGGACGTCATCGGGCAGCCGCTGGACAAGGCGACCAAGACCCTCACCGACGCGGGACTGGAAGTCTCCGGGGACCACCCCGGCGAGTGGAGCGACGAGGTGAAGAAGGGCAGCGTGATCCGGCATTCGGAGCGCACCAGCCCCGGCCTCTGGCGTCCGGGCGACGTCATCACCCTGACGGTGTCGAAGGGTCCTCAGCCCGTCGAGGTGCCCGAGGTCGAGGGCAAGAACCTCGCCGACGCCATGGAGCTGCTGACCGAGGCCGGGCTGAAGCCGACCACCGCCGTCCCGAAGGGGCTGTGGGGACTGTTCACGGCGACCGAGACCACTCCCAAGGCGGGGAAGACCGTGGACCGCGGCACGGAGGTGCGGGTCGGGGCGTCCGTCAGCTGACGCATTCGAACGCGGACAGCAAAGGGGTTCGGCGGCGCGTGTCGCCACCGAACCCCTTGTCGTCTCAGCGCTTCTCGAGCTCCTCGGCCACGAGGAACGCCAGCTCCAGCGACTGCATGTGGTTCAGGCGCGGGTCGCACAGCGACTCGTAGCGCGTGGCCAGTGCCGCCTCATCGATGTGCTCCGAACCGCCCAGGCACTCCGTGACGTCGTCGCCGGTGAGCTCGACGTGGATGCCCCCGGGGAACGTGCCCACTGCGCGGTGCGCCTCGAAGAACCCGCGCACCTCGTCGACGACGTCGTCGAAGCGACGCGTCTTGTACCCGGTCGGAGTGGTGATGCCGTTGCCGTGCATCGGGTCGGTGACCCAGAGCGGAGTCGCGCCGGAGTCCTTCACGGCCTCGAGCAGCGGAGGCAGCGCGTCGCGGATCTTGCCCGCACCCATCCGCGTGATGAACGTCAGGCGTCCCGGCTCGCGGTTCGGGTCGAGCTTGTCGATGAGCTCCAGCGCCGTCTCGGGCGACGTGGTCGGGCCCAGCTTCACACCGATGGGGTTGCGGATCTTCGAGAAGTAGTCGACGTGTGCACCGTCGAGGTCGCGGGTGCGCTCCCCGATCCAGAGGAAGTGCGCCGAGGTGTTGTAGGGCGTGTCGGTGCGCGAATCGATACGCGTCATCGGCCGCTCGTAGTCCATCAGCAGCCCCTCGTGGCCGGTGAAGAACTCCACGCGCTTGAGCTCGTCGAAGTCGGCGCCGGCCGCCTCCATGAACTTGATGGCGCGATCGATCTCCGAGGCCATGCGCTCGTAGCGCTGGTTCGCCGGGTTCTTCGCGAAGCCGGTGTTCCAGGAGTGCACCTCGCGCAGGTCTGCGAAACCGCCCTGCGTGAACGCGCGGATGAGGTTCAGCGTGGATGCCGCCATGTGGTAGCCCTGCAGCAGGCGCGACGGGTCCGCGGTGCGGGACCCCTCGGTGAAGTCGTAGCCGTTCACGATGTCGCCGCGGTATGCCGGCAGCGTGACGTCACCGCGGGTCTCGGTGTCGCTGGAGCGCGGCTTGGCGAACTGGCCCGCCATGCGGCCCATCTTCACGACCGGCATGGAGGCGCCGTAGGTGAGCACCACGGCCATCTGCAGCACCGTCTTGATGCGGTTGCGGATCTGATCGGCCGTCGCGCCGGCGAACGTCTCGGCGCAGTCACCGCCCTGCAGCAGGAACGCCCGGCCGGATGCCGCGCGAGCGAGCCGCTCGCGCAGGTTGTCGACCTCACCCGCGAACACCAGCGGCGGAAGCGCCGCGATCTGCGCGGAGACCTCGGCGACGCGGCCCGCATCCGGCCACTGCGGCTGCTGCTTGATCGGCAGGTCACGCCACTCGTCGAGGGCGCGGGTGTCGAACGCGGCGAAGGGGGCGGCAGACAGCGGCTGTGGCATCCCCTCAGCCTAGTCGTGGTGACGGGCGCCTCGGACGTCGATGACGTCGTCCGTCAGCGGACGGGTGCCGGCATCCGATCCTTGACGGACGACGCGTACACGTCGTCGTAGCGCTGGGCGCCGAGACGCTGCAGCGCGACCATGATCTCGTCCGTCACGGAGCGCAGGATGTAGCGGTCGTTCTCCATCCCCGCGTAGCGGGAGAAGTCCAGCGGTTCGCCGATCACCATCCCGACGCGCACCACGCGCGGCACCCGCCGGCCGATGGGCATCGCGGTGTCGGTGTCGATCATCACCACAGGGATGACGGGCACCTTCGCCTCGAGCGCCATGCGGGCGATGCCGGTGCGTCCGCGATACAGCCGACCGTCGGGGCTGCGGGTGCCCTCCGGGTAGATTCCGAGCAGGTCTCCCCCGCCCAGTACCTGCAGCCCGGTGTTCAGCGATGCCTCGGAGGCTTTTCCTCCGGAGCGGTCGATCGGCAGCTGGCCGGTCGCGCTCATGAAGAACTTCGTCGCCCACCCCTTGATGCCGCGCCCGGTGAAGTAGTCGCTCTTCGCCAGGAACGACATCCTGCGGTCCAGCATGAGTGGGAGGAAGATCGAGTCCGCGAAGGACAGATGGTTGCTGGCCAGGATGGCGGCGCCGGAGGTGGGGATGTTGTCGCGCCCCACGATCCAGGGTCGGAAGATCGCTTTGACCAGCGGCCCGATCACGACGTACTTCATCAGCCAGTAGAACATCGTCTCGCAGTCTAGTGCGTGCCCGGGGCGGCGCACGGGAGCCCGGAAGCAGACGCGACTGAGTTCCGTATTTACCGCGACTCAATCCCATGACGTAGACTCGGAGAAACCCGCCCGCCTGGTATCGAAGGAGCTGCCGTGGTTCAGTTCGAAGTCCCCGCGATCGTCCCCGCCGACCCCCAGGCGAACGTCACGGATCTGCTTGAGAAACGCGTGGAGGCCACTCCCGACCGCGCGCTGTTCTCCGTCCCGGAAGGTGAGGGCTGGCGGGACATCACCGCCGCCGACTTCCGCACCGCCGTCGTCGCGCTCGCCAAGGGATTCGTCGCTGCAGGCATCCAGCCCGGCGAGAAAGTCGGCTTCATCGCCCGCACCACCTACGAGTGGACGCTGGTCGACTTCGCGCTGTTCTACGCCGGGGCCGTCATGGTGCCGATCTACGAGACCAGCTCGCCCGCCCAGATCCAGTGGATCATGGAGGACTCCGGCGCCATCGCGCTGATCGCGGAGTCGCCCGACCACTTCACCCGCATCGACGAGGTCCGCGGCGACCTCCCCCTCGTCCGCGAGGTCTGGCAGCTGCACCTCGGCGCCATCGACACGCTCACCGCACAGGGCACGGGTGTCGAGGACGCGGAGATCGAGCGCCGTCGCTCCCTCGCGAACGGCGACGACATCGCGACCCTGATCTACACGTCCGGGTCGACCGGGCGCCCCAAGGGCTGCGTGCTCACGCACAGCAACTTCGTCGAGCTCTCTCGCAACGCCTCCGAATCGCTCAAGGACGTGGTGAACACCCCCGGCGCCTCGACGGTGCTGTTCATCACGCTCGCACATGTGTTCGCCCGGTTCATGTCGATGCTCTACATCCACGCCGGTGTGCGTGTCGGGCACCAGCCAGACACGAAGCAGCTGCTCGCCTCGCTCGGATCGTTCCAGCCCACGCTGCTGCTGGCCGTCCCGCGCGTGTTCGAGAAGGTGTACAACTCCGCCGAGCAGAAGGCCGAGGCCGGCGGCAAGGGCAAGATCTTCCGCGCCGCCGCCGCTGCGGCCGTGGAGCACTCGCGGCTGCAGGAGCGCGGCGAGAAGATCCCGTTCGGTCTGCGGATGCGGTTCGCGCTGTTCGACAAGCTGGTCTACGCGAAGCTGCGCGCGGCCATGGGCGGCAAGGTCGTCTACGCCGTGTCGGGTTCGGCACCGCTCGGCGACCGTCTCGGGCACTTCTTCCGCAGCCTCGGCGTGGTGATCCTCGAGGGCTACGGTCTCACCGAGACCACCGCACCGGCGACCGTGAACCGTGAGGACGGCTTCAAGATCGGCACCGTCGGGCCGGTCCTACCCGGCGTCGGCATCCGTCTCGCCGAGGACGGCGAGATCGAGGTGCGCGGCATCTGCGTGTTCAAGGAGTACTGGAACAACCCGGAGGCGACCGCCGCCGCGTTCGACGACGGCTGGTTCCGCACCGGCGACCTGGGCTCGTTCGACTCGGACGGGTTCCTGACGATCACCGGTCGCAAGAAGGAGATCATCGTGACCGCCGGCGGCAAGAACGTCGCCCCGGCCATGCTCGAGGACCCGATCCGCGCCAATCCGATCGTCGGACAGGTCGTCGTGGTCGGCGATCAGAAGCCGTTCATCGCCGCGCTGGTCACCCTCGACACCGAGATGCTGCCGACCTGGCTCGCGAACAACGGCCTTCCCGCTGATCTGTCCCTTGCGGATGCCGCGCAGAACGACGCCGTCCGCGAGGAGGTGCAGCGAGCCATCGACCACGCGAACACGCTGGTCTCGCGCGCCGAGTCGATCCGCAAGTTCACGATCCTGCCCACGGAGTGGACCGAGGACAGCGGCCATCTCACGCCGAAGATGTCGATCAAGCGCAACGTGATCCTGAAGGACTTCGCCGGCGACGTCGAGCAGATCTACACGCAGCCGGTGCAGACCACCAACGTCTCGCTGGGCTGACGCCCGCACGAAGAACGGCCCGCGCAGTGCGCGGGCCGTTCTTCGTATGTCAGCGGGTCAGAACCAGGTGCTCTCGCGCACCTGGCGCATCGCGACCTTGCGGGTCTCGGGATCGAGGCGGCCGAGGTAGACCATGCCGTCGAGGTGGTCCGTCTCGTGCTGCAACGCCTGCGCCAGCAGGCCCTCGCCCTCGAGCACGACCGGCGCACCGTCGAGATCGATGCCCTCCACGCGCGCCCACGGGTACCTCGGCGTGTCGTGCCAGAGCCCCGGCACGGACAGGCAGCCCTCCCCCGTCGGCTGCGGCTCGCCACGGACTTCAGTGAGGACCGGGTTGAGCACGTATCCGATTTCGCCGTCGATGTTGTAGCTGAACGCACGCACGGCGACGCCGATCTGCGGCGCGGCGACGCCCGCGCGGCCGGGCAGCTCCACGGTGTCGACGAGATCGTCGACGAGCGCGCGCACGCCGTCGTCGATGGTCTCGATTGGCGCGCAGACGGTGCGGAGCACGGGGTCGCCGTACAGCCGGATCTCGCGAACACTCATCGGACCGGGACCCGGGTGCGCAGACCCTCGACGAGCTGCGCGGCGAGCTCGCGAGCGGCCAGGCGCGTCTCCGGTGCGAGGCTCGACCAGACGATCGCCCCGCCGCCGGCGATCTGCGCGTCGTAAGGGATGCGCACGACGTGACCGACGCGCGTGGAGAAGTGCGCCTGCAGCTCGTTCAGCCGCACCAACGGTGTACCGGACGTGGACTGGTTCAGCACCACGATGGCGTCGCGCGCCTTGTCTGCGTAGCCGTTCGTCTCCAGCCAGGTCAGTGTCTCGGATGCGAGCCGCGCCTCATCGACGCTCAGCCCGGAGACGATCACGATCTGATCGGCAAGGTCGAGGGTCGCCCCCATGACGTCGTGCACGATCCCCGTGCCCGTGTCTGTGAGCACCAGCGAGTAGTAGTGCGCCGCAACCCCGGCGACGTCACGGTAGTCGGTGTCGCTGAACGCCTCAGCCACCCGCGGGTCGCTGTCGGACGCCAGCACGTCCAGCCGGGTGTGGTCGCGGGCGACGAGCGCCGAGACGTCGTGGAAGCCCTGCACCTCGTCCTTGGCGCGCACGAGGTCACGGACGGAGTGCGTCGTCTCGCCGATGATCCGGTCGGCGAGCGTACCGCGGTCGGGGTTCGCGTCGACTGCGATCACGCGGTCGTCACGAGCATCCGCCAGTGCCATGCCCAGCAGGGCCGTGACCGTCGTCTTGCCGACGCCGCCCTTGCGGGACAGCACAGGAACGAAACGCGCGTTGCCCTGCAGAGCGCCGGCGATGCGGCCGGAGAGCTCCTTGCGTGCGCGCGCCTTCTTGCTGTCGCCGAGGTTGATGCGGCGACCGGACACCGTGTAGACGAGGTGGCTCCAGGTGCCCTCCGGCTCGGGCTTGACCATGCGGCTCGGGTCGAGCAGGCGCTCGGCCGTCAGCAGGTCGGCGCTCTCCCGCGAGGACTCGCGGGAGGCGTCTCCGATTCGCTTGGAGGCGAGGGCGATCTCGGCGGTGCGGTGCGCCTCCGCGCGAGTGCGCGGCGGCGCGGCCGCAGGGCGGGGCGCGAGGTCGCGCTGGTCGTCAGTGTCCACGGTCGTCTCCTCCTCGGGAGCGGTCAGCGCGCCGGTCGCCGCTGCCGGGACGGATGCGCCGGCGGTCGCGTCGTCCTCACGATCCTGCCCGTCGGCCGTCCCGGCGTCCAGGGCTTCGTCTTCGTCGATCGGGTCAGCGGCCTCGTCGGCGGGCTGATTCTCGGCGATGTCCTGCTCCTCGGCGGAGCTCGCCTCGACCGGATCGGTGCTGGTCACGGACGCGAGTTCGGCGCCGGCCTCGGAAGGCGGCTCCTCCACCGACTCGGGCGCGGTGCGCCCACCCGTGACGGTCTGCTCCTCGGCGGGCTCAGCCTCGTCGGCGGGATCCGCGTCCACGGCGGAGTCCTCGACAACCGGCTCGGCTTCGCCTGCCGGTACCTCGTCGGTCGGTGCGGACGCATCGGCCGGCTCAGCCTCATCGGCCGACGCCTCGTCGGGCCCGGCCTCATCAGCCGGTTCAGCCTCATCGGCCGGCTCGACCTCATCGACCGGCTCAACCTCGTCGACAAGCTCAGTCCCGCCTTCGGGTCCCTCTGCAGCGTCGGTGACGTCGGCCGGTTCGGGGCGGATCATCAGCTCCGGCTTGATGCCTGCCCCGACGTCCTCGACGTCGTGCTTCCCCGCCGCGTCGGCGGAGTCGTCAGCGTCGAAGTCCTCGAGATCCTCCTCCTCGAGGTCGCGGGCGTCGTCGCGGGAGTTCTCGGCGTCGAGAGCGTCGTCTTCTTCGTCGGATTCCTCATCGAGCCGGTCCTCCACCGGAGAGGTACGCTCGGCCTCGTCGGGTCGTTCGTCCGCGTCCTCATCGTCCGCGGCTGTCCCGGCATCCGAGTCCTCAGGGTCATCCACCTCAACGCCAGCGGCTTCGCCGCCTTCCGACGGCACGACGTCCTCGATGACCACTTCCGCAGTCACGGCGTCGGGCTCGTCCACGACGAGGTGCGGCGCCTCCTCGGGATCCGGTTCGACGAGGTCGGCGATCACCGGCGGCTCGGTCTCAGCCGGCAGCTCGATGATGATCTCGGTGGTGTCGCGATCCAGCCGCTCGACCGTCTCCTGGTCGGCGACGCCGGACCGGTCGATGACCAGGTCGGAGACGATCGGCTCCACGGCGATCTCGTCGCCGAGCACCTCATCGTCGTCCTCGAGGTCCTCCTCGTCGCCGCCGGTCGGCATGACGACGCTCACCTGCGCGGTGGCCCCGAGAAAGCCGATCCCGGAGTCGTCGAGTGATGCGGAGTCGTCGAGGACGCCCAGGTCGTCGTCGCCGTCCTGGTCGTCGGTCTTCTTCGGCGTCACGGTTCTCCCTGAAAGCTTGTGCGAGCACGTCGCCCGCCCAAGATTACTGGCCTGGACTGACCACGACCAAAAGATCTCCCGCATCCACCTGCTGCGTCGGACCGATCGCGAGGCGCTCCACGACGCCGGAGACCGTCGCAGTGATGGCCGCCTCCATCTTCATCGCCTCGATCGACGCGACCGGATCGCCGGCGCGAACCGCATCCCCCACGGCGACCTGAAGGGTGACGACGCCGGAGAACGGCGCGGCCACCTGGCCGGGTCGTGAGGCGTCGGCCTTCTCGGCCTCGTGCGCATCGACGACGACCGACCGGTCGCGCACCGACACCGGCCGCAGCTGCCCGTTCAGGGTGGTCATCACGGTGCGCATGCCGCGCTCGTCAGCCTCGCCGACGGCCTCCAGGCCGACGTAGAGCTGCACGCCGCGATCGATCTCGATGAGATGCTCCTGCCCTGGTACCAGCCCGTACAGGTAGTCGCCGGTCTCGAGCACTGAGAGGTCGCCGTACTGCTCACGCATCCGCGCCAGCTCACGGGTCGGTGCGGGGAAGAGCAGTTCGTTCAGCCGAGCACGCCGCCCTGCGCTGTCGCCCGCGAGCGCCCGCTCGTCGTCCGCCGTGATCTCGCCGACTGCCGGGCGCACCGCGCGACCGGCGAGCACCTTGGTGCGGAACGGCTCGGGCCATCCACCCGGCAGATCCCCCAGCTCGCCCGCCATGAACCCGACCACGGAGTCCGGCACGTCGTAGTTCTGCGGGTTCTGCTCGAAATCGGCGGGGTCAGCCTTGACGGCTGCCAGGTGCAGAGCGAGGTCGCCGACGACCTTCGACGACGGCGTGACCTTCGGCACCCGTCCGAGGATCGCGTCCGCGGCGGCGTACATGTCCTCGATGAGTTCGAAGTCCTCGGCGAGACCCAGCGCCTTCGCCTGCTGACGCAGGTTGGAGAGCTGTCCGCCCGGGATCTCGTGGTGGTACACGCGCCCGGTGGGGCCTGGCAGTCCAGATTCGAACGGCGCGTACTGGCCTCGCACCGCCTCCCAGTAGGGCTCCAGATCCGAGACGCCGGCCAGGTCGATGCCGCTGTCCCGCTCGGTGTGCGCGAGCGCGGCGACCAGTGCCGACAGCGACGGCTGACTCGTGGTGCCGGACAGCGGCGCGGATGCGGCATCCACCGCGTCCACGCCGGCGGCCGATGCCGCGAGCAGCGTCGCGAGCTGACCGCCCGCCGTGTCGTGCGTGTGCAGGTGCACCGGCAGGTCGAACCGCTCGCGCAGTGCGGTGACCAGCTTCGCCGCCGCCGCAGGGCGCAGCAGGCCCGCCATGTCCTTGATCGCCAGCACATGCGCGCCGGCCTCGACGATCTGCTCCGCCAGCCGCAGATAGTAGTCCAGGGTGTACAGGTCTTCTGCGGGGTTCAGCAGGTCGCCGGTATAGCAGAGTGCGACCTCCGCGACCGAGGTCCCCGTGGCACGCACGGCGTCGATCGCCGGACGCATCTGGGCGACGTCGTTCAGCGCGTCGAAGATGCGGAAGATGTCGATTCCGGATGCCGCGGCCTCCTGCACGAACGCATCCGTGACCGCCGTCGGGTACGGCGTGTACCCGACCGTGTTGCGGCCGCGCAGCAGCATCTGGATCGCCACGTTCGGCAGCGCCGTGCGCAGCTTGTCGAGTCGTTCCCACGGGTCCTCGCCGAGGAAGCGGAGGGCGACGTCGTAGGTCGCGCCGCCCCAGGCCTCGACGGAGAGCAGCCCAGGCGTCAGGCGGGCGAGATACGGCGAGGCCGCGACCAGGTCGCGGGTGCGCACCCGCGTCGCCAGGAGCGACTGGTGCGCATCGCGGAAGGTGGTGTCGGTGATGGCGAGGGCGGTCTGCGCGCGCAGTTCCCTGGCGAAGCCGTCCGGTCCGAGTTCGAGCAGCCGCTGCCTCGTTCCGGCCGGCGGTTCGGTGCTCAGGTCGATCGCCGGCAGCTTGGTGCTCGGGTCGGCGGTGCCGGGGTGCGAGCCGTTCGGCCGGTTGACGGTGACGTCCACCAGCCAGTTCAGGATCTTCGATCCACGATCCTTCGACACGCGGCCCTGCAGCAGTTCCGGGCGCTCGTCGATGAACGCGGTGCTGATGTCGCCGGCGACGAAGGCCGGATCGTCGAGCAGCGCCTGCAGGAACGGGATGTTCGTGGACACCCCGCGGATGCGGAACTCGGCCAGGGCACGACGCGCCCGGGACACCGCGGCGGGGAAGTCCCGTCCACGGCAGGTGAGCTTCGACAGCATCGAGTCGAAGTGCGGGCTGATCTGCGCGCCCTGATGCACGGTGCCGCCGTCGAGGCGGATGCCTGCGCCGCCCGGAGAGCGGTAGGTGGTGATCTTGCCGGTGTCAGGGCGGAAGCCCTGCGCGGGGTCCTCCGTGGTGATCCGGCACTGCAGCGCGGCACCGCGCAGCCGGACGTCCCCCTGCTCGAGTCCGAGCTCCGCCAGGGTGGCGCCGGACGCGATGCGGATCTGCGCCTGGACGAGGTCGACGTCGGTGATCTCCTCGGTGACCGTGTGCTCCACCTGGATGCGCGGGTTCATCTCGATGAAGACGACCTCGCCGGTGCGCTCCCCCGCCGTCTCCAGCAGGAACTCGACGGTGCCCGCGTTCACGTAGCCGATCGAACGCGCGAACGCGACGGCATGCCGGTGCAGCTCCTGCCGGACGGCATCGTCCAGGTTCGGCGCCGGCGCGATCTCGACGACCTTCTGGTGCCTGCGCTGCACGGAGCAGTCCCGCTCGAACAGGTGCACGGTCTCACCCGTGGCATCCGCCAGCACCTGCACCTCGATGTGCCGGGGGCGCAGGACGGCCTGCTCCAGGAACATCCGCGGATCGCCGAAGGCGCTCTGCGCCTCGCGCATCGCCTCGGCGAGGGCCGGGCCCAGTTCGGCCTTCGTCTCGACCCGCCGCATCCCTCGCCCACCGCCGCCGGCGACGGCCTTCGCGAACAGCGGGAATCCGATCCCGTCCGACTGGCCGACGAGATCGTCCACGTCGTCTGATGCCTCGGTCGAGCGGAGCACCGGCACCCCCGCGTCGATCGCATGTCGCTTGGCCTCGACCTTGTTCCCGGCCATCTCCAGCACGTGCGCCGGCGGGCCGATGAACGCGATGCCGGCGGCGGCCGCCTTCTCGGCCAGCTCCGGATTCTCGGAGAGGAAGCCGTAGCCGGGGTAGATCGCGTCGGCACCGGACTCCACGGCGACCCGGACGATCTCGTCCACATCGAGGTAGGCGCGCACCGGATGTCCGCGCTCGCCGATCTCGTACGCCTCATCGGCCTTAAGCCGGTGCATCGAGCCGCGATCCTCGTAGGGGAACACCGCGACGGTGCGCGCCCCCACTTCGAACGCCGCCCGGAACGCACGGATGGCGATCTCTCCGCGATTGGCCACAAGGATCTTCTGGAACATGCACACCTCTGGATCAGTGCGCACCGAGGCGCACAGGAGCGGGGCTGAGTGTGCCCTCAGACTAACCCGTGCGCAGTGCCCGGAATCGCCGCGTTGCAGCCGGGTGAAGGAGAGTCACAGGGTCGGCACTGTAAGTTGGAGGATGTGCACGTACTCAGCGTCAGCTCCCTCAAAGGAGGCGTAGGCAAGACGACCGTCACCCTCGGTCTCGCCAGCGCCGCCTTCGCCCGTGGCATCCGTACCCTCGTGGTCGACCTCGACCCGCAGTCGGACGTCTCCACCGGAATGGACATCCAGATCGCCGGCAGGCTGAACATCGCCGACGTGCTCGCCAACCCCAAGGAGAAGGTGGTCCGTCAGGCCATCACCACCAGCGGGTGGGCGAAGGTGCATCCCGGCACCATCGACGTGCTGATCGGCAGCCCGTCCGCCATCAACTTCGACGGGCCGCACCCCAGCGTGCGCGACGTGTGGAAGCTCGAGGAGGCCCTCGCCACCGTCGAGAGCGAGTACGACCTCGTCCTCATCGACTGCGCGCCCTCGCTGAACGCCCTCACCCGCACCGCCTGGGCGGCGAGCGACCGCGTCATGGTCGTCACCGAGCCCGGTCTGTTCTCCGTCGCCGCCGCCGATCGCGCGCTGCGCGCCATCGAGGAGATCCGCCGCGGACTCTCCCCGCGCCTGCAGCCGCTCGGCATCGTCGTGAATCGCGTCCGCCCGCAGTCGATCGAGCACCAGTTCCGCATCAAGGAGCTGCGCGACATGTTCGGCCCGCTGGTGCTCTCGCCCCAGCTGCCCGAGCGCACCTCGCTGCAGCAGGCGCAGGGTGCCGCGAAACCGCTGCACATCTGGCCCGGTGACTCCGCGCAGGAGCTCGCCGCCGACTTCGACCAGCTGCTGGACCGCATCGTCCGGGCCGGCCGGGTGCCCGTGCCGGAGACCGGCGCTCAGGCCTGACGCGCCTCTCGCACATACCAAGAAACGCCCGGCTCCGGCCGGGCGTTCTCGTATGTACAGGCGGTCCGCGTCAGGCGGTGCGCTTGGCGCGCCGCTGCGCGAGCTCGTCGACAGGGTCAGGCGCAGTGGGATCGAGCTCGACGAGCGTCGACTCGACCTCACGGAGCACCTTGCCGACGGCGATGCCGAACACGCCCTGACCGCGGCTGACCAGGTCGATGACCTCGTCGTTCGACGTGCACAGATAGACGGATGCGCCGTCGCTCATCAGCGTGGTGCCGGCCAGATCACGGATGCCGGCGGCGCGGAGCTGCTCGACGGCGATCCTGATCTGCTGCAGCGAGATGCCGGTGTCCAGCAGTCGCTTGACCAGCTTGAGCACGAGGATGTCGCGGAAGCCGTAGAGGCGCTGCGAACCGGATCCGCTCGCACCGCGGACGGTGGGGACGACCAGTTCGGTGCGCGCCCAGTAGTCCAGCTGGCGGTAGGTGATGCCCGCCGCGCGAGCGGCGACCGCACCGCGGTAGCCGACCTCGTCGTCCATGGCGGGCAGACCGTCCGTGAAGAGGAGTTCGGTCACGAATCGCGGGTCTCCGGAGAGCTCATCCGCATTCATCATGTGTCCTCCTCAAGACCGGTGCCGCTCCCCCCGGAGCAGCTATCTCCACGGTAGAGCAGGGGTGGTGGTCGGGCAACGACATCCGGTGTGCGCCGGAGGTGTGTCGCAACCTGTTCGTTATGAGAGCATCCGCGAGAGAGCCGCGGACACCAGGATGCTGCGCACCTCGTCGATGCGCGCGGCGAGCTCAGGAGCCAGCTCTCCGGCGCGGCCGCGGGACGCGGCATCCGTGCGGCGCAGCATCGTCTGCAGCGCGGATTCGATCAGCGCCACCTCCCGCTCGGCACCCTGGCGCAGCGACCGAAGATGACGCGGCTCGATGCCGTGGCGGTCGAGGGCGACCAGGCTGCGCAGCAGCGACACGGTCTGATCGCTGTACGTGTCGGCGGCCGCGATCAGCCCGGTGCTGACGGCGTCGTTCAGCAGCTGCGGGGCGGCGCCGGCGGCCTGCAGCAGCTCCTCGCGCCGGTACCGGCGGGCGGGAGGTGTGATCGAGGGCGGCGGCGAGACCGGCTGTCCCTCGACGGCCTCGTCCAGCTGCTCGCGGATCACATCGAGCGGCATGTAGTGGTCGCGCTGCAGGGTGAGCGCCGTGCGCAGGCGCTCGACGTCCGCTGCCGAGAACTTCCGGTAGCCGGAGTCGGTGCGCGACGGTGTGACGATCCCTCGTCCCTCGAGGAAGCGCAGCTTGCTGGCGGTGATCTCCGGGAAGTCCGGGGTCAGCCGCGACAGCACCTGGCCGATGCTCAGCAGGCCCGCGGGCGCTGCGCGCTCACGGGCCGGGGACGATGCCGCCATCAGGCGTTCGCAGCCGCGATGTCGACCGGAGAGGCGAAGAAGTTCAGCCGGAACTTGCCGACGCGCACCTCGTAGCCGTTCTGCAGAAGACTGCGGTCGGCTCGCTCGCCGTTGACGTAGGTGCCGTTCAGCGAGCGCTGATCGATGATCTCGAACGACGTGCCGGTGCGGGTGATCTCTGCATGACGACGCGACACGGTCACATCGTCGAAGAAGATGTCCGCTTCGGGGTGGCGGCCGACCGTCGTGACATCGGCGTCCAGGAGGTATCGGGCACCGGCCAGGGCGCCTGAGCGCACCAGCAGCAGCGCCGACCCCGAGGGCAGCGCGGAGATCGCCGTCTGTTCGGCTTCGGTCAGTTCGGCTCCGAATGGGACGAACGACAGATCGGAGTCGTGTCCGAAAGTCTGCGTCACGTCGTGGCGCTGCTCTCCGCTGCGGTGGATAGCGTCGTCGCCGTATCGGCTCTGGCGGTCAGTCACGGGTGGCCCTCCTTCTCTCCAGACTAACGGATCCGAGCACTGCATCGGGAGGGGATGGGCGCACGGGGCGCACCTAGGCTGGGGACGTGCAGACAACCTGGTCCTCTCGAAGAATCCCGCTCGCCGCCCTGTTCGCCGCGCTGCTGACCGCCGCGTTCCTCTTGGTGGCCCCGCTGTCGGCCTCCGCACACGACGAACTCGTCTCCGCGGACCCGGCCGCCGACACGACTGTCGAGACCCTGCCCGCGCAGCTCGTGCTCACCTTCAGCGGCGACGTGCTCGATGCCGAGGGCGCCACCATGATCCAGGTGACCGATCCCGCGGGCAGCCCCGTCACCGACGGCGCACCGACCGTGGACGGGACGACCGTCACCCAGCCCCTCGCGGCGGGCGGCCCTGCCGGCGTCTACCACGTGGCGTGGAAGGTCGTCTCGGCCGACGGCCATCCGATCGCCGGGGAGTACGCCTTCACCACGGCCACCGGGTCGGCCGTGACCACACCCACTCCGACCACCGCGCCGACGCCGGAGCAGACGACGCCCGAAGCGAGCCCCGCTCCCACGGTGACCGTCACCGCGACGCCGGCGCCCGCCCCGAGCACCGCATCGCCGATCTGGCTGTGGGTGCTGCTGATCGTGGCCGTCCTCGTCGTCGCCGGCATCACCGTCTGGCTGGGCATGCGCCGCAGGCCGGCCGACGGCGAGCCCGCTGCGTCATCCGACGATGCCGCCGCCTCCACCGACCCCTCGGAACGATAGGCTGAGAGCATGCCACATTACGATGTCGTCATCCTCGGCGCGGGCCCTGGCGGCTACGTCGCCGCCGTCCGCAGCGCACAGCTCGGACTGTCCACCGCCATCATCGAGGAGAAGTACTGGGGAGGGGTCTGCCTCAACGTGGGCTGCATCCCCTCGAAGTCGCTCCTGAAGAACGCGGAGATCGCGCACACCTTCACCCACAAGGCCGAGTTCTTCGGCATCTCCGGTGACGTGCAGTTCGACTTCGGTGCGGCGTTCGACCGCAGCCGCAAGGTCGCGGACACCCACGTCAAGGGCATCCACTTCCTGATGAAGAAGAACAAGGTCACCGAGTACGACGGCCGCGGCACGTTCACGGGGCCGAAGGCGATCTCGGTCGCCAAGTCGGACGGCACGACCGAAGAGGTCACCTTCGACAACGTCATCATCGCGACCGGCTCGACCGTGCGCCTGCTGCCTGGTGTGCAGCTCAGCGACAACATCGTGACCTTCGAGGAGCAGATCCTCTCCCGCGAGCTGCCGGAGTCGATCGTCATCGTCGGCGCGGGTGCGATCGGCATGGAGTTCGCCTACGTGCTGACGAACTACGGCGTGAAGGTCACCATCATCGAGTTCCTCGACCGCGCCCTCCCCAACGAGGACGTCGAGGTCTCGAAGGAGATCCAGAAGCAGTACAAGAAGCTCGGCGTCGACATCCTCACCTCCACCGCGGTGAAGACCGTCACCGACAACGGCTCCTCCGTGCACGTCACCTACGAGACCCGCGACGGCCAGCCCGGTGAGATCACCGCGGGCAAGGTGCTCATGTCGGTCGGCTTCGCACCGAACGTGAACGGCTACGGCCTCGAGAACACCGGCGTCGCCCTCACCGAGCGCGGCGCGATCGACATCGACGACCACATGCGCACCAACGTCGAGGGCATCTACGCGATCGGCGACGTCACCGCCAAGCTGCAGCTCGCGCACGTCGCTGAGGCGCAGGCCGTCGTGGCCGCCGAGACCATCGGCAAGGCCGAGACCATGACTCTGGGCGACTACCGCATGATGCCGCGAGCGACGTTCTGCCAGCCGCAGGTCGCCAGCTTCGGCCTCACGGAGGAGCAGGCGCGTGCCGAGGGTCGCGAGATCAAGGTCGCGAAGTTCCCGTTCAGCGCGAACGGCAAGGCCAACGGCCTCGGCGAGCCGGTCGGCTTCGTCAAGCTGATCGCCGACGCCGAGCACCTCGAGCTCATCGGCGGCCACCTGATCGGCCCCGACGTGTCCGAGCTGCTGCCCGAGCTGACCCTCGCGCAGAAGTGGGACCTCACCGCCCTCGAGGCCGCCCGCAACGTGCACACCCACCCGACGCTGTCGGAGGCGCTGCAGGAGGCCTTCCACGGCCTTGCGGGTCACATGATCAACCTCTGATCGACAGACGCAGAGAGGGCCGAGCGGAATTCCGCTCGGCCCTCTCTGCGTCTGCAGGGTCCGTTCAGCGACCGAGCGCGCGGGCGAGTTTCGACCCCGAGGAGGCGTCGCGGGCGCCGGCGGCGAAGATCGCCTTCTCGGCCGCGGCGAAGAACGCCTGCCGTCCTGCCTCGTCGGCGGGAGCGGCGGGGCCCAGCTCGAGCTCCCATTCCCGCCATTCGCGGCGCGATCCGTCACGCAGATCGGTCGCGTGCACGTGATCGTCCACGAACTCGGCGAGCACGCCGTCGGGCCCCATCAGGTGAACGGCGGTGCGGGAGTTCTCGATCCGTGCGATCGGCCGCAGCGCGGATACCTGCACCGGCGCGATCGCCTCGGCGACCGCATCCGGGATCACGCCCTCCTCGCCCAGCGGCCAGCCGAGCTCCACCCGGCCGTCGCCGGTGCGCGGACCCTTCAGGTGCCACCCGGCATCCGGCCCACCGGTACGTCGGCGCAGCGCGTGGCCGGAGACAGCGAGGGCGAACTCCGCGGTGTCGAGGTACTGCGCGTCGAGCTCTCGCAGCTCGCCCGGCGACGCCGAGAGCACGCCGTCGACCGACGCCCAGTCCGGAAGCGGGGTCTCCGCGTCGACGTCGTACTTGCGCTCGACCTCGACCGATCGGGACGGCGCGGAATCAGACATCGGCGGGATTGATGTCCTCGAGGGACTCGTCGTACCAGAAGTCGAGCTCGGCGGGGCCGTCGTTAGCGCCGGTGTTCTGCGGCTCACCGCGGCGGTTGTAGACGATCTGCGTCTCGCTGTAGGGGACGATCAGCTTGTCGTCCACATCGTCGCCGAGGGGGATGATCTGCCCGTCCAGCGGGCCACCGTGAAGTCGCGCGAGTGCCATGAGCACACCATAGCCCCTGGCGACGTCATCCGATCGCGATGCCGAGCGCCGCGCCGACGATCATCCACGGCCCGAAGGCGATGCGGGTGCTGCGGTCGGCTCTGCGCAGAGCCATGAGTACGAGGGCGTACAGCGCGCCGAGCACGAAGGCGGAGGCCGCGCCGATCGCGAGCGCCTGCCAGCCGTGCCAGCCCAGCACGAGGCCGATGACCGCCGCGAGCTTCACGTCGCCGCCGCCGACCCCCTGCCTGCTGGTCAGCCGCATCACCGCGTAGAACCCTGCGAGCAGCAGCATCCCGAGCAGCGATCGCACGATCCGCGCGACGTCGCCGGTCAGGAGCGCCTCCACGCCGACGAGCACCAGCAGCGCGCCGAGCGTCGGCAGCACGATGCGGTTCGGCAGCCGGTGGGTGCGGGCATCGATGACGAGCAGCCACGCCCCGACACCGGCCAGGGCGACGTGCACCAGGACGGCGATGAGGTCGTGGAGGGTCATCCTCGCAGGCTAGGCGAGACGGACGGCGGGCGGGAACGCCATGTGGATAACCGGCGTTCAGAGGTCGAGGATCTCGAGCTCGACGAGCACGGTGCCGCCCTCCTCGATCGCCTCTGCGCTGCGCACCTGCTTCTTCAGGGGCAGCACGTACCCGTCGCGACCGGGGAAGATCGAGGTGGCCCATTCTGTGCCGCCGATCCGTGCGCGCACCCGCAGCGATCCGAACCCGCGCGGCGGTGAGGGCAGCTCCCTGATCTCCCGCGAGAGCTCCTCAGGCATGACCGCGAAGAACCAGGCCTCGGCCCTGGCGTCCCATCGGACGACGTCGCTCTCGTACTCGATCCGCATGCCCCCAGAGTAGTCCGGAGTCTTCGAAGAGCGATGTCGGATGTCCTACTTACGATCTGAGATGAACTTGTTCTTTTCGAATATCTCTTCGAGGATGGATGCATGGGGATCGGCACTCTGCGAGCACTCTCCCCCGCCGATGAGCGGGCGGGAGAGATCCTGCGTCTGCGCCGCGAGATCGGGCGGATGCAGCGGGTGCGCAGCGACGAGAAGGTGCTGCCGGTGCCGCCCGCGCTGGAGCAGATCCTGCCCGGCGGAGGCCTCGCCGCAGGAACGGTGTACTCGGTCTCGCCCTCACTGAGCCTGCTCTTCGCCCTGCTCAGCGCCTCCTCCCAGCGCGGCTCGTGGTGCGCGGCGGTCGGCCTGCCCGACCTCGGCGTCGAGGCCGCAGCCGCCGCGGGGATCGACCTCGAGCGCCTGGTGCTCGTCCCCGAGCCCGGTCCGCGCTGGCTGGCCGTGGTGTCGGCACTGGCCGAGATCGTCCCGCTCATCGCAGTGCACCCAGGATCGCTGCCGCAGGATGCCGAGGCGGCCCGCCTCGCCGCGCGGCTGCGCGACCGTGGCTGCACGGTGCTGGCCACCTCGCCCTGGCCGCAGAGCGAGGGTCTGATCAGCCTGCACGACCCGCAGTGGGAGGGCCTGGGCGAGGGATGGGGACTGCTCGAGGACCGCACGGTGACCGTCACGGCGCAGACCCGCACCCGCCCGCGGCCGCAGAGCGTGCGGGTGCGCCTGCCAGGGCGGCTCGGCGCCGTGGAGCAGGTCGAGCAGACGGCACCGGCTCCGATCCCCCTCGACACGAGATGGGCGGCGGCGGGATGATCCCCCCGAGCAGGATGCACGTGCTGCGGTTCCCCGACTGGCCGCTGCGAGCGGTGCTGGGCGAGCCGCCGCCGCATCCGCCGGTCGCCCTGGTGCGGCAGAACACCGTCGTCGCGTGCACAGCCTCGGCACGCGCGCTGGGCGTGCGCGTCGGCCAGCGCCGGCGGCTCGCCCAGGGGCGCGCCCCTGCACTGCGGATGCTGCCGCACGATCCCGCTCAGGACGAAAGGGCGTTCGTCCCGGTGCTGCGCCTCATCGAGCAGCACGCCCCCGGGGTGCTGCTGCTGCGCCCCGGCGCGGCAGCGCTGCGCTCGCGGGGCGTGTCCAGGTTCCACGGCGGCGAAGCCGAGGCCGCCGACGCGCTGCTCGCAGTGCTCGCCGAGGAGGGGTATCCCGAAGCACTGATCGGCGTCGCCGACGGCGCGTTCACCGCCGAGCTCGCGGCACTGCGCGCCGAAGGGGAATCCGCCCGCCGGGTGATCGTGCCCGCCGGCGGGTCGCGTGACTTCCTCGCCCCCGTTCCCGTGACCGCCCTCGGCGACGAAGAGCTGGCCAGCCTGCTGGCCCGTCTCGGAGTGCACACTCTGAGCGAGTTCGCCGCGCTGGGCGAAGGAGCGGTGCGCGATCGGTTCGGCGAGCACGGCGCGCGGCTGCACGCCCTCGCGCAGGGATCGGACTCCCGCCCGATCCAGCACCGTCCGCCCGATCCCGAACTCGCCGGGGAGATCTCGTTCGACACCCCGCTCGGGCAGGCCGATCAGATCGCCTTCGCCGTGCGGCAGACAGCGGATGCCGTGATGCTGGCGCTGGCCGACGCCTCCGCGGTATGCACCGAGGTGCGCATCGATCTGACCGACGACGACGGCAGGGTGAACTCGCGCACCTGGCTGCATCCGACCTGTTTCGAAGCCGCCGACCTCGTCGACCGGGTGCGCTGGCAGCTCGAGGCTCTCGCCGCAGAGGGCCGCGACGACGACCATGACGCCGCTCATGCGTTCCGCGGGATCGTGGGGGTGCGCATCACCCCGGTGGCGATCGACGACGCCGCGCATCACCAGCCTGCGCTGTTCGGCCAGGCGAGCGATGAGCGTCTGCACCACGCCCTCTCCCGGGTGCAGACGATCGTGGGGCATCGCGGCGTCGTCACCGCGACACTGGCCGGCGGCCGCTGGCTGACCGACCGGCAGGTGCTCACCCCCTGGGGCGAACGTTCCGTCGCCCCGCGCGACCCTGCCCTCTCCTGGCCGGGGAGCATTCCCGGTCCGCATCCGGCCGAGGTGTTCGACCCGCCGCGGCCGATCCGGGTGCGCGCGGCCGGAGACGACGCCATCGAGGTCGACGAGCGGGGCACGCTCTCGGCCCCGCCCGCCTTCGTCGAGGACGCTGCGGTGGCCTCCTGGGCGGGGCCGTGGCCGGTGCGGGAGCACCGCTGGGATGCCGCTCGCTCCCGCAGCGGGCATCGCTTCCAGCTGGTCGACGAGCGCCAGCGGGCCTGGCTGGTCGTGCTCTCGGATGAGGGGTGGCTCGCGGAGGGACGGTACCGCTGATGGGCTGGCACAACCCCGATCTCACCTGGGCGGAGCTGGAGCGAACGCTCAGCGACCCCACCGCCCCGCCGTCCGCCGAGCCCCTCGGCACCCGCGTCGACCCCGGCCCGCTCAGCCGGCACCGTGCACCCATCACCCCGCCGCCGGTGGACCGCCCCGACGACGCCGTCCCCTACGCCGAACTGCACGCGCACTCGTCGTTCTCCTTCCTCGACGGCGCCTCCTCCCCCGACGATCTGCTCGCCGAGGCCGAGCGCCTGGGGCTCACGGCCCTCGCGATCACCGACCACGACGGGTTCTACGGCGCCGCGCGGTTCGCCGAGGTCGCCGAGCTGACCGGCGTGCAGACGGTGTACGGCGCCGAGCTCTCCCTCGACCTGCCCACCCCGCAGAACGGCATCCCCGATCCCGTCGGCGACCACCTGCTCGTGCTCGCGCGTGGCCTGGAGGGCTATCGGAGGCTCTCCTGGTCCATCACGCAGGCGCAGCTGCGCGGCGGCGAGAAGGGGCGCCCCGTCTACGACCTGGACGAGCTCGCGGCGAGCGCGGAGGGCCACTGGACCATCCTCACCGGATGCCGCAAGGGCGGGGTGCGCCGAGGACTCGCCCGGGGCGATGCGCAGACACCGCTGCGGCGCCTGGTTGACCTGTTCGGCAGGGACCAGGTCGTCGTCGAGCTCATCGACCACGGCGATCCCGGCGACACCGGCCGCAACGACGCCCTGGCCTCCCTGGCCTCCGAACTGCGTCTGCCGATCGTGGCGACCAACAACGTGCACTACGCCGCCCCCGCGCAGGCCGGGCTCGCCGAGGCCGTGGCATCCGTGCGCGCCACCCGCAGCATGGACGACCTGGACGGCTGGCTGCCGGTGCACGGCTCCGCGCATCTGCGCAGCGGGGCGGAGATGACGGCGCGTTTCCGCCGGTACCCCGGCGCGATCGCGCAGAGCCTGCGGATCGCGGAGGACTGCGCCTTCCCGCTGCGCCGGGCGAAGCCCGATCTGCCCCGGCTGGACACCCCCGGCGGCGTCCCTCCGATGCAGCATCTGCGCGATCTCGTGTGGGCGGCGGTGCCGGAGCGGTATCCCAGGCTCGACGCCGACGGCCGCTCGCGCATCGAGCGGGAACTGAACGTCATCGAGGAGAAGGACTTCCCCGGGTACTTCCTCATCGTGCACGGCATCGTCGAAGAGGCACGGCGCCGGGGCATCCTCTGCCAGGGCCGGGGGTCGGCCGCAGCGAGCGCGGTCTGCTATCTGCTGGGCATCACCGCGGTCGATCCGATCCTGTACCGTCTCCCCTTCGAGCGGTTCCTCGCCACCACGCGCACCGAGGAGCCCGACATCGATGTGGACTTCGACTCCGGCCGGCGCGAGGAGATCATCCAGTGGGTGTTCCAGACCTACGGCCGTGATCGCGCCGCGCAGGTGGCCAACGTCATCCAGTACCGGCCGAAGAACGCGGTGCGCGACATGGCACGCGCGCTCGGGCACTCCCCCGGCCAGCAGGACGCCTGGTCGAAGCAGGTCGACGGGTGGAGCGCGGGGATCGAAGTGGCCGAGGGCAACGACATCCCCGATGACGTCCTCGCCTACGCCGGTGAGCTGCTGAAGGCTCCCCGGCATCTCGGCATCCACTCCGGCGGGATGGTGCTGACCGCGCAGCCGGTCGGCGAGGTGGTGCCCGTCGAGCACGCGCGGATGGAGGACCGCACCGTCATCCAGTGGGACAAGGACGACGCCGCCTCGATGGGGCTGGTGAAGTTCGACCTGCTGGGTCTGGGGATGCTGGCCGCGCTGCGGCACTGCTTCGACCTCGTCGAGGAGGCCACCGGAGAGGTCTGGACGCTCGCCTCGCTCCCCAAGGAGGAGCCGGCGGTGTACGACATGCTCTGCCGGGCCGACTCGATCGGCGTGTTCCAGGTGGAGTCCAGGGCGCAGATGGGACTGCTCCCCCGGCTGCAGCCCCGGGAGTTCTACGAGCTGGCTGTGCAGATCGCCCTCATCCGGCCCGGGCCCATCCAGGGCGGCGCCGTGCACCCCTTCGTGCGGCGGAAGATGGGTCAGGACGAAGTGACCTACGCCCATCCCGATCTCGAGCCCGTCCTGAAGCGCACCCTGGGCATCCCGGTGTTCCAGGAGCAGCTGATCCAGATGGCCACGACGCTCGGCGACTGCACAGCCGACGAGGCCGATCTGCTGCGGCGTGCGATGGGCTCCAAGCGCGGGATGGAGAAGATCGAGCGCATCAGTGAGTCGCTGTACGCGGGGATGGCACGACGGGGCCTCAGCAAGGAGGCCTCCGATCGCATCTACGCGCAGATCCAGGCGTTCTCGAACTTCGGCTTCGCCGAGTCGCACTCCCTGTCCTTCGCCCTGCTCGTGTACGCCAGCTCGTGGCTGAAGCTGCACTACCCGGCAGCGTTCCTCGCGGGGCTCCTGCGGTCGCAGCCGATGGGGTTCTACTCGGCCTCGACGCTGACCTCCGACGCCCGCAGACACGGCGTCACGGTGCTGCGCCCCGACCTGCACCTCTCCGGTGCCACCGAGACGCTGGAGCGGATCGAGGACGGCACCGCCCCCACCGGCCTTGATGCCTGCCTCGCGGCCCCTCAGCCCGCGATCGCCCCCTTCGACCGCACAGCGCCCGACGAGTCCGCCGCGCATCGGCGGGACGGCCGCTTCGCAGTGCGCCTCGGCCTTTCCGGGGTCCGAGGGATCGGCACGCCCCTGGCCGAGCGGATCGTCGCCTCCCGCGAACAGGACGGTCCGTTCCGCGATCTGCATGACCTCGTACGACGCACGGATGCCACCGCCGCCCAGCTCGAGGCGCTCGCCACGGCAGGCGCGTTCGAATGCCTGGGGCTGAGCCGGCGCGAGGCGATCTGGACGGCGGGCACGGCCGCCGAGGACCGCGCCCGCTATCTGCCGGGCACGACGATCGCCGTGCAGCCGCCGCTGTTCCCCGACCAGACCGGGTACGAGCGGCTGTCGGCGGATCTCTGGGCGACCGGGGTGTCCACCGACGACCATCCGATGGCGCACTTCCGCGCCGCGCTGACCGAGCGCGGAGTGCTGACCTCCGAACGGCTGCGCACCCACGATCAGGGCCGTCGGATCGAGGTGGCCGGCATCGTCACGCACCGGCAGCGACCGGCGACAGCCAGCGGCATCACGTTCCTGAACCTCGAGGACGAGCACGGCCTGGTGAACGTGATCTGCTCAGCCGGTGTCTGGGGCCGTTACCGCCGGATCGCCCGCGACTCCCCCGCGCTCATCGTGCGCGGCATCCTGGAGCGCTCCCCCGAGGGCGTCGCCAACCTGCTGGCCGACGCCTTCGAGGATCTGCGCACCGGACTGGAGCACCGCTCCCGGGACTTCCGCTGAGCGACGATCATCCCCGCCGCGCCCGCGCCGACCAGCGGCCGCGATGCTTCGCGACGTCGATCGGATGCCGGAACGCGCGCGTGATCGTGTCGGTGGTCAGCACCTGGTCGACCGCTCCCGCCGCGACCACCGCGCCGTCGGAGATGACCAGGGCGTGCGTGGTCGTCTCCGGCAGCTCCTCGAGGTGATGCGTCACCAGGATGCTGGTCATCTCCGGATCGTGCCGGACGAGTCCGTCCACGGTCTCGAGGAACTGCTCCCTGGCGGCGACGTCGAGTCCGGTCGTCGGCTCGTCGAGCAGCAGCAGGTCGGGCCGGATCACGAGCGCGCGGGCGATCAGCACCCGGCCCCGCTCACCCTGCGACATCGTGAACCAGTTCGCCTCTCGACGGGCGCCGAGCCCTACGACGTCGAGCATCGCCTGTGCGCGCTCCACCTCGTCGCCCTGCGGCACCCAGCGCATCGGCGTCTCCACCGTCCCGGTGATGCCGGTGAGCACCACCTCGGTCGCCGACAGCGGCGAGTCCAGCGGATGCCGCGGATTCACGTGCCCGATCCGCCGGCGCAGCGCCTGCAGGTCGACTCGGCCGATCCTGCTGCCCAGCACGTCGACGGTCCCCTCGCTCGGATGCGTCAGCGCCCCGCAGAACCCCAGGATCGTGCTCTTGCCCGCGCCGTTCGGCCCGAGCAGCGCCCATCTCTCGCCCGCCTGCACGCGGAAGGTGATGTCGCGGAGGATCGCACGACCGCCGCGGCGGAAGTGCACGTCACGCAGCTCGAGGACGGGAGAAGCCGCGGATGCGGATTCGAAGGTCGGCTTCGTCATGGATACCGGTTGCGCCGCCGTCGCCACCAACGGGTCGGCCGCCGTCATGCCAGCGCCTCGGCCAGACCGGCCAGATGAGCGCGGCTGAGAGCCGCCGCGGCATCCGCGTCGCCGCCCGCGACCGCTTCCACGAGCAGCGCGTGCGCGTCGTGGTCCGGCGCGTCTCCGTAGGAGGACCGCATCCTCAGCATGTCCGTCATCGCCATGCGGAGGCGCGGTGTGAGAGTGTCGAACAACTCGGTGAGCACCGGATTGTGCGCGGCCACGACGATCGCCCTGTGCAGCGCAAGATCGGCATCCACGTGCGCCTCGATCATCGCCCGCGGGCTCCCGTCGCCCTCCTGCGGGCGGGAGAGATCCCTGGCCGACAGCGCGCGGCGCAGCACGCGCACATCCGCCGGGGTGCGCCGACGCGCGGCGAGCGCGGCGGCCTCGCTCTCGATCGCCGTGCGCGTCTCGATGACCGCGAGGATGTCGGCGCGGCGGAGCACCTCGTCCCAGTCGTCACGCGGCTCGAGCGCCGAGACGAACACGCCCGCGCCCTGCCGGGTCACGAGCACGCCCCGGCCCGCGAGCTGACGGATCGCCTCGCGAACCGTGGAGCGCCCGACGCCGAGCTGCGGCGCCAGGGTCGTCTCGCCTGGCAGCCGCTCGCCGAGCGCCCATTCCCCGGCCCCGATGCGCTCGAGCAGCAGCTGCGCCGCCCGTTCGGCCAACGTCTCCCGCACCACTTGCGCCATAAACCAAACCTCTCTGCTTGTCTGAGGAGTTGTGTTACAGTCTAGCCATGCTTCCCCAGGGATCCCTTCTCCTTCACCGCCACGGCGGGGCCTGACACGACCGGCTCCCCCGCCGTGGGGGTTCGTCGTCGCCGGTCGACAGCATCGACCGAAGGAAGAGATCCATGAGCACGTTCCCCACTCTGTCCACACCGTCCGGACCGATCCCGCACGGCGCACCGCACTGGAATCCCCAGCGGCACTCGCAGATGCCGGCGCACCGCTATCGCGATGTCTTCTCCCGCGTCGACGTGCCCCTGCAGGACCGCCTGTGGCCGTCGACCCGGTTCACCGTCGCGCCGCTCTGGGTGCCGGTCGATCTGCGTGACGGCAACCAGGCTCTCGCCGAGCCGATGGATCCGGCGCGCAAGCGCCGCTTCTTCGAGCTCCTCGTCGCGATGGGGTACAAGGAGATCGAGGTCGGATATCCCTCGGCATCGCAGACCGACTTCGACTTCGTGCGCCTGATCGCAGAGACGGACATCGCCCCGGACGACGTGACGATCGTCGTCTTCACCCCGGCACGACGCGACCTCATCGAGCGGACGGTCGCCTCGATCGCCGGCATCCGGAACCCCGTCGTCATCCACCTCTACACCGCGACGGCGCCGATCTGGCGAGACGTCGTGCTCGGACGGGACAGGAGCGAATTGCGCGAACTGATCCTGGCCGGCGGGCGCGACGTGCTGCGCCTGGCGGGAGACCTGCCGAACGTGCGGTTCGAGTTCTCCCCCGAGGTGTTCAACCAGACCGAACCGGACTTCGCGCTGGAGATCTGCAATGCCATGACGGGGCTCTGGGACGCCTCCCCCGACCGGCCGGCCATCCTCAATCTGCCGGCCACGGTCGAGATCGCGACCCCGAACGTGTACGCCGACCAGATCGAGTACATGCACCGCCATCTCGCACGCCGAGAGGCCGTCATCCTCTCCGTCCATCCGCACAACGACCGCGGGACGGGCGTCGCGTGCGCCGAACTGGCCGTCCTCGCCGGCGCGCAGCGCGTCGAGGGGTGCGTCTTCGGCAACGGCGAGCGCACCGGGAACGTCGATCTCGCCACCCTCGCGCTGAACCTGCATGCGCAGGGCGTCGACCCGATGATCGACTTCTCCGACATCGACGAGATCCGCCGCACGGTCGAGCACTGCAACCGCATCGAAGTGCACCCGCGGCACCCCTACGTCGGCTCGCTGGTGCACACCGCCTTCAGCGGCACGCACCAGGACGCGATCCGGAAGGGCCTCGCCGAGCATCGTGCCCGAGCCGCGGCCGAGGGCCGCGACGAGCGCGAGATCTCCTGGAAGGTGCCGTACCTGCCGATCGACCCGGCCGACATCGGACGCGGCTACGAGGAGGTCATCCGGGTCAACTCCCAGTCCGGGAAAGGCGGCGTCGCGCACCTGCTCGAGAGCGCCTACGGCATCGTGCTGACCAGGGACGAGCAGATCGAGATCGCACGACGGGTGCAGCGCCACACCGATGAAACCGGCCGGGAGGTGACCGCCGAGGAGGTGCTCCGGATGCTGCGCGCGTCCGCCGCCTGAGCAGCGATCAGCCGCCGAGGATCGCCACGATCTCGCCGAACCCCAGCCGGCGGGCGTTGTCGAGCGCCGTGCGCCCCTGGGCGTCGCGGATGCCGGGATCGGCGCCGGCCGCGAGCAGCGTCTTCACGATCCGCTGTGCGTTCCCGTCGCCGCCGCCGAAGACGACGGCCTCCTGGATCGCGGTCCATCCGTTGGTGTTCACGTGGTTCAGATCGATGTCCAGCTGCACCACACGATCGATGTAGTCGGCGTGCCCGCGCTCGGCGGCCGGGTTCGCCGGCGTCCCTCCGCGGCGGTTGAGGATCGCGAGATCGGGCTCGCCCGGCAGCAGCGCCTCCAGCATCCGCACACTGCCGGTCACGCCCGTCATCACCCACGGGGTGTCCTTGCGGTGGTCGAACGCGTCGGGGTCGGCGCCCAGCGCGACGAGCAGCTGCGCGACCTCGACCCGGTCGGCCATCACCGCGTGCATCAGCGGCGTGCGCTGCAGCTCGGCATCGCGCGCCTCGAGGTCGGCGCCTGCGCGGAGCGCCAGCATCGCGGCATCCGCATCGCCGTCGTCCGCGGCGGCCAGCAGCGCGGTATCGGGGTCGGCTGGGGCCGCACCGTCCGCAGCCGCCTCGAGGATCGAGCGGGTGCCGTCCAGCCCCTGCTGCTCGGCCATCTGCAGCGGCGTGCGCCCTTCGGTGCCGGACGGCCGGTCGAGCTCCGCGCCGCCGGCGACGAGTGCGCGGACGGTCAGGTGGTAGGTCTCGCTGTCCTGTCCGAAGATCACGGCCTCGTGGATCGCCTGATACCCGATCCGGTTCACGTGGTCACGATCGATGCCTGCCTGCAGCAGCTGCCCGACGATGTACCCGTGGCCGCGCTCGGCCGCCCGGATCAGGCCCGTGCCGTTCCAGCTGTCCTTGTCGTCGATCAGCGCCTCGTTCGCGAGCGCGAGCCGCAGCAGGTCGAGATACCCCTCGCTGGTCGACACGAGATATGCCGACTGCGCGGTGTCGTCCTTCGCGTTCACATCGGCGCCCTGCGCGACGAGTTCCGTCGCTGCAGTGACGTCGTTCTGCCAGGCGGCGTCGCGCAGTGCAGCATCCAGCAGGTCCTGCGCGCTCGGCGTCGGCGCGGACGACGAGGGCGGATGCCGCGGTGCGGCGGCCGGCGCGCACGCGGCGAGGGCGGATGCCGCGGCGACGGCGAGGCCGGTGACGGCGAGGACTCTGCGCGCGAGATGACGCATGGGGGCTCCTGACGGGGACGGGACGTCCAGTCTCCCGTCACGCCTCGGCCCACGACATCGGCCGACAGGATCGACCGGCTCAGCCGATCAGATGATGCGCCGGAGGCCGTGATCGCTCCGGCGAGCTCACCAGTGCCGGTCCCGGGGCTCGGCCGGACGCTTGTCCGCGCCTCCCCAGCGCTCCGCCTCGGCCTTCGCAGCGGCGACCGCGGCGTCGGCCTCGCGCAGCGCCTCCTCGGCATCGGCCGCGCGATCCGCGTCGCTGCGCTCGTCCTTCATCTCCATGTCTCCAGAGTAGAACGCCCCCGCATGCCCACGGCGGTTTCACCCGATCGGGATGAATGGCGCACGCGCGGCGACCGGCGCACGATACTCTCCTGCTAACGTCACACCGACGATTCAGGAGGTCCCCGGTGCAACGCCCCCTTGCCGGACTCACCCGCAAGAACTTCGCCCGTGAAGTCCTCGCCGGGGTCACCCTCATCGCCATCGCGATCCCCCTGAACATCGGGTACGCGCAGATCGCGGGTCTCCCGGCGACCGCGGGGCTCTACGCCCTCGTCGTGCCCACCATCGTCTGGGCGCTGATCGTCTCGAGCCGTCAGCTGGTCGCCTCGCCGGATGCCGCGGCCGCCGCCCTGGTCGCGTCGTCGATCGGCGGGCTCGCCACCGCGGGATCGCAGAACTACCTGGTCATGGCGATGGCGCAGGCCGTCATCTGCGGCGTCATGCTCATGCTGATGTCGGTGTTCAAGCTCGGCTTCCTGGCGAACTTCCTCTCCAAGCCGATCCTGGTCGGCTTCGTCGGCGGACTGGCGCTCGACATCCTGGTCTCGCAGATCGCCAAGATGCTCGGCGTGAAGATCGACTCCGGTGGCGAGTTCGTCGAGAAGCTCACCGGACTCGTGCAGGGACTGGGCACCGTCAATGTGTGGTCGCTGCTCATCTCGGTCTGCGGTGTGCTCATCCTGCTGCTCGGCCGGCGGATCGCCCCGGTCGTGCCCTGGGCACTCGTCGTGATGGTGGTCGCCACGGTCGTGGTGCTCCTCACGCACGCCGACAAGGCGGGGGTCTCCGTGCTCGGCGAGGTGCCGGCAGGTCCGCCGACCCTCACCTGGCCGATCCTCGACTGGAGCACCTGGTTCGCGCTGATCCCGTCCGCGATCGCCCTGACCATGGTCACCGTGGCCGAGGGCCTGCTCGTCTCCCGGTCGTACGGCGAGAAGCGCGGCTACTCGACCAGCCCCAACCGCGACCTGCTCGCCTTCGGCGCCGCGAACGTCGCCGCCGGCGCGAGCGGCTCGTTCATGATGGGCTCCTCCACCAGCCGCACCGCGGCGATGGATCAGGCCGGCTCCCGCACCCAGCTCCCGTCGCTGGTGCTCGCCGTCGGCACCCTGCTCCTGCTGCTCTTCGGCACAGCGCTGCTGGCCGACATCCCGAGCCCGGCCATCGGCGCCATCGTCGGCGTCGCGGTGCTGCCGCTGCTGGGCGTCAAGGAGTTCCGCCAGCTCTGGGCGACCGACCGGTTCGAGTTCACCATCGGCGCCGTCTGCTTCCTGGTCACCCTGTTCGTCGGGTCGATCCCCGGCATCGTGGTCGCCTTCGTGCTCGCGCTGATCAACATGGCCAAGCGCGCGGCCGCCCCGGCGATCGACGTGCTCAAGGTCGACGACCAGGTCTCGCGGTCGCTGCTGGACGAGGCGCCCGAGGGCACCGTCACCGCGCCGGGCGTGGTCGTGGTCCGGATGGCCGCTCCGTTGTTCTTCGCCAACGGCTCCGTGTTCAGTGATGCCGTCAAGAAGGCCGTCACGTCGGCGGATGACGCAGGCAACGGACCGGTGAAGCACGTCGTGCTCGACATGGAGGCCGTCACCGACGTCGACGTCACGGGCGCCGAGGCGTTCGAGTCGTTGCAGGGCTGGCTCGAGCAGCAGCAGGTGTCGCTGTCGTTCAGCCGGATGCGGCCGCAGACCCACGACCGGCTCGTGAAGCTCGGCCTGCTCGGCGATCACGACACGTACCCGACCAACCGCGCCGCGGTCACGGCGCTGGCCGGCAGCTGAAAGGACACGACATGGGTTCCGTCATCGGCGACATCCTCCCCCTCGCGATCGGTGTGGCAGTCAGCCCGATCCCGATCATCGCCGCGATCCTGATGCTGCTCTCGCCGAAGGCCCGCACGACCAGCGTCGGGTTCCTGCTCGGCTGGGTCGTGGGCATCGCCCTGGCCGTCACGATCTTCACGCTGCTGTCCGCCGTGCTCCCGCAGGACGACGAAGGTGCGTCCAAGCCGATCCAGGGCGTCATCCAGATCGTCCTGGGTGCAGGGCTGCTCCTCCTCGCCGTCCGCCAGTGGCGCGGACGCCCCAAAGCCGGTGTCGAGCCGACAATGCCCGGCTGGATGAAGGCCATCGACACCATGAACTTCGGCAAGGCGGCGGGTCTGGCGCTGCTGCTCTCCGCCGTCAACCCGAAGAACCTGCTGCTCGCCGTGAGCGCGGGAGTGACGATCGGCTCAGCAGGACTCGCAGGCGGAGAGCAGACCGCCGTGATCGTCATCTTCGTGCTCCTCGGCGCATCCACCGTGCTGATCCCCGTCGTCGGCTACCTGCTCGCCGCCGACCGCCTGCGCGAAACGCTCGACAAAGTCCGGGAGTGGCTGGTGCAGGAGAACGCCGTCATCATGGCAGTATTGCTCCTTGTCATCGGTGTGAACCTCATCGGCAAGGGCATCGGCAGCTTCTGATTTCGGAACGACCGAACAACAACCTCAAACAGGGAGACAAACAATGGGATTCTGGGATTTCTTCTGGTACATGATCTGGGCGTTCTTCTTCATCGCCTACCTCATGGTGCTGTTCTCGATCATCGGGGACATCTTCCGCGACCGTAAGCTCAACGGCTGGCTCAAGGCGGTCTGGATCATCTTCCTGATCTTCGTGCCGTTCCTCACCGCGCTGGTCTACCTGATCGCGCGCGGCCAGGGCATGGCCGAGCGCAGTGCAGAGCAGGCGCAGCAGGCGAAGGACGCCACCGACGCCTACATCCGCAACACTGCGGGCAAGAGCGCTTCGGACGAGATCGCGGACGCGGCCAAGCTGCTCGCGGCCGGCACCATCACCACCGAGGAGTACGAGAAGCTGAAGGCCAAGGCCCTCGCCTGATCGGCATCCTCCGATAGCAGTGCATCCGAAGGGGGTGTCGGACGGCGTCCGGCACCCCCTTCTGTCGAAAGGAAGAAAGCGTGACTGAATTCCGTTACGGTCCCCTCGAGTACACGCTCGTGGGATTCGAAGGCGAAAAGCCGGATGCGTCGGTGATCGACGCTCTCACCGAGATGCTCAGCACCGGTCTGGTGCGCCTGGTCGATTTCCTGCTGATCTCGAAATCCGACGCCGGCGATGTGACCGTCGTCGAGGTCGAGGACGACCCGGACGGTCTGGATCTCGGTGACCTCGCCCTGGCCGCCTCCGGCATCACCGGCGAGGAGGACATCGCCGAGTTCGCCGAGCTGGTGCCGCCGGGCACCTCCGCCGCGCTGGTCGCGCTGGAGATGACCTACCAGCGCGAGCTGGCACGCCGCTTCGCGGCATCCGGAGGAGTCGTGCTGCGGCACGAGCGCATCCCCGCGCCCGTCGTGAACGCGCTCATCGACCACATCGAGAACGAAGGAGCCTGACATGCCGATGTTCCGCAGGATCGGACGCCCCGGCCTGGTCGGCCTCGCCGCCCGCACCGCCGTCGTCGCCGGCACCGCCGGTGCCGTGACCGGCGCGATGGCCAACCACCAGCAGCGCAAGGCGCAGGAGCAGTACGAGCAGGAGCAGTACGAGGCCGCTCAGCAGCAGGCGCAGGTGGATGCTGCGGCCCAGGCCGCCGCCGCGCAGTACGCGGCTCCGGTCCCCGCCGCGCCGGCTGCCCCCGCGGCTCCCGCCGGCGGCACCGACGTCGTCGCCGAGCTGCAGAAGCTCGCGACCCTCAAGCAGCAGGGTCTGCTCAGCGACGCGGAGTTCGACGCCGCCAAGGCGAAGCTGCTCGGCTAGGACGAGACGATGATCCCTGGGGTGGAGAGGATGTGCTCGTGGGCCAGCTGATCGTCCAGCTCATCCCGACCGCCCTGGGGATCGCCTGAAAGACTGACGCCATGCCCGATCTCTCCGCACAGTTCGCCGGCATCCAGTGGTGGCAGCTGCTGGTCGCCGTGATCATCGTCATCCTCGGTTGGGTGGCCGCACATTTCGTGCACAAGGGGACGGCGGCGCTCCTGGGCAGGGTGCCGAACATGCCGGAGGGCTACGTCCAGCCGGTCGCCCGTGGCGCCGAGTACCTCGTGATCGCGTTCGGCATCGGTCTCGCGCTCGCGATCCTCGGCGCGAACATCCAGCCCGTGCTCGCCGTCGTCATCCTCGTCGGCGTCGTCATCGTGCTGGTGCTGCGGGGCACGGCCGACAACTTCGCCTCGAGCGTGATGATCCAGTCGCGGCGCACCGTCGAGGTCGGCGACATCGTGCAGGTGGACACTCCGGACGGCGCGATGACCGGCACCGTCACCGAGCTCAACGCCCGCGCGATCATCCTGGTGACCGCGGACGGCGCGACCGTCCACGTGCCCAATTCCAAGCTGCTCTCGGACTCGGTCGTCAACCTCTCCTCGCACGGGAAGGGCCGCGGTCAGGTGCAGGTGCGGATGGAGCGCCGCGACGACGACACCGTCGAGGCGCTGCTCGCGAGGCTCACCGGGGTCACCGGCACGGCATCCCCGTCGGTCTCCGACCCCGTGGCGACAGTCCAGGCGGTGTCGCCCGAGCGTGTGATCGCGACCGTCAGGTTCTGGCATCCGCCGGCCGACGGCGTCCCGGCCACGTCGGATGTCGTCCGCGCACTCGCGGATGCGTTCCACGCGGAGAAGCGAGCGGCGACCGTGAGCAGCGCGGAGGCTCTGCCGCCGCTCACGCCGCCCGACTCGGTCTGATTCCCGCGGCCGCGACGGCCGGTCAGGCGCCCTTCGGCTCCTCGTGCTCGTCCGGAGCCGGGATCTCGCCCGGCCGGTACCTGGGCAGGCGGGACGCAGGGATGGCCGCCAGAAGGCTGATGCCGGCGAGGATGAGGAACCCGAGCCGGAGCGTGCGCAGACGCTGCTCCTCGTTCAGGGCGACGGCCGCCTCGACCTGCGCCTCGTCCGCATCCGTGCGCTCCAGTGCGGTGCGCAGGTCGTCGTTGCTGATGAAGTTCACATTGTCGAGGGGCACCTGCGCGACCAGTTCCGGCGGCAGCTCCGGATGCTCGGCGACGGCGCTCCCGATGCCGAAGCTCAGCGTGGTCACCAGCACGGCGCCCATGACGGCGGTGCCGACTGCGGAGGCGAGGTTCTGCGTGGTGCCGCGGATCGACCCCACATCTCCGGCGAGCTCCTTGGGTGCCGCGGTGACCAGCACGTTGAACACCAGCGTGACCAGGGCGCCCTGGCCGATGCCGAACACGATCAGGCCGAGGATCGTCGGGACGGTCTCCCAGTTGTTCGTCACGACGAACGACAGCCAGATCAGCGCGGCGGTGGTGAGCCCGAACGAGAACAGCGCGATCGCGCGCGGGGTGTACCGCTTGTAGAACCGCACGATGAGCGTCGCGGTGACGAAGACGGTGAGGTTGAACGGCATCATCGCCAGCGAGGTGTCGAAGGGCGTGCGACCCTGCACGACCTGGATGTAGGTCGGCACGGTGAAGTTCACGGCCGCCTCCATCGCCACGATGATGAACATCGCGTACACGGCCGCACGCTCGCGCTTGTGCCCGAGCACGCCGAGGTCGACGAGGGGCACCAGTCCCCGGCGCATCCGGCGCCTGGTCCACAGGAAGAAGCACTGACCGAGCACGATGCCGAGCACCACGAGGATCGGCGCGGGTGACATGCCGCCGACGCTGAACGGCGCGCCGTCGCGGGCGTACAGGATGCCCCAGCCGTTCAGGTTGTTGAACCCGACAGTCAGCAGCACGATGGCCGCACCGATCAGCAGCGAGGCGACGAGGTCGATCTTGACGTCGGAGTCGCCCCTGTCGGATCGCAGCTTGAAGCTCAGCAGGAAGACCGCGACGGCGATGCCCAGCGTGATCATGAAGATCGGCCGCCAGCCGACGAGGGTACCCAGCGTGCCACCGAGGAAGAAGGCGGTGACGCCCGAGATGGCGCGCGCCGAGCCGAGCGATCCGACCGCGGTGGCCTGCTGGTCGCCCCGGTAGTTCTCCGCGATCAGCGCGACGAGCGCCGGCACGATGATCGCGGCGGCGGCACCCGCGAGCACCTGCCCCGCGATCGCCCAGCCCATGGTGGGCGAGAGGATCATGATCAGCGAGGATGCCGCGAAGACGACGAGCACCATGCGGAAGATGAGCACCCAGCCGATGCGCTGGCCGAGCTTCGCCCCGGTCATCACCAGCGCGGCGACCGCGAGGCCGTAGACCACGATGGTGGAGCTCGCGACGGTCGGCGGGACCTCGAAGTCCTGCACCATCCCGCCGAGCGAGATCGGCAGTGCGGCCACGTTGAACGACATGAGCACCTGTGCGAGGAACAGGCCGATCATCGGCACCCAGGAGCGGCGCTCCTCGGTCGAGGGGGTGGTCTCTGAGGGAGCGGTCATCGTGCGACTCCGTTCTCGGTTCCGTTCCATCGCGCGGAGGCGAAGAGATTGAGCCCGAGCGCGCGGGACAGGTACGCGCAGGCACGCTGCGCACGGATGCTGTTGCCCGCTCCGTCGAGCAGCGGCGAGAAGGCGCCGACGGCGCCCTTGCCCGGTGAGATCGCGACCATGCCGCCGGACACCCCGGACTTCGCCGGCAGCCCGATCTCGAAGAGCCACTCCCCCGATCGCTCGTACAACCCGCAGGAGGCGAGCACCGAGAGCGTGTCCCGGCAGACCTCCGCCGACACGACCTGCTCGCCGGTGAGCGGGTTCATCCCGCCGTCGGCGAGGGTCGCGCCCATGACCGCGAGATCATGTGCGGTGACCGACAGCGAGCACTGTCGCGTGTAGACGTCGACGGTCTCGGCGGGGTCGCCGTCCAGCCGGTCGTAGCTCTGCAGCAGCTGCGCGATCGCACGGTTGCGGTGGTTCGTCTCGGATTCGGAGCGGTACACCTCTTCGTCGACCTCGAGCGTGCGGCCGGCGAAGCGCGAGAGTCCGTCGTGCAGGTGAGCCCAGCGCTCCTCGGCATCCGCTCCGGGCAGCAGCGCCGTCGTGGCGATCGCCCCGGCGTTGACCATCGGGTTCATCGGGCTGCCGCCGTTCAGTTCGACGGCGACGACGGAGTTGAAGGCGAGTCCGGTGTTGTTCACGCCGACCCGCTGGTGCACGCGTTCGTGCCCGATCGCCGTGCACGCCAGTGCGAAGACGAAGGCCTTCGAGATCGACTGGATGGTGAACGCGACGTCGACGTCGCCCACTTCGTGCACGGTACCGGTGGCCCCGACCAGGCTCAGACCGAACCACTCCGGATTCGCTCTGGCCAGCGCCGGGATGTAGTCGGCGACGGTGCCCTCGTCATGCCCGGCGTACCGATCATGCGCAGTGCGCAAGAGCTCGTCGACCAGATCGGCGGCAGGCAGGTCACCCGTCGACGTGCGCTGCGCGACATCGAGAACGTCGGCTTCGAACATGGTTCTCCCTCCGTCTCCTGCTCCCCCGTGCCCTCCCAGACGACTTCATTGTTCCGCATCCCTCGCGGCCGCACGCCCACGGCCCGCTCGAAGAGGTGAACCCAGGCGAGTATCGCGCCGAAGGCGACGATCTCGAACACCGTCAGCGTGATCCAGCCCACGATCAGCAGCCCCATGCCGACGAGGATCGCGGGTGCCACGATCAGGGTCGCGATCCGCAGCGTCCGAGACACCTGCCACAGCCCGACGCGATGCACGATCAGGAGGATCGCGAACGAGAGCACGACGCCGTTGGTCGCGCGATCGTGCGCGAGCGGATCCACCGACAGCGGGAACAGCCCGATGCCGCTCAGACTGGCGCCGAGGCCGGCCACCGCCAGCGACAGCAGCGCGGGGATCCGGCCGGTGAGCGTCGCGGACGCGGTCAGGACGGCGCGCAGCGGAACCGCCGATGCCGCGATGATCATGCCGCTGACGATGAGCCCGCCGTTGAAGAAGCCGCTGGAGAGATCCCCCGTCATGCCGAGACGGCTGAAATACAGCCGCCACCATCCGTGATCAGGGGTACCCGCCGCCGACATGGCGATCGACAGGCAGAGCAGAACCGCCGCGCAGAGCACCCACGTCGGCCTCGGCGCGCGCACCAGCGCCCGCCGGGTCGTCGTCATCACGAGGATCACAGCGGTTGTTCGGATTCGTCGTTCGGGTGGTGCGACGCGGAGCAGCGCATGACCCTATGATCGCCCGATCTCGATGAACGGACAACGCTCGGGAATCCGGGCGACATACGGTGGCGGCTCAGAGGTCCTCCGGAGAGATGTCCCCCTGGCCGTCCTCGCCGAGCTCGGCGACTTCCGGATCGGCCCCCTGCGTCTCCGGCTGGGCTTCCGGACGGGGCAGGTCCTCGGCCGGGATCTCGTCCTCCGGATCGGGGATCTCGTCCGGATCCCGTCCGGTTGCGGTGGCGGCCTCATCTTCCGCGCTCCCCGCGTCCTCCCACTCGCGCTGGGCGGGATCGGACTCGGGGTCGCTCCGCGTCGTGGCATCCGCATCGCGCAACGGGCGGATCTCCTCCCCGCCGTGCATCGAACCGCTGTCCTCCATGGTGTGCTCCTCTCTTCGCACACCACTCTGCGGCCACTCCCTCCCGCGGGCGAGGGGGTTGATGCGCGCCTGTACCGGCGCTAGCCTCGTCTGCCGCTCATCCGAGATGGCGGCCGGCGGCACCGCGGCGGCCCCACCCGGAACTGCTCATGGCCGGCTGCTCAGGCGGCATCCGGCTGCTGGGCCCACAGGTCCGGCCCGAAGACCTCGTAGTGGATGCGCTCACTCGGGATCCCCCGCGACAGCAGCGTCGCGCGCGACGCGCGCATGAACGGCAGCGGGCCGCACATGAAGACCGTGGCGTCGTCCGGCACGTCGACGTCGGCGAGATCCATGTAACCGGACAGCGCCGGATGCAGCGTGGGCGCGAGCTCGGCGTCCTTCTCGTACCAGTTCTGCGCCCGCGCGTCGTCCATGGCGAGCACCTGCCGGCGCAGCGACGCGTACAGCGCGTGCGTGTCGTGCGCGCGATCGGCGTGGAACAGGCGCACGGTGCGCTGCGGCTGGCGCCGGGACAGATCCTCGAGGATGGCGGCGACCGGGGTGATGCCGATGCCGGCCGAGACGAGCACGAGGGGGCGGTCGGTGTCGTCGAGCACGACATCGCCGGAGGGCTGCGAGACGTCGAGCACGGTGCCCGGCTGCGCGTTCTCGAACAGCCAGGTGGAGACCTGTCCGTCCGGGGCGCCGGCCACCCCGCGGACACGCTTGATCGTGACGCGCAGCGCGTCGCCGCGCGGTCCGGACGAGATCGTGTACTGCCGCGGCTGCCGCGATCCGTCTGGCAGATCGACGGCGATCGCGACGTACTGACCGGTGCGGTGCGACGGCGTCTCACCTTCGATCGGCGCGAGCACCAGCGAGAACGCCTCCTCGGACTCCTCGAGACGCTCGACCACCCGGTACTGCCGCCAAGGCTGTTCGGGATCGGTGCCGCCGAGGGCGTACAGCTTGCCCTCCTCGGCGATCAGCGAGCACCCGAACAGCCAGTAGACCTCGTCCCACGCGGCGCGCACCTCCGGTGTCACGGCGTCGCCGAGCACGGTGCCGACCGCGTCGAGCAGATGACGGCCGACGATCGTGTACTGCCGGGCCTGGATGCCGAGCGACACGTGCTTGTGGGCGATGCGGCGCATCACAGGGGTGAAGTCCGGGGCATCCGGATCGATGAGCTGCACGGCGAAGGCGACCACCGATGCCGCGAGGGCCTTGGGCTGCTCGCCGATCGCCTGATTGGCGCGGTTGAAGACGTTCAGCAGTTCGGGGTGCGCGGCGAACATGGCCGGATAGAACACCCTGGTGATCTCCTCCGCGTGCTCGGCGACGACGCCGGCGGTGGCGCGGACGATGGCTTCGGACTCCGGTGTGAGCTGCAAGGTGGTTCCTTTCCCGGGGCGGATCACGGCTGCTCCGACTCTCGCGAAGCCGCGTTCGCTGCACCGGTGGTTGCACCGTTTTTATCCGGCTCGCTCTCGGGCGCCGTGTTCGTGCCCGCGGGTACGTTCGGGGCATGCCCCGACGCGCGCACGACTTCCGCGGCCTGACCCAGCCGCGCCGGATGCAGCTGCTGCACGCCGTGCAGCGGGTGCCGGGCCGCCGAGCCGGCGAGCTGGCATCGGAGTGCGGCATCCCGCTGAACACCGTGCGCGACCACCTTCGCGTGCTCGAGGACGAGGGGCTGATCCGCTCCGAGACGGTGCAGGTCGGGACCCGCGGCAGGCCGCCGGTGATCTTCCATCCGGTGCAGGACACGTCGTCGAGCGCGACGGCGTCCGCTCGGGTGTCCGGGGCCGTCGAGCGCGGGAGACTGCTGCGCGCCGTGACGCGGACGGCGGCCTCCACGCCCCTCGCCGCGGACGCGCAGCGTCAGGTCGACGTGCTCTACGAGCACCTGGATGACGCCGGACTGGAGCCCTCGGTGGACGAGGGCGCGCTGACCTTCGACCTGGCGCCCTGCCGCTATCACGACATGATCGACGAGGAGCGCGCGCTGGTCTGCGGGGTGCATGCACGTCTCGTGCAGGACGTGCTCCGGCAGGCCGAGGGACCGCTCGCGCTGCGCCGGCTCGAGCCGTTCGTGACCGCGCACCGCTGTCGGCTCGTGCTGTCGGAGTCGTGACGACGTTCAGTGCGGTGTGCGCGCTCGCCAGTAGTCCGGCGGCCCGGCGCTCGGACGACGCGGGCGGTAGGTCCTCCACGCCGTGAGGTAGCGGCGACCGCCGTACCCGACGGCGACGCCGGTGACGCACAGACCGATGATCACGCCGATCGCGACGGCGCCACCGACGGGCATCCCGAGGGTCGCGCAGAGCCCGCCCGCGAACATCCCGCCCACCGAGGCGGTGACGAGCACGCTGAGCATCAGGGACGACCCGAGCACCTGTTCGAGCGAGCCGCGCTCGCGGAGGAACGAGTAGGTCACCCGCATCCCACGCTCGTCGTCGTGGACGGATGCGAGGAACGCGTCAGCGGCCTCCGGGTCGATCTCGGCGTAGGCGCCGCGGATGCGGTTCATGGCGGTGACGAACATGAAGTCCTCCTCCGACACGGCGAGGACGCGGATGAGGGTGAGGATGCCGACGAGCGAGAGGAAGGCGAGGATGCCGAGCGCCGCGACCGGGAACCAGGTGGCGAAGTGGGTGGCCTGGCCGAGGAGTCCGATCGTGACGAGGCCTGCGGACACCAAGGTGAGATAGATCGAGATCCGAGTGAGCACCTCGCTCTGGGCGGTGCTGCGCGCGGCGAGGAGGCCCCAGTGCTCGGTCGCGAGGATCTGCAACCTGCGGGCGAGTTCGGCGTCGTCCCCGGTCGCCATGATCCATGGTCCCACCGTCGGAGGACGGTGGGAAGGGGACTTCAGACGTCGACGACGGTCCCGTTGCGCGGGAGCCCGCCGTGGAAGGTGATCGGGACGGCGTCGGCGCGGTCGATGTCGGCGGTGCTGATCGCCTGGACGTGCAGGTGCGGCTCGGTGCTGTTGCCGGAGTTGCCGCAGCGCGCGAGCGGAACCCCGTCACGCACGGTGTCCCCACGGCGGACGTCGATGCTCCCCCGCTGCAGGTGGCACAGGGCGACGATGACGTCTCCGGTCTCGAGCAGGACGTGGTTGCCGGCGAGGGCGACCCACCCTTCGGAGCTGCGGCGGCGCTGGGTGAGGGCGTAGCCGATCGACGGGAAGCCGCGATGTGCGTGGTGGTCGGGCTCGCCGTCGTGCGCGGCGATCACCCTTCCGTCGGCCGGGGCGAGGATGGGACGGCCGAACCCCGGGAAGTGCTCCGGCGGCTCCGGACGGAGCAGGGAGGCGGTCGTGAACCGGGCTGTGCGCCCTGCGGCATCCACCGGCACGAAGTCGATCGCGTACGACGTCGCGAACAGCGAGGTGCCGTGGCTGGGCACACGATCGGCAGGGCTGTTCTGCACCAGCCAGCGGCCGATGAACGGGTAGGCGAGGTCGACGCTGCGTTCGGTCACGCCGTGCGCACGGTCGGGAGGGTGCGCAGCGCGAGCGCCTGGCTGGCGGCGAAGATCGCGATGTCGATCGCGACGGCGAACACGGCGACGACGGCGAGGAGCGTTCCTGCGGCGATCGCGCAGAGCGCGACGAGAAGCGCGGCGAGCACGTTCACGCCCATCACGGTGCGCAGCGCGGTGCGGATGCGCAGCCGCGCCAGCATCCAGAGCACGAGGCCCGCCCACAGCACGACCGCGACTCCGGCGGCGGCGATGAGCGGCTGCGGGATCGCGACGACCGCAGCGATCGATGATGCGCGCAGCGCGACCGCGCCGCCGAGCAGTGCACAGTAGATCGCGTCGAGGCGGAGGCTCCAGGTGCCGAGCGCGCGTCCGTCGATCCGCTTCATACCCGACAGTATGTCAGCGGCGCGCCGGTGCCGACAGGGCGGATGCCGGGGAGCGTAGGCTCGCGGCCATGGCCGATTTCACGACGATCGCGAGCGATTTGTACGCCCTCGCTCCGGCTGCCTTCATCGCCGCGCGCAATGCGCGCGCCTCCGATGAGGCGGATGCTGCGCTGGCGAAGCGGATCCGCACGCTCCCGAAGCCGTCGGTCGCCGCGTGGGTGGTGAACGTGTTCGCGCACGAGCGGGCGGACCGGCTCGCCCAGGTGCTGCTGCTCGCCGAGGAGCTGCGTGAGGCGCAGGACGATCTCGATGCCGCGGCGCTCGCGAAGCTGGGGCGAGACCGGCGCGCGCTGACCCGCCAGCTCGCGCAGGAGGCGGTGGGGCTGGCCTCCGATCGCGGTGAGCGGGTCACGGCGTCGACGGCGGAGGCTGTGCAGCGGACGATCTCGGCGGCGTTCTTCGATCCGGATGCCGCCGCGGCGGTGGCATCCGGCCGGCTGGTGCGCGAGCTGTCCAGCGACCCCGTCGATCTGGAGGCGGTCGTCGGTGGTGGGGCGCCGGCACCCGCTGCCGTCAAGGAGGTGCCCGCCGACGAGGTGCGCGCTCGGCGCGAGCGCAAGGAGGCCGAGAAGGCGGTGCGCGAGGCCGAGAAGGAGAGGGACCGGGCGGAGAAGGAGCTGTCGCGGGTCGCGGCTTCGCGGGCCGAGGCCGAGGAGCGGGTGGAGCGGCTCGAGGCGCGGGCTGCGGAGTTGGCCAAGGAGCTCGAGCGGGTGCACGCGGAAGCGGAGAGAGAGCGGGCATCTGCCGAGGCGTTGACTGAGCGACAGCGAGCTGCCGACGATCGACACGCCGAAGCGGAGATGGCGCTTCAGCGGGCCCTTCGCGGAGCGGCGGAGAAGGCCGAGCGCTAGCCCGGCAGCGTCGATCACGCCACCGAGGGCGAATCGTTGCGAGTGCTCAGTCGTGACGGGGGCATGCCGAACTCCCGAGCGAACGCGACGGAGAACGCTGAGGGCGATGAATAGCCGAGATCGGTCGCCACCTGGGACACGGAACGATGGCGCAGCATCGGGATGGCGGCGAGCAGCAGCGCGCGAACGCGCCATGACGCTGGGCTCATTCCCACCTCAGCGCTGAAGTGGCGGGTCAGTGTGCGCTCGCTCATGCCGACGGTCCGTGCCCAGGCCGCGTTGCTCACCGACGCATCGGGAGCGGCCAGGAAAGACCGGCACAGGGCGGCGAACGGCGCCTGGATCGGGAGCGGCACATGCAAAGGCGTCTCGGGCAGCGCCGCAAGCTCGTGCAGGATCAGCGCGACGAGTGCACCCTCCCGATCCACGGCAGAGTACTCCCCCTCGATGTCGGAGGCGGCGAGCAGCAGCTCACGCAGCATCGGCCCCACACCCACCACACGGCAGGACGCCGGCCACCATGGCACGGCCGCCGGCTCGATGTAGAGACTCGAGGTCTGCACGTCGAGCATGCGCACCTGGTGTCGCGTCCGCGGCGGGATCAGCACGCCGCGCTCGCCCGGGACCGTCCACGCACCGTCATCGGTCTCCACCAGCATCGTCCCAGTAGCTGCGTACAGGAACTGCGCCCGTCGATGCTCATGCCAGCGCAGAAGATACCCAGGCGGGTAGTCGGTGGCGATGGGCAGCACAGGCACCGGTAGCTCGTCTACCGCCGCCAGCGACACGTTTCGCACGGAACAATGCTATTGGCTGGAACTCGCACTGATGTGCCCTCTATTCGAATGCAGGACAACACTGCCGTCGCTGTACTGGGTTGAGTGATATTCCTCCTCGTCCTCATCGGCGTTCTCACCGGGGTCACCACGGTGCTGTTCGGATTCGGCGGCGGGTTCGTGACCGTGCCGGTGATCGTCTGGGTCGTGGCCGCGAACGGCGGGGAGGACGCCGGCCGAGTCGCGGTGGCCACTTCGGCCGTGGTGATGGTCGTGAACGCCGCGATCGCCACGTCCGCCGCTCGTCGCGACGTCCTCGTCCTGCTGCGCGGGCGCGGCCGCCTCCTCGCGCTCCTCGCAGGCGGCGGAGCGATGGGCGCGGTGATCACGCTCGGTCTGCCTCCAGACGTCGCCTCCTGGGGCTTCGTGGTCTACCTGGCTGCCACGATCGTGGATGTGCTCGTACGGCCGGGCTTCCTGCGGCCCTCACGGGCAGCCCTCGGCTCAGGACCACCGATCCCGGACCTGCTGGGTGCCCCGATCGGCGCCATCGCCGCGCTTCTCGGCGTCGGGGGCAGCATCATGACCGTTCCCCTGCTGCGACGCTCAGGACTTCCGATGGGCGTCGCCGCCACACTGGCCAACCCGATGACGCTCGCCATCAGCATCCCCGCAACCCTCGTCTTCCTCACCGCCAGCGGCCACGCTTCATCCGGCGGCGTGCTGATGATCGGCGTCGTGGATGCGGGTGCCGCCGGACTTCTGCTGCTGGGCGCTGTGCCGGCGATCCTGATGCTGCGGCACTGGCCGCCGCGCATCCCTGATCGTCTCCATGCATGGGCCTACCTGGCTCTGCTCCTCGCCGCGGCGCTCGCGATGGTCGCGCGGATCGCTTGAGCGGGAGGATCCTCCGCAAGCAGCTGTCTCGATCGATTGACAACGATCGCGGTAGACCGAGCCTAGCCATCGAACTGCCGGTGGCGTGTCCGGGGGATCGAACCTGCGGTCGCGGCGCCAAGGAACTGATGTCGACGAGCGACCTCATAGCCGTGTTTGAACGACAGCTTCAGCATGGCGGCGCCGATCCGGCGACCATCAGCAGGAAACGCCATCGTCTAGGCATGACGCATGCCGATGGAGACGACGAACCCGTCGCGCGGGTTGCGCAGCGCCTGCTCGGCTCAGGGTCGACCAGGTGGGCGAGCGCGTCCTCTCACTGCGGCTTCGGAGCTCAGTCAGTTCGTGGTGAGGTGTGCGCGTTGTTCGATGAGCGGGCAGGTGAAGACGTCCCGTTCTCCGAGTCCGACGCGGTTGATGTATCTGATGACGATTGCGTAGGAGGCGAACAGTCCGGTCTCGGTGTACGGCACGTCGTGGGCATGGCAGTAGTCCGCGATGATCGGCGCCGCGCGGCGCAGGTGCGGGCGGGGCATCGAGGGGAACAAATGATGCTCGATTTGGTAGTTCAGCCCGCCCATGGCGATGTCGAGGAACCGGGCGCCTCGGATGTTCCTGCTCATCATCACCTGCCGCCGCAGGAAGTCCAGCTTCATCTCACGTGGTACGACGGGCATTCCTTTGTGGTTGGGCGCGAAGGACACGCCCATGTAGAACCCGAACAGCCCCAGCTGCACCGCCAGGAAGACGAAGGCGATTCCCGGCGAGAGCACGATGACCACCAGCACCAGGTAGCCGCCCATCCTCAGCGCGAGGAACGTGATCTCCACCCAGCGCCGCTCCAGGCGTCCGCGGGCGAAGACACGGCGCACGCTCGACGCGTGAAGCGAGATCCCTTCGAAGAACAGGATCGGGAAGAACAGCAGCCCCTGATGCGCACGCAGCCATGTGATCGCCGGGTTGTGCTGACGGGCCGCTGTCTCAGCAGTGACGGCGATGACGGGCAGCTCGATGTCGGGATCGGATCCGAGCTTGTTGGGATTGGCATGGTGCCTTGTGTGCTTGTGCTGCCACCATCCGTAGCTCATGCCGACCAGCAAGTCACCGAGGACCAGGCTGATCCAATCGTTCCAGCGGCCGGACACGAAGATCTGTCGATGCGCGGCGTCGTGGCCGAGGAACGCGATCTGCGTGAAGACGATGGCGAGGACCGCGGCGGTGAAGAGCTGCCACCAGGTGTCCCCGATCCACACGAAGGCGCCGAGGCAGATGGCGAGCACGAGTGGTGCGCCGACGAGTTTCGACCAGTAGTAGCCGTAGCGCCGGCGCAGCAGCCCGCGGGCGCGGATCTGCTGGGCCAGCTCGGTGAACGTGCTCGATCCGCGCGTCCCGCTTTCGCGGGGTCGCGTGCGGATCGTCGGACGGATGCCGTCCATGATGGCTTCTCTCCGGCGTCGTCCTAAGTGCGGACGGCGCCTCCTTCTTCGAACCAATCGGCGATGCGCGCGTCGTCATCGGACGGAGCCTCAACCGAGCGACTGGCGAAAGTGATGGAATCGGCGAGGGCGGCGACGGCCGCCGCGCGCTCCTGTTCGCGGTCCGAGGCGTCCTGGTGCCGGTGGGCTGCGATCATCCGCTCGGATTGAAGGCCGGCGCTGATCTCGCCGAGCAGAGTGGCGAGCACCGCGCCGAGCCCGTCCCGGAGTTCTTCCAGGTTGGTATTCGCGATCTCAAGTCGCCGATCAGCGACGTGCAGTTCGACGGTCGGGAATCCGTTCGCTGCCAGGTACGCGCGCGTCTCGTTTCCTTGGATCGCCGCGACCTCGTCTCGATCCGTCTTGCGCGTGAACACCGCTTCCACGGTGTAGCGGTCCGGCGCCTCGTCTGTGAGAAGCGTCGCCGGGAGCGAGCCGACGAGGACGGAACCCAGTCCCAGCAGTCCAGGGTCTTTCCCTGCGATCTTCACTTGTGTGTTCATGAACCGACGGTACGCCTCGAACATGTGTGCGCTCACAGGCAGCATTACCGGCGGGAGATGTCGAAGAGCCCTCACCGGATCGCGCGCGTCCCCATTGACCGTCATCACGGTGAGAGCTCTCACTCCACAATGAGCCACCAGATCCTCGCGAGAATCGGTGGCTCATTCGCGACACTACACCGGTCGCTGCTTCGCCGATAGTCTTTCTCTCAGCCGCGCTCATCAGGGCGCTGCGAGGCGATGTGTTTCGGTTTTGACGCCCGTACCCGATCCTCGAGATCCGCGCGCGCCGCGGTCTCCGCGGTTGCCGAGTACGGGTGCCAGTGCAACCCCACGGCATGATCCCAGCTGGTGTCCCCCTCACTGGGGGCGCGCGGACGGCGCTCGACTCCGCCGTCGCTCGTGTGTGTGGTCGTTTCGCGGTCGGCATCCTCTTCAGACAAACTCTTACTGTTCATTTGCTGACCGTACGCGTCCGACATGTACGCGCTCACAGGTTCGAGACGGGCGGAGACCCTCTTGCCGTGAATCTGTCCGGTTCTCGCCGTTCGCCTGGGATGACGCGTATGGTGGGGACCATGTGGACAGTACTCGTGATCCTGCTTGTGGCATGGGTGGTGCTGTCAGTCGTCGGATTCGTTTTCCAGGGTCTGCTGTGGCTGGCCATCATCGGAATCGTGCTCTTCGTCGGCACGCTCATCTTCGGAATCCTCCGTCAACGGGCCAAGCGCACGGCAGCCTGAGTCTCGTCAGGCAGCATCTGCCAGAGTGCAGATGTCGAGAGCTGCTGCTCTGACGGTGATCCGCGCGCGCTTGACCAGCCCGAAACTATCGCCGTCCAGTTCGATCCCCCGCGGAGCCTCGAACCGGGCGTCGAACCGCGTGCCTTGCGCGTACTCCAGCGCCCTCAGGTCCGGTGCGAGGCCGAGCATGTTCCGTCCGAACCGAGATCGGCCCGCGAGGCCGTGAAGGGTCAGGCGGGTTCCGATCCCCGCCCACCCCAGTCGACCCTTCGGACGGAACATCACCACATCCAACAGTCCGTCATCGACCTTCGCATTCGGGATCAACAGCATGTTGCCCGTAAGAGTCCCGCAGTTGCCGACGATCACCGTATGCGCACGCGTCGACCGCACATGTCCAGCGTCGACGCGATAGTCCAGCTGGAACAGACGGTTCGCGATGACCGATCGTGCAATCGGCGCCACATACGCCATCCATCCCAGGCGTTTCTTCGCCAGCACGGTCGTGTTCTCAGCCATCTCCGCATCGAGTCCGATACCGGCCATGACCAGGAACAGATGCGTGCGCCGCTCTCCGGTCTCCTTCTCGAGCTCGACCACGCCGACGTCTATCGCTCTGGTCGCTCCCGAGAACGCCGCAGCGACTGCGTCATCGACGTCATTCAACGGAAGTCCGAGGTTTCGGGCCAGGAGATTCCCGGTTCCGGCGGGCAGCAGCGCCATCGGCGTACCAGTCCCGTGCACAACCTCGGCGACCGTCCGCACGGTGCCGTCTCCGCCGGCGACGATCATCAACGTCGGGTCGCCGGCAAGCGCGTCCTCGGCAGCACGAACCCCGGAATCCTCGCTGCTCGTCTCATACCAGCGAGACGGCTCCCAGCCGTGCGCACGCTCCTGCTCGCCAACGGCGCGGCGGATCTGGTCAAGAGGCACTTTGACCGGGTTGTACACGACCGCCGCACGCTGTGTCCGCATCCCCCGAGCGTACGCGCGCAGACAGTGAACAGGATCAATCAGTAGCCGACCTGGAACTCAACCACAGCAACAAGATGAGCGGAATCCAATGTCTCCGCCTTGAGCCGTCTCCTCAGGCGTTGACGCCCCCAAGAAGAAGCAGCTGGGCGACGCAATGGAAGCACAATGAGGAACGAGGCGGGAGCGTCGGACGCGCCGAGCTCGGCTACCTCAATGTGCGCAAGGACTTCGGCGGACGTCTGGTCAACACCATCGATGTCGATCCGGCCCGTGCACGCTGACTATTTGGGCGTTCGAACAGTACGCGACCAACCAGCAAGGCGTCGACGAGGCGTACGCCTTCGTCTATCTGCTCGAAGACCCGTGCGCGCTCTACATGCAGCCGCCCGACAACATCCCCAGCCAACTTCGCTCAGCGTTCTTCGGCCGATTGGATGTCCGTGTCACCGATCGCGACGTCACGGTCGACTCGCAACGCACTGAACTCAACGAAGTCCTACATGACTGGCGCACGCACAATCGGCTCAGCGCCCAGACCCACGCCCACCAAAACGAAGAGAGCCTCCCGCGATCTCGCGGAAGGCTCTCTTCAGACCTGTACCGACTTACTCAGTCCAAAGGTTCGAATAAGCCTGTAGTGGTCGGGCTGACAGGATTTGAACCTGCGACCCCTTGACCCCCAGTCAAGTGCGCTACCAAGCTGCGCCACAGCCCGTGGACGACCGCGCTTCCGCGCGGGCAACTCCATTATCCTAGCCGACCCGAACGGCCATCGCGAACCACCGCCGGCCCGGGCGTGGTGGCCGATGTCCGTGACCCGGCGTAGCGTGCTGACATGGTCACGATCACCACGGAACGCGCGACGGTCGAACGGTGGGACGACGTGCAGCACTCCCTCACGGGCGGCGGCGACGGAGCATCCTGTCAGTGCATCTGGCCGATGCTGCGCAACAAGGACTGGGACGCGACGAACCTCGATCAGCGCCGCGACATGCTCCACGACGAGATCGCGGATGGCCCGCCGCCCGGCATCGTCGCCTATGTCGACGGAGAACCGGCCGGATGGATCCGCATCGGCCCGCGCACTCGCCAGGTGCGCCTGGCCCATACGAAGGCGATCGTCGCCGCGACATCCGAGCCGTTCGACGATGACAGTGTCTGGGCGGTGAGCTGCTTCGTCGTGCGCCGCGAGCATCGCAACAAGGGCGTGAACGCCGCGCTGCTCGACGCGGCCGTCACATACGCCAAGGAATCCGGCGCACGCCTGGTCGAGGCGTACCCGGTCGACACCGGCGGAGCGAAGGGACGCAGCAACGACCTCTTCCACGGCGTGCTGACGACGTTCCTCGACGCAGGATTCCACCAGGTAGGTGAGCTGAAACCCGGCCGCCCGCTGGTCACGCGCGAGTTCTCGCACTGACGGCACGGCAATACGATGGAAGGATGCCGCGACGCACCGCCGCCCGCCTGCTGATCTGGGTGCCCTACATCGCTCTCTCCGTCATCCACGTGATCGCGCTGGCGACGGAGAGCGACCTCGCCGCTCCGACGAAGATGACGCTGATGCCTCTTCTCGCACTGCCCGTGCTGTTCGAGGCCCCGCGGCTGCGACCGCGATCGGTGCTGGCCCTTCTGCTGGCAGCTCTGCTGTTCTCGTGGTTCGGTGACGAGGCCGGTGCCTTCTTCCCGTGGGGGCCCGAGCTGCCGCTGATGCTGCTGTTCTTCGGCATCGCACACGTGGCCTACATCGTGCTGTTTGCGAAGTATCTGCGAGTCCGTCGCATCCCGTGGTGGACGCTGATCTACGCGGTCTGGTGGGTCGGGATGCTCGTGATCCTCGGCCCGTCGATCGGCGCGCTCATCTTCGCGGTCGCGGCCTACGGACTGGTGCTCGCCGGGACCGCGACGATGGCGGCGCGCTGCCATCGTCTGATCACCGTCGGCGGAGTGTTCTTCCTCACCAGCGACTCGATCCTCGCGTTCCGACTCTTCCTGCCCGACGCGATGCCGCAGTGGACCAGCCCGGCCGTCATGCTCACCTACACGCTCGGCCAAGGTCTGATCGTCGCCGGCGCACTCATCGCCGCACGCTCTCGGAGGGAATCATGAGCGAGGGCACGGCACGCGTAGACAGCTGGCTCTGGGCGGTCCGGATCTACAAGACCCGCTCGGCGGCGACGACTGCATGCCGTGCGGGGCATGTCCGGCTGAACGGCGACAAGGTCAAGGCCGCGCAGTCCGTGAAGCCTGGTGACGAGCTGCGCGTTCGGATCTCCGGGTTCGACCGCATCCTCGTGGTGCGGCAGACACTGACCAAGCGCGTCGGCGCACCCCTCGCAGCCGCGGCGTATGACGACCGCACTCCCCCGCGCGAGCCGATGGCGATGAACGCAGTCCGCGACCGCGGTGCAGGACGCCCGACGAAGCGGGAGCGCCGTGACATCGATCGACTGCGCGGGCGGGAACCCCTCGACTGAGCCCTGTGGATAACTTCCGCGGCTGTTGCGGGATCTCGGTTACCGTAGCCGGGTGACGTCCTCTCGCATCCTTCCCGTCCTCGCCACCGGCGTACTCGCCCTCGGCCTGCTCGCAGGATGCGCGCCCACGCCCGAGCCGAAGCCGACCAAGACGGCGGCGTTCGCGTCGGACGAGGAGGCATTCGCGGCGGCGGAGGAGACCTACCAGGATTACATCGGGGCACTAAACAACGTAAAGTTCGAGGACCCCACGACGTTTACTCACGCTTTCGAGCTTTCCCGAGGCGAACTCAATGCTTCGGACCGTGAATACCTTTCAAGCATGCACGCAGAAAGTTACTCGAGAACGGGTTCCACCGTGGTCGGATCGTTCGAAGGTGACAGCTACGCCGCCAGCGAGGGCACCATCCACGCAACCACATGCATCGATGTCAGCGATGTAGACATCGTGGACGAAGACGGCGCTTCCGTGGTCTCTCCGGATCGACCGAACGCATACAGAATGGCGGTGGTCTTCGAGATCGATGAGGACAGGATTCTGGTCACAGAATCTTCGCCGACCGAGGATCTTGACTCATGCGACGCCTGATCATCACAGTCGTCCTCTTAGCCGTGTTCCTATTTGCCGGCTCCGGCGCTGCTCACGCGGTCGAGCGCACTGGCACCTCCTGCGGCGCCGCCGCCGAAATGGGATGTCCAAAGCAGGGAATCTCTGGCAACCACGTAGAGGTCACGTCAAACCAGACCAAGCCAGGCACGAGTGAATCCCAACCCAAACATCATCGCCCCGGTCATGCTTCGGATGATAAGGGCGTTCCGGAAGCGCCGGTCCCCGATCCGATGACCAAGTGCAGACTCAACTGGACGAACTATCACGGTTGCGAGCACGATCCCGCTGAGGCCGAAGCGCCGACCACTCCGGTCCCGACGCCTGGCATCCCCGCCATCACGATCACCGATCTCGCCAGCTTCGCCCCTGCAGCAGCCACGCTCACCGGCGAGCCTGAGAACCTCGGTGTCGCGGGGCTGCCAACCAACATGGTCACCGACGCCGCCGTCCACACCGAAACGGGCACGCTCTTCAACTTCCCCATCGCCGTCCGTTTCACGCCCGCCACCTTCACCTTCGTCAACGGCGACGACAGCACCACCAAAGCGACCACCGGAGGGGCCAGCTGGGCCGACCTCCGCCAGGCGCAGTTCACGCCCACCGACACCAGCCACACCTACGCGGCGCGCGGCACCTACACCGCTCGGGTCGACGTCGCCTACACCGCCGAGATCGACCTCGGCGCCGGGTGGTTCCCGATCACGGGGACGCTCAACACCACCGGCGCCGACCAGCAGATCCGCATCTTCGAAGCACACACGGCGCTGGTCGCACACACGTGTAACGAGACTCCCACCGCACCTGGCTGCTGAGGTACCGCGAGAGCGCCCTTCGTCTCGCTTCGCTCGCTCAGGACCCGGAGGGTGGAGTGCGCCGCTCTCCCGAGGGGTCGAAGAAGCCGGAGCGCCCTTCGTCTCGCTTCGCTCGCTCAGGACCCGGAGGGTAGAGCGAGCCGCCTTGCTCAGGGTTCGGGAAGCTGGCCCAGCAGCCACCCTGCCGACTCGAGGCGGGCGCCTGCGGCCTCGGCGCGCTCCCGCAGTCCGCGGTCGCTCGTCACGACCGTCACCGCCATGCCGGTCTCGACCAGGCGCGTCGCCTCTGCGACGATCGCGTCATCGCCGCTGCCCGGTGCACGCACGACAGCCACCACGCCGTCGCCGTCAGCCATCGCCCGGGCCTCGCCCTCGACGACGAAAGACACCACCGGATGCCAGCGCTCCGCCGGAAGTCCGAGAGCCGACGCCGCGACGCCGTCCGCGGCCCATGCCGACACACGGGCGTGCAGCCTCTCGGCCGCGCCCACCCGGTCCTTCCACCATCCGTCGGGCACAGAACCCACCACGTTCGCGGCATCCACCACGATCGCCGGACGCACGTCCAGCAACGCCGACAGACGCCCCCACGAATCCGCGAATCCCGGATGCAGCTCGCGCTGCGCCACCTCCGCGACCGGAACCCACTCCAGCGCCACGCTCTCGGGGTCGCTGATCACAGGGTCGAAGGGCTCCACGACATCCGCGACGACCGTCGTGTACGTCCAGATCGACAGATCCAGCACATTCGAGAACCTCGGGCGCAGCGCCCCGTACGGGATGCCGGCCTCTTCGCGCGCCTCGCGCAGCGCACCGTCCAGCGCCGACTCGTCCTGATGCCGCGCGCCACCGGGTATCCCCCAGGTGCCACCGAAATGACTCCAACCGACCCGGTGCTGCAGCAGCACGCCGCGCTCCGCATCCACCGCCAGCACTCCCGCGGCGCCGAAGCGGCCCCAGTACCGCTCCCCCGAGTCGGCCACGACCCAGGCATCCCCTGGGTTGAGCGGGCCCAGCGGCCGCCGCGGTTCGCCGGGCTCAGGAGGAACGATCGTCACCCGTCCACCCTTTCACAGCACGGCCGCCCGGGCACGGACGCGACGGTCTGTGACGATCTCACGTCCCGGTGTTCAGTTCGTACAGCTCGCGCTTCTCGTCGTCCGTGAGCGCCGACACGGCGAGAACCTCCTGCAGCACCTCAGACTTCCCCGCGATGTACCTGTCGATGTCCATCGACGGGTCGTCCGCCAGCGCGGTCTTCACCGCGGCGTACCTGTTGCGCAGTCCGGCATCCGCCCGCAGCGCATCCCGCACCGCGACGTGCGCACGCACCTGCAGCGTCCCCTCCACGCACACGTACACGTGCCGCGGAACCCCGTCCTCCGGCGCGAGGAACGCCTCACGGTCGACCAACCCGAGGTTCCCACGGTGCGTGTACCCCGCGGCTTCAAGCGCGCGGATCGCGTCGGGCACCGCCTCGCGCCGCACGATGACGTCGACATCGATGGTCGGTTTCGCCGCCAGGCCCGGCACCGAGGTCGAACCGACGTGCTCGATCGCCACGATCGGAACTTCCGCCAGCGCGGCCCGGAGTTCATGAGAGATCCGGTCGAAGAAACCCGGCCACTCCGTCGCATACGGCTTCACGGTCACCGTCATCTGCGTCCTTCCTCCACGATGTGCGCTTCGGGCGTGAACCGCAGCACGTTCGTCTCCCGCGGCACGAAACCCGCCGACTCGTACAGCCGCAGCGCGGACTCGCGCGACGGGCGCGACGTCAGGTCGAGCGTCCGCAACCCGCGCTCCGTGGCGATCGAGGTCATGCGGGTGAGCAGCATCCGGGCGATCCCGCGCCCGCGCATCGATGCGTCGACGGCGACGTCCTCGACATGCCCGCGCAGCCCGGAGGGCAGCGGCAGTGAGACGAAGGTCGCCATGCCGACGATCCTGCCGTCGGCGCGAGCGACGATCAGGTCCGTCGCGTCGTGCGCGATGATCGCGTCGAACCGTTCCCGGTCGAAGATCGCCGTCGTCGAGAGCTGCGCGAGCAGCGAAGCCAGATCCTCGGCCTCGGAATCACCGATCGCCGTGAGGATCTCGACCTCGATGCCCGCGCCGCTCACGTCAGACCGCCGCTCCCGCGCGCAGCCGCGACGCCGCGAGCTCCTCCGCGGCGGCCAGCGGCGTGATACCGCGCACCTCGGCGTCGTCCAGGATCGTGCGCACGGTGTCGCCGATGCCGGCCACCCGCGCCATGATCTCCTCGCTGGTGCCGAGCTGCTTCGCCTCGAGGTCGAGATAGATCACGCCGCCCGCGTTCACGACGAAGTCGGGCGCGTACAGGATGCCGCGACCCGCGAGCCGGTCCGCTCCGGAGTGGTCGGCCAGCGGGTTGTTCGCAGGTCCGCAGACCGCCTTCACGTCGAGTGCGTCGATGACGTCGTCGGTGAGGATGCCGCCGATGCCGGCGGGCACGAACACGTCACCGGGCACCAGGTGCTCGGTCCCGGGCTCCGCCCAGGTCGCGCCGATCGACGCCGCGAACTCACGGCGCGCGGCGTTGATGTCGGTGACGGTCAGCACCGCTCCCTCGTCGGCCAACCGCTGCGCGAGGCGCCCGCCGACCTGGCCGAGGCCCGAGATCGTCACGCGGCGACCGGCCGCGGACGGCGAGCCGGTGAGCTTGGACAGCACGGCCTGCAGCGACGAGTACACGCCGAGGCTGGTCGGCCCGGCGGGCTCACCCGAACCGCCGACGGTCGAGGGCAGACCGACCACGTGCGCGGTGCGCTCACTGACCGTCAGCATGTCGTCGGTCGTCGAGCCCACATCCTCGGCCGTGCGGTACGCCCCGCCGAGCAGCTCGACGGCGTCGCCGAGGTCGAGGAACGCCGCGCGACGCCGATCCGCATCCAGCGTCTCGCCGGGCTCGAGCCGGATGACGGACTTGCCTCCACCGGCATCCAGGCCCGCCGCGGCGTTCTTCAACGTCATCGCGGCAGACAACCGCAGCGCGTCGCCGAGGGCGTCGCTCCAGTGCGGGTAGGTCCACAGACGCGCACCGCCGAGGGCGGAGCCGAGCACCGAGGAGTGCAGCGCGACGGCGATGAACAGCCCGCTCCGCGGCCCGGTGATCACCTCCACGCGCTCGTGGGTGAAGTCTGGCAGGGGCAGGGTGTGCGTCATCGCATCCTCTTTCGGCGGGCCTCGTGGGCGCAGTCAAGCGGATGCCGGGAGTGGTGGCATCCACCTGCCATCGTAGGCGTTCCGCCTCAGCCGCAGTCCATCGCGAGCGCGCGCCTGATCACCTCGGAGTCAGCGTCGAGCAGGGCACGCTCGCGCTCCGGGGCGTGATGCGTCAGGTCGGACCATCCGTCTCCCACCGACCGCGGAATGACGTGCAGATGGACGTGGAAGACGCTCTGATTCGCCGCTTCCCCATCGCACAGCAGCAGGTTGATCCCGTCGCAGGGAATGCCGGAGCGCCGCAGCGCGCGGGCGAGCTCCCGCCCGGTCTCCCAGACGCGCACGCCGTCGACGGCATCGAGATCCTCGAGCCCGACGGCATGCGCGCGGGGAACGACGAGCAGGTGCCCGCGCGTGACCGGGAACCTGTCCATGAAGGCGACGACCGTCTCGTCCTCGTAGACGATGCTCGCCGCCTCCTGTCCGCGCACGATCGCGCAGAAGACACAGGTCCCGTCGGTCATGACTACCTCTGGCGCCGCTCCCTGACCCGCATGTTGATGACGATCGGCGTGCCCTCGAACTCGTACAGCTCGCGCAGGCGGCGCTGGATGAACCGGCGGTAGCCCGGGTCGAGGAATCCGGTCGTGAACAGCACGAATGTCGGCGGGCGGGTCGATGCCTGGGTGCCGAACAGGATGCGCGGCTGCTTGCCTCCACGCAGCGGGTGCGGGTGCGCGGCGACGAGCTCGGTGATGAACGCGTTGAACTTGCCGGTCGGGATGCGGCGGTCCCAGTTCTCCAGTGCCAGCTCGAGCGCGGGCACGAGCTTGTCGAAGTGGCGTCCGGTCTTCGCCGAGATGTTCACGCGCGGAGCCCACGCGACGTGCGCGAGGTCCTGCTCGATCTCCCGCTCCAGGTACCGGCGACGGTCGATGTTCTCCATGTCGTCATCGAAGAGGCGGTCCCACTTGTTGAAGGCGAGCACCAGCGCGCGGCCAGACTCGAGCACCATGTCGATGATGTTCAGGTCCTGCACGCTGATCGGCTGACTGACGTCGAGGACGACCACCGCGACCTCGGCCTTCTCCAGCGCGGCCGAGGTGCGCAGCGACGCGTAGAAGTCCGCGCCCTGCTGCAGGTGCACACGGCGGCGGATGCCGGCGGTGTCGACCAGGCGCCAGAGCTTGCCGCCCAGCTCGACGATCTCGTCCACCGGGTCGCGCGTGGTGCCGGCGAGGTCGTTGACGACCACCCGCTCCTCGCCCGCGGCCTTGTTCAGCAGCGAGGACTTGCCCACGTTCGGGCGGCCCAGGATGGCCACGCGGCGCGGTCCGCCGATCTCGGCCTTGGCCACCGCCGACACGTCGGGCAGCTTCTCCATGATCGCGTCGAGCAGGTCAGCCACACCGCGGCCGTGGATCGCGGAGACCGGATGCGGCTCGCCGAGACCGAGGTTCCACAGCGCGGCGGCCTCCGGCTCCTGGCGGGCGTCGTCGATCTTGTTCGCAACGAGGAACACCGGCTTGCCGCTCTTGCGCAGCAGACGGACGACGTGCTCGTCGGTCGACGTGGCGCCGACCATCGCGTCGACGACGAACAGCACGACGTCGGAGAGATCGATCGCGACCTCGGCCTGCGCGGCCACCGACCGGTCGATGCCCTTGGCATCCGGTTCCCAGCCGCCGGTGTCGACCAGCGTGAAGCGGCGGTCGAGCCACTCGGCCTTGTACGTGACGCGGTCGCGGGTGACGCCGGGGGTGTCCTCGACGACGGCCTCGCGGCGGCCGAGGATGCGGTTCACAAGCGCCGACTTGCCGACGTTCGGCCGGCCGACGATCGCGACCACCGGCAGCGCCGGCAGGTACTCGATGCCGTCCTCGCCGAGCGTGACGCCGGCGAGCAGTGCGTCGTCCTCGTCCTCCAGCTCGTAGTCCGACAGCGAGGCGCGCAGCACCTCGGCACGCTGGTCGGCGAGCTCCTCGTCCAGCGCAGCCATCTTCTCGGCGAGCTGGTCGGGCGCGCCCTCGTACTCCGCCTGCCCTGAGTCGTTCGTAGGGTCAGCCATTTCGTTCTCCTAGCCGTTCGCCGATCACCGCGAGCACGGCGTCGACGGTCTGCTGATAGTCCAGTTCGGTGGAGTCGACGACGTCCACCCCGGGTGCGGCGGTGAGGAAGTCCACCACCGCGCTGTCGCTGCGGTCGCGCTTGTGCAGCGCCTCCGCGACAGCGGCGGCGTTCTCGCCGCCGAGCTCTGCGGCGCGCCGGGCGGCGCGCACTTCTGGTGCCGCGGTCAGCAGGATGCGCACCGGCGCATCCGGTGCCACCACGGTCGTGATGTCGCGTCCCTCGACGACGACGGCCGGGTACGGCGCCTCGGCGACCAGGCGCCGGAACACGTCGTTCACCTGCGCGCGCACCGCCGGCACGCGCGCCACGCCGCTCACGGCCGCCGAGACGCGCGGGTCGCGGATCGCATCGGTCACGTCCACGTCGCCGACCGCCACGCGACGGTCGTCGGCGTCCAGTCCCTGCTGCAGCGGGAAGTCGGATGCCGCCGCCAGGACGGCCTGCTCGTCCGCGGTGTCCGCACCGCGCTCGAGCACGTACCAGGCCAGTGCCCGGTACGCGGCGCCGGTGTCGAGGTAGCCGAACCCCTGCCGCCGGGCGATCTCCTTCGAGACGCTCGACTTGCCCGAGCCAGCCGGGCCGTCGATCGCGATGAACTTCGCGGCATCCGTCGTAGAGGTGATGTCAGTCATTCGTGCTCCCTGCGATCCGCCATCCGCGTGACTCGAGCCCCTCGATCGCGCCGCGCAGCGCGGCGGGCGCGACGCTGATCTCGGCCAGACCGAACTGCGCACCGGGCGAGTGCTCGAGTCGCAGGTCCTCGACGTTGACCTCCAGCTCGCCGAGCTCGCCGAACAGGCGACCCAGCTGACCCGGGGTGTCGTCGACCATGACGACGAGCTGCTCGAACCGGCGGTTCTGACCGTGCTTGCCCGGGAGCCGCTCGACGCCCTCGTTGCCGTGCCGGATGGCGTCCGCCACCGTGCGCCGCGAGCCGGGGGCATCCGGATCGCGCAGCGCGGACGAGACCTCGCGCAGATCCTCGGCGAGGGCGTCCAGGATGTCGACCACCGGCGCCGCATTCGCCCCGAGGATCTGCACCCACAGCTCGGGAGCGGATGCCGCGATGCGGGTCGTGTCGCGCACACCGGGGCCGGCCAGGCGCAGTGCGCCCTCCTCGGCATCCGCCAGGCGTGCCGCGAGCAGGCTCGCGACGACCTGCGGCACGTGCGAGGTCAGCGCGACCGAGCGGTCGTGCTCCTCGGGAGTCATCTCGAGCGGCATCGCCCCGACGTCGAGCGCGAGCGCCTCGACCAGCGACAGGTCGGCCGCGCGCGTCTCCTCGTCGCGGCACACCACCCAGGGGCGTCCGATGAACAGGTCGGCGCGTGCCGAGATCGCTCCCCCGCGCTCGCGACCGGCGAGCGGGTGGGAGCCGATGTAACGGGTCAGGTCGACGCCACGGTCGCGCAGCGCACGGTAGGGCTCGAGCTTCACGCTCGCGACATCTGTCACCACAGCATCCGGGAAGCGCGCCAGCTCGGACTCGATCACGTCCGCCGTGACGTCCGGCGGCACGGCGACGACGATCAGCGCAGGGCGGTCGTCGACGGAGGCCGCGCGGCCCGCGCCATAGTCGATGGCGAGGCGCAGCTGCGCCGGCGAGGCGTCGGCGAGGGCGACGTCCACGCCCTTCGCGCGCAGCGCGTGACCGATGCTGGCACCGAGCAGGCCTGAGCCGACGATGCGCACGGTGCCGGATACGCGCGACTGCGTCGCGGCACCATGGCCTGGTTCGGTCACTGCTTCTCCTGCACGTCTCCCGGCGCCTGATCGGCAGGGGTCTCCTCGCGCGACAGAGTCAACAGCGCGCCGAGTTCGATTTTAGTCAGTTCGCGGCTCTTCCCGGCAGGGAGCGTTCCCAGGTGCAGCGGGCCGAACTGCCGGCGCACCAGATCGATGACGGGATGCCCCACCTCGGCCATCATCCGGCGGACGATGCGGTTGCGCCCGGAGTGCAGGGTCAGCTCGACGAGACTGGTGTTCCGCGAGGTGTCCAGAAGCCGCGCCTTGTCGGCCTTGATGAAGCCGTCCTCGAGCTCGAAGCCCTTGGTCAGTCTCGCGATGGTCTGCGCCGTGACGGCGCCCTGCACCTTGGCGATGTAGACCTTCGTCACCCCGAACGACGGGTGCGCGAGCACGTGCGCCAGTTCGCCGTCATTGGTGAGGACGAGCAGGCCGCTGGTCTCGGCATCCAGCCGGCCGACGTTGTACAGCCGCTCGTCGTAGTCCTTCGTGAAGCGGCGCAGGTCGGGGCGCCCCTTCTCGTCCTTCATCGAGCTCACCACGCCCGTCGGCTTGTTGAGCATCACGTAGCGCTTCGAGACATCGAGCTGCACGGCCGTGCCGTCCACGTCGATCAGGTCGTTCTCGGGGTCGATGCGCCTGCCGAGCTCGGTGACGGTGTGCCCGTTCACCCGGATGCGTCCCTCCACGATGTACTGCTCGATCACGCGCCGCGAGGCGACGCCCGCGTTCGCGAGAGCCTTCTGCAGGCGGACGCCCTCGGGTGCTTCGTCAGTCATGAACCAATTCCTTCGTCGAATCCGTCTGCACCGTCGTCGAGCAGCGGCGAGATCGGCGGCAGCTCGTCGAGCGAGTTGATGCCGAGGTGCTGCAGCAGCTGGTCGGTGGTGCCGTAGTTGATGGCGCCGGTCTCGGAGTCGGCGAACATCTCGGTGATGAGCCCGCGAGCCAGCAGCGTGCGGACCACCGAGTCGACGTTCACCGCGCGGATGGATGCCACCTGGCCTCGCGTGACCGGCTGCTTGTAGGCGATCACGGCGAGCGTCTCGAGCGCCGCCTGCGACAGGCGGGCCGGCGCCTGACCGCCGATGAACTCCGCGACGAGGTCGTCGTGGTCGTCACGCACGTACATCCGCCAGCCGCCGCCGACCTCGCGCAGCTCGAACCCGCGCCGCCGGCCGGCGCCGCGGCCGTCGTAGTCGTCGACGAGCGTTTCGAGCGACTGCCGCACGGCGGGCACGGGCGACCCGACGGCGGCGGCCAGCGCGACCAGTCCGATCGGCTCGTCGACGATCAGCAGGATCGCCTCCAGGCGCTCGGTGAGCGGGGTCTCGAGGACACTCTCCGCGTCGATCATCTCATCGGTCTCGCGCACGTCATCGGTCTCGCGCACGTCATCGGTCTCGCGCACGTCATCGGTCATAGTCGGCTCCCAACGTCGCCAGCATCTCGTCGGACCAGCTCTCGGCGGACCAGCGCAGGGTCAATTCGCCCAGCGGCTCCAGCTGCTCGAAGGACAGCGCGGCATGCCGGTACAGCTCCAGCACCGAGATGAACCGCGCGACCACGACACCGGGCTCCGTGGAACCGGCGACCAGTTCGCGGAACGTCAGCGACGGCGACCCGCGCAGCAGCGTCACGACGATAGCCGCCTGCTCACGGATGCTGACCAGCGGCGCGTGCAGATGATCGAGCCCCACCGAGGGGATCTCCTTGGGCGCGAAGGCCAGCAGCGCGAGCGCGGCGAAGTCGTCGGCGCTGAGGGTCCACACCAGCTCCGGGGTCTTCTTCCGGTGCTTCTCCTCGATCGGCACGGCGCGCACATGACGGCGCTCCTCGCGCTGCAGGCAGCGCGAGAACCATGCTGAGACCTCCTTGAACGCCCGGTACTGCAGCAGCCGCGCGAAGAGCAGGTCCCGCGCCTCGAGCAGCGCGACGGATTCCGCGTCGACCAGTTCGCCCTGCGGCAGGAGCCCCGCGACCTTCATGTCGAGCAGCGTCGCTGCGACGACGAGGAACTCGGATGCCTGATCCAGCTCGTCGTCGCCGTCGAGATCCTTCAGATACGAGATGAACTCGTCCGTGACCTTGCTCAGCGACACCTCTGTGATGTCGAGCTGATGCTGCGAGATGAGGTTCAGCAGCAGGTCGAAGGGTCCGTCGAAGTTGGACAGCGAGACTCTGAAGCCGGACGCCTCGGCATCCTGATTCTGGACGTCCTCAGGCGACGGCGCCACGGGACACAAGCTCCCGCGCCAGTCGCAGGTACGCCTGGGCGGCGGGATGCTCGGGCGCGAACTCGGTGATGGGGACGCCCGACACCGACGCGTCGGGGAACTTCACGGTGCGGCCGATCACGGTCTCGAGCACGTCGTCGCCGAACGCCTCCACGACGCGCTCCAGCACCTCGCGGGAGTGCAGCGTGCGCGGGTCGTACATCGTCGCCAGCACACCGTCGAGCTCGATCGCCGGGTTCAGCCGGTCGCGCACCTTGTCGATCGTCTCGATCAGCAGGGCGACACCGCGCAGCGCGAAGAACTCGCACTCCAGCGGGATGAGCACTCCGTGGGCGGCGGTGAGCGCATTCACGGTGAGCAGGCCCAGCGAGGGCTGGCAGTCGATGAGGATGACGTCGTACTCCCCCGCGACCTGTCGCAGCACGCGCGACAGGATCGTCTCACGGGCGACCTCGTTGACGAGGTGCACCTCGGCGGCAGAGAGGTCGATGTTCGCGGGCAGCACGTCGAGCCCCTCGACGGCCGAGTGCACGATCACGTCGTGCGCGTCGCGCTTGTGGTCGAGCAGCAGGTCGTAGATCGTGGGGATGTCGTGGGTCTGGATGCCCAGGCCCGCCGAGAGCGCGCCCTGCGGGTCGAAGTCGACCGCGAGCACCTTGCGTCCGTACTCGGCCAGTGCCGCAGCGAGGTTGATGGACGTGGTGGTCTTGCCGACCCCGCCCTTCTGGTTGCAGAGGGCGATGATGCGCGCCGGACCGTGCGAGGTGAGCGGTGCGGGGATGTCGAACCCGTGGTAGGGACGACCGGTCGGTCCCATCGGGATGTCGTCCTTGGTCTTCTTCGCCACCGGTTCTCCTGCTCCTCGTGCTCGGTCGATTGTATCGATACCGCTCCCCTCACTCATCCCGGCGCGCCCAGGTCGGCGCGCACCGCCGCGCGCGGCCGCTCAGCGCGCGCGGGGGTGCGACGTCGCGTAGATGTCGCGCAGGGTGTCCACCGAGACGTGCGTGTAGATCTGCGTGGTCGCCACCGACGCGTGCCCGAGCAGCTCCTGCACGACGCGCACGTCGGCGCCGCCCTGCAGCAGGTGGGTGGCGAAGGAGTGCCGCAGGGTGTGCGGCGACACCTCGGCGGTGATCTGCGCGCCCTGCGCGGCGGCCCGGATGATCAGCCAGGCACTCTGCCGCGACAGCGGCGCGCCGCGCGCGCCGAGGAACAGCCGAGCGGATGCCCGTCCCTTGGCCGACAACTCAGGGCGGACCCTGGTCAGGTAGGCGTCGACGGCAGCACGCGCGTAGGAGCCGAGCGGCACGATCCGCTCCTTGTCGCCCTTGCCGCGCAGGCGCAGCACATCGCCGTGCGACAGGTCGTCGACGTCGAGAGAGACGGCTTCCGAGATGCGGGCGCCGGTGGCGTACAGCAGCTCGAGCAGCGCCCGGTCACGCAGGCCGAGCGGCTCGTCCGCGCTCGGGGCGCCGAGCAGGCGCTCCACCTGGTCGATCGTGAGCGCCTTCGGCAGCCGGCGCGGCATCTTCGGAGGGCGGAGCCGGCCAGTCGGGTCATCCGGCTCGATCTCCTCCCTGGCGAGGAAGCGGTGCCAGCTGCGCACCGACGACTGCAGCCGGGCCAGGCTGGTCGCCGCAGGCGGCGGCTCCGCGCCGGCGCGCGCGGCGACGAACGCCTGCACCACGGCGGGAGTGATCTCGGCGGTGTCGCCGATCCCCTGTTCCCCCAGCCACTCCCGGTAACCGGCGAGATCACGGCGGTAGGCCGCGATCGAATGCTCCGACAGGCCGCGCTCGATCGTCACGTGCCGCAGGTACGCGTCGATCGCCCGGTCGAGCTGCACGGCTACTGCCCGGCGGGTTCCTGCCGGCGCAGCATCCGCTCGGCCGCGAGCACACCGATCTGCAGGATGCCGTTGTGCATCCGCCCGGAGAGCACCGCGTTCGCGGCATCCGACAGCGGGACCCAGGCGACGCGGATGTCGGCTTCCTCGTCCTCGCGGGCATGCGCGGCGGCCGCGCGCTCGACGCCGGTGGCGAGGAACACGTGGATCATCTCGTCGTTCCCACCAGGCGTCGTCCACGACGACACGAGGTGCTGCCAGTGCTCCGCCGTGAGGTCGGCCTCCTCGGCGAGCTCCCGCTGCGCGGCGGCGAGGGGCTCCTCGCCCGCGACGTCCAGGAGACCTGCGGGCAGCTCCCAGTCGCGGTGCCGGATCGGATGCCGGTACTGCTGGATCAGCAGCACACGCCCCTGGTCGTCGAGTGCGACGACGGCCACGGCGCCGGTGTGCGCGACGTACTGCCGCACGATCTCACCGTCGCCGTAGCGCACGCGGTCGGAGCGCACGTCCCAGACGTACCCCTCGTACACGAGGTCGCTCTGCAGCACCTCGGGTTCGAAGGGCTCGTCGGTGAGCCCTTCGTCTCGCTCCGCGGGTCCTGAGCGAGCGAAGCGAGACGAAGGGCGCTCAGGAACCGGACGGGAGGACGGGTCAGGCGTCGTCATCGCCGAACAGCTCGCTCGAGCGGTGGCGCTCGATGGCCGCGCCGATCAGACCGCGGAACAGCGGATGCGGCGAGGTCGGGCGCGAGCGCAGCTCGGGGTGCGCCTGGGTGGCGATGTAGAACGGGTGCACGTCGCGCGGCAGCTCGACGTACTCGACGAGGTCGAGCTCGGGGTTCAGCCCCGAGAAGACCAGGCCGGCGTCGGCGAGGCGGTCGCGGTAGGAGTTGTTGACCTCGTAGCGGTGGCGGTGCCGCTCGGAGGCCTCGTCCGAGCCGTACAGCTCCGCGGCCAGCGTCCCGTCGCCGAGAGCAGCCTTGTAGAGTCCGAGGCGCATGGTGCCGCCGAGGTCTCCGCCGTCGAGGATCTCGACCTGCTCGGCCATCGTCGCGATGATCGGCTCGGAGGTCTCGGGGTCGAACTCGGTCGATGACGCGCCGGGGATGCCGGCGACGTGGCGGCCGAACTCGATCACCATGCACTGCAGGCCGAGGCACAGGCCGAGCGTGGGGATGCCCTGCTCGCGGGCGAACTTCAGCGCGCCCACCTTGCCTTCGATGCCGCGGATGCCGAAGCCGCCGGGGATGCAGATGCCGTCCAGGTCGCCGAGGGCCTTCGCGGCGCCCTCGGGCGTCTCGCAGGAGTCCGAGGGGATCCAGCGGATGTTGACGTGCGCCTCGTGGGCGAAGCCGCCGGCGCGCAGCGCCTCGGTCACCGAGAGGTAGGCGTCGGGCAGGTCGATGTATTTGCCGACCAGGCCGATCGTGACCTCGTGCTTGGGGTTGTGCACCGCCTGGAGCACCTTCTGCCAGCGCGACCAGTCCACGTCGGCGGCCTGCAGCCCGAGGCGACGGACGATGTACGAGTCCAGCCCCTGGTCGTTCAGCGTGGAGGGGATGTCGTAGATGCTGGGCAGGTCGACCGTGTTGATGACGCCGTCGATATCGACGTCGCACATCAGCGCGATCTTGTTGCGGTTGCTCTCGCTGACCGGGCGGTCGCTGCGCAGCACCAGCGCGTCGGGCTGCACGCCGAGCTGGCGCAGGGCGGCGACGGAGTGCTGGGTGGGCTTGGTCTTCTGCTCGCCGGAGGCGCCCATGAACGGCACCAGCGAGACGTGCACGAAGAACACGTTGTCGCGACCGAGCTCGTGGCGCAGCTGACGTGCGGCCTCGAGGAACGGCTGCGACTCGATGTCGCCGACCGTGCCGCCGACCTCGGTGATGATCACGTCGGGCTGCGGCTCCTCGGTGGCCTGCAGACGCATGCGGCGCTTGATCTCGTCGGTGATGTGCGGGATGACCTGCACGGTGTCGCCGAGGTACTCGCCACGGCGCTCGCGGGCGATCACCTGGGAGTAGATCTGGCCGGTGGTCACGTTCGCGGCCTGCGACAGGTTGATGTCGAGGAAGCGCTCGTAGTGGCCGATGTCGAGGTCGGTCTCGGCACCGTCGTCGGTCACGAAGACCTCGCCGTGCTGGAACGGGTTCATCGTGCCCGGGTCGACGTTGAGATAGGGGTCGAGCTTCTGCATCACGACGCGCAGACCGCGGGCCGTGAGGAGATTGCCCAGGCTGGCTGCGGTGAGGCCCTTGCCCAAAGAAGAAACGACACCGCCCGTCACGAAGATGTGCTTCGTCGTGAAAGTGGTGTCGTCGGACCGCGCGGCTGAGTTCTGCATCACGGGCTTTTATCCTATCAGTTCGGTGCGGTGCTCAGACCGAGAAGTTCCCGAGCGTGAGTGAGGGCGGCGTCGGAGTCGGGCAGGCCCGACAGCAGCCGGGCCATCTCGGCCTCGCGCTCCCCGCCGTCCAAGCGGCGGACGCTGGAGGCCGTGACAGCACCGCCGGACGCCTTCACGACCGTCAGGTGATTCGTCGCGAACGCGGCGACCTGCGCCAGGTGCGTGACCGCGATGACCTGCGCCCGTTCGGCGAGCCGCGCGAGACGGCGGCCGACCTCGATCGCAGCGGCGCCGCCGATGCCGGCATCCACCTCGTCGAAGACGAACGTCGGCACCGGGTCGACCCCGGCGATCACGACCTCGATCGCGAGCATCACGCGGGACAGCTCACCACCTGAGGCGCCCTTCGAGACCGGACGCGGCTCGGCACCCGGATGAGGGGCGAGCAGGATGCCCACATCGTCACGGCCATGCGTGCTCTCGGCACCCGGCGCCACCTCGACGACCAGGCGGGCGTCGGGCATGGCGAGGGCGTGCAGCTCCTCGCTGACTGCGGTGGACAGCCGCTCCGCCGCGGCGGTGCGCAGACCGGTCAGTGCGTCGGCCGCAGCATCCACGTCTGCGCGTGCCTGAGCGGCCTCGGCCTGGAGTCGTTCGATCCGGTCGCCGTCGTCATCGAGTTCGGCGAGCCGCGCGGAGCCGCTCCCCCACAGCGCCAGCGCCTCGTCGAGCGATCCGTGCTGGCGGATGAGAGCGCTGAGCGCGGCACGGCGCTCCTCGACGGCGGCGAGCTCGTGCGGACCGGTCTCGTCGAGATCCGCGAGGTACTCGGACAGCTGCAGCGCGAGATCCGCGGCCCGATAGCCGAGATCCTCGAGCGCCGTGCCGATCTCGGCGAGCTGCGGGTCCGACACGCGCTCGAGTGCGCGCCTGGCCTCGGAGATCAGCGCCGAGACATCCGCTTCGCCCTCCTCGCTGGAGATCGCGCCGCGGGCGACGGATGCCGCGACGCGGAGCTCCTCGGCGTTCGCGAGGCGCTCGGCGCGCTCGTTCAGCTCGCGGTCCTCACCGGGCTGCGGGTCCAGAGCCTCGATCTGGGCGAGATCCTCGCGCAGCCGGGCAGCCTCTTCGGCGCGGCGGTCGCGGTTCTCGGTGAGATCGGTGATCTCGGCATCCAGCGCCCGCCAGCGGGCGAAGACCGCGCCGTAGGTGCTCAGCGCGTCGGCGATCGCGTCGCCGCCGAAGCGGTCCAGCGCGTCGCGCTGCGCGGCGGCGGAACGCAGCCGCAGCTGGTCGGACTGGCCGTGCACGACGACGAGCTCCTCGGCCAGCGAGGACAGCACGCCCGCAGGAGCGGCCCGGCCGCCGACGCTGGCACGGCTGCGACCCTCCGCGCTCAGGCTGCGCGACACGTAGAGCTCTGCGGAATCTCCCGCCGGCTCGAGCTCTCCCCCGGCATCCGCGACGATGTCGGCGACGGGGCCGTCCTGCGGCACGATCCACACGCCGGCGACGGAGGCCTGCGATGCTCCGGCGCGCACGGCGCCGGAGTCGGCCCTGGCGCCGAGCAGCAGACCCAGCCCGGTGACGACCATGGTCTTTCCGGCGCCGGTCTCGCCGGTGATCGCGGTGAATCCCGGGCCGAGCGGCAGCACGGCGTCGTCGATGACGCCGAGGCCGCGGATGCGCATCTCCTCGATCATCGGCTGCCTCCCCGCCATCCGGCGACCGGCAGCTGGAACTTGCGCACCAGCCGATCGGTGAACGGGATCGGATGCAGGCGGGCGAGGCGCACCGGCCTGGAGGACCGGCGGACGACGACGCGCGCACCGGGCGGAAGCTCGTGGGAGCGCCGGCCGTCGCACCACAGGATCCCGGTCCCCGAGGTGGACTCGAGCATCTCGATCGCGACGGACGCCTGGGGGCTGACCACCAGGGCACGCGCGAACAGGGCGTGCGCGGAGAGCGGTACGACGGCGATCGCCTCGACGCCGGGCCAGATCACCGGGCCTCCGGCGGAGAAGTTGTAGGCCGTCGATCCGGTCGGAGTGGCGACCACCATGCCGTCGCATCCGTAACTCGTCAGCGGGCGGCCGTCGATCTCGACGACGACCTCGATCATCCGCTCGCGGCTGGCCTTCTCGACGGTCGCCTCGTTCAGCGCCCACGTGTCGTAGACGACCTCGCCTGCGGCATCCTTCACGCGGACCGAGAGGGCGAGGCGCTCCTCGACCTGGTAATCGCGGTCGATCACTCGGCGCACGGCGTCATCCATGTCGTCGCGCTCGATCTCGGCGAGGAAGCCGACGTGACCCATGTTGATGCCGAGCACCGGGGCACCGGCGTCGCGCACCAGCTCGGCGGCGCGCAGGATGGTGCCGTCTCCGCCGAGCACGATCGCGAGTTCGAGATCGCTCACGTCGACGTCGGCGCCGACGGTGGCCACCTCGGCGAACCTCGGGTCGACGGCGGTGAGCTCGCCGTGGTCCTCCGCCGCGAGGACGGGCCTGGCACCCGCGTCGCGCAGCGCCTCGATCACGCGCATCGCGGCGGCGACCGTGTCCTCCCGGTGCGCGTGAGCGACGACCAGGATGTTCCGCTCGTTCATCGTCCTCCTGCCAGTTCCGCGATGCGCTTCGTCCATTGTGTCGGATCCTCGCCGCCTGCGCCGAGGTGCACGAGGTACTCCGCATTGCCGTGCGTGCCGAGGATCGGCGAGGGCAGGATGCCGCGGATGCCGAGTCCGGCGTCCCAGGCGTCCCACGCCGTCCGCTCCACCGCGTCGACGCGTGTCGTGGGGTCGGTGACCAGCCCGCCACGGACCGCGGTGCGACCGACCTCGAACTGCGGCTTGATGAGCAGCACGATGTCGGCTCCAGGCGCAGCGACCGCGGCGACGGAGGGAAGCACGTGCTCGAGCGAGATGAAGGACAGGTCACCGGTGATGAGGTCGGGGGCATCGGGTTCACCCGTCGCCTCGACGAGGTTCTCCCGCGTCATGTACCGCACGTTGTAGCCCTCGACCGATGTGACGCCGGGGTCGGCGGCGATGGACGGGGCGAGCTGCCCGTGGCCGACGTCGACTGCCAGCACGCGACGTGCGCCCCGCTCTCGGAGCACCTGCGTGAACCCGCCGGTCGATGCACCCATGTCGAGCGCGAGCCGGCCCTGCACCGCGATGCCGAAGCCGTCGAGCGCGGCGATGAGCTTGTGCGCGCCTCGGCTGACGTAGTCGTCCGCGCCGTCGACGGTGATCTCCGCCTCATCCGGGACGGGGGTCGACGCCTTCACGACGGGGCGCCCGTCGATCCGCACTCTGCCCTCGCTGATGAGCGTTGCGGCGTGCGAGCGCGAACGCGCCAGTCCTCGTGCGGCCAGCGCCGCGTCGAGGCGGGTCACCGTTCCCCGGCGGGGTTCGGCCGCTGCTCGGTCTTCGGTGCGCTGTCGAGCCGTTTCATGAGCTCGCTGTGCAGGCCGGAGTAGGCCTCTGCACGGTCGGCGAGCGGCTGGCCCTCGATCAGACGCAGCCTGCTCCAGAGCGCGTCGGCCGGCTCGTCTGACCGGAGGTGCTCGGCGGGATCCTGCATAGCCCCACCCTAACGCGGGGCGCGGACGGCGAACTGGCGGCGCTCGGAAGTGTGGACAGTCAGGGACGGTGGAACGGGTCCGCGTAAAGGCGTTCCGGCACCTCGAACACGTAGATCGCCGCGCCGCTGCCCCAGATCGCGGCTGCACCGGCGCGCAGCAGGTCGATCTGGCGCTCGCCCTCGGCGAGGATCTCGACGTTCGCACCCACCACACGCACGGCAGCGCCGTTCACGTGGAAGACGCCGTCCTTCTGCACGGTCTGCGGGTACGGCTCGTGCAGCTCGCGCAGGTCGCTGAGGATGAAGGTCGGCCGCGACCCCTCGGGCGCCGCGAGCACGTGCTTGGGGCGGTCGATGCCGGTGAGGACCAGTGCCGAGTCGATGCCGGCACGGTTGGCCCCGAGGATGTCGGTGTCGAGCCGGTCGCCAAGGAACAGCGCGTTGCTCGCGCCGAACCGCGCGAGCGCCTCTTCGAAGATCGGAGTCTCGGGCTTGCCGGCGACAGTCGACAGCCGGCCGATCGCCGTGTGCACCGCGGAGACGAGCGTGCCGTTGCCCGGTGCGACGCCGCGCTCGCGCGGGATCGTCCAGTCGGTGTTCGTCGAGATCCACGGGATGCCGCCCTCGTCCTCTGGGACCTTCAGCGCGAAGGCCGCCTCGGCGAGATCGGTCCACGCCACCTCGGGGGCGAACCCCTGCACGACCGCGCTCGGTGCGTCCTCGGCGCTGCGGGTGACCGCGTAGCCGGCCTTCTCCGCCTCGACGACGAGCCCCTCTCCCCCGACGATGAGGATCGTCGCGGGCGGCGGCACCATCGTCGTGAGCAGACGCATCGCGGCCTGGGGGCTCGTGACGACGTCGTCCGGACGCACATCGAGACCGAGGTCGCGCAGGTGCGCAGCGACATCCGTGTCCGTGCGGGACGCGTTGTTCGTGATGTACCCGAGTCGGATGCCGGCCGCTGCGCGGTTCAGGCTGTCGATCGCGTGCGGGAGCGGGCCAGGGCCGGCGTACACGACACCGTCGAGGTCGGCGAGCACGGCGTCACGGCCGTCGAGAGGAGTTGCGGGAGCGGGCGCGGACTTGCGGAAGAAGCCCATCAGGCCTTGCCCTCGTCGGCGGGGTCGGCCTCGTCGATGCCTGCTTCCACGAGGATCTCCGCGGCCTCGGCGGCGACGTCGTCGGCCTTGGGCTCGGGGGCGTCCGCGAGGTCGTCCGCTGAGTCGTCGGCGGCGTCGGGCTCGCCCGCGGCGTCGTCGATCTCGCTTTCGGCATCGTCGACCTCATCGGCCGCGTCATCGACGTCGGCCTCATCGATCTCATCGGCGACGTCATCGACGTCGGCCACGGCGTCGTCGAGCTCGCCGGCGGCATCCTCGTCGTACTCGTCGTCGAAGTCCTCGATCAGGCCGTCCTCGACGATGACCTCGTCGTGCTCCGCGGATGCGGCGACGAGGGCGTCAGCGGCGGTCTCGGCGCGCTCGGCCCAGAACTCGGCCTCGTCGATGCGCCCGAGGTCTTCGAGCACCGCGGCGCGAGCAGCGAACAGCGCGGGGCTCCACTCGAAGGCGCGATCAGGGTCGAGCTCGGGGATCTCCAGCTCGCCGAGAGCGAGCTCGAGCTCGCCACGGTCCATGCGAGCGCCGGACATCGCGATCGCGAGGGCCACGCGCACCTCGGTCGGCAGAGCGGAGCGATCCACTCCGCGCCCCTCCTCGAGCGCGCGATCGGGACGGCCGACACCGCGCTCGCTGTCGACGATCAGAGCGATCTGGTCCTCACGGCCGGAGATGCGGCGGTAGGTGCGCAGTTCACGCAGCGCCAGGGCGAAGTCACCGATGGCATAGGCCGTGATCGCGACGGACTCGCGCACGACCGGGATGCGGCCGGCGCGGCGCGACGCGGCGAGGGCGTACTCGTGCGCGAGCTCTGGGTCCTCGTCGATCAGACGCGCCGACATGGCGAGGAGGCGTGCCACCCGCTCGGCGTTCTCCATGCTGAGGGTCTTCAGCTCGTTGCGCGCCGCAGGGTGCAGGTCGCGAGGCGTGACGTCGTCGGGCAGCGGCGGCTCCGGGACGCGCTCACGCACCGGTGCGTACGGGTTGTACTCCCGCTCGGCACCACCACGCTGCGGAGTGTGCGAGCGACGGTCGCCGCCCCGGTCGTCGCGGCGACGGTCATCACGCTGCGGGCGGTCGTTGCGATAAGGACGGTCACCTCCGCGGGAGTCGTCCCGCTTGTAGGG